>NZ_JAQFTZ010000001.1:0-1799930 GCF_027715825.1 Bacillus cereus group sp. Bc061
AGAATCTTCCTTTAATTGTTTGTACGTAATTTTCGCATCTCGCCAAACAAAAGCAGTTTGATCAGGCGTTTCAATAGCCCACTTTTCAATTTGTTCTAATAACTTCATAACGTTCCCACCCTAGAATTCATTGTAAATAAATGTACTTGTGTTTGTATCATGGAATCCATACAACCAAAGTAATGCAAATAAAATTGCAAGGTAATAAACCGTCTTTGCAACCCATTGTGTGAGTGGTCGAGACCATATCTCTTTTAATCTTTCCATGTCTTTCCCTCTCTTAATGAAATAATAGCTCTTTGTAGGTATCATGTCCTACATTATTGTGAAAAAAACAAAATTCCACATTTTAGGTAAAAATAAGTCAAAAGGCTCTTTTCTGATATTAGCACTAAATACTAAAAAAGAAAATCCCTAACTTAGCAATTATATTACATTCAGCATCAATTTGTAATGGATTTGATATGTAAATAGGAAGTGGATTGTGTGAATACATAAAAGTGGACTAGAAGAATACGTAAAATATAGTATTTGTGCTTATGAGTCATTCGAGACAAAGTAAACTTTTACATTTCTAGCCCTTTTAAAAAGGAGGAAATTATCATGGATAGAGTGTGGAAGAATCTAATTTCGGAAGAAAATATCGTGAAATGGAGAAGATATTTCCATAAGTATCCAGAATTATCGTTTCATGAAAAAGAAACTTCACAATTTATATATGATACATTATGCACATTTTCTTCTTTTGAAGTAACGAGACCGACGAAGTATAGTGTACTAGCAATTAAAAGAGGAACGGAACAAGGGAAAGTAGTTGCGATTCGAGCTGATATAGATGCTCTGCCAATTCAAGAGGAGACGAGTAAATCTTATACGTCTGTGAATAAAGGAATGATGCATGCATGTGGACATGATGCTCACGCAGCTATTTTGTTGGGGACAGCAGAAGTACTGTCAAATATAAAGGAAGATTTTGCAGGGGAGATTCGTCTATTTTTTCAGCACGCAGAAGAGGTATATCCCGGCGGGGGACAAGAAATGGTTGAGGCAGGTGTAATGGACGGTGTTGATTATGTAATAGGTTTACATGTTATGTCAGGACTTGAGAGCGGAAAGATAGGAATTGCGTATGGGCCGATGATGGCGGCACCAGACGTATTTACAGTTGAAATTCAAGGGAAAGGGGGACATGCGGCGAGGCCGGAGGAAACGATAGATCCTATTGCTATCGGAGCGCAGATTATTACAAATCTACAACATATTGTATCAAGAAATACAAGTGCTTTCATGCAAAGAGTCGTTTCAGTTACGCAGTTTCATGGGGGAATGGCTGATAATATTATTCCTAGTGCAGCAACTTTAATGGGCACTGTTCGTTCATTTAATCAAGCATTAAGGTTGGAAGCAGAAGAGAAAATTGAGAAAATCGTGAAAGGAATTACAGAAGCACATGGAGGGTCGTATACATATTCGTATCGATATGGATATGATCCGGTTATTAATGATGAATATATTACGAAAGTAGTAGAAGAAAGTGCACTACATTTGTTTGGAAATGAGCGTGTTGTGAAGCTTGAACCTTCTATGGGAGGAGAAGATTTTTCGGCATATTTAAGAAAAGCACCTGGTTGTTTTATTAAATTAGGGACTGGTAATAAAAAGATAGATACTTGCTACCCGCATCATCATCCAAAATTTGATGTAGATGAATCAACTCTCATTTATGGAGTGGAATTATTTTTAGAAACAACAATGAGATTATTGAAATCATAGAAAAGTATAAAGTGCAACTTTAATCAGTGGGGGTTTTACTGCCCATTAAAGTGGGATAAAAAAAGGCAACTGCGCTCTATCGCAGTTGCTTTTATTTCTTTCCGTCAGAGAGGGCTGAGAAAGAACTATGCTCATTTATAGTATATGAATAGCTAACGGACAAGCTTGTACATTTTAATCATTTTTTAAAAAAAGTTGTTGACAGTGATAATCAATATCAATTAATCTAAAAATAGTTGAAATTGATAATTATTATCAATGGGATGGATGCGACATGTTAATGAGAAAAAAATTTCACCTTCTACGGAGGGGATTAAAAGATAAAAATAAAGAAGTTGATCAGCATATGGAATGGCAACGAAATGTAATTCGTTCGGAATATGTAGATGAGAAGAAGAGCATTCAAACAGAAAAAGAGATACAAAGTAAGGGGAGAGGTTCAGTTGAGTAAGTTAGTAATGATTTTTGCAAGTATGAGTGGAAATACAGAGGAAATGGCTGATCATATTGCCGGCGTGATTCGTGAAACTGAAAATGAAATTGAAGTGATTGATATTATGGATTCACCAGAAGCTTCTATATTAGAACAGTATGATGGAATTATTTTAGGTGCATTCACTTGGGGAGATGGTGACCTTCCGGATGATTTCTTAGATTTTTATGACGCAATGGATTCTATTGATTTAACTGGGAAAAAAGCGGCAGTATTCGGATCATGTGATTCGGCTTATCCAAAATATGGCGTGGCAGTTGACATTTTAATAGAAAAGCTAAAAGAACGCGGGGCAGAAGTTGTGTTAGAAGGATTAAAAGTAGAATTAACGCCAGAAGATGAAGATGTAGAAAAATGTTTACAGTTTGGAGCTGAATTTGTAAAACACCTTTCTTAATGGCAGAAGGGAGATGAAGAGCAAGTGCATGAGAAAATCGCAATTAAAACGATGACAGATTATCATTTGTATGATTTTATGCGTTGTCCACATAAATTTTATTTTCGTCATATCAAAAGAAGAGAACCTTCTTCGTTTGAATGGCAACAAATCGCACAAATGATTGTGAATCGAATTATTAACGAATATTACACATTACCGGCAGGCCAACAAACGAAAATTGTACTTTTAATATTAATAGAAAAGTATTGGAAAAAAGTAAGAGTTAATATGTTTGCTTCGAAGATGGAGTATTACATTGTGTTAGCGAAGCTAACGGATCACTTATTACAGTTTGTTGAAAGAGATGATAGTCAGACACCACCGTTATTTTTATATGAAAAATTTCAAACATATATGGAAGAGTTAGGTGTCCACATGTCATTGACATTAGAAGTTGGTGAGTGGAGTACTGAGTCGTTTGTAATTAAAAAGTATGTTGTCGATGCGGATGAGGAAATGCTTGCTCTTTGTCAAAAGCTAATGACAGTATTTAGTTATAAAGCTTTCGGCATTCTTCCAGGGAAAATTGAAGTTATTAATTTAATAGAAGGAACTAAGTATGACTACACTCCGAAACAGGAAGATATTATAACTGGAATGGCTCATTTATCTAGAATGAAAGAAATGTTACAGCAACCTGAGCATTATACAGAGCGTCATTTTCGTTCTGAGTGTATAAGTTGTGCATTTCGTAGTGAATGCCAAGGGGAAGAAGTAAAGAAAGAAGCGAAACAGAAGAAAAATATCGTACATTAAAGGATGCAAATTTGCATCCTTTTTTGTTGTTGACATGAAAAGCTTTTCATCATGTATCGTATATTTGTAGCAGATTTTAATAAAGGGAGGAATAATCAATGAAAGATGAAACGAAAGTATTTCAATGGTTAAAAGAACAGAATGCCCCTTTTGGAATTCAACTGCAAATTTTACAGGCATTTCAACTGTATAAAGTCATTGTTGAAATGGATAAAAAGTTAATGTTATATGAGGAGAGAGAATATAGGGAGAGAATGTAATCTCATCCCTGTAGTATTGCTTTCAGTTGTTCTATACCAGCTAAAAATTCAAGTTCATTCTTTGTTTCAAAGTTATAAATTATATTATGTAGTAAAGGACTGTATTGATAAAAATTTGTGATACGGTGAGTGAGTAATGGATCATGGTGTGAAGTAAGTGTACAGTATTGTTCATATACTGATGTAGTAAATTCATGTCCGAAATCATCATATAGCCCAGCAAAGTCAAAGGCAGGATCTCCAATTTGAGCATCACCAAAATCAATGATTCCTGAAATGGTTTTATTTTGTTTATCAAATAAAATGTGATGATGTGTAAAATCAGCGTGAATGATTGTATTTTGAAATTTGGATGTAGCTAGACAGGCAAAGAAATTCTCGAATAAACGGTTTAAGGTTGATTTCTGGAACGAAGTTAGACTGTTAGTAACATACTCATTTAATTTAGTTTGTAGCTCTTTCCAGTAGGTAAGTGTTTTTTCGGTAGGGAACCCTAACGCTGTAACACTTTTTAGAGGAATGCTATGTAGAGCCGCAAGGAAAGTAGCTAATTGTGTAATAATTATTTTTCGTTCTTTTTCATCTAAGTTCGCAACTATTTCTGTTTTTAACGGTTCACCATGAATGAGAGTATAGTAGCTACAAAGAGGAACCTCATCAGATTCATTTGTATAAATTAGGTGATATTGTGGAACTTCGATTTCTTGTAGTGATTGAGTGAGAATTGTGCACAGTTCTTTTTCTAACGGAATTCGCATTGCATATTCCTGTTTTCGCGGGAAACGAAACAGTAGCTCATCATTTACTATAATCGCTACATTATCCCATCCTTCTTCATTTTGTTTATAGGAATGTATAGAAAGATTAGGCAAAGCTTCTTTTATATATTGTTTGTAAGAGTCCATAATTGTTCCTCGTTTCTAAGTTATTCCACTCTATGATATCAGAATTTTCTTTCTATATGTTAAAATATAATTATCATTATGAAGAGGGGCGGGAGTGTTATAAAGAAAAGACTATTAATCACTTCTCTATGTATCGCTTTTGGATTGTTTTGGTCATATAAAGAAGAGGTTTTTGCGGGCTATAAACCGATTGATCAGTACGGATTAAATAAGGAATTAAAAAACAAAGGTATAGAAACTTTAACTCATAATGAAATGAAAAAGGTAGGAGAACATTTTGTGACCGAGCAACTATCAGTTTTTGAGTTTACTAATAAAGAAGATGTGAAACGAAAAGGTGAAGAACTATTTTTAAATAGAGGGTATGAACAATTAATGAAAAATTATTATCCAAATCGTTTTCAGGATTTAGAGTATAAATTTATAAACGAGGAGATACGTGAAGTGACGGATGGAAGTTTTCTCTATCAAACTGTAGCGTACGTGGCGGGTACTGAAAATGGTAAGAGAAGCGAAATGAAATTGAATTATAAAATAAAAATTGTAAAGGTTAATCATACATTTAAGGTATTAGAACAAAAACAGTACGTACAATAAAGAGAAATATGAACCAGTACCATAAATAGCGGTATAAAAAATCCCCCAGTTCTTTGAGGGATTTTAAAGATTTTCATTTTGTTGACCAAGTTCTTTTTGAGCAATATATAAATTTCCTTGCTCGACTTGTTTCTGAGTAAGAACCGAATCACCTGCATACCCTTTTTCTGTTTTCACAATTCTTTTTGAACGATTGGAATTTTGTTTCTTCATATAATAAATCACCTTCCATCAAAAATAAACGAAAATGATAAGCACAAGCAATACAGCGGCAAAAATGGTAATCCCCATTAAAAACGAAGTGTTTTTATATTTAGGTTGTTTATGTACATCTTGCCGATATCCAGGTGAAATTTCAGGGGCGAATTCTTCGTCGAATGATTGCTTTTTTTCTTTTTCGTCCATATGTATCCACCTTTCTTTTTCATTATGTTATACGTTACAAGAAAAAATATGCATAAAGAAAACAACCGCTATATTATGAGCGGCTGTTTTGCGTTGTATATTTTCTCTGAACTTGAAAGAGACGGATAAGGAGGAAGGTTGCTCCAAATGCTAGACCGATAATAAGACCGATCCAATATCCTTTTGCTGCCCAATCAGTATAGGTTGCTAATATGTAACCGAGAGGGAGACCAATTACCCAATAGGCGATTAATGTCATAATTAAGGCGACATTTACATCTTTATAACCACGTAGTGCCCCTTGTACAGGAGTTGCAATTGCATCTGAGATTTGAAATAAAATCGCAAATATAAGAAATTCTTTTGCTAAATGATGAACTTGTATATCTGTCGTATAAATAGAAGCAATTTCATCATCAAAGAAGTAAAGAAGAATGGAATATAATAGGGCGAATGCAAGTGCTAAGCCAATCCCGATAAATCCATATTGTTTTGCGTTATTATATCGTTTCGCTCCAACTTCAAATCCAACAGAGATGGTCATGGCCATTGCTAAACTTAAAGGAGTCATATATAGCAAGGAAGCGAAGTTCATAGCTGCTTGATGAGCTGCGATTGTTGTCGTACTAAAATTACTCATCATAAGTGTTACTGCAGCGAAAATACTCGTTTCAAAAAAGATAGCAAATCCGATAGGGACGCCAAGTTTTAAGAACTCTTTCCAACTAGAAAGAGAAGGGCGATATAACTGTTTAAAAATATGGAAAGATGCAAAAGGCTCTCTCGTACGAATAATCATAACGGTAATAATTAAAATGCACCAATAGGTTGCTGTAGAAGCAATTGCTGCTCCGACACCACCGAGTTTTGGAAAACCGAAATGCCCAAAAATTAATACATAATTTAATATTACGTTAATAGGTAATGATAGTAACGTAATAATCATCGTTGTGCGAGTTTTTCCTAATGCATCAATAAATCCACGTAAAACAGTGTAAGTAAATAAAGGAATAATTCCCATTGCAATAATACTTAAAAATTGTGCTGCAATACGTTCTACCGGTTCTTCTAATCGCATGCCATTTAAAATGGGTGTAACAGCGAAAAACCCAATAAGCATAACGACGAAGCTAGCGCAAATTGCTAAATAGACTGCTTGTATGATGACTTGGGGAACATCTTCTTTTTTCTTGGATCCAACGAGTTGCGCAACAATTGGAGTTGTAGCCATCAAAATACCTGTTAATCCCGTACTAACTGGAATCCATATACTCGTTCCGATAGCAACCCCTGCTAAATCAATAGGGCTTGCATGTCCTGACATTGTTGTATCAAAAAAGCTCATTGCAAATAATGACATTTGCGTAACAAAAATCGGGAAAAATAGTAATACAAATTGCTTTAATTTTTGTGAGAATGTACTAGTTTCTTTCATAAAATCCCCTTTCTACGTAAAAAAGAAAACTCTTACTATCATACAATTTAATCAAAAAATAGAAAAGGAATAAGCTTATTAAAACTACGGTTTGACTATAAAAAAGGATGCACTTTGAAAGGGGATAAGGTATTATGGTAAGGTATGAAAAAATTACATATTATTAGTTATTAAGGAGGCACTACTCGTGGCTGATTGGTTAATTGGAATAATCATGGGTGCTGTTGAAGGTTTAACAGAGTTTTTACCAGTTTCATCAACAGGGCATATGATTTTAACAGGTCATTTACTTGGATTTGACGATGAGAGAGCGAAAGTTTTCGAAGTTGTTATTCAATTGGGATCGATTTTAGCAGTTGTAGTTATATTTTGGAAGCGTCTATGGTCTTTAGTAGGTATAGGGAAAGTAACAGACGGACCATCGTTAAATTTATTACATATTATTATCGGAATGATTCCTGCCGGCGTACTTGGCGTATTGTTCCATAGTGCGATTAAAGAAGTTTTATTTGGGCCAGGCCCAGTTGTCATTAGCTTAGTGGCTGGTGGTATTTTAATGATTGTTGCTGAGAAGTTTTCAAAACCAAGTACAGCAAGAACATTAGATGAAATCACATATAAGCAAGCATTTACAATCGGAATGTTCCAATGTTTAGCACTTTGGCCAGGATTTTCTCGTTCTGGTTCTACAATAAGTGGTGGTTTATTAGCTCGCGTGTCACATACAGCGGCAGCTGAATATACATTCATTTTAGCAGTACCAATGATGGTAGCTGCAAGTGGCTTAGATTTAATTAAAAGCTGGGATATATTAAGTGCGGCTGATATACCGCTATTTGCAACAGGATTTATTACGGCGTTCGTTGTTGCAATGCTTGCAATTGTTTCATTCTTAAAATTATTATCTCGTGTAAAACTAACACCGTTTGCTTACTACCGTTTCATTTTAGCTGCGGTATTCTATTTCTTCATTATGTAATAAAAAAACTGCCGAGTTCGGCAGTTTTTTTTTTATTTTACTACTTTTTCCATCATGCTTTCCATTACATGTTCCCAAAGAGAAGTGTCATCAGCTAATGTGGCACGGAAATTAGCGTACATTTCTTTTTGTTTCTCTTCGAATGTTGGATCTTCTTTTTCAGGCAATGTAGCGCGCATTGAAGTTACTAACTCTTGTACTTTTGGAGCACGTGGTCCCCAAACGGCTTGTTCGTTTCCATCTTTATCAATGAAAATAAAGATTGGAATCGCACGTGCTGTTCCGTTTGTTAAATATTGATCCATTAATTCTAAGTTTTCATCGCGAATTAATAATGACATATCAATATTTGCAACTTCAGAAATTCGTTTCATAACAGGTACGCATAAAAGAGCATCGCCACACCAATCAGCTGTTAATACAATAACACGCCAGCCATCATTTTGACGTTCTTCTAATACAGGAAGTAATTCATTTGGAATTAAAAAGTTATTGTAAATGTGCAGTAGCTCGTATTGATTTACTTTCATTTCATTCACATATGTATCAAAGGACATACCTTTATCAGCCCATTTTTGTAAGTTCATAAGTAACACCTCTTTAGTATGATTTGTTTTCATTGTACCAATTTTTATATAGAAAAGCTTGTATTCTTACTCTTTCTTGTCACTTAATAATTTACTTAATAGGAAAAAGAATAGTACGACACATAATTCAGCTATGTTGGATAGTTGCACGCTCTCTATCCAATCGTCAGCGGTATGAATGACGAACCAATCTAGCGTAATTTCAATGATTGCAAAAAGAGTAATAGAAAGCCAATTTGGCATGTTTTGTGTCATTGGATATAGCAGTGCCTTGAAGAAAACGAAGATGAAAAATATAATACCGTCTAAGAAAGTAATTAATAAAAAAAATAGAAGTAAGGCAGTGCGCGATCGATACTCTACACCAGTAATATGAAAGATTCCTACATATATAAAAAATATAAATGCAAAAATTACAATGAGGAACAGAATAACAAAACCAATGATCAAAGTTTTATCTTTTAGATTGAAATTCGAAAATTTGTCTTCTTCACCCACTATCCCAACTCCTTTTTTTGGAAATTCAACTTCATTTTATCATGAAATATCTATTAAAAAACTACGAATTATGGGAAAATAAGGTGACAAAAAGTAAGATTTCATGTAGAATTATTAATAAGGTTTTTATTTAACTAAATGAAATAAAAGGGGCTGTCAAAGTTGTCTCAAAATCGAGAGCAATTAATGGAAGAACTATCGACAAATGTTTTTGCTATGTTCCGCACGTTGCGTAATGATATTGGAAAAATATTTGGTGGTTACATACCGTGGAATGAGTTCATCGTCCTTAGAATATTGAATCGTACGAATAAAGAAATGGTATCACGTGTGGCGAATGAGTTAAATGTGTCGAATAGTCATATTACAGCTGTTACAGAAAAATTAATTAATAAAGGTTTTGTAACTCGTTCACGTTCTACGTCAGATCGCCGAGTTGTATATTTGGAGATTACTGAACAAGGAAAAGATTTAGTTGCAAAAATGGAAGGTGCAAAAAAACAATATTTGCAAGAAAGATTTTCTACGCTCTCAGAAGAAGAAATGAATATAATGATATCTATTTCTAAAAAACTTATTTAAGTCATTATAAGCAAGAAAACGCTTACACTTCAAAAAAGAAGACTTTCCTTATATGAGGAAGGTCTTTTTTCGTATGTAAAAGATTATAAAAAAGAAAATATTTAACATACTACTAATAAAGGAAGGGGGCAGAAATATGACAAATCGAAATGGTAGTAAAGGGAGCGGAAATCAAGGCTCACCGAAATCAGGGCAATTTCAACAAGAGTTTAGTGCAGAATTTGAAACTGGTAACGATAATAAAGGAAAAGAATATCGTTCGAAAAAGGGAAGTAAATCAAAAAAGGAGTGAATCATTTCACTCCTTTTTTGATTTAAGATGCGGCAGATTGATCTGTATTATATTTTTCTTCTGATTTTGCGACAATCATTGCGCAAATTGCATCACCAGAAATATTTACAGCTGTTCTTGACATATCTAGAATGCGGTCAATACCGATAATTAAGGCAATACCTTCTACCGGTAGATTTACTTGATTTAAAACCATCGTCAGCATTACAAGCCCAACACCTGGTACACCAGCAGTGCCGATACTAGCTAGTACAGCAGTTAATACGACTACAGCTAGTTGGGAAATAGTAAGTTCAACGCCGTATACTTGAGCGATAAATACAGTTGCTACACCTTGCATAATGGCAGTACCATCCATATTAATTGTTGCACCTAGTGGTTGTACAAAAGAGCTAATTGCTTTTGGAACACCAAGCTTCTCTTGTGCGGTTTTCATTGCAAATGGAAGAGATGCATTAGAGCTAGATGTACTAAATCCAATCGCCATTACTGGTCCGAAATGTTTAAAGAAACGGACAATGCTTTCTTTTGCCAATACTTTTAATAAGCCACCATATACGAAGACACCGTGAATAATAAGTACTAGCATAACGACAATCATATACTTGAACATCGCAGCGACGCCTGCAAGACCCATTTTACCGACGGATGAAGCAAGCAACCCAAATGTTCCGATTGGAGCTAATTTCATAACGAGATTAACGAGATACATCATTAATTCGTTGCCCTGTTCAAGTAATGAATGAATACTTTGGACACGTTTTCCTAAAATAGCTATACCAAGTCCAATTAATACGGCAAAGGCAATAATTTGTAACATGTTTCCATCAGCCATCGCTTTTGCTGGATTATCTGGTACGATATTTAGCAATGTATCGACGAAAGATGTTTCGGTTTTTGCACCTTCATATTTAAGCCCTTCGGTTTTAAAATTACCACCAGATCCTGGTTGTATAATCAGTGCAAATGTAACTGCAATAGAGATGGCAACGGCTGTAGTTACAAGAAAGAATGAAATTGATTTTAAACCAATTCTTCCAAGTTGCTTCGGATCTCCAAGACCAGCAGCTCCAAGTACGATAGAAATGAATACAACAGGGACAACTAGCATTTTAATGAGGCGAATAAACAATTGACCAAGTGGATTGAACACATATTGATTTAATGGTTCAAAAATGGATGGTGCAGCTAAATTTAAAGTGAGTCCGACAACTAAACCGAGAAATAATGCAATTAAGATTGCTTTTGTTTGTTTCAATAAAATCCCCCCTTATTTTTTGTAAAATAGCTTTCTACATTAATTGTACCGAAAAACTACCTATTTTGACAATATTTTCTGAATATTTCGTACAAAAAGTATCTATTTAAATATAGATTGCTTTTACTAAAGTAAGCAGAAAAAGCTAAATAAACTATTTAGAAAACAAAATAGACCATCACATAGGATGGTCTAGGGAAGGGGACAATTTATGTCAATTTAATTAGGGATGGAAGTTGTTCAAGACACTGGGGAATGTCTTATAAATTAGGGAGGAACAACTTCGATACATATACTATAAAAGATAGATGTGACCGGGGTGTGAACATAGAGTGAAAGAGAGAGGGAGTTTTAAATAGAAGATAGAAAGACAAAAAATAAGACCATCACATATGATGGCCTAAGGAAGGGGACAATTTATGTCAATTTAATTAGGGATGGAAGTTGTTCAAGACACTGGGGAATGTCTTATAAATTAGGGAGGAACAACTTCGATACATATACTATAAAAGATAGATGTGACCGGGGTGTGAACATAGAGTGAAAGAGAGAGGGAGTTTTAAATAGAAGATAGAAAGACAAAAAATAAGACCATCACATATGATGGCCTAAGGAAGGGGACAATTTATGTCAATTTAATTAGGGATGGAAAGCTGTTCAAAGACACTGGGGAATGTCTTATAAATTAGGGAGGAACAGCTCCGATACATATACTATAAAAGATAGATGTGACCCCTATGTGAACATAGAGTGAAAGGTATGAGGATTTAAGAAATGATACATATAAAATGATTGTTGCGAGAGTTGTAGAGTAAGGATAAATATAATAGAAAGAGTCTTGTCATAAAATGAAGTGAAGTTCGAGTATAAATAAAAGTTGAAAACTATGAAAAAAAGGATTATGCTCAACTATATTATAAGAATATAAGGTTTATCCTGCTATTTAAGGTTTTTTATAAGCCTTTAGTTATGAGGGGCAAAAAGGGAGTTAGTGAATATGGAAGTAACAAAAAGACAAAGGCTGTATAATCGTTTTATACGATTAAATCCACCACAAATATTAGCATTAGGTTTTTTCTGCTTAATTGTGGTTGGCGGTTTGTTATTAAAGTTACCATTCGCAACGAAAGTACATATTAGTTGGGTAGATGCTTTCTTTACCGCAACGTCAGCAGCGACTGTAACGGGATTGGGAGTAGTAGATACTGCAAGTACGTTTACAATGTTCGGCGAAATTGTAATTATGTTTTTAATTCAAACAGGCGGTCTAGGTCTTATGACAATTGCCATTTTAATTGTTTGGGTATTAGGTAAAAAAATCGGATTACGTCATCGCTTATTAATTGGAGAGGCATTTAATCAGACAAATATAGGTGGTCTCGTAAAATTAGTAAAACGTGTCTTTATATTTTCAATTTGTATTGAGTTTATTGGAGTCATCTTTTTATCATTTCGTTTTATTCCAGAGTTTGGCTTTGGAAAAGGTGTATACTATAGTATTTTTCACGTGATCGCATCTTATAATAATGCTGGATTTGCTCTATGGCCGGATAATTTAACAAGGTATGTAGGCGATCCGATTATTAATATTGGGATTTGCTCTTTAATCGTAATAGGCGGTCTCGGATTTACCGTACTAATTGATATATGGTATAGCCGGAGTTTTCGAAAACTATCGCTTCATTCCAAAATCATGATTATTGGAACGGTAGCGCTAAATGTGATAGCGATGATTGTGATTTTTGTATTGGAATATAATAATGTGAAGACGTTAGGGAATTTACCGTTAAATGAAAAGTTATGGGCTTCTTTTTTCCAAGGGATTACTCCTCGTACGGCTGGATTTAATACAGTTGACTACGGGGGAATGGAAGAATCATCTATATTATTTACGATGGTTTTAATGTTTATTGGTGCAGGAAGTGTATCAACAGGTGGAGGGATTAAATTAACAACGTTTGTTATTTTAGTTACATCTGTTCTTTCTTTCTTTAGAAAGAAAGAGGAAATCGTATTATTTCAGCGCACAATTAAAATGTCGACAGTAACGAGAGCATTAGCAATTGCCGTTGCTAGTCAAATCCTTATTTTTGCAGCAGTATTTATGTTAATGCTTACAGAAGACTTCAGTTTTATTCAGTTACTATTTGAAACAATTTCAGCGTTTGGAACAGTAGGATTAACGATGGGAATTACTGCAAAGTTATCAGCGTTTGGAAAATGTATGATTATGTTTGTTATGTTTTGTGGATTAATCGGACCGTTAACACTTGTATTTTCTTTAGCGCGACCAGCAAAACAAAAAATTAAATATCCGTCAGAAGATGTATTTACAGGATAAGGTATCCCGCATAAGCGAGATACCTTTTTCTTTTTAAAAGAGGGAGAACAATAAGCCGATAAGCGCTACTCGGAATAAAATTGCAATGAGTGCTGCAATTCCACCGACAATCGCAGCGATACCACCAGTTACAGTAGCTCCGCGGTTATAAGCGTAAATACCTAGTAGTACAGAAACAAGACCGAATAATGTTGGGAAGGTGAAAAGTGATAAGATAGATAAGGCAAGAGCGATAAAGCCAGCCGTTGATCCAGCAGCGGACGATCTTACATCATCTTTATGTTCCTTCTCATCGTAATCATAATCAATGCGCTGTGGTGCAACCTCAGCTGCATATTCTTCTTTATAGTCACTATAATCACTATCTATTCTATCTCTTTTTTTATACTCATCAAATTTCTCAGTCAAAGTCATGACTCCTTTCATAACAAGGTTCAATAGTAGTATGTATCTCTTTTTCCTTTTTATCCGAGTATGTACAGGGAGTAATATCCATTTAAAAGGTGAAGATTGTTTTTTTGAAATAGGAAAAGTTAGTATGACTTCCTCTATTTTGGAAAGTATAAAAAAGAATAATGAGGAAAGGGTGCAATACATAATGGAACATCCAATTGAAAATTTAATGAAAACAGCAATGACAAATTTAAAAGAGATGGTAGATGTAAATACGATTGTTGGAAGTCCAGTTTCAACAGCTGACGGAAATGTAGTATTAACAGTATCTCAAGTGGCCTTTGGTTTTGGAGCTGGAGGAAGTGACTTTAAAGGTGAATTTATTTCCGAAAAACATAATAATGGACAAGGGCAGCATAAAGAGAATAAGCAAAGTCATCCATTTGGAGGCGGAAGCGGGGCTGGGGTTTCTATTAGCCCAGTTGCTTTTTTAGTAGTTGGTTCTAACGGTGTGCAAGTATTGCATCTCAATAGTAGTACACATTTAATTGAAAAAGCTTTAAATACCGTACCAAGCACTGTAGATAAATTTGTAAATGGTCGCTAAAGGTGAACTTGCATTTTTTAGGAATTATGATATATTAGAAAAAGTGCGCTTTAGGATGATCGGAATAATTGAACTGTAAATATATATGATGTGTGGAATAAGGGAGAGGAATTTATGATTAATATCAAAAACTTAGTAGTTGGCTTATGTATGTTAGTAAGCGGTTTTGTTGTATATGTAATAAAAGAAAAAGCTCCATTCTAAAACAGACAAACCGTTATTGTCTGTTTTAAATTTGTGAAAAATGTTGACAAGTTGCTATATTGATGTTAAAATTTTAATTCGTGTCTCGGTTACAGCTAGTGTAAAGTAAATAAATCTTATAAATATAATACGAAAAGTTTGCGAAAGATCGGGTAGTTTTACCAACAACTTTTGTGAACAAACCCTATAAATTATAATTATAGGCTTTATAGGTATACTAGTGAATCAAGGAGCGGTCAGTGGAACCGTAATGATGAGAGAGAGGTAGGGCTTTCATCCAGTATATGTTACTTTCCCGTTAGGTGAATATAAAAAAGAGGACTCCTTTTCAAAAGGAGTCCTCTTTCTTTTTTGTATTGAATTTAAATGCGGCTCTCAACTTGCTGGCAAATTTCATCTGTTGTTAAACCGTGGGCGTTAATTACCGATCCTTTTATTGATGTATCTGCAATACCCATCATATTAGAATCTTGCCCAGTTACAACGCAACAGTCGCATCCTTGTGCGTCATGTTCCGAGTTAATTGTAATGACTTCATGCCCCTGTTGCTGAAGAGCTTGTTGGACATCTGTTAACGAATTTTCAACACCAATTTTAGCCATAATTCTCACCTCCTACCATCTAGTTGTTAGTATGCTCAAGTTCATCGTATATATTTATATAAAGACGGTAGGAAGCATATATTTATCTGTTATTTACGGGTAGCCTGATTAAAGTACGACTTTATTTAGTCGTTATATACACCAGTAAGCATTTGACTTACGAATTGATCGTTTAGAGTATCTTGGGCGGAAGAAGTATTTGAATGAATGTCGATTGAAGCAATGAAATTGTTATATTCTTTATTATTTGGTTCTACCTCTACATAATTATCAAATTTACAAAAACCTTTCGTATCCATTAGATCAAATAGTTGAAGCATCTCTACTACCTCTTGTCTCGTTCCTTTAATTTGTACACACGCCATATTGATTTCCTCCTTCATTTTGACAAATTGTTTTTTAAAAATAGGATTATGATTCCGAAATGAAAAATATGAATGTTATTTTTAGACAGCGTTATTTTTATTATTTTCCCCCTTTTTCAGCAAAAGTCGTTGTATATTCCCGAATTTATAAAAACGGACGTCCGTTTATTGAATACAATAGATTCGTATCAATTGACGAAAATCCTTCTTTTAAACAAATATTTTTTTAATGGAAATTGACGAAAAAATTTTTTTGACTTTTTGTAAACGTTAACAATGTTGTTAAATCAATATAATTAAAGATGTACGTACGAATAAAAATTATAAATTTTCTAAAAATTCACTTGATTTATTTAGAAAGGAGAGTAAACTAGGAAACAATAAAAAATTCATAGAACATAGGAGGCGCTTTCCAGTGAACGAGCAATGGATTTTCTTAAATGGAGAATTTGTTCCAAAAGACGAGGCAAAAGTATCAGTATATGATCATGGTTATTTATATGGAGATGGAGTATTTGAAGGAATTAGAGTTTATAGCGGTAATGTTTTCCGTTTGAGAGAGCATCTTGTCCGGTTATATGAATCAGCAAAATCCATCATGTTAGAAATTCCATATTCTTTAGATGAAGTAACGAATATTGTTGTTGAGACGATTCGACAAAATAAATTATCTAATGGATACATTCGCCTAGTTGTATCGAGAGGAGCAGGAAATCTTGGGTTAGATCCTGATTCTTGTAAAAAACCGAATGTAGTAGTAATTGCAGAGCAACTATCTTTATTCCCACAAGAATATTATGAAAAAGGGATTCCAGTTGTAACAGTTGCAACGCGCCGAAACCGTCCAGATGTATTGTCGCCTCAAGTAAAATCTTTAAATTACTTAAACAATATTTTAGTTCGCATCGAAGCGAAATTGGCTGGAGTACAAGAAGCGCTTATGTTAAATGATCAAGGATACGTAGCTGAAGGCTCAGGGGATAACGTATTTATTGTAAAAGGAAATAAATTAATTACACCACCAAGTTCTGCTGGAGCGTTAGAAGGCATTACACGAAATGCTATTTTAGAAATTGGTGAAAAACTTGGATATGACGTTAGAGAAGAGTTATTTACAAGACATGACGTATATGTAGCTGATGAAGTATTTTTAACAGGAACAGCAGCGGAAGTAATTGCTGTTACGACAGTAGATGGTAGAACGATTGGTTTAGGGCAAACGGGTCCACATACGAATCGTTTATTAGAAGAATTCCGAAAGTTAGTTATAGAAGATGGAGAGAAAATTTACGAAGAAAATAAAGTTGGATAACAACTTTTTATAACATAAGAAAGCGTTGATAGGGAGGAGTAGTTGATTGTGAAGCCTCACAGAGAGTCGGTGGTTGCTGGAAACCGATGGTTCACGTCGACGAACATCGCCCTTGAGTGCTAAGCTGAAGCATTTGTCTAGGCTTAGACGGTAGCTCCGTTATTAGCTAGACTCATTTTATGGGTCACTGAGGCAAGAGTATTCTTGCAAAGAAGGGTGGTACCGCGAAATCTTTCGTCCCTTCAGCACATAGCTGGAGTGTGGACGTAGGATTTTTTTTATTGATAAAAGTTTTTAAAAGGGGGCTTATAAGAACAATGTCTTCAAAAACGGAAGAGAAACTGGCAACTGGTGCACAGCTATTGTTAGAAGCGCTAGAAAAGGAAGGAGTAGAAGTGATTTTCGGTTATCCTGGTGGTGCTGTTTTACCTCTTTATGATGCACTCTATGACTGTGAAATTCCGCATATTTTAACAAGGCATGAACAAGGTGCTATTCACGCTGCTGAAGGGTATGCCAGAATTACTGGCAATCCAGGGGTTGTCATTGCAACGAGTGGACCAGGTGCTACAAATGTGATTACTGGTCTAGCAGATGCGATGATTGATTCATTGCCACTTGTTGTATTTACAGGGCAAGTAGCAACAACGTTAATTGGAAGTGATGCTTTCCAAGAAGCGGATATTATGGGGCTTACGATGCCAGTGACAAAACATAACTATCAAGTGCGAAAGGCTTCCGATTTACCTCGAATTATTAAAGAGGCATTTCATATTGCTAGAACAGGAAGACCAGGCCCAGTCGTTATTGATCTTCCGAAAGATATGGTAGTAGAGCAAGGCGAACGATGTAGTGATGTGCAAATGGATTTACCAGGATACAACCCTAATTATGAACCGAATCTACTGCAAATAAACAAATTATTACAAGCAATTCAGGTTGCAAACAAGCCATTAATTTTAGCTGGAGCAGGTGTATTGCATGCGAAAGCTTCGAAAGAATTAACAAGTTTTGCTCGTAAATATGAAATTCCTGTTGTGCATACATTACTTGGTCTCGGTGGGTTTCCACCAGATGATGAACTATTTCTAGGGATGGGAGGAATGCATGGTTCTTACACAGCTAATATGGCGTTATATGAATGCGACTTACTCATTAATATAGGCGCTAGATTCGATGATCGTCTTACTGGAAATTTAGCTTATTTTGCGAAAGAGGCGACTGTCGCGCATATCGATATTGATCCAGCAGAAATCGGAAAAAATGTACCGACTGAAATTCCTATTGTTGCAAGTGCTAAGCAAGCGCTCCAAGTATTACTTCAACCAGAAGGAAGGAAAGAAAATCATCATGAGTGGATCTCTTTATTAAAGAATAGAAAAGAAAAGTATCCATTCTCTTATAAACGAAATTCTGAAAGTATTAAGCCTCAATATGCAATTGATATGTTATATGAAATTACGAAGGGAGAAGCGATTGTAACAACAGATGTGGGGCAACATCAAATGTGGGCAGCCCAATATTATCCGCTGAAAACTCCAGATAAATGGGTAACTTCAGGAGGACTAGGAACGATGGGCTTTGGATTTCCAGCAGCAATTGGTGCCCAAATTGCAAAGCCTGATGAATTAGTTATTGCAATTGTTGGTGACGCTGGATTTCAAATGACTCTGCAAGAATTAAGTGTGTTAAAAGAACACTCTTTACCTGTTAAAGTATTTATTTTAAATAATGAAGCTTTAGGAATGGTAAGACAATGGCAAGATGAATTTTATAACAAAAGATATTCGCACTCTTTACTATCGTGTCAACCAGATTTCGTTGCTCTTGCGAATGCGTATGGCATAAAAGGGGTTCGCATAGATGATCCACTTCTTGCGAAGAAACAATTGCAGCATGCAATTCAATTACAAGAGCCAGTTGTAATTGATTGCCGTGTACTTCAATCAGAAAAGGTAATGCCGATGGTTGCGCCAGGGAAAGGTGTTCACCAAATGGAGGGAGTGGAAAAAAGGTGAAGAGAATTGTTACAGCAACAGTTCGAAATCAAAGTGGTGTGTTAAACCGAATTACAGGTGTTATGACACGAAGACATTTTAATATTGAAAGTATTTCAGTAGGTCATACGGAATCATCGGACATATCGCGGATGACGATTGTTGTACACGTTGAAAATGAACAGCAAGTTGAGCAGTTAATTAAACAACTTCATAAGCAAATTGATGTTTTGAAAGTATCAGATATTACAGAAGAAGCGATGATTGCAAGAGAACTCGCACTTATTAAAGTAGCAACTTCAGTAGCGAGGGCGGAATTATATAGTTTAATTGAACCGTTTCGAGCCGCTGTAATAGATGTTGGGAAGGATTCCATAGTGGTACAGGTAACAGGTACGCAGGAGAAAGTAGAAGCGTTAATTGAATTGCTTCGTCCATACGGTTTGAAAGAAATTGCAAGAACAGGGGTAACAGCCTTTACGCGTAGTATGAAAAAACAAGATAAGCAAGTTATGTTAATTCAATAATCATTTAAATATAGGGGGAAATGAAAATGGCTAAAGTTTATTATGAGAAAGATGTAACGGTAAATGTATTAAAGGAAAAGAAAGTAGCAATCATTGGATATGGCTCGCAAGGTCATGCGCATGCGCAAAATTTACGTGATAACGGATTTGATGTAGTAGTAGGGCTGAGAAAAGGGAAGTCTTGGGATAAAGCGAAAGAAGATGGATTTTCTGTATATGCAGTAGCAGAAGCAGCAAAGCAGGCTGATGTAGTAATGATTTTGCTGCCAGATGAACTGCAACCAGAAGTATATGAAGCGGAAATTGCGCCAAATTTACAGGCAGGAAATTCTCTCGTTTTTGCACACGGATTTAATGTTCACTTTGATCAAGTGAAACCACCAGCGAATGTAGATGTATTTCTAGTAGCGCCAAAAGGTCCAGGACATCTTGTACGCCGTACATTTGTTGAAGGCGGAGCTGTTCCTGCATTATTTGCAGTATACCAAGATGCAACAGGAGTTGCGACTGAAAAGGCACTTTCTTATGCTGATGGAATTGGAGCGACGAGAGCTGGTGTATTAGAAACGACATTTAAAGAAGAAACGGAAACAGATTTATTTGGAGAGCAAGCTGTACTTTGCGGCGGAGTAACTGCGCTGGTGAAAGCTGGATTTGAAACGTTAGTTGATGCCGGATATCAGCCGGAACTTGCATATTTTGAATGTTTACATGAACTGAAACTTATTGTTGACCTTATGTATGAAGGTGGACTTGAAAATATGAGATATTCAGTTTCAGATACAGCGCAGTGGGGCGACTTCGTATCAGGACCACGTGTTGTAACGGAAGATACGAAGAAAGCGATGGGTACAGTACTAGCAGAAATTCAAGATGGTACATTTGCAAGAGGTTGGATTGCAGAGCATAAAGCAGGAAGACCGAATTTCCATGCGACAAATGTGAAAGAGAATGAACACGAAATCGAAGTAGTTGGACGTAAATTACGTGAAATGATGCCTTTCGTACAGCCACGAGTAAAGGTAGGGATGAAATAATATGAAGCAGATTTTGTTCATGGATACGACGCTACGTGATGGCGAACAATCACCAGGAGTGAATTTAAATGAACAAGAGAAATTGCAAATTGCGAAACAATTAGAGAGACTTGGTATTAACGTAATGGAAGCTGGCTTTGCAGCAGCTTCCGAAGGGGATTTTCAATCGGTAAAACGCATCGCGAATACAATTCAAAATGCTACAGTTATGAGTTTAGCTAGAGCGAAAGAAAGCGACATTCGAAGAGCATATGAAGCTGTGAAAGGTGCGGTATCTCCTCGTTTACACGTATTTTTAGCTACGAGTGATATTCATATGAAATATAAACTTTGTATGTCAAAAGAGGATGTGTTAGATAGTATTCATCGTTCTGTTACACTTGGAAAATCATTATTTCCAACAGTACAATTTTCTGCAGAAGATGCGACAAGAACAGCAAGAGATTTTTTAGCTGAGGCAGTAGAAGTTGCGATTCGTGCAGGAGCCAATGTAATTAACATTCCAGATACAGTTGGATATACGAATCCAGAAGAATATTATTCTCTTTTTAAGTACTTACAAGAATCCGTTCCTTCATATGAAAAAGCAATTTTCTCTTGTCATTGTCACGATGACCTTGGAATGGCTGTAGCAAATTCGTTAGCTGCAGTTGAAGGGGGAGCATTGCAAGTAGAAGGAACAATTAATGGAATTGGAGAGAGAGCAGGGAATGCGGCATTAGAAGAAGTCGCAGTTGCTCTTCATATTA
Organism: Bacillus cereus group sp. Bc061; assembly: GCF_027715825.1. Taxonomy (NCBI): domain Bacteria; kingdom Bacillati; phylum Bacillota; class Bacilli; order Caryophanales; family Bacillaceae; genus Bacillus; species Bacillus cereus group sp. Bc061. The sequence continues at coordinate 21,394 of NZ_JAQFTZ010000001.1, forward strand.
GAAAAGATTTCTATCAAGCAGAGCCTTCTATGACGCTAAAAGAAATTAAAGCGACAAGTACATTAGTAAGCAGATTAACAGGTATGGTTGTACCGAAGAATAAAGCAATCGTGGGAGCGAATGCATTCGCTCATGAATCCGGAATTCATCAAGACGGCGTTCTAAAAGAAGTGACAACGTATGAAATTATTGAACCAGAGTTAGTAGGCGAATCTCAAAACCTATTTGTACTTGGAAAACATTCTGGACGTCACGCGTTTACAGAAAAAATGAAAGAGCTTGGCTATGAATTTACAACGGAAGAACGAGATGCAGTGTTTGAAGCGTTTAAAAAATTAGCTGATCGTAAGAAGGAAATTACGGAGGAAGATTTACGAGCACTTATGCTTGGTGAAGCAGCATTTGCGGCTCAGCAATTTAATATTACGCAACTGCAAGTACATTTCGTATCAAATAGTACACAATGTGCGACAGTTGTACTAAAAGATGAGGAAGGAAATGTATTCGAAGATGCAGCTACTGGCTCTGGTAGTATTGAAGCAATTTATAATGCAATCCAAAGAATTTTAGGATTAGAATGTGAATTGGCGGATTATCGCATACAATCTATTACACAAGGTCAAGATGCACTGGCTCATGTTCATGTTGAATTAAAAGAAGGAACACATCAAGTATCAGGTTTTGGTGTTGCGCAAGACGTATTGGAAGCGTCGGCGAGAGCATATGTCCACGCAGCGGGGAAATTGAAATCTTTTATCCAGCTGGTGAAATAAGTGTTTGATAGGTGAGAGGGGCTATTCTCACCTATCGAATTAAAGTTCTGAAAATTCAGTTAAAAGGAGTGTTGAAATTGGAAAAACGTATCGTTTGTTTAGCTGGTGATGGGGTTGGACCGGAAGTTATGGAAAGTGCGAAGGAAGTATTGCATATGGTAGAGAGGCTATATGGACATCATTTTCATTTGCAAGATGAGTACTTCGGCGGGAGTGCTATCGATTTAAATGGGCAACCATTACCACAACGAACGCTTGCCGCTTGTTTAGCAAGTGATGCGGTTTTACTAGGAGCAGTTGGTGGACCAAGGTGGGATAGTGCGAAAGAAAGACCAGAGAAAGGATTATTAGCTTTAAGAAAAGGGCTCGGTGTATTTGCGAACGTTCGCCCTGTAACGGTAGAAAGTGCAACGGCACATTTATCGCCATTAAAAAAGGCTGATGAAATTGATTTCGTTGTCGTTCGTGAATTAACAGGTGGGATTTATTTTTCTTATCCGAAAGAACGAACCGACGAAGTAGCAACGGATACACTTACGTATCATCGCCATGAAATTGAACGTATCGTTTCTTATGCTTTTCAATTAGCGAGTAAACGGAAGAAAAAAGTAACATCTATTGATAAGGCGAATGTTTTAGAATCTAGTAAACTATGGAGAACTGTAACAGAAGAAGTAGCACTTCGTTATCCAGATGTTGAACTAGAACATATTTTAGTAGATGCAGCTGCTATGGAGTTAATTCGGAATCCAGGACGGTTTGATGTAATTGTAACAGAAAATTTATTTGGGGATATTTTAAGTGACGAAGCTTCCGTATTAGCTGGATCATTAGGAATGCTTCCGTCAGCAAGTCACGCGGAAAAGGGTCCTTCATTATACGAGCCTATTCACGGATCGGCACCGGATATTGCCGGGAAAAATAAGGCGAATCCAATTGCGATGATGCGCTCTGTTGCCATGATGCTTGGACAATCGTTCGGATTAACGAGAGAAGGGTGTGCAATTGAAGAAGCGATTTCAGCAGTCCTTAAATTAGGAAAATGTACAGCAGATATCGGGGGGACTGAAACGACAACTTCATTTACGAAGGCAGTAATGCAAGAAATGGAAGAGCAAGCGCTAGTAGGGAGAGGAAGATAATGGGGAAAAGGTTGCTAGATAAACTTTGGGAAAGACACGTAGTTGCGACAAATGAAAATGGATTAGATTTATTATATATCGATCTGCACCTTGTTCATGAAGTAACGTCACCGCAAGCCTTTGAAGGCTTGCGGCTTACAAATCGAACGGTACGCAGACCAGATTTAACATTCGCAACGATGGATCATAATATTCCAACGAAAGATGTTTGGAATATTACCGATCGCATTGCGAAGCAGCAATTAGATACACTTCGGGAAAATTGTAAACAATTTCAGGTGCCGTTAGCAGATATCGGAGATGAAGAGCAAGGGATCGTTCATGTTATCGGACCAGAACTTGGGCTCACGCAGCCAGGAAAAACAATTGTTTGTGGTGATAGTCATACAGCAACGCACGGTGCGTTTGGCGCGCTAGCATTTGGTATTGGTACGAGTGAAGTGGAACATGTATTGGCAACGCAAACGTTATGGCAAAGAAAACCGAAAGCGATGGGAATTGAGTTAAAAGGAAAATTACAGAAAGGCGTTTACGCAAAAGATATTATTTTGCATCTCCTTTCAAAGTACGGTGTAGCAGTTGGAACTGGATACGTAATGGAATTTTACGGAGAGACGATTCAGGCTATGGAGATGGAAGAGAGAATGACGCTTTGTAATATGGCGATTGAAGGAGGAGCAAAAGCGGGTATTATCGCGCCGGATGAAAAAACAGTTGCTTATGTAAAAGGACGTAAATATGCACCGAGAGACTATGAAACTTTCGAGAAGAAATGGTTTGAACTTTATACAGATGCAGATGCAATTTATGATTTACATATTTCGATAGATGTTACAGATTTAGCGCCGTACGTTACGTGGGGAACAAATCCGAGTATGGGAGTTCGTATTGATGAGAAATTGCCAGAAAAACATGATGTAAATGACGAAAGAGCATTTTCTTATATGGGATTAAGCCCTGGACAAAGTACGTATGATATTCCAGTTCAGCATGTTTTCATTGGATCTTGTACAAATTCCAGGCTCTCTGATTTAGAAATTGCTGCAGCTGTTGTGAAAGGGAGAAAGGTAAAAGAAGGTGTGCGAGCACTCGTTGTACCTGGATCGAAAAGAGTAAGGGACGCGGCGATGCAAAAAGGACTACATCACATATTTGAAGAAGCAGGATTTGAATGGAGAGAACCTGGATGTTCCATGTGTCTTGGAATGAATCCAGATCAAGTACCTGAAGGAGAGCATTGCGCTTCAACTTCAAATCGTAATTTTGAAGGAAGACAAGGAAAAGGAGCACGAACGCATTTAGTTAGCCCAGCAATGGCGGCAGCAGCTGCGTTATATGGTCATTTTGTTGATACAAGAAAGGAGAGTTATGATGGAGCCATTTCGTATTCATAAAGGTACTGCCGCAGTACTTATGAATAATAACATTGATACGGATCAAATTATTCCGAAGCAATATTTAAAGAGAATTGAAAGAACTGGGTTTGGAAAGTTTTTATTTGATGAGTGGCGATATGATAATGAACGACACGAAAACCCTAATTTCCCACTAAATGCACCAGATAGAAAAGGAGCAAGTATATTAATTACAGGTGATAATTTTGGATGTGGTTCTTCAAGAGAACACGCACCGTGGGCACTTGCTGATTATGGTTTCCGCGTAATTATCGCGGGAGGGTTTGCAGATATTTTTTATATGAATTGTATGAAGAATGGTATGTTACCAATTGTAATGGATAAAGAAATGCGAGAAAAGCTTGCCCAAACGGATGCAAGAGAACCAATAGAAGTAGATTTAGAGAATGAAGTAATTACAACAAGTACGCACAGGTTTCATTTTACAATCGAGAAAATGTGGAAAGAGAAATTATTAAATGGTTTAGATGAAATTAGTATTACAATGCAATATGAACAAGAAATAAAAGAGTATGAAAGAAGGATAGCTGTATATTAAAAGATAACGGAATATTTAAAATGTATTTACATTCAGAATTAAGTATTATATACTATGTAAAAATTAGAGGAGAAAGGGAGTAAGTATTATGAAAACAATGCAATCTATTAAAATGCTTACACAACTACATCATCATACATAAAGCCCTTGAACCTAGCGTGAAAACGTGTAGGTGCAAGGGTTATTCCCGTTGTACCTACACGCTACTAAAGAGCCTTGTAGGTATATTTTATCTACAAGGCTCTTTTTATTTTCGGTTTAGGTGCATGAAATAAGCATACATTAGAAAGGGAAAGGTGTGAGAATTTCGATGACAAAATGGAAACGGGCAAATCCAAATGGAACGAGAGATTATTTATTCGAAGAATGTACGTTAATTGAAGAAGTGGAGCAAAAATTAAGGCGTACTTTTTTAGAGAGAGGTTATGAAGAAATAAGGACACCAACAATTGAATTTTATGATGTGTTCGCCTTTCAAAGCAGGCCGATAGATGAAGAAAAGATGTATAAATTTTTTGATGAAAAGGGAAGGATTATCGTATTGCGTCCAGATATGACAATTCCTTTAGCGAGAGTGATCGGAACGCAGAGGTGTGATACACCACTTAAAGTGACGTATAGCGGAAATGTATTTCGAGCGAATGAGTCCCTTACTGGAAAATATAATGAGATCGTGCAAAGTGGTATTGAAATTATCGGTATTGATAATGTAAGAGCTGAAATTGAATGTGTTATAAGCGTCATTCAATCACTTCAAAAGTTGAAGGTGCAATCTTTTACAATAGAGATTGGGCAAGTACAGTTATATAAATGTATTGTCAAAAAGCTCTCCATTCATGAGGAAGAAGAGAAAGTTCTTAGAACATATATTGAAAGTAAAAATTATGCCGCTTTATCCAATTTTATTAGAGATAAGAAATTAGATCGATGTGATGAAACAGTAAAGTTACTGGAGAAATTACCGAGGTTATTTGGGAATTTAGAAGTGATTGAGGAAGCAGAAAAACTCGCCTCCAGTAATGAAATGAAAATGGCTATTACAAGAGTGAAAGAAATATATGAAGCAATTGAAAAACTAGGCTATGGATCTTACATATCAATTGATTTAGGAATGATTCAACATTTGGACTATTATACAGGTGTTATTTTCAAAGGGTATATATATGAAATTGGAGAAGAAATTGTTAGTGGCGGAAGATATGATGAGTTAATTGGAAATTTTGGAGAAATGTTACCGGCTGTTGGACTCGCGGTGCAAGTTAATCAAATTGTAAAGGCGCTGCAAGAGCAGCAAGAGCCATATGAACGAAAGAGAATAGATATTATGATTCATTACGAGTTAAATAGATTAGCAGAAGCGGAACGATTACGAAATTTACTTCAAAAGGACGGGAAAAAAGTAGCGCTATCTTTATTCTCTAATTTAAATGATACTTTTCAATTTTCTAGAAAAAATCAAATTGTAACGGTCGTTGAGGCAAAGAACGAATCATTAGTGGAATATGTATGGAAAGAGAAATGGGTCGTCCAGAAAGAAGGAGAAACTTCATGCGTAACATTCAAATTGCGTTAACGAAAGGGAGATTAGAAAAACATGTGATTCCGCTCTTTGAGCAGATTGGAATTGATTGTTCAGAGCTCAAAAATAAAGGAAGAAAACTTGTCTTTCAAAGTAAAAATACGGATATCTCATTTATTTTAGTGAAAGCAGTAGATGTTGCTACTTATGTAGAACATGGAGTAGCGGATATCGGAGTCGTTGGAAAAGATATTTTAATGGAAAACGAGAAAGATATTTATGAAATGTTAGATTTAGGAGTAGGCGTGTGTAAGTTTTGTGTCGCTTCTATTCCTACTTATAATCCGAAGAGCTACCGGAAGAAATGCATTGCGACGAAATATCCACATATTACTTCTAACTATTTTCATGATAAAGGAGAGGATGTAGAAATTATTAAAATAGAAGGTTCTGTAGAAATTGCTCCTATTCTTGGATTGGCAGATGCGATTGTTGATATTGTTGAAACAGGAAAAACATTACAAGAAAATGGACTCATTGTATTTGAGGAAATGTATTCTATATCTGCTCGAATGATTGTAAATAAGGCTGCATTAAAAACTAAAAAAGACGAAATATTCAGTATTATAAATATGATGGAGCAAGAAATTTTGTCAGGAAAATAGGGGGACTTGTAATGGAGATCGTTTTTGAAGATTTTCAAAAGGCGTTATCGAAAATAAAATTGCTACGAGAAAACGCTAATATAATAGAAGAAACTGTTCAAAGAAATGTAAGTGAAATCGTTCAAAATGTAAGGGAGAGTAGGGATGAGGCCTTATCTTTTTATACAAAAAAGTTTGATGGTGTAAAGATGAAAGAGTTTCGTGTAAGTGAAGAAGAAATAAAACGAGCGAGTATGTTTGTAGAGAATTCATTTTTAGAAGCGTTACAAGAGGCGAAGAAAAACATTATTTCGTACCATGAAAAGCAAAAAAGACAATCGATGTTCGATTGCGCGAGTAAAGGCATCATTAGAGGACAAATCATTCGGCCATTAGAGAATGTAGGCGTATATGTGCCAGGCGGAACTGCTTCGTATCCTTCGTCAGTATTAATGAATGTATTGCCAGCAAAACTCGCTGGTGTGAAAAAGATTGTAATGGTAACACCGCCAAGAGAAGGAGGAATTGATCCACATATTTTAGTTGCTGCAAGTCTTGCAGGAGTAGATGAAATTTATACGATAGGTGGTGCGCAAGCAATTGCTGCTTTAGCATACGGGACGGAATCGATTCCGAAAGTGGATAAAATAGTTGGACCAGGAAATTTGTACGTCGCTCTAGCGAAACGAGAAGTATATGGAATAGTAAATATTGATATGATTGCTGGACCGTCAGAAATTGTAGTTATTGCAGATGAAACCGGCAATGCAAAATATATTGCTGCTGATTTATTATCACAAGCAGAACATGACGAGAGAGCGACAGCAATTTGTATTACAACAAATATAGAGTTAGCAAAAGAAGTAGAAAAAGAGATAGAAAGGCAGTTAGAAACATTACCAAGAAGCGAAATTGCACGTGAATCAATAAAGAGAAATGGGGCCATTTTTATCGTTCCTTCTTTAGAGGAGGCGCTAAATTTATCGAATGAAATTGCCCCGGAACATTTAGAGTTACATATAAAAGAACCGATGAATGCTCTAGCTTATGTGAAACATGCAGGATCTATCTTTCTTGGACCATATGCACCAGAACCGCTCGGGGATTATTTAGCAGGACCGAATCACGTGTTACCGACAAGTGGAACGGCAAGGTTTTTCTCACCGTTATCAGTCGATGATTTTGTGAAAAAATCAAGCTTTCTGTCTTATACAGAGGAAGCATTAAGAGATGTCCAACATCATATTGTAGAGCTTGCCAATAAAGAAGGGTTACATGCGCATGCGAGAGCAATTCAAATAAGATTTGAGGAGGAAGAATAATGCGTGAGTCTAGTCAAATACGTGAGACGACAGAGACAAAAATAAAATTAAGTTTACAGCTTGATGATGGGAAGAACGTTTCTGTACGAACGGGAGTTGGTTTTTTTGATCATATGCTAACTTTATTTGCAAGGCATGGAAGATTCGGTTTGCAAGTGGAGGCAGAAGGGGATGTATTCGTTGATGCACATCATACAGTTGAGGATGTTGGGATTGTACTCGGAAATTGTTTGAAAGAAGCATTGCACAGTAAAGAGGGGATTAACAGGTACGGCTCAGCATATGTACCGATGGATGAGTCTTTAGGCTTTGTTGCAATTGATATAAGTGGACGCTCATATATTGTATTTCAAGGAGAATTAACGAATCCGAAGCTTGGGGATTTTGATACAGAACTAACGGAAGAATTTTTTAGAGCAGTTGCTCATGCTGCCAATATTACATTACATGCTCGTATTTTATACGGAAGCAATACACATCACAAAATTGAAGCGTTATTTAAAGCGTTTGGTAGAGCGCTTAGAGAAGCAGTCGAAAGAAATGCCAATATTACTGGTGTAAATTCAACGAAAGGGATGTTGTAATTGATTGCCATTATAGATTATGGAATGGGAAACATTCGTAGTGTAGAACAAGCATTAAAGCATATTGGAGCAGCGTATATCGTAACGAGTGATAAAGAAGAGATTTTTAGAAGTGATGGAGTGATTTTACCAGGAGTAGGTGCATTTCCAAAAGCAATGGATGTATTGGAAGAAAAAGATTTAGTACGTGTGTTACAAGAAATTGGGCGTTCCAGAAAACCACTTCTAGGTATTTGCCTAGGAATGCAGCTTTTATTTGAAAAAAGTGAGGAACTACAAGACTGTAACGGGTTAAGTTTATTGCCAGGCGTTATTCGAAAGTTAAAGGTTCCTTATAAAATTCCTCATATGGGATGGAATGAGTTAAAGAAAGAAGGAGAAATAGCGCTTTGGAATGGAGTAGAGGACGGTTCTTTCGTATATTATGTCCACTCTTATTACGCAGATTGTCCAAATGAAATTGTATATGGAATAAGTGAATATGGAGTGAAAGTACCTGGTTTTGTAGCAAAAGGAAATATATACGGTGCGCAGTTTCATCCTGAAAAAAGTGGTGACATTGGCATGCAAATGTTGAAAAATTTTAAAGGAGTGGTAGAAACATGGAAATCTTCCCAGCTATCGATTTAAAAGAAGGGAGATGCGTTAGACTGTATCAAGGAGAATTTAGTAAAGAAACAGTAATGAATGAAGACCCAGTTGCGCAAGCGATTATATTTGAAACATTTGGAGCGAAACGGTTGCACATTGTTGATTTAGATGGTGCAGTTGCTGGTGAGTCGTTAAACTTGTCCGTCATTGAAAGAATTTGCAAGGCAGTACGTATTCCAGTGCAAGTTGGCGGAGGAATTCGATCACTTGTATCCGTAGAGAAATTATTTTCAGTAGGAGTAGATAAAGTGATTTTAGGAACAGCCGCTCTTTATGATAAGCCATTTTTAGAAGAGACAGTTCGTCTATATAAAGAAAAAATCATCGTCGGAATTGATGCGAAAAATGGTTTTGTAGCAACGAGAGGCTGGCTTGATGTGTCTGAAATTTCTTACATTGATTTAGCAAAACAAATGGAGAAGATAGGTGTTCAAACGATTGTGTTTACAGACATTTCGAAAGACGGAACACTTGCAGGACCGAATGTAGAGCAATTGGAGTTACTACAAAAGAACGTTGCTACTCGACTGATTGCTTCTGGAGGAATTGCATCTATACAAGATGTGAAAAAGTTAAATGATATGAACATATACGGCGTCATAATTGGTAAGGCTCTTTACGAGAAAACGATTGATTTAGAAGAAGTGCTAGAGGTAACAAAGTTATGTTAGCGAAACGCATTATTCCATGTCTAGATGTGAAAGAAGGGCGAGTCGTAAAGGGTGTAAATTTTATAGGACTACAAGATGTCGGGGATCCTGTTGAAATAGCAGCTTTATATAATGATGCGGGAGCAGATGAAATAGTATTTTTAGATATTACGGCAACGCATGAAGGACGAAAAACGATTATAGATGTTGTAGAAAAAACGGCTTCAAAAGTATTTATTCCTCTTACAGTTGGCGGAGGAATTTCAAGTGTGAAAGATATGTACAATTTACTAAGAGCTGGAGCAGATAAAGTTTCAATTAACTCAGCAGCAGTGCGAAATTCAAAATTAATCGAAGAAGGGGCAGAGCATTTTGGCTCACAATGTATTGTTGTAGCAATTGATGCTAGAAAAGTAGCAGAGGTTAAGTGGAATGTATATGTGAACGGCGGAAGAGTTGATACGGGAATGGATGCAATCGGGTGGGCAAAGCGCGTTACAGAGCTAGGCGCAGGCGAAATTTTATTAACGAGTATGGATGCAGACGGAACGAAAAACGGATATGACCTTCGTTTAACAGAAGAAATTTCAAAAAGTGTTTCCGTACCTGTCATCGCGTCAGGTGGATGCGGTCATGCTGATCACATTATAGAAGTGTTTCAAAAGACAACAGTTGATGCAGCATTAGCGGCATCAATCTTTCATTACGGTGAGGCGACAATAGGGGACGTAAAGAGAAAGTTAAGAAATGCAAATGTTGAGGTGCGGCTATGAAACCTAACTTTTCAAAAGGACTATTACCAGCAGTTGTAATTGAAGAAGATACAAAAGAAGTTTTAATGCTAGCTTATATGAATGAAGAGGCATATGAAAAAACAATAGAAACGAAAAGAACGTGGTTTTATTCTCGTTCAAGAAGGTCGTTATGGAATAAAGGAGAAACATCAGGTAATGTCCAACATGTGCAATCTCTTTATTTAGATTGTGATCAAGATGCAATTGTTGTTGTCGTAAAGCAAGTAGGGCCTGCTTGCCATACGGGAGAAAAAACGTGTTTTCATTACAAAATTATATAGGGGGATACATATGAAAAACGCCTTTACATTACTATTCGAAACAATTAAAGAACGAAAGAGAAATCCACTTTCGGAATCATATACAAATTACTTGTTTTCAAAAGGAGAAGATAAAATTTTAAAGAAAATTGGTGAGGAATGTACGGAAGTAATTATTGCATCCAAAAATAATGATAACGAAGAGCTAGTGAAAGAAATGGTTGATGTAATGTATCACTGCTTCGTTTTATTAGCCGAAAAAAATATATCATTAGAAGATATTATGGAGGAAGTGACAGAAAGAAATGGGAAGCTTTCGAGAGTAGGGGACAGAAGAGAAATAGATACATTATAGGGGGAATATGTATGAAGGTGGATTATCACATTCATTTAGAAGAAGGGCCATATTCAATAGGATGGCTAGCTAAAATAAATGAATCATTACAACATTATGAACCGCTAAAAGAAGAAAAACATTCTATGGAATGGCTTGTGAAAACACAAGAACGCCTGCAAAGACGTGTGAATGAAGGGCCATTTACAATGAAATGGATTGATTTATATTTAGAAGAAGCTTTGCGAAAAGGGATAAAAGAAGTTGGTATTGTCGATCATTTATATCGTTTTTATGAAGCGAAAGAATACTATGAAACATATGTTGATATTAGTGATTCGGGGCTTGGACGTTTACAAAAGGAATGGTTAGACCAAGTAAGGGTAGCTTCACTACATGATTTTACAAAGGCAATTGAAGAGGCGAAAGAACGGTGGAGTAAAAGAGGTGTTACGCTTAAACTTGGAATTGAAGCAGATTATTTTATTGGTGGTGAACAACAATTACAATCTTTACTCGCATTAGGAGATTTTGATTATGTAATTGGTTCTGTTCATTTTTTAAATGGCTGGGGATTTGATAATCCAGATACGAAAGAATATTTTAAGGAACATGACTTATATGTTTTATATGATACGTTTTTCAAAACGGTTGAGTGCGCAGTTCGTTCTGAGTTATTTGATATTATTGCTCATCTTGACAACATAAAAGTATTTAATTATCGATTAGATGAGAATGAACAACTTTCTTATTATAAGAAAATTGCGCGTGCATTAGTAGAAACAAATACAGCAACGGAAATAAATGCGGGATTGTACTATCGCTATCCTGTGCGCGAAATGTGTCCGAGTCCGCTATATTTACAAGTATTAGCTAAACACGAAGTTCCGATTACACTCTCTTCAGATGCTCATTATCCGAATGATTTAGGAAAATATGTGGAAGAGAATATAAAGACGTTACGTAATCATGATATTGCTCACTTAGCTACATTTACGAAACGAGTTAGAACGATGAGATTACTAGAAGAAGTAACAATTTCAAAATGATCACGATTTTTTGATGAAAACCCATCTTTTTGTTCAAAATAAGAAAGAATAAAAAGGAGGGTAAGAAATGTCGAAACAGCAAAATAAACAAAATGTACAAGGTGCACAGCAACAAGCGTATACTTCTGAAACGAATGCTACATCTCAATCCGTTATTGAGGAACAAATTAGTGATACAGTTGCAGAAGGAACGATCGATGTGAAGCTTGGAAAACAATCGCAAGAAAAAGCATAAGAAGAGGGGGAGACTTGCATCTCCTCTTTTTTTGTGGAAAAGTGTCGATTTTCAAAACTATAATCAAATTCCTTGGTTTTTATATGTGGATTTCTTACAATGAAAGATAAGAGAGATCTTATTTTCTATAGAAGAGGTGTTAGTAGTGGCAAAAATATTAGTAGCAGGGAAAATTCCAGCAATCGGATTAGAACTATTAAAGGATCATGATGTAGAAATGTACGATAAAGAGGAGTTAATTTCTTTAGATGAATTAACAGAGCGTGTAAAAGACAAAGATGCATTGTTAAGCCTACTTTCTACAAAGGTGACAAAAGAAGTGATTGATGCGGCACCTAATTTGAAGATTGTTGCAAACTACGGTGCTGGTTACGATAATATTGATTACTCATATGCCGAAAAAAAAGGGATTGCGGTAACGAATACACCAAAAGTATCAACGGAAGCTACTGCAGAACTAACATTTGCACTTCTTTTAGCAGCGGCACGTAGAATTCCTGAAGGTGATACGCTATGTCGTACAACTGGATTTAACGGATGGGCACCGTTATTTTTCTTAGGCCGCGAAGTACATGGTAAGACAATTGGAATTATCGGCCTTGGAGAAATCGGAAAGGCAGTTGCAAAGCGTGCGAAAGCGTTTGGAATGAATGTTTTATATACAGGACCAAATCGAAAGCCTGAAGCTGAAAGTGAACTGGAAGCAACATATGTAACATTGGAAGAATTATTACAAACAGCAGACTTTATTACAATTAACTGTGCGTATAATCCGAAATTGCACCATATGATTGATGAAGAACAGTTCAAAATGATGAAGAAAACAGCGTATATTATAAATGCTTCACGTGGACCAATTATGCATGAAGCGGCACTTGCTCATGCTTTAAAAACAAATGAAATTGAAGGGGCAGCTCTTGACGTGTTTGAATTTGAGCCGAAAATTACTGAAGAGCTAAAAGGATTAAAGAATGTGGTACTTGCTCCTCACGTAGGAAATGCAACATTTGAAACGCGTGATGCGATGGCCGAAACGGCGGTAAGAAATATTTTAGCTGTATTAAATGGCGAAGAAGCTGTAACGCCTGTCAATCAAAAAGTATTCGTTACAAAATAAAAAGAAACCTTCCGGAATCGGAAGGTTTCTTTTTATTTTTCTTTATTTGCTCTTTTTGATGGTCTTTGTCTAAGGAATTGAGATAGCATGTACAAAATATATAGTGGAATAGCAATGAATAAGAAAACAGAAAAATTACCGAACCCTGTTTGGTACATTGTGATAATGATGCCCACTAAAAATAGTGTAATAATGATGCTATATCGTGGAATTGGTACATCTTTTAAACTTGGGATACGAATGCGGCTCACCATTAAAAATGCGAACGTTACAAATACTGTAATAAGAACGATTTTTGGAATGGTATGTGAAAATAATGTTAAGAAAGCAACAAGCCCTCCCGCTGCTGTAATCGGTACCCCAGTGAAATATTTCATTGAAGTAGAAGATGGTGTTACATTAAATCGTGCTAAACGATATGCTCCGAAAAGAGGGAATAGCCCCGCTATGTATAGTCCGATGATTCCATAATTAGAGAAAGATGTGTAATACATGAGAACAGCAGGTGCTGCACCAAATGTTACGACATCCGCAAGCGAGTCAAGCTCTTTTCCCATTTGTGAATCAACACGTAATAAACGAGCAACACGCCCATCAAGACTATCTAACATCATCCCGATAAGTACTAAAATAGCAGCTGATTTATAATATCCTAAAGATGCATAGCCGATTGACAAGAATCCACTATATAAATTTCCGAGCGTAAATAAGTTTGGAATAGCTGCTCTATACAAAATCTGATCCCTTGCTTTCTGTAATAAATTCTTAATTAGTGTATGAAAGTTTACTTATTTTATCATACCATAAATTTCTTCTTCACACGAAAGAAATTCCCAATTTGTGAAAGATTTCATATCAGAATGATTTGAAAAATAAGTGAAAAAAGAAGGGGCTGTCTCATAAGTCTCTTTCGAAGTAAGATCACATGAAATTGAAAAGGCAGAAACGTTATAAAATTAACATTTCTGCCCTTCACTTTTTATTCGATTTTGGCTAAAAAGCACTTTTTGGGACAGCCTCTTCTTGTATTATTCAAAGTTCGTTATCATAGTTCCAGTTTTATACCGATTGTTAGGATCGAAACGTAACAAATCTCCATAAATGAGTTTGTCGGAAAGTTTCAATTCTGTTTTTGCTTTTTCAATATTCGGTTGACATAATGAGATGTCTGCTTCTTCACCTGTGTTTCGTTTATAGCACATGTTTTTTGTATACACATAATCTTCCGAAACGAAGCTACCATCACGCATTACCATAAGTGGATCTTCTTCTTTAATAAATAAGTCAGTTCCAAATTCAACTGATTTATTTGTTTTAATACCAAGTAAATGAAGTAGCGTTGGTTTAATATCAATTTGACCAGACACTTTAGAAATGACTTTTCCTTCTTGACCAGGTACATGAATAATGAGAGGGACGCGTTGTAATTGCATAGAATCAAATGGTGTAATAGCGTCTTTCCCAAGGAACTGAGCCATAGCTGCGTTATGGTTTTCAGAAATACCGTAATGATCTCCGTAAATGACAATAACAGAGTTGTCATACAGTCCTTCTGCTTTTAATTGTTTAATAAATTGTTTAAGAGCTTCATCCGTATAACGAACGGTTGGGAAGTAACGGTTTACAACGCCACTTTCCGAATTAAACTCATCAACATATTGATCTTCTGGATTTAGAAGAAATGGAAAATGATTTGTTAAAGTAATGAATTTTGTATAGAACGGCTGTGGTAAGGATTTTAACTTTGGAATAGATTGTTCAAAGAACTCTTTATCTTTTAATCCCCAACCGACAGACATTTGTTCTGTGCCTACGTAATCATTCAAATTAAAGTAACGATCATATCCAAGTGCAGGATACATTACATCACGATTCCAAAACGCTTTATCGTTTGAATGGAAGACAGCAGAAGAATATCCGTATTTTTTTAATTGTTCGGGTGTAGCTGTATATTCATTTGTTGCGTGAGTAAAGAATACAGAACCGCGATCTAACGGATAAAGTGAATTTTCAACGATAAATTCAGCATCAGAAGTTTTACCTTGTCCTGTTTGATGATAGAAGTTATCGAAATAAAAACTATCTTTAATAAATTCGTTTAAAAATGGAGTAATTTCTTTTCCATTTATTTTTTTATTAATAACAAAACTTTGTGTAGATTCCATTGAAATCAAAATGACATTTTTACCTTTTGCAGATCCAAATAAGTTCTTATCAACTTGCTTATCTTTTGAGTCTGTATAGTTTTTAATTTCAGAGAACCCGTCCCCACTTGCAAATACACGTTCAGCTGAAGATTTTGATTGCAGTGTAATATCAAATAGATGATATGTGTATAAACCTAAATTTTTCACGACAGTTTGACGATCGAATGAGCGTGAGAACATTTGTGGTTTATAAATAACAGAAACAACAATTTGTAGTGCTAATAGAGCTGTTACACCGCTAAAGAAAGTTCTCTTCTCAGAGCGAGAAAGCGGCGTTTTGTCGCAAAATGATGGGAATTTACGCGAAAGAAACATTAAGATGATCGCATCTGCGAATAACAGTAATGTTTTATACGTAAAGAGTTCTTTTATACTCGTCCCTAAATCAGCCATATTATTTGTTTGAAATAATACTGGGAACGTAACGAAATCGTTATAAAACCCATAAAACATTGCATTTCCAAATAAAATGAATGACAGTATAAAACTAATTCCAACTATAATGCGATTTCGGTGTTTAGATGCAAATAATGCAAAACCGAAAAATAAAAGTAACGCAGCTAGTGGATTCATAAAAAGCATAAATTCTTCAAAGAAATTATCAATTTTAATATCAAACGCTAGCTTGTACACAATATATGTTTTTATCCATAATAAAACGACTGCAACGAGTGCGAATCGCAGTTTTGGAAACAGACGTTGTAGCATAATATACTCCTCTCCTAAAAAGCATGACGGTTCTTGTGGGCCTATTTGATTAGCTCCTCATTTTATATATACGAACAGTCCTTTATTATTATGTTTATTATACTATGAGTATCATTATACGAAAATAAAAGAGAGTTGTGGACTTTTTTATAACAATTGAGTAGAAAAAGGGCAGTAGGAGACAATAAAATGGAGTGTCTATGTATGATTATTATCGTGCGCGGAAAGAATCGTGTAACAATACGGAGGTTATAATGCGAAAATTATTATATTTTATAGTATGCAGTAGTGTTATACTTTTTGCTTCACCAAGTGTGTCGGTAGCAGAGTATGATGCACCTCTTATGGAAGATGCCCTTTATTCTGTGTTATTTCCGAAAATAAATAAAGCAATCGAAAAACAATATGGGAGCTTGAAGCCTTATCAATGCCCGAAAATTATTAGTTTAAAAAAAGTGTATAGCGGTACATATTTATTTCAAGCGAGTATTGAAGTGACTAAGTATGAACGTGTTGCAGGGAAAATTGCGCCACCATTTGAGAAGGTAACGATTACATTTAATAACGAAGAAGGTGAATGGGAAGTGACAAAGGTTTCAGTAAAGCGCTTACCAAACGATACGAAACTAAACTGTCAAAAAGCAATATAAAAAATTGTTTGACAAATAAAATGGTCCTTTGGTATTGTTAATAGCAACAATTAGATGTTTGAAAATTAAATAGACTTACCTCATCTACTCTCAAAGGTAGAGGCCGCGATAGGAAAGAGTAAGCTATGGGAGATTTAATGGAATCTGTGATCATAGGTTGAAAGGGACTATTGCCGAAATATAAGAATAACCATCTTATTCATATATTGGGACTGCATTGAATAAATGTAGTACTGTCATAAGATTTATTTTATGGAGAGCTATTTGGAGATGTTGATGCGGTTTCTTATTTTGAGGAGATAACAACTCGTTTATTTTTTCAATATATATTTTTCCTAATAAGAAACGCGTGTGAACATTGTTCCGCGCGTTTTTTGTCTATCTAAAAGCGTGCTGCAATGAATAGAAGATTGGGGTTATGAGTTTTAGAGGAAATAAGGGAGGAATTCAAATGTATTTACACGGCACAAGCCGAATCAATGGGCAAGGACACTTAGAAATTGGAGGGTGCGACACGACGCAGCTAGCAAAACAATATGGAACACCACTTTATGTATACGATGAAGAGTCGATTCGAGGAAAGTGCCGCGCGTTTCATCGTGCTTTTAAAGAAAGTGGGTTCTCTTATCAAGTAGCATATGCAAGCAAGGCGTTCTTGTGCATGGAGATGTGCCGAGTAGCTCGTGAAGAGAATATGTCATTAGATGTTGTTTCTGGAGGAGAATTATATACTGCACTACAAGCAGGATTTCCTGCATCGCGCATTCATTTTCATGGAAATAACAAAACAGATGAAGAAATTGTGATGGCTCTTCAGGCGAATATTGGTTGTTTTGTCGTAGATAACTTCTTAGAATTAGAAATTTTGCATGATTTAGCAGTGCAACATGGGAAATTTGTGAACATATTAATTCGTGTAACGCCCGGAGTAGAGGCGCACACACATGAATATATTACAACAGGTCAAGATGATTCAAAATTTGGATTTGGCGTGTCAAATGGTCAAGCGATGCAGGCAATTGAGCTTGCTTTACAAAAATCAAATTATAACGTGTTAGGAATTCATTCACATATCGGATCACAAATATTTGAAACGGCTGGCTTTGTGCGAGCGATTGAAGTTCTTCGTCAATTTTTAGAAGCAGTGAGAGAGCGAACAAACTATGTAGTAAAAGTGCTAAATGTAGGGGGAGGATTCGGAATACGCTACACAGAGTCCGATACACCATTAACTCTTGAGACGTATGTGCGAGCTGTAACAAGTGCGGTGAGAGAACAATTTACGTTATGTAATTATCCATTGCCAGAAATATGGGTTGAACCAGGCCGTAGCATTGTAGGTGATGCTGGAACGACACTTTATACAGTCGGATCTGTGAAGGACATTCCGGGTATTCGGAAATATGTATCAGTGGATGGTGGGATGACTGATAATTTAAGACCTGCTTTATATAACGCTCGTTATGAAGCGATGTTAGCGAATCGAGGGAATGATGAGAACGAGGAAGTTGTTTCGATTGCAGGGAAATGCTGTGAGAGTGGAGATATGTTAATTTGGGATATTACTTTACCGAAAGTTGCCTCTGCCGATTTACTAGCGATTTCTTGTACAGGGGCATACGGGTACTCGATGGCGAATAATTATAATCGGATTCGTAGACCAGCTGTCGTCTTCGTGAAAGGCGGTACATCACAAATTGTTGTAGAGCGCGAAACATATGAAAATATTATTGGGAACGATCGCATACGTATTAAAGAACTTGTTTAAATGAGGAAAAAGGAGTTGTTCGGATGGGCAATTCCTTTTTTGTAAAATAAAATAATTAAAATATATCGGAAAACTAGGATTGAAAAAAATCAGAATTGTGATAAAATACAAATACAAAGCTTATCAAGAGAAGCGGAGGGAACTGGCCCGGCGAAGCTCGGCAACCTGCTTATAGAAAGCAAGGTGCTAAATCCAGCAAAATGGAATCCATTTTGAAAGATAAGGTAAAATATATTACCGAACAGTCTTTTCGAAATGGGAAAGATTTTTTTTATGAATAAAAAGGGGGGCTGTTCGCGTGAGCGTACGGGAACATTTTGAGGAAGTATCTGAGAAAATTGAAGCGATGCTTGCTGATATGAAATATGGTTCAATTACAATTGTTGTGCAAGATGGAAAAGTCATTCAATTAGAGAAAAGTGAAAAAGTACGTTTAAAGTAAAAAGCGCTGACTAGAAAAACTAGAGGCGGTTTTAACCTATTTTATTAGGTTAAAACCGTCTTTTTGCTTTTACAGGGGGAAAAAACATGTTGACGTATGAAACGTGGGAAGAAAATGATGTTTCATTTTCAGAAGAAGATGAAACGAAAGGCGCGCTATCAGTATTAAGTTGGGCGTATAAAGAATATGAAAATGAAATTGTATACGCATGTAGCTTCGGAGTGGAAGGGATGGTACTGCTGCATCTTATTAACCAAGTAAATCCATCTGCTAAAGTTGTTTTTTTAGATACTAACGTACATTTTCAAGAAACGTATGAATTAATTCAAAAAGTGCGGGAACGATTTCCTTCATTAAATATTATAGAAAAACAGCCAAAACTTACACTTGATGAACAAGCCAAATTGCATGGTAACAAGCTATGGGAAAGCAATCCTAATCTTTGTTGTAAGATTAGGAAAATTTTACCGTTAGAAGAATCATTAGCGAATGAAAAAGCGTGGATCTCGGGGTTGAGGAGGGAACAATCAGAAACGCGTAAGCATACAAAGTTTATAAATCAAGATCATCGCTTTCAATCTATTAAAGTTTGTCCGCTCATTCATTGGACGTGGAAAGAGGTATGGCGATATGTATACAAGCATAGCTTGCCGTATAACCCATTACATGATATTGGATATCCAAGTATTGGGTGTGAGAAGTGTACGTTGCCTGTAGGAGAGGGTGGCGATTCAAGAGATGGTAGATGGGCTGGGAAAGTGAAAACTGAATGTGGTCTTCATTATCAATAAGATGAATCTTGAAATAAAACTAAGAGGGGATATAGAACATGAGTACAGTAAACGAATTAGTAAACCGTGTAGACGAGACATATGACGTATTACAAATTGAAAAAGAAATTGGGCTAGATAACATTGCGTTAAGTGATTTAGAACTATTAGCGACAGGGGGATATAGCCCGCTTACTGGTTTTTTAGGAAAGAAAGATTATGATTCGGTTGTAGAAACGCTTCGTTTAGCTAATGGGAGCATTTGGAGTATACCCATTACATTACCAGTAACAGAAGAAGTAGCAGAGACGCTAAAAGTTGGAGAGGAAGTAAAACTTGTTAACGGTGGAAATGTATATGGTGTCATTCAAATAGAAGATATTTTTGTGCCTGATAAGGAAAAAGAAGCGTTACTAGTATATAAAACGACGGATGAGGCTCATCCGGGAGTGAAAAAATTATATGAACGACCGAACGTTTATGTCGGTGGGGCTATTGTTCTTACGAAACGCTTTGGAAATAATCCGTTTCCTGCTTATCATTTAGACCCAATTGAAACGAGAGAAGAATTTAAAAAACGTGGTTGGAAAACAGTAGTAGGATTTCAAACGAGGAACCCGGTGCATCGTGCCCATGAATACATTCAAAAATCTGCCCTTGAAATTGTAGATGGACTCTTTTTAAATCCACTCGTTGGGGAAACGAAGTCGGATGATATTCCAGCTGATGTAAGGATGGAAAGCTATGAAGTATTACTTCAAAACTATTATCCGAAAGATCGTGTCTTTTTAAGTGTATTTCCTGCGGCAATGCGTTACGCAGGACCGAGGGAAGCAATATTCCATGCGTTAGTTAGAAAGAATTTTGGATGTACCCACTTTATCGTAGGGCGCGATCATGCTGGGGTAGGAGATTATTACGGAACTTATGAAGCACAAGAAATTTTTACAAACTTTACAGTGGAAGAGTTAGGGATTACACCGTTATTTTTTGAACATAGTTTTTACTGTACGAAATGTGAAGCGATGGCTTCGACAAAAACATGCCCGCACGGAAAAGAAGATCATGTTATTTTATCGGGTACGAAAGTAAGAGAACTATTAAGAAACGGTGAGATTCCGCCAAGTACATTTAGTCGTAAAGAGGTAGTAGAGGTACTAATTAAAGGTTTGAAAAAAGAAGTAGTAACAGAATAGGGAGAGAATGAGATGGATACGAATATTACTTGGCATACAACTTCTGTTTCAAAAGATGAGAGAAGAGTGAAGAATGGGCATCATAGTTTTGTAATTTGGTTTACTGGTTTATCAGCTTCGGGTAAATCTACAGTAGCGAACGCGGTTGCTCGTAAACTATTTGAAAAGAATATTGGAAACTATGTACTTGATGGAGATAATATACGCCACGGTTTAAATAAAGACTTAGGCTTTTCTGAAAGTGATCGTATGGAAAATATAAGACGGATTGGCGAAGTGGCGAAGTTATTTGTAGATCAAGGGACTGTTGTTCTTACAGCGTTTATTTCACCGTTTCGAGTAGACCGAAAACAAGTTAGAGATCTATTAGCTGCAGATGAATTTATAGAAGTGTTTGTAAAATGTCCAATTGAAGAGTGTGAGAAACGTGATCCGAAAGGGCTTTATAAAAAAGCAAGAAAAGGTGATATTAAAGACTTTACAGGTATCGATTCACCGTATGAGGAACCAGAAAAAGCGGAATTAATTGTAGAAACGAATAAGTATTCTATTGAAGAATGTGCAGAACAAATCGTGAAATACTTACAAGAGCGTAGTTTTATATAGGGGGATAAAAAATGAGTTATGAAAAAGTATGGGCTAACAATGAAAAATTAAATCAAACTGAGAAAAATAAATTAAAAAAAGATGGATTGGAAATCTTTAATGATATTCCTTACTATGCAGAGAATGGCTTCGAATCTATTCCGAAAGAAGAGTGGGACGCATTCAAATGGGCAGGGTTGTATTTGCAAAGACCGAAAGAAGCGGGTTATTTTATGATGCGCGTAAATATTCCTTCTGGAATTATTACGAATGCACAGGCAGAAGTGCTTGCTTCTATCGCTGAGGATTATGGACGTGACGTAATCGATATTACGACAAGACAGGCGATTCAGTTTCATTGGTTAGAAATTCATCAAATTCCAGATATTTTTAAAAGGTTAGCAAGAGTTGGGTTATCTTCAGCTGGGGCGTGTGGTGATATAACGCGTAATATTACGGGAAATCCACTTGCTGGCATTGATGCAAATGAATTATTTGATACAACGCATATTGTGAAAGAGGTATATGACTACTTCCAACATAATGAAGAGTTTTCTAACTTACCACGTAAATTTAAAATGTCTATTAGTTCTAACATTTATAACGCAGCAAACGCAGAGATTAACTGTGTTGCATTTACACCTGCTACGAAAGAAATAGATGGTGAGAAAAAAGTTGGTTTTCATATAAAAGTAGGCGGTGGGTTATCGGCTCGTCCATATTTAGCTGATGAATTAGATGTATTCGTTTTGCCAGAAGAAGTCAAAGCGGTAGCGATTGCAATTGCTACGATATTCCGTGATTTTGGATATCGTGAAAAACGTCATTTAGCTCGTTTGAAATTTCTTGTTGCAGACTGGGGAGCAGAGAAGTTTAAAGAGAAACTAGTAGAATATACAGGACCATTACAAAGTAAAGGAGAAAGTGCTCTTAAAGGCTGGAATGCGGGATACTTTTATGGTGTCCAAGACCAAAAACAAGAGGGACTAAAATATGTAGGTTTTAATGTGCCGGTAGGACGCCTACATGCAGAAGAAATGTTTGAGATTGCAAGAATTGCTAAACAATATGGAAATGGACAAATTCGTACATGTAATTCACAAAACTTCATTATTCCGAATGTTCCGCCAGAAAATGTAACTGGCTTGCTAAATGAGCCGTTGTTTGAAGCGATATCAGCAAATCCGAAATCGTTTATTGGTCACGCGGTTTCTTGTACTGGTATTGAATATTGCAATCTTGCTTTAGTAGAAACGAAAGAAAGATTACGAAAAATTGCCGAATACTTAGATACGCAAATTGCACTCGATGTTCCGATTCGTATTCATATGGTAGGATGCCCGAATTCATGTGGTCAACGTCAAATTGCTGACATTGGATTACAAGGTGTAAAAATGAAAACGAAGGAAAAAGGAATTGTTGAAGCCTTTGAAATATATGTAGGTGGAACGTTGTTAGATGGTGGTGCTTATAATCAAAAGTTAAAAGGAAAAATAGATGGCGAGGATCTACCTGATGTACTCGCATCATTTATAAGTTATTTCAAAGAAAATAAATTACCAGCTGAAACGTTTTATGATTTTGTAGGCCGTGTTGGTGTAGAGACATTACAAACAGCGTTAAATAACGTGTTAGAAGAAGTAATAGCGTCTTAGGAGGGACAATATGGATTTATATCGATTTGAAGCTGTATTAGAGAATAGTATTGTTCCAATTGTTGTTGTTGCTGAAAGTGAAGAAAAGGCATTTAAGATGGCGGAGATTGAACTTGAAAAACATTTTTTACCGTTACCAGAAGTAAAGGAGATTGCTTTATTTGAAAAAAAGAAGATTCGAAAAAGCGCAGCCTTTGTTATTCATGAGTAAGGAACATTGAAATATGAAGAAATGAAAACTTCCATTCCTATATAAGGATGGAAGTTTCACTTTAATAGTAGAAATGAGGAGAGATGATGGGAAAAGTATATATCGTTGGAGCGGGCCCTGGTGATCCAGATTTAATTACTGTAAAAGGATTGAAATGCATTGAGAAAGCAGATGTTATTTTATACGACCGTCTCGTGAATAAAGAATTGCTTTCTTATGCAAAGCCTGAAGCGGATTTAATTTATTGCGGAAAACTACCAAATTATCACACGATGAAGCAAGAGACAATTAACACGTTTCTTATCAAATATGCGAAAAAAGGAAAAATTGTAACGAGGCTAAAAGGTGGGGATCCATTTGTATTTGGTAGAGGGGGAGAAGAGGCCGAAGCGTTAGCAAAGCAAGGTGTACCGTTTGAAATTGTTCCTGGTATTTCAGCTGGAATAGCTGCACCTGCTTATGCGGGTATCCCAGTGACACATCGTGATGCAAGTGCAAGTTTTGCTATTGTGACAGGGCATAGAAAAGAAGATGCTGAAGAGGAAGTGAAGTGGGAAAATTTAGCGAAAGGTGTAGAGACTTTAGCTGTATATATGGGGGTTAGCAATTTACCCTACATATGTGAGCAACTGATAAAGCATGGAAAAGATAAAAGTACGCCTGCTGCTATTATTGAGCGGGGAACGACATCTATGCAGCGCACAGTTGTTGGGACGTTAGGAACAATTGTAGATGTTGCGAAAAAAGAACAAATCCAAAATCCAAGCATGATTGTAATTGGAGAAGTCGTCCGTTTTAGAGAAAAAATTCATTGGTTTGAGAAACAGACAGAAAGTACGTATCAAGTAAGTGGAGTGTTATAAAATGAAAGCCATCTTATATATATGTCATGGAAGTCGCTTGAAAGCAGCGAAAGAAGAAGCGGTTGCATTTATTACGTCATGTATGAACCGTGTAGAGGCAAGTATTCAAGAAATTTGTTTTTTAGAGTTAGCGAGTCCAACTATTGATGAAGGCTTCCGTACATGTGTGAAGCGTGGTGCTACAGAGATTATTGTTATTCCAGTTTTTTTATTAGCGGCAGGTCATGTGAAAAAAGATATTCCGTTTGAATTGGAAAAGTTAACTAATCAATTTTTGAATGTTAAAGTGACCTATGGTAATCCGTTTGGTGTATCAGAAACACTTGTTAAATCGGTGTATAGCGGAAGTGGCATTGAACAGGAAGATAAGAATGAAGTGACGTTACTTCTCGTTGCAAGAGGGAGCAGTGATCCTGAAGTACTAAAAGATATAAACTGGATCGCTTCTTTATTTCAAACGGAAGAGAAAATTAAAAAAGTAGAAGTTTGTTATTTAGCAGCTGCCGAGCCGAAATTTGAGGAGAAGTTAAAGGAAGTTGTAGAACGAAAAGAAAAGAATATCGTTGTACTGCCTTACTTGTTATTTACAGGTTTGCTTATGAAGCATATTGAAAAAGAAGTACGCCAATATGAGCTAGATGAGATAAAAATAAGTCCATATTTAGGGAAGAATGAAGCGTTTCAGTATATGTTAATTCAGAAAACGAAGAAATTATTGAAGGGAGATCAATATGTATCCACTTACAGTGCGAGTTGAGAAGAAACGTGTTGTTGTCATTGGTGGAGGGAAAGTCGCGGGATTCAAAATTATTCCTTTACTCAAACAAGGTGCAGATATAGTCGTGGTAAGTCCTGAATTGGATGCAAATTTAGTGAAACTTGTAGAAGAAAAGAAAATTCGTTGGTATCAAAGGGAGTATGAAAAAAGTGATATTAAAGACGCCTTTTTAGTTGTTGCAGCGAGTAGTGATGCTGTATTGAATGAACAAATTGCTGAAGATGTCGCAGAGAATCAATTAGTAAATGTTATTACGAATCCGGAAAGTGGTAATGTTCATTTTCCGGCAGCGATTCATCGTGGATTACTGAATGTGGCTGTTTCTACTGGCGGAGCGAGCCCAAAACTTGCAAAAAAAATTCGAGATGATATCGCAAATAAATATGATGAGACGTATGAATCGTATCTTGATTTTTTATACGAAGTTAGAATAAAGGTGAAAGAATTACAAATAGAGAAAAGAGAGAAAAATATATTGTTGCAAGAGGTATTGAAGTCGATATATGTTCAAAATGAACAAAAAAGAGAATTGTTTTTACAAGAATTAGAGAGAAGAGTTCATATAGGATAATGAGTAAATTGTACTTTACAACTATAAAAATATAATTTATAATCACAAGTAACTTCAATAGATGAAATCGATGAGCAAGAAGAGTATGTATATTTGATACGTTCAGAGAGCTGGGGTAAGGTGTGAGCCCGGTACGATAAGATATACAGAATGGGCTTGCGAGAGGTATGTTGAACATTGTAGTAGGCAACCCGGGTTCCGCCGTTAAAAGGATAGAGTATCGGAGTTTTTCCTGTACTTGAACAAGTGGGATTTATCAATCCAATTGAGGTGGTACCACGGTATTAACATTACATATATCGTCCTCTACATGCATATTTGCGTGTAGGGGACTTTTTTATTTTCTAAAGGAGGTGTGCGAGTATGAAATGAAAGTGTATAATTGATAAAAGTTTAAATATTCAGAAAAGGGGAATTTATGATGAAAGAAACACAGCAATGGACGTCGAAAATAGGCTTTGTACTCGCAGCAGCCGGAGCCGCAGTAGGTCTTGGTGCAATATGGAAATTTCCATATGTTGCAGGTAATGGCGGGGGAGGCGCATTCTTCCTTGTATTTTTACTATTAACTTTATTTATAGGTATGCCACTCCTTTTAGCTGAATTTGTTATTGGACGTAGTACGCAAAAAGAGGCAGTTACAGCGTATAAAGTATTGGTGCCAAATAGCAAGTTATATCCTTGGATTGGTCGTATGGGAGTTGTTACTTGTTTTAGTGTACTATCTTTTTATAGTGTTGTAGGTGGATGGATTTTACTTTACTTATACTATAGTGTGACAGGAAGTTTCTGGAATGGAGTGACTGATTATGGGCAATTATTCGGTGAGACGATTTCAAATCCAGTAAGCGCGATTGGAGCGCAATTTGTCTTTATGCTTTGTACGATTTTTGTTGTAAGTAAAGGTGTAGAGAAAGGGATAGAAAAAGCAAGTAAGTATATGATGCCGCTATTATTTATTTTGTTTATTGCAATTATTGTTCGTGCGTTAACACTGGATGGTGCTTTTGCTGGGGTAGAGTTCTTCTTAAAACCAGATTTTTCAAAGTTGACAGCAGATACGATTTTATACGCGATGGGACAATCATTCTTCTCGCTAACAGTTGGGGCCTCGGTAATGGTCACGTATAGTTCTTATTTGAAGAAAGAAGAACATTTAGCAAAATCAGCAACATCTATTGTAAGTTTAACTGTTTTTATTACAGTACTTGCAGGATTAGCGATTTTTCCAGCGATTTTCGCATTAGGTGTTAAGCCGACTGAAGGACCGGGGTTACTATTTATCGTCCTTCCAGCGGTATTTGCGAAAATACCATTTGGACAATTTTTCTTCATTATGTTTTTGGTGTTATTCTTCTTTGCAACGCTAACATCTGCGATTTCCATGCTTGAAATTGTAGTAGCATCTGTTGCGAAAGATAATGAGAAAAAGCGTCCGTCAGCATCATTATTAATTGGTATTCTAATTTTTGCGGTTGGAATTCCGTCAGCGTTATCGTTTGGTATTATGAGTGATGTGAAAATATTTGGGAAAACATTCTTTGACTTAGTCGACTTCTCAGTAAGTAACGTATTGCTGCCGTTAGGGGTACTAGCTATTTCGCTATTCGTACCAAATAAAATGAGTAAAGAAATGTTAATGAAAGAATTAGAAGTTACGGAAACGAAAGGGAAAACATTATTTAATATTTGGTTCTTCTTACTTCGTTATGTTATTCCAGTAACTGTAATTATTGTATTTTTAAATGTGATAGGTGTATTTAAAATGTTTGCATAATAAAAAGACGGAGAAATCTCCGTCTTTTTATTATGTTGTAGGTGTATTTAGTAAGCGATTATATGCTTTGTAGGCTGTGATGACTGCGAGGAATGATCCGATTAAAAATAAAACTGAGCCACCAAATGTAAATATCCGGCCAATAAAAGTCTCTCTAGCTTCTTGTATTTCTTGCTGTAATTGTGTATTCATATAATTCACCCCGTAAACTATAGGCATTTAGTTATAGTCTATGTAGAATGCCTATAGTGTGTGAAGTGGAAATAAAAGAACTCGGTATGCACCGAGTTTTTTTATAATCCGATATAAGGAGATGGATCAACTGCGTTTGTCTTGCCGACATTCCATTCTCCCAGATGAAGTTCGAAGTGTAAATGTTGTCCGTATGATTGGCCAGTATTCCCCATAAATCCAAGTTGAGTTCCTTGTTTTACAGTTTGTCCATTTGATACAGAACGGCTACTCATATGAGCATATACTGTTGTATATGTTTTTCCGTTAATACGGTGAGATAAGTACACAACATTTCCGTAACTAGATGATAATTCTGAGCGAATAACAACGCCATCTGCAGCGGCAATAATTGGAACAGTTCCTGAAGCAGCGATATCGATTCCTTTATGGTTATCTATAGAGCGTACGCCAAAACCAGAAGTTTTTGATCCAGCTGCTGGTTTAATAAATCCTCCGATGTTTGTATCGTGTGGTGTTGGGGCCGCTTGAGCTGTTTGAGCAGATGTAGCAGCTTGTTTACGAGCTTCTTCCGCCTTGCGAGCTTCCTCAGCTTTACGAGCTTCTTCTGCGCGTTTTTCTTCTTCA
The DNA here is from genome assembly GCF_027715825.1 of Bacillus cereus group sp. Bc061. NCBI lineage: Bacteria > Bacillati > Bacillota > Bacilli > Caryophanales > Bacillaceae > Bacillus > Bacillus cereus group sp. Bc061. The sequence goes on from NZ_JAQFTZ010000001.1 coordinate 49,421, forward strand.
ATTGCCTTTTGAACAGCTTGACGCTGATTTTCTAAAATACCTTTAGATTCTTCTAATCCTTCAATCTCTGAATCTACTTTTGCTACTTTCGTATGTAGATCGCTAATAAGAGTTTGTTGCTGTTGTTGGTTGTTTTGTAATTCTTGTTGTTTTTGTTCTAATTTTTGCTCGGATTCTTTCAGTTGTTGCTCTTTTTTCTCAACAGCCTCTTTTTCTTTCGTCACAGCATCTTGGTCATTTGTTTGTTTTTTCACAATATCAGTATCATTATTTAAAATTAAACTGACAGAGTACATATTATCAACAAGATCAGCAATGTTTGCAGAATTTGTTAATACTTCCGTAATGATATTTGTGCGAGGTTTTTCTTGCATAGATTGCAGTCGTTGCTTAATAACTTCCTGACGCGTATCTATGTTTGTTTGTAATTGCTCTATATGTTTCTTTTTTTCAGTAATTACTTGTTGTGTCTTACTAATTTCTTTTTTTGTATCGTTTAATTCAGCTTCGTTTTTATTAATAGAAGTAGTTAAATCGTCGATTTTCTTTTGTAATTCTTGAATTTCTTTTTCTATTTGTTCTTTCTCGGCTGATTTATTTTGTAAGTCATTTTGTTTTCCTTCTAATTCAGATTGAATATTAGATAATTTATCTTGATTCGTTTCAGCGTATGCGGGTGAAAGTAACGGGGAAGCAAAAATCGTTCCTGCTGCTAAAACGCTGAACGCTACAAATTTCTTTTTCATGGTTGTCTGGCTCCTTTCCCTATGAATGTTATATATCATAAGAAGAAGAGTGTCTATCGTTGTAACCATAATGTAAAGAAAATTTTATAAAATTACTAAGTTTTGTCGGAATTTATCATTTTTTTACGGTAATTGTAATGGTGATTCTCTTTCTTAATTTGTGTAACAAAGGTGTGTTCTGGATTGCGTTTTGTTAAATAAAGGAATAAATAGATCTATTTTATGTAGTGAAATTTAATTTGGAAACTCAATAAAATACTAGTAAGGAATCGTTCTCATGTTAGGTTTTCTGACATGGGTTTTATTTTTGTCAAGAAAATTATTTGCGTTCGGGCAAACTTATTTTGTTGTCAGATTTTAAATTTTGATTTATGATTTTTAACAGGGACAAAATGTAGTGAATTGTCGAATAATATGTAATACTCTTAATTTCAAGTTTTATAGATATAGAATGAGAGGTAGAGTGACACATCGAAGAGGGGGTTACAACAAATATGAAAAGAATAGGACTTGCATGGCAAATATTAATAGGACTTGTGCTTGGTATTGCGGTTGGTGCGATTTTCTTTGGCAATCCAGCAGTGGTGAGTTACTTACAACCAATTGGTGATATTTTCATCCGACTAATTAAAATGATTGTAGTACCGATTGTTGTAGCAAGTATTGTTGTTGGGGTTGCTGGTGTTGGCGATGTTAAAAAATTAGGTCGACTAGGCGGAAAAACAATTATTTACTTTGAAATTATTACAACAATTGCAATTATTGTCGGTCTATTAATTGCGAATATTTTCCAACCAGGAAAAGGCGTAAATATGGAGCAGTTAACAAAGACAGATATTTCGAAATATACACATACGACAGAGCAAGTACAAAGTCATTCGTTTGCAGATACATTTGTAAATATTGTTCCAACAAACATTGTAAAGTCATTAGCTGACGGAGATATGCTTGCTATTATCTTCTTCTCTGTATTATTTGGTTTAGGTGTAGCAGCAATTGGTGAAAGAGGAAGACCGGTTCTTCAATTTTTCCAAGGTGTAGCTGATGCGATGTTTTACGTAACAAATCAAGTTATGAAATTTGCACCATTTGGTGTGTTTGCACTAATTGGAGTTACAGTTTCTACATTTGGTCTTGCTTCGTTAATTCCATTAGGGAAATTATTAATTGTAGTATACGGGGCAATGATTTTCTTCGTTGTAGTTGTCTTAGGACTTACAGCGAAAATATTTGGAATTAACATTTTCCAATTCTTTAAGATTTTAAAAGACGAGCTGATCTTAGCATATTCTACAGCGAGTTCAGAAACAGTTTTACCGAAAATCATGGAGAAGATGGAGAAGTTCGGTTGTCCGAAAGCAATTACATCTTTCGTTATTCCGACAGGTTATTCATTTAACTTAGATGGATCAACTTTATATCAAGCAATTGCGGCTATTTTCTTAGCGCAAATGTACGGTATTGATTTATCCATTACACAACAAATTACATTATTGCTTGTATTAATGGTTACATCAAAAGGTATCGCAGGTGTACCAGGCGTATCGTTCGTTGTATTATTAGCGACACTTGGTACAGTAGGTATTCCACCTGAAGGTTTAGCGTTTATTGCAGGTATTGACCGTATTCTAGATATGGCTCGTACAGCAGTTAACGTTGTAGGTAACTCTTTAGCAGCTGTAGTTATGTCTAAATGGGAAGGTCAATATGACGCTGAAAAAGGACAAGCCTACTTGAAAGAAATTTCTAATAAGCAAGCAGCTTAATTATAATTTGAACAAGCTCTCACATAATATGTGGGGGCTTTTCTATATAGAAGGGGAGCAGACGTAATGAAACGTAAATATGGTGACGGTTCTTCGTGGAAGCGACTACTAGAGAAGGATTATACTGTTAAGCAAATAGAAGAAGGAATGCTAGGAATACTGGAAATAAAAAAGGTGAGAGAACCTAGTTGTAAAGAATATGACGGTAAAGAGCTATGTATTGCTGGCAATCAGTATACGTGGATTCAATATTTCATAGACGAGAAAAACTTTGCGATTACCGCTATGTTAGATGATCAAAAGGAATTAGTGCAATATTATATCGATGTGGCGAAAGACTATGAAATAGACGAGCGTGGTTTACCGTATTTTGATGATTTATATTTAGATGTAGTATTATTACCGAATGGTAAAATCTATGTATTGGATGAAGATGAGTTAGAGGATGCTTATAAAAGTGGCGATGTTACAAAAGAAGAGTATGAGTTAGCTTGGTACACTACAAAGTGGATTATAGCTGCAATAAAAAATAATGAATTTTATTGGATTTCAATATTGGAAGAAGAAATCAAAAAGTTAAAATGATTATTGTATTCAAATTTTTGTATAATTACCAAAAAAATCTATACAAAAAATAATTGACTTTTGTTTTGTAAGCGAGTAAAGTTAGGGAAGAAATTATTATTAAAAAATAAATATGAAACCTTCTTATAAAGAGAGGCGGAGGGACTGGCCCTACGATGCCTCGGCAGCGGACTCGATTTCAGAGTGCTGTGCCAAATCCAGCAAGCATATGCTTGAAAGATGAGAAGAGCGTTTCTTATAGATGTATAAGACCTCTTCTCGTTGGAAGAGGTCTTTTGTTATTCATTAGAAAAAGGTTGAAACTAGGGAGAGATGGTACTTTGAAAGAAACGAGAGGAAATGGTTTGGCATTATTACCACTTGGGATATTTTTGGCGCTATTTATTGGTTCTGGAATTATTACAGGTGATTTCTATAAATTGCCGATACTTGTAGCAATTTCAATTGCTGTAGGAGTCGCTTTAGCAATGAATCGTAAAGAAAGTTTTCATGTAAAAGTGGAACGATTTGCTAAAGGTGCAGGGAACCCAGACATTATGATTATGGTTCTAATTTTTGTACTGGCAGGAGCATTTTCTGAAACAGCAAAAGGGATGGGTGGCGTTGATTCTACAGTTAACTTAGCGCTATCAATTTTACCACAAGGATTTATCGTAGCTGGCATTTTCGTTATAGGAGCATTTATTTCATTAGCGATGGGAACTTCAATGGGAACAATTGCTGCATTAGCACCAATTGCTGTAGGTATTAGTGGGCAAACTGATATCTCAATTGCACTTACGATGGCTACTGTTGTTGGCGGAGCGATGTTTGGTGATAATTTATCATTTATTTCAGATACAACAATCGCAGCTGTACGTTCACAAGGAACAGAAATGAAAGATAAGTTTAAAACGAACTTTTTAATTGTATTACCAGCGGCTATTATTACAATCGTACTATTAGTAATCATTACTTTAGGAAGTGATACGCAGATTAAAACGCATAGCTTTGACTGGATAAAGATTTTACCGTATGCAGGAGTACTTATTACAGCGCTACTTGGTTGGAATGTACTTATCGTGTTAACTGGTGGAACTGTACTATCTGGGGTTATCGGTCTTTTAGATGGAAGTTATACGTTAGAGAGTTTCTTTAAAAGTGTAACGACTGGAATGGGCGGTATGATGGAGTTAGTATTACTCGCTATTTTAATTGGCGGTATGGTCGAATTGATTCAATATAATGGTGGCATTCAATATTTAATGAATATTTTAACGCGTAACATTCGTTCAAAAAAAGGAGCAGAGTTCGGTATAGCTGGTTTAGTAGGTATGACGAATATGTGTACAGCGAATAATACCATTTCTATTATATTTACAGGTCCGCTTGCGAAAAACATTGCAGATCAATATGAAATTGATCCTCGTAAATCAGCGAGTGTATTAGATCTTTTCTCGTGCTGTGTGCAAGGGTTAATTCCGTATGGTGCGCAAATGTTAACAGCAGCAGGATTTGCGGCGTTATCTCCAATTGAACTGTTACCATATGCGTTTTATCCAATCTTAGTTGGAGTATGTGGAATCATTTCTATATTAATTGGTTTCCCGAGGTTTTCTAAAGTAGCGGAAAAGAAAGAGTATCATAAAACAGCATAATGAAAATGAAGTGTATGAAAAGTAACGAAAGCCGTACAGAGAATGTTCTCTGTACGGCTTTTTATGTGCGGGAAAAGAGTGAATGATCCCATGCTACCGTATGTTTTTACAAAAGGCTGAATGCAACTCGGTCTTAAGTCTGAGTTAAAAACGGTTCTTAAGCTCGTTATGGAAAAAAGAAAAAATAGTTAAGATAAGAGTATCAAATCGAAGGGAGGCAAGCACAAGATGAAACAATTTCTAGCGTTTATCGCGGCTGGTATTTTAGCTTTAATTGCTCTTGGTAGTCTTGCTGGTATTGTAGGATTCGCAATCGGAGCAGGAGTTGTGTACTGGAGCTATAAATCATTTGTGCGAGCACAATCATTTTTTGGAAAGTTAGCTTGGGGTATTGTTGGTTTGATCGGCTTGTCCATCGCCCTTTCTCATTCCCCAGCATTAATTGGTATTGCAGCATTAGTAGTTTTATACTACGGATACCGTGAGTGGAAAAAAGAAAAAGATGTAGTTGTTGATTCTGCTCCAGAAAGTTCTAAACCATATAGCAACTTTGAAGATGAGTGGAACAAGTTAATGAAAAACTAATATAAAATCAATCAAATTTATAAAGTAGAAGAGAGGAAGATTATAATGAAACAATCTTTATTCGGACGTGTACGCGATGCAATTTTAGCAGATTTTCATAATGTGTTAGATGAGAAAGAAAGAAAAAATCCAATTGCTATGTTAAACCAATATTTACGTGATAGTGAGCGTGAAATAACAAAAATTGAGAAGTTAATTCAGCGTCATAAAACATTAAAATCTAACTTTGCCCGTGAGCTTGAGCAAGCACGTTATTTCGTGAATAAAAGATCTAACCAAGCGATCATCGCTCAAGAAGCAGGCGAATTACAACTACATGAGCGTGCATTAGAAGAAGTAGCTTATTATGAAGGGCAAGTAACTCGATTAGAAGAAATGTATACAGGTGTTGTAGAACAAATTGATGAGTTAGAGCGTCGTCTTTCTGAAATGAAAAATAAATTAAAAGAAATGCACGCAAAACGTATGGAATTAATGGCACGTGAAAATATGGCACATGCAAATCGTCGTATGAATACTGCGATGCATAAAATGGATGAAAATAATCCATTCTTACGCTTTGAAGAAATTGAAGATCATATTCGCGACTTAGAAACTCGTATGAATGAGGAGCATGAACGTGATACATTTGATATGAAGATTGCAAAGCTTGAGCGTGAAATGAAAGAAAAGAATGATGTATCGTTAACGAAAGAGTTAACAAAATAATAGTAGTATATTATAAAACAGGCTTATGATATAGTGATAGGAGAAAAGGTGTTGGAAAGCAATGCCTTTTCTTCTATGTATATGTGACAAGAAGGGGGGAGCTGAAATGAAGAAACATTTTTCAAAGACACAATTAATGGGGATGCTCCTCATCATATTTGGATTCGGTCTTTTTCTTGATATGATACTTGGACATTTTGAACCAGGTGGTCTCATTTTTGCATTTATTATGCTTATGTTTGGAAGACATTATCGTAAAAAGAATCGTTATGTACGGGGAAATGTATTTTTATTTATTGGTGGTATCGTATTTTTATTCTTCTTATTTTCATCAGCAGCATTTGTTCTTGTCGTATTTGCTTGTTTAGCTTTAATTGGTTATCAATTGATTCAACAAGGACATAAGCAAAAGGCAATGAAGGTTGAAATTAAAGAAAAAGGGATTATAGACGAAGAGAAGCAAATATATCGTACAGAACCATATTTGAAAAATATGTTTGTAGGCAATGTACGAATGATGGATCATATTTATGAACTTGAGGATATAAATGTTCAATATGGTGCTTGTGATGTGGAAATAGATTTAACAACTGCCATGATTCCAGAAGGAGAAACGGTAATTGTTATTCGGGGTGTCGTTGGTAATATTCGTTTATATGTGCCATATGATATTGAACTGTCTTTAAATCATTCTGTTATTGTCGGACGTGTGCTCTTGCCAGGTCATGAGGAGACAGGGTTTAACCGCAATGTTACATTTAGAACAGAGCAGTATAAAGAGGCTCCTCGTCGTATTAAAATTATTTCTTCGCTTGTCGTAGGCGATACGGAAGTGAGGAAAGTATAATGAAGAAACAAAAAAATATTTCGTGGATGTATATTCGTTATTCTATGTTGTCCTCAGTTAGTATCGCACTCATTTGTACAATTGTATATGTATGGAAAAGTGAGCAACAAGTATATGATTTATTATGGAAGGAATCCATCGCTTCTGTTCCAATTGGCTTGTTTATTATGACTACAAGTTTACTTATCGGGGGAATTGTAGGATATGCAATCGGTTACTATATAGAGCAGCGTATACAAGGGTTAAATACGTTTCTATTTGAAGTGGAGCGAGGGAATTTTCCAAGCGATGTTTCGTTTACTGCAGATGATGAATTTCATGAAGTGGAACGAAAAGTAATCGGTCTGGCTCGTCGATTAGAGGAGCAAGCTGGACTCTTTCAAAAAGTAACGAATGAACGAGCTCATTGGAATGAAGAGATGAGACAAGAAGCGATTTCCCAAGAAAGGCATCGATTGGCGAGGGAGCTGCATGATTCTGTAAGTCAGCAGCTTTTTGCAATGTCGATGATGATGTCGGCTATTAATGAACAAGTAGCTGAATTTCCAGAAACGACGAAAAAGCAGTTACAGCTCGTTGAAAATATGGTTGTAAATGCACAGTCAGAAATGAGAGCATTGCTTCTTCATTTACGCCCAGTACAGTTAGAAGGTAAGAAACTAACAGAAGGTATAGAAGAATTATTAACAGAACTATCTAGAAAGCAACATATGAAAATTGAATGGTTAATTGAACCGATTCAATTAAAAAAAGGTGTAGAAGATCACTTATTCCGCATTGTACAAGAGGCGCTATCTAACACTTTACGTCATGCGAAGGCAAAGAAAACGGAAGTGCGTCTTCGAAAAATTGATCAATATGCAATATTGAAAATTATTGATGATGGTGTAGGTTTTAAAGTAGGAGTGAATAAGGCTGGTTCTTACGGATTAAGGTCAATACAAGAGCGTGTTCATGAAATTGGTGGGACATTAAAGGTACTTAGTTTTCCAAATAAAGGTACACAAATAGAAGTAAAAGTACCGATTATGATTGAGAGAGGGGGAGAATCATGATTAAAGTATTACTAGTGGATGATCATGAAATGGTTCGAATGGGTGTATCAGCATATTTATCAACGCAGCCAGATATTGAAGTAGTTGGAGAAGCTGAAAATGGAAGAAAAGGTTCAGAGTTAGCTTTGCAATTAAGGCCGGATATTATTTTGATGGACCTTGTCATGGATGAGATGGATGGTGTTGAAGCAACACGTGCTATTATTCAAGAATGGCCAGAAGCAAAAATTGTAGTTGTAACGAGCTTTTTAGATGATGAGAAATTGTATCCTGTTATTGAGGCCGGAGCGACAAGTTATTTATTAAAAACATCAAGAGCGAGTGATATAGCAGACGCTGTACGAGCTACTTATGATGGAGAAACGGTATTAGAGCCGAAAGTTACTGGTAAAATGATGTCTCGTATGCGTCAGAAGAAAGAACAACCTTTGCATGAGGAGTTAACAGAAAGAGAGTCTGAAATTTTGTTATTAATTGCAGAGGGGAAAAGTAATCAAGAGATTGCAGACGAGTTGTTTATTGCCCTCAAAACAGTAAAGACACATGTGAGCAATATATTAAATAAGCTAAATGTAAGTGACCGCACACAGGCAGTTATTTATGCGTTTCGACATCAATTGACGAAATGAGAAAGTGAAATTTTAACCAGTGGGGTGGTCCCCACTGGTTATTAGTTTGTACAAAATCTTTTTATTGACGCTAATAAATGTAAACGTTATCATTTAGTTGTTAACAGTACATACAAAGGGGAGAATGTATATGCTAGTTCAAACGATATTTGGCATGGATAAATCAAAAAAATTAGGGGATTATGTGAACGCATTACAAGCGCTTTGTGAACAATATAATGTTGAAACAGATAAAATTGCAATTGTTGAGGCGACAGAAGAGTACTATTTATTTTTAATAAAGCAAGAAGAGTGCTACGATGTTGTCAAAGTAGAAACAGTGGATACAAATATCGACTATTATACGAAAGCGTATAAAATAAGCAGTTTTAATCATACTGCTTATCAAAAGTAAAAAACTCCCTTTTGGGAGTTTTTTTAGGATGCTTTTACTTCACGAGATTCGGTTAGTAAGGGAACTTTTTTCGCGCCACTTAGCTTAGCGATTGCAAGGCCAATAAGAGCTCCAGCTAATGCAGGTACTAGCCAGCCTATGCCTTCATTATATAAAGGGATAAATTCAAAATATGATGTGATAAATGAAACTGAAATACCTCCTTGTTTTAATCCATCAAATACGCTCACTATAGCTGCTCCAATTAAAGCACCTACATAAACAGAACGATATCCACCAAAATATTTATGAAGTAACGATAGTAGAACAAGTACGATTGCAATTGGATATACAACGAGTAGAATTGGAACAGAGATGGCAATGATTTTTGTTAAACCTAAGTTAGCAACTAGTAACCCTAAAGCACAAATGATACTTGCGAATGTTTTGTATGAAAATTTAGTCAATAATGTTGAGAAATATTGACTACATGCAGATACGAGTCCAACACATGTCGTTAAGCAAGCGAGTGTAACGATTAGAGCTAGTAGAAGTAAGCCGTATGGACCGAATAATTGTTGTACGATAACAGTAAGTAATTGTCCACCATTCTTTGCATATCCGAGCGAGACGCTAGTTGTACCGAGCCAGCCAAGCGCACCATATACAAGTACGAGACCAGTAGCGGCAATAAGTCCTGCTTTTGCTGTTGCGATGGCAATGGATTTACGATCATTCACACCTTTAGAGCGAATAGCATTTACAACGATAATTCCAAATGCAAGTGCTGAAATGGTATCCATCGTTAAGTATCCTTCCATAAATCCTTTGAAGATCGGGGAAGTTTGATACTCTTGCATCGCTGGTCCTGATTGCCCGAGTGGTGTAAATACACTTTTAACAAACAATAAGAAAATAGAGAGTAATAAAATAGGTGTTAATATATTTCCAATGCGATCTACAAGTTTAGATGGATTCAAGCTCAGCCAATATACGATAGCAAAGAATATGATTGTATATACAAATAGCACTAGGCTGCTAGAACGGATTGTTTCTGGTAAGAAAGAACTTACACCCATTTCATAAGCGACATTTGCAACGCGTGGAATACCCATAGAAGGACCAATGGCAATGTATACAACTACCGTAAAGAATATTCCGAATAATGGGTGAACATGACTTGCAAGTTGTTGCATACCATTTCCTGATAGAGAAATTGCGATAACAGTTAGTAGTGGTAAACCGACTCCTGTTAGTAAAAATCCAATCATTGCCGGCCAAAAGTTTTCACCTGCATTTTGTCCAAGCATGGGAGGGAAAATTAAATTACCTGCCCCAAAAAATAAAGAAAATAGCATAAGACCCGTGAAAAAAATATGTTTTTTTGATACAGTGTTCATTGTTTTTCCTCCTTTTTTACATTCATTTGTAAGAACACAAAAAACTCGTCCCTAAAGAAAGGGACGAGTTATATTTACCCGCGATACCACCCTAATTTATACATGTAGAAATGAGTCTATATGTATACGGCTTTACAACGTACAACATGATACGTGTTCCTTGTAACGGGGGACAGCCGGTAAGAACTTACTATAACATTCGGTTCTACTTCTCGGAGATGATTTTCGGTTATGCACTGAACGTTGGCTTTCAGCAAATCGCCAACTCTCTGGGGGACAGTCCTATAACGTACTCGTTCTCGTCAATGAATTTTTATTCAAGTATTCTGACAGTATTGTTACATGTTTTTTTTTGAAAGTCAATATTTTTTTGAAAAAGATATATTTATATGCGGAATTATTTGAGATAATATTCTTTTTTTGAGGTAAAGGGGGATGTAAATTGGATTGTAAAATGGGAGTAAAAAGTTGTAGAGAATTGTAAAGTTTGCGGAGAAAGTTGATATTTATAGGAGTAAAGAAGGGATTATTTGAATTTACAGAGAATAATACAACAATCCACTTGCTAGAAAGAACAAACCAAAAGAGGTGACTGGAATGCTTGCGATGGGAGTATTATTTGGCATTATTGCTATAATTGGTTTTATGTGGTTATATTATTCGCGTTCGTTTAAACAAGCAGAAGTTTTACTCTTTCAAAAAGGTAGTTTGTTGACAAATCAGTCTAGATATTTAGTATGTCCGAAGTGTGGAAGTGCACAGGCCAGAAGTGGAGGGTATCAAGAGTGTTGCAAAATTAGATTATGAAAGAAGGAAGCCTCACATTATTTTGTGAGGCTTCCTTCCTTACAACTTCATGGCGCTCCAAATGGTCCACCTATCCCTTTCGATAATAGGAGAGACGTTTTGTAAGGCAGTCTGTACTTGTTGTAGAAGTTGAGAAAGTTCATAATCTGTTAATTCGTATAGAATGGATCGACCTGTTCGGGGGGATAAATCTTGCAATAATGCTTCGACAGACTCATGTATTTTTCGTACTTCCCATTGTGTTTGAGTGGGGAACACGTGAAGAAAATATTTTTGTAATTCTTGTTGTATCGTGGTGGTTTTTGGTCGTCTTTTTGATTCTATTTCGATAAGTTTCGGAAATATAGAGAAAAAATATCCACGAATGTGTTCAGGGCTTCCAGGAATTGTACAATCTTCAATGGTTCGGTCTTGTACAATAAGTACACCGTTTTTCTTTAATATACGAGAAGCTTCACGTAGAAATGTAGGAATGTCTTGCAAATGATGAATAACCGCACGCGAAATAACAATGTCGAATGTATCGTTAGGATATGGAGTACTATGTGCATCACCGTGAATGAATGAAATATTTGAAAATCCACTACAGTTTTCTTTTGCAGCTTGTAATATTTCTTTTGAAAAATCAAGCCCAACAACACTTTTTGCTCCCATAAGAGCAAGTTCTTTCGTATAAATCCCGCCACCACAGCCGATATCAATTATTCGTTTGTTTTGTATGTCTGTAATATTTTTTATCATTTCTCTCCAAGAAATATGGGCGTTTCGCTGTGCGTATGTGTATTTATTATTTGCATCGTGAAAATTAATGGGCATGAAAAAGACCTCCTTTCAATGCTTAGTATAGCGTATTTTATAGTGTGTCACATTTTTGTTTTTTATATGAAGATTATAAGAGTTTCTTATTGTAAAAGGGGGATTTAGGTGAAAAGGAAATATGTAGTGCTGTTATTTGCTATGTTACTAGCATCTTGTAGTCAAGTTGAGCAAAAAAAAGAAACAAAAAAAGTGGAAGAGACGGTGAATGAAGTGAAAGAAACAATAGAGGTAACCGTTATACAAAAAAAAGATAAAGAGAAAAAGTTACAAGAATCTGAAGCTAATGTAGTAATAGACATTATCGATAAAGCTGAGAAACAAGAAATAACAGGTAGCTTCGGTGAACCTGAATATGAAATACAAATTAGTAGAGATGGGAAAAAGGAAACATATTATGCATGGCTAAGAGGAGAGGATAGACGAGGATGGATACAACATAAGAAAGCTATGTATATGCTGAATAAAAAAGATACAGAAAAGCTTTTGGCTATATTTCCAAATGTATCAGAACAAAAAGAAGATGAGATACAAGTAGGTCCTTTAACGGAAGTAACGAAAAAAGATTTGCAGATTACCGCGTTTCATATTAAAGCGGGCGATCAAAAAGTGAATTATACAGTACGGTATACGATTTCACAATCACTATACAACAAGTTAGAGAAGGAACAAAAATACTATTTGCAGGTTATTTTTCCAGAAAAAGTTCAAAAATTAATTGGAGCAAAAGAGAGTGAAAAAATCTTAGGAGAAAAGGTAAAGGAAGGATATAAACAGTATGAATTGCATGCTACTGTTCCGGTACAAGGTGCTTCAGAATCACAATTAAAGTCATTAGAAACATATTATGAAAATTATGATTTAAAAATATTAAATAGTAAACAAGAAAAAATAGGTGTTTTTCAAAATATTATTCAAATTGTTAAAGAGTATGGTGAAAAAATGAATTTACAAAGGTAAAGTGAATCTTTATTTAGTTTTTACGGATTGGGGTGAATAAAAATTTGTCAATTTTATATGTACTTTCCTAGGAAATGATAATAGAGAGGGGACGCCCCTCTCTATTACTTTGCTTTTGCAGATGGCTCATTCATTGATTTTCGTGTAATAAGGAAAGAAATCATAAGAGCGGAAAGGATGATAAGGGCAATAAATACGTGATTGGGCAACAAATCTAATAATAATACGTAACTAACAGTATAAAAAATAAGAGTTGAAGCTAAAAACGATAGAGCGCCTATTATGAGAGATTGTAAATTCAATTGTGTGCACCTCCTTTTATTTATATTTTTGGCTAAAAATGGATTATATAAACATTATTTCTAACAATAGAAAAAAATATGTCATAATAGAGAAAAGAACAAGCTTTGATGAATGTATATGATTCATTAATGAAAGATAAAGGAGAGGAATATGAAAAATAATAAAAAAGGATTATGGGGAATTCTTGTTGCAATAGGGCTATTTTTACTTTCTAAGTTAAAGTGGGTATTTGCAATTTTTAAATTAGCAAAGTTTTCAACGGTATTTAGTATGTTTCTATCACTTGGTGCGTACGCGGTTATATATGGTTGGAAATTTGGGGTAGCGCTCATTTATTTGTTGTTTATTCATGAAATGGGCCATTTATGGGCTGCGAAAAGGAAAGGTATACCAACATCGCCAGCAATATTTATTCCATTTATGGGCGCTCTTATTGGGATGAAAGAGATGCCTAAAAATGCAAAAGATGAAGCATATATTGCCTATATGGGACCTCTTTTCGGATTATTTTCATTTTTACCGGCTATTCCACTTTATATGATAACGAAAGAGCCGTTTTGGGCGCTCATTATTTTACTCGGAAGTATGATTAATTTCTTTAATTTAATTCCGGTTTCTCCGTTAGACGGGGGACGGATTATTTCAGTTGTAAGTACGAAAATTTGGGGAGCGGGGCTTGTTTTATTACTTGGGTATTCAATTTATTTTAAAAGTATTTTGGGAGGATTTATTGTTATTATCGGCTGTATGGAATTGTATAGAGTAATAAAAAGAGATGAGCCAATTAAGGAATTAGGATATAAAATTGATGGAATGAAAGAATATGTTGCAAGGCTTGAAGAGGAGTTAAAAGAAACTGGTGCTGTGCATCGAAATATATATATGATGCAACATGAAATAAATGTATTAAGGCAAAAAGAAAGAGAGAAAGAATTAAAAACAGGAGAATTTCAAAAGATTGAAGTGTTAGAGTATTTGTTACCGAAGTTTGAGCCACTGGATTACGTCCCGTATGAAGATGAAAAAGAAACACATACCATTCATATAAGAGAAGCATTTGAAATGTCAGAAAGAAAATTAGAGGAATGGGATGCGGAAAAGAGACAACAGGAAAACTACTATAAAGTGGATACAAAAACGAAATGGACGGTATTTGCTTGTTATATCGGATTAATGGCTATACTTGGCTACGCAGCTTATGAAGGATATATTGTTTTACAAGAACATTTGCCAACGAGAAATGTATAAAAGAATATTGTTGAAATGATAGGAAGAATTTATACAGGAATTATATTTCTACGAGAGAATGTTACAAGTATAGTCATACATTGTAATATCTTTAGTAGAGAAGGAGTTCTGTATATGAAGAAATTGTTAAATGTATTCGTGATTATTATCGTAATGATCATTGCGAGCTATAGTCTTATGAAAGTATTATTACATTATGCGAATAAGCCCGCTGAGGTAAGTACAACAGCTGAAATAGAAGATGTGCAAGAAGAGACAAAAGTACTAGATTTTATTCGTATGACACATGAAAGTTATAATAATTTCTTAAATTATGGTAAAGCAGAGAATTATACAGAAGGGGACTGGAACCAATTTAAACAATGGTTTCAACAACAAGAATCATCGTTAAAAAATATACATACAGACATAAAGAATGAAAAAATAAAACGTGATGTAAATAGAAGCTATGAAATTGTAAAAAAAGGTGTGGAGCTCCAAAATATTGAGTATGTAGTGTATGCACATCGTGTATACCATGATTTAGACATTATTGTAAATAAATATAGGGGTGAAACGAACATCTGGGGGTATACAGAAGTTGGAGATGGGAAAGATATAAGGGTAATTGAACAAGCGATACAGTCTAAATAATAAGCGAGCTAGCATTCTAGTTGGCTTATTTTATTTTGTAAGTTCAATGTTCATATATTTTTCACAAAAACACCGTGTTAATAGTGATTAAAATCACAATCTGTATTATACAATTCAGTTAAACTAAAAACAGTTAAGGAAATAGAGGAGTGGGATACAATGTTAAGTGAAAAAACAATTGAAATCGTAAAGTCAACAGTACCATTATTACAGGAAAAAGGCGTTGAAATTACAACGAGATTTTATGAAATTTTATTTTCGGAACATCCGGAGTTATTGAATATTTTCAACCATACAAATCAGAAAAAGGGAAGACAACAACAAGCGTTAGCGAATGCTGTTTATGCAGCTGCAACGTACATTGATAATTTAGAAGCTATTATTCCAGTTGTAAAACAAATTGGTCATAAGCATAGAAGTTTAGGTATTAAAGCAGAGCATTATCCGATTGTAGGTACATGTTTATTACGTGCAATTAAAGAGGTCGCAGGTGCACCTGATGAAGTATTAAACGCATGGGGAGAAGCGTATGGTGTCATTGCTGATGCATTCATTAGCATTGAAGCAGAGATGTATGAAGAAGCGGCACATAAAGAAGGTGGATGGAAAGATTTCCGTAACTTTGTAGTTGTTAAAAAAGTGAAGGAAAGCGATGTTATTACGTCATTTTATTTAAAACCTGAAGATGGAGGGAAAGTTTCTTCATTCATCCCAGGACAATATGTAACGGTTCAAATAAATATCGAAGGTGAAACATATACACATAATCGTCAATATAGCTTATCAGATGCTCCTGGAAAAGAATATTATCGTATTAGTGTAAAGAAAGAAAAAGGTATAGATACGCCGGATGGTAAAGTATCTAATTACTTACATGATCATGTAAAAGAAGGCGATATGTTACCAGTAAGTGCACCAGCAGGAGATTTCGTATTAAATATGGATTCAACTTTACCAGTTGTCTTAATTAGTGGTGGAGTAGGTATTACACCAATGATGAGTATGCTAAATACGTTAATTGAACAAGATTCAAAACGTAATGTATGTTTTGTTCATGCAGCGATAAATAGTAATACACATGCAATGAAAGAACACGTTGAGGCAGTAGATAATGAATATGAACAAGTTAAAGCATATACTTGTTATTCTGCACCAACTGAAAAAGATTTAGAAATGAAGAACTTTGATAAAGAAGGTTTTGTTGAAAGAGAATGGTTACAAACTATTATTCCGACAACTGAAGCAGAGTTTTATTTCTGTGGTCCAATACCATTTATGAAACATATAAATGCTGTACTAACTGATTTAGGTGTGAAACAAGAACATATTCATTATGAATTTTTCGGTCCAGCAGCAAGTTTACAATAAATTGAGCTTTAAGAAGCAAAAAAAACGAGGTGTTATTTTACCTCGTTTTTTATTTGTTCTCGTAATAGTCGATTTACTGTTTCACGGCGTATACCGATCAGTTGACCAATTTCAGTTTGCGTTAATATTTCATATATAGGAATGTCACCTAAATATAGTGTGAACCATTCTTGTAAGCGATGAAGGCGTTCTTTCGGAGAGACGGTCGTCAATTGGTCGATACGTTGCTGCATCATTCTTAATTTTGACTGTAATTGCATAGCGATATTTGCATATGATGCAGGATCCGCTTGAAGTTGATCATACCATTCATTACTCATTATAGGTTCAACTTCTGTTTTCATTAAAGCGATTGCTGTACCGTGATATTCCTTCGGTGAAATTAAAGAATGGTGAGGTATCGTTTCTCCTGGAACGATAATATTGAATAGAAATGGTGTTCCATTTTCTTCTAACCTTACTACTTTTAATAAACCTGTTTTTATAAAATATAAAGGACCGTCCTCACCTTGACGGAATAGTACATCTCCTTTGTGTAAAATCAATGTTAGCCCCCCATTTAAACATCTCTATTTCTTTTATTTTAGCGTATATGTATAAAGATAATATACTTTACAACAGCAATTTCATTGACGAAATATATGCTATTACAGTAGTATACTATTTAGTGTGTAATAGTACTAGCAATGAATACGCTGTAGGGGGTTTAGTATATTGTTAGATGCGATAAAAATGACGGATATGAGAATTCCAGCGAATGCCATCATTCATGTAGAAGAGATGAAAGGTGGAGTCGTGTTATCCGTTGAAGTAGACGGCCAAATTATTTATACGATGGCTTATGATGAAGAAACAGATAGTTATGCTGAATTATATGATCGAAACGATAAGAGGGCGTGCCAAGTACATGAAGATTTTATGGGATGGTCACTTCTTCATTAAAAAAGATGTCAATATGACATCTTTTTTTATTAAACCGATAGAATATACAAAGAAATGAAATATAAGGATAAAATTTGTAATAAATGATTTTGCATTGTTAGCACTTTGTAACTGCAACTGAATTATTTTTTCGCTATCATAAAGATAACAGTCGCAGTCATAGGAGTGGTCAACGTGAAGAAAGTACATATTTCCAATTACATGTTATTATGTGTTTGTCTAATTTTATTTGTTCTCTTAGGAGGATTTTTATATTCATGTGTATAAAAAAACGCATTCTAAAAAGAACGCGTTATAAAAAAGAAGTAATGATTAATCTAGTCCCAAGAATAATTAATGTGATACGCAATAAATTAATTACGGCGTTACCGCTTAATTTTGTATTAATATATGCCCCGATTTTTCCACCAATCCATGCACCAGGAATAAGAATTAATGCGTAAATCCAGCTGACATTTCCAAGGGAGATGTGAGTTGCAGAACTTACAATTGCTGATAGAAATACGATAAACATCGAAGTTGCTACAGCAATATGTGCTGGGAATGCAAAAAGTAGCATCATTGCTGGAACAAGTAAAGCACCGCCACCAATTCCAAATAATCCAGATATAAAACCAACTATAAAGGCGATAAAGATAGCGAGAAGCGGTGGGAATTGATAGTGTACAGTGTTTCCTTCGTTATCTGTAAAAGAGCGCTTGATTACAGTCATATTTGATAAAGAAAGGGGTTTTAATTTGTCTCGTAACATAAGAAGAATGGAGACAAAAATAAGAAAAATCCCAAAATATAAAGAAAATGTATCTTGGTTTAAAAATTTATTCGCCCACGAGCCGATGATACCACCAGGGCCACTCCCGATAAATAAAATAAGTCCACTTTTGTAATCTACTCGTTTATGCTTCATATAAGTAAGGGTGGAAGATAGTCCCGTAAAAACGACTGTTACCATTGAAGTTCCTACTGCAAGTTGTGGTGACAGGCTATGTAATCCGATTAATAACGGAACAATAATAATTCCGCCGCCAAGTCCGACTAGACTCCCGACTGTCCCGGCGATTAGCCCGATGAAAAGTAACATGATGTATTCCAAAATTGCCAACTCCTCTATATAACTTATCCACCAATTATTATACACGCTTTTTCATGAGAAAAAGCTTTGTTCACAAAAAAGTCGTCTTCCTAGAAAAATAAGGAAGACGACTTTTAATTAAAAGATTAAGTGTAATAAAGAATAAAATAAAGCAGCTAATGAAGCTGAAATAGGAAGTGTGATAACCCAAGTAATTAACATGCGTTTTGCAGTTCCCCATTTTACACCTTTTACACGATGAGAAGCACCAACCCCTAAAATAGAAGAGGAGATAACGTGCGTCGTACTAACTGGTAAGTGAATGAATGTTGCCCCGAAAATAACAAGAGATGATGATAAATCAGCAGCTACACCATTTACAGGACGAATTTTCATAATTTGTCCACCGACAGTTTTAATAATTTTCCATCCGCCGACAGAAGTACCAAGACCCATTGCAATGGCACAAGATAATTGTACCCAGAACGGGATGTCGCTAGAAGTATGATAACTATTCGCCATAAGAGCCATTGTAATAATTCCCATTGCTTTTTGCGCATCATTCGTACCATGTGTATAAGCTTGTAATGCAGCAGTGAAAATCTGGAATATACGGAAGTTTTTGTTCGTCTTCGTTAAATTAAAGTTTTTAAAGACGACTTTAAAAATACTGTATACGATATAACCAATAACAAATGCGATAATTGGTGAAATGATTAAAGCTTCAATAATTTTTATGAATCCTTTAAAGTTTAATGAACTAAAACCAGCAGCAGCGATAGCTGCACCTGCGATGGAGCCAATGATTGCATGCGAAGAACTACTTGGAATACCGTAGTACCAAGTAATCAAATTCCATGCTATTGCTGCAAGTAAAGCGGCTAAAATTACAAGAGAACCATTTTGTAAAGCGAACGGATCAACGATATCTTTTGTAATCGTTTTTGCTACACCTGTAAATGTCATCGCACCTAAAAAGTTCATAATAGCTGCCATAATAATTGCATGTCTAGGCTTTAGAGCTTTCGTTGAAACAGCCGTTGCAATAGCGTTTGCTGTATCGTGAAATCCATTAATAAAGTCAAAAGCTAAAGCGCAAATGACTACTAAAACGGTCAGTATCAAGAGTGTATCCATGATCAAACTCCTTACGCGTTCTTCATAATAATTGTTTCTAATACGTTTGCAACGCTTTGGCAGCTATCCGCTACTTCTTCAAGCTCTTCGTAAATCTCTTTGTATTGAATGATCTTAATTGGATCTTTTTCACGAGAGAATAAGTGCTTAATCGCGTGACGGCGAATATCATCACATTGTGATTCATAATCTTTAATCTTAATCGCATTTGTACGAATGTCGACTAATTTTTTGTTAGACATTAATTCAACAGAGTTTGCAATTTCAATCGCACATTGATTAATTGCTTCTACGAATTTAATCATGTATTCATCAGCTTCTGTAATAGAATACATTTCGAATAGACCAGCACTATGATCTAATCCGTCTAATACATCATCCATACTCATTGCAAGCTGTAGGATGTCCTCACGTTCAATAGGAGTAATAAACGCTTTATTTAGCTCCATAATGATTTCGTGAATAAATGAGTCACCTTTTGACTCATACTCTTTCATGCGCATAGAAAACTCTTTTAAATCGCTAGCATTTTTAATTTTATACTCCACGAAAAACTGCGCGCCTTCTTTTAAATTTTCGGAAACATTCATTAACATTTCAGAAAATTTATCTTTTTTTGATTTAAAGACCATTATTAGTTACCCCCACAAAAGTAATATATGTAAAATATATTGGCTAGTCAATTCTAACAAAAAACTGTCGTTTTTTAAAACATTTTATCGAAAAGTTTACAAAAACTTAACATAACTCTTATTGTTGTATTAATAATATTAATAATCAATATTGAATATCTTACTTGTAGAATGTCCTTTTCTTGCAAAAAGTATGAATGTGAAAGAAAAGCTTTACACTACAGGAAAGACTACGTTATTATAATAAATTTAAAAGGAGGTATATTCTTCCTTTTGAAAAGAAGAGTGTAAACAAACGAAGGAAGTGAACGAATGAAATTGAAGAACACTCACTTAAAAAAAATGCAGGAGTGGTTCAACAAGAGGAAGAAGCTTCGTAATTCATTAATTGTATTAGGAAGTTTGCTCGCTACTCTATTTATTGCTATAAATATAATAATTTCTATTCAAGACATATCTGAATTAAAGCAAGCTGTTCCGCAGCCGACCTTAATTTATGATGCAAATAATGAAGTTGCGACTAAATTAGCTTCTTCTAAAACAGAAGGCGTAAAAAAGAAAGATATTCCTGATATTATGGTTCAGGCCATTGTTGCAGTAGAAGATAAGGAATTTTTTAACCATCACGGGATTTACTATAGTGGAATTATAAGTGCAGTTTTTAAAAATATTACAGCAGGAGAAGTTGTAGCAGGGGGAAGTACAATTACACAACAACTTGCGAAAAATGTATTTCTGACACAAGACCGCACATACTCTCGAAAAATTAAGGAATATTTTTTAACAAAAAAAATAGAGCGTACGTATACGAAAGATGAAATCATTGAAATGTATATGAACCAAATTTATTTTGGTGAAGGTGCTTGGGGTATAAAAAGAGCAGCTAAATCTTATTTTGATAAAGATGTAAAAGATTTAACAATTTCAGAAGCAGCAACGATTGCGGGCTTGATTAAAGCACCATCTGCGTATTCACCTTATAAAAACTTTAACAAGTCAATTGAAAGACGTAATGTCGTATTAAGTTTAATGAAAGAGCAAGGGTATATTTCGGACGAACAGTATAATAAAGAAAAAGAGAGTGGACTTGTGTTAAAACGTGGCGTTGATGATAAATACAAGGGAAAATACTCTCAATATGTAGACTATATTGTTAGAGAGGCGATGGACAAGTACGAATTAACACAAAATGAAATTTTAGCAGGTGGTTATCGTATTTATACAGAGCTTGACCCGAAAAAACAACAGGCCGTAGAAGACGTTGTGAATAATGATAGTTATTTCAAAGATAGTGGCTCAGACCAACTCATGCAAACGGGTGTAGTTCTTATGAATCCCAAAACAGGTGGTATACCAGCTTTAGTTGGAGGCAGAGGGCCGTATCAGTTTTTACAGTTTAACCATGCAACCCAATTAAAAAGACAACCGGGCTCAACGTTAAAACCTTTGGCTGTATATGTACCAGCGTTAGAACAAGGATATGAAGTATACGATATATTAAAAGATGAACCATTTAACATTAAAGAATATAAACCACAAAATAGCGATCATACTTTTCACGGTGATGTGACAATGTATGAAGCCGTAGCAAAGTCGTATAATGTTTCAGCTGTGTGGCTATTAGAACAAATTGGATTAGATAAAGGATTGAAATCTTTAGAGCGATTTGGTATTCCATTAGTGCCAGAAGATCGTACGTATCCGATTGCTTTAGGCGGTATGCATGTGGGGACATCTCCATTTGTAATGGCTCAAGCATACAGTACATTTGCAAATGACGGAGTCCAAGTGGAAGCTCATGCAATTAGGGAGATACAAAATGCTGAAGGTGAAACGCTTGGAAAGTGGTATAAGAAAGAGACACGAGTGACGAGTGAGAAAGTTTCTCAAAAAATGACATATTTATTAAAAGGTGTTGTCGAAAAGGGAACGGGCGAAAAGGCAAAAGTTAATAATGTTGATACGGCAGGTAAGACAGGAACTACTCAAATTGTAAATGGGCCGAGCACCGGTGCAAAGGATTCATGGTTTGTTGGATACACACCAGATTTAGTAGGTGCGATTTGGGTAGGATATGATAAAACCGATAGCGATCATTATGTTCCGGGTGGTAGTCAAATTACGACGACAATGTTCCGGGATATTATGAAAAAAGCGAACGCAAATCCAGCTCAAAAAGCATTCCAGTTATCGCTCATATCTGAGGCTGATTATAAAAAACAATTGACTACAATAGAAGAGGAAAAACGAAGAAAAGAAGAAGAGAAGAGAAGGAAAGAAGAGGAACAACAACGAAAACAAGAGCAACAAGAGTGGCTTGATAAAGTGAAAGAATGGATTCCTTCATTTTGGTAAAAGAAAGAGGCGAATAAAAAAATTCGCCTCTTATTTTGTATGAAAACAAAATAAAATTTTAATCGGTAGAGATTTTTGTCTATCTTAATTAGCTATTAATCCATATCCGTTGAGATACATGAGATTACTCGTTAAGTACAATATTCGTACTGCCAAAGGATTCGGAATCGTATGTTACGATTATTTTGCCTTTACTAATAGGTTCGTAAGGTAATTCTTCTTCGTAATTACCGTTATTTTCATTGTGGATAGAAAGTGTAATTTCATCGATTTTTTTATTTGTATACTGATCTTTAATCGTTTCAGCAATCTGGAGCAACGCCTCGGAACTAGAAGCTTTCGTAATAAGCATTCCTTTTATAACTTTTTTTTCATTCTTTGTGGCGTTGGAATAAGGGATGTTACTTTGTTTCGTATATAGAAGTTTGTATGGAGTAGTTTTTTTCTCTGCTTTTGATATAGTGGAATATTTTAGAGTTAAGAAAAATCCTACACATAAAATAATGCATACCATAAGTGCAAACCAAATACGTATTAGTGACATAACTCTCATTTTCATCCCTCTTTCATATCTTTGACTTCACTATTTATCATACAAAATAAGGATTAAGATAGAGTAAATTTGAGGTAAAGAAACGTAAAGAAGGAGCACTTATCCTCCCAAATAAGTGCTCCTTTCTATATAAAGAGAGATTTAATGCACGGTTAAACGATACATATTATTATAAATATACTTTTTAAGCGAAAATTAGTAAATTCGGAATACAGATAGTGTTGCGGTTGTATCGCCTGTGTTAGGAATAGAAATAGTGTTTGCTGTAGGCTGTATAGAAATCGTTGTACCAGCTTGTAAAGTAACAATTGTAGAGAAAGAAACAGCACTACCGATAACGTTAGTTGAGAAATTACGAGTAGGTGGTTGACCATTGAATGAAATACCGAATCCAAATGGTGAAGACCCTGGGAAAGTTGTAGACGCTGAGAAACTAATATCATATACGCCTGTTTCTAAAATTGTTAAAGTATCTGAAGTATCATTGAAAGAGATATTAGTTAATTCAAACACTTGATTGAATTGAAGGTTTGTTCCAGGTGATATAGTTTGTGGATTTGAGTTTCCGATTGCCGCGATTGTTACAGGAATTGGTGTACCCGCTGGTCCGGTTGCACCAGTAGCACCAGTAGCACCTGTTGCGCCTGCCGGTCCTTGAGCACCAGTAGCGCCAGTAGCCCCTGCTGGCCCTTGAACACCTTGAGGCCCTTGAGGTCCAGTAGCGCCAGTAGCCCCTGCAGGTCCTTGAACGCCTTGAGGTCCAGTAGCACCGGTAGCCCCTGCTGGCCCTTGAATACCTTGAGGCCCTTGAGGTCCAGTAGCGCCAGTAGCCCCTGCAGGTCCTTGAACACCTTGAGCACCAGTAGCACCGGTAGCCCCTGCTGGCCCTTGAACACCTTGAGGTCCTTGAGCACCAGTAGCACCAGTAGCACCAGTAGCGCCAGTAGCGCCAGTAGCCCCTGCTGGCCCTTGAACGCCTTGAGGTCCTTGAGCACCAGTAGCGCCAGTAGCCCCCGCTGGTCCTTGAACACCTTGAGGTCCTTGAGCACCAGTAGCGCCAGTAGCCCCCGCTGACCCTTGAACACCTTGAGGTCCTTGAGCACCAGTAGCACCTGTTGCGCCTGCCGGTCCTTGAGCACCAGTAGCGCCAGTAGCCCCTGCTGGCCCTTGAACGCCTTGAGGTCCTTGAGCACCAGTAGCGCCAGTAGCCCCCGCTGGCCCTTGAACGCCTTGAGGTCCTTGAGCACCAGTAGCGCCAGTAGCCCCTGCTGGCCCTTGAACGCCTTGAGGTCCTTGAGCACCAGTAGCGCCAGTAGCCCCCGCTGGCCCTTGAACGCCTTGAGGTCCTTGAGCACCAGTAGCGCCAGTAGCCCCCGCTGGCCCTTGAACGCCTTGAGGTCCTTGAGCACCGGTAGCCCCTGCTGGCCCTTGAATACCTTGAGGCCCTTGAGGTCCAGTAGCGCCAGTAGCCCCTGCAGGTCCTTGAACACCTTGAGCACCAGTAGCACCGGTAGCCCCTGCTGGCCCTTGAACACCTTGAGGTCCTTGAGCACCAGTAGCACCAGTAGCACCAGTAGCGCCAGTAGCCCCCGCTGGTCCTTGAACGCCTTGAGGTCCAGTAGCGCCAGTAGCGCCAGTAGCGCCAGTAGCCCCTGCAGGTCCTTGAACGCCTTGAGGTCCTTGAGCACCAGTAGCGCCAGTAGCCCCTGCTGGCCCTTGAATACCTTGAGGCCCTTGAGGTCCAGTAGCGCCTTGAACACCTGCAGGTCCTTGAGCGCCTTGAGGTCCTTGAGGTCCAGTGGCACCTTGAGCCCCCGCTGGTCCTTGAGGCCCAGTAGCCCCCGCCGGTCCTTGAGGCCCAGTAGCGCCAGTAGCACCGGTAGCACCGGTAGCACCCGTAGCACCCGTAGCGCCTCCGCCTCCAAGACAACCTGATCCGTATTGAACTAGGATAGCTTGGATCTCTGTTATGAGTTTAACTAGTTTGTCGGTCGTACAACAATCTACTTTGAATAACTTAGCGATATACAATAAATAATTAAGCAGACTTTGTAGTTCAACGTATAATGCTCCGCATGAGAAAGGTGTTGTTCTTAAAATAGTTAATAGATTAGCAATGATAGAATTTCCAATTTGTTTTTGTGCTGGGGATAAATCTAAGCAATTGAGGAACTTTTGTAAGTTATTGAGCGCAGCTATCAAGTTATCGATATTAGTTTGAGAAGGGTTCTGAAAGACAGCTTGAATAGCTTGGCCAAGAACTTGAAGGAGTCTAACAAATTCTGTAAGTTCGGACTTAGAGATGTTAATATGACTACAAGCTCTGACTTCGCAACAGTCATTACCATAAAATACTTTTCCTTTATTTTTATTGTTCATCTTTTCATTCCTTTCTTTCATAGAATCAATAGTCATTACTATATATTAAAATGAAATTTATACTGAATTCGTGATGGACAAACTACCATTTCTAAAAAAATAAGAAATTGGCCCGCTTGGCAAACAAATAAGTAAGATATAGAGAAGGTTTCATATAATGTAAAGAAGAAAAGTTCAACATAAAAAACTGCATGTCGATTGTTAAGGGATTTAACAATTCACATGCAGTTCGTGGATTGGATTTTATTTGTCTTGATTTAATCTTTCAAGGGCTGTTTTAGGTAAGATTGGAATTGAAATAGTAAAAGTAGTACCATCTTCATTGCTAGTCATTTTTAATGTACCATTATGATTTTGAATAATTTTTTTCGTTACTGCCAAGCCGAGTCCTGTACCGGAATCTTTTGTTGAGAAGAATGGATCAAAGATATATTCTTGAATCGCTGGTGGAATACCAGTCCCATTATCAGTGAAAGTAATACGAACAAAATTATCAAGGCGGTAACTAGTAATTTGTATAGAAAGTTTTTTTTCTCCTTGAGCATCGACAGCGTTCTGGAATAAGTTTAAAAAAACTTGCACAAGTTCATGACGATCAATATGAACTAAAATATCATCTAATTCGGTAGAAAAATTATAATCAATTGAAATGTTATGTAAAAAGACTTCACTAGCTAGTAACTGTTGAATATACTCACGTAAAAACGTATTAATGGGAAAGGGTTCTCTTGTAAATTCCCGTGTTTTTGAAATAGATAAAAATTTTGTAATGATACTATTTGCGCGATCTAATTCAGGAATAAGTAAGTTTTTAAATAGTTCTTTATTAGATGGAGAAACATTTTCTTGTAAAAATTGTAAATATCCTCGTACGGTTGTAAGAGGATTACGTACTTCATGCGCAATACCAGCCGCGATTCGCCCTGCTAACGAAAATTTTTCTGCATCACGTTCTGTGTTTAAATAATGAAAAACACTAATAACCCTAAAAATCTCTCCGTTATAATCACGAATAATTCGGTTATTTAAAATGCCATAGTTTTTGTCTAAAACTTCTTCATTATATATTTCTGTGCCTGTTCTTAATGTTTCTAGAGCTTTAATTTTTTCTTCAGGCAATTTTAGTAATTGTTGAATTGGTTTTCCAATTATATCATTTCGTACTACACCAAAATCATCTGCTGCAGCCTGATTACATAAAGTTATATTTCCTTTATTATCAACAAAGGTTACATGATGTGAAAAAGCATCAAAAATATGAATAAAGTATGTTTCAAGTTGTTTAAATAAAAATAATGAATCGCAAGTAAGTTGAAAGTCAGCCTCTTTATTCTCTTTTTGTATGTTTTGAATGGAATGATTCGATCTCGTTTTCTTTATTTGTAAACCAATATGTGGATTTTTATATGTGAAATGATGTGGTAATTGATTTACAAGTTCTTCATAAAAACGTACTTTATTCTCTAGTTCTTCTATTCGTTTTTCATGAGATATAATATCATCGTTTGGAAGCATAAATAAATAACCCCTCAATTTAAAAATTCTTCCATCTAGTATATCATATTTTTATATGAATACTCTTAAAGATGGGACTACTTAATGAAATTGATTGGTCAAAGTGTTCAGAAAGTGGGTAGAATGGATAGAAAGTGAAGTGAAAAAGGGAGGAATATATTTGCTTTTCATTGGAGTAACAGGGTGGGGAGATCATGATTCTTTATATATAGACCCCTATGAAAATAGAAATAAATTACGAACATATAGTGAGTATTTTCCTATAGTAGAAGTGGACAGTTCATTTTATGCGATGCAACCTGAACGAAATTATACAAAATGGGCAATGGAAACACCGAAAGATTTTTCTTTTATCGTAAAAGCATATCAAGGAATGACAGGACATATGAAAGGAGAGATTCCTTTTTCTACGTTCGATGAGATGTTTGATGTATATAAACAATCTATTCTTCCTTTAATTGAAGCTAGTAAATTAAAAACGATTTTATTTCAATATCCACCATGGTTTGATTGTAAAAAGAAGAATGTAGATTTTCTCCGATATACGAAAGAAAAAATGGAAGGTTTGCCGTGTGCGATAGAATTTCGAAATCAAACATGGTTTTATCCAGAAATGAGAGATAAGACGTTACAGTTTCTAGAGCAGGAGAAATGGATTCATACAATTTGTGATGAGCCACAGGCAGGGATGGGGTCAGTACCGCTCGTATTAGAAGTAACGAGTGCAGAGATGGTGTTAATACGCTTCCATGGCCGGAATGTTCATGGCTGGCTTGATAAAGGAGAAAATTGGAGAGCGGTTCGTTGCTTATATCGCTATAACAATAAAGAATTAGAAGAATGGGTAGAAAGACTAGAACAATTAAAAAAGAAGACAAAGGACATATATGTACTATTTAACAATAATTCAGGCGGAGATGCAGCTGATAATGCGAAACAGCTTATGAAAATGATGAACATTACATATGGTGAGCCAAAGCCTGAGCAATTAAATTTGTTTGAGTGATAATAAACAAGAAAGGCACTGTACAAACAGGGGGAATGTACAGTGCCTTTCTATATGAAAAAGAGGGGTAACAATGTTACTGAGCGTTTGGTTGATTCATCAATTGTTGGCTTCGTAATAAATGATAATGGTTATCATTATCATTGTCAATAGTTTTCCTAAAAATAAATAAAAAACTTTTTAGGAGATAGGAGCGATAGGGAGATCTCTAATAGAAGTTTGGCTGAAGTAATGAGTTGTTTCGAGGTAAATTTCTAGCAAACTCCTGATAACGTATAAAAAAAGAACAGCAATTAATGCTGTTCTTTTCCAGTGATGAATTGTTGTAAATCAAAAGGAGTTATCGCTTGGATAAATTCTTTTGAGATAAGTGTTTGAACAAGAGTGCTCTCAGAAATAGAAGCACCTGTTTTCTTTTCATAAGCTTGTTTTAATAAATCAAGTTTTTCAGCCGTTTCTTTCGGTAATTCAATTGTTAAAGTGTTCATAATTTCTCCCCCTTACTATTAGAGTACCACTACAATATAGGAGAGACAAGAAAAGAGAATGTGAAACATAAAAAAGGTTACCATTTATAAATGGTAACCTTTTTTATGTATAAGAGTTATTAAGCAATACCGATATACTTTAAAGTTTTTGATGGAGTACTATGATCAAAGAAGTGTTGTAAAAATGCGATATCAACACCTGATTTGTATGCACAATATCCCCAAGTTTTTCGAAGTGTATGTGAGCTAATCCCTTCTAATCCAACTTCTTTTGCAGCTTTGTTTAAAATGTACCACGCATGTTGTCTCGTAATAGATTTTGTTCCTTTTTGAGACTTTAATAATGGTTCATTACGTTTCCAAGTTTTACGTTCTTTCATGTAGTCTTCGATTGCGTGCTGTAAGTCTTCATTTACAGCGAACCATTTATGTTTCTTTACTTTTTCATTGTAAAATAAAATGGAATGGCGAACATTTTCATTTTCATCGATTACATCACTAACTTTTAATTGTAAGATTTCACTTACTTTTAAGCCAGAATTTACAGCTAATACGAATAATAAGCCATCACGTTTCGAAGATTGTAAAAGTATATTTTTGATAGTTTCTAATTGTTTTTCATTTTGAATAGGTTGTCCTGCTTGTTTCATTTCACGCACTCTCCTCTTTTATATGTGTAAAGGAAAGGATTAACTTGTTTCTAACTATAAAGGGAGAGTGTGAATTTCATGTGAACTCCTAGTGAAATTAAGACAAATTATTTGACTTCTTTTACTTTTTGTAAATTAAAGTAGAATACAACACTATTAGTCGTATTATATACACCATACTCGGCATGGTGGAGGTCTAAAATATTTTTAACAATAGATAATCCAAGACCAGTACCACCAGTATGACGGCTACGCGATGCATCTAAACGGTAGAAACGATCCCAAATTTTTTCAAGACTGTCTTCTGGAATAGGGTTTCCTGTGTTTTCAATTTCAACTTTTACTGTATCTTCCATTTCTATAACGGAGACTTGTATTTTTTCTCCATCTGGCGTATAGCGAATTGCATTGCTAAGTAAGTTCACAACTACTTGTTCAATTCGACTACGATTCGCTTTCACAAATATAGAAGGGTCTACATCTATATTCACTTGTAAATGTTTTTCCTCCATGCTAAATAATAACTTTGTATAGACTTGTTGAATTAGTTCACCGATTGAGAATGTCGTCATATCTAGCTTGTACGTACCTGATTCTAATTTTGCTAATTCTAACATTTCAACAATAAGTCTGTTCATGTTTTCGGTTTCTTCTAAAATAACATCTGTGTAATACGTCGTATCTTTACTAACGCCATCTTTAATTCCTTCTGCGAAACTTCTAATTACACTAAGTGGTGTTTTTAATTCGTGTGATACACCAGAAATGAATTCTTTTCGCGTTTTCTCTAATTGACGTTCACGTTCAATATCTTGTTGTAATTTTGTATTGGCAACATTTAATCGATCAATTCGGTCTTTTAAATTTACAGATAACGTATTAATACTACCGGAAAGCCCTCCAATTTCATCGTCTGCTGTTACAGGTAATTTCTCGCTAAAATCAAAATTGGCCATTTTTTTTGTAACACGATTCATTTTAATTAATGGTTTCACAATGATTTTTGAGTAGTAGAAGGATAATAAAATAATTACGAGAAATACGATGATTAAGGCATAGACATAATAATCTTTCAAAACGAGCATCGCTTCATTAACAGGTTGCAAGGATGCTATCGCAAAAGCATATTCTGTAATCTCTCCATTTTTCATAATAGGTTTTACAAAGATACTATTCTTTATATTCTCCCCGCTATCTATTATATAAGTGTTTAATTGCTGCGAGTTAGCAGTGCCATTTCTAATAAGCTCTGCAAAATATTGAACGGCTTGCAATGTTTCAATATCATTTGCAAGACGAACCTCCGCTTTCGATGGAAGTTGTAACTTAGAGATCGTACCAGTAAACTCAATTTGAGTAACAGTTTTGTATCGGTTTGTAAGTCTATTTTTAGAAGGGTTACCATTAATAGATGAAAAATCTGAATTGGTATATTCGTTTTGCCATCGATTGTAATTTGTTGTCAATTTTATTGGTGTTATTGTTTTGTTTTGTAGCAAACCGACGACATTTATCACATCGTCTTTTTTCAATCCTAAGTTTTCGAATTTCTTATATTCTTCGGGTGTTAAAAGATTATTGAGCGGAATAGAATATGTCTCATTATTTTTAGGATTAAATACGTCAATATAGTAATTGTTGTCGCTTTTAATAATGCCATTCGTATTTAAAAATTGCATGTCAGCATTTGTTTTATCATGAAATTCTTGTTTTAGTTTTCGAATTTCTTCATAAGTTTTCCCACTTTTTTCGTACGTATCTACGAACTTTTCAAAAGCAGTTTGAACTGTTTTTACTTTTTTATTAATATAAAATTTCTCTAAAAATAGAGATTGTCCTAGGAAAAAGAGGAGGAATATGATTGTAAATAATGTTGATGTTAATAAAAATAGTTTAAAGACGATACTTCTGTTTTTCACTGCGTCACCTCTTGTGAGAAATACTGTAAATGATTTCTTTATTATAACAAATGGTACAAAAAAGTAGAGGAGAAAATCTGTCTCTTCTGAAAGTAGTTTTTAATAAAAAGTCACATAAAAAGAACTCGACAGACGTATGACGAGTTCTTTAATGTATTATTGTTGAATTGCTGCATCTAAAGCGATTTCAATCATTTCGTTAAATGTAGTTTGACGCTCTTCAGATGTTGTTTCTTCACCAGTGAAGATGTGATCACTTACTGTTAAGACAGATAATGCATTTACACCGTATTTCGCTGCTAATGTGTAAAGCGCAGTTGTTTCCATTTCTACTGCTAGTACACCGTAATCTCCAAGCTTTTTCACCATGTCCATGCTCTCACGGTAAAATACATCTGCTGTTAAAACGTTACCAACACGAACGTGTAGGCCTTTTTCAGTTCCAGCATCGTAAGCTTTTTTTAGAAGGTCGAAGTTTGCAGCTGGTGCAAAATCAAATCCTGGGAATGTTAAACGGTTCATATTAGAATCCGTACAAGCTGTCATTGCAATAATAACGTCACGTACTTTTACGTCTTTTTGAATAGCACCGCAAGTTCCAACGCGAATTAAATTTTTAACTCCGTAGCTTTGGATTAATTCGTTTACATAAATAGAAATAGAAGGAACACCCATACCTGTACCTTGCACAGATACACGTTTTCCTTTATAAGTTCCGGTGAATCCTAACATTCCACGTACGTTATTATAGCAAGTAACGTCCTCTAGAAATGTTTCAGCAATATATTTTGCACGCAATGGATCACCAGGTAATAGAATAGATTCAGCGATTTCACCTTGTTTTGCTTCAATATGTACACTCATGAAAAGTCCTCCTTATAATGTATTGATAGAAATCAATATCATTTGCATTATACACTATGAATCCTTTCAATTAAAATCTTTTTTATCCTTTGTAATATGTGCAAAACAGAAGGATTTCATAAATCATAATCTAGAATATATATGAAAGAAGTTTTGTATGAATAGAGACTATAAAAATGGTAGGTGATGTTTTGAAAAATCTTGTCATTGGACTTGTTGCTTTGTTATTTATTGTGGTAGGTGGATTTTACATAAAAAAGTATCAGGAAACTACAGAGACTGTAGGTGATGTTCAGGAAGTAAAATGGGATGTATCAAATGGAAAAGGAAATAAGAAAACGGATATTTCATTTCAATTATTAAATAATAAAAATAGCGAAGTTCGTGGTGTGAATGATCAAATTCGTGCAGTTATTGTAGACGGACAATTAAAACACGTACAACAAATGAAACCTACATTCGCAGGAAATGGATCATATAAAGTATCTTCTAAAATAGCGAAAGATGAAGGCTATACAATATTTTTATATGAAGACAAAAATAAGTCTGTGCAATCATTTGCGAAGAAAGATTTTGGGAAAGAAATAGACGAGAAAAATAAGAAAAAAGTAAAATTTCCAATCGATAGTGTACTTACAAAAAAAATAGGGGAGTATGAAGTTTCTCTATTATTTGGTGCATTGCATCCGAATGAGCCAGTGACGTTAACATTTCAATTTCAAGCGAAAAAGGGTGAGAAATTGAAACTACATGCAGAGAGAGGAGAAGTGGAGGCGCTCTATATCGTGGACGAAACGAGAGAAAACTTTTTATATGCAATCCCTGTTGATACAGATGAGCAATTACAATATCGCATTACATTTCCTGCTGAAGGAACGTATAAAATATGGGGAGATTTCTATATAAATGGAAAGAAATATGAAAAAGAATTCATTGTACAAGTTCAAAAAAGAAAAAACAGCTAACTATTTAGCTGTTTTTTCTTTTTCCTATTAATTTTGTTACAGAGAGCATTGTAATTGGTAAAGAATGATTCTTTCTAAATGCTAAATATTTACCGCTCCATGTTGGTTTATATTTTTCTTTAAAATGTCGTAACCCGCTGAAACTATATGTGTAACGAACATTATTAAAGATGGCAGCAGCAACCCGTTCAGACCAGAAAGATTGTGTCGATAAACCTACATTTGAAAGTGGTGCCATACCAATATTAAAGGAGTGGTATTCATTTTCTTTTGCCCACTGGAATAGGTGGATGAAAATGGCATCCATAATGCCGCTAGGCGCATCTGGATAATAGCGCATTAAATCAACAGACAATGATCCGTCTTGATATACGGGCATAAATGTCGTGAATGCAATGATTTTTCCATCTGCATCAGATAATGTAGCGATAGGAGCACGGCTAATATATTCACGATCAAAGTATCCGAGTGAGAAGCTTTTCTCTTTTTTTCCACCGAGCCACGCATCTGAAACTTTTCGTAATTCTTCAAATAATTCGTTTGAGAACGGTGGCTGGTGAATAGAGAATGTATAGCCCTCTCGTTCAAAACGGTTGAAAGTTGCTCGCATACCGGCGCGTTTTTTTCCTGTTATTGTAAATGTATTCAAATCAACGACAGCTTCTTCACCAAGCTTAAAGAAGTTGTAACCAAAATCATGATATAAACTCATCCATTTACTTTCGATTTGGTAGAATACACAAATGTATCCAAATCGGTCAGCTTCAGCTAAAAACTCTTGTAACACAGTACGGTAGGAGGAAGGATCTCCAATTGGATCACCTAGTACAACAAGACGTTTTCCAGTTATAGAGAAGAGAAGGAGCGCTTTCCCATCGCTACTGAAGAAGAATTGTTTATCACCTAAAAATCCTAAATGACTAAGTACATTTCCGCCATGTTCATCTAAAAAGTTTTGCAATCTTTTATCATTAGCTGGTTGCCCGGGAAATTCATTTCGATAACGATTAGCAATGAGTGAGCCAATCAATAAAAATGTAGGAACGAAAAAGGCAGCAGCTAATGCACTTCGTTTCACTTGCGTAATATTACGAACGACAAAATCGGGTTTAAAAGCTTCTTTTGCACCTGCAAATAAAATACCTAAGTTTTTATATAAATATAAAGTTATAAGTAAGAATATAAAAACTTTTACGATATCAGAAAGTGAGACTTCCATTTTCTCGCGTACAAATCTTTTACGAAGCATATATAATACAGCGAGTACAATTAATAAAATAAACGTTTCTTCAATATCAATCCCTTTTAGCGTATTAAAGATAGCTGCTCCGATTAAAGAAATAATCGTCATATAGTAAGAACGCTTTGTTCCATAATATATGCCTCGTGAAAGGATCAGGAGGAGAATACCGAATGTTAGTGATAAGCTAAAAGAAAATTGAATAAGATGTTTTGGAGCTAGAATATGTAAGGCGTGTGCTCTGTTTATACTTGTCGGTAGAATGGTCGATAAAATAACCATTAATCCAGCAAATACTGTTAAAGCAGCAGAGGCCCACGAACCTAGTTTTCCTAGAAAATCACGCTGCAAAGTCCATATAACACCAGTTGTTTCTAATGCAGGCGCAATAAAAGGCTTATCTTCAAACTTTTTAATGGCCACGCCTGTCATTTCAAAAGCTGCAAAAATAAGACCAAGGCAGAATGGTAAAATGTAATAGACGAGGCGATATAATAACATAGCAGGTAGTAATACGCCTGTATCAATGCCATATTGTCCGAGCCCAGTTAAAAAGACAAGGTCAAATGAACCAAGTCCACCAGGTACAAGACTAACAACACCAGCTAAAGCAGCGATTACATACACACCTAAAAACTTTTGAAATTCGATATCAATGCCAAATAATATTAGTATGACGTACATAACAATACCAGCAGATACCCACTCAACTAATGAAACTAATGAGTATAAAACAGTTGGATTTTTCTCTTCTTCTCGTTCATCTTGTCCTTCGGTTTGCTTTGGTTTTCTATTTTTTAGTTTAGAAAAGCCAATGTATATAGGGACGAAAAGGGCGAAGAAGATCAAAACAGGCCATAGCCACGGTTTTTCATGCAAAATAAAACTTGTGTCTAATATTCCAATAAGGCCGAGGAATGAAAGAATAGCGAGTCCGTTAATAAAAGCAGTTGTCATCCAGGCGATACTTTTAATCAGCTTGCCATTTTCTTTTATGTATGGACGATAAAGCATCGTACGTACACCCGCTCCAACGAGACCACCAAATCCAATAAATCCATTTAAGGTATTAGCAATCCATGAGATACGAAAAATCTTTTGGACAGGTATATCAGCTTTTAAATAACGAAGCATAACATAGTCGTAAAAGAACATTGTTGATACGGCAAATGCACCAAGTGTAATGGCTAAAAAGACTCCTCCGGTTGGAATGTTTTTAATTGTATTGATTGCTTCTAAAAAAGAAATGCCTGCTAATTCTTTTTTTGCTTGAAAGAATACAATTGTTAATACAACAAATGGGAAGATAATTTTCCCGATTTGTAAGAAACGTTTCCATGAAAACGACATAAATACAACTCTCCTTGTATAAGAAAACTGAGACAATAATATTATTATGACAAACTTCAAGAAAAATAAAAAGGTAAATTCCTGTATAAGGAAGCTATTTTTTATAAGGGTTATATTTAAAAGAGTATTTCGTTTGTCAGAAAATTAAGTTAAAATAAATTGAAAGAAGGAAGAGAGGGGAAGTAGATGATTATAATAGGTTATGCGGGATATGAGCTAGAGAAAGCAAAACCTAATACGTCAGAAGATTTTTTTAATAGATCTGAAGTGACATATATATTAAATGATAAAGAAAGAACCTTTTCTGTTTTATATGTTCGGTATTTTGAAGAAGTTGTACAAGAAATTACTCCTTTTGAAGGAAATCCGGTATGTAAAGTAGAAAATCAAGACATATATTTGCGGGATATTGTAGCGATCTGTTGTTTACTGAA
Organism: Bacillus cereus group sp. Bc061; assembly: GCF_027715825.1. Classification (NCBI taxonomy): domain Bacteria; kingdom Bacillati; phylum Bacillota; class Bacilli; order Caryophanales; family Bacillaceae; genus Bacillus; species Bacillus cereus group sp. Bc061. The sequence continues at coordinate 85,388 of NZ_JAQFTZ010000001.1, forward strand.
AGAGAATGAGCTTCGCATGCAAAAACGTTTGTATTTAAATAATATAGAAGAATTCCAACAATATTTTGATGAGGAAATAGTCGTGAAAGTACAAGAAATATTGGCTGAATTACATAAAAATAAAAGAGTAGAAATAGAGTGAACTGGCAAAGGAGAGGGAAAAATGTCTAATCTAATGGTGGAAAATCAAACAGAACAAGTTTCTATGTTTTTAGAAGATGTTATTCATTTGATAACCAATTATGTAAATTATCATACGTTGCCTTCTTTATTAGAAGAGACACCGGCAGGAAACGAACAATATTATAAAGGGTTATTAGCGTCAATAAGACGTCTTCTCGTTTTTTGTGAAGAAGGACATGATGCGTGTTTTGTTTTGTTAAATAGCCAGCCATTTCGAAAGACAGCAGCTGAAAAGATTTTATATAAAATTTATCATCAAGTAATTGCAGAGTTTTTTTCACCAAAGAGTGATCATTGGTATGAAAATAGTCGGTCTGCTTATACAGGGAAAAACTCCATCGTTTTTCAACAAACACCACCTGCATCTGTAGAGGAAGTAATGAAGAGCTTAGAGGGGAAATTCCAATTGATGCGTGAAGAATTAGAATATTATGAGACGGATTATCAAACAAAGATGTTACACAAATATTAACTGCGACAAAGAAGCTGAGGGGACTTAGCTTCTTTTCCTTTTGTACAGTTATATAAGAGATTTCCTTTGAATATATTTAAGGGGATAGCATTAAGGAGGTGTAACATGAGTCAGCAAGGTGTATTCACAGATTACTTTCATGAAGTAGAAAGCTGGTGTGAAAGTGTTCTTCACGTATTAGATAGCCGTGCAATGGAAGTGTATGATGTCCATATGCTTGCTTATAAAATTCAAACGTTATTAGACCGTATGAAAGAGCATGAGTATGATACAGATGCAGAGTTTATGTATGAAATAAGTGATGATGTAGAACATATTCAGCATCATTTGCAGGAAGTATTCGTGCAGGGGGAAGAGGAATATGAACTATGTGAAAGAGGGGATAGTGAACGAGCTGTTCCAATTGGAGGGCATACACTCCCACCACTACCTTATCCATATAATGCGTTAGAACCGTATATTTCTAGAGAAATTATGATGTTACACCATGATAAACATCATCGTAGTTACGTGGAAGGATTAAATAAGGCAGAGAAGATGATGGAAGAAGCGAGAAAAACAAATCAATTTGATTTAATTAAGCATTGGGAAAGAGAAGCTGCTTTTCATGGATCAGGTCATTACTTGCACACAATATTTTGGAATAACATGAAAAAAGGTGGCGGCGGAAGTCCAAGAGGGGCTCTTTCACACCGGATTGAACAAGATTTTGGAAGTTTCTTGCGTTTTCAAAAACATTTTACAGAAGCAGCCTCTAAAGTGGAAGGTTCAGGATGGGCAATTCTCGTTTGGGTTCCGCGATCGGGAAGATTAGAAATTTTACAGAGTACACTACATCAATTATTTACACAATGGGATACGATACCGCTCCTTGTACTAGACGTGTGGGAACATGCGTATTATTTACAATACCAAAATCGAAAAGATGAATATATTAAAAATTGGTGGAATGTTGTAAATTGGCCGGATGTAGAAAAAAGATTTGAAAGTGCAAAACAAATAGAATGGACACCTTATTAGACGCAGGTTCTCTGCGTCTTTTTTATTGGAAGGAGAGGGAGATTTCGTTCATATTTTAAAAGGCCAAGCATACACTTGTACAAAAAGTGCCAAAAGGACGTGGGGGGAAATATGAGACGAATTTGTGTAATCATTACGCTTCTTATTATGTACGCAAGCGTTATACCAATTCCTACATATGCAAAGATGATCAGCAATGTTAGTGCTCGAAATGCTGTATTAATGGAGCAACAGTCAGGTCGCGTATTATACGGAAAAGCAGAACATGAGCCGCAAAAGATTGCTAGTATAACAAAAATTATGACTGCCTTGTTAGCTGCTGAGTCAGGAAAAATGAAAGAAATGGTCTCGGTTAGTAATGAAGCAGTGAGAGTAGAAGGCTCAGCAATTTATTTAAAGCCTGGACAGAAAGTAAAATTAGAGGATTTAGTATATGGACTCATGCTTAGATCTGGTAATGATGCAGCACAAGTAATTGCTGAAAATGTAGGAGGGAGTATAGAAGGGTTTGTATATTTAATGAATGAAAAGGCGAAACAAATTGGAATGAAAGATACTCACTTTTCAAACCCACATGGTTTGGATGGAGATGGATCCCATTATTCGTCGGCCTATGATATGGCACTTTTAACAAGGTATGCAATGGGGAACGAAACCTTTAAGAAGATTTTTGGGACAAAAACGTATAAATCAGATTCGTGGGATTATCCGTGGAAAAACAAACATAAACTTGTGACGTCTTATTATGAATTTGCAACAGGGGGAAAAACAGGTTTTACGAAGAAAGCAGGAAGAACGCTTGTTACAACAGCATCAAAAGATGGACTAGATCTAATTGTCGTAACTTTGAGCGCTTCTAGTGATTGGGATGATCATATGAATTTATTTGATAAAGGTTTTGACCGTTTCGAACAAACAAAAGTTTTAGGACAAGGAGCACTTGCTGAAATAACCGAAAAGAAATACGCCAATCATGTTTACACGAAAAATAGTTTTTCAGTACCTTTAACTGAAGAAGAAAAAAAGAGCGTAGTATTAAAAGTTGAACTAGATAAAAGTGCAAAGCTTGTGGATGGAGTAAAGGTTGGAAAGACAGACGTTTATGTTGGCAATGAGAAAGTTGGAGAACGGAATTTATTTTATAGTAAACGAAAGTTAGTAGCTACAACGGGAATGTACTGGAATAATGTGAAAGAAATTTTTTCTTACATGATAGGTGTTGGGAACGATGGTTAATCTCGTATGGGTAGCGATGGCTGTCATTGGGATTGTGTATGCGATGATAAATGGAACAATGGAAGAAATAAATAAAGCTGTATTTGATGGAGCGAAAGATGCGGTAACGATTTGTATAGGACTCATTAGTGTTTTAGTATTTTGGCTCGGCTTAATGAAAATTGCAGAGGAAGCCGGATTGTTAAAAAAGTTAGTGGCACTTTTTATGCCGATAGTAAAAAGGCTGTTTCCAGAAATACCGAAGGATCATCCGTCAATGGGATTTATTTTATCAAATATGATGGCAAACTTTTTTGGTTTAGGTAATGCAGCGACCCCTCTTGGCATTAAAGCGATGGAACAATTGAAAGAGTTAAATGGAGGGAAGGATTCGGCGAGCCGTTCTATGGTAACGTTTTTGGCATTAAATACATCAGCGATTACTTTAATTCCTACGACCGTCATTTCGATTCGAATGACGTATGAATCAGCAAATCCAACTGAAATTGTTGGGGTAACATTCATTGCACAAGTACTCTCTATGATCGGAGCGATTTGGATTGACCGCTATTTTTACCGAAGAAGGAGTAGGAAGGGGCGGAAAAAATGAGCATTGTCAATACGATATCATTATGGGTAATCCCTTGTGTCATTGGTTTTATCCTTCTATATGGCACGATAAAGAAAGTTCCGACGTATGAATCGTTCGTTGAGGGGGGAAAAGAAGGGATTCAAATTGCAATCTCTATTTTACCGTTTATGGTTGGAATGCTCGTATCTATTTCTATATTTCGAGCTTCAGGTGCATTAGATGCAATGATATCAGTAATGAAGCCGATGTTAGATTTAATTCATGTCCCAGCAGAAATTGTTCCACTAGCACTTATACGTCCTATTTCGGGCTCTGCTGGTTTAAGTATTACGACCGATTTAATTGCGACGTATGGACCGGACTCGTTCATTGGGAGATTGGCTTCTACGATGCAAGGGAGTACAGACACAACTTTTTATATTTTAACAGTATACTTCGGAGCTGTTGGAATTAGAAAAATGGGAGATGCATTAAAAGTAGGACTTTTTGCCGATTTAATCGGAATTATTTGTTCGATTGTATTTGTTTCTCTATTGTTTCAGTAATGCTATTCATTTTTTATGCTATTTCGCTTATAATACGTATACGACCACTATTAAGGTGTTGCTTAATAGTGGTTTTTTTATGCGGTATTTTTGACAAAATAATGAACTTTTATTGTGAGCAATATGAAAAATATGGACAATAATAAAAGGTAAAAACATGATTTGACCTTTATATGTTTATTATCATCGCTATGTTGTTTAAGTAAGATGGAGCAAAAAGCCGTCAAGCGTATGCGGTTGCCAAGTCTTTCTAATGTAAGGTAAGATAAATTCGAGGTGAAAAAAAGAAATGGAACGATTACAAAAAGTGATTGCGCAAGCAGGTATTGCATCGAGAAGAAAGGCTGAGGAATTAATTCAGCAAGGAAAAGTGAAAGTTAACGGAAAAATAGTGAAGGAGTTAGGAACGAAAGTAACTCCTCAAGATAAAGTAGAAGTAAATAACATCCCTCTTGAAAAAGAAGAACCTGTTTATTTTTTACTATATAAACCAACTGGCGTAATTTCAAGTGTATCAGATGATAAAGGAAGAAGTGTTGTAACAGACTTTTTCCCGGAAATTACACAACGTTTATTCCCAATCGGACGTTTAGATTATGATACGTCTGGCGTATTATTAATGACAAACGATGGGGACTTCGCAAACGTATTAATGCACCCTAGATATAAAGTTGAAAAAACATATGTTGCAAAAATAAAAGGGCCTCTAACAGGTGAAAAAATCCGCATGTTAGAACGCGGTGTGATGTTAGAAGACGGAAAAACAGCACCAGCACGTGTGAAGATTATTTCTTGGGACAAGCGTAAAGAAATGGCGATTGTACAATTAACAATTCATGAAGGACGTAACCGTCAAGTACGTCGTATGTTTGAAGCGTTAGATTGTAAAGTAGTGAAACTAAAGCGTGAACGCTATGCTTTCTTAGAAGTAGGAAGCCTGCGACCTGGTGATGCAAGAGAATTGACACCACATGAGGTAAAACAATTACGTGCATTGGCTTCTACAAAGCCTCGCTAATCGATATTGTGAAAATTTCACCAGTGGAATGCTCCGCTGGTGATTTATTAAAAAATACATATATTCATCACTCGTCGAAGAGAGGGGAGACAATATGAAAAAAAATCGCTTATTATTTCGCGTTATTATTCTGCTCATTTTATGTGGTGCTGTAGGATTTACACTTTATCAAGGATATTTCTCTAAAGAAGAGAAAATGGAAATTGGAAAAGAAGCACCTAACTTTGTTGTGACAGATTTAGAAGGAAAGAAAATTGAGCTAAAAGATTTTAAGGGAAAAGGTGTATTTTTAAACTTTTGGGGTACGTGGTGTAAACCTTGTGAGAAAGAAATGCCTTATATGAATGAACTATATCCAAAGTATAAAGAAAAAGGCGTTGAAATCATTGCGTTAGATGCAGATGAAACGGATATTGCTGTTAAGAATTTTGTGAAACAATACGATCTTAAGTTCCCTGTTGCAATCGATAAAGGTGGAGAAATTATAAAAACGTATGGAGTAATACCATTACCAACAAGCTTCTTGATTGATAAAGATGGTAAGGTGATTCAAGAGATTAAAGGTGAACAAACGAAGGAACAATTGGAGGAGTATTTAAAGAAAATCAATCCGTAATAAAGAAAACCTTTACATACAAGGCGCTTACCTATAGTGCCTTTGGTTTAAAAATTCTGAGTATTGCGGTAACTTGAGGTTAGAATATACAATAGTACATATAGATACAGGGGCGGTGAGAGTGTTGAAAGAAATTAAATGTGAATGTGGACATGTGAATCCGATAGGAACTGTTTTTTGTGAAGCTTGCGGGAAACCATTTGAAAGCAATGAAAATATAAAACTATTGGATATGCGCTATGAGGGGAGTGCTCGGAGATCTCTCACGCAAACAAAAACGATTATTGATAAAATTTGGAGCTTTTTCTCTTCTGTAAAAGTCGGTGTATGGCTCATTGTAATCACTTTAGCTGCATCGGCGATAGGGACTATTTTTCCGCAAGAAATGTACATAACTCCAGGAATTGCACCAGCTGAATATTATAAGCAAGAATACGGATTTTTAGGGCAATTATACTATCAATTAGGTTTTAATAATTTATACGGTTCATGGTGGTATATGATGTTAATTGCTTCAATTGGTATTTCTCTTGTGATATGTAGCTTAGATCGTGTCATTCCACTTTATAAAGCTTTAAAGAAGCAAGGGGTAAAAAGACACCCTAGCTTTTTAAAGAGACAGAGATTATATGGCACTGGTACACCGCAAGAGGGAGATTTTGAAAAAGTTCAAAAGAATTTAAAGAAAACGAACTATAATGTGAAAGTGGAAGACGGAAACGTTTTAGCAGAAAAGGGACGTTTCTCGCGTTGGGGTCCATATGTAAATCATATCGGTCTTATTATCTTTTTATTCGGTGCGATGCTTCGTTTTTTACCGAGTATGTATGTAGATGAAACGCTTTGGTTACGTGATGGTGAAACGAAAGAAATACCAGGGACGGATGGCCAATATTATTTAAAAAGTGAGAAGTTTATAAAGGAAGTTTATGATAAAAGTAAGGACAAGGAGGTTTTTGATGAAGCAATTGACCGTGTAGGTGATAAAATGATTGCGAAAAACTTCCAAACGAATGCCGTATTATATAAAGCGGTAGGTGAAAAGATAGCTGGACAAAAACCAAAATTGGAAAAAGTAAAAGAAGTTGAAATTCGAGTAAATGAACCGCTGAAATTTGATCAATTTGCTGTTTATCAATTGAGTTATAGAGAAAATGAATTTAAAAGTATGTCCTTCCGTTTGCAAAATAAAGAAAATAATCAAAAGTGGGGACCGATTAAAGTTGATTTAACAAACCCTGCAGAAAAATATGATTTAGGAAATGGTTATTCTTTAGAACTATTAAGCTATTTCCCTGATTTTTATTTTGATGAGAATGGAAGACCAAATACAAAAACAAAATTACCAAACAACCCTGCATTTGTATTTAAAATGTTTACACCTGAAACACCAGATGGTGAAGTGAGTTTTGTTGGTATTCAGCAAAATATAGAACCTGATGGGAATAACAAATATAAAATGTCCTTTGCAGGTGTGGAAATGCAAAATGCAACAGCACTTACTGTAAGAAAAGATTTAACGCTTTGGATTCTCGGTATTGGAGGGTTTATATTTATGGTTGGTGTCATTCAAGGAATGTATTGGAATCATCGCCGTATTTGGATACAACGCGTTAATGATGAATGGTGGATTGCAGGACATACGAATAAAAACTGGTTCGGTTTAAAGAAAGATATTGAAAGAGTACTAGAAGGTACAGCAATTCCGCAACCAAATGATAAAGTAGTCGATAAAAAAATTAGTTAAGGTGGGGAAACGATATGGTGCAAATAAGTAGTAACTTTCTCTTTACCGCATTTATTTTATATTTAATTGCCACTCTATTTTTTGGGGGAGCAATTAAAGAAAAGGGTCATAAATGGGCAAATGTAGGAATAACGATTACAATTTTAGGGTTTATTGCACAAACGGTATATTTTGTTACAAGATGGATTGCATCAGGTCATGCGCCAGTTAGTAACTTTTTTGAATTTGGTACGTTTTTCGGCATGATGCTTGTCGGAGCATTTATTGTCATGTACTTTATGTACCGCGTAAGTATAATCGGACTATTTGCATTACCAGTTGCGCTTTTATTAATTGCTTATGCAAGTATGTTTCCGAGGGAAATATCACCGCTTATTCCATCTTTAAAAAGTAATTGGTTACATATTCACGTGACGACTGCGGCTGCAGGACAAGCAATTTTAGCAATTAGTTTTATTACGGGCGTTATGTATTTATTGAAAAATGTAGATCAATCAGTGAAAAGTAAACGTACATTTTGGCTAGAGACGGTAGTATTCACACTTGTTTGTACAGTTGGGTTTATTGGAGTAACAACGGTATATTCTAGTATGAAATATGAAGCAAAGTTTCAATGGATTGATAAAAATGAACAACAAGTGGAAATGAAATACAATCTTCCGGCTTTAGTGGGGCCGCATGAAGGGAAGTTACTGACAGACAATAAATTAGAGCCGACAGTTGAAGTTCCGGCGATTGTAAATGCGAAAAAATTAAATACTGTTATTTGGTCAGTGTTAGTCGGAACGTTACTCTATATTGTATTAAGACTAATTTTACGTAAACGAGTATCAGCGGCACTTCAGCCGTTAGTGAAAAATACGAATAGCGATTTGTTAGATGAAATAGGATATCGTTCTATTGCAATTGGATTCCCAGTTTTCACATTGGGTGCATTAATTTTCGCCATGATTTGGGCTCAAATAGCGTGGACACGTTTTTGGGGTTGGGATCCGAAAGAGGTTTGGGCACTTATAACGTGGCTCTTTTATGCGGCGGTATTACATTTACGTTTATCAAAAGGATGGCATGGAGAGAAGTCAGCATGGTTAGCGGTAATTGGTTTTGCAATCATTATGTTTAACTTTATTGTAGTAAACTTAATTATCGCGGGTTTACATTCATACGCATAGAGAAATAAAATAGGAGAGTGTATGTCACTTTCCTATTTTATTTTTGTCAACTTTTCTTCTTTTTTGAGAAAAACATGACAAAGTAGCGGTTGATTTTGTAAAATGATGTCGAGGACATTATATACTGTTCAAAAAAAATACATAGTTTTGGAAAAAAATTGAACAAACTTTATTATTCTTGTGAAGCATAATATGGGAAGTGAAACATTTAGAAGATTGCTTAAATAAACGAGAATAGCGCAACATAATAGTATAGAAGGGTAGGTGTGAACCGTTGTGGTAAAAGTACGCAACGGGTAGAAATGGAAAATGAATCAAGAATTTTAATTGTAGACGATGAGGATCGTATTCGTCGTTTGTTGAAAATGTATTTAGAGAGAGAACAATACACAATTGAAGAAGCAGACAATGGTGATACAGCTTTAGAAATGGCGCTGCAAAATGATTATGATTTAATTTTATTAGATCTTATGATGCCTGGTAAAGATGGTATCGAAGTATGTAAAGGGGTTCGTGAGAAGAAAGCGACGCCAATTATTATGTTGACAGCAAAAGGTGAAGAAGTAAATCGAGTACAAGGGTTTGAGGTAGGAACTGATGATTATATTGTGAAACCATTTAGTCCACGCGAAGTAGTGCTTCGCGTGAAAGCGGTCTTACGCCGTTCTGTACCAACAACATTCTTTACACAAGATACAACGACAAAAGATGTTACTGTGTTCCCTCATTTAACAATTGATAATGATGCACACCGTGTTACAGCAGATGGTAATGAAGTGAATTTAACACCGAAAGAGTACGAATTACTATTATTCTTAGCGAAAGCGCCTGATAAAGTATTCGATCGTGAGCAATTGTTAAAAGAAGTATGGCAATATGAATTCTTCGGAGATTTACGCACAGTTGATACGCATGTAAAGCGTTTACGTGAGAAGTTAAGCAAAAAATCACCAGATGCTGCGAAGATGATTGTTACCGTTTGGGGCGTAGGTTATAAGTTTGAGGTTGTGAACGACTGATGCTTTGGAGAAGTGTAGTAGGGAAGTTATGGATGACCATATTACTTCTCGTTTCGTTCGTGCTTGGATTTGTTGCGATTTTACTTTCACAGTTTTTTAGAACATATTATGTAGATATGAGTGAAGCTAGGCTTCAAAAAGTTGCAACAAGTGTTTCAGAGTTAATTGAAGAAGGTGCCGATGTAAAAACGATTGAGAATATCGCATACAAATTCTCTGATCCACTTTCAAGGATCATTATTGTAGAAGATGGTAAAGAAATATCTTCTTCACCGAAACAAGAAGGATTAGTCACTCTTACAATGGATGACTTAAAAGAAGATAAAGAATTAGCGGCTGTTTTTACAGACAAAAAAGAAATTAAGAATAACATTAGAAAAGCCTCTAATAGTAGAAAGAATAAAAATACTGAAAATGATATTATGATTGTCGGAAAACCAGTGCAGTCAAAAAATGAAAGTGCAGTGTTTGTATACGAATCTTTACAAGTACCGATACAAGGTATGGAAAGAACGACTGATTTTATATTCCTATCAGCAGGGATTGCGATTATATTAACAACTTTCTTTGCGTTCTTCTTATCTACTCGAATTACAGCACCACTTCGTAAAATGCGTGAGGTTGCTTTTGAGGTGTCGCGTGGGAAATTTGATGCGAAAGCTCCTATGGTATCTCAGGACGAGATTGGTGAGCTTGCAACGGCCTTAAATCAAATGGGGAAACAGTTGAAGTTTAATATGAATGCCCTGCAGCAAGAGAAAGAGCAGTTAGCTAGTATTTTAAGTAGTATGGCAGATGGGGTTATTACATTAAATCAAGAAGGTGAAGTCGTTGTAATCAATCCGCCGGCTGAACATTTCTTACAAGTTTGGCAAGAAGAAAAAGAGATAGAGCTCAGTAAAAAACTACCTTCTGAACTTGTTGAACTATTCCATCTCGTTGTAGAAAGCGAACAACAACAAGTGGTTGAAATTAATTTACAAAAAGGTAACTATGTAGTTCTTATGACGCCGCTTTACAATCAAACGAAAATTCGCGGGGCTGTAGCTGTATTGCGTGATATGACGGAAGAACGCCGTCTTGAGAAGATGCGTCAAGACTTTATTGCGAACGTATCACATGAACTTCGTACACCGATGGTCATGCTTCAAGGGTATAGTGAAGCAATTTTAGATGATATTGTACAAACGAAAGAAGAAATTAATGAGTTTGTTCAAATCATTTATGATGAATCCGTTCGTTTAGGGAAACTTGTAAATGAATTGTTAGATTTAGCGCGTATGGAAAGTGGTAATGTAGAGTTACATATAGGTGAAGTTGATATTCATCCTTTCGTTGAAAAAATAGGTCGTAAATTCCAAGGGATTGCGAAGGATAAAGAAGTCGCGTTAACAGTTGATTTCAAAGATCCAATTGAGCAGTACCCGTTTGATGCAGATCGTATGGAACAAGTATTGACGAATTTAATTGATAACGCAATACGTCATACGAACGCAGGCGGACATGTAACGCTTGTAATTGATACGAAAAATAATGGTCTTATTTTTGAAGTGCAAGATTCAGGCGCCGGTATTCCAGAAGAAGATATTCCATTTTTATTTGATCGTTTCTATAAAGCTGATAAAGCAAGAACACGTGGAAAAAAAGGTGGAACAGGACTCGGGCTTGCGATTGCAAAAAATATTGTGCAAGGTCATGATGGGAAAATTGCTGTTTCAAGTGTTGTTGGAGAGGGAACTACATTCTCTGTCTATTTACCGAATCGTATAATTTAGATATTTGTTTTTAAAGTTGATAATGAATAAAGTTCTACTGTTTTTTATTTTTTTGTAAAATCAATTAAATAAATAATAGTAGAACTTTTTTTCTAACTTAGTCGAATGAAGAATAATGAGAGGGGTGTCGTAAAGCGATGAAATTATATACAAAAACAGGAGATAAAGGAACAACAAGTGTAATAGGTGGCAGAGTGGATAAAGATAATATCCGAGTGGAAGCATATGGCACGATAGATGAGGCGAATTCTCATATTGGATATGCGATGACTAAACTACAAGGCGGGGTTTTCGGAGATATTTACAATGAACTTGAAACGATTCAACATGAACTATTTGATTGCGGGGGAGACTTGGCGATAGTAGGTGAGAAAATTCCTTATAAAGTAAAAAATGAAATGGTCGAAAACTTAGAAGGTAGAATTGATTCATATATAGAAGAAGCACCGCCGCTAGAGCGCTTTATTTTACCAGGTGGAAGCGAGTCGGCAGCTGCTATTCATATTGCACGTACAGTTGTAAGGCGAGCAGAACGATGTATCGTGTCCTTGCAAAAGGAAGGAGAAATAAATGCAGTTGTTCTAAAGTATGTCAATAGATTATCTGACTATTTATTTGCAGTAGCTAGAGTAATAAACGCTCGATTACAAGTAAAAGATGTAGAGTATAATCGCAGTGCAATCGTTTTTCGTGATAAGAAAGAGAAGGAAGTGGAGTGATTCACTTTCTTTTTTTTGTATACTTTTTTCTGTAATATACCAAAATAGAGAAGGTATGGTTGTAATTAGAAAACGGAGGATGTATATGAAAGCTTTAAAATACGGCGTCATGTTATTGACAGTACTGTTTTTATCTCAATTACATGTGTACGCAGAGGGAAATCAATGGGCATGGCCTGTTGAAGGACAGATAAGTGATTATTTTGGGACAAGGCACGGAAAACACTACGGTATAGATATAGCGGCACCGATCGGCGCGCCTGTGTCAGCTATTCAAGAAGGGAAGGTAACAAAGTCTTATTATTCAAGTAGTTATGGAAACGTTATATTTATTAAACATGGAGAATATGAGGCTGTGTATGCACATTTAAATAAGAGATATGTAGTTCAAGGGGATTATATTTCAAAGGGAGAAATAATTGGAGAAGTAGGAAATACAGGAGAATCCCGAGGTGCACACTTACATTTAGAAGTTCATCAAGGAAGATGGACGATGGCAAAAAAAAATGCGATGAACCCATTGCTTGTTTTACATGAACAAAGAAATGAAGCAGTTTCTTCATCGTTATACGTCGTCCAAAAAGGCGACACTCTAGTTAGCATTGCGCGGAAATTTAGAATGTCCGTTAAGGAAATTCAAGAAAAAAATGGGTTGCAACAAGAGCTCATTTATCCAAATCAACAATTATATGTAAAGTAAAAAAAAGAGCTAGTTTAACTAGCTCTTTTTTACCAAAAAATAAAGACACATATAAATCCAGAAATAGCTAAGTAGCTATATAAGTAAAATACTTTCGCTCTTGTTTTTTCGTTTGTTCGAAATAGTACAATAGTCGGTTCAATTAAACCAATTGTCAAACAAAGTAAACCAAGAAGCATACAACCGATTGAAATAGAGTACAGGGCGATTTGTGGTCCTTGAAATGGAATCATCCATTTTAATAAAAATGCAATGAGTGCAGTATAGCAAATGCTGCCGATGTATTTATTCAATGGTGCATTAGAACGGAAACCAGGAAGTTTTTTTAAGAAAGAGCGGGAAACAACTTCAGTTTGTAAAGATGTATGCTCTTCGATTATTTTTTGAGCTTCTTTTCCTTTTTGGAAAAGGGATAATATCCAGTTTCGCTCACCTTGAAAAATAAATTGTGAAGTTGTTAAATAATGATCCACCTTCACTTTATTCCAACTCTTCCACGGATGACGCTCACATAATTTTAATTTACTTTCTGTCTTTTTATCATACTGATAAATACTGATGCCATCTTCATCGAAAGCAGCATAGTATGTCTCGCTTGAGAATGTGCCTAAATCAATTGGACAGTAGAAAAGTAATTCTTTTTTTAAGTAAAAGTATTCTTTCCTTAAGTTTTTTTTCATTGTTTCTCGAATAGAGTGTCTCTTCTCTTTCTTCATGACATTTCCTCCATAATCCAGAAAATGTTCTTATCTTAACAATTCAACATCTTATCACTTTTAATTATATATGACTAGGGGATTCATAGGAGAAATGCCGAATACTAAAAAATATGGAGTGTATTGTAAAATATAATGAATGATTTTGATTATGTAAAATCAATAACTTATTTTTAATAAGTTACGATTTTTTTGTTCACAATACGATCATGTTGTTGTATAATGAAGTGGAAAATAGAATATCGGTCTATCTTCGGGGCAGGGTGAAAATCCCGACCGGCGGTGATGAACTATATGTGATTTTGTTCTAAGCCCGCGAGCCGTTAAGGCAGGATTTGGTGTGATTCCAAAGCCGACAGTACAGTCTGGATGGGAGAAGATGGAGGTTCAAGCGTTCAAAAAAGATAAGTATTTGAACGTCTGTTTGATGTGCCTTAAATTCTCCCTTTGTGTAAAACACAAAGGGTTTTTTCGTTCTATGAAAAAGTAGGCATAGCAGAACCTTTCCACTTTCCATGAGATGATCGATGGAAAAGGAGAGAGAAAGATGAAACAAAAAAACAGTGTAGTGCAGATGGTGAGTGTAGCGATGCTAAGTAGTATTGCATATTTACTGATGATGTTGGATTTCCCATTCCCAGGGCTTCCGCCATTTTTAAAAATTGATTTTAGTGATGTACCAGCTCTAATTGCTGCAATTATTTTCGGGCCGGTTGCAGGGATAATTGTAGAAGCGATAAAGAATATTTTACATTACGGGATTCAAGGGAGTTTAACGGGAGTACCAGTTGGAGAAATTGCTAACTTTATTGCAGGATGTTTATTTATTGGACCAGCAACTTTCTTATTTAGAAAGTATCGTACTGTTAAGAGTTTAACGACAGGATTAATGCTAGGGACAATTACAATGGCTCTTATTATGAGCGTATTAAATTACATCATCATATTCCCAGCTTACACTTGGTTTTTAAATTCACCAGCTATGTCTAGCGAAGCGATAAAGACAACGGTTGTAACGGCAATCTTACCATTTAATTTGATTAAAGGAATTGTTGTGACAATTGTATTTGTAGCGTTATTCTCACGCCTAAAAGTATGGGTGTTTGCAAAAATGAAAAATGCATAAAATATAAAATAAAACCATTAGTAGTATGTAACTACTAATGGTTTTTTAATAAGGAGAATGAAAATAGAAAACAAAAAATACCCCTCAAAGGAATGAGGGGTATTTTTTGAAGTTAATAAAAGACTATTCGAACTTTAAAGCATCGCCGTCGAATGATTCGTCAGCAACTTTAATTGAGTCAGTTGGACAACCTTCAAATGCATCCATCATATCTTCAAGTAATACATCTGGAATTTCAACAATACCTTGGTTATCGTCTAATGTTACGAATGCAATACCTTCATCATCATAGTCATAAATGTCTGGTGCAGCAGCGCCACAAGCACCACATGCGATACAAGTATCTTTATCAACGATTGTATATTTTGCCATCTTTTTTCCCTCCTGATAATATGTATGTGAAAAGCTCGCCATAAAAATTATAACCTTATTGTAAAACGGTTTTTAAAACTTTTCAACATAAAATTATAATGATAATCCTTATCAATTAGAGTGTCAACTAATTTCTGCATTATGTCATAAGATTTTCAAAATACGTAAATGTTATTTCGTTTGGTACAATAGAATATATACAAGTACATATTGCCCATATGATAAGTTTAATGAGTAACTAAGTTAGATTGAAAGGTGGAAGCGGTAATGCAACTACAATATACTGTATTGTATTGTTTAAAACAATTGAATGGTGAAAGGACCGTTTCTTCTATTTATTATTTATTAAAGGGAAAACGTTCTTCGCAAACGTTACAAGATGGAAATATGTTCCGAATTTCTTTTTTGTTTGGAATATATAAATCGCTAAATAGAGCTGAATATGATCGTGAAGTTGCAAAGTTGTTGCAAGCAGATTTGATTCAAGAAATACATGAAAATACATATTTGTTAACACCTAAAGGTAAAATGCAGTTACATACATGGGAGGAAGGGTATGCTTTTCCAGCGCATTTACATGGTTTGCACTATGGTGA
The DNA here is from genome assembly GCF_027715825.1 of Bacillus cereus group sp. Bc061. Classification (NCBI taxonomy): domain Bacteria; kingdom Bacillati; phylum Bacillota; class Bacilli; order Caryophanales; family Bacillaceae; genus Bacillus; species Bacillus cereus group sp. Bc061. The sequence goes on from NZ_JAQFTZ010000001.1 coordinate 100,991, forward strand.
ATTAGGTGAAACATTTTGGAAAAGATTATCTTTAATTATTCAAACTATATCTAATTTACAACAGAATAATACGAAGTTTATTCCTATTCAACAAGATACAGAAATAATGGTTTGGGTGAAACGCTTTTTAACAGGTATGCCGTATAGGCGTAGTGAATTGGCAAAAAGATTATGGAAAGAAATATATACTCTTTTAAGGAAATGTGATGTGGTAGAAGCAACGATTGTAACATATAGATTAACAGGATATGAACGTATCGGTTGTACATTGCAGCAGTTAGCAGAAATTACGAAACGAGATGTTTTCAGGGTGTACTTTTTATTTTGGGGTACAATTCATTTCCTTATACAAGAAGTTCGCGATTATGAAAATGAATTTCCGTTATTAGCTGAAATTATTTCTTATCCAAATGAGAGAGCTGAATTATTTAGTTTATCAACAAAAAAAACATATAATTTTTGGAGGCAAGGGCGCTCATTAGAAGAAATAGCGACAATTAGAAATCTAAAGGTTGCAACGATAGAAGATCATTTTGTTGAAATTGCTTTGCGAGAAAGAGATTTTTCAATCGAGATGTTTATGGAAAAAGAAAAAATAGATAAAGTAACAGAAGTAATTGATGCATTACAAACACGTAAGCTGCGTGAGTTGAAACAAGCGGTTGGAGAGGATATCTCTTATTTTGAAGTTCGTCTTGTATTGGCGCGGATGGAGGGTATAAATGAAACTTGAGGAATATTTATATAGGTGGTTTGGATATTCTGAATTTCGTCCAGGTCAAAAAGGGGTAATTACAGATTTATTGGAAGGAAAAGATGTTATAGCGATGCTTCCGACCGGAAGAGGGAAGTCTATGTGCTATCAACTTCCAGGGCTCATGCAAGAAGGGACAGTACTTGTTGTATCACCATTATTATCTTTGATGGAAGATCAGGTTACACAATTAAAATATGTTGTGAAAAACCGAGTGATAGCATTTAATAGTTTTCGGACATTACAGGAAAAAAGAGAAGCGATGAAAAGATTAGCTTCTTATAAATTTATTTTTGTATCACCAGAGATGTTGCAGTCGGAATTGTTAATAAGAGAATTGAAGAAAGTTCATATTTCATTATTTGTTGTGGATGAAGCTCATTGTATTTCGCAATGGGGTTATGATTTTAGACCAGATTATAAAAAACTAAATGTAGTTATTAAGAATATCGGGTCTCCTACAGTGCTAGCATTAACTGCAACAGCGACGAAAGATGTACTCCGAGATATAGCAGAGAGTTTGAATTTAGAGAATGTGACGCAGCATGTATACTCTATTGATCGTCCAAATATAGCAATGGAAGTACAATTTGTAGAGACGATAGAAGAGAAGAAAGAGGCGCTTTTGGACCAGGTGATGTATTTACAAGGGCCGGGGATTGTATATTGTTCAAGCAGAGCGTGGACAGAACGTTTAACGGAATATTTAAGAGGAAAAGGCGTTACTGGTGTCGCTTTCTATCATGGTGGTATGGAACATGAAGAGCGTATGTTAATTCAACAGCAGTTTATGAATGACCAATTACAGCTTGTAATATGTACAAGTGCTTTTGGTATGGGAGTAAATAAATCAAACACGAGATATATTATTCATTTTCACTATCCGACTAATATAGCTTCTTATTTACAAGAAATCGGAAGAGCTGGAAGAGATGGTGAACCAAGTATAGCTATTTTACTATGTAGTCCGTTAGATCACGATTTACCAATTTCAATAATTGAAGATGAATTGCCAAGCCAGTCACAAATACAATTTTTATTTTCTTTACTGCAGGAAAGAATGTTTCAAACGAAAGAATTACCAATAGAAGAGGTAGAAGAAATTTGTTATAATGCAGCAAGATTTAATGAACAATATTGGCGTTTCATCCGCTATCATCTTGAACAGCTTGGAATCATACAACAACGAAAACTAATATTAGAGAGCTTGTCAGATGAAATTATGAACAGATTAATAGCTGAAGTAGAAATAAGGTTACGTAATAAATATAGTGAGCTAGAAAACATGAAATCATGGATACAAGTGAAAGAATGTAGACGAGAATATTTGCTGCGACAGTTCGGTTACAGAAAAGAGGGCGAGTTAAAGAATTGCTGCGACTATTGTCATATTACAAAAACAGATTATAAAAAAAGACAAGCGCAACAATCGGATTTCGACTATAATTGGGAAACAGAGTTACAAAAGCTTTTCGGTCTAGAAAAGATGGGGGAATGATGAACATTCAAAGGCATAATATTGAAGATATGAGTCCGAAAGAAATAAGGCTGAATCTGTATATCACACAGTTCATTATTATCGGTATCGGTTGTTTACTAGCATATATACTATTCCGAGATATAAAATCGGTGTATAGTCTGTGGAAATGGGAACCGGTGTCTATACTTATAATAGGTGGCTTGTTAGCGATTGGTATTGTGTTATTAGATTATGTTGCAATGCGAGTATTTCCAGAGTCTTGGTTTGATGATGGTGGTATTAATGATAGGATGTTTCAAGGGATGTCAGTTATGCATCTACTCGTTATTACGTTCATTATCGGCTTTGCAGAAGAATTTTTATTTAGAGGTGTAGTGCAGACACACTTTGGAATTGTAATAGCGAGTTTTGTATTTGCAGTGTTACATATTCGGTATATAAAAAAGCCATTTTTGTTTTGTTTCGTCTGTTTCATTAGTTTTGTCTTTGGTTACGTATTTGAATGGACAGGAAATTTGTTTATAACAATCTTTGCACACTTTCTTGTTGATTTTATAATGGGACTCCAATTAAGAAAATAAATGGAAGGTGGTGGTGAACAACATGAGAAGACGAATTCCTGATTTTGAAGAGGAATTAGAAGTTGAGCGAGTGGAAGAAAAAGAAGGTTTACCGCCGCGTAGTGAAATTCATAGAAATAAAGAAAAAAAACAAAAGTTTAAAATGAATCATATTTTCGTTCGAGTTTTAACATTTCTATTCATATTACTACCAATTAGCATCTTATGGTATACAGATAAATATATTCAGGTGAAAAGTGATAGTAATAACGCTGGAAAAAGTGCATTTGAGGTTATTTTTTTTGATTCAGCTAAATCTGAGTCCGAGGCATCATCTGAGAAAGTCGTCACGCATACGGTGAAAGAGGGAGAAACTTTAGAAAGTATAGCGAAGCAATATTTTTCAGATGAAACTGGGATCGAAGTGATTAAAAAGTATAATGATTTACAAAAAGATGAAGTGAATGTAGGTCAAGAATTAAAAATTCCGATAAAAGATAAGTCCACAAAGCGAGAAAGTTAGTAAAATACTTACTATAAAAACTGAGGATTATCTTTATGAGGAGGGGAGTAAAAATATATGATATGGATTATCTTATTAAGTACTCTCGTTTGTATTGGTATTATAATGCTTCTTGTAATGTATACAGAAGCAATGCGTAATACGGTGCTAGAACATACTTTAATATTTGAAGAATTTCCGAAAAGTTTTCAAAAAGTAAATGTATTTTTTATATCTGATATTCATAGAAGGGTCATTTCGAATTCGTTAATTGAACAAGTAAAAGGAAGAGTTGATCTTGTAATTATTGGTGGTGATTTAGCGGAAAAAGGTGTCCCTTTATCGAAAATCTCTGCAAATATACAAAAGCTAAGAGCGATAGCTCCTGTATATTTTGTATGGGGAAATAATGATTATGAAATTGAATATCATGAATTAGATGCTTTGTTATTAGAAAATAATGTAAAAGTTTTAGATAATACAAGAGTTGTATTTGAGTCTGAATTAGGAGAGAAAATTTGTTTGCTCGGTGTAGATGATGTTGGTTTGGAACGTGATCGTTTAGATTTAGCGTTGGCTGATTGTAAAGAAGATGGTTTTCGCATATTAATTAGCCACAACCCTGATATAATAAATAAAATGTCTGGAAAAGAACAAATTTCACTTGTGCTAAGTGGACATACACATGGAGGGCAGATTCGATTATTCCCATCTAAAAAATATTTAAAAGGTGGCGTATATAAGCATTCAAATATAACTCTTTTTGTTAGTAATGGGTATGGAACAACGTTGATTCCACTTCGCTTCCGAGCACCTGCTCAAACACATATTATTACGTTATGCGGAGGGAAATGATGCCAACTCTAAACGGAAAATATAACATAAAAGCTGTTTCAAAAATAATTGGAGTTCAACCAAGTACGCTTCGTGCATGGGAAAGAAGATATCAAATGATTGCCCCAAAGCGGAATCATGCGGGGCATCGATTATATACAGAAGAGCATATTCAAATTTTGAAATGGTTAATGGACAAGGTTTCTTCCGGCATGATGATTGGACAAGCAGTTCAATTATTAGAAGGGAATCGTTTGCAGAATAGTGTTCAAAATGAAATACATTACGATAGAGAAGTTGTTTTAGTGGACGATTTACTACAAGCTTTGTTAAAATTTGATGAAATTACAACTTCTGCATTGTTAAACGAGGCCTTTAGTATTTATGCAACAGAAAAAGTTATCGCAAGTATTGTTCTTCAAGTGTCAAATAAATTGTTAACGTTAAAAAATAATAATGAAGTTACAATGGTGCAATTCCAATATGTCGTATCATTTTTACAAACGCGTCTAGGGATGGTATATCATAATGCATCATCGTTTTCTTCTATACACAAAGTTGTTGTGTTAGAAAGTAATATGTTGAAAGGGTTTGTTTTCTCAACGTATTTACGATTAAAAGGATATGAGGTGATATATATTAGGGCAAGCTTAGCGGAAGATAGTATTACGTTAGCTGTTGAGCAAATAAGACCTAAATATGTAGTAATCTCTTTTGATGACGGACGAGAACTGAAGAACGCAACGAGCTACTTGAATTTGTTGCAAGAAAAAAGTGAAAACCTTTTTGTTGGGGTTATAGGAGAAATAGGTGCTGGAGATCAGTTGAACATTCAAACAAGCCTAATTGGTGACACGAAAGAAGAATGGGATGATTGGTTAAAAATGTTAGAATAGTTGTTCGAAAAGAACCATCTATTTTCTATTTCATATAATAAAAATTATATTCATTGGTTGCGTAGGGAGGGTATGAGATGAGGCTGGAACGATTAAATTACAATAAGATAAAAATTTTCTTAACATTTGATGATTTATCTGAACGAGGATTAACGAAAGAAGATTTGTGGAGAAATGCACCGAAAGTACAGCAATTATTTCGTGATATGATGCAAGAAGCAAATAAAGAATTGGGATTTGAAGCGGATGGCCCGATTGCAGTTGAAGTATTTTCTCTACAAGCGCAAGGAATGGTCGTAATTGTAACGAAAGGACATCAAGAAGCGGATACAGATGATGAGTTCCGTGACGAGTTTATTGAAATGCAAGTGACTCTAGATGAAAGCGAGCATATCCTTTATGAGTTTGCTACACTAGATGACGTAATTAACCTGTCGAATCGTTTATATAACCTTGATGTAACTGGCGGAAAATTATATACGTGGGATGGGCGTTTCTATCTTTGGATGGAAGAAGAGGAGCAAATACAATTACTGAAGGCAGATTTTATAGCTATTTTAGCGGAATATGGTAATCCGTCTACAGCAACTATTTATCGTCTAATGGAGTATGGTAAAGAATTAATGGCTTCTCAAGCAATTGAACAAATACACAATTACTTTGTGAAAAAACAAAACCTTAGCTAATGTAACATAGCTAAGGTTTTGTTTTTTACTTTACTTAAATGTATTTTTTCAAAGTACTGTACATGAATACAATAAAAAATATTTAAATATTTAAGTATTTTACTTTTCTAAAAGCAATAAAAGGACTATAATGATAGTGAAAACGCTTGCAAAAGAAAATACTTTGTATATATTTGTTAGCGTTTTCTATTGCATTCCAAATTTAACGGTGTATACTAGGCAATGAAGGTTTACTAAACAAGTGAAATTACAGGGGGTTTACTTACTATGGTAGCCGAAAAGGGAACTCAAACAAAAACACAACAACAAAGGGAACAACATTTTGAACTATTGAATTCAACACAAATTGTTATCAGTGAAGCGTTAGAAAAATTGGGTTATCCAAACGAAGTATATGAATTATTAAAAGAACCAGTTCGTATGATGACAGTGAAAATACCAGTTCGTATGGATGACGGGACTGTTAAAATATTTACAGGATATCGTGCACAACATAATGATGCTGTTGGTCCAACGAAAGGTGGAATTCGCTTCCATCCGAATGTAACAGAAAATGAAGTGAAAGCACTTTCAATTTGGATGAGTTTAAAATGTGGTATTGTTGATTTACCATATGGCGGAGGTAAAGGTGGAATTATCTGTGACCCGCGTGAAATGTCATTCCGTGAGTTAGAAAGATTAAGCCGCGGTTATGTACGAGCAATTAGCCAAATCGTAGGACCGACGAAAGATATTCCAGCTCCAGATGTATTCACAAACTCTCAAATTATGGCATGGATGATGGATGAGTATAGCCGTATTGACGAATTTAATTCACCAGGATTTATTACAGGTAAGCCACTTGTATTAGGTGGATCACATGGACGTGAAACAGCAACAGCGAAAGGTGTTACAATTTGTATTCGCGAAGCTGCAAAAAAACGCGACATTGATATTAAAGGTGCACGCGTTGTTGTTCAAGGATTCGGTAATGCTGGTAGCTTCTTAGCTAAATTTATGCATGATGCAGGTGCGAAAGTTATTGCGATCTCAGATGCTTACGGCGCATTACATGATCCAAACGGATTAGATATTGATTATTTATTAGACCGTCGTGATAGCTTCGGTACAGTAACAAAACTATTTAATAATACAATTTCAAACAAAGAATTGTTAGAACTTGATTGCGACATTTTAGTTCCAGCTGCAATTGAGAACCAAATTACAGAAGAAAATGCTAATGATATTAAAGCAAAAATCGTTGTTGAAGCTGCAAATGGTCCAACAACATTAGAAGCAACTAAAATTTTAACAGATCGCGGAATTTTACTTGTTCCAGACGTATTAGCGAGTGCTGGTGGGGTAACAGTATCTTACTTTGAGTGGGTACAAAATAACCAAGGTTACTACTGGACTGAAGAAGAAGTAGAACAACGTTTAGAAAAAGTAATGGTAAGATCATTTGATTCTATTTATGAAACAGCACAAGTTCGTAAAGTGAATATGCGCTTAGCAGCGTATATGGTCGGTGTTCGTAAAATGGCTGAAGCAAGTCGCTTCAGAGGTTGGGTATAATATTATATTGTGAGAAAACGTGATTCCTTTCGAGGGAATCACGTTTTTTTGTTGAAGTATTAGAGTGAGGTGTTGTAAATGGGAAATGAAATGATGGAACGGGTAGAACAATTAGAAGAAAAGGTTAAGAGGTTAGAGGGAGAACTTGCAAGAACGACGAAAGCCAAAAAGACAAGTATTGTTCGGGTGTTCGGGGAAGGGCTACTGTTTTTAATATTTGGTGCGGTTGTAGTAGGGCCAATTATCGCCTTTGTAATCACGATTCTTACTGGATTTGCTGAAAAATAAAATAAAAACAAAAAGAACGCTTGTTCTATGCGAACAAACGTGCTATACTCTCCTTAGATAAACAAAACGGAAATGATTTTAAGGAGAGATAAATGATGAAAATGACAGTAGACCAAAGATTTATGATGCCAGCGGATGTTGTAGAACGAGTGGAAGTATTAAGAAACAAACAAAGTAAGCGCGGCACATTATTACAATCAGTAAATAAATTTTTCGGTTTAGATACGAAAGAAGATTGTGTTTGGTTTTACGGTTTTTATGGAGTTGCTGTAAGTATTTTATTATTTATGGTGTTCACATCAAATATTTTCGATTTTCTCTTCGCGTAAGAAATATGCTATAAGGACATTGCTACCGAATACATATATAAAGAAGTAAGGTAATCTTCTGAAGCGGGAGTTGGTAGTAATGGCGATGTTTCCTATAGAGCGTAACTATATTGGATATGGAAGTTCACGGCCGGGAATTCCTCTTTCTAAAGTAAGGTTTATTGTAAGCCATGATACGGGGAATCCTGGTAGCAATGCGATTGGGAATCGGGATTATTTTAATGAAATACAACCGAAAGCTTCGGCACATACATTTATAGATGACAAAACAATACTAGAAATTATTCCTATAAATGAAGTTGCTTATCATGTTCGATATGGTGTGCCGACAGATAATGACTTATATGGGTATGATGCCAATAAGGCTGCCATTGGAGTGGAGCTTTGTTATGGCGGTGATGTTAATTTTTGGGAAGCATATACACGTTTTACGTGGTATCATGCGTATTTATGTCAAAACTTCGGCTTGAATCCGAAAAAAGATATCGTATCACATAAAACACTTGATCCAGCCAGAAAGATTGATCCTGAAAATGTTTTAGGGAAACAAGGTATTAAATTTCAGCAGTTTTTAGCAGATGTCTATCGGATGTACGTTTCGTTTAGATGACAAATATATGAAAAATGAATACAATAAAGATAGGTGCCTACTGCTGTAAGTAGGTTTTTTCTTGTTTTTATAAATAGTGTATTGGTAGAAGACTAGGAGTGAACCGAGTATGCAGAAAGAAACAGCTATCATAATTGGAGGCGGTCCGTGCGGATTAGCAGCAGCAATTTCGTTGCAAAAGGTAGGGATAAATCCGTTAGTAATTGAAAAAGGAAACATTGTAAATGCGATTTATAATTATCCAACCCATCAAACATTTTTCTCTTCTAGTGAAAAATTAGAAATTGGTGATGTAGCTTTTATTACAGAAAATCGTAAGCCTGTTCGAAATCAAGCGCTTGCGTATTATCGTGAAGTAGTAAAGCGTAAATCTGTACGTGTAAATGCTTTTGAACGAGTAGAGAAAGTTCAAAAAGATGGAGAAGTTTTTCAGGTTGAAACGACAAAGCGTGACGGAAGTAAAGAAATGTATATAGCGAAATATATTGTTGTAGCAACTGGATATTATGACAATCCAAATTATATGAACGTTCCAGGTGAGGAATTGAAGAAGGTAGCTCACTATTTTAAAGAAGGACATCCTTATTTTGATCGAGATGTAGTAGTTATAGGTGGGAAAAACTCGAGTGTAGATGCCGCGTTAGAGCTTGTGAAAGCTGGTGCGCGTGTAACGGTACTATATCGCGGAAGTGAGTATTCACCAAGCATAAAGCCTTGGATTTTGCCAGAGTTTGAGGCGTTAGTTCGAAATGGTACAATTCACATGCATTTCGGGGCTCATGTGAAAGAAATTACTGAACATACATTAACGTATACAGTTGATGGCGAAGCATATACAATCCAAAATGATTTTGTATTTGCGATGACTGGTTACCATCCTGATCATAGTTTCTTAACAAAGATGGGTGTTCGGATTGATGAAGCGACAGGACGTCCAATTTATGCAGAGGATACGATGGAAACGAACGCTGCAAATATTTTCATTGCAGGTGTAATTGCTGCTGGAAATAATGCAAATGAAATATTTATTGAGAACGGTCGATTTCATGGGGATGCGATTGCGCAAACCATTGCAACAAGAGAAATATAAAAAGAAGCTGTCGGAATAAACTTCGACAGCTTCTTTTTTAATCGTGCATAAACATGTTTTGGATTGCTTCATGAGAAGTTGTATTCTCTAATGCAACTAATAATTTAATACGTGCTTTTTGAGCGTTTAAACCGTATGTGAATACAATACCCATATCTTTTAATTGTTTGCCGCCACCTTCATATGAATATACATCTTGAACGATCCCATTGAAACAGCGAGAAACTAATACGACAGGAATTCCTTTATTTATTAGCCGTTCTAGACTAGGAAGTGTTCTTGGAGGTAAATTACCTTGTCCAAGCGCTTCAATAACAATCCCGTCTACTGGAAGATTTTCAATTGCTGCTAACAATGTATCGTCCATACCAGCGTACGCTTTTAGAACGACTACATTTTTAGAAACCTTATTTACTGAATATGTTTCGTGATGTACTAAAGCATGGTGGAATACAACACCACGTTTTGTTACCATACCGATTGGTCCATACTGTGGACTTTGGAATGTTGCTACATTACTTGTATGTGTTTTCGTTACGTTTGTAGCGCAATGAATTTCGTCGTTTAATACGACTAAAACGCCTTTTTCGGCAGCTTCACTACTGCTAGCGACTTTTACAGCTGATAAGAAGTTATATAGACCATCAGCACCTAATTCATTGCTAGAGCGCATTGCGCCTGTTACAACGATCGGAATAGTTGCTTGTACTGTTAAATCTAAGAAATAGGCCGTTTCTTCTAATGTATCCGTACCATGCGTAATGACTACGCCATGAATGTTGTCTTGTTTTACTCTTTCATCAATGATGACTTGTAATTGTAACATTTCGCTCGGTGTCATATGAGGAGATGGTAGATGAAACACATCTTCAACGATTAAATCAACATCGCCTTCTAAATCAGGAATGAATTTTAAAAGAGGATTTTTTTCACCTGGTTGTACGACCCCAGTTTCTTTATCTTCCTCCATTGCAATTGTTCCACCTGTGTGTAAAACTAGGATTCTTTTCAATGCTTATACCCCTTTCAAGTAAAAAAATACATTTAGAACATAACATGTTTTGAGTAAATTCGACAATGGAAATGTATAAAAGTATGCCTCGAAAATGACAATAAAATGAAATGCTATATGTACGATGTATAAAATTACGAAACGAAATGTGCAAATACAGTATAGGAGGGAGCCATTACGTTGAAAAAGATGGAGAGAATGCTTATTCGTATATTAATAATACAATTCATTTGTCTTTCTGTTGTGCAATTGTTATTTATACATAAGTCATCAGTGAAATATTTATCTAAAATTGTTTATTATGAAGGTGTCATGGTAAAAAACAAAGCAGAAATCTTACAGGTGAATAGGTAGTTTTCATTTTCTTCTATGAAGGATTATGCTACAATAATTGAGGATTTAATGACGTGAAGCAAATGAGAAGAAGCAGGAGAATACCTGCTTTTCGTTTTGTTTTATAAGTGAAAAAATGAGGTGTTACAATGGATAAACGAATTTCAATTGCTATAGATGGTCCAGCAGCTGCTGGAAAAAGTACAGTTGCGAAAGTTGTAGCGAAGAAGCTTTCTTACGTTTATATTGATACAGGCGCAATGTATCGTACGATTACATACGCAGCCCTTGAGCAAAAAGTGGATATTGAAAATGAAGAGCAGTTAATGGAAGTTGTAAAAAATGTGAAAATCGAGTTTCAGCAAGGAGAAAATACACAACTTGTATTTTTAAATGGACAAGATGTTTCTGAAGTAATTCGTACACCTGAGGTAACGAATCGAGTATCGATTGTGGCGAAACATCGCCTTGTTCGTGAAGAAATGGTACGCCGTCAACAAGAGTTAGCGGAAAAAGGCGGCGTTGTAATGGATGGTCGTGATATTGGTACACATGTGTTACCAAATGCTGAAGTGAAGATCTTTATGCTTGCTTCTGTTGAAGAAAGAGCAGAAAGAAGACATTTAGAAAATATGAATAAAGGTTTCGATTCTAATTTAGAGCAATTAAAAGAAGAAATTGCTCAGCGTGATAAATTAGATTCAGAGCGCGAAGTTTCTCCTCTAAAAAAAGCTGATGATGCATTGGAATTAGATACAACTTCTTTATCAATTGAAGAAGTTGTCCAAAAAATTATGGGTATTGTTTCGGGAGTGTTTGCGAAATAAAGAAAGGGGGTAGCCTCTTTCTTTTTTGTTTATATAAAAATGTAAAGGATACGTGAATTGTGAGTCTCTTTCCTTGACAAATGACTGGATTTATAAGAAGTTAGTTAAAGAGGAATAAAACTGTCAGAATATATTCGCTATTATATTTCAAAACATACTTTCTTCAACATGATTTTGCTGTATACTATTTATATAGGTTTAATATATTTTCTAGTGAAATGTATGAAGCTTACGTATGTGATGATAAATTCTTAAACATGCAAATGAAAACAATTGTTTTCATTTCGTATATACATAAAAAATGCTTTGTCAATTCTGTAGGGAGGTATTTCCATGGTAGAGAAAATGAATGAAGAAGTTATGGATTCAAAAGAATTACAAGTTGGTGACGTTGTTACAGGTACTGTAACGAAAGTTGAAGAGAAACAAGTGCTTGTAAATGTTGGATACAAAACAGATGGCGTAATTCCAATTAGTGAATTAGCTAACGTTCATATTGAAAAAGCAAGCGATGTTGTAGAATTAGATCAAACACTAGAATTAAAGGTTATTAAGTTAGAAGAGGATGATCTTGTATTATCTAAACGTGCTGTTGATGCAGAAAAAGCATGGGTAGAATTACAAGAGAAATTTACTTCTGGTCACGTATTTGATGTTACCGTAAAAGATATCGTGAATGGTGGATTAGTTGTGGACCTTGGTGTTCGTGGCTTTATACCAGCTTCACTTGTAGAAGTACATTATGTAGAAGATTTTACTGACTATAAAGGCAAAACATTAGCCGTGAAAATTGTTGAATTGGACCGTGAAAAAAATCGTGTAATCCTTTCGCATAAAGCGGTAGTAGAATTAGAACTAGATTCTAAGAAGAAAGAAGCAATTTCTTCATTAAAAGAAGGCGACGTTGTTGAAGGGACAGTACAACGACTAACGGATTTTGGTGCTTTCGTAAATGTTGGCGGTGTGGACGGTTTAGTTCATATTTCACAAATTTCACACGAACGTGTAGAGCAACCTTCTGAAGTATTAGAGCAAGGTCAAAAGGTAAAAGTAAAGGTATTATCTGTTGATGCTGACACACAACGTATTTCTTTATCAATTAAAGCAGCTCAACCGGGACCTTGGGAAAATGTTGGTGGCGAAGTAAAAGCTGGAGATATTCGTGAAGGAGTAGTAAAACGTCTTGTTACATTCGGTGCATTCGTTGAAATTTTACCGGGCGTTGAAGGTCTTGTGCATGTATCTCAAATTGCAAATCGTCACGTGAAAAATCCAAATGAAGTATTGGAAATGGGACAAGAAGTAAAAGTGAAAGTGCTTGAAGTGCATGTAGCAGAGAAACGTATTTCTTTAAGTATAAAAGAAGCGCTTGAGGAAAATAATGTAACTGAAGATTATAGTCAGTATGAACCGAATGCTGATTCTGCTACTTTCCAATTAAGTGACATTATTGGTGAACAACTGAAAAAATTAAAAAAATAAAGAGGGGTACAAGTGGTAAGGGCAAAACGTAAATTAGATCATATTGAATACGCTCTTTCTACTGGTCAGTCTCGTACGCATGGCTTTCATGATATTGATTTTGTGCATCAAAGCTTGCCAAATTCAAATTATGACACAATAACATGTGAAACAAAAATCGGCGAACTTTCACTAAGTTCGCCGATTTTTATCAATGCGATGACTGGTGGTGGAGGAGAGAAAACGTTACATATTAATGAGCAATTAGCATATGTAGCGAAACGTCATAACCTTGCTATGGCTGTAGGATCGCAAATGGCAGCGTTAAAAGATGAAAGTGAGGCTGCTTCTTATAAGATTATTAGAAAGGTAAATCCAAATGGTATTTTCTTTGCTAATTTAGGTAGTGAGGCAACTGTTGAACAGGCAGAGCGTGCTGTTGATATGGTTGAAGCAAATGCATTGCAAATTCATTTAAATGTCATACAAGAGTTAACGATGCCAGAAGGAGACCGTGACTTTACTGGTGTACTTCAGCGTATTGAGAAAATTGTTTTAAATAGTAAAGTTCCTGTCATTGTAAAAGAAGTTGGATTTGGGATGAGTAAGGAAACAATGCAACAGTTAGCGAGCGTAGGTGTAACGGCAATTGATATTGGCGGACAAGGTGGTACGAATTTTGCTGCTGTTGAAAATGAAAGAAGACAGCGAATGCTTTCTTATTTTAATAACTGGGGCATACAAACAGCTACCTCGATTATTGAAGCAACCTCTACAAATAATAACCTCTCTTTTATTGCATCTGGGGGTATACAAACAGCGCTTGACGTAGCGAAAGCAATCGCATTAGGGGCGAATACAACTGCTTTTGCTGGATACTTTTTACGCATTTTAATGCAAGATGGCATCGAGAAGTTAGTGGATGAAATTGATCTATTACATGCAGACTTGAAATTTATTATGACAGCTCTTGGCGCGAAGACGATAGAAGAGTTACAGTCTGTTCCTCTTGTTGTAAAGGGCGAAACGTATCATTGGTTAACGCAGCGTGGCATTGATACGACGCATTATAGTAGAAGATAAAAAATCGACCGTTTGGTTGATTTTTTTGTTTTCTATTCATTTTAGTAATATAAAGCGAGGGATGGAATTGATATTCTAGAAAAATGAAATAATTCCTATATATAAACAGTATCTTGTAAAATTTGCGACTGAGAAATGTAGATAATGTGCCATTGAATTATTGCAGAAGGTTTAATTTTTCTAAGAAAAATAGGTATGGATAAAAATAAAGTTTAGAAAGATTTGTATGTGAAATGTTATTTCAATATGAATAGAAATTATGAAGAAATATGTAAAAGACGGTTTCGTACAATATCGAAACCGTCTTTTTGTATTCATTAGTGCTGATTCTGTTTTCGAGCTTGCTCAGGTGTATCAAGTCCAGTTGCACCCGGATATTGTAGTGATTGGTCACGATCAGATTCAACGCGGCGAGATTCTCTTAGTTTTCGTTCTTGACGATCTTTACCCATAATGAATAGCACCTCCTTATTAAAAGTGTTGCTGTTATATGAAAAAACTATGCGCGAAGAAAGTGGATTAACTTTCATAAAAAGTTCCCATAATGGAAAACATAGGAGGTGAAATGATGGAAGGGAGTACTTTTTATTTTGTAGCTTGGATAGGGTGGATTGTCGTAACATTTTTTATGAAAAAGGACTCTATTCGGTGGAAGATAAGCGCCTGTATATTGATTTTTATTATTTGTTCTCCGTTACATGTAACGATTGCTGCATTTACGGTATCAGTAAATGCACTTTTACTTTCTGGTATAGCTTTTATAGGACTCACGCTCTATTCTATTTGGAAAAAATTATATAGCTTACTTTCGGCACTTATTATTGCAATGTTATATACAAGTTTTCATTTGTTAGAAGTATATGATCCAATTTGGATTGTGGTGGACAGGTTATTTTTGTTAAGTAGTGCTCTTGTATATGCATCCGTTTTATTACATGAGGATCGCATATTACGACTATGTTCTCTTTATATAGGAATGTTACAGGGAGAATTGTTTGTGACAATTATTTTTCGGAAACTGCATTTTCCTTACGATTACGGTAGTTTAGCGTTTTTTGATATCGTTGCTGTTTCTACATTATTCATGGCAATTTTATTTTGGATTGCGAAAGTCTCCGTACACATGGAACAGTTTAAGAGGAAAACACGTAAAAGAAAGGCGAGGGTAATACATGATTGAATATACACCGGCCATTTTATGCGGCGTAATAGCAGGGACAGTAACGAGAGTGCTCATGCTTCGGACAGATACCCGGCAATATCCGACGAGGCTCCACGGGAAAATTATTCATATTGCGATGGGGTTAATTGCGGCGGCTTTAGGAGCGATTGCGATTCCGTCTATATTGAAAAAAGATTTTTCTGCCATTACGTTTCTTACGCTAGCAGCAACACAGTTTCGTGATGTGCGTAATATGGAAAGAAATACACTTCAACAATTAGATGGTTATGAGCTTGTACCACGTGGGAATACATATATTGAAGGAATTGCATTAGTTTTTGAAAGTCGCAACTATTTGGCGATGTTAACGTCGTTTGTAACGACGTTTGCTTATATAGGGTTCCGTTCATGGATTGCTGGAGTCGTTATGGCTATCATCGCATTTTTTATCGCGAAAACATTAATGTCTGGTAAGAGGTTGCATGATCTTGTTGATATCGAGCATGTTCCACTTCGTTTTGAAGGAGCGGGGCTATATATTGATAATATTTACATTATGAATATTGGATTGCCAGCAAGACAAGAGGAAATTATGAAGTATGGAATGGGTTTTATTTTAAGACCGAAATCAATTGATGCGATGGTGACAATCTCTAACTTAGGACAACGACAAGCTATTTTACATGATGTTTCTGTTGCTTTAGGGATTTATAGAGATTCTGGTACGCCGGCACTTGCGCCGCTAGCAAAGCGTGATTTAGAGGATGGCAGGGTTGGAATCTTTGTCTTACCACAAGATCAAGATGTGGAGAAAGCAATAGGTGTCATAGGGAACGTGCCGACGTTAGAAAGTGCTGTTCATATGTCATCGGAAGCCCCGAAAGGAAGGGGAGATAAGAGATGATGTTAGAAAGTGTAATTCTTGCAGTTATTACAACGACTCCGGAGAAATTTGCTGGTGGTGCCCCTCTGTTTACTTGTGAATCGACAGAGGAGTTAGAATTTGTTGCAAATAATTTAGAGGCAATTCTAGATGGCATTGCGCATCGCTTACAAGAGAATGTATATATTATTGTGAAACATTAGCAACGTGTGTTATAATGTGAGGTGTTTTGATACGCTGAGAAATATTCTGGAATGCAAATCCCTTCTTGCACAAAGAAGGGTTTTTTACATAATAAACAGAAGCAAGTTGAAAGGATGAAAGTATATGCCGAAACCAGTAATAGCAATAGTAGGCCGCCCGAACGTAGGGAAATCTACTATTTTCAATAGAATTGTTGGAGAGAGAGTTTCAATTGTAGAAGATATTCCAGGTGTAACGCGCGATCGTATTTATAGCGCTGGAGAATGGTTAAATCATGAATTTAACATTATTGATACAGGTGGAATTGATATTGGAGACGAGCCATTTTTGACACAAATTCGTCAACAAGCTGAAGTGGCAATTGATGAAGCGGATGTTATCATTTTTATGACAAATGGTCGTGACGGTGTAACAGCAGCTGATGAAGAAGTTGCGAAAATATTATATCGTTCAAATAAACCGGTTGTACTTGCAGTAAATAAAGTGGACAATCCGGAAATGCGCAGTGACATTTATGATTTCTATGCATTAGGATTTGGTGAGCCATTCCCAATTTCAGGTACACACGGATTAGGATTAGGTGACTTATTAGACGAAGCTGCACAGCATTTTCCAAAGATTGAAGAAGACGGATATGATGAAGATACAATTCGTTTCTCTTTAATTGGACGTCCAAACGTAGGGAAATCATCACTTGTAAATGCTCTTCTTGGTCAAGAGCGTGTAATTGTTAGTAATGTAGCAGGAACAACTCGTGATGCTGTCGATACACCATATAGTAAAGATGGAAAAGATTATGTAATTATCGATACAGCTGGTATGCGTAAAAAAGGGAAAGTGTATGAAAGTACAGAAAAGTATAGTGTACTTCGTGCACTAAGAGCGATTGAACGTTCTGACGTTGTTTTAGTCGTTTTAGACGGTGAAGAAGGAATTATTGAACAAGATAAAAAAATCGCTGGATACGCTCATGATTCAGGACGAGCTGTCGTGATCGTTGTAAACAAATGGGACGCAGTGAAAAAAGATGAGAAAACAATGAAAGCATTTGAAGAAAACATCCGTGCTCATTTCCAATTTTTAGAGTATGCACCGATTGTATTCTTATCTGCAAAAACGAGAAAACGTACACAAACGTTAATACCGGTTATCGATGAGGTAAATGAAAGCCATAGTATCCGTATTCAAACGAATGTATTAAATGATGTAATTATGGATGCGGTAGCGATGAATCCAACGCCAACGCATAATGGTAGTCGTCTGAAGATTTTCTATGCAACACAAGTTGCGGTAAAACCACCAACATTTGTTGTGTTTGTAAACGATCCAGAACTATTGCACTTCTCATATGAGCGCTTCTTAAAGAATCGTTTACGTGAATCATTCGGCTTTGTAGGAACACCGATTCACATTATCGCTAGAGCAAGAGACTAATGGAGAGGATGTGATTTTATGACAAAAATCACAGTAGTTGGAGCAGGTAGCTGGGGAACAGCGTTAGCGATGGTATTAGCTGACAATGGGCATGATGTACGTATTTGGGGAAATCGTTCTGAACTTATGGATGAGATTAATACAAAACATGAGAATAGTCGATATCTCCCAGGAATTACATTGCCAAGCACAATCGTAGCCTACTCTTCTTTAGAAGAAGCATTAGTAGATGTAAATGTAGTACTTCTTGTAGTACCAACGAAAGCGTATAGAGAAGTACTGCAAGATATGAAGAAATATGTAGCGGGCCCGACTACTTGGATTCATGCAAGTAAAGGAATTGAACCTGGTACGTCAAAACGTATTTCGGAAGTGATTGAGGAAGAAATTCCAGAGGACTTGATTAAAGATGTTGTTGTACTGTCTGGACCGAGTCATGCTGAAGAAGTAGGGTTGCGTCAAGCGACAACTGTTACGTCTGCAGCAAAGCGTATGGAAGCGGCTGAGGAAGTACAAGATTTGTTTATGAATAGTTACTTCCGTGTATACACAAATCCAGATATCGTTGGAGTTGAACTTGGTGGTGCGTTAAAAAATATTATCGCATTAGCTGCTGGGATAACTGATGGTCTTGGATTAGGTGATAATGCGAAAGCGGCATTAATGACGCGTGGTTTAACGGAGATTGCTCGTTTAGGAAGAAAAATGGGTGGAAATCCGTTAACGTTTGCTGGACTAACTGGTATGGGTGACTTAATTGTAACTTGTACAAGTGTTCATAGCCGAAATTGGCGTGCTGGAAATATGCTTGGAAAAGGACACTCTTTAGAAGAAGTGTTAGAAAGTATGGGTATGGTTGTCGAAGGTGTAAGAACAACGAAAGCTGCTCATGAATTGGCAGAAAAAATGGAAGTAGAAATGCCGATTACAGCTGCTTTATATGATGTGCTATTCAATGGGAATAATGTAAAAGATGCAGTAGGCTCATTAATGGGGCGTGTTCGAAAACACGAAGTGGAAGCTATACCTGACTTACTTTAAAGAAAAGCGACAGAAGTACATTTGTACTTCTGTCGCTTTTTATTTTTTGGGTCTTTTCACCATTTTTTTATTTTTGCATAGGATGAAGAGTAACTTGAGGAGAGGGTGAAAAGAATGGATAACAACATTTTTAATAACATTGAAAAAGAAGCGAAAGTGAATAAAGAAGATATTTTTAAATTAGCATCATCGGTACAAAATGCGAATTTACGTGATGAGACTGTACTTCGTCAATTGATTCATCAGGTGGCTCTTATGGCAGGACGTGAAGTGCCGAAAGAACAAGAGGATCAAATTGTAAAAGCGATTATTAACAATAATATGCCGACAGATTTTGGCTCGTTAAGCAAAATGTTTAAAAAATAAAATATGAGAAACAAAGAGTTTGTAAATTGCATATGATAGCCATGAAAGTATGGGAATAGAGCTGTTTTGGGCATATTTGGTCAACCGAAGCGAGAGATATGCTCGCTTCGGTTTTATTTTTATCTAGACTGGTGGAAAATGCTGAAAAACCTATTGATTAAAACTACATATTCTCGATTTGTAGTAAAATGTTCTTTTTTGTATTTGTTTAAAGATTTTAATTTGTTAAAATAGTATAAAAATAGATTAATAAAAAGGGGTGTGTATATGTCGGAAGGGCTTATAAAAATGTGGTTTGCTTTAGGGGCAATTGGATTTATGTTTTTTGCAGTAAGTTTTATTTTACTAAGCAGATATAAAATAAAGAATAAAGTTTTGAAAGGGATTACAGCATTGGTAGCGTACACCCTCATGATTGTGTCAGGAATTGTTATTTTTCTTGTTGTATTTAGTGGTCCTGTACAGCAGTAAAGGGCATGGTACGGAGCGAGTTATATTAGTATGAAAAGGTGATTACTAGTGAAAAAAGTCCATATTATTTTAATATTTTGTTGTATGAGCATTTTAACAGGGTGTCTGTATCCAAAAGAAAATATGAAACAAAATGCTGTTCCTTATGAAGATCAGTTGCAGGTCGTTCAAAAAGCTGTTGCGACATTTAAGGAGCAAAATGACGGGATATTGCCAATTAAGACGCGGGATATGAATACGCCTATTTATCAAAAATACCCAATCGATTTTCAAAAGATTTCTCCGCGTTACATACAAGAAGCACCAGGGAATGCCTATGAAAGCGGGGGAGTATATCAATACGTATTAATAGACGTTGAAACAAACCCAACAGTAAAATTAATTGATGTGAGGATGGCTGAACAAATTCAGCAATTATCATTAAAGCTGAGGATGTATCGAGATGAACATCAATATCCACCTTTTAAAAAGGTAATTTCAGATGGTGTGTATGAATTAGATTTCAAAAAACTTGGATATAAAGATGTACCGCAAGTGACAAGTCCATATTCTGGTAAAGGCCTTCCTTTTGTAATTAATGAGAAGGGAGAAATTTATGTTGATTATAGAATCGACTTATATGAAGCGTTGAAAAAAAATGAAGGGCAATTTAAGGAGGGGGAAGATATTCGAAATATACTTTCGAAAGATTCTCCGTTTGTACCTGCGTATTCTTTACCGTATACGGTAAAGAGTGGAGAACCAATTTTTTTAAAATCATAAGTCATGAACCTTTCTTTTAGTGAATAAGTTCTAGAAGAAAGGTTTTTTATGTTACACAACTTGCGATGCAAACAAAAGGTATTTTTTTAATAGTCATATGAAATTGGACAAAATTATATGATATATTGTCCGAACTTCTAGAATACCATTATATTATATCAGATATTATAGGCAACGTTAGAGAAGGTATTAGTTGACTATAAACGTGGAATTATTCCCAAAAATATTGAGGGAGGGAATCACTTGGAAAAGGTAGATATTTTTAAAGATATTGCGGAACGCACAGGCGGTGATATTTATTTTGGAGTTGTAGGAGCTGTTCGAACAGGGAAATCAACATTCATTAAAAAATTTATGGAACTTGTAGTTATTCCTAATATTGAAAATGAGTCTGACCGTCAAAGAGCGCAGGATGAACTACCTCAAAGTGCTGCTGGCCGTACAATTATGACGACGGAACCGAAATTTGTTCCAAACCAAGCGGTTTCTATCGAAGTAGATGAAGGTCTTGAAGTGAATATTCGATTAGTAGATTGCGTCGGATATACTGTTCCAGGAGCAAAAGGTTATGAAGATGAGAATGGCCCGCGCATGATTAATACTCCTTGGTATGAAGAACCTATTCCATTCCATGAAGCTGCAGAAATCGGAACACGTAAAGTAATTCAAGAACATTCAACAATTGGTGTTGTAATTACAACAGATGGAACGATTGGTGAAATTCCAAGAAGAGATTATATAGAGGCAGAAGAACGCGTCGTAAATGAGCTAAAAGAAGTCGGAAAACCTTTCATTATGATCATTAACACTGTACAGCCGTATCATCCAGATACAGAGCAATTGCGCCAAAGCTTATCTGAAGAATATGATATCCCAGTCATTGCGATGAGTGTTGAAAGTTTAAGAGAAACAGATGTATACAATGTACTTCGAGAGGCGTTATTCGAGTTCCCTGTTTTAGAAGTGAATGTGAACCTTCCGAGCTGGGTAATGGTGCTAAATGAAGGGCATTGGTTACGCCAAAGTTATCAAGAAGCCGTTCAAGAGACTGTGAAGGATATAAAACGTCTTCGTGATGTAGACCGTGTCGTATGGCAGTTTAGTCAGTATGAATTTATTGATCGAGCGAGCCTAGCTGGCATTGATATGGGGCAAGGCGTAGCAGAGATTGATTTATATGCACCAGATGAATTATATGATCAAATTTTAAAAGAAGTAGTAGGAGTAGAAATTCGAGGGAAAGATCATTTATTGAAGCTTATGCTCGATTTATCTCATGCGAAAATAGAATACGATCAAGTGGCGGATGCTCTGCGTATGGTCAAACAAACAGGATATGGTGTAGCGGCGCCTGCGTTAGCTGACATGAGTTTAGATGAACCAGAAATTATTCGTCACGGTTCAAGATTTGGTGTGAAATTAAAAGCTGTAGCTCCATCTATTCATATGATTAAAGTAGATGTGGAGTCTACGTTTGAGCCAATCATTGGTACGGAAAAACAAAGTGAAGAACTAGTTCGTTACTTAATGCAAGATTTTGAAGATGATCCATTATCAATTTGGAATTCTGATATATTTGGACGTTCACTGAGTTCTATTGTTCGGGAAGGCATTCAAGCGAAACTATCTTTAATGCCAGAAAATGCGAGATATAAATTAAAAGAAACGCTAGAAAGAATTATTAATGAAGGATCTGGCGGATTAATTGCGATTATATTATAAGAAAAAATCCCTCTCATCGTAGAGGGATTTTTTAATTTTCGCATATAGAATAGGAAAATAAACAGCTATTATCTAATATATTGTTGTAAATTGTCAAGTTTCATCAGATTTTCACATTTTAAGAGTAACAATTTCCTTAAAAATATTGAATTATAAAGGAGAATCGTATAATATAGGCGTTGATAATGATTTATCTACATCTTTGTAGTATAGAATTTGCAAAAATTGCCTACAAATGAAAGTAAGACTCATTTTATGATCATTATACAGTCTTATCTTTGGGAGGAGGTGAATGGCATGAACAAGACAGATTTAATCAATGCTGTTGCAGAAGCAAGTTCCCTTTCTAAAAAGGACGCAACAAAAGCAGTAGACGCTGTTTTTGATTCTATCTTAGAAGCTTTAAAACAAGGTGATAAAGTACAACTGATCGGATTCGGTAACTTCGAAGTTCGTGAGCGTGCGGCTCGTAAAGGTCGTAACCCACAAACAGGTGAGGAGATTGAAATCGCTGCAAGTAAAGTACCTGCATTCAAACCTGGTAAAGCGTTAAAAGATGCGGTTAAATAATCCTTACATATTAACAGGGAAGAAGAGTTTCCTTTTTGGAAACTCTTCTTTTTGCTTTTAAAAACATAAATATGCTAGAATGTGTTCGTATCACTTTTAGGTTTTCGGGAGGGCTAGCGGATGGCAAAAGTTAATTTAGAACAAATTGAACATGCAGTACGCCTTATTTTAGAGGCAATTGGAGATGATCCTAATCGAGAGGGAGTACTTGATACACCAAAGCGTGTTGCAAAAATGTACGCAGAAGTGTTCTCAGGTATGCATGAAGATCCGAAAGAACATTTACACAAAGTGTTCGGAGAAGATCATGAGGAGCTTGTACTAGTAAAAGATATACCGTTTTATTCGATGTGTGAGCATCATTTAGTTCCATTCTATGGAGTTGCTCACGTTGCATATATTCCGCAAGGCGGAAAAGTGACAGGGTTAAGTAAATTAGCTCGTACTGTAGATACAATTGCACGTCGTCCACAACTGCAAGAACGTATTACATCAACGGTAGCGAACTCTATTATGGAAGTACTAGAGCCGCATGGTGTAATGGTAGTAGTAGAAGCGGAACATATGTGTATGACGATGCGCGGTGTGAAAAAGCCAGGTGCAAAAACAGTAACAACAGCAGTACGTGGTGTGCTAGAAAATGATGCTGCAGCACGTAGTGAAATTTTATCTTTTATTAAAACGAAGTAAAGAAAAGTGGGAAACTGCTTTTCTTTTTTTTTTTTGTAAATAAATGATATAGTTTTAGCGAGGCAGAGTGAGAATAGAAAGATTACTTAAAAGAATAGAAGATGTTATGTAGTTCGGTAGAAGTTTGGAAAGAGTAGCCAAGTTTTGGTTATAGAAAATAGAGTGTATGTGTTATAATAAGTTTTATGAATTAGAAAACAAGGGTGATTTTTGTGTGTGACATCTACGGAGGGTATGCGGGTATAAGAGAGAAATTGATGGTGAAATTACGCCATCCTTATTTTATAAACTATATTGAAGAACCATTTATTGACGAAGAGAAAATCGCATTGTTATATGGTGCTTTAAAAGGTGCAAATTTACATATAGAACAAATTGAGCATTATGTAGTGACGATTATGCTTGTGCAAATTGCGCTTGATACACATGAAAGAGTATCAAATAAAGCAGGGGAAGAAGCGAATGAATCGCATAAGCGTCGCCAGTTAACAGTGCTTGCTGGTGATTACTATAGCGGGTTATATTATTACTTATTGTCTATGAATCGTGATATTGTTTTAATTCGTGCGCTTGCTGAAGGAATTAAAGAAATTAATGAACACAAAATAATGTTATATCAAAAAGCGCATAAAACGGTGGGTGACATAATGGAGAGTGTAGTAATGATTGAGTCTGCACTGTTGCAAAAAACATGTGATCATTTTCATTTAGCGCATTGGAAGCCGTTTATAACATATGTACTAGGGAAAAATCGTCTCCAAAAAGAATGTGAACTACATGTTAATAAACAACATTCACCTGTTTTTCAAGCTGTTCAAGGGATTGTGAACGATAAAGCAGATGCAGAAACAGTTATGAATGGATGGATGATGAAACTTAGGAAGAAAGAAAATCAATTTTTAGAAAATCACACAGATATAAGCGAAATAAACTCTGTGTTAAGAGATACATCGAAGACATAAGCAATTTTACATTGGAAGAAGGTACGAGCATGCAACAATCAAAAGAAGAAAGAGTACATGATGTATTTGAGAAAATCTCTGATAAGTACGATGTGATGAATTCTGTAATTAGTTTTCAAAGACATAAAGCGTGGCGCAAAGAGACGATGCGCATTATGGATGTAAAACCAGGTAGTAAAGCGCTTGATGTATGTTGCGGAACAGCGGACTGGACAATTGCGCTAGCTGGAGCGGTGGGTGAACAGGGCAAGGTTGTTGGTTTAGACTTCAGCGAAAATATGTTATCTGTTGGTAAGCAAAAGGTAGAGGCGTTACAATTAAAACAAGTAGAACTTCTGCACGGGAATGCAATGGAACTTCCATTTGAAGATGACACGTTTGATTATGTAACGATTGGATTTGGTTTACGTAATGTACCGGATTATATGCACGTATTAAAAGAAATGACGCGTGTAGTAAAACCAGGTGGAAAAGTAATTTGTTTAGAAACATCTCAACCAACAATGATTGGTTTTCGACAAGGTTATATTTTATACTTTAAATATATCATGCCGTTATTTGGAAAGTTATTTGCGAAAAGTTATAAAGAATATTCATGGCTACAAGAATCTGCTAGTACATTCCCAGGTATGAAAGAATTGGCTAATATGTTCGAAAAAGCTGGACTTGAACGTGTGCAAGTGAAGCCATTTACTTTTGGGGTAGCAGCGATGCATTTAGGCATGAAACCAGAATCAAAATAGAAAAAAGAAGTTTTAGGTTAAGGTGAACAATATGAAGTTACAACTTATGTACTCTTTTTTACGATCGGATATTAATGTGATAGAAAAAGAATTAAAAAAGACAGTTGCTTCTGAACAGCCATTAGTAGAAGAGGCGGCATTACAACTTATTGAAGCTGGTGGGAAGCGAATTCGTCCTGTATTTGTGTTGCTTGCGGGGAAATTTGGAGATTATAAGTTAGATGCAATTAAGCATGTAGCTGTTGCGTTAGAACTTATTCATATGGCTTCTCTTGTTCACGATGATGTTATTGATGCTGCGTTTTTACGACGTGGTAGTGCAACTGTGAATGCGAAATGGGGAGATCGTATTGCAATGTATACAGGGGACTATTTATTCGCTAAGTCTCTTGAATGTATAACGAATATTGAAATTCCAGAGGCGCATCAGGCGCTATCGCATACCATTTTAGAAGTTTGTAAAGGTGAAATCGAACAAATTAAAGATAAGTATAACTATGACCAAAATTTAAGAACATATTTAAGAAGAATAAAGCGAAAAACCGCTTTATTAATTGCTGCAAGTTGCCAACTAGGAGCGATTGCTGCTGGCGCTAATCGTGATACGGTAAGCCGTCTGTTTTGGTATGGCTATTTCGTAGGGATGTCGTATCAAATTATTGATGACATTTTAGACTTCGTTTCTACAGAAGAGAAACTTGGAAAACCTGCTGGGGGCGATTTATTGCAAGGAAACATTACGCTTCCTGCCTTATATGCTATGGAAGATCCAATCCTTTGTAAGAAAATCAGATCTGTACATGAAAATACAACAGCGGACGAAATGAAAGAAATTATTGAAGCTGTAAAGAATAGTGCTGCTATTGATAAAGCATTTGCGTTTAGTGAACGTTATTTACATAAAGCATTAGAAATGATAAAACCACTCCCACGTGGACAAGCAAAGTATGCATTACAAAATGTAGCAAAGTATATTGGAAAACGAAAATTTTAGTGTTTTTTCTAAAAAATAAAATAATCTCTCTATTTCAAAACTATTGCACAATTGTGATAAGGGTGTTAATATGTGTGTGGGGATATACAATTACATACATAATTCAGAAGTGGAGAGATTTTTTATGGAAAAAACATTTCTAATGGTTAAACCAGACGGTGTACAACGTGCCTTCATTGGGGAAATTGTAGCTCGTTTTGAGAAGAAGGGCTTTCAATTAGTTGGTGCAAAATTAATGCAAGTCACTCCAGAAATCGCTGGACAACACTATGCTGAGCACACAGAAAAACCTTTCTTTGGTGAATTAGTAGACTTTATTACATCTGGTCCTGTATTCGCAATGGTATGGCAAGGTGAAGGTGTAGTAGATACAGCTCGTAACATGATGGGTAAAACAAGACCACATGAAGCAGCTCCTGGAACAATTCGTGGAGATTTCGGTGTAACTGTTGCAAAAAACATTATCCATGGTTCTGATTCGTTAGAAAGTGCAGAGCGCGAGATTGGTATTTTCTTTAAGGAAGAAGAATTAGTTGACTACTCAAAATTAATGAATGAATGGATTTACTAATTATTTTGAAATAATTTGTAAACGCTTTAATCACTGTGATAATAGTAGAAAGTGCAAGGAGAATAGGGGTATTCTTCTTGCACTTTTTTTATTTCTATTAGTTACGAAGTTAGAGCTGTTATGATATATTGATATGTAAAGTAAAGGCCTATCGGAGAATAAGCGAATGGCTGATGTATGAATAACTCTTTCATATTTTTAGAGTAATGAAAGATAAAATTATTGCTTAATATAGCGAGATAAATACATATACGAAAAGAGGAATAACGTATGCGATATATTACAGCTGGTGAATCTCATGGTCCACAACTTACAACGATTATAGAAGGTGTTCCAGCCGGACTACCATTAGTAGCGGATGATATAAATGAAGAGTTAGCTAGAAGGCAAAAGGGATATGGGCGTGGTAGACGCATGCAAATTGAAACAGATCAAGTGCAAATTGTAAGTGGTGTTAGACATGGAGAGACATTAGGTTCTCCAATTGCACTTGTTGTTGAAAACCGTGATTTTGCACATTGGACAAAAATTATGGGTGCAGAGCCGTTAACGGAACAAGAAGAAAAAGAAATGAAAAGGAAAGTAACAAAACCAAGACCTGGACATGCTGATTTAAATGGTGCGATTAAATATGGTCATAGAGATATGAGAAATGTACTGGAACGCTCTTCGGCACGCGAAACGACAGTACGTGTTGCTGCTGGTGCGGTTGCAAAAAAAGTGTTAGCGGAACTTGGTATTGCAGTAGCAGGCCATGTAATTGAAATTGGCGGTGTACAGGCTAAAGAGACTACGTATCGTTCAATTGAAGAATTAAAAAGTATTACAGAAGCATCACCTGTACGCTGTTTAGATGAAGAAGCTGGTAATCAAATGATAAAAGCAATTGATGATGCGAAATCAAATGGTGATTCAATCGGTGGCATCGTGGAAGTAATTGTGGAAGGAATGCCAATTGGAGTAGGCAGCTATGTGCACTATGATCGAAAACTAGATGCAAAATTAGCAGCCGCAATAATGAGCATTAATGCCTTTAAAGGGGTCGAGATTGGAATTGGTTTTGAAGCAGCACATAGACCGGGTAGCGAAGTTCATGATGAAATTTTGTGGGATGAAGAGCATGGATATACAAGAAGAACAAATAACGCGGGTGGTTTAGAAGGCGGTATGACGACTGGAATGCCAATTGTTGTGCGCGGAGTGATGAAACCGATACCTACACTATATAAACCTCTTCAAAGTGTCGATATTGATACGAAAGAGCCTTTTACAGCAAGTATTGAACGTTCAGATAGTTGTGCTGTTCCAGCAGCTAGTGTCGTTGCGGAAGCGGTTGTAGCTTGGGAATTAGCGACAGCTTTAATAGAACAATTTGGATTAGATCGTATGGACCTTATTCGTGAAAATATTGAGAAACATAATGAATATGCGAGGGGATTTTAATGGAAAACATACATATTCAAACGAAATCAAAAGAATATGATGTACATGTAGGAAAAGAATCGTTGTCACATTTGACAACAATCGTTCAAAACATGCAGCCATCTGTATCAAACATTATGATTATTTCAGATGAGGCTGTTGCACCTTTACATTTACAGACAGTTGTAGATGCGTTGCAAATAGATCAAAAAGTATTTTCATTCGTTGTACCGAGTGGTGAAAAAGAGAAGTCCTTTGAAAATTTCTATGCGGCTCATACGTCAGCTCTTGAAAATAAATTAGATAGAAATTCTTTAATTATCGCACTTGGAGGCGGGATGATTGGAGATTTAGCTGGTTTTGTTGCTGCGTCGTTTATGCGTGGAATTCGCTTTGTTCAAGTTCCCACTACTTTATTAGCTCACGATAGCGCGGTAGGTGGGAAAGTAGCAATCAATCATCCGTTAGGTAAAAATATGATAGGTGCATTCCATCAACCAGAAGCAGTTGTATATCATACGCCGTTTTTACAGTCTCTTCCTGAAAAAGAGTGGCGCTCAGGTTATGCAGAAGTGATAAAACATGCTCTAATTGGTGATGTAAAGCTATATTATTGGCTAAAAGAAGAAGTGCAAACATTAGCAGATCTTCGTGATGAGAAATTAATCCACATATTAACGAAGGCGATTCCTGTAAAGGCAAACATTGTAGCGCAAGATGAAACAGAAAAAGGCGTACGTGCACATTTAAACTTTGGACATACGTTAGGCCATGCTCTAGAAAAAGAACTAGGATATGGAAATATTACTCACGGTGACGGAGTAGCGGTTGGAATGTTATTTGCTATATTCTTAAGTGAACAAGTGTATAAGGTAAATCTTGCTTATGAAGAGATGAAGCAGTGGTTCTTGAAGTACGGCTATCCAAAAATGCCAAGTGATTTAAGTGTAGAACGCCTCGTCGGGTTGATGAAACAAGATAAGAAAGCGAATGCAGGAACAATTCATATGGTACTTATGCAGGAATATGGGGTAGTGAATGTCGTATCTATTCCTGATGAGACTGTTCATATTGCGTTAGAGGCATTTCAAAAGGATATGGGTATAAGAAGTAGATAACAGCTATGGAGAGCCTATTTAGAAGCATTTTCGTAATAGTGACAGTTATGATAAACGATTATAGTAAGGGAGTATAACCGTATTGTAATCGAATTGAATAAAACGACTGGGGGAAGAAAAATGAGAGTGAAAGAGCAATTGTTAACTTTGAGAGCATATGTACCTGGGAAAAATATTGAAGAAGTAAAAAGGGAATATGGATTATCAAAAATTGTGAAATTAGCATCGAACGAAAATCCATTCGGTTGCTCAGCACGCGTAACAGAAGCATTAACTTCTTTAGCGAGTCAATACGCTCTTTATCCAGATGGACATGCCTTTGAACTTCGGACACAAGTAGCAAAACATTTAGGTGTTAAAGCGGAACAACTGTTATTTGGTAGTGGATTAGATGAAGTTATTCAAATGATTAGTCGTGCGTTACTACACGAAGGAACAAATGTTGTAATGGCGAATCCAACATTCTCACAATACCATCACCATGCTGTTATTGAAGGAGCAGAAGTTCGTGAAGTACCACTTAAAGATGGCGTTCACGATTTAGATGCGATGTTACAGCAAGTAGATGATCAAACGAAGATTGTATGGATTTGTAACCCGAATAATCCGACAGGTACATATGTAGAAAAACAAAAATTACTTTCATTTTTAGAATCAGTTCCTAAGTCAGCGCTTGTTATTATGGACGAAGCATATTATGAATATGCGGGAGCAGAAGACTATCCGCAAACATTACCACTTCTTGAAAAGTATGAAAATCTTATGGTATTGCGTACGTTTTCAAAAGCATATGGTCTAGCTGCTTTCCGTATCGGATATGCAGTTGGTAATACGGAGTTAATCGGGCAGCTAGAAGTAGCGAGGTTACCGTTTAATACATCGACTGTAGCGCAATCTGTAGCACTTGCTGCATTAGAAGATCAAGTATTTTTACAAGAATGTGTGAAAAAGAATGAAGAAGGATTACATCAATATTACGCATTTTGTAAGGAATATAACGTATTCTATTATCCATCTCAAACAAATTTCATTTTCTTAAAACTCGGTATTCCTGGTAATGAAGCTTTTGAACGATTAATGAAAAAAGGATATATTGTTCGTTCTGGTGCTGCATTTGGTATCGATGATGGCATTCGTATTACTGTCGGTTTGAAAGAAGAAAATGATGAAATTATAGAGTTACTGAAAGAACTTGTAAATGAGCAAGTACAGAAAGAGGAAACATATTCTTAAGAGATGTGAAGGCTCCTATTAGAGGAGTCTTTTTTATCGCATTAAAAAAGTTGAAGTTTAGTAATTAAGTTGTTCTGTAAATCAAGATTGGTATGGCTCGATAATTAGTGGGAGAAGTTATTTGCACGGTCATAAAAGAAAGCGGTACAATAGAAGAAGATAAGAAGGTATCGGTATCATATCCGAACCTTTTGAACAATTAACTACTCTGTAAGAAGAAGCATGCTCATTCTAAAGGTTGCGTTCTAACAATGAGTTGCTTATGATAAAGTGAAACTTTAATCAATGGGGGGATGTTTATCCCCCGCTGATTATTAGCCCACACCAATCGGGCTTTTACGGGCAGTTGCCCCCAAAACTAACTTCTTTGCCCTAGCTGAATTTTGAGGTGGGGTCTTACTGCCCGTTAATAGCAGGGTAAATGAACAGAAAAGAATATTTTTTAGAATTAAAGGAGACGTTTATGCAAAAGTTTGAACAAGCTGTTTCATATATTGAAAATGGTGAAGCGGAAAAAGGATTACAATTATTAAAAGAGCAATTAAAAATTGCGAATGATGAAGAGAAGTATGATATTGCTCGCTATTATCATACTCTTGGATTTACGGATGAAGCGTTAGCTATTACAGAAGATTTGCGTTTATTGTATCCAGAGGAAAGTGAATTCACTGTATTTTTAGCAGAATTATATATTGATCTAGATAAAGAAGATGAAGCGATTGAAGTACTTCATGATATTCCGGAAAATGATGATTTATATGTTCAATCGTTATTACTTGTAGCGGATTTATTCCAAATGCAAGGTTTCGATGATGTAGCAGAACAAAAACTATTAAAGGCGAAAGAAATGATGCCTGACGAGCCTGTCATTACGTTTGGATTAGCAGAGTTATATAGTAGTAAAGGTGAAGAACAAAAGGCAATTACTTATTATGAGTCGCTATTAGCGGAGCATAAAGTAATGGGTGGTGTTGTCATTGCACTGCGCCTTGGAGAAACGTTAAGTGCCATTGGAAATTGGGAAGAGGCGATTTCTTACTACGAAGCAGGTTTAGAGGAACAAAAAGATATTCACTCATTATTTGGATATGCATTCACGTTATACCAAGGTGAAGAATACCAAAGAGCAATTGGTGCTTGGCAAGAACTGAAAGAATTAGATCCTGAGTATGCATCTCTTTACATGTATTTAGCGAAAAGCTATGAAAAAGAAGGAATGCTTCAAGAAAGCTATGAAACACTTCATGAAGGAATTAAAGTAGATGAACTTTCTGTACCATTCTATGTAGAATTAGCAAACATTGCAGCGAAATTAGGGAAAATAGCGGAAGCAGAGGAAGTGCTTCAAAAAGCGCTTGAGTTAGATCCAGGACATTTAGGTGCAACATTAAAATATGCATATATCTTAAAGGAACAAGAAAAGTATGAAGAGCTAATTGCCGTTGTAGAGCGTGCTATCGATAGCGGAGAACCAGATACACAACTACTTTGGGATCTTGCGTTTGCAAAAAAACAATTAGAAATGTATTCTGATGCATTAAAACACTATGAAAGTGCATATACTTCTTTTAAGAATCATCCAGACTTCTTGGAAGAGTACGGTTATTTCTTATTGGAAGAAGGTATGCGAAAAGAGGCGAAAGAAGTATTTACTCAGTTAATACAACTAGACCCGACACAAATTCATATTGAAGAATTGTTATATAATTTAGAGGATTTTTCATAAGTTGGAAGGAAACTGAATACCGCTTCTTGAATCTAAAAAGAAAAGAGAAAGACAGAGGAGGGACTTAATTGCTATGAATACCCCTGTTTCTGTAAACGAGAAGAAGGATTTTGTAAAATGGTTTTTGAATAATTACCAACTGAAACAGCGTGAATGTGTATGGATTTTGAATTATTTAATGAGTCACGACCAATTGATGCATAAAGTCCACTTCGTAGAGCATGCAAAATATTGTCCGCGTGGCTTAGTAATGTCCGCGAATTGTGTAAAAGACACACCGTTTCACTTTTTTAAACAAAATGTTATGACAACAGATGCTGAAAAATCGTTTCATGATATTCGTTTAAATCGAGATGAGGATATTTATATTCAACTCAATTTTAAATCATCGTTTCAAAATGCCAATTACGTAGCTGTATTAGAAGAAAACCCATATTTACCAAAGCACATTGAAGTAAATGAAAAAGATCGTTTACTTGCAGAAAGGTTTTTAGAAGAAAGTGTATTTTCTTTTAGAAGAGAACGTCTTTTGAAACAAATTGATGAAGCGCTGGATAAGCAAGATAAGGAAGCGTTTCATAGGTTAACAGCGGAGTTAAAGATGTTATAGAATTCATTTGGATTCATAAAATTTTACAAATTTCAGACTTTTTCAAGAAAAACTACCTTAATATAGGTAGTTTTTCTTTTTTTACCTCTTTTAGTATGGTTTAATATATATAAAGTGAAAGTTCTGTCATTTATAGACGGGGGAGGGAAGACATTTGAAATGGATTGTAAAAGATGTGGAACAGTTTGAGCAAGCAAGAGAATATGTAGATACGGGTGTTATACCACTTTTATCAATTTCAGCAGCGAAAGAAATGAAAATGGTAGTAGAACAAGGGGAATTTATCGAATTGTTGAGTATGGAGCTAGAAAGAGAATATAAAGGAAGAGTGCTTTTATTACCTGCATTTACGTATCTAGTAGAAAGTCAAAAAAACGAAAAAGGTCGTTTGCAAGAATGGACAAATCATTTGAAAAAGCAAGGTTTTAAGCATATTGCTTATGTTACAAGTGATTTTTCATGGAAAGAAGATATGCAAGAATTGCAGGGAGATTTATTTTGGTTTCCTTCATTAGCGTTAGAACAATTTAGTGATCAAGCGAAAAGAGAAGTGATTCATGCACATATAAAAAATATAATGGTAATGTTAGAAGAAAAATGGGGAAAATAATAATAAACAGAAAGTTCTTATTATTATGAGTAGTATGATATTGACCTGTGCATGAGCGTATTATATCATGATAGTGTCCTAGTTTTTATTTTTTATATAATTTATCACGAGGGGACAATTTCTGATAGAGGGGGGAAATTTTCGTGAGCGAGAAAGAACATCGTGTGTCAAGAAGACAGTTTTTAAATTACACTCTTACAGGGGTAGGAGGCTTTATGGCAGCGGGTATTTTAATGCCGATGACGCGATTTGCGCTTGATCCGGTGTTAAGAAAAGAAGCGGGAACGGATATGGTTGCTGTTGCACAAGTAAAGGATATTACAACAGAGCCGAAACGTTTCGATTTTAAGGTGAAGCAGGTTGATGGTTGGTACAAGTCCGAAGAGCCAAAATCAGCTTGGGTTCATAAAGATGAAAGCGGAGACATTGTTGCGTTCTCTCCAGTATGTAAACATTTAGGATGTACAGTGAACTGGAATTCGGACAAAGCACATCCGAATCAATTCTTTTGTCCATGTCACGGGGGCCGTTACACAAAAGACGGGATAAACATTAAAGGCACGCCGCCCCTTGCTCCACTTGATGTATACGAATCTAAAGTGAAAGATGGAACGCTGTACCTAGGAAAAGCGAAGCCAAGAGGGGGTGCAAAGTAGATGCTAAATAAAATTTATGATTGGGTAGATGAAAGGTTAGATATTACACCAATATGGCGTGATATCGCTGATCATGAAGTACCTGAACATGTAAACCCGGCACATCACTTTTCTGCATTCGTTTATTGCTTTGGCGGACTTACCTTTTTCGTTACTGTAATTCAAATTTTATCTGGAATGTTTTTGACGATGTATTATGTGCCTGATATTAAAAATGCTTGGGAATCGGTCTATTATTTGCAAAATGAAGTTGCATATGGGCAAATTGTTCGTGGTATGCACCACTGGGGTGCTAGTCTCGTAATTGTAATGATGTTTTTACATACACTTAGAGTTTTCTTCCAGGGTGCGTATAAAAAGCCTCGTGAGCTAAACTGGATTGTTGGTGTTCTTATTTTCTTTGTTATGTTAGGTCTTGGTTTTACCGGATATTTATTACCGTGGGATATGAAAGCGTTATTTGCTACGAAAGTAGGGATTCAAATTGCAGAGCAAACGCCGCTTATTGGTCCTTACATTAAAACATTACTCGCTGGTCATTCCGAAATTGTTGGCGCTCAAACATTAACTCGCTTCTTTGCTATTCACGTCTTCTTCTTACCAGCAGCACTTCTAGGTTTAATGGCCTTCCACTTCATCATGATTCGCAAACAAGGTATTTCCGGTCCGCTATAAGAGATTGCTAAATTAAAGGGGAAAGAACTAAAGGAGGGAGATTATGCATCGCGGCAAAGGGATGAAGTTTGTAGGAGATTCTCGGGTACCGGTAGCTCGGAAACCAAATATTCCAAAAGACTATTCGGAATACCCAGGGAAAACAGAAGCATTTTGGCCGAACTTCTTGTTAAAAGAATGGATGGTTGGTGCAGTTTTTTTAATCGGTTATTTATGTTTAACAGTGGCGCATCCGTCACCGCTTGAAAGAATGGCGGATCCAACTGATGCTGGGTATATACCACTTCCAGATTGGTATTTCTTATTCTTGTATCAGTTATTAAAGTATTCTTATGCTTCTGGCTCATTTACTGTAATTGGAGCGTTCATTATGCCAGGGATTGCGTTTGGCGCATTACTGTTAGCTCCATTTCTTGATCGAGGTCCAGAAAGACGCCCATTGAAGCGTCCTGTAGCAACGGGATTTATGCTTTTAGCAGTTGCATCGATTATCTTTTTAACTTGGGAATCTGTAGCACACCACGACTGGGAAGCTGCAAAAAAACAAGGAGCAATTGTAAAAACAGCACCAGTTGATAAAAATGATGACGGTTATAAATTAATGCAAAAAAATACTTGTTTAACATGTCACGGTGACAATTTACAGGGCGGCGCAGCAGCACCAGCACTGCAAAACTTAACTTTAAAGCCAGAAGAAATTGCTAAAATTGCGAAAGAGGGAAAAGGTTCCATGCCTAAAGGTGTATTTAAAGGTACAGATGAGGAACTGAAGAAGCTTTCGGAATTCGTTGCAAAGTATAATAAAAAATAATAAAAAGCTGACTACAAAATTTGTAGTCAGCTTTTTATTTTGATGATAGAAAGTTTACTATATAATAGAGTAGAGTTTGATGAAAGAATGAAAGGTGTTGGACATACAGCTTGGTTTACTTGTATGCAATGTTAAGGCAACGCTCTGTATTATTATTTTTATTAGTTGTTAACATATTAGGTACAATATACGGATTTATATGGTATGGAAATCAATTAAAAGAAACTTCACCTATATTTTGGCCGTTTGTACCCGATAGTCCTATGGCAAGTCTCTTTTTTGTCTTTGTTTTAATCGCTTTTTTAATAAAGAGAAATTGGGGATTAATAGAGGCGCTAGCGATTGTTACTTTAATAAAATATGGTATATGGGCTGTTGTTGTAAATGGGGTTATGATCTATGTAAAAGGTCCTATTGGCCTTATCGGGTATATGTTAATGCTTTCGCATTTTGCGATGGCAGTACAAGCAGTGCTATATGCACCGTTTTACCGTATAAAAAAATGGCATTTTGCGGTAGCCGCTATATGGACATTACATAATGATGCAATTGATTATTTGTTCTGGCAA
Source organism: Bacillus cereus group sp. Bc061 (assembly GCF_027715825.1). Taxonomy (NCBI): domain Bacteria; kingdom Bacillati; phylum Bacillota; class Bacilli; order Caryophanales; family Bacillaceae; genus Bacillus; species Bacillus cereus group sp. Bc061. Next base: position 137,295 of record NZ_JAQFTZ010000001.1, read on the forward strand.
ATGCCGAGATACGGAATTATGCATTTGTTTGTAGGAGAAATTGGTTATTTTACGTTCTGGTTAAGCATTGCTGTGCTTTGTATGACATATTATTATTGCTTACGTGAGAATCGAAAACAGTTTTCTTTATGATAGTTAGAATATGTAGGGGGAGAAAATGAAGAAAAATACGAGTGGTACAAAAATATTGGATCGATTGATTACGATAATTGTTTCATATAGCATAGCATTTTCTATATTTGCACTCGCAACAACGGCGGTTGTATATGGAAAATGGCTATATTATTTTGAAATTGATTTTTTGAACATTCCAGATTTAGCAGATATGACGAAGGATGATATTAAAAGAAATTATGATGTGCTTATCACATATTTATCGCCATTTTATGACGGAGCATTACATTTGCCAACACTAGATATGTCTACAAATGGCCGTATTCATTTTGTAGATGTGAAAAACATTTTAGTAAAGATTCAATATGTAATGTATGCGACAATTATAATTGCAATAGTAGGCGGCATGTATTTGTTAAAAAAGAAAAATGAAAAGTTTTTACTGCATGGATCTATTTTAACAATCATTTTTCCAATAGCGTTAATGTTACCGATTGCTATTAATTTTGAAAAGAGTTTTGTGATATTCCATAAGCTTTTATTCAGTAATGATTATTGGGTTTTTGATCCTGAGAAGGATCCGATTATATTAATGTTACCAGAAGAGTTTTTTATGCATGCAGCGTGTGCTATTTTATTATTTATTTTATGTGGTAGCATAATTTGTTATAGCTTGTATAAATATTTCGTAAAAAAGAAAAGGATTTCAAAAGAAAAATTCTCTGTTTAAAGAGAATTTTTTTTGTTTGTAAAATGATAATATATTTTTCGGTCCAGTTCTGTTCTATTCTTGTCCACATTAACATATTTTGTACTAGTAGTTATAGGGGGGACCGTGATGAAGAGAACATTAATTGGACTGATTGCATTTCTAATTATCATGTTTCCGTTACGTATATATGCTGAGGAGTGGAGTGAACTAACAGGGTTGTTAGATGACTCATTACAATTAGTGAAGCGTAATGAAGATGAAAAAGCAGTACAAGTACTGCAACATTTCTCGGAGCAGTTTGTAATAAAGGGGAATGAAAAGAAGCAGGAAGTAACGCCAGATCAAGTTAGAGTTATTTCTTTAGCTTACGACAAGGCGAAACAATCTCTCGCGGAAGAAGATGTAAGGAAACAAGTTAAAATTGATAATGTGTTAGCCCTGCAGCTCGCTGTCGATGCGCAAGTATCGAAATATCAACCACTTTGGATGGAAAGAGAAGGAAAAGTAATGGATGCCTTTTCTCAAATGGAAAAAGCGATGAAAAAAGAAGATACGGGACAGTTTCAACAAACGTTAAACACATTTTTACATGAATTTAATATTATTTATCCAAGCTTAATGATTGCCTTGCCAGAAAATGAAGTGCAGCGTGTAAATGCCCATTTATCTTATTTAGATGAATTTCGTAACGTTATGTTAAAAACAAAAGGTGGGCAAATGCAATTAGGAATCATTAAAGGAGATTTGCAAAAAATATTTCATACAGTAAAAAAAGATGAAATTGCACCTTCTCTCATTTGGTTTATGACAATTACTGGAGGTCTTATTTTATTCACATTAACTTATGTTGGGTGGAGAAAGTATAAAGGAGAGAGAGAAAAAAGAAAAAGTAATGTACATTCTAAGAATAGATAATGTAATAAATAAAGATTCGGATTGTAAGGTTTATTCATTGACAATGGTGGCAGAAGAAAATAGAATGAGAAGTACTATAATTAAAACTTCAATGGAGGTTCATGATGTTTTATTTAATTTACTTCGCGATCATTTTGATCATACCGTTGTATGCACAGTCAAAAGTACGTAGTGCCTATAGCAAGTATTCACAAGTTTATTCAACATCAGGTATGACAGGAGCAGAAGTGGCTCGGAAAATCTTAGATGAAAATGGATTATACAACGTAGCTGTAGAAGAAACACCAGGTCATTTATCAGACCATTATGATCCAACTGCCAAAACAGTTCGATTATCAACAGATAACTATTACGGTCATTCAGTTGCTGGTACAGCAGTTGCAGCACACGAAGTAGGACACGCAATTCAAGATGCAAAAGATTATAACTTTATGCGTATTCGTCATTCGTTAGTGCCAGTTGCGAACTTTGGTTCAAATATTTCTTGGATATTTATTATGATCGGTATTTTTGCATCGATGGCCAACATGATATTTTTAGGTATCATTTTAATGGCAGCAGGTGTTGTGTTCCAACTCGTTACATTACCAGTTGAGTTTGATGCATCAAAGCGTGCGATGCAACAAATTGAAGCGTTAGGAATCGTATCAACAGATGAATATGGCCAAGCTCGTAAAGTATTAAATGCGGCAGCATTAACATATGTAGCAGCTGCAGCCGTAGCGGTATTTGAATTATTACGTCTCGTATTAATTTATACTGGTATGCAGCGTAGCGACGACTAAAGACTATCAATTTTGATAGTCTTTTTTGTTTTGTGGATTGAATTATATAATGTATGGCAAATAGAAATAATAGAAGTAATGCGGAAAGGCGGTGGGGAAATGAAATATCCAGACCATTTAGTAAAACAGGTGAAAGAGCGTAGTGCTCCTTATCAATTAGAAGGTTTTTTAAGTGGACAAGGCCCTGAAAATCCGAAATTTATGTTGTTAGGAGAAGCGCCTGGTGAAACAGAAATTCATAATGGGATTCCGTTTAGCGGGAGAGCCGGAAAACAATTAATGGGTTTTTTAGAACGTATTCACGTTACAAGGGAAGAAGTATATATTACGAGTGCTGTTCGGAGTAGACCTTATAAGTGGCGAGAGAAAAAAGAACGAAATGGTGAAATCATACAAAAAAAGTATAATAGAACGCCAAATCAAGGAGAAATAGTTGCCCATGCACCGTTGTTAGATTATGAATTAGAGAAAATAAATCCGAAGCTTATCGTCACGCTTGGCAATATCGGTCTTCAACGTTTAGCAGGAAAAGATAAAAAGATTACAGATGTGCACGGACAATTATTAAAACAGCCCATTCAAAAATTAAAGGATATGCAAAGTGCAGAATTTACATGGTCAGAGAAAGAATATCATATTTTTCCGACCTTCCATCCTGCTTCCATTTTTTATAATCGGGGCTTATTGGAGCTTATTTATGAGGATTTAGAGAAACTTAAGCAATACGTAATAAAAAACTAGAAAAGCTAAAAAGCTTTTCTAGTTGTGTTTATGTATGTAATGGGTTTTTATTTTCATCCAACGTAAAACCTTCACCAACTACATCATGTACGTCACTTACTGCAACAAATGCATGAGGATCTACAGAAGTAATAATATTTTTTAATTTCACGATTTCATTTTTAGCCACAACGCAATACAATACGTTCCGTTCCACTTTTGTATACGATCCAACAGCTTTTAAAAAGGTCGCTCCGCGCTCCATCTCAGATAAAATTTTAGCAGCAATTTCATCGTTTTTATCGGAGATAATAGTTGCTCCTTTTGCTGCATAGGCTCCTTCTTGCATAAAATCAATGACTTTCGCCCCGATAAAAACAGCAACTAACGTATACATACCCTCGCGATATGATAAATAGGTAAGGATAGAGACGATAATGACGATAGCATCAAACATAAACATCGTTTTCCCCATACTCCAGCCAACATATTTATGAGCGAGTCTCGCAATAATATCTACACCGCCAGTAGTTCCGCCGTATTTAAATATGATCCCAAGACCGATACCAATAAATGCCCCAGCAAATAAAGCTGCGAGTGTCATATCATTTTGTAAGTTTACATGTAAGTTGAGAACTTCGTAACGCTGAAAAATCCATAGAAATAAAGATACGCTAAAGGTGCCGATTAGTGTATATATAAATGTCGCTCTTCCAAGTAACTTCCAACCAATAAAAAATATAGGGATATTTAAAATTAAGTTTGAATAAGAAGGGTCAAACTTAAATAGAAAATACAATAATAGTGTAATACCGGTAAATCCACCTTCTGCAAGGTGATTTTCAATATTGATATTCACAATACCGAAAGAAAAAATAGCGGAACCGATTAAAATAAAAATGATATTTCGAATCTTCAAATTTGATGTCATATAGAAATCCCCCTAATTATGTAAATGGCATTGCTCCGCTGAAACGGTAAAACATAATGATAAGTAATTTCTAGTTGCTAGTGAAAATAGTGAAGGCTATAAAAATCGATTGGTTCTGGTTGATTTTTTGCCAAAAACGCAAAAGAAGTTTCACTTTACCCCGTTCCAACGGCTGGTAGGAGATAAAGCTCTGAAGAAAGGCAAACCAGCCGTAGGAACCCGATTGGTGCGGGCTAATCTTTTGCCAAAAACGCAAAAGAAGTTTCACTTTATTATAATCTTTCCCAAAAAGGGTCGCAAATAGGTGTTTGGCGGGGAATAATATTTGTCAAATCGCGATGAATTGGCTAACATGAAAGAGGAAGGATTAGAGGTGAATTGTATGGAAGCGAAAACGATGAAGGATATGCAGAAAGAAGTTGATGCATATATTGGTCAGTTTAAAGAAGGTTATTTCAGTCCACTTGCAATGATGGCTCGTTTAACGGAAGAAATGGGGGAGCTTGCAAGAGAGGTGAATCATTATTATGGTGAGAAACCGAAGAAAACAACTGAAAAAGAACGTAGTATTGAAGAAGAGCTTGGAGATGTATTATTTGTTATGATTTGTATGGCAAATAGTTTAAATATTGATTTAGAAACAGCACATAACATTGTAATGAATAAATTTAATACTCGCGATAAAGATCGCTGGACACGTATTGATGAGGGAGAGAAAGAATAATGAAAGAAATTAAAGTAATTATCGCTGGACCAAGAGGACGTATGGGACATGAAGCAGTTCTTCTTATGGAAAGAACGGAACATTTTAATTTAGTAGCAGCAGTGGATTATAAGCATGGTGGAGAGAAAATCTCTGATTTACCGGGAATGCCAGCGCTAGATACACCTATTTATGGAGATTTACATACTTGTTTAGAGGAAGTAGAAGCAGATGTGTTGTTAGATTTAACAACGCCAGAAGTTGGGAAACAACACGTTACACTAGCAGTTGAGCGTGGACTTCGTTCTGTTATTGGTACAACTGGATTTACTGAAGAAGAGCTAAAACAATTAACTGAGACTGCGAAAGAAAAAGCAGTAGGAACAATTATCGCTCCAAACTTTGCAATTGGTGCAGTTCTTATGATGAAATTCTCACAAATGGCAGCGAAATACTTCCAAGATGTTGAAGTAATTGAATTGCATCATGATCAAAAACTAGATGCACCATCTGGTACAGCGGTAAAAACAGTAGAATTAATCCGTCAAAATCGTGAATCAAAGCAGCAAGGTCATCCAAATGAAGTAGAGCAACTAGAAGGGGCTCGTGGTGCAAATGTAGACGGCATTCATATTCATAGTGTACGTTTACCAGGACTTATTGCACACCAAGAAGTAATGTTTGGTGGAGACGGACAAATGTTAACAGTTCGTCATGATTCATTCAATCGTGCATCATTTATGTCTGGTGTAAAACTATCAATTGAGACAGTAATGAATCTAGATCATCTTGTGTACGGTTTAGAAAATATTATCGACTAAAGGGGAGACAACGGATGAAAATTGCCTTAATCGCACATGACAAAAAGAAAGACGACATGGTTTCGTTTGCATACGCATATAAACCAATTTTTGAACAACATGAATTATTTGCAACAGGAACGACAGGACTTCGTATTATGGAAGCGACCGGCTTAGTTGTAACAAGATATCAATCTGGTCCTCTTGGCGGCGATCAAGAAATTGGTGCAATGATTGCAAAAAATGATTTAGACATGGTAATTTTCTTCCGCGATCCATTAACAGCACAACCGCATGAACCGGATGTGAATGCATTGCTTCGTTTATGTGATGTATATGCAATTCCACTTGCGACGAATATGGCAAGTGCTGAAATGTTAATGCACGCATTAGAGCGAGGAGATTTAGATTACCGCAAGTTAAGAAAATGAGGGGAACAATTATGAGTGGATTACATATATTAGCGTTTGGTGCCCATGCCGATGATGTTGAAATCGGCATGGCGGGTACCATTGCTAAATATACGAAGCAAGGGTATGAAGTAGGTATTTGTGATTTAACAGAAGCTGATCTTTCTTCTAACGGAACGATAGAGTTAAGAAAAGAAGAAGCGAAGGCGGCAGCTCGTATAATGGGAGTAAAAACGAGACTAAATTTAGCGATGCCAGACCGTGGTTTGTATATGAAAGAAGAGTATATACGTGAAATTGTAAAGGTAATTCGTACATATAAACCAAAACTAGTTTTTGCGCCGTATTATGAAGATCGTCATCCAGATCATGCAAATTGTGCAAAACTTGTGGAAGAAGCTATTTTTTCAGCGGGAATTCGCAAATATATGCCAGAGGTTCCACCACATCGTGTGGAGTCTTTTTATCATTATATGATTAATGGTTTTCATAAACCGAATTTTTGTATAGATATTAGTGAATACGTATCGCAAAAGGTGGAAGCATTAGAAGCGTATGAAAGTCAGTTTTCAACAGGGAGTGATGGTGTGAAAACGCCGTTAACAGAAGGTTACGTTGAAACTGTAGTCGCCCGTGAGAAAATGTTTGGAAAAGAAGTTGGAGTTTTATATGCCGAAGGGTTTATGAGTAAGAAACCGGTTTTATTACATGCTGATTTAATAGGGGGATGTAAATGAAATTAAAAATAGGTATTACATGTTATCCTTCTGTAGGTGGTTCTGGAGTTGTTGGAACAGAATTAGGAAAGCAATTAGCGGAACGCGGGCATGAAATTCATTTTATTACATCGGGTTTACCATTCCGGTTAAATAAAGTGTATCCAAACATTTATTTTCATGAAGTGACGGTAAATCAATACTCTGTATTTCAATATCCACCATACGATTTAGCGTTAGCGAGTAAAATGGCAGAGGTTGCACAAAGAGAAAACCTAGACATTTTACATGTGCATTACGCAATACCACATGCCATTTGTGCTTATTTAGCAAAACAAATGATTGGAGAGCGTATTAAAATTGTTACAACCTTGCATGGAACAGATATTACTGTGTTAGGATCCGACCCTTCGCTAAATAATTTAATTCGTTTTGGTATTGAGCAATCTGATGTTGTGACGGCTGTCTCGCATTCATTAATTAACGAAACGCATGAGCTTGTAAAACCAAATAAAGACATTCAAACGGTATATAACTTTATAGACGAACGTGTATATTTCAAACGTGATATGACCCAATTAAAGAAAGAATACGGTATAAGTGAGAGTGAAAAGATACTCATTCACATTTCAAACTTCCGTAAAGTGAAACGTGTGCAAGATGTTGTGCAGGCATTTGCTAAAATTGTTACAGAAGTAGATGCGAAGTTGCTTCTTGTTGGAGATGGACCAGAATTTTGCACGATTTTACAGTTGGTGAAAAATTTACATATTGAAGATCGCGTCTTATTCTTAGGGAAGCAAGATAATGTTGCAGAACTACTTGCGATGAGTGATTTAATGTTGCTTTTATCAGAGAAGGAGAGTTTTGGTCTTGTTTTATTAGAAGCGATGGCGTGTGGTGTACCTTGTATCGGAACAAGGGTTGGAGGTATTCCAGAAGTCATTCAACATGGTGATACAGGATATTTATGTGAAGTTGGCGATACAACAGGAGTGGCAGATCAAGCCATTCAGCTATTAAAGGATGAAGAACTTCACCGTAATATGGGAGAGCGAGCAAGAGAAAGTGTTTACGAGCAGTTTCGCTCTGAAAAAATCGTCTCGCAATATGAAACGATTTACTATGATGTACTAAGGGATGACAAAAATGGAAAGATTTAAAAAAGCTAGTTCTATTATTGAGACTTTAAAGCAACAAGGGCATGAGGCTTACTTTGTCGGTGGAAGCGTAAGAGACCTTATTATCGATAGGCCGATTGGAGATATTGATATTGCGACATCTGCTTTACCAGAAGAAGTGATGGCTATATTTCCAAGACATGTTCCTGTTGGTCTTGAACATGGAACTGTAATTGTCGTAGAAAATGGTGAGCCTTATGAGGTAACCACTTTTCGAACAGAGAGTGAATATGAAGACTTTCGAAGACCTAGTAGTGTTCAATTTGTTCGTTCATTAGAAGAGGATTTAAAACGTCGTGATTTCACAATGAATGCAATTGCAATGACAGAAGAAGGAAAAATGGTTGATTTATTTGCTGGACAGGAAGCGATTCAAAAGAGAGAAATTGTGACAGTGGGAAATGCTGCGGATCGGTTTCAAGAAGATGCCCTGCGAATGATGCGTGGTATTCGGTTCGTAAGTACGTTAGGTTTTTCTTTAGAGACGAAAACGAAGCAAGCAATTGAAACATATGGACATTTGCTGGAACATATAGCAATTGAGAGAATTACAGTGGAGTTTGAAAAACTGTTAACTGGCACATATTGTGTGAAGGCTCTCAAAGAATTAGTAGAAACGAAACTATTTTCTCATCTACCATATTTACAGATGTCAGAAGAGAAATTGTTAAAAGCTACGCAGTATAAATGGGATTCTTTTGAAGCAGACATTGAGGCGTGGGCGTTTTTCTTATATTGTATTGGAGAAGAACATCCAGCTGTCTTTTTACGTCAATGGAAGTTTTCGAATAAAAAAATAAAAGATATCGTCGCAGTTTTATTAACAATCCGTAAGAGAAAGGAGAAGGATTGGGATACAGTTCTTCTTTATAAAACGGGAATTCATATAGCTGAAATGGCAGAAAGAGTATATGAAGCGATGATTGAAAGCTATGATCATACAGCTGTTAACCGGGTACAAACGTTGTTTCAAGCATTGCCAATTAAGAGTCGACAAGAGATGAATGTGACTGGGAATGATTTGTTAAACTGGGCAAATAAAAAGCCAGGTCCGTGGGTTGCTGAAATGATTCAAAAAATTGAAGAAGCAATTGTACAAGGAAACGTAGTAAATGAGAAAGAGTGTATAAGGGAGTGGCTGCAAGAATGCAATCTACTATAAGAAAGCAGTTATTGCAAGTTTTTTCGGAAGCGGATGGCGAGTTTGTATCTGGTCAAACGATTAGTGATAAACTTGGTTGCTCAAGAACTGCTGTGTGGAAACATATGGAGGACCTTCGGAATGAGGGATATGAACTTGAAGCTGTGCGTCGATTAGGTTATCGAATTGCAAGTAAGCCAGACAAAGTGACTGCGAATGAAATACAGTTAGGGTTACAAACGAAACATATTGGTAGAACAGTGTATTTTGAAGAGTCCGTTGAATCGACGCAACATATTGCAGCAAAGCTTGCTTATGAAGGTGCAGAAGAAGGAACAATTGTTGTGGCAGAAGAACAAACAGCGGGTAGAGGTCGTTTAAGCAGAAAATGGCATTCACCAAAAGGAACAGGAATTTGGATGAGTATTATTTTACGTCCATCAATCCCGGTTCAACATGCACCACAACTTACTTTGTTAGCCGCTGTTAGCGTTGCGCAAGCAATTGAAAAGTGCACAGGTGTAAACGTAGGAATAAAATGGCCGAATGATATTTTAATTCAAGGGAAAAAGGCTGTAGGAATATTAACAGAAATGCAAGCTGATCCTGATAAAATTAATGCTGTCATTATGGGTATTGGTATTAATGCGAATCAAAAGCAAGAACATTTTGATGAGGAAATTCAGCATATTGCTACTTCTTTAGCGATTGAATCTGGTAAGCCAATTGTTCGTGCGGAGCTTATGCAACAAATCTTTTTACAACTAGAAAAATTATATGAAGAGTATTTACAAAATGGTTTCTCTGTCATTAAAATTCTTTGGGAAAGTTACGCTGTAAGCATCGGGAAAGAAATTAACGCTCGAACGATGAGAGAGACAATTACAGGGATAGCAAAAGGAATTACAGAGGATGGTGTATTGCTCCTAGAAGACCATGAAGGAAAAGTACATCATATTCATTCTGCGGATATCGAAATTAAGTAAAAGAAGTTCCTCTTTTGGAACTTCTTTTTTATTTCCATATTAATAAAATCTTTTAATATTTAAGTTTTATTTTAAAAGATCGTCCAGTTGAGTTTGCTTCTTATTTGACGATTACTTTACCTTCCATTCCTTTGAGGAGATGGTATCGACATATTAATTCATATGTACCGGCACTGTTAGGTTTCACGGTAATGTTTTTTTCTTTTCCTGACTCGACGACGACATCAATACCGAGTTTTTTGATTGTAAAGGTATGCTCACTCTTACCTTTATTTTTCAACAGTAATGTTGTTGATTCGTTAATTGGAATCGTGATGACGTTTGGATTAAAGTAATCATCGTTTAGCTCAACTTCAATCACTTTCGCTGACGCAATAGGTTGTGCCAAGTTGTTAACTGAGGCAAATACATTGAGGGAATTTAAAGTTGTTATTACCACAAGCATCACAAGAAAACCGATGAATCGAAATAACCATTTGTTTATAGACATTCGCAATTCTCCTTTTGTAAGTATATCTCCTCAATTAACCTGCATCATTATTTTATGAGTTATACCATGTATTTAAAAAGTTTATCTTTCTATGATTGAATCGTTCACTTATAAATTTCACATACCGTAATAAGAATAAAAATTATTTTTTCAAAAAAATGTAGTAATTCCTTTTTGGAGTTTGCTATAATTAGTTCGAATGTGGGCAGTATCAGAGCGAACTGCACTATGATTCGAAGCAATACGAAAAATAATAACTTGGATTCTGCCTTGATCCAATAACGGACTGGGACAGAGGGATGAATAATGCCGACTAACACACAACCCTTCTGCCCTTTTATGGCCAGAGGGGTTTTTTATATGATTTCGGCCATCTCCTCTCTCCTGTATAAAGGAGGAGTAGTTTTTGAAAACAAAAACAGATTTTTTGAAAATGAAAGAGCAAGGTGAGCCGATTACAATGCTAACGGCGTATGATTATCCATCTGCTAAGTTAGCAGAAGAAGCGGAAGTTGATATGATTTTAGTTGGAGATTCCCTTGGGATGGTTGTGCTCGGCTATGATTCAACAGTACCTGTAACAGTAGAGGATATGATTCATCATACGAAAGCTGTACGCCGAGGAGCGAAAGAGACGTTTATTGTAACTGATATGCCATTTATGTCGTATCATGTGTCGCCTCAAGATACGATGGTGAATGCACGCCGCATCGTTCAAGAGAGTGGTGCTCATGCACTGAAGGTAGAAGGTGCGGGAGAAGTGATATCAACTATTCATTACTTGACGAGTGCGGGAATTCCTGTCGTGGCACACTTAGGCTTAACTCCTCAATCTGTAGGAGTGTTAGGTGGCTATAAAGTACAAGGAAAAGATGCTGAAAGTGCAAAAAAATTAATAGAAGATGCGAAGAGATGTGAGGAAGCTGGTGCGATAGCACTTGTATTAGAATGTGTGCCAATGCAGCTAGCAGAATTTATTTCGAAGCAACTAACAATTCCAACGATTGGAATTGGAGCAGGACAAAAAGTGGATGGGCAAGTACTCGTTTATCATGATCTTATCTCATATGGCGTAAATCGTGTTCCGAAATTTGTGAAGCAATATACGTCTGTTCAAGAGGAGATTGTGCGAGGGATTTCACAATACGTAACTGAAGTAAAGACAGGTCAATTTCCGGAAGAAAAACATTCATTCACAATGAAAGAGGAAGAATGTTTAGCGTTATACGGAGGAAAACAATAATGAAAATCATAAATACAGTGCAAGAGATGCAGCAAATTACAAACGAACTACGTGCAAGTGGAAAAAGTATTGGTTTTGTCCCAACGATGGGTTATTTACATGAAGGTCATGCGACTTTATTACGTAAGGCAAGAGAAGAAAATGAAATTGTAGTTTTAAGCGTGTTTGTTAATCCGCTACAGTTTGGACCAAATGAAGATTTAGATCGATACCCTCGTGATATTGATAGAGATGAAAATGTAGCAAAAGAAAACGGTGTAGATTATTTATTTTATCCGAGCGTAGAAGAAATGTATCCAGCAGAACAAACGACAACAGTAGAAGTTGTGAAGCGTACCGATGTGTTATGCGGAAAACAAAGACCTGGTCATTTCGCTGGTGTTGCGATTGTACTAATGAAACTATTTAATATTACATTGCCAACACGTGCTTATTTCGGTATGAAAGATGCACAGCAAGTTGCTGTCATTGAAGGATTTGTCGCTGATTTTAATATTCCGGTTACAATCGTACCGGTGGATATTGTAAGGGAAGAAGATGGATTAGCCAAAAGTTCTCGTAACGTGTATTTATCACCAGAAGAGCGTGAAGAGGCTCCTCATTTATACCGCAGTCTATGTATAGCGAAAGAAAGAATTGAGACAGGAGAACGTAATGCAGAAATCATTACAACTCTTGTGAAGGAGTATATTGAGACATATACGAAAGGCACTGTAGATTATGCTGATTTATATGCGTATCCTTCACTACAAGTAGTGGATAAAATTGAAGGACGAATCATTTTAGCAATTGCAGTTAAATTTGACAATGTACGATTAATTGACAATATAACATTAACGGTTAAATAAGGGGGAGTATCTATGTTTCGCACAATGATGAGAGCGAAGCTACATCGCGCAACAGTAACAGAAGCAAATTTAAATTATGTAGGTAGTATTACAATTGATGAAGATTTAATGGATGCAGTAAATATTGTAGAAAACGAAAAAGTCCAAATTGTAAATAATAATAATGGTGCTCGCTTAGAGACATATGTTATTAAAGGAGAACGTGGTAGCGGTGTTGTTTGTTTGAATGGTGCAGCTGCAAGGCTTGTACAGCCAGGAGATAAAGTTATTATTATTTGCTACGGTTTAGTGGCAGAAGAAAATATTCATAAACAAGAGCCGAAAATTGCAGTATTAGACGATGATAATCAAATTATTGAAATGTTAGGTGCTGAAAAAGCAGGTACGATATTATAAGTAAGAAGGCTATCTCTATTATGGAGATAGCCTTTTTTGTGCATCTTTTCATTAAGATGAGATAAAACGTGGTATAGTAACATTATATAATTTTCTGTTTGATAGGTAAGAAATTGAGGTGTTACATATATGAGTAAGCGTTATGTCGTTGTGGATTTAGAGACGACAGGGAACTCCTGGAAGGATGGGAAAGATAAAATTACCCAAATTGCAGCTGTTGTAGTGGAAGATGGAGAGATATTAGAGATTTTTTCATCTTTTATTAATCCGAAGAGAGAGATTCCACCATTTATTACAGAGTTAACAGGGATTGATGAGAGTATGGTTAAGCAAGCCCCGTTATTTGAAGATGTAGCCCCAATGGTTGTTGAGCTATTACAAGGTGCAGCTTTCGTTGCACATAACGTTCACTTTGATTGGAATTTTTTAACGGAAGAATTAAGGCAGGCTGGATATACAGAAATACATTGTCCAAAAGTTGATACAGTTGAGTTGGCGCAAATTCTTTTGCCAACGGCTGATAGTTATAAATTACGTGATTTAGCTAAACAACACGAATTAGAGCATGATCAACCGCATCGTGCGGATAGTGATGCTCTTGCAACAGCGGAATTGTTTTTACAATTTTTAAATGAAATTGAGAAGTTACCCCTTGTCACCTTGCAATCGCTTTATGAATTGAGTGATGTGTTTCAAAGTGATATAGCGGATGTGCTTTCTGAAAATATTTTAAAGAAAATGATGCATGGTAAAAAAGGAGCAGAGGGATATGAAGTGTATCGAAATATTGCCCTTCGAAAACGGAATTATTCTTTAAACTTAAGTGAAACATGTGCATTTAAATTTGATGCTTTCTTGCATAAGACAATTGATAAACTTGAGTCGAATATGCCAAAGTTTGAAAAAAGAGAAAGCCAACAGAGTATGATGAAGGAAATATATACAGCGCTAAGAGATTCTAGGTTTTCACTAATTGAAGCAGGAACAGGAACAGGAAAGACTCTTGCATATTTGCTTCCAAGTATTTATTTTGCAAAGAAAAAAGAAGAACCTGTCATCATAAGTACCCAAACTGTACAACTGCAGCAACAAATACTAGAAAAAGAAATTCCATTATTACAGAAAATAATGCCATTTTCATTTGAAGTAGCTCTTCTGAAAGGAAGAAAGCATTATCTTTGTCTACATAAATTTGAATATGCTTTGCAAGAAGAAGAGAAGAATTATGATATGGCGCTCACGAAGGCAAAAATTTTAGTGTGGTTATTGCAAACGGAAACGGGCGATCGTGATGAATTAAATATTCCTGAGGGCGGAAAGTTACTTTGGAACCGGATTTGTAGTGATGTACATAGTCCGGGTGGGATGCAAAGCAACTGGTTTAGTCGTTGTTTTTATCAACGAGCAAAGAATAGAGCATTATTTGCAGATATCGTTATTACAAATCATGCGTTATTATTTCAAGATTTTTCAAGTGAAGAACCACTGTTTGCTTCATGTGAGCATATTATTTTTGATGAGGCTCATCATATCGAGGAAGCAGCGAGTAGAACATTAGGTGAACAGTTCTCCTGTATGTATTTCCAGCTAGTTTTATCTCGTCTTGGTACGCTAGAAACAGATGATGTACTTTCTAAAGTATATAAAATGATGAAAAAATCAGAGCAAGCCTCCCGTTCTACTTTCCGCATGGTAAGTCATAGTTTGAAGGAATTGAAATTTGATGCGGATGAGCTATTCCAAATGTTACGTGCATTCATCTTTAAACAAACAAAGCAGGAACAAGGGATCAGCAATATGCCACTCATTTATCGATATAACACGGAAGTAGAGAAAGGTAAGTTATGGGATAGTATTACCGAGTTAACAAATCGCTTTGTATATGATATAAGGAAATTACTCTCTACACTTGAGAAGCAAGTTGATATATTGCAAAGTAAATTAGAATGGGAAATGCATGTTGTTACAGGTGAATTTATGCATTTAATTGAGTTGTTGAGAAAGATGGCGCAATCTTTACAAGTACTCATTTTAGAAAAAAATTCATATGTGACATGGATGGAAACTGAAACGAAGGGAACCATTCATTCAACTGTTTTATATGGGCAACCTGTTCATATTGGTGAAAGATTTGCTGATGAATTTTTAACAGAGAAAAAGAGTGTTATTTTCACATCAGCAACGCTAACAGTAAACGATTCATTTGACTATATAAAAGAAGAGCTAGGCTTACATGATTTTGCTCCAAATACATTACAGGTCCCATCACCATTCCATTTTGAAGAACAGATGAAATTAATGGTTTCAACGGATGTGCCCTTTATTAAGCAAGCAAGTAATGAAGAATATATTGAATCTGTGTCGGCTCATATTGCAAAAATAGCGAAAGCTACAGAAGGTAGAATGCTTGTTTTGTTCACTTCGTATGAAATGTTGAAAGAAGCATATACGAATTTGAAAAATGATGAGGAATTAGAAGGCTATTTATTATTAACGCAAAGTGTGAATAATAAGAGCAGAAGTCGTCTCATTCGTAAGTTTCAAGAGTTCGATAAATCAATTTTATTAGGAACAAGTAGTTTTTGGGAAGGGATAGATATACCTGGAGATGCCCTTAGTTGTCTTGTTATTGTCCGTCTTCCCTTTACGCCTCCTCATCAACCGATGATGGAAGCAAAAGGAGAGTGGTTAAAAAATCAAGGAGAGGACGTATTCGCTAAGTTAGCACTCCCGCAAGCAATACTGCGTTTCAAACAAGGATTTGGTCGTCTTATTAGAACAAGTACAGATACCGGAACGGTGTTTGTACTAGATCGTCGTTTGACAAGCGCTTCCTATGGAAAACGTTTTTTACAATCAATTCCAACTGTTCCGCTTTATGAAGGCCCTCTAGAAGAATTGTTAGAACAATTAAAGGAACGGCCAATTGAATAAAATTGGAAGGAAAAATACGCCTGAAGTGCATGTAAACTTCAGGCGTAAAAAATGTGGGTAGGAGGAATTTTATTTTTCTTACTTCTTGTATACAAAATGTATCGGTTTTCGACTTGAAACCTTTTTTTGCTGTACATGTCCTGCTATAATAGATGGGTGATGAAGCAGGGGTTGTAAAGAATGTACTCTTATTGTAACCGCATTGCGTTCTTCTATAATTAGAAATTTTTGTGTAACGGAGGAGTTTTTTCATGGATAAGAAAATCGAAGTCCTATCAACGACGCGTATTAAATATTCGTCTGACTTGTATAAAATCGTTGATAGTTTGAATCGTACGTTAAAAGAGCAGGACCTCATGTTCGGATTAGCATTAGACGAAAAAGATAAAGAAACAGCTGTATTTACGATTTACAGAACGTAGTGATACAATGAAAAAGTGGATCTTTGCAATCGTTATCGTAATCGTTGCTAGCGGAATATATGGGGCGTATGTTTATAATAAAGCAATGGAAAAGAAAATCCCTAAAGAGGCAAAATCTGTAGAAATTGCAAAAGAAAAAGCAAAGCTTGTAAAAGTAAAATCTGTGGATTATTATAACGGAGAATCTTCATATACTGTCGTACAAGGTACAGATGAAAAAGGAGAACAACTTATCGTTTGGGTGCCTGAGAAAAAAGGGGAAACTATAGTAAGGAAAAAGAGTGAAGGTATTTCTGAAAAAGAGGCTTTACAAAGAACGATTGAACAAGTCGGAGATGACAGTAAAGAGCACAAAAGTAAGCCTAAAGAAATTTTAAAAATAAAATTAGGCTTTGAAAACAATATACCATTATGGGAAGTTACATATATTGATGATGAAAATCGTTATAGTTATTACTATCTTGCATTTAAAGATGGGCAGTTTTTACGACGATACAGCATTGAAAAATAGATGTAGGGGGAACTACAAATGAAATTAGCAAAGCGAGTAGCTGCTTTAACACCATCTGCAACTTTAGAAATTACAGCAAAGGCACAAGCATTAAAAGCAGAAGGTCATGATGTAATTGGATTAGGAGCAGGAGAACCTGACTTTAATACGCCAGAACATATTATGGATGCTGCACATAAAGCGATGTTAGAAGGACATACGAAATATACACCAACAGGTGGGTTACAAGCGTTAAAACAAGAAATTGTGAAGAAGTTTACTCGTGATCAAGGAATTGCGTATGATCCGTCTGAAATTATTGTATGTAACGGCGCAAAGCATGCATTATATACATTATTCCAAGTACTACTTGATGAAGGTGATGAAGTTATCATCCCTACGCCATACTGGGTAAGTTATCCGGAACAAGTAAAGCTTGCTGGTGGTAAGCCAGTTTATGTAGAAGGCCTTGAAGATAATGAATACAAAATTACAGCGAAGCAGCTGCGTGAGGCAATTACAGAGAAAACGAAAGCAGTTATTATTAATTCACCGAGCAATCCAACAGGAATGATTTACAGCAAAGAAGAATTACAACAGCTTGGAGAAGTATGTTTAGAACACAATATTTTAATCGTTTCAGATGAAATTTATGAGAAATTAATTTATGGTGGAGCAGAATATACTTCGGTTGCCCAGCTTTCTAATGCATTAAAAGAACAAACACTTATTATTAATGGTGTATCTAAATCTCATTCTATGACAGGATGGCGTATTGGATATGCAGCAGGAAATAAGCAGCTTATTAAAGCGATGACGAACTTAGCGAGTCATAGTACGTCAAACCCTACTTCAATCGCTCAATACGGCGCAATCGCGGCATATGCAGGCTCACAAGAACCTGTAGAAACAATGCGTCAAGCATTTGAAGAGAGATTAAACATTATTTATGATAAATTAATTCAAATCCCTGGCTTTACTTGCATTAAACCACAAGGTGCATTTTACTTATTCCCTAATGTAAAAGAAGCAGTAGCTTTATCAGGATACGAAACTGTTGATGATTGGGCAAAAGCTCTATTAGAAGAGGAAAAAGTAGCTCTTGTACCAGGTACAGGATTTGGTGCTCCAAATAACGTTCGTTTATCATATGCGACATCTCTTGAACAAGTGGAGAAAGCATTAGAACGTATTCACACGTTTATGAAAAGTAAAGTGCAAGCTTAATTGTATATTTTATTAATGTAATACAAAAACCTTCCTACATAATAGGGAGGTTTTTTTGACGAATTGTGGCAAAAAGAAATAGCAAAAGGTGTGTTATACTAGAGAGCGAGGTGTTTGGTGATGAAAAAGAAAATGATGTTACAATGGTTTGAACAGGGAAGCATTGCAATTCCAAAATTACTTATGATGCATTATAAAAAATTAGGGTTAAATGAAACAGAATTTATGGTTGTACTTCATGTACATACATTTTTAGAATCGGGCAATTCATTTCCGACTCCGTCAGAGATTTCAGAACGGATGACGATTACCGAAATGAAATGTATGGAAGTAATTCAGGCATTGATTCAAAAAGGTTTTTTATCACTAGAAGGTGGACAAAAATCAGAAGCGATGATGTGTGAAAGTTATTCTTTACAACCGCTATGGGAAAAAATATTGCATTTCTTAATGAATGAATCAATAGAGGAAGAACAAAAAGAAATAAAGCAATTGCAAGTAAATTTATATACAGTATTTGAAAAAGAATTTGGAAGACCACTTTCTCCATTTGAATGTGAAACGTTGGGAATGTGGGAAGATCAAGATCAACATCATCCGAATTTAATTCAAGCGGCCCTCAGGGAAGCTGTAATGAGTGGTAAGCTTAATTTCCGATATATTGATCGTATTTTATTTGAATGGAAAAAGAATGGTATTAAAACAGTAGATCAAGCCCAAAACCAAGGACGAAAGTTTAGAGCAAATCAACAACGAACGCAGCAAACGACAAAACAAGAGACGAAATTTACTGGAAAAGTGCCTTTTTATAATTGGTTGGAGCAGTAATGTAGGAGGAAGTATATGTTAAATAAAACGCAAATTCGCTATTGTTTAGACGCAATGGCGGATATGTACCCAGAAGCACATTGTGAATTAATTCATGATAATCCATTTGAACTAGTAATCGCGGTAGCATTATCTGCACAATGTACAGATGCACTTGTAAATAAAGTGACGAAAAATTTATTTCAAAAATATAAAACACCAGAAGATTATTTAAGTGTTTCGCTAGAAGAATTACAACAAGATATACGTTCTATTGGTTTGTATAGAAATAAAGCAAAAAACATTCAAAAATTGTGCAGAATGTTATTAGATGATTACAATGGGGAAGTGCCGAAAGATCGAGATGAGCTTACGAAGTTACCAGGTGTAGGTCGGAAAACAGCAAACGTAGTTGTTTCGGTAGCGTTTGGTATTCCGGCAATTGCTGTTGATACGCATGTAGAGAGAGTGAGTAAACGGTTAGCGATTTGTAGATGGAAAGATTCGGTGTTAGAAGTAGAAAAGACATTAATGAAGAAAATTCCGATGGATGAATGGAGCGTTACACATCACCGTATGATTTTCTTTGGACGTTATCACTGTAAAGCGCAGCGACCACAATGTGAAGAGTGCCCTTTACTAGAAGTATGCCGAGAAGGAAAGAAGCGAATGAAGGGGAAATAAAGGATGGAGCGAGTGATAGAAATACCGAGAGAATTTCGGTGCTTACCATTTTTTAAAGAAAGTATAAATTCGATTGCGTATTATACAGAACAGTCATTTGAAGAAACAATACAAAAGACTTATTTTATATATGATATGGAAAGACAATATGAGCCGTGGAATGAAATTGAAAACAGTATTCCGGTAATGTTGAATGTATGGAAAAATAAGCATGAGGACATTGCTACTTTATTTCGAAACAGAAAGAAACAAGAAGCTGAAGGTCCGATGATTCTTTTTGCAGCACATTTATTATCAATTGTATATTGGCTAAATGAGCAACCTGTTCATAGTTTGAATAAAATAGAAGATTTTACGAGTGAATTGGAAGTGCAACCAGTTAATTTTATAGAGCGATATTCGTTCATTATAAAGAAACCGAATAATTATCATTCTTATATTCAGTTAGCGCAGTTGTATATTGAAATAGAAAAACTATATGTAAAGAAAATGATAACAAAAAAGAAGTCCTATTCTCGTTAAGAGAAAGGACTTCTTTTTTTGTATTAAGACTCTGTTGTAACAACATTTCCGTCTGCGTGAGGTGTATCTTCGCCGGTATTTTGTTGTTGTTGTTGCTCTTGTTGTTTCTTAGCTTCTTCTTCAGCTTTTTTTCTAGCTTCCTCTTCAGCTTTCTTTTGAGCCTCTTCTTGCTGTTTACGTTGTTGTTCTTGTTGTTTTTTAGCTTCTTCTTCAGCTTTTTTTCTAGCTTCCTCTTCAGCTTTCTTTTGAGCTTCTTCTTGTTGTTTACGTTGTTGTTCTTGTTGTTTCTGAGCTTCTTCTTCAGCTTTTTTAGTAGCTTCTTCTTGTTTTAATTTGTCTTCATTGGCCTTTTTCTGAGCTTCCTCATCAGCTTTTTTCTTAGCTTCTTCTTCAGCCTTCTTCTTAGCAGCCTCATCTTCAGCTTTCTTCGCGTCTGGAGTTCCTCCAGGCGCAGTGAAGGATGCACCAACGGCAGGGCTTGTTCCAGTACCTTTTTTCGCTACTACAGAGAAGCTGTAAGTAACGCCTGGTTTAATACCACCAAGAGTAGCTGTCGTACCTTTTATTGATAAACTACCACTTGAACCGTCAGTCGCTTTATAGCTTGCGGCATACGCATCAACTTCTGCTGGTCCAGACCAGTTTAGTGTAACTGTGCTAGCGCCATCGAAAGTGACATTAAGACCACTAGGTGCATCTACTTTAATTTGTTTCACTGCATCCTTTTTAGCGCCTTTTACGTACAATTCACCATTTAATTCTTGTACAGAAGAAGGGCGTTCGAAACGAGTTTTATCTGTAGCGAATTTACTCATCATTACTTGGAACATTTGCTGTGCAATTCTAGTATAACGATCACTAATGTAGTTTTCTGGGCCATTTTTTTCGTACCCAGTCCATACTGCCATTGTATATTGCGGTGTATATCCAGCGAACCAGCTATCTCTGTTTGCATCAGCTGGAATACCATATTCTTTTATAACGTCTGCATCAAAGTTTTGTGTTCCTGTTTTACCGGCAACATCAACACCTGAAACGTATGCTGTTGGACCCGTACCACCAGAACCAGGTTTTACTACGTCACGAAGAACGTCAGTCACCATGTAAGCTGTGTAGTCTTGCATCGCACGTTGTTCTTTCGGTTTAAAACTTTTCTTTTTCCCATCTGGGAAGATAACTTCTTTTACGAAGTGCGGTTTATTGTAGTTCCCACCGTTACCAAAGGCTGCATATGCACCTGCTACTTGTAATGGAGAACTATCGTTACTACCAATTGCTGTTGATTCATATGTTTTGCCGTCTTTAAATGTCATACCTAAACCTTCAGCAAACGCTTGTGACTTAGGAAGACCAACCGCTTGAGCTGTCTTTAAAGCGGGAATGTTTAATGATTTTTTCAAAGCTTCACGTAGTGAAACGTCACCTTTGTAACTATTTGTTGCATTTCGTATTTTTTTACCATCGGAATACGTATATTCTGAGTCATTTAATTGATGGTATGTAGACCATTGTAAATTCTCAATTGCTGGACCGTAGTCGAAAATTGGTTTCATTGTTGAACCAACTTGGCGTTTTAAATCAGTGGCCATATTATGACCTTTGAAAGTAGACTTACTTTCTTTACGCCCAGCTCCAATTGCTCGAACTTCTCCAGATTGTGTATCCATAAATACGAATGATCCTTGGAATTGATCGTTCGGATACTTAATAAGATTGCCATCCATAATTTTATCAGCATAATCTTGCGCATCTTGATCAAGTGTTGTATGAATCGTTAAACCATCTGAACCGATATTTACATCGGGATATTCTTTTTCAACTTCTTTTACAACAGCATCTAAAAATGCTTGATACTTCATCTCCGTTACTTCTGAAGATGGTTGAAGACCTTCAGTTACAGGGATTTTCGTTGCGTTATCCATCTCAGCTTTTGTTATATAACCATGTCGATTCATTAATGATAATACGACGTTTCGACGTTGTGTAGCTCTTTCAACGTTGTCTTTTTTTGTAGGATCATAAATATTAGGACCTTGGGGTAAACCTGCAAGCATTGCAGCTTCATGTAACTGTAAGTCTTTTAAATCTTTGTCATAATATTTTTTTGCTGCTGTTGCAATACCGTACGAACGGTTACCTAAGTTAATCTTATTTAAATACATTTCTAAAATTTCATGTTTAGAGTATTGTTGCTCTAATTTGTAAGATAGGTACCATTCTTGCACTTTTCTCTTTGCAGTTTTGTCCATCGTTAGAAAATAGTTTTTGACTACTTGTTGTGTAATCGTACTACCACCTTGAGATCCGAATCCCCCAGTGACATTTTCCATAACTGCTTTTGTAGTTCGTTTAAAATCAATTCCATTATGATCATAGAAACGTGAATCCTCAGTTGCAAGGAATGCATTTTCAACTACTTTTGGAATTTGATCATACGTAACGTGGGTTCGTTTTTCAGCACCGTATTCATAGAAAAAGTTCCCGTTCTTATCAAGAAACTTTGTTGATAAAGGGTTGACAAGTTTTGATTTGTCTAATTTTGGAGCATCCTTCACCATAACAAAGAAAGCGGACACGCCAGCTACAAGACCAACGATACCAAGAAGTAGACAACCTATAAGGAATTTTTTAAAAAAGGAGCCTTTTTTCTTTGGTTTTTTCTCTGTATTTGTTTCTTGCTTTTGATTTTTTACATGATTTCGTTCTGTACGAGAACGATAATTATCTGACATTATACTTTCTCCTACCTTTCATTCTCTCCCCAAAAGTCGAAAAAAGAGCCTTAGTGATGACTCTATCACGAAAAATAAACCGTGTCTAGTACACGGATATAATCAATCCGAGGGTGATAACCGCATGATAATAAGGATCCATGCTCTTCTATTTCTTCTTTCGTAATCGATTTTCTTCCACCTGTATTTTGACGATTCCAAAATGCAATAATATGTTTTGCATCTAATAAATAAAGTTCATCAAAAAGTGTAAATTTAATAATAACAAATGCAATTCCATTATGAGCGATTACTTGCTTCATATGCTCAATTTGATGAAGGTGGAAGTTTTGAAGTGGAAAACTCGTTTTATTTTTTGTTTCTTTCGCTTCAAAATCGATGTATTTCCCTTTATATACACCGTTGTAATCTGTTGTAGAAGGTTGTTTAAAATACGCTTCTTTTACCACTGCAGCACTTCGAGCGGGGTAATCCACTTTTACAATTTGAAGAGGTGTAGGTTTTTTATGTACGCATGCAATATTATGGGTTAAGTAATATTCATTCGTTTCATTCAATTCCTCTTCAAGGGACATACCTCTATTACTGTAAGTATGTTTTTTAATTGGTGTTTTATGAGGTTGTGAAGCTTGATTGTACCGTTTTCCATTTGGGTAACGAATGGTCATAGTGTGTCCACTCCCAACTTGCTAAGAATTACTTACAAAGGTGATTATAACAAAAAATGAAAAAAGATGTGACCTTTTTGCAGAAAGGTATGAGGACTTCTTTATGTTTACATGGAATGATTATGAAAAAATCAAGCAATATCGTAAAAAGATGATGGTCTGTACAGAAGAGGAAAAAACAATCGTTTACAACATTAAGAGGGAAATAGAAATAGCTAATATGGACAACATTTCTCGAACAGAGTGTTATCAAGAATATTATGTAAGAAATAGTGAGATTAGGTGGGCTTTTTTAGCAAGTATGGTCTCAAGAAATGCAGGATGGAATATGACTGATTTAGAAGGGAGATATTATGCTACTGTTTTACCTCAAACAGTAAAAAAACATTTGTTTTTAACTTACGAAGAAGCAAATTGGATTATTTTTTTAGATGCATTTCCTCAGCTGTTGTTATACGAAGAAAGTAAGAGGAGGCAGATCCCACTATTCCATTTGTTACAATATTTTAACGTATCCATTTTTATGGAAAAAGAATGGATATATTTTTGGGAGAAAAAAGATATAAATAGACTTATGACAGCGCTTATTATAAATGAACAAAATAAAATTCAAAAACCAGTTATTGAGAATGCATACTTTAAAAAACATGTATTCCATACAGCCCTTTTTAAATTACAAGAAATGCTTCATATTAGTGCCGTTATATTCCCAACCGTTGAAGGGAAGGTGTATGGTTTTTCAGTTTATCAATTTGAAACGTTACAGAAGCGTATAGAACTAGGAAAGAAATTAGCAGCGTTACTGTTCCATCCGAATTACAAAAGTTTATTCCATAGATTTGCATCGCAAACGATACACACAGGATCAAGAACAGATTATGAATGTTATGTAAGTGAAGCTAGAAAATCTTGTACACCAGCTCTTAGAGAAGTTTATCCTGCTGTTGCACATGATGAAATAAGTATGAGAGATTGGTTTTGTAGAGATACGGAAATAAATGAACTATTTTTACGAGAAGAGTATACGGGTGAAGTTGATATAACAGAATGGTATAAAAGAAAGAGGGAGCAAATCTATATTGCTTCCACCGTAAATCGTTTTGTTAAAAGGATGGATGAGTTCGTGATATAATAAAAAAGAAGTCCCGTCTTCATAAATGAAGACGGGACTTCTTAATGTGAAGTAACCCTACTATGCGTGGTAAACATTTAATCTCAAAACGTAATGAATATAAGAGATTAAAGAAGTTTCACTTTATGTAGCAGGGAAGTTTGGACCATCTAATTTTGGATTTCCAGTTTCGGGTTTATTTTGTTTATTTTGTTTTTTCTTTTTTTCGTTTTTGTTCTTTGCCATTTTCATGCACCTCCTTTTTGTATTGTTACCATTTCTATAAATGACATACAAAATGATTTCTTTGACGAATAACAACTAGTTTTGTCATGTGGGCAGGAGTGAAGAATCATTCGGCGAAATTACATGACAAAGGAAAAGCAAAGAAGGAGGCGTTTTGTATATGGCGATGGTTCAGAAGGAAGATGTAATGAAAACAATGGATCAAATGTTAAGTTCTCTCGATTTGCTGGAAATGAATATAGGGATTAGAATGAATCATGCATTAAAGGATAAGAGTGAAAAAATACGCAACAAGATAGAAATAACAGAAATGCATATTGAGCATATGGAAAATAAATTAGTGCATCACGAAGAAAAAGGGAATTGGGTGAAGGCATTTCAAAACGTCGTAGTGAGTGCATAATAAGGTGGGAATAAAATGAAGTATGAAGCATTAATACAGTCTTCGGAAAAACTTATGCAACATAATAATGAAGCGAATGTGAAAAAAAGAGAAATGATTGAATACGATTTTTACAAGGATATGAAACCGTTTGTAGATATGGTAGATGAGGAATTAAAAGTGTGGAAAGAATTAGCTTATGAATGGATTAAGGAAGAAAAACCGAAGTATATACATGTACAGCAAATTGATCAAGTGTACGATAATTTACAAACAAATGTGTTGCAATGCTTTGTAAATAAAGGTAAAGGTAAGCGATTCTTTGAAACGCATCAAGCCATTTCGTATACTTTGCAAAATATAATTGAGCAATGTAAGTAACAAGAGGGAAAACCCTCTTGTTTTTTATGCTTCTGTCACTGTTGTAGGTTTTGTTGCCCCGTTTATTTCCAGTTCTTTTATTACTGTTCGGTAATCTGAAATACATATTTTCCCTTCGAGATACCAATGTCTCGCAAAGTCTAACAATTCATTTACATTCTCTGTGTAATACCCCTTTTTTTGAGAAAACGCTTGTTTTAAATCCCCTAATACCATGTTGATTCCTCCCCCATGAGAATCTTCTTCTTTTTTATCATAGCATGGAAGGGTTTTCTTTTATAATTTTTTAAAAATTTAAACTTCCGACAAAAATAGACAGATACTCCGTCACACAAATTATTTTACAAGTACATATTATATATGTAGAAACTTATGTGAAGGAGGAGAGAATGCATGTTTCAACAATCTAACGTATATCAGCAATCTAATCCATATGCACAGCAAAATATGTACCAATATAATACGGATACATATTTACGTTATAATATGTATCCTTTCGAGCCTCATTATGGAAATCAAAATTATTACCAGCCATTTGAAGTATCGTTTATGAATCAACCGCAGCAACCGTATATGAATCAACAACCGCAACCTTATATAAATTCACAATACTATATGCCACCACCATCTCCCTATGGCAATCAACAAGCGATGTTTTATCCACCAAAACAACCGTATCCGACACAAAATAAACAAAAGCAACAGCAGCAACCAAGTCAATTTTCTAGTTTTGTTTCCCAATTTAAAAATTCAGATGGTAACTATGATGTAAATAAAATGATGAATACAGCTGGACAAATGATGAATGCGATGAATCAAGTGACAGGTATTGTAAAGCAAGTGGGAGGCTTTTTTGGTAAGTAATGTCGAAGGTTTGTCTATAAAAAGCATTGGATAGAAAATCAAAGACTAGACAAATTTCCTTAGAATAAATGGGTATATATAACAAGCGGCTTACCCTCTTTTCTCATACTGTAAAGTGTAATCAGATTTTTTTTATGAGAGAGGAGAGAAAAACTATGCATCATTGTCATCCTTGCTTTGGAGGGCATAAGCCTACAGGACCTATTTGTACAACTGCTCCTGTCATTCATCCGACGAAACAATGCGTAACACATTCTTTTTCAACAACGGTGGTGCCACACATTTTCCCGACGCATACAACACATGTACATCATCAACAAATTAAAAACCAAAACTTCTTCCCGCAAACAAATTCAAATGTAAATGTTGTGGACCCAATCGATCCAGGATTCGGCGGATGTGGACCATGTGGCCATGGTCATCACCACCACCACGGTCATCAAATATCCCCATTCGGACCAGGACCGAATGTATCGCCGTTTGGACCAGGACCAAATGTATCACCATTTTTACCAAACAATGTATCACCAGTAGGTCCGAATATTGGACCAAACGTTGGTGGAATATTTAAAAAGTAAATGATATGTTAGAACTAGCGAAATGCTAGTTCTTTTTTTGTAATTGGAGTGTTGATATGAAAGTTATTGCAGTAACAGGCTATAAGCCATTTGAACTTGGAATATTTAAAAATGATCATCCAGGAGTAGAATGTATAAAAAAGGCGCTGCGTCGTAAATTAACTGCTTTTGTAGAAGATGGGTTAGAGTGGGTTATAATAAGTGGCCAGTTAGGTGTAGAATTATGGGCTGCTGAAGTTGTTTTTGAAATACAAGTAGAATATCCAGATTTAAAATTAGCGGTATTTACTCCATTTTTAGAACAAGAAGAAGGTTGGAAGGAAGATAACCGTGAATATTACGAATTTATTCTCTCTCAAGCAGACCATGTTGATAGTATCACAAAACGAAAGTACGAAAGCCCAGAGCAATTTAAATTAAAAAATCAATTTTTTATTGAAAAAAGTGATGCACTTTTAGCTGTATATGATGAAGAAAAACCAGGGAGTCCTAAATATATTGTAGAAGCGGCAAAGAAAAAAGGAGAAATAGAAAATTATCACAGTTATTTCATTCTTTTTTCCGATTTACAAGATATAATAGAAGAGGAACAGTGGAATAATGCTGAGTAATATGTAATATAGTACTCGTATATATGATTGACAAAAAGCATTGTTTCTGAAAAAATTTAGTTAATGAAAGTTTTGGCAAAAATTTGAGGTGAAGAAAATGATTTCGGATAAAATTAAATTAACGGCAAAAGATATTTTAGAAAAAGAATTTAAAACAGGTATGAGAGGTTATCAACAAGAAGAAGTAGACAAGTTTCTTGATATGATCATTAAAGATTACGAAGCTTTTCACAAGGAATTTGAGCAATTAAAGCAACAAAATGCTCGTTTAAAGCGTGAACTAGAAGAACAAAAGCTAGCAGCAACGCAAGTTCCACAACAACCAGTTGTACAAACACCAGTTGCACAACCAGTATATAACAACACGAATACGGACATTTTAAAACGTCTATCGAATTTAGAAAAAGCTGTATTTGGAAGTAAGTTATACGAATAATTTCTGGTGATAAAAAGGTTACAGCATTTTACATAGAAAAAAACATTGCAAAATCTTTTTGTTTCCACTATACTAATGGATGTCATAACGTTTGGGTAATCGCTGCAACGCCAACGTTGTAGAGGAAAGTCCATGCTCGCACGGCCTGAGATGGCTGTAGTGTTCGTGCCTAGCCAATTCATAAGCTAGGGTATTCTGGCTGTAAGGCTGGTTTAACGGCAGGGAAAAAACCTAAGTCCTTTCGGATATGGTTTGACTACCTTTAAAGTGCCACAGTGACGAAGTCCTTGAAGAAATGATAGGAGTGGAACGAGGTAAACCCCACGAGCGAGAAACCCAAATAATGGTAGGGGAATCTTTTCCAAGGAAATGAACGATGGGAAAGGACAGGTTGTATAACCTGTAGATAGATGATTGCCACCGGAGTACGAGGCGTGGGCCGTTTGCAGTACAAAGGAACAGAACATGGCTTACAGAACGTTATGAACCAACTATGAAATAACTCAGCTCTCCTTTGTTAGAGGAGGGCTTTTTATTTGTATGAAGTTATAAATTATGAGTTAAAATGGTTAATGAGAAAATTCTTCGTAAAATGTAATAATTAATAGGATAAATGGCTATTAATTATTGTTTGAATATACATAAGAGGTGAATGCAAATGGGAAAAGTTACTTTAATCGCAACAGCGGCAATGGGTATTGAAGCTTTAGTTGCCCGAGAAGTTCGTGATCTAGGTTATGAATGCCAAGTAGAAAACAGCAAAGTAACATTTGAAGCAGATGAAAAGGCGATTTGTCGCACGAATTTATGGTTACGTACTGCGGACCGTGTGAAAATTAAAGTTGGCGAATTTAAAGCGACAACATTTGATGAGCTGTTTGAGAAAACGAAAGCATTAAACTGGGGAGATTATATTCCAGAGAACGGTGAGTTCCCTGTTATCGGTAAATCTTTAAAATCTGAGTTATTCAGTGTTTCGGATTGCCAACGTATCGTTAAGAAGGCTGTTGTTGAAAAATTAAAAACAACATATAAACGTACAACTTGGTTTGAAGAAGATGGCCCGTTATTCCGTATTGAGATTGCAATGTTAAAAGATATCGCAACATTAACAATCGATGCGAGCGGTGTTGGACTTCATAAACGTGGATATCGTGTGGATCAAGGGGAAGCTCCTTTAAAAGAAACATTAGCTGCGTCTTTAATTAAATTAACAAACTGGAAGCCAGATCGTCCTTTCGTGGATCCTTTCTGTGGATCAGGTACAATTCCGATTGAAGCAGCATTAATTGGACAAAATATCGCACCAGGTTTTAACCGTGGTTTTGCATCGGATGAGTGGGGCTGGGTTGGTAAACAAAACTGGCGTGAAGCTCGTCAAGAAGCAGAAGATTTAGCGAACTATGATCAACCATTGCAAATCATTGGATCAGATATTGATCATCGTATGATCCGTGTTGCTCAAGATAATGCAGAAGAAGTCGGTTTAGGCGATTTAATTACATTTAAACAAATGCAAGTAAAAGATTTCACAACAAAAGAGGATTATGGCTATGTTGTAACGAATCCTCCATACGGAGAACGTTTAAGTGAAAAAGCACTTGTTGAACAACTGTATAAAGAAATGGGACAAGTATTCCGTCCATTAGACAC
The DNA here is from genome assembly GCF_027715825.1 of Bacillus cereus group sp. Bc061. Taxonomy (NCBI): domain Bacteria; kingdom Bacillati; phylum Bacillota; class Bacilli; order Caryophanales; family Bacillaceae; genus Bacillus; species Bacillus cereus group sp. Bc061. Next base: position 167,134 of record NZ_JAQFTZ010000001.1, read on the forward strand.
ATGGTCGGCGTATGTATTAACAAGTTACGAAGCGTTTGAGAAGTGCTACGGAAAAGATGCATCGAAGAAACGTAAACTGTTTAACGGATTTATCCGTACAGATTACTACCAATACTTCGGAAAACGTCCACCTCGTAATTCATAGTATAAAGGCATTTGAAGGGCTAAAACATAATTGGTTCGCTTAGGACAAGTTATTAAATATTAGCCCAATAAATAAACCTCATTCTTTTTTCCGAAAGGAAGAAAGGGTGAGGTTTTTTTGTTGTATAAAATTGCAATGCAAGAATTTTTGGATGACAGGGAATTACGTAATTTAAGTAAACATACTTTGAAATCTTATAAAGGAATTTTGAAAAGGTTTGAGTCCTTTTGTGTAAATAAAGGGATATTTGATACTGATAAAGTTACGTCAAAAGTTGCAAAAGAATTTTTAATTTATTGTAAGCATGATTTGAAAAATAGTATATCTACAATAAATGAAAAGAATCGAACATTAAAGGTGTATTTTAAGTACCTAGAAGAGGAAGGGATAGTTGAAGATAATCCATTCAAAAAAATTAAATTTAGTAAAGAAGATACCATAACAGATGTTTTAACAGATGAGCAAGTGAAGAGTGTTCTTGAACACTTTGATAGAGGTCATTATAAAGGCACGAATTTTGCTTTAATGAGAAACCGAATGGTAATTGTCTTGTTAATTTCTACAGGGCTTAGAAGAGAAGAATTAGTTAATTTAAAGTGGTCTGATATTGATATGAGGAATAGGACAATTATGACCTATGGGAAGAAGAGAACCGTTGCTACTATTCCATACACAAGGAAATTGCAAAAAGAATTAGCGGAATATAAAACATTTTTAGAATTTTATTTCGAAGAAGAGAAAGAAGTTGTATATGTGTTCCCAGATAAGTGGAATCGACAATTAACTACAGAAGCAATCTCTACTTTATTCAAACGTTTAAAAAAGAATTTAAATATGGAAGGACTAACTTGTCATGCTTTTAGACGTTATTTTGCTTCTAAGTGTTTAAAAATGGGAATGGACTCTTTGAATTTACAAAAACTCATGAGACATGAAACGCTCCAAATGACCGAGCGATATGTAAAACTTTATGGTCATGCACTGCATGATGTAAATGATAAATATAACCCTTTAAATTTTATTGAAGTTTAAACCAAAAGAAAAAGAGTCGCTCCCGCCAAGAAACCGACTCTCAAAACTAGCCACAGGGGAGAAAAACTCCACTGTTCCCAACTAAATAACGGACAAACCGTACATTTAGCACCTTCATTTTATCGGAAAAATTCGAGGAATGCAAGGTTTCTTCAGTAATGCCTTTTTTTGGTGGAGTGTACGGTAATTCCGAACGTGGGAATGACCTAACACCACGCTAAACACTTGAACAGGTTCGCTAAGCCGATGTCATAAAGTTAAGCGTATACTCACAAAAGCGTTTCCTTGTTTGCGCTGAGTATAGTCTAGGAGAGAACGTCCATAAACGGTTTGGTAAAGGTTGCTTGGTGTACTACGGTACAGGTAGCAACGAATAAGAAAGATAAAATTAGGTTACGAATAATTAAGGATATGTCCGCAGTACAATTCCTTCCCTAAATCTTTCAGCATGTTGGACAAGCATAACATGTTAAAAGTTCGTTGTAGGTGGAAATCTAACGTTCAAACAAGGTGTTACTATACGGATTCCTTAACCCGATAGACCATGAGAAATGACAATGAACGTCTGCTTTATGTTGCATTAACCTTCTTATTTTTGCAATGTAAGGTAGTCATTCTATGCCCTAGCCGTTGTCCTGTACCCTCATTCCATGATGAAAGACAGACGACCGAAGTCAATACTTTTTATCAAAATACGGAAAAAACACCTTAGTTAAAGGCATTATTAATGAGGGGTATTTTATTTGAAGTATCAAAAGGTTAACAAAAGTGCCTTGATAAACACTTTATTAATGAGAGATAAATACACAAAATAAAAAACACATACAAAATACCCTTCAAAAGCACTAATATATGAGGGATAAAACATAAAATGGTTGCAAAAGTGCTTTCATAAACACTTTATTAATGAGAAGGTCTTTCTTAAACGTAAAAGGTTAACAAAATGCCCTTCAAAAGCACTAATATATGAGGGGTAAAACATAAAACACGTACAAAACAACTTAGTTGAAGGTATTATTAGTGAGGGAATTAATCTTAAAACATAAAATACATACTTTTCCCCCTTGTAAGCCACTAATATATGAAGGGTACTTTGGAAAAATATAAAATGGTTGCAAAAGTGCTTTGAAAACCACTAATATATGAGGGGTATTTTATTCGAAGTATCAAAACAGCGACAAAAGTGCTTTCATAAACACTATATTAATGAGGGGTATTTTTTTATAACTTTACTCAATTTATTGTATGAGTGAAAAGCAAAACTCCTTGGAAAACTAATTACATCTTTTCTTACGATAGCGATTAGTGTACTCCTTTATAGAAGGGTGGATAGCCACACCCTTCTTTTTTATTCTTAATTTTAAATAGAGGAAGAAATATAAATGCAAGAAATTAATAACCAAGAACAACAAGAACAGGCAAAAGATGTTGAAGAAACTCAACAAAATGAAGAAGTAGTTGAAGAAAAAACTTATTCACAAGAAGAAGTAGATTTGCTATATAACCAGATTGAAGAGTTGTCACAATACAAACCAAAAGAATTAACTGATGATGAAATTAAAATTCAACAAAAGTTGGAATCTATTTGGAAAAGAGAGGTTGCACAAACCTTAAAAGAAGAAGGCGTTGAAGTTTTCGCTGACTTCTTTAACGTTTCTGTCGATGATACAGAAGCATTAAATAATCAAATTACAAGATTAAAGGAAATCATTGGTCAACTAGAGTTGGCGAATGGATATAAACCGACAAATCATAAACAGGTAGACGGCTATAGCATTGCTAAGAAAAACAAAGACACTAAATCTATGATTAGTCAAAAATTAAATTTTTAATATAAGAAAGAGGAAAAAAGAATGTTAGATTCTAAAAAATTAACTACACAGGAAAATATTCATCTTACTGATGAAATCGCATTAGTAGCGCCTATCGCTACTCCATTTTTCACATTACTTATGAGCAAAGGATTATATGTTGACTCAAAAGGAAAATTTCACACATGGAGAGAAAAAACTCTTGATGGCACTGCTGACATTACAGTGGATGAAGGTGTAGATGCTACACAATTTGTACAATCTGGACGTGCAGAATTAAACAACGTTATGGAAATTTTCTATAAAGCAACTAGCGTATCTGGTACAGCACAATCAACAGGAGCAGTTGGTGATTTATTCGCACAAGAAATTAATGACCGCTTAGTTGAACTTGCTATTGGTATTGAGAATAAACTTATCAACGGTGTTAAAAACGATGGTGCAAGTGGCAAACGTCAAATGGATGGACTTTTAAAATTCGTTGATGCAGGTAACGTTGTCAACGGTGTTACTAAAGATGTATTAACTGAAAAAGAAGTTAAGGAACTTGTTAAGAAATTATGGACAGCAGGAAATGAAAATGGTGAATTTTACGCATTAGTTGGTGCTGACTTAAAAGACCAAATTGACGAACTATACAAAGACCGTTACTCTTACCAACATGTTACTACTGATTTCGGTATCACTGTTGATTCTGTAAATACTTCATACGGAAAAATTAACTTTATCTTAGACCGTTATATGCCGGCAGATAAAATTGTTGCTTTTGATGTAAATGCTATTAAAGTTGCTTTTTTACGCCAACCACAATTCCAAGCATTAGGTAAAACTGGTGACAATGATAAAGGTCAAGTAGTGGCAGAAGCAACGCTTGAAGTTGGAAGCAAAAAAGCAGTTGCAGTTTATAACTTAAAACAAGCGTAACTAACTAATTAAATACATAAATCTAATAAGGTAAGAGGGTAATTCCTCTTGCCTTATTTATTTTGATGAAAAGTAAAAAAAGTGAGTGGAATAGGAGGTTAACCACAATGAGCATTAAGGATATGTACATTATCGAACGTAGAAAGAAAAAAATACGTTTACGCCAGTTAGCAGATTATATTGGCTGTAGTCCATCTATTCTTTCCAGATATGAAACAGGAGATTGTGAGATGGATAAAGGTAAAGTAAAAAAGTATAAAGAATTTATAGATTCTTATTAAGTTTTAGGTAAACGAAAGGTTAATTAAAAAGGAGGAATTTAGAATGTTTCAAGAAAAAGAGTACTTTTTCTGTTATTCAACAAATTTACATGAGTTTTTGAGATATGAGAAAGGAATTAAATATATTTGCACAGCATTCCACGACACAACAAATAAACGATTTTGGCTATTTGAACGTGATGGGGAGTTGTTAAATGCTCTGGATGAGTATAATGAGCGGGGCAAAAAATTAGGATTAAAGAACAAGTAATCCATTAAAGGTAATTTAAATAAAAGGGGTAATTAGAAATGTTAAAAATGACAACAGATAATTATATCCAAATTCCAAACGTAGCGTTTGGGTTTGGTACAGAGTACAAATTAAACAACGATGAGTTAAAGGTGTTTGCTTATCTTCAATTTATGAAGAATGTTGGCACAATGAATATCAGAACACACGTGACAATCATTGTAGAGGATTTGGAATGGGTAACTTCAAAAGCAAGTCGAGACAATGCAAGAGCAGGAAAAGCATTGGAAGGTTTAAGAGATAAAGGTTATATAACTTTATCTTTCGACGGTGATGTAAAAAAGAATGCGCTAGCAATTGAAATAAACGATGAAATGAAGAAAGTGACAGCAGAGGGGAAAGTTGATTGGAAACAGAATCCATTCAAATTCAAAGGTTTTACGCCAATTAAATCCAGTGAATACAATCTAGCAGGAGGAGATGATTATCACCTAACAGTTATGGCTTATCATAATTGGAGAAATAACGCACAATTCGAATATCCTATTTGCGACAAAGAATGGTGTGAAGTACTGGAATTAGGTATGACACGAACAAGGGAAATCATTAACGATTGTACATTTCTAACAAAGGTTTCTGGTAAAAGATATCTAGATGAAACTGGACAATGGAAACAAGAAACAAACCAATATGTAAAAAGTATGTCTGTTAAGACGAATTTAAAAGAAACTGAAGCAACAAATAAAAACTTATCCTTCCTTGAAAGAGAGAAAGAAAAGGTAACCGATTTATTGGTTAAATTTGATGATGTTGTTTTTGGACAAATCTTTGACAAAACAAAGCGTTTTGAATTTAAGGGTTACAAAGCGTGGAAAGAAACAACTTGCGACTATGTTAAAAAAGCAGGCGAAAAGAAATTTGAAATTCTTGAAAAAGCAGGTCAATCATGGATTAGAGAAAAACTTGAAAGCCAGTATCAAGAACACTTAGAAAATCAACAAAGAACACATAGAATGATGGAAATTCACATGAAAGATTTTGAAGTATATGAAGAATGGACAACATCATATAAGCCAAAAAGAATCGAAGAAGAAAATTTCTTTGATGATATGTAAGAAAGAGGTTAAATGAAATGACGTTAAAAGAAGCATTAAAGAAGATTACAAAAGAGAATCGAATGTATTTTAATTATAAATTCCCAGATACAAGATTCAATCAAACTATTCAGCCCAAAAATGAAGAAGAATTTCTTGTTTCAGTTGGCAGAAAAACTATGAATGGTTTTACAAATTGGGAAAAGACACCAGAGTATGCAAATTTGGTGGCACTGTATTTACAATCGTTAATGATTGATGATATTAGATTGATGTATGATGCAGTAAGAGAGAAGGCAGTTGATGGTGACGACAAAGCCATTGGTACATTCCTTAAACTGTACAAGGAAATCAATTCTATTGTGAAAGGATTCGAAACCATCTCTAATGAAGATGGAGAAGATGAAGATGGGTTGATGGTGTAATATGAGTAAAAAATTAACAACAAAAGAAAAACTAGAATTGATTAACCATGACCCTGTTTTATGGCTTGAAAATTTCGTCAAAATCACGACTAACACAGGTGATTACATACCTTTTGTAGTTAATGACCAACAAAAGAAATTCATTAATGAAATGGGACGTTTTAATGTAATTGCAAAGGCAAGGCAAATTGGTTTTAGTACAATGTCATTGGCTTTGTGTTTATGGATGGCAATGAACAGACCACGAACAAATTATATGATAGTTTCCTATAAACAAGAATCATCAACATCATTATTTGACAAATTAAAAATGATGTATGATGACCTTCCACATGACAAATTTAAGTTTCCAAAAGATACACAAAACAACCGTAACCAATTGAAATTTGATAATGGCTCATCTATTACACTTGCAACCGCAGGAGGTAAAGATGTGGGGCGTGGAACTACATGAATACATTCTTTTATCAGAATTTGCATTCTATGAGAATCAAGATTCAATATTATTATCAGCAGAACAAGCATTGGCAAAGAGTAAAACATCAAAATTAGTAATTGAAACTACTTCAAACGGTTTCAACTCCTATCAAACACTCTTCATGAACGCATATAAAGGTGAGTCGAAGTACAAAGCATTTTTCTTTCCTTTCTACTCTTCCTCATACGCAAAACAATTCAAAGATGATTATGATGAAGCAGAAATATGGTACAAAGCAAATAATAAAGGAAAACGTCTTACTGAAGATGATTTAGAGCAAGACGAAATATTTTTACATAATCAAGGTGCTACTCTTAAACAGTTAATGTGGCGAAGATGGAAATTACTTGATATGACTTTACAACAATTTTATCAAGAGTTTCCTGCAACCCCAATGGAATCATTTATCAGTAGTGGATTAAACGTTTTTGGCCAACAAAAGATTGTCGAGCGCTTAAAATATATTAAAAAACCATTTCTATATAGAGATGTAAAAATGTTTATTCCAGATAGTATTGCAAAATACATTGGAAAATCGTTAATGATTTATGAATTACCTGTTGAGGGTGTCCGTTATTATGGTGGCGTAGATACTGCAAGTGGTAGTGGTGGTGACTATTCTACTATCTCAATTTTAAATGCAGACGGTGAACAGGTGTTAAGTTTTTATGACAATAAAATTCCTGTTTATGAATTTGCTAAGTTACTTGATATCATTGGGAAGTTTTATAATTATGCCTTTTTAACAGTAGAAAGAAACTCTTTTGGTACGCCAATCTTAGAACGTTTAAGAAAAGAATATGAGTATATGAATTTGTACAAACATAAAGTTTTTAATCAGCAATCAGGTAAAAAACAATTACAACTAGGGTATCAAACTACACAAGTAACAAAAAATATTATGATTACAGATCTAAAAGAACAATTCGAATTAGAAGTGATTTTTATAAACTGTCAAGAAACACTAGAGCAAATGCAGATTTTCATTGAAACAGATGGGAAAACAGGAAATAAAAAAGGTAATGACAAACATGATGATTGTGTAATTGCTATGGCATTAGCAATTCAAGGCATTAAACAAAATAAATGGTATGTTTAAGGAAAATGTAGTATTATTTTTCTATATTATGGTTAATCGGAGGATTACAATGAAATCTAAAAATGAAAAGGATGCTATAAAACTATCAAAGATTCTAAATAAAATTGGTGTTAATAGTCCAAGTGAAATTGTTAAAGGTGAAACATTCGCAAAGTTAGTTGAAAACTTTTCTAAATTACCAGTAGAAACTCTGGAAAATGTGTTGAAGAATATACCTAATTTTCAAGAACTAGCAAAGCAGTATATGGATAATTTAAATCATTCATTTGATAAAGTTGTTGATAATTTAATTGAAGAACAAAGAATGTTGTATAAAATGCTAGAAAAAGATAATCTAACCGATAGTCAAAGAGTAGAAATTATGAATGAGATTAGAGCGATTAGAAAAGAAATTCGCTATAAAGATATTGTATACAATATACAAAATAATAAAGCGTTTCAGATTGGAGCGTTGGCAGTTGTTACGATTGCAGGTGCACTTGCTGCCAAGGGTAGAAAGTAAATCAATAATGTTTTAAGCATCCTTTTAAAGGGTGCTTTTTATTTTGGAAAGGAAAAAGAAATGAATTTAAAAGATTATATTAAAACCGTACATAATGGTAACCAATTCTGGTTTGTAGATGAGGTGTCTCATTTTGAAAACCAGAAAAGAATTGTAGATACAATTGAGAAGAAAAGATATTTGGATGGTAAACATGCTATCTCAAATAGGATTGTAGAAAGTTATAATAATAAACCATATCAACAACGACAAGTTTTATTACAGTATGCAAAGTTAATTATGAACCTTGAAACTACTTACCTATTAAAAAAACCGATAACTTTTACTGGTGAGGAAAAAATTGTTGGAGATATGCAGAGGGTGTATAAGAAAGGTAATTATGACAAGATTGACTTCGACCTGCTAAATAACTTAGTTAAGTATGGTAATGCATATGAGTATGTGTATATCAAAGGTGATGGAAATGTGAGCAGTAAGGTCGTACCGACAGAATGCGGATATCCTATCTATAATGATGAGAACGAGATGATTGCATTTGTTGAGTATTATACATCATTAGAGAGTGACTTCTATGTTGTCTATACACTAGAGGAAGTAGTGAAGTATTCAACAATTGGAGGAATGGATTTACGTGTTGTGGGTTCTTATAAGAATGTTAGTGGTCTACCAATTCACTATAAAACAGATAATGAATTGAGCACGACATTTGGAAAGAGCGATTTAGATGACTTTATTAACATCATTGATGCTATGGAGGATTTATTATCTAAGTTTAGTGATTCATTCTATAAACATCATAATCCAATCCCAGTAGTTATTGGGCAACAACTAAAAGGAGAGGGGCTGAATCCTCATATCGTTGGTGGTGGAATTACTTTAGATGATGGTGCTGACTTTAAGATGGTAAGTAATGGTGTCAATCATAAGGCATTTGAGGTAATCTTCAATACACTTATGCAACAACTGATTAACATTGCAAGTGTTCCTGCTGTAGCATTGAATGCTTCTGATGTAAGTAACTTATCAGAGATGAGTATGAGAATGCTGTATCAACTTGCTGACATGAAGGGTGGACTCAACGAGCGTTACCTAAGAGAGGGACTAGAGCAACGCAACAGCAAGGTAGTGGGTCTGTTAGGTAAGCAAGGCAAGGCATACAGTGAAGATGCTATTGACTCGTTAGATATGGTGTTCCACTATGCAAGACCAGTCAATGAGACAGAGGTCATTGATAACTTAGTTAAGATGTATGATGTTGGTGCAATCAGTATGGAGTCATTGGTTGCAATCAATCCATATGTTAGCAATGAACACCTAGAGTTGAAGCGTATACTTGAACGTGAGAAACGAGTTAGTGAGCAGAAGCAAGTCAATAACAAGGTCAATGAGCATGAGCAAGCAAAGACAATGGATGTAAAAGCAGACGTTGCAACTAAGAAATAGGGTATAGTCGAGGAGCAAGCGTGACATATGTAAGTGTTGTGATTGTGTGTGGGGAGTTGGCAAAAACATTGATATATCAATGTTTAGTGATGTAAAGGTATTACTTTCATGCGACACACTTTTAAGTAATGCATGTGTGCGAGGATGAGCCGAGCCAGAAAATAAGCGAACAAAAATGAGAGAGGTATATAGAGAACAAATATTCTTTTAACTCGTTTTTGTTCGTTTTTGGGTTGGTGAATGAGTGTATTTGGAAGGAAATGGATACAAAACAAAAGCGAACATTCTGACTGAATCATCAATAAATGTTCGTGTCATATAACTACCGATAACACGGGTTATGTTAACTAGTATATAATTAGTATTATGGGGGTACTTCTTTATTCGTGTATTGTTCATTTTTTGTGTTTCCAAAGGTGAGAAGTCGAACAAAGCGTTTACCCCATGTTCACAAAATGCTCCTATAGCCAACCTCTCAACACACACCCTAAAAAATTTTCAGAAAGGAGAATCCATGATGTTTGATTCTATCCTAAATTTACCTAGTCAATCTCTATTATATCTTGAAAACAAAATCAAATCAATGTACCTAACATTAAATCCAATCAAACAACGTCCACTAATGACAACAGAACAATATGAAGTAATCTATCCATATGTTGCAAACATGTTGTATCAAGAGTTGTCCTTTACTCCATATGATACAACTCTTGTTCACTTTGAAGATGATGAGAACATGGGATATGAAGTGAATGGAATCAAACTGAATGGATTTTACATTACGGAACACCACAACGCTAAAACGCATATATTCGTATTTACATACGAAGGAATCTGGCTCTATAACAATGAGCCATTGGATACACCAACTTACATTCAAGAGTACATTAACAGATTAGTTTGCAACTCTCATGAATGTTTAATATATAACAAATCAATTACAAAGGAGAATATAGATATGGATAATATTGAAAGATTACAAATGGAAATCGGTGGTATGGAATTACCGTATGAAGAATTAATTGTGTATTTAGAGGAAGAAGGAATTAACGGTGATGCAATTTACAATGCATCGTCAAAAGCCAACAAGAAAGCAATCTATTCAACTGCACTGGCAATCTTAAATTCAATTGCAAACCAACCACATTTAATGAAAAACTACCGACAGGACGATATGACAATTGACAGTTTTGCTAAGTATTTGCAAGCACGAATTGACCAACTAGAAAAAAAGATTCGTCAAATGCCAAATGAAGATTCTACACCTAGCAACTTCTTCAATTTATTTCAATAGGAAAGGGGGATAAAAATGGATAAATTTAATATATTTAAACTGCAATATAACGCATTCAATGACATGATGTCATTAGCAGGTCAAGAAGTGTTTATAAATGGCGCTAAGAAGTATGGAATCATTACAAATACTGATACTCGAGAATTTAATGATAAATATCTTTCAACTAATTTCGCAATGATGCGTGGAGATTACATCTATTATAACGACATGTATTGGATGATTTGGAATCAAGTAACTGTACCACGTTCAGAAAATTATAAAGGAATTATGAGACAATGTGAGCACAATATCATATTTAATTTAAAGTATGCCGATGAAACAAATAAATATCTTTTAAAATGTCCTGCGGTTATTCAGCGTACAAGTGATTACACACAGCATTATCAGAGCGCAGTATCAATGGTTACAATTGATTCAGAGATTCATGTGTTTGTAAGGGATACTTCTTTGACCAGAAAAATTATGAAACTTGTTGGTAAAAGCGATGGACAAATAATTATAGGAAACAAAAATTATAGTATTATCGGTGTATCTGTTGAAAAGAAGGGATATTTAAATATTACCTGTCGTTTGGACAATACAACTTCTTTTTCTGATTATGTTAATGAAATTTATTGGAGAGAAACTAGACCTACTGATTGGGAAAGTCAAATTGATGATTCTTTATTCTACCGTGAAGGTGTAACGCCTACACTACCTAGTGCTCCTAATGGATTACAAACCAATGTTGGTGAAATTAAGGGTTATGATATTAAAAATCAAACACCTACATCACTTGGAGAGATTAGTTTCTCTTGGACACACGATGATAATAAAGTTAAGTATCGTGAATGGGAGGGATATAAGGTTGTATTTTTAAAGGATAATGTGGAGATTTCAACTATTACAACTATATCTGATTCTATTAATTATACAAACTTGCAAGCAGGTGAGTATTTTATTAAGGTTTCTATTCTATTCAATACATATGTAGAAGGTGAAGGAAGTTTAGCACAAACATCTACTGTATTTCAAATTAAAGATGAAACTGTTAAACCTTTACCACCTAACAATTATGAAACCAATGTATCACCTATGAATATTGAAGCCGTAGGAGAAGTAGTAGAAGATGGAGATGGAATAGTTACTTATTCATGGGGGAAAGATGTTAATGCTGAAAACTATTCTGGATTTGTTGGTTATACACTTTATCTATATCGTAATGGTACATATTCCTATTCATTAAACTTTGATAAAGATGTAACGTCTTATAAATGGACTAACAGAGGTGAAGGTACCTATTCAGGTAGAATCTGTGCACGTTTTATAAATGGTGAAATAGAGACATTAGGTTCAGAAAAGTTTTTTGGAAATGCAACAGTTCAAAATAATTTTGACAGCGGTGACCCTTGGTAATAGAAATATTGGGTGTATCTCATGATATACCTTTATTTCCCTTTATATGGCGCTCTAGTTATTTTTGATGTTTTGGTATTGGATTGGTTCTTAAAATCTAGTACAAGTAAATTTGAGAGGTCGCTTTTTGGAGCAGGAATCTTTTCAATTTTCTTTTTCGTGATTTGGTTTAATATGTATAAAGTCAGCAAATTACGCTAACACGTATATCCCTTGATAACAAAGGTTTTTATCCTGTCTTAAAAGTACCTAATTATTAATTTAGACACCCTCTTAGACACTTAATCTAAAAATATTCCACCTTCATTTAGACATTTTGGAGTGTTAAATGGCTTATTTAAAATGCAACGGGGTATCACTTTTTGTCCATTTTTGGTCAAAAAGCGAAATTGGTTTATCAGAAAATGTCCATTTTAGGACGAAAAGTGATAAGACCAATATCAAAAAATGTACAAAAATGGACAAAAAGTGATAGGTATAGAAAATAGATAGTAAAAAGAATAGATAGTATAAAAGGAAGGTCGCTAACGCTCCCCTATCTTTCTTTCGCTAACGCTCTCTTGTTCGCCTTCGGCTCATTACCTCACTTCGTTCGGTGGGGCTGTACCCCTTCTTTTACATAATAAAAAAATGATTTAAATGAACTTTAAAAGATATTTCAAGCGAAATAAATTATTTAATTAAAGATTTTAAAGAAGTATGAAAATAAAAAAGGGTGGTTATCTATTTTATAACCACCCTTTTAATTTAACCTATTAACCACCAGTATGACCATCTGACATTTGTTTTACAGTATAAATAGTTTGATGTGTATCTTTAGAATCAAGTACACCAAATGTTAATGTTAGTGCAGTCATAATTCCCATTAAACTAATTATTACTTTTTTCATTTTAATGCCCCCTTATCATTAATTTTTTCTCTTGCATTTGAACTTAGATAGAAATATTTACTTGCTTTTAAGTGATTTCCTTCATGATAAAATTTTACTGCTAATTTTTCATTATATTCATGAATGTACTCGTATAGGTTTTCTTTTTCAAAATAGAGCATTCCTGCTAGTATTATTGATTCTAATTGTTCTCCAGAAACCTCATTGTTTATCGCTAGTAAGATATTAAAGCGATGTTGGTATTCCTGATTTTTTAATTCTAAACTGATTTCTAAACCTGTTTTCAAAAGTTCTAATGCTTTTTCTTTATTATTAATTTTTGCGTGTTCACATGCTTCAATTAAAATTGCTCTATAGTTTGCCGGCATTTTTTCGGTTACTTCGGATAAATAGCGAATTGCTAATTCTGAAAGGTTTTGATTTGCATACATAAAACCTAAGTTATGTCGAACGTATAAGGTTGCTTGTTCTTCATGTTGTTTTTGGAATATATCCAATGCAGAGATAAGACATTCTTCTGCTAATTCATATTCTTTCAAATGTATACATGCTAATCCGTAAAGATTATTACAGTAACCAATGTTTAATTCATAACCATTGTATTTAGAAAAAATCTCTTTTGCCTTAGATACCTGTTTAAGTGCTAAAACATATTGTTGGTTATGACAACTAAAGGTAGAAAGTTTAAAATAAAATTCTGCTTCTTCAAGTTGGTCTGGGATTTGTTTTAATTTAATTTCGGCTTTTTCATAATGTTCTTTTGCCAAATTATAATCACCAGTTATGTTTGAGTGCATTGCCTTGAAAAAATGGTAATAATATAATAAAGTTTCATCTGTTGGTATATCAAAAGATTCTATTTCTTTAAAACTATCTTTGCCAATACTTAAACTATCCATCAAGTATTTATAACGGAATTTCAATAAAGAGTGGTATAAAAGTACATTTTTATCGTCTTTTGCACTGGCAATGTTTTTATTGATTTCCTTTTTTAGTTGATTTGCAGTATCTAAATTTCTTTTTCTAATTTCTATATACCAGTTATCTAATAACTTTGTAATCTGTTCATTCCCCTTTGTTTGAACGTTCATGATATCCTCCTTTGTTTTTTATAGATTCTTATAAATAATGATAGCAAGAATAGAATATAATAGATATTATACCTAATTGTTTTTCAATAAAAAACAGAAAATTCTGTTTTTTTTCATAAGTAAAGGTAATATAAAATCATTTTAAATAGTACATAATAGGAAGTTTATGTGTATGGAAAAATATGATATTTTATTAATAAAGTGTAAAATTTATTAGAGGGAAGTGGGCATACCGATGGGGAAATTGGAACCATTTACAGGGGTGACGGTAACAGGACAGATACTAAAAGAAGGGTATACATTAAATTGGCGTAATCAAGAATTGATTATTGGACAAAAAGTGAAAAGTGAACTAATAAATATTGATTCCATAAAATGGAAACTGAATATTTCAATGGTTGAAATTGTGAGTGAAGATAGTGCGAAAAATGTACAAAGTGCTGTAGTTCGAGGGGTTATTGGCAACATTGCCTTAGGTGGTGCAGGAGCATTAGCAGGGGCTTTGTCTGCAAAAAATGATTCCACATTTAATGTAATAATTAGATATCATAATGGGTATGTCGATTTAATAGAATGTGATATTAAATTGTATACAAAACTTTTGCAACAAGTAGAAGAAAATAAACGTTCTGGAAACAGTGAATTTATTAATATGGAATATGATGCAGAACAGTATAAAAGAAGCAAAGAACAATTTGATAAAGGGCAAACTATGGATATTGTTGGTTGTGGTGTGATTTTAATTATTTTTATTGTTATAGTTTTTGCTTTTATTGGTATTTTGGCAGATTAATAAACAATGAATTATATAATTTTAATATAAATAAACATTTATTAAGAGGTGAGTATATGAAAAAAGGAAAAGTTATATCTATTTTTATGATGCTTTCGATTTTTTTATTGCTTATGGGATGTGAAAATAAAAAAGAAGAAACGTTGGCAGATAAAGCATTTGAAGAAAATTCGAAAACAGAGGATAGGGCAAAAGAGCAAGAGGATGCTCAAACAGAAGAAATGAAAAAAGAAGGACGACAAGCGGTTTTAAAAATAATGCCCTATGAGGTTAATAGTTTAATTTCAAATATAGACGATGTGGCGGAACAACTAGATAATAAAGCCACAACGGACAAAGAATTAAAGGAGAATTTAAAATCAGTAGAGATGTACGCAAAAGATGTTGAAAGAAGTTTGGGCTTATTACCAGAAGAATATGAGAGTGTTGAAACAAATCTTGAAAATCTATCTAAGAACTCAAAAACATTTATAACAGAATCAGTGAAATTCCATCAAGGGAAAGACAATACAGAGAAGGTTAAAAAATTACTTTCAGAGATGTTAGAGGATTTCGTTGCAATAAAAAAGGTGCTTCCTTTAGACGATGAAGATAATGGTTTTTATTCGGTATCTAGGATGGAAGAGTTTATCCAAAAGTAATAAATGATTTGTCGATGATAAAAGAGCAGTTTTTATAATTCTTGTTAAGTACACAGTAAGAGTTGGGGGATAAAAATGGCTAAAAAATTAACCGTAGATGAAGTAGAAAAAATGAGTTTAAAAGTTATTGAAAATGCAAGTGAATTAATAGAGGATGCAAAGTTATTATTAGAAAATAAAAGATATGCACGTGCTTATACTCTTTCTCATTTAATGTGTGAAGAATTATCTAAAATTCCGATGTTTGGCAGGGCATTGACTGAAAGTGCAATGGACAAAAATTATAATTGGAAGGATTTGCATAAACGTTTGGTGAATCATAACCCTAAAATTAGATTGTTTATGATGATGCCCACTGTAAATGTGAAAGGGTTAGAAAAGATTGTTGGTATACCTGAGAGTCAAGGTGTTAAAGCGTTTGAGAAAACATTAAACAATTTAAAAAATAATAGTCTATATAGCGGGTTTCAAGGTAATGATTTCAAGAAGCCATCCGAAGTTATTACTAAAGAAATTGCAGAAACTATGTTTGAAATTGCTAGCGAGTATTTTATGTTTATGAAAGTTACACAAGGAAAGTTGAGGGGGACTACACATAAGTCAGTTGGAGAAGATTTTATTGCTTATTTTTCTGGATTAAAAGAAATGGTTGAACAAAATCCTGAAACGCTTGAATTTCTGACTTTACTAATAGAGAAAAATTATGAATGCCTAAAAGAAAGTCAAAAAAAGAAAGAGAGTTAAATGCCCTATTTTTATTTATGAACGCGTTAGTAGGATATTAGGGATTTTAATTATTGTAGATACCGATGAATTATGTTAAGATTCAATGATGTGTCTAATACATAAATCCATTGTATTTTTTTCCTAGACATATTATTATTGAAGTAGTAATAAATGATTCGGAGAAAAGAAAATAGAGGAAACCTTTAAATAACTATGTTTTTGAGTTTATTGTAGTGACAGATTACTACCAATACTTCGGAAAACGTCCACCTCGTAATTCATAGTATAAAACTCCTCCAGCGCGCATATACTGGCTATTATGTAATGCGTAAAGGAGGAACTGATATGGATAGTTTCCAATTATCAATGATTCAAAAAGCTATTCACCGTACGTATGATAAGCTCGGAAAAGAAGTGGATAGCCAAGGTGCGATTGTAGATGAAATACAAAAAGCACAAGAAGAATATTTGTCAGCTCTTTCACATGAAACAGCGATTGATAAACGGTATTTAAAGTCATTAATATAGAAGAAAATTTTCCTTTTTCGAAAGGAAAATTTTTTTTCGTGTATTTCTATGTTTTACAACAGGGGAAAGTGGCTGCGCACATATGAGTAGCAGTTGCTATATCTTTTATAGAAAAACTTTTTGGTTGGAGGCTAAGGATGTTTACTGAGAAGAGATTACCATTTGAAGTAGGGAAACAAGACAATTTTTATGATAAGTTGAATGAGTGGATTGGAGATGTGTTTTACGACATCCTTCCGGAAAAAGGCTTTGAAGAGCGTGATGAACAAATTTTTATGGCGTTTCAATTAGAGCGTGCTTTTCAAGAAAAGAAAGTTATGTTCGCAGAAGCTGGTGTAGGAACCGGGAAAACAATTGTATATCTTCTATATGCAATTTGTTATGCACGTTATACTGGAAAGCCAGCGATTATCGCTTGTGCAGATGAAACGTTAATTGAGCAGCTTGTGAAAGAAGAAGGGGACATTGCTAAATTATCTGAGGCATTAGGCTTATCGGTAGATGTAAGACTTGCGAAATCAATGGATAATTATTTATGTTTACGTAAACTTGAAGATGTTATGAGTGGACGAGCTCCAGAAGTAATTGAAGATGTATACTACGAATTACCGCAGTTTGTATTTGACCATGGTACGATGCAAAACTTTACTCACTACGGTGACCGAAAAGAATTTCCGCTTTTAAATGACGAGGAATGGTCAAAAGTAAATTGGGATTATTTCCAAGATTGCTTCACTTGTGATTCTCGTCATCGTTGTGGGCAAACTCTATCACGTGAACATTATCGTAAAGCAGCAGATTTAATTATTTGCTCTCAAGATTTCTATATGGATCATATTTGGACGTATGATGCTCGTAAGCGTGAAGGACAAATTCCGTTATTACCAGAAAGTAGTTGTGTTGTATTTGATGAAGGACATCTTGTAGAATATGCAGCTCAAAAAGCTTTAACATATCGTTTAAAGCAAACGATGATGGAGCAACTTTTAACGAGATTATTACAAAATGATATTCGCGAGGAGTTTGCGCATTTAGTAGAAGAAACAATTTGGCAAACAGAGCGATTCTTTGATGTGTTACAAGAGAATAAAAAAGAAATTGCTGGTTCTGATCGTTTAGAAATTACTGTGACAGAAAAAGTAACGGCTGAAGCGAAGCGACTTTATGCGAAAATTGGTGAAGTCGGTGATGCATTAGTATTTGAAAGTGAAATGCATACAGTAAACACGTATGATTTAAATATCGTTGATGAACATTTAGATGTATTAGAGCATTCACTTCGTCTGTTTATGCACGAGAAAAATGTAATTACATGGGGTGAAGAAGGTGATGGAGCTTTCACGTTAGTAATTATGCCGCGTGCAGTTGAAGAAGTATTACAAGAGAAAGTATTCTCGAAGAAAATCCCGTATATTTTCTCTTCTGCTACATTATCTAACAACGATTCATTCGCATTTACAGCAAATAGCTTAGGGGTAAAAGATTACTTATCATTCTCAGTTGCCTCCCCGTTTGATTACGAAGAGCAAATGGCAGTAAACTTACTATCTCATACGAAAGAAAATGAATGGGAAAGAAAGTGTCAATATACACTTGAAAATATACAAAAAACAAATGGACGTACACTTGTATTATTCCGTACAACGCAAGAACTTGCAGCGTTTAAAGAATATGTAAGTAAAGAACAAATGTCAGTTCCGTTCCTATATGAAGGGGACCAAGAAATTAGTCAGCTTGTTTCTCGTTTCCAAAATGAAGAAGAGACTGTACTTTGTGCCGTTCATTTATGGGAAGGTTTAGATATTCCTGGTTCATCATTATCACATGTTATTATTTGGTCATTACCATTCCCTCCAAACGATCCTGTGTTTGAAGCGAAGCGTAAGCACGTAAATGATCCATTCTGGGATGTAGATGTACCATATATGATTTTACGTCTTCGTCAAGGGATTGGCCGTTTAATTCGTACGAGCGAAGATAAAGGTGCTATATCAATCTTCTTATCTGATACAGAAGATGAGAAAGTGGTAGAAGCAGTGAAAAACGTACTACCAGTAGAAGGTAAAGAATTGTAAGGAGAAAGCTTGGCGCTTGCCAAGCTTTTTTTCTATTATAAAAGGAATTTAGATTTTCATGTCGAATTAAGTTTGAGGTAGAAAAAGGAGGCTTTTATATAATGACAGTAGCTACATATGAAGTAGAAAAACAATTTTTAACATATGTGAAGAAGATACAAAATTACGGAGAAGCGTTAAGCTTAATGTTTTGGGACTTAAGAACAGGTGCGCCTAAAAAAGGTGTAGACCAGCGTTCAGAAGTAATTGGCATGCTTTCATCAGAAGTGTTTGCTATGTCGACTTCAGATGAAATGGGGAACTATTTAACAGAGCTTGAAGCTTTAATAAGTGAAGACAAGCTTTCTGAAACGACGAAGAAAATGGTGGAAGAGTGCCGTAAAGAATATGATAGAAATAAGAAAATTCCACAAGCGGAATATGAAGCGTATGTGAAATTAGAAGCGAAAGCAGAAAGTGTGTGGGAAGAAGCTCGCGAAAAATCTGATTTCGAAATGTTCCGTCCGTATTTAGAACAAATCGTTGAATTTAAAAAGAAATTTATTACATATTGGGGTTATGAAACATATAAATATAATACATTATTAGATATGTATGAGCCGGGCATTACAGTAGAAGTGTTAGACCACGTATTTGGTCAACTTCGTGAGCGTATCGTACCGCTCGTAAAAGAAATATCGGATTCGCAAAAGAGATTAAAGACAAGTGCTTTATCAGAACATTTTTCAAAAGAAAAACAAAAAAACTTTACATTAGAGCTATTAAAGCAATTAAATTATGACTTTGAAGCAGGTCGTCTTGATGAAACGGTACATCCATTCGAAATCACATTAAATAGGGGGGATGTTCGTATTACGACACGCTATGACGAAAAAGATTTCCGTATGGCTGTGTTTGGCACAATTCATGAATGTGGTCATGCTGTATATGAACAAAATATTGCAGAGAAATTTGAAGGTACACCGCTATGTAGTGGAACATCTATGGGTATTCATGAGTCACAATCATTATTCTTTGAGAACTTTATCGGTCGTAATAAATCATTCTGGAAGAAAAATTATGATTTATTAAAAGAGTATAGCGATGGTCAATTCAATGATATATCAGTAGATGAGTTTTATGATGCGATTAATGAATCAAAGCCGTCGTTTATTCGCATAGAAGCAGATGAGCTTACATACCCGCTTCACGTTATGGTTCGTTATGAACTTGAGAAAGAGTTATTTGATGGCACATTACAAGTGAAGGATTTACCAGCGGCTTGGAACGATAAAATGGAAGCATATTTAGGAATTCGTCCGGCTAACGATGCACAAGGCGTATTACAAGATGTTCACTGGGCTGGTGGTTCATTTGGATACTTCCCATCTTATGCGCTTGGTTATATGTATGCAGCGCAATTTAAGCAAAGAATGGTAAAAGACATTCCGAATTTTGATGCATTATTAGAAGAAGGAAACGTAACGCCAATTCGTGAATGGTTAACAGAAAACATTCACCAATACGGTAAAACGAAAAAGCCACTTGAAATTTTAGAAGATGTAACAGGTGAAGGATTGAATGCAAATTACTTAGCAGATTATTTAGAAGCGAAGTATAGAGAGATTTACGAGTTATAAAAAAGGGCTGCTTACTTGCAGCTCTTTTTTTTAAGGGGATAGAAAAATGGAGTATACTTATACAGTGATGACGCAAGAAGAAGCAGAAGAAATTGCATACAACTGGCATTATGAAGGGAAATATTCCTTTTACGATATAGAGGCAGATGAAGAAGATTTAGCCGAATTTTTACAAGATAAGAGTAGAGGGAATCATACATTTTCTGTGAAGGAAAATGGCACTCTCATTGGTTATTTTACTGTTTGTAAAATAAATGATGGAACGGTTGATATAGGTCTTGGAATGAGACCTAATATAACTGGGAATGGATTTGGTTTACAGTTCATAAATGCTATACTAGCTTTTAGTAAAGAAAAATATGGATGCAAGTATATAACACTATCAGTAGCTACATTTAATAAAAGAGCGATTAAAGTGTATAAAAGGGCAGGGTTTGAAGCAGTTGGGACGTTTATACAGAAGACGAATGGTAGTTATTTTGAGTTTTTGAAAATGAATTATATATGTAAAAATGATTAAAAAAACAGAAGAATCTCCTTCTGTTTTTTTATGCAGAAATAAATCTTACTATTTGTAATTGGAAGTTTTGTAATTTTGGAAGAGGATGTGTATGATTGAAGTTTAATGGTAAATAGCAAGTTTAGTAAGGAGAGACAGCATGATTACAATTAAAACGAAAAATGAAATAGATTTAATGCATGAATCTGGAAAGTTACTTGCTTCATGTCATAGAGAAATTGCGAAGATAATGAAACCAGGTATTACAACAAAAGAAATTAATACGTTTGTGGAAGCGTATTTAGAAAAACATGGTGCAACGTCTGAGCAGAAAGGGTACAACGGATATCCATATGCGATATGTGCATCTGTAAACGATGAAATGTGTCATGCATTTCCGGCCGATGTTCCTTTGACTGAGGGTGATATTGTAACAATTGACATGGTAGTAAACTTAAATGGTGGTCTTTCAGATTCTGCTTGGACGTATAGAATTGGAAAAGTTTCTGATGAAGCAGAAAAGTTATTACTAGTAGCTGAGAATGCTTTGTATAAAGGCATTGAGCAGGCGATAATCGGTAATCATGTAGGAGATATTGGTTATGCGATTGAAAGTTATGTAGCTGCTGAAGGTTTTTCTGTCGCAAGAGACTTTACGGGACATGGAATCGGTAAAGAAATTCATGAAGAACCAGCAATTTTTCATTTTGGGAAGCAAGGACAAGGGCCTGAGTTACAAGAAGGAATGGTAATTACAATTGAGCCAATTGTCAATGTAGGTATGCGATATTCGAAAGTAGATTTAAATGGATGGACCGCGAGAACGATGGACGGGAAATTATCAGCTCAATATGAGCATACAATTGCGATTACAGAAGATGGACCAATCATTTTAACGAAGTTATAATTGGGAATGAAAGAGTTTACAAAACTCGAACGAAAATGATGTTTTTATAAAATTTGTACGTGTTTTATGAATAAAAGCTTTTCAAAGTATAAAAAGTGCGTTATAATCCTTCTATAAAATAAATAGTTAGCTACACTCATATAATCGCGGGGATATGGCCTGCAAGTTTCTACCGAAGTACCGTAAATACTTTGACTATGAGTGAGGACGAATATATTTGCTTGTTTAGCATTCTTTTTTGCGAAACTCCAAAAGCGCGTCTCTCACTTGTAACGAGTGGTGGCGGCTTTTGGAGTTTTTTTATTGCATAAGAGGGGGAACAAACATGAAAGTATTACAAGAAAAGATTTTGAACGAAGGAAAGGTTTTATCTGGTGATGTATTAAAGGTAGATGCATTTTTAAATCATCAAATTGATCCAGTACTTATGCAAGAAATCGGAAAAGAATTTGCTAAACGTTTTAAAGAAGAGAACATTACAAAAATCGTGACGATTGAATCTTCAGGTATTGCACCAGCAGTTATGGCTGCATTAGAGCTTGGTGTAAAAGTAATCTTTGCTAGAAAGCGTAAATCGTTAACGTTACAAGATAATATGTATGTTGCAAACGTATATTCATTTACAAAACAAGAAACGAATGAAATTTCGTTATCTCGAAATCATATTGATGAAAGTGATCGCGTTTTAATTATTGATGACTTTTTAGCAAACGGTCAGGCTGCTTTAGGTTTAATGAGCCTAGTAGAGCAAGCTGGAGCAAGTATTGCTGGACTTGGTATTGTTATTGAAAAAGCATTTCAAGATGGAGGAAAGAAGCTTCGTGAACAAGGCGTTCGTGTTGAATCACTAGCAGAAATTGCATCACTTGATAATAACGCAGTTACATTTGTACAGCAAGAAACTGCGGAGGTGAAATAAACGATGAAGCAACATCCAATTAAAATCGCATCGCTTGGTATGCAGCATATGCTTGCTATGTATGCTGGCGCAATTATCGTTCCGCTTATAGTGGGCGGCGGACTTGGTTTAAATCAAAAAGAGTTAACATATTTAGTCTCAATTGATTTATTAATGTGCGGCGTTGCGACAATTTTACAAGCATTATCAAATCGCTTTTTCGGTATTGGACTCCCAGTTGTACTAGGTTGTACATTTACAGCCGTTGGGCCGATGATTGCAATCGGAAAACAATACGGCGTATCCTCTATTTATGGAGCAATTATTGCTGCGGGGTTATTCGTTGTTATTTTTGCGAAATTATTTGGAAAGCTTGTAAAGCTGTTTCCACCTGTTGTAACAGGATCTGTCGTTACCGTAATTGGAGTTACACTTGTTCCAGCAGCAATTAATGATATGGCTGGAGGAGTAGGAAGTAAGGATTTCGGTAGTCTTGAAAATTTAGCATTAGCATTTGGTGTGTTACTATTTATTATCATTATGTATCGTTTCTTCGACGGATTTATTCGTTCAATCTCTATTTTACTAGGTCTATTGTTCGGTACAATCGTTGCAGCATTTATGGGGAAAGTAAGCTTGCAAGCGGTTGGAGAAGCGGATTGGTTCCATGGTATCCAGCCATTTTATTTCGGTACACCAACGTTTGAATTAACGCCAATTATTACGATGATTCTCGTTGCTTGCGTAGGGATTGTAGAAGCGACAGGTGTTTATTTTGCATTATCTGATATTTGCAATAAAAAGATTGGTGAAAAAGAATTAACAAAAGGGTATCGTGCAGAAGGATTAGCGATGGTGTTAGGTGGTATTTTCAACGCCTTTCCGTATACAACATACTCACAAAACGTAGGGCTTGTTCAATTAACTGGAGTAAGAAATCGCGTGATTATTTACACGTGTGGTGGTATGTTAATCGTTCTTGGATTCATTCCAAAAATCGCAGCTATTACAACAATCATTCCGAAATCAGTACTTGGCGGTGCGATGTTAGCGATGTTCGGTATGGTAATGGCATATGGTATTAAAATGTTAAGTAGCGTTGATTTTGGAAGACAAGAAAACTTATTAATCGTTGCATGTTCTGTTGGGATCGGACTAGGAGTTACTGTCGTTCCTACATTATTCTCACAACTTCCAGAAAGCATTCGTATTTTAACAGATAACGGAATCGTACTAGGAAGTGCGTCAGCAGTCCTTTTAAATATCGTATTTAATATGGTGCCACAGCGTAAAGTGAAAGTAAAAGAAGAGCCGGTGTCTATGCAAAGTGCGGTAAGAGAAGCGTAAAATTGATAAAAGGTTCAAATCGCATGCGATTTGAACCTTTTATTTTTGTGTTGTTTACGAGACCTTGCTTTTCTTTTTAAGTGGCATCATCTTTCCGTACGTACCAAGGCGCCATATATACTCAAGTGGCCCGTATTGGTAACGTGACAGCCACCAGCGGCTAATAAAGATTTGCAGCGTGTAGAAACCGATGCAAAATAGTGGTCCTACCCATAATGGAGCAAGATAATCATTTTTGAACAATATTCCGAATACAAGCAACGTAACAATTGTATGCGAGATATAATTTGTTAATGCCATTCGACCAACGTACTGGAACGGACGTAATATCTTTTGCCATTTTTCTTTTTGTAATAAACGCATGAGCGTGAAAATGTAGAATATGAATAATGTCTTTCCGCTTATCATCGTAATACCCATAAGTGAAAATGGTGTGTATGGTTGATTGTTCATAAAGAAGTAAACCATAATAAACCACATCGGTAATGTTAAAACAAACATAATAATTTGCCATTTCTTTAGTTTTGGATCTAATTCTTTCGCACGGCGGAAAATATCTTTTTTACCGGCATATAATCCGAGTAAAAACAATCCTAGTGTTTCAGGAAGCATAATAAGACTGTTACGTATTGCTTCAGAGTAGAAAGAATAGAATCGGTCTGTGATTTGTAAGCCCCAGTTTTCTAACGGCATAATTGCTGTGGAAAGGCCTAACTCCTCTACTGGCACGATTAACATGACAAGAGAACCTAATAATGTGAACAATTGCATGAAACTTAATAGTACAATTGACCATATTAAAATAGTACGTGGCTTTCTTTTGTAAAATAAAAATAAGAAAAACCCGGTAATTGCATAAGTATGTAAAATGTCTCCGTCCCATAAAAGAACGTAATGTAAGAAACCAAATAATAATAAAATAAGTAAGCGACGAACAAATAAAGTTTTTGGTCGATCTGTTTTCGCTTCAGCACGAGTCATAAAAATGTAAAATCCTAGGCCGAATAAAAACGAAAAGATAGTATAAAACTTTGTTTGAATAAACATATCGTAAAATAGACGGATATAGCTATCTAGCCCCTCGTAAACTCCTGTAATATCACGTGAGTCAATCCCGGCGATAACAGGCCAGTTCACAAGAAAAATACCAAGTACAGCTATTCCTCTAATAATATCGATGGAGTGTATCCTCTCGCCTTGTGAAATGTTTTGTGTCATTATTTTCCTCCTTGTTAAGTAATTCCCTTTTATTATACAAAATGTAAGATGGAGGGTATAGGGTGGATTTCCATTTTTTTTAACTATTAAGTTATGTAAGATGAGATATAATAAGAGTGCACAACAAGTTTTAATCTTCTTCAAAACAGGCAGTGAAGCTCCTTCTTATAAGGGGCTTTCTTTATGAAAAAGTGTTGATAATGATTCTCTTTAATGATAAAATGTATTCAAAAGTGATAATCATTATCAAAAAAGGTTGGTGCATGAGTATGGTATATGCATTAGTAGCAGGTACAGTCGCTGTATATGCAGTTATTGCAAAGTATGTTTTAAATGGAGTAGGAACAGCAAAATGAGTGATATTACATAAAATCCCTTTCATTTGTAAAAAGAATGAAAGGGATTTTTTATTTTTAATGAGAATATGCTGAAAATTTAGTATGATAGTAAAGTGAAAAGGTAATCAATGAGTAGGTGCATTTCTCATTGGTTATTAGCTTGCAAATAGCATATACATCTTGGATAAAGGGGAACAAGGGGATGACAAACATAGTACAGACAAACGGTATGAAAAAGCTTGTTTGTTTTTATGAAGAGTGGCAAAAACACGGCGATGCAGAGAATAGTTTAAAGTTGTTTGAAGTAATTCAAAAATATAAACGAGAGCAGCTTATGATAGCATTCTGCGGTCACTTCTCAGCAGGGAAATCAACGATGATGAATCATCTATATAAAGCGCAGTTGTTACCGACAAGTCCAATTCCGACAAGCGCTAACGTCGTTAAAATTGAAAAGGGATTTGATCGTGTTGTTGTAACGATTAAATCTGGAGAGCAGTACGAATATGACGGTGCATATTCAGCAGAAGAATTAAAACAAATTTGTAAAGATGGCGATGAGGTAATTGGTGTTCATATTTATCGGAATGATGCACCAATTCCTGAAGGTGTTATGTTAGTTGATACACCAGGGATTGATTCAACAGATGATGCCCATCAACTAGCGACAGAATCAACGCTGCATCTAGCAGACGTAATTTTTTATATGATGGATTATAATCACGTCCAATCGGAAGTGAATTTACAATTTGTTAAAGAATTGAAACAACGTAATAAAACGGTTTATCTCGTTGTAAATCAAATAGATAAACATAAAGAAAATGAATTATCGTTTGCAGATTATAGCGATAGTGTAAAACAATCATTCTCTAACTGGGATATTGAAGTAGATGGAGTTTATTATACATCATTACGAATGATGAACCATCCACATAATGAAATTGAAAACCTAGAAACGTTAATTACTTCTATTATGAAAGAAAAAGAGCAGTATGTAAGAGATGGAATGGTGCGAGAAACAGAATATTTAATGGGGGAACATTTCTCGTTTATTCTTTCTGAAAATGAAAAAGCTCTTTTGAAATATGAGGAAGAGTTAGCATCACCGCTTTCCATTTCAGAAATAGTTGAAAAGAAAGAAGAGCTAACGGAAATGAAACATCGCGAGGCTAATAAAGAGTCTCAAATGAGAAATGAATTTATAAAAGGCTTACAAGCTATATTAGATAACGCGTATTTAATGCCATTTGAAATGAGAGAATTGGCAAATGCGTACTTAGAAACGAAATTAACAAAATTTAAAGTTGGTTTGCTATTTGCGAAAGGAAAGACTGAGCAAGAAAAACAGAGACGTTTAGATGCTTTTTATGCTGCTTTGCAAAAGACTGTCGAAACGCAACTTGATTTTCATGTGAAAGAATTTATTGTTGCCTTCTTAAAAGAAGAAGGGTTGTTTACAGAAGAGATTGGGAAAGACATATATGATTTAGAAATTGCTTTTGGACCAGAAATGTTAGCAGAAGTAATTAAACAAGGTGCAGGTTTCACAGGTGATTACTTACTTCTTTATACAGCGGATGTAGCGAATGAATTAAAGAAACGTTATTTTACAAAAGCACAGCAAATTTTTGATAAAAGTGCAGTCGTTTTAAAGCAAAAGGTAAAAGAAGCAGTTGATCGTATTGAAGAAGAGATTGAAACATATACGATGTTGCAAACGGCGAAAGAAACGAAATTGCAATACAGTAACAATTTGGAGGCATATGAAGGCTATTTACAAAATGTTTGGCATGATCGTGTTGCTACACCAGAAGGGTTGCAAATAGAAGAGATATTGCAAAGTAAAAAACAAATTGTTAGTGAGAAATTCACACTACAAGAGCAGGAAATTGTAAATGATAACGTAGCGGCTCGTGAGGAAGAGATAAAAGGAACGGCAGCTTTAAATATTCAGCGTATATTAGAGGAAGTGAAGAAAGCTGAAACGATATTAGAGCCATTGCCAGCGCTAAAACATGTACAGCAAGAGGTAATAGAAAAAAGGCGCCGTGTGGAAACGAAACAATTTACAGTAGCATTATTTGGAGCTTTTAGTGCTGGGAAATCATCATTTGCCAATGCATTGCTTGGTGAGAAAGTACTTCCAGTGTCACCAAATCCGACGACGGCAACGATTAATCAAATTTTGCCAGTTACAGAGGAAAAACCACACGGAACAGTAAGGGTTCAATTTAAATCAAAGCAAGCCTTATTAGAAGATATGAAAGCTGTTTATAAGCTGTTTCATTATGAGATTACTACGTTAGATGAAGCGTTAGCACAGATTGATAAAGTTATGAAATACCCTTCACCAACTGGGAAGCAAAAAACGACATTTAGCTTTTTACGAGCAGTACAAAAAGGGTATGATACAGTTTCTGCACATTTAGGCGAGAAAGTACAAGTTACATTAGAAGAGTTTTCTGATTATGTAGCGAATGAAGAAAAATCTTGTTTTGTTGAGTACATGGAGCTTTATTATGATTGTGCATTAACAAGGCAAGGAGTAGCGCTTGTAGATACACCTGGAGCGGATTCTATTAACGCCCGCCATACAGACGTTGCGTTCCAGTATATTAAAAACGCAGATGCTATTTTGTTTGTCACGTATTATAATCACGTGTTCTCTCGTGCTGACCGTGAATTTTTAATTCAGCTTGGTCGTGTAAAGGATACTTTTGCTCTTGATAAAATGTTCTTCTTAATTAATGCGGCCGATTTAGCAGAGTCTGAAGAAGAACTTGAAATGGTAAAAGGTTATATCGCAGACCAGCTACTACAATACGGTATTAGAAATCCACGTTTATTTGCAATTTCAAGTTTATGTGCGCTTGAAGAGAAACAAGGAAAAAATATTGAGAAAGAGAAGTACGGTATTTTACAAAACTCTGGGATTGCTAAGTTCGAGGAATCATTTACATCCTTTATGATGAGAGATTTAATGCTCGTATCTGTTCATGCTTTATATGGTGCATTGCAAGGGGCAGATCAGCTGTTAGTAAATATGATAAATGGTGCAAAGCAGGGGAATGAAGAGAAAGAGAAGCAAACGAAAAAATATGAAGCAGAGCGTGATCAACTACTTCATATCATTTCATCATATAGTGTACTTGCTGAAGAACAGGCGATGCAAAATGAAGTGAAAGAATTGCTTTATTACGTGCAACAACGTCTATTCCTACGCTATAACGATGTGTTTACTGAATTTATTAATCCAGCATCGCTTCGAACGGATGGAAATGTGAAAGTGCAGTTGCAGCAGTGTGTTATGGAATTAGTAGCATTTATTCAGCATGATTTATTACAAGAAATGCGTGCGACATCATTACGCCTTGAAAGATGGATAGATGAAGCGATGAAGCGTGCAAAGAATGAAATTGTGGTGAACTGTAAAGTAGAAAATGAATCAATTTCTATGAATGGAACAGTGGAATATGAATATAAAGATATTACACATAAAGAACCGTTTCCTTCAGTTGAAATAAAAGATTTCAAAAAAGCATTGGCACACTTTAAAAACGAGAAAAGCTTTTTTGAAAAGAATGACAAAGCCTTTATGCAAGAAGACGCTAAATCTGTATTAGAACCTCTCGTATCAAACTATGTAGCTGATGAAAAAGATTTATTTGTTCATCATTATAAGCAAGAGTGGGATTTGAAATGGAACTTATTCCAAAAAGTGATGCAGCAAGATGTAATGAATTATTATGAAAGTGTATTATTTGCATTGGCTGAAACGATTGATGTATCACTATATGAACAAAGTAAAGAACAATTGCAAAAGCAATTAGTAGAGATTGAAAAAGAAATGTATGTGATGTAGTCGTTATGAGAAAAAGATTCGTTCGATTTTCTTTTGTAGTACCGTATCTAAAGATTTGACAAATCCAGCAAATTCATCGGTAGAAATCATATGAGTAAGAACGAGTCGTCTGCCGTCTGGTGTTTCACCGCATAAGACGAACGAAGAAAATTCATATGTTTTATTTTCTACTACTAATTTTGGATAGGAATACGTGTCGCTCTTCTTCTTCTTTCCATCAATAGAGATGACGTTGCATTTTTTCTCATTGTTGTCCATGGTGAATCCCTCCTTTCTATTACTTATGGTAGACAAGGAGGGTTTAGAACAATAGAGAAGGGGGAATTTTTTATGACTGTTGTAATAGAACGTATTTCAAAAGAAGCTATACCGAAGTCTTTATTACTACTTGCTGATCCAAGTGAACAGCAAATTGGTGCATATGTACAAAGAGGATTAACATACGTAGCTAAGCAAGAGGATAATGTAATCGGTGTATATGTAATTTTGGAAACAAGGCCGAAGACGATGGAAATTATGAATATTGCGGTTGTAGAGCATTTGCAAGGAAAAGGGATTGGAAAGAAGCTAATAAGTCATGCTATAGAAACTGCTAAAGGATATGGTATGTCAAAACTTGAAGTTGGTACAGGCAATTCTAGTGTTTCACAACTTGCTTTCTATCAAAAATGTGGATTTCGTATTTTTTCTATTGATTTTGATTACTTTTCGAAGCATTATGAAGAAGAGATTATTGAAAATGGGATTGTATGCCGTGATATGATTCGGCTTGCAATGGAATTAAATCAGAACGTATAACTTATTTAGGGGGAAGAGAAGATGGAAGTACATAAAGCAATTACAGCACATTCTCGTAAACAAAATGAAAGTGTAAAAGCATGTTTACAATTAGATGCGCAGCGTGAAGCAGCTATTGAAGCAGCCGTATCTCTTGCGTCAAATGGGAAAGAATTTTCGGTTGATGTTATTAATGTTGTAACGAAGCAAATTAATGCTCTTGCAAAAAATGGTGTTACACTAGAGCGTAAATATGTTACAAAAGAAATGGTTATGGAGTATGTAAGTCGTTTGAAAGAGAAAGAAGGTCGTTAAAGATGTTAGTTACAGTCGAATGGTTACGTGAGCATATAGAAGATGAGAACGTCCGTATAATCGATTGTCGTTTTGATTTAGCGAATCCTAATTGGGGTAGAGAAAAGTATGAGGAGGAACATATTCCTCATGCATTATATTTTGATTTGAATGTAGATTTATCAAGTCCTATAACAGAACATGGTGGTCGCCACCCGTTACCAAATATTGAGGAGTTTGCAGACAAGCTGTCGCGAGCTGGTATTGATGAACATACGACAGTGATTGCATATGACAGTGAAGCGGGTGCAAATGCTTCTCGTCTTTGGTGGTTATTAAACTATGTAGGACATGAGAAAGTATATATATTAGATGGTGGATTTCCAGCATGGAAAGAGAATGGACTACCGGTAACAACAGAAATTTCTGTTGCTAAACGAAAAGCATTCAAAGAAAATATACAAAATCATATGCTTGTAACGATGGAAACGGTGAGAGAGAATATCTATGCAGGTGCAGATGTTACGTTAATTGATTCTAGAGAGCCAAAACGTTATGCTGGTGTAGAGGAACTTGTTGATCCGAAAGCAGGACACATTCCAACAGCAGTAAATTATTTTTGGAAGGATGGAATGCTGCAATCAGGACAATTTAAGAATGAAGCTCAGCAACAAGAACGATTCCAAAATCTTTCGAAAGATAAGGAAACAATTGTATATTGTGGTTCTGGTGTTACAGCATGTCCAAATATCGTTGCATTGAAATTAGCTGGATTCCAAAATGTTAAATTGTATGCAGGTAGCTGGAGTGATTGGATTTCTTATCCAGAAAATCAAATTGCAAAAGAAGAAGATTAATCACTTGCATGCAAAAATAATTTGTATTAAAATAAGGTCACAAGCAAGAGATTGCTCGAAAAACTTTGTATTTTACACATTGGAAACAATGTGATAATATAACGACAAGTAAATAATACATCCTGCGGTGTACGTAACTTATTTATGTCTAAAACCGATGTTAGTTATACGGAAGCTCAATATTTAGTGACCATCATCAAGCCTTCCTTGTGGAGGAAGATGTACGGTAACTGTGAGGGCATCCACCTGCGAGTAGCGGGTTTTTGGACATTTACGAGGAGCGGCACGTGCGGGGGTCTTATTTCAACTAACATTATATAAAATTCCTACGGTGTACGTAGCTTATGCATGTCTTAAACCAATAAGTTTAATATGGAAGTTCAATATTTAAATGTAGCTAACATGCCATCTTTTTAAGAAGGAAGTTACAAACATTTGTGAGAGCATCCACCTGTGAGAGCAGGTTTATGGACATCTAGAGAGAACGGCATATGTGGGGCTATATAAAAACCTTACGTTTTATACGTAAGGTTTTTTTGTTGTATACATATATCCATGTTATCTCGATTCACCTGTGAAGTTTCCATAATAAATGTAGCACTTTCTGTCTTCATCAATCTCTCTTGAATCTAAAGTAAACTCCATATGCATGCCGTCCTGCTGAATATATATAATATCTGAATGAAGAGATGGTAAAATTTCTTCATAGTTCCATACATCTTTACTTTCAATCAAGTTGGAACTCGTATCCTTTAGCTCTCTAATTTCAAAACCGATGTGGAAGTAAGTAGGATCTGAAGGGTCGTTAGAAAAAGTTTCTTGTTGAATATATATAACTACTGTTCCATCTGGATCTACTGAAGTTGCAGTAACAACATATGTATTTTTATCTTTTATAAAATATTCACAAGTCATGCGTGCGATAATTTCAGAATTAGAAATATTTGTGTAATTCCATAAAGCAGGATACCCTTTTGTTTCATCATTAAGTCGATATTCTAAGCGCATTTCATCCCTCTTCTTCCTTTTTCTTCTACTTTATCATGGCTTCTTATATAATAGAAATATATTTTATAAAGGGGAGTGCGAAGGTGACAAAAACGAAATGGCTAGTAGGTGGTGTCGTAACGTCTTTAATGACTGGCACCTTATTTGGCTGCGCACAAGATTTACCCCCAAAACCGAATGATAAAAGTTGTTCAGATTGGGATTGGGATGATGAACTTGGGGTATGGCAGTGTGATGATAGTAGTTCAGGTTATCGTGGACATTATTTCTATGGCGGGAGATACTATCAAAATAAATCCACTTTTAAAAATTCATCGGCATTTAAATCGTATCAATCGTCTGCGGAATTTAAAGGTGGAATTGGAAGCGGTTCAAAGGGAGGATTTGGGGGCTAACATATGTCGCAATACATAAGGGATCGAAAAGAGTTTTATTCAAAATATCAGGATTTCTGGTCGGATTTATATGAATGTGAGTATAGTTTGTTTCATGTTTTTCCTATAACAAATGAGACTATGAAACAATTACAAGTTGCAACTGAACGAATGGGGAAAATATTTTTTAAGACTGCTAGACTTTTGCGTAATTTAAGTGACGAACAGCTTCTTGAACTTGGATTTCCCCCCGCAAGCTTATCGTTCATTAGAATGAAAGGATTATATCCTGAATCTGTTATTTCACGATTTGATTTCGTTTTAACAGGCGATAACCAAATGAAAATGCTTGAGTTTAATAGTGATACACCTACCTTTATTATGGAATGCTTTCAAATGAATGGGGAAGTTTGTAAAAAGCTAGGTTATGATGATCCAAACTTAGGCCAAGAGCGATTGCTATCCTCTGGTGTTACAAAAGCTGTAATGGAAGCGACAAAGGGAATAGACAACCCAAATGTTGTTTTTACAGCGCATCATGAGCATATTGAGGATTGGAATACGACTATGTATTTAAGTCAGTTATGCCGTGTTGAAAATAAAGTCGTGCCAATGTCAGAACTTAGAATTACAAAAGATTCTTTAGTGGATAGGGATGGAGTGCAAATTGATGTTTTATATCGTCAAACATATCCGATAGAAGATTTAATTGAGGATCAAGATCCTGAAACAGGGGATTTGGTAGGTGTGGAGTTGTTGCAACTCGTAAAAGCCGGAAAGCTGTTTATTATAAATCCTTTGTCAGCATTTTTACTTCAGCCTAAATCAGTTCAGTGTCTTATTTGGGGATTAGCAGAAGAAGAGGTCTTTTATACAAATGAGGAACGACAGTGGATTAAAGAATATATGTTACCTACATATTTAGAACCAGATTTATTTTTAGGAAAAGGTTCTTTCGTTCAAAAACCTTCATTTGGTAGAGAGGGAGACACGATTACCATTCGTGATAAGGACGAAAATATTATGATTCAAAATGCACACCAAACGTATAAAGCGTCACTGCCGATATTTCAAAAGTATACAGAACTTCCAGTCGTATCTTTGGAAACAGAGAAAGGGATGGAGAAACTGTCGTATGTGTTTGGTTCGTTTTTAATTGCAGGAAAAGCAAGTAGTATCGGTATTCGTGCTGGTGAAAAAATTACGGGGAATGAATCGTACTATTTACCAGTAGGTATAAAAAAGGAGGAAGTATATGATTAATTTTTTATTATATTTAGCAGTAACACTTGGTCTTTTATGCATAGGTCTTTTCCTGATGGAAGTGACAACGAAAGTAAAAGAATTTAAGTTAATGGCCCAAGGGAATAAGGCAGTAAGCTATGTACTTGGAGGGCGATTACTTGGGTTAGCTATTGTTTTATATTCAACAGCAGCTAATTCCATTTCACTTCTTGATATGGTTTCGTGGGGAGCGGTTGGGATTTTGGCTCAAATTATCGTCTTTTATTTAGCTGAGTGGCTTACACCACGCTTTAATATAAATAAAAGTCTTGAAGAAGATAATCAAGCGGTCGGTCTTTTTCTTATGTTTTTATCGCTTTCAATTGGGATTGTAATTGCTGGTTGTATAACTTATTAAAAACTTTACGTTTAAACGTAAGGTTTTTATTTTTACTAATTTTAAAATATGTGCTTCATTCATTTGATACGTAGAAAGAGAAATAGTATGTATATGAGAGGGAGTTGTTGTAATAAGGAAAAGATTCCATTCAAGGTGTTGACATCTATTTTAAATAAGAGTAACATTTTCTATGTAATAAAAATAAGTCTCTGTTAGGTGAGGCTCCTGTATAGAGAAATGCTACTGCCCAAAAATGTCGAGAGACGCCAATGGGTCAACAGGAATGATCGAATTAAGGTTTTTCTTAATGTAGCTGGTAATGTACCTATGCTATACAGTGCTAAAACTCGGCGAGGGAGAGGTCCGTAGATTTCTAATTGTATTAGGAATCGTTTATTTGTGTATGTCATGGCCTTTACTCTTTTCGGAGTAAGGGTCTTTTTGTTACAAAGCTATGAGTAATTTCATAGTATAAACTATAAAATAAAACGAGGAGGTGAGGAGCATGTCAAATTCTGACTCGGTTCCGTTACCCATATACTTCAAATCAAAAATATATGATGTAGGCAGGAAACGACTTGTTCCTCCCTCTATATTTATCATCATGTAGCGTTTATATGTATGTTTAGGCGCTAGACACTTTCACCGTAAAGTGGATAAATTGAGAAACAAAGCGTTTCTTCCTACGTTGTAAAGGAGGAGACGATAATATGTTATATGCAAACAAAACTGTGGGTAACACGTCATATAAATTAAGCAAAAAATCAATGAAAGAACAAACGATGCTTCAAAAAAATAAAGATTTATTAATTGAAATCGCAACGAGAGATGTAAAATCTGTATTTGCGTATTTTAAAACAACAAGAGATGGATTATCTATGAAAGAGGCACAAAAACGTATTCAAGTATACGGCCGAAATGAATTAACTTCAAAAAGAGCTCGTATTGCGGAAGTGATGATGAAGCTAGGTGGAATGATCCCAGGTTTTTCAAAACAAAATGTGAGAGATGGATTACAATGTGAGAAGATTACTGTGTCTCGAGTAGAATGTTCTAGTGTAACAGGTTTAAACGGTGAATTAAAAATGATGGATTTGCCAGTACAAGAGCTTGTTCCTGGAGATATGATTTTCCTTTCGGAAGGTGATACAGTACCAGCAGATGTACGTATCATTTATGCAAATGATCTATTAGTAAATGAATCTGTGCTAACAGGAAACGATGCGAGTATTGAGAAATTTGAAAGTTGCTATCATCTTGAACGCAAACGATTTATTCCTTTGAAAAGAATGAAAGACTATAATCCACTTGAACTTGAAAATGTATGTTTCAAAGGGACGTATATTGTTAGTGGAAATGCAAAAGCTGTAGTAGTTTCAACTGGGAAAAATACGTATACAGGGATTCTTCATACTTGTTGTAGTAAAACGTCTTAATGTGTAAATGATGCTAAATATACAAAAACAATGTATAATAGACAAAGTTGAAAAACGTAGAATGGTAATCTATTTATATAACCTTACGTGATGACGTGGGGTTATTATTTTTTTTGGTAGGAGAGGAATTATGAAAAAAGTATTATTAGTTGATGGTATGGCACTATTATTTCGTGCTTTTTATGCAACAAGTGTCTACGGGCAGTTTATGAAACGACAAGATGGTACCCCTACAAACGGGATTCATGGTTATATGAAACATTTATTAACGGCAATGCAAGCAATTGAACCGACACACATCGTAACATGCTGGGATATGGGAAGTACAACATTTAGAACAGAGTCGTTCTCAAATTATAAAGCGAATCGTGCAGCGCCACCTGAAGAATTAATTCCGCAATTTGATCTAGTGCAAGAAATGACTGCAAAATTATCTGTTCCAGTTATCGGCATGAAAGGGTATGAAGCGGATGATTGTATCGGTACACTAGCAAAACAATACTGCAATGAAGCGGAAGTTTATATTTTAACAGGTGATACGGATTTACTTCAACTTGTTGATAAGAACGTTACAGTTATGCTTCTGCGCAAAGGAATTGGAAATTACGAGTATTACACACCAGAGAAAATTATGGAAGAAAAAGGTGTAGAACCGTGGCAAATCGTGCATGCGAAAGCTTTCATGGGAGATACGAGCGATAATTACCCAGGTGTAAAAGGGATCGGTGAAAAAACAGCGTATAAGCTTATTCAAGAACATGGTACAGTAGCAACTGTACTAGAAAATGTGGCATCATTAACGAAAGCGCAACGTACGAAGATCGAAAGTGATTTAGAGAATTTAAATATTTCATTACAATTAGCGCAAATTCATTGTGAAGTTCCTATTTCCTGTTCACTAGAAGAAGGATTACACACAATAGATGAAGAAAAATTACGATTCGTTTGTGAAGAAATGAATTGGGGAAGACCTGAAATGTTAATCAATATGCTGTAAATAGTTTGGAAAGAAGGATGTTGCATAAGTCGAACTTAGACTAGGTGACACCTTCTTTTTTATTTTAAAAAAAAGAATTTTAGTAGATGAAAGTATATGGAATGCAGCTTAAAATATATAAATATTTCGACAAGGTAAATTGATATAAGATGATGCAAATGGCGATTTATGTAATTGAATGAAACGACTATAAAATTGTTTTAGGAGACTCTTTTTTGAGTGTTCACAAAGTTGTCAGAAAATAAACGGAATTTTCATATGAAGTTCAAATGGAATTCACAACAATCAATTATTATAAGAACAACCAGATAATTCTTTATCTTTTATATAAATCATCCCCCAAGGAGGACAATGAAAATGAGAAAAAAAGTGAGAAAATCTTTTAAACAATTACTAATTGAAAATAAACAATCACTATTAAATAATAAAGAAAATATGAAAGAAATTGAGGAAAGAATTGAGAAACGACATGTAGCATATAGTGCTACTAGCAATTGATTATTATTTGTTCATAAAAAAAGAGTGCAGCTTGGAGAGTATACAAGCTGCACTCTTTTAATTTTATTTATTAACGCCACCAAATCCAAGTCCAAAGGTAGTTTCGTATATTCCGAGGAGTAATGCGTATAAAACGTTCCCCGTCAAAGAAGCAATTTAAATTTGGAACTATTTCATCTTCGTTTTCTGGAACAAAAGTGACGATGTTTTCGTTACTTGTAACGGTTACTGTAATTGGTGGATCGGTAGGCGAGACTTGAAGTTGTAACGAAATATTAGCTGTATTTTTAAACTCATTAGTAACAGGTGGACTTATTACTTGTACTGTGAATAACACGATAATTGTTTCGTTCGGTTCCAAATTAGTAGCGACTAGGAAACCGATATTCGGATTCGCTAGTGGAGAGCGTTCTTCGTTAATGAAGACAGTGCCGTTTATAAATTGTAAACCTACTGGAATAGTATCCTGTAACGAAATATTTAAGAGTGAAATCTCAGAAGTATTTGTAATACGCACCGTGTAATCAAAATATTGATTGAAATAAGCTGAGCTGACGGAAGCGTTTTTCGTGACTGTCGCATTTACAAATTGAACTGGTATACGAACAATATTCGAATTAACGATAAAAGTAATAATCGGCTCCTGTGGCGTCAATTGGAAAGCGGCTGTAACTGTTGCAGAATTTATAATTGAACTGTTTGAAGGAATAGAAGTTACGAGCACTTTAAATGTTAGTATTGCTACTGCATCTGCAGGTAAAGATCCGATATTCATACCTGTGTCTGGACGGACATTTGGAACCGGAGTACCGTTAATCGTAACACTGTTTTCTATAAATGTTGTACCAGCTGGAATGGTATCTATAACGGAAGTACTTACTGTTGGGATTGGAGAATCATTAAATATCTCTAATGTGAAAGTAATAATATCTCCTATCACGACAATTGATTTGTCTGCTGTTTTTTCCATATGAATCATCGGATCAATGATTGTCGTTGTAACAGTATTTGTTTGCTTTGTAACAGTATTTGTTTGCTTTGTAACGGTATTTATTTGCCTTGTAATCGTAATAGGTGGTTCGATTGGACCGACAATAGGCGTGTAGGAAACAGTCGCATCGTTATTGATTGTAGATTGAAGAGTAGAAGAAGAGATTGTTACTTGGAATGTAATAATAACAGAGTCATTAGGAGCAAGAGTTCCTAATGTAATACCATTTTCAGGATTCGTATTAGGTTGATTGATTCCGTTAATTGTAACACTACCAATAACGAATGTCGTATCTACTGGTGCTGTGTCTACTAGAAGAAGATCTTCAATAGTGATATTACCACTATTAGTAATCGTAATGGTGTAAGTTAAAGTTTGACCAGGTAAGGCACTCGTGAAATCAACAGCTTTTATCGCAATGACATTATCATTTTGGACGGTTGTTGTGACAGTATTTGTTGTGGTTGTATTTGTAACAGGTGCGTTATTTGGATTGACAGTATAGTTAAAGGTAGTAATTGCATTGTTGTTAAGTTCATTTGGTGTTGGGATAGAAGTCACAAAAACGTGGAATGAAGCGATAGCATCTCCACCAACAATTATAGTGTCAATTGGTATACCGCTTACTGGATTAACTCCCGGAAGCGTTTTTCCGTTTACAATCACGCTATTTTCTATAAACGTAGTACCTTGAGGAATCATATCTTGAATGACTACATCATTTGCTGCAACATTACCAGTTTGATTGAGTGTAATCGTATACGTTAACGTATCACCGACAGTTGCAAATGCCAGGTCAACAGCTTTATTACTATTTAAAGTCGCGTGATTAATTTCTGTTACGGCAGCTGATGAAATAATAGTTTCTGTAATAGGTGGTCGATCTGGTAATGTGTATTGAAATTTAATTGTACTCGTGTTAGAAATTGGATTTGTTTGTGGGATTGAAGTAACACGTACTTGGAATAGAATAGTTGCTGTTGTATTAGGCGGAATGTTATCAATTTGTATCCCGCTAAGTGGATTGTCATTTGGACGAGCGTTGCCATTCGCAATAACACTGTTCTCTATAAAGTTCGTATTTGCTGGGATGATATCTGTCATGATAATGTTTTCTACTTGTATATTCCCATTGTTTGTGATGGAAATTGTGTAAGGGATAATCGTTTGTAAGTCAGCGTATTGGATAGGCGTTGTTTTTGTTGCGACTACAGTAGCAGTAATAACTTCAGTGAAGGTAATATTACTAGTCGAT
This sequence comes from Bacillus cereus group sp. Bc061, assembly GCF_027715825.1. NCBI lineage: Bacteria > Bacillati > Bacillota > Bacilli > Caryophanales > Bacillaceae > Bacillus > Bacillus cereus group sp. Bc061. The sequence goes on from NZ_JAQFTZ010000001.1 coordinate 206,832, forward strand.
ATTTGTTCTTCTCCATTTATCGTATAACGAGAAGTTGATTGATTTTGAACATGGCCGCTAGCTGGAAGCGCTATGACGGTAACAGAAAATGTGACTGGGATAGAAATGTTAGGAGCAATCGTTCCTACAAGTATACCGGTACTTGGATTGGCGTTAAGCTGCGGAATGTTATTTACTAAAACGCTACCGTCAATAAAGGTAGTTCCACCAGGAATATTGTCTGTAAATACAACAGCAGTGGCATCTGTATTCCCTGTATTCGTTAAAGTTGTTGTATAAGTTAAAATGTCACCAATTGTTACAGAAGTCAAATCAACAGTTTTAAGTGAAATGATATCAGCATCATTAATTTGAACGAAAGTAGTGTTGGAAGTAGTCGATTTTTGAATTGGTGCAAAGTCAGGATTGAAAATAAAGTCGTAGACGATGTTTGCAGTATTAGGTGTTGGGTTTACAGCAGGTAAATTCGTAACGGAAACTTGGAACGTTATTGTAGTTGCTTGACTTGACGCAATATTAGGAATAGAAAAACCGATATTTGGATCTGCTGCAGGAAGTACCGTGTTGTTAACTATTACACTTCCTGGAATAAAGACTGTTCCATCTTCTATCGTATCTGTAAAAAAGATGGAGTTAGTTGTAGTGGATCCGTTATTTTGAATGAGTACTGTATATTCAATAGTTTCATCAATATTAGCTAATATTGTATTAGCAGATTTTGTAGCGATAAGAATAGCATCAATAAATTGTATATTTGTAGTATTGGAAGATGTCGTTTCTGAAATTGGTGGTAAGCTTGGGTCTGGCTGATACTCATAGTGGATGACGGCGATATTATTAATGTTATTTTGAGGAGGTATAGAGACTACATTTACTTGAAATGTAACGATAATTGTATTGTTTGGAAGGATAATATTAAGGGTGATTCCAGTAATTGGATTCTCGTTAGGTCTTGGTATACCATCTACAAGAATGCTATTTGGAATGAATGTGGTGCCAGCAGCAATTGCGTCAATTAGGAGAGTATTTGTAATAGGTACTGTACCAGCGTTTGTAACTGCGACTGTATATGTGATGATTTGACCGATGCGTGTAATAGATCTGTTAGCAGATTTAAGTGCACTAATATTTGCTGTACGGATTTCAGTATTTACTGCATTTGATAACGATCTACGCTGAATAATTGGAGAACTAGGCTCAATTTGGTATTCATACGAAGTGTCTGAAATGTTAATGACTGTATTGCCAGGAGGTATACTTGTAAGTTGTACTTGGAATGAAATAGTGACTGTTTCATCTGGTTGTATCGTGCCAAGAGTTATTCCATTTTCAGGGTTCGCACCAGGCTGAATGACATTATTTATTGATAAGCTATCTTCAATGAATATCGTACCTTCTGGAATATTGTCAATGAACAATGTATTGTTAGCCGGAACAGTTCCTATATTTTGTAGTGTATTTGTGTAGGTAATATTTTGCCCGATGGATACGAAAGTAACATCTGCCTGCTTAACAGAAATAATATTTGCATTTTGAAGTGATGTTGTAACGATATTAGAGGTTGCAGAGCGATTCACTGGGGGAGCTGTAGGAATGCTTACATATTGGTACGTTGCTGAAGATTGATTTACAATTTCGGTTTCAGTAGGTGGATTGTTTGTTTGTACTTGAAATAGTATTGTTTTGGAACTATTTGATGGGATCGTTCCAATTGATATTCCGTTTTCTGGATTTGTATCAGGCTGAAGTACACCGTTAATTGTGACACTGTCGGGAACGAATGTAGTCCCAGCTGGAATCGAATCTGTAAAAATAATATTTATTGCGTCAACATTGCCGATATTTTTCACTTCAGAAATATAAAGGATCGTTCCACCAATATCTACAGTTGTTGGATTGGATGTTTTTGTAATTGTTAATTGTGCTTGCACGAAATTTGTAATGACGATATTACTAGTAGATGTTTCCGTAATAGGCGGTTTCCCTGGATCTAGTTGAATTGTATATGTTGTATTAGATTGATTTGTAATCGATTGTTGCGAGAATGGATCGTTAATAAGAATTTGGAACGAAATAAGGTGAGTAGCGTTTGCTGCTAGGTTAGGCAAAGTAACACCTGCATTTGGATTGGCACCAAGTATAGCTGTTCCGTTAAGTGTAAAACTATTGTCTACGAATGTAGTCCCTTCTGGAAGAGTATCTGAAAATATAAGATTTGAAGCAGGAATATTTCCGGTATTCTCTAGCGTTATCGTATAAGTCAAAATATCACCTGTTGTTGCTTGTTGTGCATTGACTGCTTTTAATGAAAGAACATTCGCATCCGAAATTTGTGTGACTGCTGGATTAGACGTTATTGTTCGAGAGATGATAGGAGCGGTTGGATCGGCGATAAAAGTATAGGCAATACGGGCTATATTAGAAATTGGATTTACGCTTGGAATGGATTGAACGATCACTTGGAATGTTATGGTGATAATGTCTGAAGGCGCTATGGAGTTTAATGGTATCCCTACGTTTGGATCGGCACCTGGAGCTGAAACGTCATTAATGGTTACGCTATTCGGAATAAATGTAGTTCCTTCTGGGACCAAATCTGTTAAAGTAACTGTATTTGCAGTTGTATTCCCGTTATTTTGAACGACTACAGTGTAAGTGATTGTACCGTTAGTAGATTGTACGAGAGAATCTGTATTTTTAATTACAGACAGCGATGCATCAACGACAGCTGTACTAACCGTATTAGATGAGGAGGTTGCTGTAACTGGAGGTTGACTCGGATCGACAATATACGTGTAACTTGTAAGTGCTTGATTTATAATTGCTCCTTGCGGTGGAATAGAGTTTGCAAGAAATTGGAACGTAATCGTAGCAGAATCACCTGGTGCGATAATACCAACTGGAATACCGAGAGTTGGACTTGCATCTGGAAGTGAAATCCCGTTAAGCGTGACACTATTTGGAACAAATAATGCCCCTTCAGGAACACCGTTAATGAGTAATACAGAGTTTGCAGGGAAGTTCCCAGTATTCGTTAATGTTGCTGTATACGTAATGATATCTAAGATAGATACGATTGTTCGATTTGCCTCTAAAATAGTTGTAACAGTCGCGTTATTAATTTGTGTTGAAGCGCTATTAGAAGTTATTGTGCCGGTAACAGGAGGAGCCGCCGGATCAACGATGAATGCATATTGAATAGATGCAACGTTTGTAATTGGATTTGAAGGTGGAGTAGATGTAACTATGACTTGGAAAGTAACAGTTAAGGAACTACCCGCGCTAACGGTCCCGATAGTAACTCCACTATTTGGATTTGCACCTGGAATGGTATTTCCATTTACAGTAAAACTATTTTCAATAAAGGTCGTTCCTGCTGGAATGAGGTCTGAGAAATTTACATTCGTAGCATTTGTATTGCCGCTATTTTGAATTAAAACGGTATAAGTGATCGTGTCGCCAATATTTGCAAAGGCTGTACTAGCAGTTTTTACAGCTGAAAGTATTGCTGAATGAATAGAAATAACGAAGACGTTCGTTTCCACGTTGCCAGGCTGAGCCTGTAATGCATTGCCTACGTTATATTGGAAGTTCACAAATGCTAAGTTTTGGAGTTCAGGAGTGAATGTTGTCGGATTGCTTACAATTTGAACTTGGAATATGATTGTTACAGTTTGATCTGGATTGACTGTATTTATGCCAATACCGCTGGTGATAGAAGCGGATGGTAATGAAGTACCGTCAACAACAACTGATCCTGTAACAAATTGTGTCCATGAAGGTAAAGGGTCTGAGAAAACAACGTTGTTAGCTGGAATATTTCCTGTATTCGTAATCGTAGTTGTATACGTAATCGTATCACCAATCGTTGCAAAAGCTTTATCTCCGATTTTAATCGTGTTTAAAATTGCACTTTCGATTTTTGTTGAAACAGTAGTAGAAGTAATATTTTTTGAAACTGGTGGATTAGCCGGATTAACGATATGTTGAAAGTTAACGCTAGCTTGATTGGTAATTGGATTTATAGGCGGGATTTCATCTGCGATAATATTAAATGCCACAATGACAGATTGGTTTGGCGCGATATCACCAATTGGAACTCCTGTAACGATATCTGCAGTTGGGATGCTAGTTCCGTTAAGTGTAAAACTATTCGGTTCAAATGAAGTTCCATCTGGAATAAGATCGGTAAAAATAACATTTGTTGCACTAACATTTCCGCTATTTGTAATTGTAACGGAGTAGACAATATCTTGCCCAATGTCAACCGTAGATACATTTGAATTTTTTTGTGCAGTAAGGATAGCGCTATTAATTTGTGTGGTTGTTGTATTAGATTGATTAGAAGTTGTAATAGATGGCTGGCTAGGGTCAACGACATAATGATATGTGATAGAAGCAGAATTAGAAATAGGATTAAGTGTAGGAAGTGTAGTAACAGTTGCTTGGAATGTGACAATTGCCGTATTACCACCATTAATGGAACCGATATTAACACCAGTAGATAAATCAGCATTTGGAATGGTTTGCCCATTAACTGTGAAACTATTTGGAACGAAACTTAAATTGCTATCAAGTATATCGATGACGGTAACATCAGTTGCAGCCACATTCCCGGTATTAGGGAGGTTAAGTGTAAATGTTATTGTATTACTAACATCCGCAAAGGTAAGATCTGCCGTTTTTGTACTTATAATATTTGCATTATTTATTTGAAGAAGCGTAGTGTTGGAAGTAGCTGAACTCGACAATGGAGGGTTAACAGGATCAACAATAAACTCATATGTCGTTGATGCTGTATTTGGTGCTGGATTAATAGGGGGAATGCTGTTCACTATAACTTGAAAGACGATACTATATATTTCATTAGGCGGAAGTGTTGCAAGTAATAAACCTGTATTTGGATTCGCGTCAGGTTGTAAAACACCATCGACAGTTAATGTGTTAGGAACAAATGTGACTCCATTTGGTAATACATCTGTGAATACAATATTAGTTGCATCTGTATTTCCTATATTCGAAATAGAAGTAGTGTAAAAAGCAGTTTGCCCGATATCTGCAAAGGATGCACTTTCATTCTTCGTCATAGATAATATGGCTTCTTTAATTTGCGTTGAAACAGGATTGCTAATTGAAGTTTCTGTATCAGGCGGTGAGATTAATTGATAAGATGTTGATGAGAAATTTACAATTGGGTTTTCGGTTGGTAATGAGGTCACGTTTACTTGGAAGGAAACATTTACTGTAGCCCCCGCTGTTATCGGTCCAATATTTACACCGTTTACTGGATTCGCACCACTTTGAGGAACTCCATTAATGGAAAATGTGTTTGCAATAAATGTAGTTCCGCTCGGCATAGTATCTGTGAAAATAACATTTTGTGCAGATGAATTTCCATTGTTTGTTAAAGTGACAGTATAAGTGAGTGTATCTCCGATGTGGCTAAATGCTTTATCAACTTGTTTAGATGAAAGAATGGTAGCTGTATTAATTGTAGTAAATGTGGTGTTTGAAGTAACATTTCTTGAAACAACTGGTGCATTTGGATCAGCGATAAATGTGTAAGAAGCAGTAGCGGAATTGGCAATAGGATTTTGGGCTGGTGTAGAAGTAGCGGTAACTTGAAATGCTATAGATATTGAGCTGTTAGGAGCAATTGATCCAATTGTTATGCCGGTATTAGGATTGAGCCCGATTTGTGTAATGCCACCTATTGTAACGCTATCAGTAATAAACGTTGTACCATTTGGTATAAGATCAGTGAAAGTAATATTCGTAGCGTTTGTATTACCGATATTTGTCAAAAGTGTCGTATAGGTAATGGTATCACCTAGTGTTACAATTGTTTGATCTACAGATTTCACCATCGTTATCATAGCATCTAGTACCGGGTTTGTAACGATATTCGTTGAAGTAGAAGTTGTAATAGGAGTTCCGTTTGGATCGACAGTATAAGAATATAAAATTGTGTCACTACCCATAATTGAACTTGAAGGGGGAACAGAAAGAACAGTTGCTTGGAAAGTAACGGTTACTGTTTCACCAGGAGCGATATTTGGTATAGTTACTCCAAGTGCTGGTTGCGCACCAGATTGCTGAACCCCATTTATTTTGACTGAGTTTGGTATAAAGGTAGTGTTAGCTGGAATTGCGCTCGTGAACGTTATATTCGTTGCAGTCGTATTTCCTGTATTTGTAATAGTTGTTGTATACGTAATCGTATCTCCAACAGAAATGATAGATTTATCAACGCTTTTTTGGGTCGTTAATATTGCACTATTAATTGTTGTCGAAACAGAATTAGATACATTCGTTTGTGTTACGGCAGGTTGGCTAGGATCAACCACATGTGCAAATTGTACAGAACTAAAATTAGAAATTGGATTTATACTTGGAATGTTTGTAACAAGTACATTAAGAGTAATCACGGCCGTTCCATTTGGGTTTATATTTCCAATCTGAATCCCGTTAGATGGATTTCCGATTTGCTGTGTACCAGAATCGTTTGTAAGAGTGCCAGATATGAATGCCGTTCCATCAGGTAAAGTATCCGTGAAAATTATATTTTGTGAAGTGACATTTCCAGGGTTGCTTAATGTAATTGTATAAGAAATTGTATCGCCAATCGTTGCGAAAGTTTTATCTACAGATTTGATTGCCACAATTTCCCCAGAATTTATTTGTGTCGAAACAGAATTAGATGTCGTATTTCGTGAAACAAGTGGTAAATTAGGTCCTGTCATAAATTGATAATCAATAGAAGCACCGTTTACAACTGGTGAGTTTGGTCCTCCAGGTCCGATTGTAAAAATAGGATTTGGGATGCTAACTACTTGCACACGGAAGGTAACATTTATAAAATCTCCTGCAATAATATCCCCAATTGGTATCCCGTTCGCTGGATTTACTCCAGGTAATAAAACCCCACCTACTCGAACGCTATCTTCTATAAATATTGTATTATTTGGAGTCGGATCTGTAAAAATGATATTCGTAGCAGTTGTGTTCCCTATATTTTCTAATAAAACAGTATACGTTAAAAATGAATTTCCAGGTGCAATGTCAGAAAATAGTCGATCCACACTTTTCGTTGCTTGAATAATCGCTTCGTTAATTTGAACTAAAGTTGGATTACTTGTAGCTGTTTCTGTCACCGGCGGCTGGTTAGGATCAACAATGATAGAGTATGTTGTGCTAGATTGGTTCAATGTTGGATTTGTAGCTGGTATTGAGCCAATAATAGCTTGAAAGCTAATTGTTATCGTTCCTCCAACTGGAATTGCGTCTAAAGAGATTCCGCTATCTGGTCTAAATCCAAGTTGTGGGATGGAGTTAATTTGTACACTATCAGGAACGAATGAAAGTTCGGGTGGTAATATATCGATAAAAACAGGTGTGTTTGCGGTAGTATTTCCGCTATTAGTGAGGGTAGTTGTATACGTAATTGTATCTCCAACAGCAGCAAATGCACTGCTTGCAGTTTTTGTTGCGATAACGGAAGCAGTATTTACTTGTGTAAAGGTTTTATTGGATTGAACTGTTCGGGAAACAGGCGGCTCATTTATATCAACAATAAAGTTATATTGAAGCGATGATTTGTTCGGAATTGGATTCGGGTTTGGCAGCGTTGTAATGTTTACTTGAAAATTGAGTGTAATCGATGCATTTGCATTCAAGTTACCAATATTGATACCGTTTTGCGGATTTGCATTTGGGACGGTTACACCATTTATTTTAAAGCTATTTGGGACAAAGGTAGTACCATTTGGAATGGAATCTGTAAACACAATGTTGTTCGCAGTAGTATTTCCTGTGTTTGTAATAGATGAAGTGAATGTAATCGTATCACCAATTGTAGCGAAAGTTGTACTCGCATTTTTATTTAAAACTAAAGTAGCATCAATAATTGGAGTAACCGTCGTATTCGTAATTGTGCTATCAACAGCAGGTGATTGGTTTGGGTTCACGGTATACTCATAATTTACAAGAGCATTATTTGTTAATGTGCCACTAGGTGGTATCGCTAAAATTTGTGCTTGAAAAGTAATGAATACAGTATCTCCTGGGGGAATATCTGCTAAGTGAATACCAAGTGATGGATCTAAACCCGGCTGCGGAATATTATTGATAGTTACAGAGTTTTGGACAAATGAAGCGCCTGCGCCGAGTCCATCTGTTAAAACTGTAGCACTAGCAGGAATATTTCCTGTATTCGTAACGGCAATCGTATAAGTAACGATATCCCCAATTGCAGCTGTCGGTGTATTTACTGACTTCGTAGCGACGATTGTAGCGTTATTAATTTGAGTTGTTATTACGTTACTTAACGCATTAGCGGATGCTGGAGGTAAGTTAGGATCTATGACATATTGGTACGCTGTATTGCTTTGGTTCGGGATTGGATTTGGACTAGGAATGGAATTTACTATTATTTGAAATGAGATTGTTGCACTTGTATTAGGGTTTATTGGATCAATTGCAATTCCACTTGCTGGATTTGTATTAGGGAGTGTATTTCCATTTACTGTTACACTATTAGGGATAAATGATGTTCCGTTTGGAATTACATCTGTAAAAATTACATTTGATGCAAGTGTGTTCCCGTTATTCGTTAAAGTAGTCGTGTACGTAATCATATCATTTACGTTAGCAAACTGTTTATCTGCCGATTTTACAGCGGCAATTGTAGCATTATTAATAGTTGTCTGTACGGTGTTAGATGCCACCATCTGCGTTACAATTGGTTTGGATGCGTCGTACATGTATTGGAATGTAGTGCTCGATTGATTCGTAATCGGATTTGGACTAGGAATAGTTGGTACAGAAACTTGGAATGAGACAGTACGTGATGAATTCGCTCCTATTGTACCAATTAAAATGCCATTAGCAGGGTTTGCATTAGCTATAGGGATACCGTTAATCGTTACAGTGTTAGGAAGGAAGATGGTACCAGCTGGAATGATATCTGTAAACGTTACATTGGAGGCAGGGATATTGCCGTTATTCGTTAAAATTGTTGCATAAGTTATGACATCGCCAACATCAGCGAAATTTGTACTTGTTAGTTTCGTAGCGACAATATTAGCAGTATTAATTTGTGTCGTTACTATATTACTAGTAGCATTTCTCACAACAGCAGGTAAATTTGGGTCAGCAATAAAGTTATATTGCAGTGCAGCACTGTTTTGAATTGGATTTTGTGTAGGCAAACTACTTGCGCTTATTTGAAAAACAATCGTTGTAAATCCACCAGCAGGAATTGTCCCGACTTGAAGACCGGTACTTGGGTCTGCACCTAGCTGTAAAGCACCGCCAATAAAAATACTATTTGGTACGAGAGTTGTGCCGGAAGGGAGTATATCGGTAACAACTACATTATTCGCTGGAGTATTTCCTGGGTTAGCTAGGGCAATGGTATATGTGATTGGTTGCCCAACATCAGCAATAGTTAAATCTACCTGTTTGACAATAACTACATTTGCTACATTAATTTGTGTACTTACAGTATTACTTAAAGATGTTTCTATAGTTGGTGGATCGCCCGGATTTAGAATAAAGCTATATTGTGTACTAGATGAATTTATTGTTGGGTTTTGTGTTGGTAAAGAGGTGACAGTTACTTGATAAGAGACGGTAAGTGAGCCGTTAGCAGGAATGGAAGGTAACGGAACACCGACATTTGGATCGGCGTTATTTTGGAGTACACCATTAATCAGGAAAGTGTTTTGGATAAAGGTAGTGCCGTCTGGATTTGTATCTACGAAAGTAGGACTATCAGCAGAAACACTTCCTGCATTCGTTAAAACGACGGTATAAGTTAATACATCCCCTACAGTAGCGAACCCTTTATCTACTGTTTTAGCTGAAATGACATTTGCATCGTTTACTTGCGTAAATGTAGTAGTTGAAGTAGTGTTCTTACTTACAGGCGAAGCGTTTGGATCAACAATAAAGTTATAAGAAATGGAGGCACTATTCGAAATAGGGTTTGGGTTTGGAATGCTAGTGATTAATACTTGGAATGAAGCTGTAATCGTAGTATTAGCATTGATGCTACCAATATTGATGCTAGCTGGTGTTGCGCCCGGCTGAGTAACACCGTTAACGATAACACTGTTCGGTACAAAGGAAGTCCCGTTCGCTATTGAATCGGATAGTACTACATTGTTTGCTGTAACATTCCCATTGTTTGTAAGAGCAAAGGTGTAAGTTAATACATCTCCAACTTCCGCAAACGTTTTATCTACAGATTTAGTAGCTTGAAGGTTTGCTAGTCTAATTGTTGATGTAACAGAATTAGAATTTGCTGTTTTTGAATTTGGTGGCAGACTAGGATTTACAGTGTATAAATAAGAAGCGAAAGCATTGTTAATGATAGGATTTTGGGCGGTAATATTGATGACAGTTACTTGGAAAGAAAGTGTAAAAGTAGCTCCGCCGGGAATTGTGCCAATAGGCAAAGCAACGAGAGAATTTACATTTTGCAAAACACCGTTTAGTGTTACAGTACCTGGAGTCAATATTGTCCCATTTGGAAGTGGATCTGTTAGTTGTACGTTCGTTGCAGCTGTATTTCCACTGTTTGAGATAAGGATTGTATAACTGATTGTATCGCCGATTGTAGCAAATTGTTTATTTGTTGATTTTGTTAATGCTAAATTCGCATTGTTAATTTGAGTGGAAACGAGATTAGAAGAAATGTTTTTTGTAACGGGTGATTGGCTTGGATTGACAGTGTACTGATAAGAAGCGCTTGATCCATTAGATACGACATTTAGCGTGGGTATTGTATTTACAACTACTTGAAATGAAACATTTTTTGTTGTACCAGTTGGGATCGATCCAATGTTCACACCGTTAGCGGGATTTGCTCCCACTTGTGTTGTGCCATCTATTGTTAAACTGTTAAGGACAAAAGTGGTTCCAGTAGGAATGGCATCTGTAAACATAACATTGTTTGCACTTGTATTACCTGTACCTGTAAAGGAAACGGTGTACGTTAGTGTATCACCAATATCGGCAAAATTTTTATCTACCGCTTTTGTCATTGTTACAGTAGCATTATTCACTTGAGTGGAGACAATATTCGTCGTATCAGTCCCGCTTACTGCCGGTTGATTTGGTACAGGAATGTATTGATAAGTTGTAGTCCCGCTATTTAATATGGGGTTTGTTTGGGGGATAGATGGAACGGATACTTGGAATGAAATAGTAGTCGTAGAATTAGCAGCAATAGACCCAATTGATATACCATTTGCGGGATTCGCTCCAGCTTGCGTAATTCCGTTAACAGTTACACTTCCTGGAACGAAAGTAGTCCCGCTAGGAATCGGATCCGTATATATAACGTTCGTTGCAGCAATATTCCCTATATTAGCTAAGGCGATACTGTAAGTTAACGTTTCACCAATATCGGTAAAAAGTTTGTTAACTGATTTTGTGCCATTAATATCTGCGAGGTTAACTTGTGTTCCAGCAGAGTTGCTTGTTGCAAGACCGTTAAAAGTCGTTCCTCCAGCGATTGGTGTATATTGAAATGTAATATTAGCAGTGTTGGAGATAGGATTTTGATTTGGAAAAGAAACGACAGTAGCTTGGAAAGTTACTGTACGAGAAGCGCTGTTATTAATGGTTCCAAGAGATATACCAGCGGCCGGATTTGCATTCGTTTGCGGGACATTATCTACTGTTACAGTTCCAGGTATAAAGGAAGTACCGTTAGGAAGAATGTCTGTAAAAATAACGTTATTGGCGGGGAGAAGCCCTGTATTAGGGATAGTAACTGTATAAGTGAGAACGTCTCCAATTGCTGCAACACTTTTATTCACGCTTTTTGTTGCTTGTATGTTAGGTGAATTTATGTTGATTTGTAAACCGACTGTATTCAACATATATGCGTCTCCGTTAGTTGTTAAACGGATTGCGGCGGACACTTGAGAATTTGTTAAATAAGGAGAAATATCAATGGAAGTAATGTCCCAGCCCTGTCTTCCAGCGGAGATGTTTGTACCTGTAGAAGCACTTTGATTTCGCGTTCCAAATGTCCCGGTTGTATCTAAGTTTCCAGCGGCATTATTAATTTGAGAACCGAAGAAATTATTTACAGCATTGTTAGGTCCAGATAAGGCATTTAATGAACTGAAATTTGGCCCGAATAGAGCCTGATCCCCAATTAAATCAGCATCTCCTTCGGTAGAACTTAAAAACAATCTCCCGCTTACAGGCCCTCCTGAAGGTGTTAAAAATCCTGAAACAGATACATCGGCACTACCAGTTTCTGCAGAAACCCGGTTGCCTGCTACATAAATGGTTAAATTTCTTGCAGGTAATGTTCCATTTTGGTAAGCGACGATAAGCGTCCACCCAGCTGAATTAATTGTTCCGTTAGAAGCATCTATAGGATCTACAAGTCCAGGGACAGAGCCGGTTGTATAAGAGCCAGATCCTCCTGCTTGAATGAGGGATGTTACATCTGCAGAACGTGTATAGAATCCAAATGTGATAGATCCAGAAACGAATGTTTGATTGGAAGCTGTAACAGCCGATGGAGTAATCGAGTATGTTGAAACAGGTGTTGTAAAAGAAACAGGATTGCCTAATACGTTCGTAATGTTTTGATCACGAGATAAATAGTTTCCGCCCCAAACGAGTTCTGCGTAAAGAATCGTACTACCAGCAGGTATATTTAAAAGAGCGGTAGAACTATTTTGTGTATAGTTTAATGTTGTACCAGCAGGAAAAGAAGTTACTTGTAAAGCGGTATTGGTAGTTATAAATGCGCCAATTGCCCCGATTGTACCAGCACGGTTTTGATTACTGATTTTACTTAAACCGAGTGTGTTTCCTGTAATCGCAAGTGCGCCGTTAGTGGTGGTAGAAAATCGATTTGTAATGGGCATGTTGTCACCTCACTTACAATATAGTCTTGGTCAAAATAGGATATGTGTGTGACAAATAAAGGGTAACATGTACAAGTTGAATTGGGAAGATGGCTAGATAAGGGGTGGAGTATGATTGAATTGGAATTTAGCGTGGATCGTCTTAAGGAAGAACAAATAGGCGATATTGTAGCATTATCATCTTATATTGGTTGGGATTATAATAGGGAAGAAGTTGAAACAATTTTTAACTCAGGTATTGTATACGGCGTATGGAATGAGAGAAAGGAACTTATTGCTAGCGCAGCAATAATATTATATGGGGAGGCGTTGGCATCTATCGGAATGGTAATTGTACATCCAGATTATAAGGGAAGAGGAATTGGAAAGATGATTACAAATTCATGCATGAATAGCGTATCAGCTCAAACTCCATTTATGCTTATTGCTACGGATGAAGGAAAACCTTTATATGAAAAATTAGGATTTAGAGCAGTAAGTTATGTTTCTAATTACATATGTAACTCGTACAATGCGAATGATTATTGTGTAAGAAATGAAGATTACGTGATGAACTATGAAGAGGGTGAGTTAGAAAAAATAATAAAAATAGATGAATATGCGTTTGGAACAAATAGAAAAGAGTTTTTAAAGAAAAGAATTATGCAAAGTGAACAGTGCACTGTTGTAAGGGACAAAGAACAAAATGTATTAGGTTACGGTTTAAGCATACAAACACCAGAAAATAAAATAATAGGACCGGTTGTTGCTAAAAATGATGAGATGGCAATGAGAATTGTACATGATTTAGCAAAAGGGCATAATGGTAAATTAAGAATTGATGTACTAGAAGGAAAGAAAGATTTCATGAAAGTATTAGAGATTACTGGTTTTAAAAAGGTGAATACACCACCAATTATGATGAAAAATAGCGGTCAATTATTAAAAAGGAATAATGAGTTATATAGCATTGCAGCACAAATTTTTGGGTGAAAAAGAATCCTTCTGAACGAAGGATTCTTTTTCGCTAATCACGATATTGATTATGAGTCGGCTGAAAGAGGTCTTCCTCGATATCCCTTACCATAGAAAAATGATCAACATTATAATGACCATGGAGAATTTTATTATGGTGAGAGATAATTTGTTCTGCAGTCAATACGTCAGAATCAGTTGTGGAATGACCGTTTTTAATTAATGTAACATCAAATCCTTGTACAGTTGCTGTTCGAACAGCGGTGTCGATACAATGTTCTGTTTTACATCCACCTATAACGATATGGTTAATTTTTTCTTCTTTTAACAGTTCAAGTAAAGAAGTACCATAGAATGAATTTGTTGCGGCTTTATTAATAAGGATTGCAGATTGAGGTACTTGAATTTGATTATGTACTTCAAAGCCTTCTCCGCTACCAGAAGCAACATCGATATCTCTTACGAAAACAATAAGGGCATTGGCATCTATTGCTTTCTGCACGGCTGTATTGAGTGTAGATAATAATTCGGTTTTACGAAAAACTTCACTTTCTTGTTCATTTCCATCCATTAATTCTTGCTGCGCATCGATAATTAATAGTGCTTGTTTCATCGTGTCTCCCCTTTAATATGAAATAAGTTCCACTGTACATATTCCTCCATATTATAAGGAAATCCTCCATTGCAAGTAGAGTATAGGCTGATTTACAAAGTTGTCAAAGAAATTTCATTCTCATGGCGTATAAAAACATGTATGATAGGAAGTGGAGAATTTTTGAGTAGGTGGGAATAACATGCAAACAGTAGAAGATTATCTTTCATTCTTACATACGAAAGGATTTAAATTATCAGAGGAAGCACAAGGATTTATTATGTTCGGACAAGGATATACGGGTGCATCTGATGGCATTGTAAACGCAGCAATAGAAGCGACAATTAAGCATCAATTGCAGTTTGATGGCAGTTATTTTGTTGCGTTATTAGAACGATTGAAAGAAGAAGAGATTACAGATAAAAAAAGCGCTAAGGCTTTTATGCGGAAGTTACAAGCGTAACTTCACGCAGCCTGCGCTTCTTTTTTTGTTTTAGAAGGTAATTCAACAAAAATCATGCCTAGGAAAATACAGAGGCATCCGATAATAGCGGAAATAGAAAGTTGTTCGTTTGCAACGAGAACGCCTGTTAAGGCAGCGAAAACGGGCTCCATTGCGAAAATAATTGCTACTCTCGTTGGAGACGTATGTTTTTGTGCTGATGTTTGAATGAAAAAAGCAATGGATGTCGCGAACAGGGAAGTTAGAAATAGAGCAAATAAAAAGGAAGAATTCGTCCATAGTGCTACTGAAAATAATTTTTCCCAATCTTCAAACAAAAAGGCGCAAATAGAAGAAAACATACCGACAGCTAATACTTGCGATGTGCTTAACAATAAAGGTGATATTTTTTTAGAGAAGAAGCCGTTAACGAGAATATGAGCAGCGAAAGCAACTGCACAACCGAGAACGAGTATATCTCCAATGTTTAATTGAAAAGAATCACCTGCTGTTAATAAATATAAACCCGCTGTTGCTACAGCAATGCCAATTACGATAAAAATAGTAGCTTTTTGTTTTAAAAAGATAAAAGACAAGATTGGTACCATAACGATACTAAGCCCTGTTAAGAAACCAGCTTTTGAAGAAGTTGTATAAAGTAAGCCGAATGTTTGTAATACATAGCCGACGCATAAAAAGAATCCAACGGTTAATCCAGCGAGGCTACTCTGTTTTATATGTTGTTTTGAAGTTTTTTTTGAGAAAATCATTTGAACGAATAATAAAATGATTCCAGCGAATAAAAAACGTATACCATTAAAAGTAAATGGTCCAACGAAAGACATAGCATTTTGAACGACAACAAATGTAGCTCCCCAAATAAAAGACACAAATAATAAAGCAAGAGGAGCAATCCAATCTTTTTTCACACTCATACCCCCGTTAATTTTGTAAGATAGCTTTTCTAGCTAACTCATCAGCAACTTTATTTTGACTACTTGGAATCCACTTAATAAAAAAGAGATCGAAACTTTTTATGTACTGCAGTGCTTCCTCTAATAGTGGTGCAAACATTTTATTTTTTGCGTATTCTTTTTCGACAGCTCGCTCAACAAGTTGCGAATCTGTACGAAAAGAGACAATGTTATAATTATGCTCCGTGCAATATTTTAATGCCGCAAGTAAAGCGTGGTATTCCGCTTCATGATTGGACATTGTCCCAAGGGGCAATGATAATTGTACAGCGGGTTGAACCCCTTTAATAAATACGCCTGCACCAGAAGGACCAGGATTTCCTTTTGATGCACCATCAATATATACTTCAATCAAAATGAGAAACCTCCAAATGATAAGATGATCCCCTACCTATATGTTTCTTTGAAGTAGGGGATAGAGTAACTTAGCCGATTGTAATACTATAACGACATGTAAATGTTTCATTCGCTTGTAAAGATTGAATTCCTTTTTTTTCCTTGAAATCTTTTGCTGGATTTACTTCATCAGCAATTCCGTACCAAGGTTCAATACATAAGAAAGGTGCATTCTCGCCTGGTGTCCATACGCCGACAAATGGGAATCCGTCAAATTCTACTTTTACGAATTTATTATGTTTATGAGAACGGATGGAGATTTCATCTGTATTCATATTTTCAAAAATAAGTGCATCGTTTTTAAATAGGTCGTATGTAAGTGGCAACTCATTCGTACTTTCAGCAATTAGTTGCTTCTTATTTGAAAGGTAAGGTCCTTCTAATACGCTCGTTTCTAAACGCTCTGGACCATTAAAAGATAGATGGTAATCTGTAAATGACTCGCCCTCTAATAACGGGAAATTGAAACCAGGATGTGCTCCGATTGAGAAGAACATCTCTTTTGAAGCAGGGTTATTCACTTCGTATGTTACATGAACGGTTTGTCCGTCTAGTTCATAAGAAACGAGTAATTCGAATTCATATGGGTATTTTTTTAATGTTTCTTCATTACTAGTTACAATGTAGGTGATTTTCGTTTCACTTTGTTCTTCTACAGAGAATGTAAGATCACGAGCAAAGCCGTGTTGTGTTAAAGAATAAGGTTTACCATCTACGTAGTATGTATTATCTACTAATCGGCCGACGATTGGGAATAAAATTGGTGCACGGCGTCCCCAATAAGTAGCATCACCTTGCCATAAGTATTCTGTATTGTCTTCTTTTAAGAGAACGCTTTGTAATTCTGCACCTTTGTCAGAGATGGTAACGATCACTTTTTCATTTTGAATTGTTGCAGTCATGAAATAAAACCTCCTAAATCTTTCATATATTTCATTATACGTTGTCTAAAAGAAAAAGGGTAGTTCATGGTAGGAATCTATTGACGAAAGGGGGGCTAACGCGTAAAATATAATCTTGTTGCTTAAAAAACGAATAACGTGGTTCGAAACCATCCCACGTAAAAAAACTAAGGAGATTTTGTCATGAATATTAGAACTTTAGTCGGTAATGGTATTTTAGCGGCATTATATATTGCTGTTTCTATGCTTATTCAGCCATTTGGCTTTACGAATGTACAGTTTCGTATTTCAGAGATGTTTAATCATCTCGTTGTATTTAATAAGAAAGCAATTTACGGAATTGTATTAGGTGTATTTTTAACGAATCTCTTTTTTTCACCTATGATCGCTTACGATTTAGTATTTGGAGTAGGGCAATCTATTCTTGCATTAGCTGCAACGATTATTTCTATGCGATTTATTAAAGGTGTTTGGGCTCGTATGATTTTTAATACAGTCATTTTTACAATTACAATGTTTATGATTGCAATTGAACTTCATCTTGCATTTGATTTACCATTCATGTTGACTTGGTTAACATGTGCAATCGGTGAATTTGTTGTTATGGCGATTGGTATGCCTGTAATGTACTGGATTAATAAACGAGTACAATTTGAAAGATTTATGTAATAGATGAAAGAGCTATTCCTATAGGGATAGCTCTTTTTGCATGTGATAATATTGAATATAATTCTTTGACTCTTGATAAAATATAATAAAATAAAGTGAGGCTTTCATTAGCTGGATACATATAAGAAGTCTTACATAAGGGGAATCTAGTATGAAATATAAAATTCATTGGTTGTATAAAACAAAACGCGGTTTTCAGACGGAATTAACGACAGATTATATGAACATAGAAGAAGCACTTCAATTTGCGGAGGATTTCGAGAAAACAGGAAGAGTGAAAGAAGTATTATTTTACGATGAAATGGATGCAGAATGGTCATTAAAGGAAATGAAGAAGCTGAGCAAACAAGTGGAGGAAGAACCCCAAGAAATACTCGTTTATTTTGATGGCGGCTATGATGTACAGACGAAAGAAGCTGGTATAGGCATATGTGTATACTATAAAAAAGGAAATACAAAATACCGAATTCGCCGTAATGCATATATAGAAGGCATATATGATAATAATGAAGCGGAATATGCATCATTACTATATAGCATGAATATACTCGAGGAATTAGGGATTAAGTATGAAGCGGTCACGCTTCGCGGAGATTCTCAAGTTGTACTGCAGCAATTGGCTGGAGAATGGCCTTGTTATGATGAACATTTAAATCATTATTTAGACCAAATTGAGCAAAAAGCAAAGCAAATGAAATTAAAACTTGTATGTGAGCCTATATCAAGAAAACAAAATAAAGAAGCACATCAATTAGCTACGCAAGCATTAGAAGGAACAGTGATTGATAGTCATAAAGAAATAACCGAATAGAGAGGTGCAAAGGTGGATAAAAAGCAACTCATTACAGAGGTAAATGACTTATTAGAAACGTATTGTGAAGGATGTTTTTTGCGAGAACATAATCGAAAGACAAATAGTAAGTATTATGCTCATTCCTTTTGTATAAGACAATGTACAGTTGGAGAAACATTGAAAAAATATGGGGAACAGTTGTCATGAAAAAACATCCAGAGAAAACTCTCTGGATGTTTTTTAGTGCTTCGCTTCATTTAATTGATGCTCACACTCGCTTAATTTCTTTTCCTCATTTATTAAAAATGGCTCGTCTAAATCTGTTGCAACAGATTTCATAATTTCAAGCTGAGAGCGAGCTGCTTCTACAGCAGTGGTAGCATGCTCTAATGTATCTGGATCCATTGAAATTGTCGCTGATCCTACCATTTTTTGTGCTGTTTCTACACGGAATTTCACTTCTTCAAAATCATTTACTTCTGATCCCATTAATAATTCCTCCTTTGTATAGTGCGCATTTCACATAGTTTTTGCTCTGGAAAACGGAAATATACAAAGGAATAACAAAGGAGGTTACCAAGTAAGGTAACCTCCTGTCATATGTTGGATTAAAGTTTTACTACGTTAGCAGCTTGAGGTCCACGGTTTCCTTCAGTGATATCGAAAGATACTTCTTGACCTTCTTCTAAAGCTTTGTAGCCTTCGCCTTGAATAGCAGAGAAATGTACGAATACATCGTCAGCGCCTTCAATTTCGATAAATCCAAAACCTTTTTCGTTGTTAAACCATTTTACTTTTCCTTGCATGTTACAATTCCTCCTAAAAACATTTGCTTTTTTCATTTAGTGAAATTCATTTGAAAAGATAATATAAACTAAAAATGCTATAATCTTGAATATTCTGCTAAATGATTAATTTAAATATACACGAATTGGGAGAATTTAGTCAAGTAAGCGATTTTATTTTTTTGTATTTTTAAATAATTTTTTAACCAAATTTTTAAATAGGTATAGGACAGGCCAAGTATGTAATAGTCTTAATTGAATGCTATACATAATGGGGTGAAAGAATGAATGAGTCTTATTTATTAGATAATGAAGGAATGAGAATGAGAAACGACATACCGAATTGGGTTGCAAAGGAATTTGAAAATTTTTCTAACGTCGTATTAGAACCAACTTTCCCATGTTATTTTGGTTTAACTGCTTTGAAAAAGAATGAACTTCGCTATTCCTTTCTATCTCATAATGATTGGAGTCATTTGCCGCATACAATGTTATCTTTTTTAGAGCTAATGAAAGAGCGTCCAATTGTAAGAAGAGGCTTTTTTCTTTTTGTAGAACCGGAATGTGAGGAGCAATCACTGGAATATTACCGTGATTACTTTTGGAAAGTACTACAATATTTACATGAAAACGATAAGGAAACATGGCCAAAGCAAATTCCTAAAGACCCAGACCATTACTTATGGGAATTTTCATTTGGCGGGGAACCGATATTCGCATTTGGAAACGCACCAGCCTATAAACAACGAAAAACTAGGCATTTAGGAAATTCTCTCGTTATTGGATTTCAGCCACGTACTATATTTGATGGATTAGAAGGGGATCGTCCTAAAGGAGCATATTCTAGGCAAACGGTCCGTGAGCGAGTTGAAAAGTGGGATCAGCTGCCGAAACATCCTAACATTAGTCATTATGGTGATCCGGATCATCGTGAATGGAAACAATACTTTATAGGAGACGATGTAGAACCGTTAAAAGGAAAATGTCCTTTTCTTCATAAGATAGAAAAGTAAGAGTCATCATCTGGATGGCTCTTTTGCATATTTTGGATAAAAAAGGGTATTTTAGTAGTAAATATTTTGAGGGAAGCTAGTCTATTTTTAATTATTACATCATTACTTAATAGTAAAGGAAGTAGAAAGGATAGAGTGATGTTTGGAGCGATTATACAACAAATTGTATTAGGTATTTCATTAGCTGCGCCAGTAGGTCCGATTAATATTGAAATGTTAAAACGAGGAATTGAACGAGGTTTTTGGCATGCGTGGGTTGTTGGAATTGGTGGAATGACAGCAGATATTTTGTTTATGCTTCTCATCTATTTCGGTTTATCTTCTCTGTTTATGTATACATATGTACAAGCTTTTATGTATTGCACAGGGTTTTTCTTATTATTTTATTTAGGATTTCAAAGTGTAAAACAAGGAATTTCTCAATCGAATATGGAATATAAAAAAGAAGAGGTAGGCGGCCTTAAACAATCGTTTATGGCAGGTTTTTTAATTGCGATATCCAATCCATTAAATCTTGTTTTTTGGTTTGGTATATACGGAAGTACACTTAGCTCATTGCTTATGAAGGTAACGAAACAAGAAGCCTTTTTGTATAGTCTTTGTATTATCGTTGGTATTATTTTATGGAATGTAAATATTGCTTTTTCTGTCCATTTTGGCAGAACTTTATTAAAGCAAAAAGCACTTGGCTATATAACAGCCGGAGCAGGTATTATTTTAGTAGGATATTCTATCCATTTTGCATACAAAGCTTTACAGTTGTTCACATAAGATTGAAGGGGAGATTTTTATGTATCGAACCACTATTGACGGAAAAGAAATCATTATTACGTTAGCACCAAAAATCAGAAAAGAAATTACTGATAGAAATCCACTATATGAAGCGGTATTTCAGAATGCAGCAAGATTACTACAAACAAAGCAACCAACGTTTGCTGTAAATCATGAAATATTTGGGCTTATCATTGGAGAGGTACAAAGAGGAGAAGTAACAGTGTTTGCGGTGGAACATATTATTCCGAAGCAAAATATATTTGGACCGAACAATTTTTTCTCGACAATAGAGCAACAGGCAAATTTGTAAAGCGTATAGAATAAGATATAGAAAAGAAATAGTCGTAACGATATGTTGCGACTGTTTTTTTTGAAAAGGGGGAAGGAAGATGAAGAGGGTGGGGAAAGAGTTCTTTTTACAACATGATATCGTTATTATGTATAGTATTTTATTTGTTTTTATCATTATTTTAAAAATGCAATTTTTCACATGGATCGGTTTGTTAGCTTGTTTGTTTGGTATTATTTTTTATACGCTAAACGAATATATGACACACCGTTTTTTATTTCACTTAAAACCACCTAAAAACATATTTTTATTAAAAATGCTAAGAAGATTACATTATGACCATCACGTCTATCCAGATGATTTAAAACTGTTATTTTTACCTGTATGGTTTAGTATACCGAGTTTTACTATATATTTACTTATATCATATGCTATAACAAAAAGTGTTACTATTGCACTTTCGTTCGGAATTGGAATGATTATTATGCTTCTCGTTTATGAATGGAAACATTATATTGCACATAAGCCAATTCGTCCTGTTACTAAGTTTGGAAGATGGCTAAAAAAACAGCACATATTACACCATTATAAAAATGAAAAGTTTTGGTTTGGTGTTTCAAATCCAGTATTCGATTTCATATTTGGAACGCTTAAAGATGGAAAAGACGTTGAATTAAGCGAAACAGCTCGTAATTTAGAAAAGGAAAAAAAGAAAAAAGTAGTGCGTTAAGCACTGCTTTTGTTTTAATGAGGAAAAAATAAGTAAGGTGTCACTTTATTTTGAAAAAGTATATTAAAAACTTAGGGGAAAATGCCGAAAAATGTCTATCGAAAAATCTTTGCAGGAATGTATGGATTGTCTAAAATGAAAATAAGTTTCTGAATATTTATAAAATTTAGTCTTTAGGTATACAAGGGGGAATTGCATTTCTAGTAAGAGAGGGGATAAGAGAATGAAAAGAGATGATACGTCAGCACGTAAGTTACAAAATGAGGTGAATTATACAGAGGTTGTTCAGTCAGAAGAATTTCAATTGTTATTAAATAAGAAAAAGAAGTTTATCGTTCCAATGAGTATTTTCTTTTTAAGTTTTTTTATTGCGTTACCTATTTTAACATCGTATTCAAAGGTACTCAATACACCGGCATTTGGTGATGTTACGTGGGCGTGGGTATTTGCTTTTGCACAATTTATTATGACTTGGGCTTTATGTATGATTTATAGCAAAAAGGCGGAATCCTTTGATGAAATCTCGCAAAAAATTCTACAAAATATGCAAAAAGGGAGGGGCTGAACTTGAATACGACGGCATTTGCACTATTTTTAATTATTGTCCTTGGTACGCTCGTCATAACCTATTTTGCATCGAAAAAAACGAAAAATGCGAGTGAGTTTTATACAGCTGGAGGGGGATTAACTGGTTGGCAAAATGGTCTGGCCATTGCGGGAGATTATATGTCTGCTGCGTCTTTTCTTGGTATAGCTGGAGCGATCGCATTAACTGGGTTTGATGGTTTCTTTTATAGTATCGGCTTTTTAGTTGCTTATTTAGTTGTTCTATACCTTGTCGCAGAACCGCTAAGGAATTTAGGGAAGTACACGTTAGCGGATATGATTGCGGCGCGTTTTGACGCGAAAAAAGTTCGCGGAGTTGCAGCGCTTAATACGATGACGATTTCAATTTTTTATATGATTGCACAATTAGTTGGGGCGGGTGCACTTATTAAGTTATTATTAGGGATCGAATATACAACATCCGTTTTAATTGTTGGTACATTAATGACAGTGTACGTTATTTTTGGCGGAATGACCGCGACGAGCTGGGTGCAAATTGTTAAGGCTGTATTACTTATGGCCGGTACATTTATTATTTCTGTTATCGTTTTCGCAAAATTTAATTTTAGTGTGACGGAAATGTTTGCTCAAATGAAAACAGCAACTCCATTAAAAGATTCGTTTTTAAATCCAGGAGTAAAGTATAAAGATGGTCTTGATACACTATCTTTAAATTTAGGACTAGTTCTTGGTACGGCAGGATTACCACACATTCTTGTTCGCTTTTTTACAGTACGTGATGCAAAAACAGCACGTCAATCTGTCGTATACGCTACGTGGTTAATTGGCGCATTTTATATTATGACAATTTTCTTAGGATTTGGGGCAGCGGCGTTTGTAGGGAATGAGGCGATTATGAAAGCAAACCCTGCTGGTAATATGGCAGCACCTTTATTAGCGAAAGCATTGGGCGGAGATTTCTTATTTGCTTTCGTATCAGCAATTGCCTTTGCAACGATTTTAGCTGTAGTGGCAGGCCTTGTATTAACAGCAGCATCCGCATTCGCACATGATTTTTATAATGAAATTATCCGCAAGGGGAAATCAACGGAAAAAGAGCAAGTATCCATGGCTCGTTATGCGTCTATTGGAGTAGCGGTATTGTCTATTATACTAGCGTTATTTGCTCAAACATTGAACGTAGCATTTTTAGTTTCGTTAGCATTTGCAGTTGCAGCGAGTGCAAACTTGCCAGTTATATTATTCACAATATATTGGAAGCGCTTCAATACAACAGGTGCCATCTCTGGTATGATTGCTGGTCTTGTATCAGCTATTGTTCTTGTAGCGTTAAGCCCAAATGTATGGAACCCTGTAGCTGGAAAAGCTATATTTGTTGGGGAAGCGATATTCCCATATACGACACCTGGAATTATTTCGATTCCGCTTGGATTTCTTGCAGCGTATTTAGGAACTGTTTTATCTAGTAAGAAAGAAGATGCAGCGAAATTTGATGAAATTCTCGTAAAATCTAATACTGGGCATGGTATTAGTGACGCGTCTTCGCATTAAAAAAGAGGAGCTTTTCGATAGATAAGAAAAGCTCCTTTTTCTTTTGTCCTTTTCTTGTAAATAATACTGCTTTGTAAGTAGGATTTGTCTTAATTTTGTGGAATGAAAATAAGCAGGGAGAAATTTAAATCATCATGGTACCAGCGCAGCTTTTGTGAAAAATAAGTTGTTATGGAAGGTGGAAGAAATGATGAAAACGAAACAGACTGATGAATTATTAGCAAAAGATGAGCAATATGTTTGGCACGGAATGCGTCCCTTTAGTCCAAATAGTACAATGGTAGGGGCAAAAGCAGAAGGGTGCTGGGTTGAAGATATACAAGGAAAAAGATATTTAGATGGTATGAGTGGTCTTTGGTGTGTGAATAGTGGATATGGCAGAAAAGAGCTTGCAGAAGCGGCATATAAGCAATTACAAACATTATCATACTTTCCGATGTCACAATCACATGAACCGGCTATAAAGCTTGCAGAAAAATTAAATGAATGGCTTGGAGGAGAGTATGTTATTTTCTTCTCTAATAGTGGTTCGGAAGCAAACGAAACAGCTTTTAAAATAGCAAGACAATACTATGCGCAAAAAGGTGAACCACATCGTTATAAATTTATGTCACGTTACCGCGGCTATCATGGGAATACAATGGCAACGATGGCAGCGACGGGACAAGCACAGCGTAGATATCAATATGAGCCATTTGCTTCAGGATTTTTACATGTAACGCCGCCAGATTGTTATCGTATGCCTGGAATAGAAAGAGAGAACATTTATGATGTAGAATGTGTAAAAGAAGTAGATCGGGTCATGACATGGGAACTAAGTGAAACGATTGCAGCTTTTATTATGGAACCAATTATTACAGGCGGAGGCATTTTAATGCCGCCACAAGACTATATGAAAGCTGTTCATGAAACGTGTCAAAAACACGGTGCCTTGCTCATTAGCGATGAAGTGATTTGCGGTTTTGGGCGTACAGGAAAGGCATTTGGATTTATGAATTATGATGTGAAACCAGATATTATTACAATGGCAAAAGGGATTACAAGTGCATATTTACCATTATCAGCAACAGCTGTGAAAAAAGAAATATATGAAGAATTTAAAGGAAAGGGAGAATATGAATTCTTCCGTCATATTAATACATTTGGTGGAAATCCTGCAGCTTGTGCACTAGCACTTAAAAACTTAGAAATTATGGAGAATGAAAATTTAATTGAGCGCTCTGCACAAATGGGCTCGCTTTTATTAGAGCAATTAAAAGAAGAAATTGGAGAACATCCACTTGTAGGGGATATTAGAGGAAAAGGACTACTAGTTGGAATTGAACTAGTAAATGATAAAGAGACGAAAGAGCCAATTGATAACGACAAAATTGCAAGTGTTGTAAATGCTTGTAAAGAAAAAGGGTTAATTATAGGACGAAACGGTATGACAACAGCAGGATATAATAACGTTTTAACGCTAGCACCACCGCTTATTATTTCAAGTGAAGAAATTGCCTTTGTTGTTGGAACGTTGAAGACAGCGATGGAACGTATTTAATGAATGAAGCGAGCTGTAATATACAGCTCGCTTTTGTTTATGATGTGAAATATGATAAATTTTCAAAGAGAGGGGAATTTATTATGAAGAAATATGATTCTAGTCAACATTATCACATCGGATATTATGAAGACGGATATGATTTAGAAGTGACAGCGTACAAAAGAATACATGAACCAGTTTGGGATGCGTATATTCCACACTATGAGGTAGACGATTTTTATAAGAAAGTGGAGGAAATGAAGCTAGGTGAATATGTAGATGATTATGGCATTATGGTGTATTCATTTCGTAATGGTATTGATGATGATGAAGCACGAATTATTTTTGAAAAATGGTTAAAAACGAACGGGATTGTTTAAAGATAAAACGAAAAAGAAGCTTACTATCTTATAAGATAGTAAGCTTCTTTTTTATTAAACTTATTTACTTGCTTTCATTGCTTTATCTTTTGCACCAAAAGTGTATTTTAACATTGGTGGTGTAATCATTGTAGTTAAAATAACGACAATAACGATAGCTGTAAAGTAATCTTGTGCTAGTAGACCTGAAGAAAGTCCTGTTCCTGCGATGATAAGTGCAACTTCACCACGAGAAACCATTCCAGAACCGATAATTGCAGAAGACTTAGCATCAAATCCAGTCATTCGTGCACCTAAGCCACAACCGATTAGTTTCGTTAATACAGCGATTACTGTTAATGCTAGGATGAACCAAATTTGATCGCCAATACCGTCAAATGTAATATTCATACCGATACTTACGAAGAATACTGGAACGAACATAGCGTAAGCGATTGGCTCTACTTTCTTTTCTACTTCATGTTTGTAGTTCGTTTGAGAAATAGCGATACCAGCTGCGAAAGCACCGATAATACCAGCAATTCCTAATAGTTCGCCGAAATATGCGAATGAGAAACAGATGATAAGAGCCGCGCTCACGATAGACTCAGATACGCGTAGCGGTGATAACCAGCGCATAATCGCAGGAACACCTTTCCATCCGATTAAAATAATAGAAGCGAAGAATACAACTTTCTTCAAGATAATCATTGTTAAGTTAACATCGTCTGTACCTAGGAAACTCATTGCAAATGCTAATAAAATAACGACAAGAATGTCATCAAATACAGCTGCGCCCAGCATAGTTGTACTTTCACGTGTTTTCATCTTTCCTAAATCACGAAGTGTTTGTACGGAAATACTAACACTTGTCGCACATAGAAGTAATCCTAAAAATACAGCATTTCCTTGTTCCATTCCCATAATAAGACCAGAAACGTAACCACCTACGAATGGAAGAATGATACCTCCAAGTGCAACAGCTAAAGAAGAATTACGATTTGCGTTTAATTCCTCTAAGTCTGTTTCAAGTCCTGCCATAAACATTAAAAGAATAACACCAACATTACTTAATTGTGTTAGAAGTTCTGAGTTTTCAATCCAACCTAATACAGCTGGACCGATAACGATACCGACAATTAATTTACCGAGTACAGAAGGTTGGCCTAATCTAACACTAAGATCACCAGCAAGCTTTGTACTTAATAAAATAAGTGCAATTTGAAAGAAAAATTCGAATTCCATCGGATCCTCTCCTTATCATTTTTATTTTTATCATACGATTTCTCGGAATTTGCCTAATGAAAATATGTAAAACCCATTAAACAAAGGGTCTGATTACAAGTTCTTTTGAACTCGTAATTTGAACCTGTAATTAATATATAATATATTTTGCAAAAAATCAATGAAAAAATGGGAGCTTTTTTAGAGAGAGACGGTGTTATTAGGGATATACATATAAGATTAGCGTGTGGATTTTATATGTATGAAATAGTATGAAGTCCTTTTTTATTACAAATAATAAAGCCTAAATGCTATTTCACGAATTATAAATGTGAAAGGGAGGACTTATCATTTGAAGTCATTAAAAAATAACTTGTCTATCGTTGCTTTAGGTGGAGTAAATGAAATAGGGAAAAATATGTACGCTATTCAATATGAAAATGATATTGTCGTTATTGATTGTGGATCTAAATTTCCAGATGAAAGTTTATTAGGAATTGATTTAATAATTCCAGACATCACATACTTACAAGAAAATAAAGAAAAAATTCGCGGGTTAGTCGTGACGCACGGACATGAAGACCATATTGGCGGAATACCATATTTTTTAAAACAACTAAACGTACCAATTTATGCGACGAAGTTAACGTTAGGTTTAATTGAAATTAAATTAAAAGAGCATAATCTTCAAAATGATACAGAATTAATCGTCATTCACGCAGAATCAGAAATTGATCTCGGTTCTATTAAGACGACATTTTTTAAAACGAATCATAGTATTCCAGATTGTCTCGGTATTGTGTTTCATACTCGAGAAGGTAATGTAGTACATACTGGGGATTTTAAATTTGATTTAACACCAGTAAATAACCAACATCCTGATATTCATAAAATGGCTAAAATAGGTAGTGAAGGTGTACTAGCTTTACTATCGGAAAGTACAAATGCAGAACGACCAGGTTTTACTCCATCAGAGAGATCGGTAGGAGAACGGATAGAGGAAATATTTATGAAAGCAAATAGAAAAGTAATTATTTCTACATTTGCTTCTAATGTGAATCGTGTTCAGCAAATAGTTGAAGCTTGTATAAAAACAAATCGAAAACTGGCTTTGCTCGGCAGAAGTATGGTAAATGTAGTAGAAGTTGCTCTAGAGAAAGGGTATCTAAATATTCCAGATGGTATGTTAATTGAAGCAAGTGAGGTAAATCGTTTAGATCCATCGCAGGTCGCAATACTTTGTACAGGAAGTCAAGGAGAACCAATGGCAGCTTTAGCCCGTTTAGCTAGTGGAAACTATAGGCAAGTAGATGTTTTACCAGAAGATACAGTTATTATAGCTGCGACTCCTATTCCAGGAAATGAACGTAACGTTTCGCGAATTATCGATAACTTATTTGCATTAGGGGCAAGAGTGATTTACGGATCAGGCAGTTCTACTGGAGTCCATGTATCTGGCCATGCATATCAAGAAGAATTAAAGTTAATGCTCACATTAATGAAGCCAAAATATTTTATCCCAATTCATGGAGAGTTTAGAATGCTACATCACCATAGTTTGTTAGCAGAATCAATTGGTGTTGAAAAAGAGAATATCTTTATCGTTCGTAATGGAGATGTTGTAGATATAAGTAATGAAGTGGCCGTTCAATCGAGAAAAATACAAGCAGGAAATATATATGTAGATGGATTAGGAATTGGTGATGTTGGAAATGCATTATTACGTGATCGAAAACAACTTTCAGAAGATGGAATGCTCGTTATAGTTATTACTTTTAATAAAGTGGATGGAGAAATAATTTCAGGTCCTGATATTATTTCTCGTGGATTCGTCTATGTTCGTGATTCAGAAGAATTTTTGAAGGAATTAAATAAATTAGCTGTTATTACGATTAATAA
Organism: Bacillus cereus group sp. Bc061; assembly: GCF_027715825.1. NCBI lineage: Bacteria > Bacillati > Bacillota > Bacilli > Caryophanales > Bacillaceae > Bacillus > Bacillus cereus group sp. Bc061. The sequence goes on from NZ_JAQFTZ010000001.1 coordinate 236,166, forward strand.
TGTAAAGAAAGAGAAAGTGAATAGCTGGGGTATTTTGAAAAGAGAAGTAAGAGAAGCTTTAGGGAAGTATATATATACGAGTACGAAAAGAAAACCGATGATTCTTCCTATAATTATAGAGGTGTAATAATGAATAAAAAGAATTCTCTTGTGGGAATTCTTTTTTGTTTTGAAGACAGAATGAACATATAATGAAATAAATAGAAATGGAAGGAAATAAAAGATGTTATTAAATAAACGCTTTACAATTGGAGAAATGGCAAAAATGCATAATATAGCGGAATCTACTTTACGCTATTATGATGAGAAGGGAATTTTTCATCCGTCCACTGTGGACCCGCAAACAAATTATCGTTATTATACAATCGATCAATTTTCACTATTAGATACGATTAAGTTTTTACGCCAATTAAACATTCCATTAAAGGAAATTAAGAAATATATTGATGAAAGAAATCCAGCATATGCACTCAATTTACTGGAAAAACAACAAGAGATGATGTTGAAAAAACAAAGAGAAATTGAGTATGCTTTGGCGAAAATGGAGCATAGAATTCATTTAATTAAGGAAGCAACAAAAGCAAAAGCTGAACAAATGGTAATAAAAGAGATCCCGCAGCGAAAAATAACAGCTATTGCGGTTGCCCCGGATACGACGGATGATATGTTTGAGTACTACATTCATTCGTTGCAAAAAAATATGAGGCAAATGGATGATAGCTTATTTTCTGGAGATATCGGTGTAACAGTCGCGAAAAAAGGATTCATGCAAAATGAGTTTCAAGCATATAGCAGTGTTTTTATTCTTTTGGATTACATGCCTTTCCAAGTACAGAGTTCAGATGAGATTAAGGAAGGTTTATATGCTTGTTCTTATCATCATGGACCGTATGAAGAAACAGGTGCAACGTATAAGGAATTACTTGCATACATTGATCAAGAAGGATATGAGGTAAGTGGAGATGCGATTGAGATTGGATTAATCGATTGGTCTGTAACAGAAAATCCAGAGGAGCAAGTAACAGAAATTCAAATTCCTGTAGTAAAAAAATAAGATGAAAACCTTTGAATTGATTACAAATTTACATTCATTCATATAATTCAGTTACCTATTTTTTAAATTCTCTATTGACCTTCAAGTTACTTGAAGGTTTAAACTAAGAAAAGAGAGTTGAAAAAAGGAGCATAATAGTATGGAAGCAACAGAAAAATTAAGAGAAAAACCGATAAAAAGTTTATTTATTTCTTATTTAATACCAGCCGTTCTTGGAATGGTATTAATGTCAGTGAATATTGTAATTGACGCTGTAATGATTAGTAGAGGAGTTGGGGCAAACGGTTTAGCAGGAGTAAACGTGGCTATTCCAGCGTTTTCAATTTTCTTCTCTATTTCATTATGGATTGGAATGGGCGGGGCAACGTTATATTCCATTGCATTAGGTGAAAATAAAATTGAAAGAGCAAGGTCTATTTTTACTCAATCCATGACAGTAGCAGTCATTATTGTAGGCGTTTTAGCGGCGATTTGCTTATGGAGAATAGAAGACTTAGCATACTTATTCGGTGCAAACGAAGTGATTTTACCGTATGCATTAGACTATTTACACGTATTATTAACATTTGGAATGATATACGTTTTAGAAAATATTTTAAGTACATTTATACGAAATGATGGAAATCCTAATTTAGCAATGGCAGGTTTAGTTGTAACAGCTGTATTAAATATAGTGTTTGACTATATCTTTATTTTCATCTTTAAATGGGGCGTAACAGGAGCTGCTTCAGCAACTATTCTTTCGGCAGCGATTGGTTTCCTTGTATTATTAACGCATTTCTTTAGAAAAAGTAGTATTTTAAAATGGACGAAATTCCATTTTGAATGGGATACAGTAAAACAAATTATGATAATCGGTTTCCCGAGCTTTACAGCAGAAAGTACAGTAGCGATTGTAACGATTGGTTTTAATATTGCATTCGTTCAATATGCAGGAGAAGTAGGAGTAGCTTCCTATGCGATGGTAAATAGTATCCATGCGATGACATTACTACTATTCTTCGGCGTTGGAGCAGCGTTACAACCAATTGCTAGTTTCCATTACGGTGCAAATTTATCAGAAAGATTACGTGAAGGATTACAGTTTGCTGTGAAAATTGCAGTTGTACTTGGAGGCGTTGCAATAATTGTCGGATTATTCTTTGGGAAATATATTATTGGTCTATTTGATGTCCAATCTCCAGAGTTGTTGGAGTTAACATTAACGGGTATTAGCCTGTTCTTTATCCAATATGTATTTTTAGGCTATAACATTGTATATGGAGAGTACTTCCAATCAGTGCGACAAACGACAAAATCAGTACTTATTATAATGAGCCGAGGGTTACTATTTATTATTCCATTATTATGGATTATGCCGAAATTATTTGGGATAAACGGAATTTGGCTCGTTATGCCAGTAGCGGAAGTATTGACAGCGATTATCGTATTTACGATGAATCGTATGAAACATCCTGTTCCATTAAATATGGCGGGAAAGAAAGAAGCGATATAATGAAGAAAATCCCCTTAAGAAATGAAGGGGATTTTCTATTTTTTTAAACTAATAGCAAAAGATCCATCAATTTCTTGAACAGACGCAAAGGCAACATTTTTAATGTTTGTAATTCCTTTTTCTTTTAATTCTTTATATAACCACTTTTCGTCCTTATGAATTAACTTTAAGTTATCGTATTGAATTTGTGAATCGACGATAAGGGCAATTGGTAATCCAGCATACTTAACATCTATATTCAAATCTTTCGGAGTTAATGGTACAAGTTCACGCTTTGGTAAAATGCTAATGGCTCCATTCGCTTCTAAAATAGCGTATTCAATTTCATGAACACTCGGGTATCCTGCAACGCGAAGATTAGAAAGTAATTCAGCAATGGGATACCTACTTTTTTGTAAGTTCTCAAAAATAATATCACCATGTTTAATTAAAATAATCGGGTGCCCAAGAATAAAACGATTTAGTTTGTTGAATAGGCTTAATTTTGTAAGGATTAAATGTAAACATGTAATTACAACCATACCGAGAAAAGCTTGCAAAGCACCAGAGACTGGTATGGCTTGAAAAGCTAAATAAGATAAAAAGATAATCGCACCAAAATCATGAGGAGTTAGTTGTGCTAAAGCTGATTTACCGAGCATCTTAAGTGATAGTAAAAATAAAATAAAAAAGAACGATACGTTACATAAAAAGAGAAGCAATAGAGACACTCCTTCGTGCAAAGTTGTACTTACTGTTCCCGAAAGAAATATAAATATTACTTTCTAGAGGATAAATTAGGGTGATTTGGAATTTGTCTGTATACAAACAAATAAATGGATATTATCATGAAAGAAGCAAAGAACATAGGAGTATATAGATATGAGAAAGAAAAAAATAATGAAGTATATGATAGGAATTATAATGGTTTGCGCCGTTTATGTGGGATTTTTACAATATAACATTTATAAGCATGGGCACATGAATGCGACCTATGAAGCTGATTATATCATTGTATTAGGCTCGAAAGTAAACGGAACGAAACCATCGTACTCATTGCAATATCGTATTGATAAAGCAGCTGAGTATTTGAAAGCACATGAGAAAGCAATTGCTATTGTGTCTGGAGGAAAAGGAAAAGGGGAAGATATTTCAGAAGCATTAGCAATGAAAAATGGATTAATGAAACTAAAAATTGCAGAAGATCGCATTATCATGGAAGATAAGTCAACGAGTACAGATGAAAATATTAAATTCTCAAAACCTTTAATTCCGGACAATATGAAAAAAGGAATGATCGTAACAAACGATTTCCACATGTTTAGAGCGAAAAAAATAGCAGCTAAGCAAGGTTTACAATTAGAAGGTCTTCCGGCCGAAACACCGAAGCGAATTGTCATTCCATCGAATATACGTGAATATTTAGCCATTACGCAATATTGGTTTATGAATCGAATATAGTGGAAGTGATTCCGCCTAGCATTCTAGGCGGGATTTTTTGAGGGGAATCTTACAAATATGTCATCTTAATGAAAGGTAAAGCGATAGTTTCTAGAATGGATTCCTGACATAATGAAGATAACAAAAACTATTTAGAGGTGAATCGGATGAAAGGAAATAATATATTATCTTCACTATGTTACTTTAGTATCTTTTTTGCCCCATTTTTATTACCAATTATCGTGTACTTCGTTGCAGAGGATGAAGTGAAATATCACGCGAAAAAAGCATTTTGGTCACATATTTTCCCATATGCAATTTTATTCGGAGGGGTAGCGATATCAGGAATATACGGTTTAGGATTCAATCAATCTGATGGTGCTGGAATTGGGATCATGATCACATATGCAGTATTCATTCTTGTAGGGATTTATTACTTCATTTGGAATATCGTAAAAGGTATTAAAGTTTTGAAAACAGCGTAATAAGATAAGGAATAATTCGGAGTGAGTTTGTCGTTATTTGTCGGTAAGTCGATATTTTTTGTCGAATCGACGATATATTTGAAAAATCGTCGATATAGTGCAGGGAATCGTTGATATATTGAAAAAATCGACGATATAATTTCATTTACCGTATTAATAGATCTTTTAAAAAGAGCAATTCAAAAAGAATTGCTCTTTTTGTGCTTATAAGTTGTGAATATTGGAAAAGATATGTTAATTTTTCATTATGAAGAGAAAAAGGAGTGATTTTCATGAATGAGATGATACATAAAATGGAGCAACACGTTTCAGTTCGTAAATATAAAGAAGAATCTATTCCGAAAGATGTAGTAGAAAGAATGGTGCAAGCTGCGCAGCATGCTGCTTCCTCGCATTTTGTACAGGCTTACTCTGTTATATATGTAACCGATCAAGACTTAAAGGCGAAACTAGCAGAGTTATCCGGAAATCGTCATGTGAAAGATTGCGCAGCATTCTTTGTTTGTTGTGCAGATTTAAAACGACTTGAAATGGCATGTGAAAAACATGGTACAGAGATAAAGCATGAAGGAGTGGAAGACTTTATCGTAGCAACGGTAGATGCTTCACTCTTTGCGCAAAACTTAGCGTTAGCAGCAGAATCGTTAGGATACGGTATTTGTTATATTGGTGGTATTCGTAATAATCCGGGAGAAGTGAGCGAATTGCTTCATTTACCAGATAAAGTATATCCTGTATTCGGAATGACAGTCGGTGTACCAGATGAAGATCATGGAGTGAAACCACGTTTACCAGTAACAGCTATCCTTCATGAAAATGGATATGATGAAAAGAAATATGATGAATTATTAAACGAATACGACGAAACGATGAGCGCGTATTATAAAGAAAGATCATCAAATCAAAAAAACGTAACATGGACGGAATCGATGAGTTCATTTATGTCTAAAGAAAAAAGAATGCATATGAAAGAGTTTTTAAGTGAAAAAGGATTTAATAAGAAGTGAGTAAAAAGGAAGACCTGAAGCGAAGGAGAACTTGCAATATTTTAAAAACGTAACAGAGACTTGTGATGAAACGTTAGTATAAGTGAATAATTTAATTGTTAATACCTAAGTTCAGAATGTAGATACTACTTTCTGAACTTAGGTATTTTGTTTGTTATCATATACATAGAAATAAAAATTAATAATTTTTTACAAAAGTGATAGAAAATGAGAATGAAATGCCAATAGTAAGTAAAGGCAGCTGCTAAAGGGGAATTGAGGAAGGAAGATGCTTATGATTTTCAATTCTGAAGAGGATTTCATTATAGCTATGAAAAAACGCGATCAAGATGCTTTGAAAGAAGTGATTGATCAATATGGAAAATTAATTTTGTACATTATTCATAAATCATTAAGTACCCCTATGGAGAAACAATATGTGGATGATTGTTATAACGATGTATTTACTGTTATTTGGTTTCATATCGACCATTTTGATACAGAAAAGGGCAACTTAAAATCTTGGATGATTGGTATTACTAAACTAAAGGCGTTGGAATATAAAAAGAAAGTATATAAAGAGAATAAAATTGATAAAGACGTAGAGATAGATACAGGTGTCCATGATAGGTATGACATAGAACAAGAAGAAGAGATTATGGAAATAGTTCAAGATTTAAATAAGAAAGATCGATATATCTTTTTAAAGAGGTATATTGATGGATATTCCATTGATGACATTGCAAAAGAATTAAAAGTAACGGTGGATTATATATATAATCGAATTTCACGCGGGAAGAAAAAAATTCAAAAACTGTGGAAAGGGAGTGTGTAATATGGATAAAAGATTATTATCTATGTTAAATGAGCTCCAATATTCAGAGGAAGAGATTACACGTTTAGAGAAAGAAGCGGATGAGACTATAAATGTAGATAAGTATTATGTGAAAAACGGAGAATTATTGAAGAAATTAACGGTGCAAATGTTGGAAGAATCAGTTCGGAAAGAGTTACAAGAAGGAGAAGAAATTGAATGTGAAATATTAGTGGAAGAGGGGAGCCTTGTGAATTCTAAAGTTATCCCAAGTATAATAACTGCAGGTGCTACTTTTTATTATTACATTGTTTTAACAAATACAAGATTACGAATTAAATCGTTAGATTGTTATTTCAAAAAAATAAATGAGTACAATGTGTTAATCAACTCAATTCAAGCAGTTTCGCGACATAAAAAAATGAAGAATGTATATGGAATTACTATAGATAATAACTATATACAATTAGGAAGTACCGAGCATGAGCAAGAACTGAAAACTGTAATTGAGAAGCTAAAACAACGCGGGGTGAAAGAAGAGAGATATAAAGAGTTTGAAAAAAGTTGGCTGATTTTTTTCAATGTGTTTGTAATAGCGATGGGTGGGCTTCTAGTTTTAAAATATTTAATTTGAAAATAAAAAGCGGCATAATAGCCGCTTTTTATTGTTATCACGTTTAAAAATATTGAAAACTTATCCGCCGTTATGACACATACTAAAGCACCTTTTATAACAAATGCAAACTTTCAATAAGAAGATATATACCTGTACAACTCAAAAGAATATACGTAAATATTTTAAAAACTCGTTGATTAAGCCATTTGAAAATAATTTGACCTATATACAAACCTAGAAATACGATTGGAATAGCGTAAAAACTTGATTCCCAAATTGTCTTGTTTGTGCCAGTAAAGAGTATTTGCGTTAGTAGGCTAATGAAATATATAAATAGATAAAAAGCTAAAGTAGTTGCTCTCAGCTTCTCTTTTTTTGTATCAGTTCCTGTAAAGTACAGTAACAGGGGTGGTCCTGGCATACCGATACTTGTCGTTAAAAGACCGGATAATCCGCCAACTATGAAATCTCTAGATTTTGTTGATTGAATCTTAAAGTTACAGATTAGCATCAAAGTTAATAGTAAGAGTAGGATGCTAATTGCTAATTTAAATGTGTTGATGTTAATAGAAGTGAAAATGATAATACCAAAAGGAACACCAACTATACTGCCGAAAATTAATCTTTTCAGTAGAATACAATCAATGTCCATTCTTATTTTCCAAATGAGTGATATAGAAATAATGAATGATAAAATGATATTTATTTGTATAGCTTCTTGTGGTAGAAATAACATGAGTAAGAAAGGTGTTGCCATAATAGAAAAGCCAAAACCGGTACTTGTTTGTAAAATAGAAGCTACTAATATAATACAAATGAACATGAATATAGTATTCAAAAAAGCCCCCCCACATAATCAAATTTCATTAATATTTTAACATAAAGTAAAACTTTAATCAGTGGAGGCTTACTGGCCTTTCATACGGGGAAAAAAGCGGCAAAGTAGCCGCTTTATATGTTGCAATTAATATTCCAATGATGATCCTGTAGCCTTAAAATATTTTTCTCGTGAAGGCGTCATTACTCGGATTGCTAATAAACAGGAAAGGAAAAGGATGAGTAACGAGCTACTTATTACAGTCATTTGAACGGAAAGAAATTGTGCGGATGCTCCAATTGCTAAAATGAAAAAGATTTGGATAAAACTTTTTATGGAATCAAATACGCTATCGATACGTCCTATCATATGAACCGGGATGTTATTTTGATAAAATGTAAAAAAGCCAGTACCAGCAAATGATGAAGAAATGCCAAGTAAAATGAAACCGCCTGCCGCGACGATAAATGAATTTGAAAAGGCGAAAATTACATAGCCTATTGCTGTGAAAATTGTCCCTAATCCGATACAATATTGAATTGGTAAACGTTTGGCAAAGAGAGAGACAAGAAATGAACCGGAAACGTAAGCAGCGCCAGTTATACTAACAAGCATACTGTATTCTATATCGGTTAAAAACAGTACTTGTCTTGTAAAAACAACTTCTTGTGAATCAAGTGCCATAGCGACAAGCATAGTCGCTTGAAATAAAACGAATATGAGAATAATGTACGTTTCAGTTCGAGCGAATGAAAAAACTTGTTTCCAATCACTTCGTAATGTTTGTACGAAAGTATTTGCAACTTCTTCGCTTTGCTTTGTTTGTAACGTAATATTAGGTAAGAAATAAATGAGAATAGTAGAAAGTAGAAAGGAAAGTGAGTTGCAGTAAATTACAAAGGATGCTGAGTGCGTGGTGAGAAGTATTCCAGCAAGAGCTGGACCGATAATAAAAGCCCCGCTTGTACAAAAGCTACTCCAAGCGTTGAATTGAGCGCGTTCTTCAGCAGGTATAAGCATTGTTTTATAAGAAAATGAAGCTGGATCGAAAAATGATGTAGCAATGCGAGTCAAAAAGATAAAAATATAAATGGCCCAAATAGAATCAAATAGTGGAACGCAGCCAATGAGAACTGCTCGAATGATATCTGTGATAAGCATAATGGACCGTTTGTTTAATCGATCTACTATGCTACCAGACCAAATTTTTGTAACAACGGTCGCAATTGGACCGACAATCCATAATCCTGCTACAGCAGCAGGAGAGTTTGTGCTATGTAACACCATTACGTTTAAGGCGATGAGATACATAAAATCACCTAAACGAGAAATTCCTGTTCCCGACAATAATAATAATTTATTTTTCATGAGCAGCTGAACCTTTCTTTCATTGTTTTTTTATCCTGCAGGAAATAGCGTATTCCTCTTCAGAGTTAGATTGACGAGCGGTTTTGTTTTCCCAGCGTAATAAAACTTGTGTAACCTCCCAAGTAAGCTGTTGTAATTCCTCTGGAGTTAAAAATAAATGAGAAACAATATGACTACCTGTATTCGTTCCCTCTGTGCCGCTTTCTTCAATATAGAAATGAGCAGATTTTGCCTTGTAATATTTTTCAATAATCCCTCGTTTTTCCTTCGTGTCTACTAATTCAAGTAACCCTCCATCATATAAAATTTGAACGTGATAATGTACGCTACCAGTAGATTTGTTTAGTTTAGTAGCTACTTGTTTTGCAGTGAGTGCTTCGTCTTTTAAAAGGTGAAGAATTTGAATACGAGTTGCGTTGGAAATGAGCTTCTGCTGTTCAGCTGAAATAGTAAGTCTATCGTCAAACATTATGGCATCCCCTTTCTTATAATCTAAATTTATTGTACATTCTAAAAAATTAGAACGTAAGGAAAATAAATCGTCTTTTTCCTTTATATTTCGACATAAATAAAAATAGCATGTACATAAACATGCTATTAAGCAATAGTAGATTCTTCATTAAGTTTCCCGCGATAATACAAGAACAGCCATATAAAACTAACAAAAATACAACATGTAGCTAGAAAACTACCAATTATTTGAGGAGAAAGGATTTCTAATAACCATCCTGTCATGAGCATAGATAACTGTATAAGTGAGCTATAAATAGAGTAATGAAAGGAGAAAACTTTACCAATCATATTTTCGTGCGTGTAAGTTTGAAGTAATGTCGTATCAAGTGGAACGATGATTCCTCCTGCTATGCGCATACAGAGTAATGTAATGATACCGAAAATAAGTTGATCGGATAGAATGAATCCAAGAAAGAAAAAGCCTTGTAGGAAGTAGGCCCAACCAAATGCTTTTTTCATTTTTTCTTTATTGCTGGATATGTAAAGATTAACGAGAAGGCTTCCTATCATAAGCCCAGCCCCTTGAACCGTATATAAAATCCCAATGTTCGTGTGGAAAATTTTTTCGGCATAGATTGTTAGAAGTAGCTGATAAGCACCTCCAATAAGCCCCCATGAAATGCCTACAAGAATTAATATTAAAATGATTTTTGTTTGTAATATGTATGTGTAACCATCTTTTATATCAGTAAAAAATGCTTTTTTCTTCTTACAAGTATCATAAGAGGGAACACTCATATTATAAATAAAATAGGCTGAAATAAAGTATGATAGGCTATTTACTAAAAAAGCGAACTCAATATGTAAAGATTGTGCAATTATCCCGCCTACAGAAGCACCCATAATAGACATAAAACCATTCATTGTACTAGAAAGAGAGTTAGCAGTTACGAAATGATTTTGATGTACGATGTTTTTTAAGGTTGCTTGTTTAGCCGGCTCAAATAAACAAGAAAGTACGGATAAACATATATTAGAAATGAAAATAATCTCAATTTTATATAGTGCGAATAAGTAAGTGAGGACGATTATGCCTCGTAAAATATCGGTAAAAATCATAATATTCTTTTTAGAAAAACGATCTACAACTCCGCCTATGAAAGGACTAAGCAGAAGCTGAGGTAAACCTTTACTTATAAAGATGAGTGCGATCATAAATGGAGATTCCGTTATGCTATAGACGAACGTTAATAAAGCTACAGTATGAAACCAATCTCCAAGCACACTTAATGTTTGCCCATAAAATAGTTTTTTGAAGTTATTATTTGTTTTAAGAAGCGCGGAATAAGAAACTGACATAAAAAGATTAATCCTTATGTAATGATGATGCTTGAACTTGTTTTTTCCACTCACTTAAATACACTTTCTCCTCTGTAGGGAGTCCAACAGGTAATTGTGCAATCAATTCTAAACTATTTCCGTCAGGATCGTTAAAGTATACGGCGGCATGTGCTAATTTTGGAAAAACAATCGGTTCAATTGGCTCCATTCCAAAGTCTTTTCGTGCTGAAATGCCTTTTTGGTTTAGCCAATGTATCGCATGTTCTAAATCATGTAAGCTTACTTGAAAGGCGATGTGTCGTAAAGAGGGGTGATAATTCACTTTATATTCTGTACCTTCCCAAAGACCGAGCCAACTTTCATTTTCCTTAATCCAAAAGAAAGCAATATCATCTCCTCTTTTATATAATTTCAGTCCAAGTGATTCATAAAAAGATATTGATACCTCTAAGTTGCGGACGGGTAAATGTGCTTCGTAAAGACCTTTAATCATTGTAATCCTCCTAAGTAAAAATATTTCTTATTTCATAGTAAACGTTTTTTTATGAGTTGAAATCAGAAAAAGGAGGGATATAACTTCATACGAAAGTATGAAAAAACAGCTCAAATATGAGCTGTTTTCTTATAGTTTTTCGTTCATTTGTTAAGGATAGGATATATTAGTATCCGTATCCGCCGCCACCCCAACAGCTACATCCGATGATGATTAGAAGGATGAATAGTACGATAAGCAAAGCAAATCCACCGCCGAAACCAGCGCAACTTCCACCATAACTCATATGTTTTCCTCCTTTTGAGTAAGTTAATCTATATAATTCATGGACTACTGTATACAGTATGTTTTTCGTATGGAAAAGGAGCCAGTCTCTTTTGTAATTAGACAAACGCCTGTGTGGTCATTTTAAGTGTATATTGAGTTACTGATGTATGAATGAATCGTTATATATTTTGCGATTTGTTCATAAAAAAATATAAAAATTGTAAAAAAAACCATTTTTATATTTTTTTATGAGAGGATTTGTACTATAATTTTACAAGTAATATTATGGGAAAAGGGAGTTTTAGTGAAGAGATGGAGATGGGACAACTACAAAATAAAATAGAAACTAAAAAGAAAGAGCTAATTCAACTTGTTGCTAGACATGGATTGGATCATGATAAAGTTTTGTTATTTAGCCGAGATTTAGATATACTTATTAATAAGTTTATGAATGTGAAAGATAAAGTACATAAATAAATAATTTGTAGTTTTTTATATTAAGATATTCAACAAAGAGGAGAGAGATATATTTGGAACATTTACAAGAAGAGCTATATAAACAAATAAAAGAAGAAAAAGGTATTGTTACAATTTTTTTAAAGAGTGGCGTTAGAATAGTAGGAGAAGTTGTTGCAATAGACAAATTTACCGTTTTAATGTTAGTTGATGGAAAACAACAACTTATTTACAAGCAGGCTGTATCAACAATAATGAAATAAGACACTCGTACTGAGTGTCTTATTTCATTATTGCTTGCAGGCTTCAACGTCAATGCCAGCAGCTAATAATTTTTTTTCACCATCTTGCTCAATGATTTTTTGTAATTTAGATAGGAAAGAATCAAAGTTTGTATGCTTTGCTACTTGGAATGTCATTTTATGCTCAATTGGTAGCCACGTATCAATATCAGCTTCGTTATGCTGAATTTTTACCTCAAGCTTATCAAGTGCGTTAGCAACTTTTGCTTCGTACGTTTCTTTCGCTTCAAACTCCATCCATAAATCATATAATTCCTCGCCGAGAGAACCTTTTAATGTTCGTTTAATATTTGAAATTGCTTCTTGTTCATTTATTTGTTTTTGTAATTGTAATTCATGACTATTCATTGTATCAAAAGCAGGAATATCACCAGCTTCTGCTTCGACTAGATCGTGAATAATAACCATTTTAAGTAATTTTTCAATATTTACTTTCTGATCTAAATAAGGTTCAACTAAAATGGCCATTAGAGACATGCGCCACGTATGTTCAGCAACACTTTCTTGACGTCCGTTAGAAAGCCAGCTATGTCGCATTTCATATTTTAGTTTTTCTGCTAGTGCAATGACTTGTAAAATGTTATGTTCCATCGTGATCCTCCTCGTATTTCCATACTATAATTCTAATATGGAAATGAAATGTGTCAATTTTATGAGTATATTGCGATAAATAGATGATGAGCGTATAATAAGCATTATATGTGAAAACGCATTATTAAAATAAAAAAATGTTTTATAAAAATGAAAAGGAAAGGGCAGGAATATGGGAGACGAAAATCAAGGATTTGCTAGACCAGAAAGAAAAAAAAGGAAGTTTGACATTTCTAGCCCATTTGGCATTTTAGTAGGTTTTGCCATAGTGATAGCGGCAATTATGCTTGGTGGAGGCGGAATAAAAGCTTTTAAAAACTTTTTAGATGTTTCATCTATTTTAATTGTCATAGGGGGAACAACTGCGACAATTGTTGTAGCATATCGATTTGGAGAAATAAAAAAATATACGAAAAGTATTTTTACTGTTTTACATAGAAAAGAAGAAGATTTAGAACAGTTAACGGATTTGTTTGTTGATTTTTCAAAAAAATCTAAAAAACACGGTTTACTTTCTTTAGAGGTTGATGGAGAGCAGGTGGACAATCCTTTTATTCAAAAAGGAATTCGATTAATGTTAAGTGGTTACGATGAAGATGAATTAAAAGAAGTGTTAATGAAAGATGTTGAAACGGAAGTGTATGAATTAAGAAAAGGGGCAGTATTATTAGATAAAATTGGCGATTTCGCTCCGGCTTGGGGTATGATAGGGACTTTAATTGGTCTTATCATTATGCTTCAAAACTTGCAAGACACATCGCAAATTGGTACAGGGATGGCAGTTGCGATGTTAACGACATTGTATGGATCAGTACTTGCAAATATGATTGCAATCCCTCTTGCTGAAAAAGTGTATCGTGGTATTGAAGATTTATATACAGAGAAGAAGTTTGTTATTGAAGCAATTTCAGAATTGTATCGTGGACAAATTCCGTCTAAATTAAAGTTAAAACTCGATACGTATGTATACGAAACAAAGATAAAAAAAGTAAAACGAGCAGCCTAATATTGCAAGGAGTGGTATGGTGATGATAAAACGACCGCAAAAGGGATCGCCTCGTTGGATGACGACTTTTACAGATTTAACGATGTTATTATTAACTTTCTTTGTATTACTAGTTGCTACTTCAAAGCAGGATGCAGTAAAATTGTCAAAGATGCTTGAAAAGTTTAGTGATACGGAGCAAGTTGATGCAAAAGTAATGGAAAATACTATACCAGATATTTCACATGAAAAAAATGATGAAAAAATGGTCTCAAAAAAGCGAATGGACGACTTGTACAAAAAGTTAAAAGCATATGTAGATAATAACGGTATTAGTCAAGTGAATGTATATCGAGAAGATACAGGGGTAAGCGTTGTTATAGTAGATAATTTAATATTTGATACAGGTGATGCGAACGTTAAGCCTGAAGCAAAAGAAATTATTAGCAAATTAGTCGGATTTTTTCAATCCGTACCAAACTCAATTGTTGTGGAGGGGCATACAGATAGTAGACCGATCCATAATGAAAAGTTCCCTTCTAATTGGGAATTATCTTCAGCACGAGCAGCTAATATGATCCACCATTTAATTGAAGTGTATAATGTGGAGGATAAAAGGTTAGCTGCGGTAGGATATGCAGACACAAAGCCAGTTGTACCGAATGATTCACCGCAAAATTGGGAGAAAAACCGTCGCGTTGTCATTTACATTAAAGAATAGTATTTTAGTATTTTAGTAATAAAATACTAAAATGAAGAAATTCTTTTAAAAAAATATTAAATTTTATCGTTTTATTTTGTATAATGAGTGAGAATGATAAGGTGAAATATTAAGATATATTTATACATAGAAGGAGAGAATCAAAAAGAATGGCACATAAAATTTTAGTTGTAGATGATGCGATGTTCATGCGAACAATGATTAAAAACTTATTAAAAAGTAATTCTGAATTTGAAGTAATCGGAGAAGCGGAAAATGGAGTGGAGGCAATTCAAAAATATAAAGAACTTCAACCTGATATTGTAACATTAGATATTACTATGCCAGAAATGGACGGACTTGAAGCATTAAAAGAAATTATGAAAATTGATTCAAGTGCAAAGGTTGTTATTTGTTCAGCAATGGGACAACAAGGTATGGTATTAGATGCAATTAAGGGCGGGGCAAAAGACTTTATTGTAAAGCCATTCCAAGCAGATCGCGTAATCGAAGCTTTAACAAAAGTAGCAAATAGCTAATATAAAAGGGGTGCCACAAGGAATCAAAACAGTGATAACGGATAGATGTGTGGCCCCTTTTTTCTCATTTTAAAACACTAAATTGTTATACATAAATGAAATGTTTGTTAGACAGGTAGGGGATGAAAATGCAAACAGATCTATTAAATATATTTTTTGAAGAGTCGGAAGAACATTTACAGTCGCTAAATGAAAATGTGCTAATTTTAGAGCAGAATCCTACAGATATGGATGTAGTGGGAGAAATATTCCGCTCAGCTCATACGTTCAAAGGTATGTCTGCGAGTATGGAATTTACGGAAATGGCGGATTTAACGCATAAAATGGAAAACGTTTTAGATGAAATTCGTCATGGGAATATAGTAGTACATGCGGATATTATTGATGTGATTTTTGAATGCATTGATAATTTAGAGAAAATGGTTGCAGATGTGCAGCAAGGCGGAATGGGTAATATTGATGTAGTCGCAACGAAGCAAAAATTAGAAGCGTTATTGAACGGAAATGTAGAAACTTCTATGGAACATATAGAGCAAGAGTCTATAAACAATGATGATGCAGTTTCGCATGAAGTGCATATAACCGTTGAACAGCAAGCTATTTTAAAAGCAGTACGTGCCATTATGTGTATTGAAGCACTGCAAAATATAGGCGATATACAAAAAACGGTTCCTAGTATTGAAGAAATCGAAGCGGATGCTTTCGGTTTTGAGTTTACAGTATTTATGAATACGGATCGTAGTGAAGAAGAAGTGAAACAGGTAGTGCTTCACGTTTCTGAAATTGAGAAAGTAGTAGTGAAACAAGGAGAATCATTACAGGAAGTAGATTCGATGGTTGCTACGCAAGAAACTACGCGAGTAGAAGAAATGATACAGCCGTCTGTAGTTGCGCAGGTGGAAGCACCTATTGAGACAGCGAAGCAACCTGCAAGTGCTACGCCAACTAAAAGCACTGCAAAAACGAAAAATGCTAAAGGTGAGAATCGTTCCATTCGTGTGCAGCTAGAGAAAATTGAACGATTAATGAACATGTTTGAAGAGAGTGTAATTGAGCGTGGTCGCATAGATGAATTGGCACAAGCAATTCAAAACAAAGAATTAATTGAGCATTTAAATCGATTAGGCGATATTTCAAAAGATATTCAAAATGTACTTCTAAACATGCGTATGGTGCCGATTGAAACAGTCTTTAATCGTTTCCCGCGTATGGTGCGTATGTTAGCGAAAGATTTAGGGAAGAAAATCGATTTGCAAATTACGGGTGAAGATACAGAAGTTGATAAAATTGTTATTGATGAAATCGGTGATCCACTCGTTCATTTAATTCGTAATGCAATTGATCATGGTATTGAGACTGTTGAAAAACGTCGTGATGCAGGGAAAAATGAGACGGGTACAATTAAATTAGAAGCGTTCCATAGTGGAAATCATGTCGTAATTCAAATTACGGATGATGGAAATGGAATTCATAAAGGGAAAGTATTAGAAAAAGCAATTAAAAATGGTGTTGTAACAGAATCTGAGGCAAATAAATTAACGGATCGTGAAGTGTTTGATCTCATTTTCCAACCAGGATTTAGTACAGCAGAAGTAGTATCAGATCTTTCAGGGCGCGGGGTTGGATTAGATGTTGTAAAACATACAATCCATAGTTTAGGTGGACATTTAATTATTGATTCAGAAGAAGGAAAGGGAAGTACATTTAGAATTGAACTTCCATTAACGTTGTCCATTATTCAATCTATGCTTGTTCAAACGAATGATAAACGTTATGCTCTACCTCTTGGTAACATTGTTGAAGCGATTCGTATTAAGAGAGAAGACATCCAAACCTTACAAGGAAAAGACGTGTTAAACTATCGTGATCAAATTATTGAAGTGAAGCATTTGAGTACTGTATTTGGTGAAAAATCAGTAGATGAGGCATTTGAATCATATGAAAGTCAAATGGTTCCTGTGTTAATTGTTCGTAATACACATCGTAGCTATGGACTTATTGTAAACACAATTATCGGCCAAAGAGAAATTGTTTTAAAGTCATTAGGCGATTTCTTTGCAGAAAGTTCGAACTATTTCTCTGGCGCGACGATTCTCGGCGATGGACGAGTGGTCCTCATTTTAAACCCAGAAGGTTTATAATAGGAATGAAGGAAAGCTCCCCACTTGTATACAATTGGGGAGCTTTTTGGTTAATTACATACTAATATATATAACAGGAAATAAATACATGTTCACGATTTACGTAATAAATTTGTTAAAATGTAATGAGTGTATTCATTTAATAGAAAAACAAAAATGAGGAGGCAGGGAAAATGCCTGAGCAACACACAAAAGGGGATACGAGCACAATTGTGCTAGAAAAAGAAAAGGAGCTTTTAACGCCTCAAGAATGTGATATTCTTGGCGAAATTGCAAATATATCATTTGGCTCTGCTTCGACAGTATTATCAACGATTTTAAATAGGCAAGTAAGTATAACTGCTCCTCATGTAGAGTTAGTGGATTTATACGATACAAGTGATGTTGAGGTTCCTCATGTTGTATTAAATATTCATTTTACAAAAGGATTAGATATGGAAAATCTACTTGTCCTTCAGCAAGATGTTGCTTTATCTATTGCTGATTTAATGATGATGGGGACAGGTGAAGTGGAAGAGGGAAAAGAACTTGGCGAATTAGAGCTAAGTGCTGTACAAGAAGCGATGAACCAGATGATGGGATTCGCAGCGACGTCTATGTCGGAATTCTTCCAAGATGCAGTAGACATGTCACCGCCGACAATTAAAGTTGTAAAGTTATTAGAAGAGATGGAGAAAATCTCTGGAATAACTGGAAATAACACGATTGTGAAAGTGTCGTTTGACCTTAAAATAGATAATCTTGTAAACTCTAAACTTGTACAAATTGTTTCAGTTGAACATGCGAAACAAATGATAAATAAATTACTACAATTATCTGGTGGCGTAGAAGAGCAAGACGAGCCAGCAGAAGTAGCGGAAGCCGAGATTGTAGAAGAACATGTTGAAAAAGAGCAGTTAACGCAAGAGGAGAAAGATGTACTTGGGGAAATTGCCAACATTTCCATCGGTTCAGCCTCAACGGTATTATCAACGCTTTTAAATCAGCCGGTTACGATTAGTACACCCAATGTAGAAGCGATTAATGTGCGTCATTATGACGGTGTACCGGTTCCCTTTGTGATTTTAAATGTCGATTTTGTTGAAGGTTTAAAGAATGAGAACGTATTCGTATTTACGAAAGATGTTGCTTTGACAATGGTAGATTTAATGATGATGGGAACAGGGGAGATTGATCCAGAGAAAGAGCTTAGTGAATTAGAGCTGAGCGGTATTAAAGAAATCATGAACCAAATGATGGGGCATGCGGCAACAGCGATGTCAGAAATGTTTAAAGAGAAGATGGACATGACGCCGCCAGACGTCAAATTTGTCACGTTAAAAGAAGAAATGGAATATTTGGGAGAGTCAATGGAAGTGGATGAACTCGTTCAAATTACGTTCAACCTTGAAATTGGCGACTTGCTTCAATCGAAAATGTATCAAATTTTACCGATTTCAGAAGCGAAAGAAATGGTAAGACGACTGCTATATCCAATGGTGGAAGCAGAAGAAGAGATTGCAGAGGAAGAAATGGAAGAAGAGGTTGTAGAACCTGTTGTACAACCTATTGAATTTAAAGAAGTGAAACAAATTGAGCCAGTGTATATGGATACATCTATTCTACAAAATGTAGAAATGAATGTGAAATTTGTATTTGGAAGTACAGTGAAAACGATTCAAGATATATTAAGTTTACAAGAAAATGAAGCCGTTGTATTAGATGAAGATATTGATGAACCAATTCGAATTTATGTAAATGATGTATTGGTGGCGTATGGTGAACTTGTAAATGTAGATGGATTTTTCGGAGTAAAAGTGACAAAATCACTATAAGGCGTTGAAATAGTAGATGAAAAGCGTAAAGTTTTTTCTAATTTGCTGGCTATGCATACATGTGTGCTTGCTCTTCCCACTGCAAAGTCAGGCGGAAGAGCAAAATGTGCCAGAACAAAATATAAATGAAGTGGATGTACAAGAAGAGAATAAGGAAGTTCAAGAACAGCCAGAACAAGTGGAAATAAAGCAAGATAAAGAGGAACAACAAGAAGTAAAGAATGAGCAAGAAACCGAAAAAAAGATAGAGACGGATCAAGGGATTATTACAATAAATAAGCGAGAATTAAAAGTTGGCGAAGAAATACGGATTATTGTAGAGCCAAAAGAGACAAATATTCAAAGTATAAAAGGTATGTTGCGTTTGCCAAAAAACAGTAATCTGTATGAGCAAGAAAGAATGATACCTTTTGACTATGAAGAAGAGACGAAGCGATGGATTGCTAACTATAAGGTCGGGATTTTTGATTTGCAAGGTGATTGGAACCTTCAGCTTATTCAAAGTTTTAAAGAAAATGAGAAAGAAGAGCTGATAGAAAATGAAGTGAAAGTCCCACTTATTCGTATAAATAATGAAACGCCAACAATAGATAAAGAGATGCCGAAGTTGCATAAGGTTACGATTGACGAGGCGAAGGAGAATGTAATCGAACGAAAACGAGGCGATTCTATACGTGTAAGAGTGAAGGCGGCAGACGTGGAATCGGTTGTGAAAGAAGTTCGTGTTACATTAAAAGGAAAAGACAATAAAGAGATTACATTTTTATTAGATTACAATAAGCGCGACATGGAATGGCAAAAAGTATTTGAAATAACGGATGCACTATCAAATGGGACATACGAGCTACTTGTAGAGGTAGTAGATGCGGCTGGAAATAAACTCGTTGAAGAAAGTGAGTATGTCGTTTCTGTTTTGGAACAAAAAACAGAAGAGGATAAAAAGACAGAAGAACGAGAGAAAGAAGATAAATTAGAAAATAAACTAGAAGATAAGAAAGAAACTGAGAAGCAGGAAGACACGAAAATAGAAATCCCGCTTCAGGAAGAAAAACAGCCAGTTGTTCAAATTCCGAAAAAAGAAGAGAAAGTAAACGACCTTATAAAAGAACCATTGAAAGAGAAAGAAAAAATTACTTATGTTATAAAAGAGCCTCTCACAGACAACAAGGAAGTAAATAATACGAAGGCTCAAAAAGATAAAGATAATAACAATCAAGTCATTTTGAAGAAGAAAGAAAAAAAAGAAGAGCCAGAAGATAAGAAAGAAACTAAAAGTGACCATGGAATACAAGCTTCTAATGTATTTGCTATTATGTCAGGTTTATTCGTACTATTTTTAGTTTTAAAGAGCAATAAAGAATGGGGCTAATTAATTTCATCATAGTGGAGGCGCTTAAATGGAAATTAAACGTACGACAATTGAAAATAAGACGCTACAACCATTAAAACAGCCTGCAGCTATTTCAGAACATGAAATCCAGAAAGAACGAAAGTATAGTAATCTAGTGTTTACTGGACAGTCTAAAATTATTTCGAAAAATAACGAAATAGGGATTTTACTTGCGAGTTTAGGTGATGGAAAGGTTATGAAGGAAATGCTTTCTAAAGAGATGGATACAGTATTACAACTCTTTAAAAAGTTACATACATTATCTGGAGAAGGAAAGCAAACAGATAAAATATTTGAACAAGTAATGAGAAGCTTACAAGGGCTTGTGAAACAGGCGCATATAAAAGAACTGCCTTTATTAGATGGAACGTATGATTTCGCTGAAGTACAACTATCATTTGGTAGAAAGGTACACATTCCGTTATTAGATGTAAGTGCACTCCTCTCTAGCGTGGAGAGTGACTCGTCAGAAGGAAATATAAATTTAATGGTAACGGTTATTACTGCGTATATCACGAAATTGTCTAACGAAACCATTTTAATTAGCGTCACGAATCGCACAGCTAAAGAGCGGGATGCAAGTGTATGGAGAGCACTTGCAGAAATGAATATGACACAATTATCACAGGCATTGAAACAAACGGTGCAAGAACATAAATGGTCTATGACGTTTCTTTTTCTCTTTATATGGGTTGCTTGTATTATTTTAATTCGAGTTATATAAAAAATGAACGGAATCACGCAATTATTTGTTATGATTTTAGTAAATAAATACAAAAAAAGCAGGGTGCAATAATCCTGCTTTTTTCTATATTTTTTCATAAAAGAATGTATCAAAACGCTGAAGATTGAATCGTTCAGGTGTTAAAATTTGTTCTGTGCTACCGACAAATAGCACACCGCCTTTTCGTAAAGAACGGCTAAACTTTTCATACAGCTTGACTCTTGCTTCTTCAGTGAAATAGATCATTACATTACGACAAACAATTAAATCGTAATTTGTATCGAACGATTGCATTAATAGGTCATGCTGTTTGAACGTGACGTGTTGCTTAATATTTTGATGTAATGAATATACATCATCTTCTTTTGTGAAATGACGTTCTTTCAAATTGCTAGGTAATTCTTTTAAAGAACGGTCCGTATATTGACCACGTTTTGCACTCTCTAATATATGAAAATCAAGATCTGTTGCTAGTATTTCATAGCGAAATGGAGAGAGATGTTTCGATAAAATTAAAGAGAGTGTATATGGTTCTTCGCCAGCAGCGCAAGCGGCACTCCATACTTTTAATTTTCCGTTATTTTGTTCGAGTAATTTTGGCAGTGCTTTCGATTCTAACGTTTGCCAACGTTCTTTATTTCTAAAAAACTCTGAAACGTTAATTGTAATATAGTCAATAAAACTTAAAAATAAGTTTTGATCAACACGTAAAGTACTTAAAAATGTAGTGTAGTTTTCAAAACCTTTTCTTGAAATAAAAGCATCGATTCTACGGCGCATCCTATCTTGTTTATACGAAGCGATATCCATATTGAATTGTTGTTTAAAACTCGTGATAAAATGATCATAATCTTGTTCAATTATCATATTTACAATGGGCACAATAACGATATTGTGCCGCCCCCTTTACATCATACGAATTTTTTGTTCAAAGCTTTTTTTCATTTGTTTTTCATGTAAACCTGGTAAATCATAAATGACAGCATCAATCCCAGCTTCTTTTGCAATGTCAACGGGAATGACAGATGTATGTTTGTCTCCGTTATAAAAACAGAGAACTAAATCGGTATCTTCAATAATTTGTTTCACAAAAAACATATAATCAGATCGATAAATAGAGTCGGAAGGATGATCAAAAGCAACATACTCGGCTCCGTGTGATTTTAAATAATCTACGATTTCTTGGAATTCATCTGTTACTGCTTGTAACGGTTGGAGCGTGTAAAGGCATAAATTTTGAGCGAGCCTTTCGTTTTCAACGAAAAAACGAAGTACCTCATTTTCAATAGATTTATAACATAATATGTAAATTTTATGTTTGTGAGCATAGTCAGTTAAAAATTTTTTAATTTCTTCTTGATCTAATGCTGTTAATTGTTTTGAACCACAAAGAAAAATATTCATAGAATTGTGCCACCTCATGCTAAATTGTAACATATCTTCTATAAAAAATAACTGCAAAATATTAGTGTTCAGAGTATAATTATAAATAACTAGATTTTACGATTAACTTTTGGAAGAAATAAAAAAATAAATAGGTGATATATATGCTGCGTTCAATCTCGCATAATCCAATCTTATCGCATATACCGCCTGCTACTCAAATGCCGAAAGAAGCAAATGTCAGGACTGGACTTGCATTTTCGGATAATTTGTATGCAGATCCGAAAAAAGATAAGTTGTTAGAACAAATGGAAGCGTTTGTTGATAATATTGGAGAAATTAAAGAAAAAATCGAAATGGAATTAACACTTGATAACGTAATGGAATACAAAAATACAGTAAAATCATTTTTGAATTTTTACGTTGATAATGTATTGCAATATAAAGATGTCATGTCTCGTCATCCGCGTTATGGCTATTCACAGAAAATGACGATTGTAAAACAGGCGGAAATAGGATTGAATGAGTTAGAAGATGTTATGAACTTAATTAATACAAAAACAGGACATTTAGAAATGTTAAATCAAATTGGAGAAATCCACGGTTTAATTGTAAATTTAGTCTTGTAAAAGGGAAGGAAGCTATATGTATATACAATTATATGAAAAGCTCGTTATTATTCAAAAAGCATATGAAAACATTCAAACGCTTGGAGAACAAATATATGAGAATTTAAAAAATAAAAATGTAAATGCAGTTCAAAAGTTACAAGTAGAGCAATTGCAGTACATTGAAGGTTTAAAACAATTATCGAGATCATTTGAAGAAATGGTTGTTCAGTTTTGTAAAGAACAGGGAGTGGAATCATTTCGCGTAAGTGCGTTATTTTCGTATTTTTCTCAAGAAGAAATTGAGAAAATGGAAAAATTACAAAAAAACTTAATTGGATTAGAAGAAAATGTAAAAATGCTTCTTTTGAAAAATCAATATTACTTAAACGTACTATTAAAAACTACAGAAAGTATTGTGGATTCAGTTTCTGAATATAACTTAGAACGAAACAATAATTCGCAAATCTTTATGAATGAACTATTGTAAAGGGGAAGTGAAGCATTATGAGATTATCTGATTACAATACCCCGTTATCGGGTATGTTAGCGGCCCAAATGGGATTACAAACGACGAGACAAAACTTATCAAACATTCATACACCTGGCTATGTGCGCCAAATGGTGAATTACGGATCTGTTGGAGCGAGCAATGGTCATACACCAGAACAGAGAATTGGTTATGGTGTACAAACGTTAGGTGTTGATCGTATTACAGATGAAGTGAAGACGAAACAGTTTAACGATCAATTATCTCAGCTCTCTTACTATAATTATAAGAACTCGGTTTTATCACGAGTAGAGTCTATGGTAGGAACGACAGGCAAAAACTCACTATCTAGTTTAATGGATGGATTCTTTAATGCTTTTCGAGAAGTTGCAAAAAATCCAGATCAATCAAACTATTATGATACGCTAATTTCTGAAACTGGGAAGTTTACAAGTCAGGTAAATAAACTTGCGAAAAATTTAGATTCAGTAGAAGCGCAGACGACAGAAGATATTGAAGCGCATGTCAATGAATTTAATCGTCTTGCTGACAGTCTAGCAGAAGCGAATCAAAAAATTGGGCAAGCTGGTACACAAGTGCCAAATCAACTTTTAGACGAACGTGACCGTATCGTTACAGAAATGTCTAAGTATGCCAATATAGAAGTATCTTATGAATCTATGAATCCTAATATCGCAAGTGTTAGAATGAATGGCGTTTTAACAGTGAATGGACAAGATACATATCCATTGCAATTAAATAAAACGAAAGAACCTATGTCTGTTGAAATTTACGGTTCGGAAATTCCTTTAACTAGTGGGGCAATAAAATCTGCAATTGATACG
Organism: Bacillus cereus group sp. Bc061; assembly: GCF_027715825.1. NCBI lineage: Bacteria > Bacillati > Bacillota > Bacilli > Caryophanales > Bacillaceae > Bacillus > Bacillus cereus group sp. Bc061. Next base: position 260,742 of record NZ_JAQFTZ010000001.1, read on the forward strand.
AAAGGGCAGATTGCTAGTTATAAGAAAAATCTTGAAGAGTTAATGAGTTCAGTGAAAAATCAAGTAAATACAGTGATGGGAAAAGACTTCTTCGTTGGAGATTATGCGAAAGAGTTGAAATTAAATCCAGAATTTGCGAATGATTTTTCGAAAATGAAAATATCTGCTGAAACTGCAAATAAACTGGCTGGAATTACAGATGAAGATTATAAAGATGGACTTTCATATAAAAAAGCATTAGACCAATTCATAGTGAAGGTAGCATCTGATAAAAGTGAAGTGAATGGTTATCAAAAAATTCATGGAGACTTATTAGAAGGTATTCAGCAAGAAAAGATGAGTATCGAAGGCGTGAATATGGAAGAAGAAATGGTTAATTTAATGGCCTTCCAAAAATACTTCGTTGCGAATTCTAAAGCTATTACAACGATGAATGAAGTGTTTGATAGTCTGTTTTCAATCATTAGATAATGAGAGGTAAAAACAAACCCCTTTTCTTTTATGTTTGAAGAGAGGACCAGCAGAGTGTAGAAGTGGTCAGTGCCTAATAGAGGACCTATCGGTGTGAGACCAGAGATACAGGGCGGTTGCCGGATAAGGAAGAATGGAGGAAAGCCGGAAATAGTTCCGGTTGCACCTTCCAATCAATTTTCAATAGATAAAGGAGGAGATAGAAATGAGAGTATCTACATTTCAAAATGCAAACTGGGCAAAGAATCAGTTAATGGATTTGAATGCCCAACAGCAATATCATCGAAATCAAGTAACTTCAGGGAAGAAAAATCTTCTTATGAGTGAAGATCCACTTGCAGCAAGTAAATCATTTGCAATTCAACATTCGTTGGCGAATATTGAACAAATGCAAAAAGATATAGCGGATTCTAAAAACGTGTTAAGTCAGACAGAAAATACATTGTCAGGCATTGTGAAATCTTTAACGAGAGCGGATCAATTAACAATACAAGCATTAAATGGACCAAATGGTGAAAAAGAATTAAAGGCAATCGGTGCTGAAATCGATCAAATTTTAAAACAAGTTGTATATTTAGCGAACACGAAAGAGCAAGGTCGTTATCTTTTTGGTGGAAATAATGAAGAGAAACCTCCATTTGCGGATGATGGGACATACCAAGGTGGCGAAAAAGATGTAATGTGGAAGCTAAATGACGGTTATGAAATTAAAGCTTTTCATAATGGCGAGAACTTACTAACTCCTGTTATTCAAACGTTAGTAAAGATGAAAGACGCGATGCAAAGTGGTGATCAAAAGGCGTTGCAACCGATTTTAACGGAAAATAAGAAAAACTTGGATAGTGTTATTAACCGTACAACAGAAGTGGGAGCAACGATGAATACTGTAGAGACGTTTAAGACAATTTTAAGCGAGCAAAACCTAGCACTTCAAGAAAATCGTAAAGAAATTGAAGATGTTGATTTAGCGGTAGCAATTTCTGACTTGGCGTATATTAACGCGACGTATGAAGCGACGCTTAAAGCGGTTAGCACGATGAGTAAAACGAGTATTTTAGACTACATGTAAAGAATAAGGAGTGAGAAATATGGCAGGAACGATAACAGGTATTGGCGGTAGACAACAGATTTGGAATCTCGGAAATAACATGATCGATACTTCTAACTTCGTTGAATTAGAAATGAATGCGTTAGATATGAGAAAAACACCGTATACAACTGAAAAGAATAGCCTTTCACAAGATAAACTTTTATATACAAGTTTAAAATCGGAATTCAGTTCTTTCACGCAAACATTTAAAAATTTAGCGGCTTTTAAAGGGAATGAGAAAAAGGTAACAACATCACAAGACGGTTATATTAATGTCAAAGCTGATGGTGGAGCTATTGCGGGAACTTTTAATATGAAGATTACACAGCTTGCGCAGCGCCATCAAATAGCTTCTGATGAAATTAAAGATATAGATGCAAAGCTTAATAGAGATGAAACATTAAAACTAGGTGATAAAGAACTAAAAATAACATCTGATATGACATATAAGGATTTAATTAATAAAATTAATGATGGAGATTATGGTGTATCAGCTTACACACTTGGAAATAAAATTTTTATGACCTCAAAAAAAGAAGGAAAAGATGGAGTAATTAATTTTGAGGGGAACACATCTAAATTTTTTCAAGATATAGGGTTAGCTAATGAGAAGGGTGCAGCGATCCATATAATCAATGAAGCGCAAAATGCTGAATATACGATTAATGGTATTACAGGTAGCAGCTCCACCAATACAGTTGAAGCCCTTCCAGGTGTGAAAATTGAATTATTAAAAGTAACTGAGCAAAAAGTAGAGGAAAAGCCAGTAGAAAATCCGGACGGAGAAAGTACAGAGGTTGATCCAAAGACAACAGAGGCACAAGCAAAAGGGATAGAGCTGAAGTTTACAGTAAGTGACTCAAACGTAACAGACGCATCAAATGTTATTAAAAAAATGGTTGCGGATTATAATAAAGCTGTTTCTACAGTAGATATCTTTGCTGGTAAAGGCGGGGCGTTCCAAGGTCAAGCTATTATGCAAAGTGTACGCCAAGCGATGAATAGCGTCGTAACATTTTCTCAAGATGGTAATTACTTATTCTCATTTGGTATTCAATTAAAGCAAGATGGAACGATGGAAGTTAATGATGAAGCATTAACGAAAGCGTTAAAAGAGAAGCCGGATGCAGCGAAGCAATTTTTCTTTAGTTCTAACGGATTAGGGAAAATGATGGAAGAACCACTTGAAAAATTATTTGGTGATAAAGGTGTAGTAGGAGAACGAGTAAAAAGTATTGATTCACGTGTAAGTGATTTAGATAAAAAGATTAAAGATATTGAAGCACAAAACTTACAAAAACAAGATGAAATTGTGAAGAAGTATCAAAAGCTAGAAAGTACATTAGCGGCACTAGATAGCCAATTAAAAACAATTAAAGCAATGACAAAACAAAAAAGTGATGATTAATGAAAGTTGAGGAAGTGATCGTATGCAAGCATGGCAACGTTATATGCAAAATGATATTATGACGAGTAATCCGATTAAAAATACAATTTTTATTTATGAAAGATGCATTGTAGAGTTCCGTAATTTAGAAGAGCTTTTACATACTTTTAAACTACAAGAGGGAGATGCACTTCTTGAGAAGTTAGAACGTATTTTTGAAGAATTAAAGCTTCAATTAAACCCTGAGATTACGAAAGATTTATATGATAGTCTTTATGGTTTATATGATTGGATTAGTGTTCAAATTCAAACGATGAAAGTAACACGTGAAGCGAAAGATATTGATGCAATTGTGAAAGTGTTACAAGATTTAATAGACGGTTATCGCGGAGCGCTTGAAAATGAACAATGATATTTATCGAGCATTTGTCGGCTGTTTTAATGAAATCGGTGAATTGCAAGTGTCAGATGAAGAGTTTGCTGAGAAGAGTGCGATGTTAAATCGCTGGATGATGACATTGGATGAAGAAACGCGGGCACAAGTTGCGGCAGAAGTAAGTCCATTCATTATTAAGGCAGCACAGCATATTCGAGATAAGCAAAAGATTTTGGAAGAAATGATTATGACAAATGATGGGCGAATGAAAGCAAATTCATTTTACGGTAAATATTAATTATAAAGTGTGGAAACGGATCCCCCTTATAAAAAGGGGATCCATTCCTTCATGTAAATAAAGAATTCCGCTGATTGAGGTTTCATTTTATGACTGTAAAAAATAAAAGTAATCTAAATAATGTAAAAATAATCTACAGCTAGTCGTAAATATGTTGAAATATTATATAGATTACTACGCGTATACAGTTTTTTTGTATTCTTTTTTATATTTTTGTATTTTTCTAAAGACAACAATGTAAAAATGGAATAAAATATGTAAGGGTACATAATAGTTAATATTTTAATAAATACATATAAGAAATTAAATAATGAAGTGAAACTTCCATCAGTGGATTATTATGCCAAAATGATAAGTTAAAAAGGAAGGGTGTGGAGTATGCCAGATTTAGTGACTGATGTAAGCCATTATATGAATTATTTAGTGACGAAACGAAATACTGTTTCTAGTAATATTGCAAATGCGAATACACCTGGCTATAAAGCACAAGATGTTACATTTGCTGAGCAAATGAATAAAAGTAGTGCATTATATAAGAGTAATACTGCGGATTTAAAAACTAATGCAGATTTATATCAAACGAATGAAATGCACTTACCGACGGTAAATACGAAAAATACATATGCAAAGATTCAAACGAAGTCAATGCAAACGAATAAAGATGGAAATAGTGTGGATGTAACGACAGAAATGCTAGATTTAATGAAAGCAAACCAATTGTATGGGATTTCAATTAACGCAATTAATACACAATATGCAATTAACCAAGCAGCTCGCGGACGTTAATAGTAGAAGGAGAGACAACGATGTTTCAGGCAATTAATGCAAGTGGATCAGGGCTAACAACAGCGAGAAAATGGATGGAAGTTACTTCAAATAATATTGTAAATGCCAATACAACGGCAGCTCCGGGGGCAAATTTGTATGAGCGCCGTAGTGTAGTGCTTGAATCAAATAATAGTTTTGCGAATATGTTAGACAGTGCGCCGACTAACGGGGTGAAAATAAAAAGTATTGAGGCAGACAAAACTGAAAACTTAGTGTATGATCCGACACATCCGCATGCAAATGAAGAAGGATATGTGCGGTATCCGAATGTTGATGTGACTGCTGAAATGACGAATGTAATGGTTGCTCAAAAAATGTACGAAGCAAATACAAGTGTATTAAATGCGAATAAAAAAATGCTGGATAAAGATTTAGAAATCGGCCGAGGATAAAGGGGGAATATGGGAAGATGAAAATCCAACCAATGTTACATACACAGCCATTTGGCGCGATTCAGTCAATTGGTGCACCGAAAAATACACAAACATCTGTAGTCGAGGGGAAGAAGTTTATCGATTTATTGGAAGATATGAATCAAACACAAAACAATGCGCAAACAGCTGTATATGATTTATTAACAAAAGGAGTAGGAGAAACACATGACGTTTTAATTCAGCAAAAGAAGGCTGAGTCTCAAATGAAAACGGCTGCTCTTGTACGTGATAATCTTATTGAAAATTATAAGTCACTAATTAATATGCAAATTTAGAAAAATGGACGGGTGTGTTTAAATGGAAAAGTTAAAAAATGTTTTCCAATCGTTAAAAACGTGGCATAAGTTAGTCATTGGTGCTGCGCTTTTAGCAATTGTAACAGGAGCACTTTTATACTTCACCTTGCCAGATAAATATGTTGTTGTATATCAAAATTTAAATGATGCAGATAAGCAAGAGATTACAGCAGAATTATCGAAGCTAGGTGTCGATTACCAATTAGCAGCCGATGGTTCGATTCGTGTGCAAAAGAATGATGCTCCATGGGTTCGAAAAGAAATGAATGGAATGGGCTTACCGTTTAACTCAAAAAGCGGTGAGGAAATTTTATTAGAAAGCTCGCTCGGTTCAAGTGAGCAAGATAAAAAAATGAAGCAAATTGTCGGTACGAAAAAGCAATTAGAGCAAGACATTGTAAGAAACTTTGCGACAGTTGAAACGGCAAATGTTCAAATTACATTACCTGAAAAAGAGACAATTTTTGATGAAGAAAAAGCAAAAGGAACAGCCGCAATTACGGTTGGTGTAAAGCGTGGTCAACTATTAACGGCTGATCAAGTTGCGGGTATACAGCAAATGATCAGTGCAGCAGTTCCTGGTGTAAAAGCAGAAGAAGTAAGTGTGATTGATAGTAAAAAAGGTGTTATCTCAAAAGGGGCAGATGAAGCACATGCTACTAGTTCCTCTTCTTATGAGAAAGAAGTAGAGATGCAGCACCAAATTGAAGGTAAATTAAAGCAAGATATCGATGCAACATTAATGACGATGTTTAAACCAAATGAATATAAAGTGAATACGAAAGTATCTGTAAACTACGATGAAGTTACACGTCAGTCTGAAAAATATGGCGATAAAGGTGTACTTCGTAGTAAACAAGAGCAAGAGGAAAGCTCTACTGCGCAAGAAGGTGCAGATACGAAGCAAGGTGCTGGTATTACAGCGAACGGCGAAGTGCCGAACTACGGTACGAACAATAATCAAAATGGCAAAATCGTCTACGATAATAAAAACGGTAACAAAATCGAAAACTATGAAATAGATAAAACAGTTGAAACGATTAAGAAACACCCAGAGTTAACGAAAACAAATGTTGTTGTATGGGTGGATAATGATACGTTAGTAAAACGAAGAATTGATATGACGACTTTCAAAGAAGCGATTGGTACAGCAGCTGGACTTCAAGCTGATCCGAATGGGAACTTTACAAATGGTCAAGTTAACGTTGTAACTGTTCAGTTTGATCAGCCGAAAGAAGAGAAGAAGAAAGAACCAGAAGAAAGTGGTATAAACTGGTGGTTAATCGGTGGTATTACAGGTGGCTTATTAGCGCTCTTTGGTCTAATATGGTTCTTCTTAGCTAGACGTAAGAGAAAGAAAGAAGAAGAGGAATATGAAGAATACTTAGCAGAAGAGGAAGTTGCTGCAAGTAGTGAAAGTATTATGGAAATTCCGGAAGAGAAAATAGTACCAGAGCCAAAACCTGAGCCAGAAGAACCGAAAGAACCAACGTTAGATGAACAAGTGCAGGATGCTACGAAAGAACATGTAGAAGGTACTGCAAAAGTAATTAAAAAATGGTTAAACGGACAGTAAGGGAGGAACAACGATGTTAGATGAAATCTCCTCCAAAGAAAAAGCTGCCATCCTCATTCGTACATTAGATGAAGAGGTGGCAGCAAGAGTCATTGAATATATGACGGCTGAGGAAAAAGAAGTGTTGCTTCGTGAAATCGCGAAGTTTCGTGTATATAAACCAGAAACGTTAGAGAATGTACTAGGGGAGTTCTTATATGAACTAAATGTAAAAGAATTGAACTTAGTCACTCCAGATAAAGAGTACATTCGTCGCATATTTAAAAATATGCCAGAAGACGAGCTTGAAAAATTATTGGAAGACCTTTGGTACAACAAAGATAATCCATTTGAATTCTTAAATTCACTGACAGATTTAGAGCCACTTCTTACAGTGCTGAATGATGAATCACCACAAACAATTGCAATTATCGCTTCTTACATTAAACCGCAACTTGCTTCTCAATTAATTGAGAGATTGCCAGATCATAAGCGAGTAGAAACGGTAATGGGTATTGCGAAACTAGAACAAGTTGACGGTGAACTCATTAATCAAATTGGTGAGCTATTAAAAGCGAAATTAAATAATATGGCATTTAGTGCCATCAATAAAACAGACGGCTTAAAAACAATTGTGAACATTTTAAATAACGTTTCACGAGGCGTTGAAAAAACAGTCTTTCAAAAGCTGGATGAAGTTGATTATGAGTTATCTGAGAGAATTAAAGAAAATATGTTTGTCTTTGAAGACTTACTTGGTCTTGAAGATCTTGCGCTTCGCCGTGTGTTAGAGGAAATTACAGATAACGGTGTCATTGCAAAAGCGCTTAAAATTGCAAAAGAAGAAATTAAAGAGAAATTATTTACATGTATGTCTTCAAACCGTAAAGAGATGATTCTGGAAGAATTAGATGGTTTAGGACCACTTAAGATGACAGATGCTGAGAAAGCGCAGCAAACGATTACAGGTACGGTGAAAAAGCTAGAGAAAGAAGGAAGAATTATCGTTCAAAGAGGTGAAGATGATGTCCTTATTTAAAAACAGAATTCCGAAGAATTCTGTTTCTTTTTCTGAAGAAACGTATGAATTACAATTTCCAAAACCAATACCAGTTCATGTAGAAGAAATACAAGTAGATCATGAAGAACTTCTTGCGCAGCAACAATCGTTACATGTTGAACTAAATCAACTAAGGCAAGAGCAGCAAATATTAGAGCGAGAGCGTCAGCAGCTATTACATGATCAAGAACAATTTCAAATGCACGTTCAGCAGCAGATGAAAGAAATAGAATCGGCACGTCAGCAGTTTCAAAAAGAGCAACAAGAAACTGCATACGAATGGTCAGAATTATTATGGGATCAATCTTTCCAACTAGCAGAAAAAATTGTGAATCAAGCAGTAGATACTAGATTGCTTGATGTGTTACCTATTTTAACTGGCATCGTTCAAACGTTACCTACTTCGTTTGAAAAACTAGTTATTACCGTACATCCAGAAACGTTTGAACGTATTCAAGAAGAGAAGGAAAATACGAAAGAATATTGGTTGCTACAATTAGTAGAATGGAAATATGATTTCTCCTTACAGTTTGGTGAATTTGTTCTAGAAGAAGAGAAAGAGTTCTTTGAATTTAAGTTTGCACCTATATTTGCGAAGCTTCGCCAGAAATGGGAAGAAGAGAAGTTATTTGAGGAGCAAAATGTATGAATCGATTGTTAATGAATGAAAACCAAAAATGGAATACATTTATTGAAACGCCGTTTTATACGAAAGTCGGTAAAGTTCATAGTGTGCAAGAGCAGTTTTTCGTAGCGAAGGGACCAAAGGCGAAAATCGGTGATGTTTGTCTCGTTGGAGAACATAGCGTCTTATGTGAAGTAATTGCAATTGAAAAAGAGAACAATATGTTACTCCCGTTTGAACAGACAGAAAAAGTATGTTACGGAGATTCCGTTACATTAATTGCAGAAGATGTTGTTATACCTCGTGGTAATCATTTACTCGGAAAAGTGTTAAGTGCAAATGGCGAAGTGTTAAATGAGAACGCTGAAAACATCCCGCTGCAAAAAATAAAACTAGATGCTCCGCCTATTCATGCGTTTGAACGTGAAGAGATTACTGACGTATTTGAAACGGGAATTAAATCCATTGATTCTATGCTAACAATTGGTATCGGTCAAAAGATTGGTATTTTCGCTGGGTCTGGTGTTGGGAAATCTACTTTACTCGGCATGATTGCGAAAAATGCAAAAGCGGATATAAACGTTATTAGTTTAGTAGGAGAACGTGGCCGAGAAGTAAAAGATTTTATTCGAAAAGAATTAGGCGAGGAAGGTATGAGGAAAAGCGTCGTTGTTGTAGCGACGTCAGATGAAAGTCACCTTATGCAACTTCGCGCTGCTAAGCTTGCGACATCTATTGCGGAATACTTCCGAGACGAAGGCAATAACGTACTACTTATGATGGACTCTGTTACTCGTTTTGCAGATGCGCGTAGAAGTGTTGATATTGCTGTTAAAGAGTTACCGATTGGTGGTAAAACACTTTTAATGGAAAGTTATATGAAGAAGCTGTTAGAGCGATCTGGGAAAACACAAAAGGGGTCTATAACAGGTATTTACACTGTACTCGTTGATGGAGACGATTTAAATGGTCCTGTACCAGATTTAGCACGTGGTATTTTAGATGGACATATTGTATTAAAACGTGAACTTGCAACGCTCAGTCATTATCCTGCTATTTCCGTGCTAGACTCAGTAAGTAGGATTATGGAAGAAATCGTTTCACCAAATCATTGGCAACTTGCAAATGAAATGAGAAAAATTTTATCTATTTATAAAGAAAATGAATTGTATTTTAAATTAGGAACGATTCAAGAAAATGCAGAAAATGCTTATATTTTTGAATGTAAAAATAAAGTAGAAAGTATAAATACATTTTTAAAACAAGGTCGATCAGATCGTTTCCAATTTGCTGATATTGTTGAAGCAATGCACCATATAGTATAAGACCTTGCGCTTCGCAGGTCTTATTTTTTTGTTTTTTAATATTTCACAGATTTTTTTGGAAAAAAACTATATAATAGAAAAAGAGAACGTTATAATAGGAAGGGGCTATGAAAACAGGTGGATAAGCAGCAGTACGACACGATAAAATTGCAAATAAATCAAGAAAAAGAACAGATTTTGAAAGAAGTGTATGAATTAACAGCTGAAAAAAGAAAAATAGAACAAAAAAAAGAATATGATTTATATGTTGTAAAATCGCGTAGTAAAGTTGTACAAGCTGGGCAACGTATAATGGCTGGCATGCTTTCGTCACATACGTTTTCACCTGAAAGAATAGAAGAATGGAATCGGAAAATTAAAAAAACAGAGGATTTTATTCGAAAAAATGAAAGCCTTTTAGAACAAGTAAAAGAAAAAGAACGTGTCATTGATGAGATGTATCAAGAAGATTGTAGAAAGCTTGCGAAAATACGAGAAAAGCAGGAAGAAAAAATGCTTCTTGATTTGAAAATGTGTATGAATGGATGAGGTGAATGTAGTGATACAGTCTGTATTACCGGTGCAACAAAGTTTACCTCCGCAAAAAGAAAAAGGGCTAGAAGTACAATCTAAAAGTGAAGATTCTTCATTCGATCATGCGATGAGAATGGAAAACAAAAAGCAGCCGAAAACGGAGAAAACAAAGCGAGAAGATGCACCAGAAGATAGAAAAGAAAACATTCTTTCTAAAAAACCGGAAACGAAAGAAGAGCCAAGTGTAAAGAAAGAAGAAAAAAAAGAGACAGAACAGTTATTGTTAGCTGTATCTGAGCAAATGGTTGCAATTGAGCAATTACGCGTGCAGCCAGAATTGTTATATCAATACATACAAAAAATACAAGAGCTATATAAAGAATATGGAAATATAAAACTTAACGAATTACCTGCAGGTGAATTACAACAATTACAAGAACTTCTTTCCAATATGAATATCAAAAATGCTATATGTTTAGAAGATACAATGCAAATGGCATTAGACAAAGTAAAGATGCCAGAGCAAATGATGCAAGTATTGAAAGTGGTAGAAACAGAAACTTGTAATATTGCAAAGAAACAAGAAGAGTCCAAAGACTTAGATGGAGATCTTCCGAAAGCTGATAGCGATAATGTCAAGATAGAGTTGCCAGAAGGTGATGTATTCAACGATTCGAATTCTGCCGGTGCGGAATTATTAAATAAAGCGACAAGTACCGATCAAATAGGAAAATCCAATAGTGGGGCTGAGAAAGTTTCATTGCCTGACTTAGGAAAGAAAATGGAAGCGCAAGTAGAAGCTTTGCAAAAGTTTGTAGTGAAACAAGAACGTGTGTTATTTCAGTTAAATCCAGAAAAACTCGGCACATTAACAGTGTTTATGAAAAAACATGGAGATCAAATTGATGTTCACGTAGAAATGGAAAAACACGATGCGAAAAAACGGGTTGAAATCATTTTTGATGAGTTGAGACTGAAGTTAAAAGAAAAAGAAATCAATATTCAAATTAGCTATGCAGATAAAGATGAAAATCGCAAAGAGCAGCGAGAACAAGAGCAAAGACAAAAACAAAAATTAGCAAGTACGAAACATGAGAAACAAGAATCAAAAGAATTTGCGGGATTATTGGAGGAATAAAGCGTGCCAACAGTTGGATTAAATACAACGAGTACAAACCATATTCCATTACAAGCAGGAGCGCAGAATAGGAATGCATCTGTTAACGGTGCACAACCGGCAGTAGGGCAAATGAATGGAGTATCAGCAGGAGAACAAAAGACTCCTGGTGTAATGGGGAAAGATGATTTTCTAAAATTATTTTTAGCGAGCTTTCAACATCAAGATCCATTTAATGCGATGGATATGAATCAAATGATGAATCAGACAGCACAATTATCTCTTATGGAACAAGTACAGAATATGACGAAAGCGGTAGATAAACTGCAATCAACGATGTATTCAACAGCGCTTGATGGTGGAATGAAGTTTTTAGGGAAATACGTAAGAGGTGTTGACGGTGATGGTAAAAAAGTCACTGGTCAAGTAGAGACAGTTCGCCTTGCAGAAAATAATGAGGTACAGCTCGTTATTGATAATAAAGTTGTATCCCTTCGTTTCGTTGAGAGAGTGTCTGATAAACCAATTGGAGACACGAATCCAGAAGATGCGAAGAAAGACGATCAAAAAGTAACGGAAGAAGAAAAAACTACAAATTCATAAGGAGTGTCCATACGTTATGATTAAAGCGTTATATACAAGTATTACAGGAATGAATGCAACACAAAATGCATTAAGTGTAACTTCAAATAATATTGCCAATGCACAAACAGTAGGTTATAAAAAACAAAAAGCAATGTTCGATGATTTACTATATAACAACTCAATCGGTGCAAAAGGTGATGGGAATTACGCAGGAACGAATCCGAAAAGTATCGGTAACGGTGTGAAAATGAGCAGTACAGTTACAGATTATAGTGATGGTACAATTACGCTAACTGGTGGAAAAACACAAGCAGCAATGGAAGGTAATGGTTTCTTCGTAGTAGGTGATTCAAAAGGTGGTAATATGGAATTTACTCGTAAAGGTACGTTTGGGATATCTTCAGATTACTATATTACGAATACAGAAGGCCAATATGTATTTGCATACCCTGCAAATGAAGCAACTGGTGAAGTTGATTTATCTGGTATTCCTGGACCGTTGCAAATTCCAATGGGAACAGCAATTGGTGGTATTCAAACAACGAAGGGTACAATTAAAGGGAATATTCCGGTGAGTGAAAGTAAAATTACGCAAGATTTACCGTTTTATGATGATGCCGGTAATACATGGACGATGCGTGTAGAATTTACGAAAACGAATGACCATGAGTATACGTATAGCGTTCAAAGACGAAATGACTCAGTAAAAGATTCAAAGTTTGAAGTAGTGACAGGACAAGGTTCAACAGGTACTTTGAAATTTAATGGCGTTGGAAATCCAGACCCGGTACAACAAGGAGCAAATATCCCGTTTAACGGCGGAACGATAAATTTAGATTTCAGTAAATTAACAAATCATCCGACAGATAAAACATTATCAGTAACAGATGTAGACGGTAGAGCGGCAGCCACTGTTAAAGATTGTTTTATTGCTGATGGTGGATATGTGATGGTAAAATATTCTGATGGAAGTATGAAAGCTGCTGGTCAATTAGCTGTTGCGATGTTCCCGAATGAAGGTGGGTTAATGAAAACAGGTAACGGTAACTATACAGCGACGAATACAACTGGTATTTTAGCACTTGGTGCATCTGGTCAAAACGGCGCAGGTAAAATACGTGGTGGTGCACAAGAAGGTGCAAACGTAGATTTATCTGTAGAATTCGTTGACTTAATGTTATACCAACGCGGATTCCAAGGAAATGCAAAAGTAATTAAAGTGTCAGATGAAGTATTAAATGAAGTTGTAAACTTAATTCGATAATATATAATAAAGAAAAATTGTAATGTAGTAGAAAGGGTTTTTTATTCGTATGACAAGACAAGAGCGAATTTTACAATTGCCTTTTTTCGAAAATAAACGTGAACTTGCTGAGCAAGTGTTAAAAATGGAACGAGAAGAGCATGTATATTTACCAGATCAATTTGAAATTAAGCAAGTGCCTCCCTATTCATTTGGTGAAAAACAAGCAATCATTGGCCGTATTCACGAATTTTATTTCGTAAGTGTTGGTAGTGAGGGCGAGTGGAAGTATCAACTGTTTAAAGATGAGATGAAGTGCCGTGAGTTTTTTGTTACGTTGCCGGATATTGCGGATCAGCAGATAGCGTTTTGGTTCAATAACATCGAGTTACTGAAAAGATCTTAAAAAGTTCTTAAAAGCTCTTTTTTAGGTTTTGAGAGAGGACCTGGCGATGTGTGGTGGCGGTTAGTGCCTAATAGAATCTCGACCGTTGTTTAAGCCCAGAGTTATGTAGAGTGGCTAGGGTAGTTGAAGAAGATATAAGCGAAGTGTAGTTAAAAAGATTTTAAAAGCTCTTTTTTAGGTTTTGAGAGAGGACCTGGCGATGTGTGGTGGCGGTTAGTGCCTAATAGAATCTCGACCGTTGTTTAAGCCCAGAGTTATGTAGAGTGGCTAGGGTAGTTGAAGAAGATATAAGCGAAGTGTAGTTAAAAAGATTTTAAAAGCTCTTTTTTAGGTTTTGAGAGAGGGCCGAGCGATATGTGGTAGCGGTTAGTTCTTATGTGGTGCTCGACCGGTATTTAAGGCCAGAGATATGTAGAGTTGCTAGGGTAGTTGCAAAAATAGATTTATGAAAGGTTACTGGGATGGTTAATCGTTTTATGGTAGACCAGTGCCTTTTGGATCGTTTGTGGTGATAGATTTTTATAAAAGGAGAGGTGAGGAGGATGGCGCAGAATAAGTATCGCGTTACATTCATTTCGCCAAGTGAGGTTGAGCAGCGGACTGTAATGACAGCGAGTAGTTTACCAGATTTAATTCGTAAAGTAGAGAGTATTATTGCAGATCCAAACGGTTATTTTGTAAATGATAAAAAAAATAATTGCTATTTTAAAGTGATGAAAGAAAATGTTACCTTCATTCAATATGAGTTGCTATTTTCAGATAAAGAGATTCATATTGAAAAATTAAAACATATAGCGCCGGCAGTATTAAAACGATTATTTGAAAAAATAAATGATCCGGAACTATATGCACTTGCGCTACTGGATGTTGATTTAGCAACGAAAGAATATGTGCTAGCAGAAATGAATGCAGAGTTAAGAATAAGAGTAGAAACAGAGCTTTCTAAAAAATGGGAAGCGATGCCGACAGAAATTGTAGGAGCGCAAGAAGTGTTATTAGAAGCACTTGCTTCGTTTATACAAGAGTAATCGTCTTTTTAAATAAAGAAATGAATTGTTCGACTATCTATATTTTTTATATAGGTAGTTGACTTTTTCGTTTTAATAAAGCTTAATAATTAGATATACGGAAATAATGAAAGGGGAGCGACACCTTTATGTCACAAGCACAAAGTATTTTATTAGAAAGCGGAACAAATGAATTAGAGATCGTTACATATACTGTTGGTGAAAACCTATTTAGTATTAACGTAATGAAAGTACGTGAAATCATTAATCCATTCCCTGTTACAACTGTGCCAGAATCTCATCATGCAGTTGAAGGTGTTGTTCAAGTACGTGGTGAAATTTTACCAGTTATTAACTTAGCGACAGCTCTTAATTTAAAATCGACAAAGCCACTTGATCAAACGAAATTTATCATTTCAGAATTAAACCAAATGAAAGTGATTTTCCGCGTTGATGAAGTGCATCGTATTCAACGTATTTCTTGGGAGCAAATTGATGAACCAGCTTCATTATCTATGGGACTGGAAGAAACGACATCTGGTATTGTAAAACTAGATGGAAAAATCATCTTACTATTAGATTACGAGAAAATTGTATGTGAAATTAGCGGTACTGGTTATGATAATAAGTCACTTTCAAAATTAGAACAAAAAACAGATCGTGGTGAAAAAGTTATTTATATTGCAGAAGATTCAGCAATGCTTCGTCAAATATTAGAAGAAACATTATCAACAGCTGGATATACGAAAATGAACTTCTTTAGCAATGGTGCAGAAGCGTTAGCGCAAATTGAAAAGTTAGCGAAAGAGCAAGGTGAGAAAATGTTTGAACATATTCACTTGCTCATTACGGATATTGAAATGCCGAAAATGGATGGACACCATTTAACGAAAGTAATTAAAGATAGTGAAATCATGAATCGTTTACCAGTCGTTATTTTCTCTTCCTTAATTACAAATGAATTATTCCATAAAGGCGAAGCGGTAGGAGCAAATGCGCAAGTAAGTAAGCCAGATATTCAAGAGTTAATCGGCTTAGTAGATAAGTTAGTGCTTTAAAAGATTTTTAAAAGCACTTTTTTGCTTGAATAGAAGCTTTAGCCATGTGTGGCAGCGGTTAGTGCCTAATAGAGTCCTATGCCATGTAAGACCAGAGATATGAAGTGGTTTTGGGGAAATGTGGGAAGTTGTATACTGAGAGAGTTTGAGAATAACCGGTGTACAGTTGCATTCTGTTTATCAAGAATTGGATAGCTAGCCATGCCATGTGAGACCAGAGATATGAAGTGGTTTTAGGTAAATAGAAGAAGTAAAGATTTGTAGACTCTATTATTATAGTGGAGAGAAGGGAACTAGCCATGTGTAGTATTGGTTAGTTCCTTTTTAGTGTTCTATATTTTGTATAGGTGGAAAGATGGAACGTTTTTGGAGTGTTTGTGGTTGTATGTATGAACAATCTTTATTTGAAGATTTTTGATTTGAAAATATAAAAATGTATCTTTGGGTTATTTTAGTAATTTTTCGTGATAACGCAAATTTTTTCGGTGAAATTACATTCTAAATACCATATAATATAATTAAAAGTGATTAATATGCAATTATGCATATTAATGAAAAAATCTTTTTCTATTTCTATACTTTCTATACATTTTTGTATGTTTATTATTTGACAGACAATTTCGAAATGTTATAATATGGATATGAAAAAATTTCTATTTTCTAAAAAGACATGGGAGTCAGATGAGAATTGTGAAAGGATGAGGGGGAGTGGCACAGATTATGTATCACCACATAGCAATCAATGTATTAAGTCTCTTACAAAACATGTCAAATAATAAAATGAACGATATGCAACTAGAAGCGGAATTTAAAAAAATAGAAAAACAATTCCAAGTAAAATATGAAGAACTAGTTGATTTACATAATAGAATGGTATTATTTCAAATAGATGTAGAAAAACATGGTGGGATGCGAGCATATGAAAAATCAACGATCACGTGGCTCAAGTCTGAACTAGAGTTACTGTATGAAGTGTATCAATTTTGCCAACGTCACGGTTTAAACATTATTAATATTTCAAAGTATGTTAGTAAAAACGAACTAAATCTATTCCCGAAAACAGAAAGTCAGTTACAAAATACGTATTACAAATTAAAAAAACGTGAAATACCGTTTGAAAATATTGAAAAACAAAAACCTGGACGAAAACGAAAATATACACCTGTAAAAGAAACAATCGTTGAAATGAAAAAAGAAAACAATCAAGTATTAAAAGAGGAAATCCAGCATAAAGAGAGTGAAAAAAGCCTCGTAACAGTTATATCTGGTATCGTTGATAACTTTGAGACAATTAGTCAACATAGTGAAAGAAAAGAAGATGAACTGCATCAGTTTATGGAAGGTATTTATAAGCTTTCTAGCATGGCTGCAGGGCATTTTAAAGAAGAGTCTAATAGAAGCAACCTGGAAAGTGAACTGAGAGCGCTACGATCGGAAAATGAACGATTAAAACGAGAAAAAGAAGAACTTGTGCAAGATGTGAAAGATATGACGCAACAGTTAGTTTATTTCATTAAAAGTTCTGACGTCGATCAAATTCGTAAATTACCAACTTTCGTACAAGATTGTAAAACAGAATTAAATAAATTAGGACTATATAACGCACAAGATGGAAAAATGAAAATAAGGATCGACCGTAGAGGACAAGTTATGACGGTAGCGCCATAGAAGTATGGGGTACAAAATAAAAGGGAAGTACATAGTGTATATGTATTTCCCTTTTGCTTTTGTATGGAATCGTTTCAAAGAGTGGAATGACAATTATGATTGCAGTAATTTATATACCATTTGCGGAATTTGATTCGCTTGTGAAACCATACTAAGTGCAACTTCGGTTAACAATTTAAATTTTAAAAAGTCACTCATCTCTTGCGCCATATCCGCATCCTCAATTCGAGAGGCAGCATCTGTTAACGCTGTACTTTGGCTATTTAAATTTTCGATATTAAACTGCAGTTGATTGATCATAGCCCCGAGGTCAGCACGGTGAAGTGATACGTTTTGTAAAGCTTCTTCAATTTTACGAATCGCCGCTCTTGCTTCTTGTTCTGTTGAAATGTTGATGTCATGTTGTGTAGGGGAAGGGGAGATATGTTTCGTTACATTTACTGTATGACCAATATCATCTAACGTAACAGTCCGGTTTTGACCGTCAAATACGGATAAATCATTAAACTCAGTCGTCTCATCAATATAGCCAATTTGCTCTGTTAAAGATTGAAACTCTTTATTTAGTGAATCACGGTTTTTACTGGAATTTGTACCATTTGCAGATTGAACAGCTAAATCACGCATACGCTGTAAAATATTTGTCACAGTTTGAAGGGCAGCTTCCGCTGTACGCAGCATCGATATCGCATCCTCATTATTTCGAATCGCCACGCGCATACCACTCGCTCTCGCATGCATACGAGTCACAATCGCAACATTTGCAGGATTATCAGAAGCATGATTTAACTTCTTACCAGTCGCCAAATGCTCCATTGCAACATTCATACGTTTTTCATTTTCATATAGTGATTGCCTAGCATTCATACTCAAAACATTCGTACCAATACGCATAATAGACACTCCTTATAGATTGATATAGTCGGTATCTCTTAATCTAATAAACAGCTATGAACAGAAAAAGAGACTTATGCTTATCTTCTAGTTGTGTTTTAACATGAGAGGGGATAAAGATAGGCACTGACCGCTTCTACGCCACGCGGATGCTCTCTCCCATCAAAAAAAGGAAGGTTTTACAAAAAATAAACCTCTCCGCAAACAGAGAGGTTTATTCATGAAACTAACTCAAATGGATTATTGTAATAATTTAGAAACCATTTGTGGAGTTTGGTTTGCTTGAGAAAGCATGCTGATTCCAGCTTCGTTCAAGATTTTGAACTTAGTCATTTCAGACATTTCTTTCGCCATGTCAGCGTCTTCGATTTGAGAAGCAGAAGCAGCCATAGCAGAAGATTGACTCTTAAGGTTGTTTACATTAAAGTCTAAACGGTTTAATGTAGCACCTAAAGTTGCACGGTTGTCAGCAACAGTTTTAAGAGCTGCATCAATTTGTTTAACTGCATCTAATGGCATTGCATTTGCAGGATTAAGAGCTTCTTTAGCGTTTTCGTAAGTTTTAACTAAACCTTTTGCAGTGTCGTCTTTTTCTAAAGCCTTAGTTGCATTTTCAAGGGCAGCTTGTTTATCTGCATCAGTCGGAGCAGCTTCAGCAGCGGCTTTAGCAACTAAATATGCATTTGCAGTATTATTTTGTGTTGCAGCCTGTTTAGCATCATCCATAGTTTTAACTAATTCTTTAGCAGCAGGATTTTCGTCGAAAGCAGCTTTTGCTTTATCAAGGTCAGAGATAGCTTTTTTAGCATCATCATTAAGAGCAGTTAGCTTATCACCGTATGTTGTAGCAATATCTTTTGTTGTTTGATTAGCAGCATTAAAGGCAGCCAGCTTAGCATCATAAGTTGAAACGATGTCTTTTGTTGTTTGATTAGCAGCATTAAAGGCAGCCAGCTTAGCATCATAAGTTGAAACGATGTCTTTTGTTGCTTTTTCAGCACTAGCAAGAGCAGTTTTAGCTTCATAATAGTTTTTAGCAGCAGCCTCTGCGTCCATTTTCTGTTTAGCTTGTAAAGTATCGGCTTCTAAATTTGTATCACCAGGTGCAGCATCAGAAAGTTTTTTAGCATTCTCATAATCAGTAACTAAACTTTGTACTGCAGGATCTGCAGCATCAAAAGCAGTTTTAGCTTCAACATAAGCTTTAGCAACAGCATTATCTTCCATTGCAGTTTTAGCCTCAACATAAGCTTTAGCAACAGTATCGCCATCAAGAGCAGTTTTAGCCTCAACATAAGCTTTAGCAACAGTATCGCCATCAAGAGCAGTTTTAGCAGTGATAAATTCAGTCGCTGCCACATTTTTTGCTAATGCGTCTTTAGCGTCAACGTAATTTTTAGCTTCAGTACTTCCAACAGCACCAACTGTTAAGTCTTTGATTCCTAATGCATTAAGAGTAGCAGACTTTAAATCGATACCGATTTGTTTAGTAGAATCATGTGAGTCAAGAGTTTGGATGTTAATAGTTTGGTCACCGTTTAATAGGTTTTTGTCATTGAATTGTGTGTTATCTGCAATGTAAGTAATTTGCTCTTTTAATGCAGCAAATTCTTTTTGAAGAGCAACTTGGTTTTTGTCAGTGTTCGTACCGTTCGCAGATTGGTTGGCGATGTCACGCATACGAAGTAAGATGTTAGATACTGAGTTCATTGCTGAGTCAGCTGTACGGATTAAAGACATACCGTTTTGCGTGTTGTCAGCAGCTACGCTTAATCCGCTTTCACGAGCACGCATACGAGTTGCGATTGCAAGACCTGCTGCATCGTCAGAAGCGTTGTTGATACGTTTACCACTTGATAAACGGTCCATAGCGTTACTCATTTTAGCTTGGTTTTGGCGCATGTACTCTTGTGTACGCATGCTATTAATGTTTGTATTAATTCTCATGTTAAGAACCCCCATTTTTTTATATTGAGTTTTCTGCAAATTGAAAAACGGTAATATGCAAAAAAAACAATTTCGAATTTATTGTAAGCCTTGCTATAATGGGTGTCAACTGAAAATTTGAATTAATAAATATAAAAAAATAACAGTTTAACAATTTAGTCGTTTTTTTATTACAATATAATTGCAAAGGATTATTGCAAACTTTACGAAAAAACTCTAATATTAGATTATCTTTGTTTACCGAAAAGGTGATATTATGGTAGTTGGAAATATAGTAAAAGAAGTACTTGCATATAAAAAAGGACAGTTTCAGCAAAAGTTAAGTAGTCCGCAGGCGTTCGTTAGTAGTCGCTTTCAAGAAAAGTTGCAGAGCGAGCCTATGAAGGAGACGAAGGCTACTATGCAGGCGGTAAAGGTAGAGGATATGAGTCAGCCGGTACAATCTACGAAAATAGAAGCGGTTGTGAATAAACCGGAAGCATCTATTCATAAAGTAGAGGAAGTAAGTAAACCGGAAGAAAAGTCTGAAACGAAGAAAGCCGATGAAGTGCAAGTGGCACAAAAAGAATTCGAACGACGTTTCCCGGAAACGAAAAATGAGGCTGTAGATACGTGGGGGTTAACGAAGAAGTATAATATTCAAAAAATACGTTCTTCAAATGAAGGGAAGTATGAGGATATTATAGATAGAGTAAGTCGTACATACGGAATTCCGAAAACGTTAATTCAAAAAATGATTGAAGTAGAGTCTAATTTTAATCCGAAAACGGTGTCACATGCAGGTGCGATGGGACTTATGCAGCTTATGCCGGCGAATGTAAAAGAGATGGGTATAAAAAATCCGTTTTCACCAGCTGAAAGTATTGAAGGCGGCGTGAAAGAGTTAAGCGGTTATTTAAAGAAAAATAACGGTGACTTAGTATTAGCGCTTGCTTCTTATAATGCTGGCCCTGGTAATGTGAGAAAGTACGGAGGCGTACCACCATTTAAAGAAACGCAAGGATATATTAAAAAAATATTAAATATCGACGTTTCAAAATAAGAAGTTTCATATATAAAGAGAACATGAAATTTTCGTGAACATGATATGGGAGTTGGCTAGATTTGAAATTACAAGATGATATTCCGTTAACAATTTATTTTGAAATCGGAAATACGAAAAAGAAAATTGAAGATCTGCTTCATATTACGAAAGGTACATTGTATCGTCTTGAAAATTCAACGAAAAATACGGTACGTCTTATGCTTGAGAATGAAGAGATTGGAACCGGGAAGATTTTGACGAAGAATGGAAAGATGTACGTTGAAATCGTTGAATTGAAAAGGTAGGGAAGGGGATTTTCATGAGCGGAGATAAATTAAGCCAAGAGCAAATTGATGCCCTGCTGAAGGCGGTAAATGAAGGCGAGGAAATGCCAGCTTTCGCACAAGAAGCAGGGAAGCAAGATAAATTTCAAGAGTATGATTTTAATAGACCGGAGAAGTTCGGTGTTGAGCATTTACGTAGCTTGCAAGCGATTGCTTCTACGTTTGGAAAACAGACGTCACAGACGTTGTCAGCGCGTATGCGTATTCCGATTGACTTAGAGCCTTCGACAGTTGAGCAAGTTCCATTTACGAGTGAGTATGTGGAGAAAATGCCGAAAGATTATTATTTATATTGCGTCATTGATCTCGGACTTCCAGAGCTTGGAGAAATTGTTATTGAGATTGATTTAGCATTTGTTATTTACATTCATGAGTGCTGGCTTGGCGGGGATAGTAAGCGTAATTTTACGATGCGTAGACCGTTAACAGCATTTGAGTTTTTAACGCTTGATAATATATTCTCGCTTTTATGTAAAAATTTAGAGCAATCATTTGAAAGTGTTGTAGCGATTAAACCGACATTTGTAACGACGGAGACAGATCCGAATGCACTTAAGATTACGACAGCAAGTGATATTATTTCATTACTAAACGTAAATATGAAAACAGATTTTTGGAATACGACGGTGCGTATCGGTATTCCGTTCTTATCTGTTGAAGAAATTATGGATAAGTTAACGTCTGAAAATATTGTCGAACATTCTTCAGATAAGCGCAAAAAGTATACGTCTGAAGTAGAAGTGAAAGTAAATCAAGTGTATAAACCAGTTCACGTTGCGATTGGTGAGCAGAAGATGACGATGGGTGAGATTGAACAAATTGAAGAAGGCGATATTATTCCGCTTCATACGAAAGTTTCGGATGAATTACTTGGTTATGTAGATGGAAAGCATAAATTTAATTGTTTTATTGGAAAAGATGGAACGCGTAAGGCGCTCTTATTTAAAAGTTTTGTAGAGTAGGAGGATCCATATGAAGCATGAAGTATCTCCTGTGTCATTAATGGGATTAGAAGAATTTGCAGGAAAGCGAAATGAAGCAAGTAAAGCACATATTGATACTGTTTCAGATATTTCGATTGAACTTGGTGTAAAGCTTGGAAAGGCATCTATTACGCTCGGTGACGTGAAGCAATTAAAAGTTGGCGATGTTCTGGAAGTAGAGAAAAACTTAGGACATAAAGTAGATGTATATTTAAGTAATATGAAAGTCGGCATTGGAGAAGCGATTGTAATGGACGAGAAGTTCGGTATTATCATTTCTGAAATTGAAGCTGACAAGAAGCAAGCTGCGCTTATGAAAGCGCAAAGTCAAATGCAAGATAAAGAGTAGAGGAGGAGTCATATGTCGTATATGACGACCTTATTTCAAGTCGTTTTACTGTTTGGTGCGCTCGGCTACGGTGCATATTATATGACGAAAAAGACGCGCAAACAGCAGTTTTTTAAGCAAGGTGAAAATGGCCATATTCAAGTGAAAGACGGTGTGTATTTAAATCATCAAACGAGCGCCTTTTTATTTGAAGTGGATGGTAAGCAAGTGTTCACTGTTATTAGTAATAACGGTGTTCAATCTGTGCAATTAACAGGAACAGGAAATCAGTTTCAACAAGCGCTAGAAGACGCGGTGAAGAGTGAAACGAAAAAAGTAGAGGATCCATCATGAGAATAAAGAAACAGTTATCGTTATTAGCCGTTATTTTCGTATTTTCTATCGTTTTTTCAATTATTTTTGTAAATCCAGCGTATGCAGCCCAAAACGGTTTTATTAATTTCGAAAATGGAAAAGAGTTTACGAGTAACTCAAGTGTACAGTTATTTGCGCTCGTTACCCTTTTATCATTATCTTCATCTATCGTTCTATTATTTACACATTTTACTTATTTTATGATCGTTCTTGGGATTACACGTCAAGGACTCGGGGTAATGAATTTACCGCCGAACCAAGTGCTCGTTGGACTTGCCTTATTTTTATCACTCTTTACGATGCAGCCTGTTCTTGGGCAGCTAAAGAGCGATGTGTGGGATCCGATGACAAAAGAGAAAATAACGGTAAGCCAAGCTGCGGAAACGACAGCGCCGATTATGAAAGAGTATATGTCAAAGCATACGTATAAGCATGATTTAAAAATGATGCTGAAAGTGCGCGGAGAAGAGTTGCCGAAAGATTTAAAGGATCTATCCTTATTTACGCTCGTACCATCCTTTACGTTAACGCAAATTCAAAAGGGATTGTTAACAGGGATGTTCATTTATTTAGCGTTTGTATTTATAGATTTGATTATTAGTACACTGTTAATGTACCTCGGGATGATGATGGTACCGCCGATGATTTTAAGTTTACCATTTAAAATACTCGTTTTCGTATATTTAGGTGGATATACAAAAATCGTCGACATTATGTTTAAAACGGTCGCCTGAAGCGTTTGATGCTATGTGATAGGAGTCATATAAATGAATACGTCACCAATTATAGATATTTTTCAAACCTTTTTTTATAAAGGGGTTATGATTTTAATGCCGGTTGCCGGCGTTAGTATGATTGTCGTTATTATCATCGCTGTCATTATGGCAATGATGCAAATTCAAGAGCAAACGCTGACGTTTTTACCGAAAATGGCGAGTATTGTACTCGTTATTATCATTTTAGGTCCGTGGATGTTTCAAGAGTTAACGACGCTTATTTTAGATTTATTTGATAAAATTCCATCGCTATTGCGTTCGTACTAAGATAGGGGAACTGAAATGAATATGGAATTATGGGCGGCGACGTTTTTTGCGTTTTGCCGCATTACTTCATTTTTATATTTTTTACCGTTTTTCTCAGGTCGATCCATTCCAGCGATGGCGAAGGTTACATTTGGACTTGCTCTTTCCATTACCGTTGCCGATCAAGTTGATGTCTCTCACATAAAAACAACTTGGGACGTTGCAGCTTATGCTGGTACGCAAATTGTAATTGGATTATCACTTTCAAAAATTGTAGAAATGCTGTGGAACATTCCGAAAATGGCCGGGCATATTTTAGACTTTGATATCGGTTTATCACAAGCAAGTTTGTTTGATGTAAACGCAGGTTCACAGTCTACTTTACTATCAACCATTTTTGATATATTTTTTCTCATTATTTTTATTTCACTTGGCGGCATTAATTATTTCGTTGCCACGATTTTAAAGTCGTTTCAATATACAGAGGCGATTTCAAAATTGCTGACGACTAGTTTTTTAGATAGTCTACTCGCAACGTTATTATTTGCGATTACATCAGCGGTTGAAATTGCTCTTCCGCTCATGGGAAGCTTATTCATCATTAACTTTGTTTTAATTTTAATCGCAAAAAACGCTCCGCAATTAAACGTTTTTATGAATGCGTACGTTATTAAAATTACATGTGGTATTTTGTTTATTGCGATGAGTGTACCGATGCTCGGTTATGTGTTTAAAAATATGACGGATGTATTGCTTGAGGAATATACGAAACTATTTAACTTTTTCTTAACGAAGTAGGGGGACGCGCATGGCAAAGGATAATAAAACAGAAAAGGCCACCCCGCAGAAGCGTAAGAAATCGCGTGAAGAAGGGAATATTGCCCGGAGTAAAGATTTAAATAATTTATTTTCCATACTTGTGTTAGCAGTTGTCGTTTACTTTTTTGGAGATTGGCTAGGGTTTGAGATTGCCAATTCTGTATCGGTGCTGTTTGATCAAATTGGAAAAAATACAGATTCAACCGAGTATTTTTATATGATGGGGATGTTACTACTAAAAGTATCAGCACCGATATTAATACTCGTATACGCTTTTCATTTATTCAATTATATGATTCAAGTCGGTTTCTTATTTTCTTCTAAAGTTATTAAGCCGAAAGCGTCACGTATTAACCCAAAAAATTATTTTACGAGATTGTTTAGTCGTAAAAGTTTAGTAGATATTTTGAAATCACTGTTTTATATGGGATTAATCGGTTACGTTGCTTACGTTCTCTTTAAAAAGAATTTAGAGACAATCGTGAGTATGATTGGATTTAACTGGACTGCGTCACTTACTGAAATTATTAGACAAATTAAATTTATCTTCTTAGCTATTTTAATTATATTAATCGTTCTTTCTATTATTGATTTTATTTATCAAAAATGGGAGTACGAACAAGATATTAAGATGAAAAAAGAAGAAGTAAAACAAGAGCATAAAGATAATGAAGGGGACCCGCAAGTAAAGGGGAAACGAAAAAACTTTATGCACGCCATATTGCAAGGGACAATTGCGAAGAAAATGGATGGCGCAACGTTTATTGTAAACAACCCGACTCATATTTCAGTCGTACTCAGATACAATAAACACGTTGATGCAGCACCAATTGTCGTTGCAAAAGGGGAAGATGAACTCGCATTATATATACGAACGCTTGCCCGTGAACAAGAAATACCAATGGTGGAAAATCGTCCGCTTGCTCGTTCTTTATATTATCAAGTCGAGGAAGATATGGCGATTCCAGAAGATTTATACGTAGCTGTAATTGAAGTTATGCGCTATTTAATTCAAACGAATGAACTTGAAGTATAATAGCGCGTTTGGAGGAGATCTCTTTGTTTAAGATAGATTCTGCAAGAACCTATTTTTCTATCTTTTTAGCAGCGTCATTCGTAGTGGCGCTCTTAATTCCACTTCCACCATTTATACTTGATATCATTATCGTTTTTCTACTAAGTATGTCAGTGCTTATTTATATGCGAGCGACAAGTATTAACGAGTGGGATGAATTAAAGTCATTTCCGACGATGTTGTTATTAATCGGGATTTTCCGCGTATCGATTAACGTATCGACGACGCGAGCGATTTTGACAAACGGAAATGCGGGTCATGTTATTGAAGAGTTCGGCCAGTTCGTAATTGGCGGGAACTTATTAATTGGTATCGTTATTTTTACAGTATTAATCATATTCCAGTTTATCGTTGCAAACGGTGCATCTCGTACAGCTGAAGTTGCAGCTCGTTTTACACTTGATTCTTTACCAGGGAAACAAATGTCAATCGATGCTGATTTAAACCAGCGTATTATTACAGAAAAAGATGCACAAGCAAAACGAAAAAAATTAAATATGGAAACAGAGTTTTACGGGGCGATGGATGGTGCCGGGAAGTTCATTAAAGGAGACGTTATTTTCGGGATTGTCATTTTATTCGTAAACATTATTTTCGGTTTAATTGTCGGAATGATGCAGCAAGGAATGAGCTTTGGTGAAGCTGCTCTTCATTACACACAGTTGACTGTCGGCGACGGAATTGTAAACCAAATCGGTTCGTTAATGCTTGCGATTTCAACAGGTATTATCGTAACGCGTGTATTTGACGGTTCACCAGATACAGTAACGGAAGGTATCTTTAAAGAGTTATTAGCGCATGAAGTCGTTGTATATGCGCTTGGCGGTTTATTTATCGCAATGGGTATTTTTACTCCGCTACCATTTCTACCATTCGCACTCGTTGGTGGAACAATTATCTTCTTAGGAATTCGAAATAAAAACCGAATGAAGAAAGAAAAAGAAGATGAGCTTCAAAAAGAATTAGAAATGATTCAAGGCGAAGATGAGCAACTGCAACAAGTGGAAGATTCATTTGGCGTATTTACAGATAAATATCCAATTATAGTAGAACTCGGCTTAGATTTAGCAGCACTTGTAAAGCAGAAAATTAACGGGGAAACAGCTCGTGATAAAGTTGTTCTTATGAGGAAATCGATTATTACCGACCTTGGTATTAACGTTCCTGGAATTAACTTTAAAGATAATACGAGTTTTAGACCACGCGGACGATACATTATTCGTATTAAAGGTGCGAAGGCAGCTGAAGGAGTTTTAAAATCAGGTTACTTATTAGCACTGAAAACACCGAATGTAATGGCCGATTTAGATGCAGAACCAGCGAAAGATCCAATTTTTGGCGAGGATGGATATTGGATTTTAGAACATATGGTACAAGATGCACAAATGAAAGGCTATCAAGTATTAGAGCCACTTAGCATATTAATTACGCATTTAGATGTTGTCGTTAGACGTAATCTTCATGAGTTAATTCAGCGTCAACATGTAAAAGACTTAATTAACTCCCTTGAAAATGATAACGGCGTTTTATTAGAAGAGATTAAGAAGAAAGAAATTGATTTATCACTCGTTCAAAATGTTATTAAACAATTGCTAAAAGAAGGTATTTCTATTCGTGATTTACCAACTATTATTGAAGGTATTATTGACGGAAAAGAAATTTATCAAAATCATGTTGACGGCGTAACGTCATTCGTCCGTGAATGTATTTCAAAAGTGATTTGTGAAAATGCGAAAAATCCTGACGGGAAAATATATGCGGCGCTCTTCTCAGATTCAATCGAGTTAGATGCAGACGTTGTGAACAATTCTTATCAAGGTTATTTATTAAACTGGGATTTAGACTTAGAAACGCGAGTCGTTGAACAAGTACAACGCGTATTGAAACAAGCGAGGTTAATGGGGAGAGAACCAGTATTATTAACGCGTAGAAAAGATTTCAGGTTTGCGATTGTAAGACTTCTTGAGCGTTATCAAGTAGAAGCGCAAGTACTTTGTATTAGCGAATTAGCACCAGAAATTGTTGTGGATCAAATTGCCTATATTGAATAGTAGGGGGTGAAGTAATGGAAAGTACAGAAAAGAAAGAAGCGTTAATGCGAATAAAAGCAGCTTCGAAAAATGAATTGTATCGAAAGTTATTTGACCAATATGGTACAGATTATTATTACGTTGTCGATGAAAGTGTAAAACGAAATATCCCGTTTTTTTGGAAAAAGAATTATGAAATGTTAGTTGCTTTTCCAGAGGATAAACAGGAAGAAGTGAATGAAGGTACAGCTCAATTTCATGAACAATTAATGGATGTTGTAAATGATTTTTCAGAACAAATTGTGAAGGCGAACGGAATTCAATCGGTACTGCACAATTTAGAAAACGTGACAACTCCTATGTCATACGCGGCGATGCAAACAGGAAATAGTGAAGAATGGGCAAGAAAGAAAGAGAAACTATTAAAGCTGTTTGAAAAAGGTATCGTCGTTGTGAAACAGACAGAAGAAACGAAAGTAACGAAAAAGCAAAAGGCTGTGAAGAAAGTCGTTCCTGTCAAAAAAGAAGAAGTAGTTGTAAAAAAAGAAAAGCAAGAATCTGTACCATTTATTATTCAAAAAGTAATTCGCATGCTAGAGCAAAACGATGTAGAACAATACTTCATTCATGCATATGCTGAAAAGTTAAAAGTGAAGTTTGAGAATGCAACGATGATTACAGAAGAAGAAGTAATCGAATATATATTGGAAGATATGAGATCTCATTTCAATACGGAAAACGTATTTGAAAAAGAAGTACAAACAATTGCATTAATCGGTCCAACTGGTGTTGGAAAAACGACGACACTTGCGAAAATGGCGTGGCAATTTCACGGTATGAAAAAAACGGTTGGTTTTATTACGACAGACCATTCGCGCATTGGGACAGTACAGCAATTGCAAGATTACGTAAAGACAATTGGATTTGAAGTAATCGCTGTGCGTGATGAAGCTGCAATGACAAGAGCGCTTACGTACTTTAAAGAAGAAGCGCGCGTCGATTATATTTTAATTGATACAGCTGGGAAAAATTATCGTGCGTCAGAAACAGTGGAAGAAATGATTGAAACGATGGGACAAGTAGAGCCAGATTATATTTGTTTAACGTTATCAGCTTCGATGAAAAGTAAAGACATGATCGAAATCATTACGAACTTTAAAGATATTCATATTGATGGTATCGTCTTTACGAAATTTGATGAAACGGCAAGTAGTGGTGAATTGTTGAAAATTCCAGCAGTATCATCAGCTCCTATTGTATTAATGACAGACGGACAAGACGTAAAGAAAAACATACATATCGCTACAGCGGAACATTTAGCGAAACAAATGTTGCAAACATCATAGAAAAGAGGTGAAGGATAAGGCAACTGCCTTATTCAAACGAGTATGAACGGTCTTTATATAGGTTCTATGGGTATGATGAATTACATGCAGCGTATTAATGTTCATTCAAATAACGTTGCAAATGCTCAAACGACAGGATTTAAAGCAGAAAATATGACTTCTAAAGTATTTGATGTACAAGATACATATCGCCGAGGAGATGGTGCTGTAACAAATATCGGTTCGGTCGATTACGCTGTAGTACCAGCCGCAACGCATGTGAATTTAGTACAAGGAAATATACAAATGACAAATAGTGCTACAGATTTCTTTTTAGATGACGGTGCAAACGGTACAACATCATTTTTCGTTACATCTAAAAACGATGAAACGTTTTTAACGAGAGATGGTAGTTTTACAATAAATAGTGATCGTTACTTGCAAACATCATCTGGTGCCTATGTTATGGATGTAAATAATGAACGTGTTCGTATTCCAGAAGGAGCGAAGATCGCTGTACAAGCAGATGGTACATTATATGATGAGGGAACACAAAATAATATTGCTCGCCTGCAAACAAAAACAGTAGATGCAGAAGCGAATTCTCGTCTAATGCAAAGAGAGAACAAAAGCTTTACACTAGCAGAAGGAAACATTGCTGATTTACCGAACGGAACAGGATTAGTGAAAAATCATATGCTAGAAAATTCAAATGTAGATATGACGAAAGAGATGGCAGATCTTATGACGGATCAAAGAATGATTTCAGCATCACAACGCGTTATGACTTCATTTGATAAAATTTATGAAAAAGAAGCGAATGAAATATTGAGATAGGAGGCTCCTAATAAAGGAGTCTTTTATTAGTTTTAAATTTCAGAATTATCAATTGACTTTATAGAGCTTCTTTTTTATATTAGTAGGTATAACTATAACTACTAAAGAGGTGAGAGTATGACAACGGCATTATATTTAGAAGATGCATACAAAACGAGTTGCGAAACAGAAGTGATAAAAGTAGAAGAAAATAAAGTATTTGTAAAAGAAACAGTTTTTTATCCAACTGGTGGAGGGCAGGAATGTGATACGGGTGTCATTGTACAAGATGGGTCTGTATTTGAAGTTGAAAAAGTAAAGAAGGAGCAGGGAGAAATAGTTCACTATATAAAAGATGGAGCTCTAGTAAAATTAGGTCCAGTTAAATTAGAGGTTAATTGGGAAAGACGTCATAATTTAATGCGGCATCATTCTTTACTGCATCTTATCGGAGCTGTCGTTTATGAAAAGTATGGAGCTCTATGCACTGGAAATCAAATTTATCCTGACAAAGCACGTATCGATTTTAATGAGTTACAAGAGTTATCGAGCGTGGAAGTAGAAGAAATTGTTAAGGAAGTGAATAAACTTATTAAACAAAATAAAGAAATTTCTACTCGTTATATGAGCCGCGAAGAAGCAGAAAATGCTGTAGGAATGATTAAGACCGCAATAAACCTCCTGCCAACTACTATACAAGAAATCCGCATTGTTACAATTGAAAATTTAGACGAACAAGCTTGTGGAGGCACACATGTGAAAAATACGAGTGAAATAGGAACACTTGTTATTGATAAAGTAAAAAGTAAAGGTAAGCAAAATCGTCGCTTTGAAGTTAGAGCGATTTAGATTGTGAGGAGTACTAATGGATGAAATTATAAAAGAATTACAAAAGTTAGGTTTTTCCCAGTACGAATGTAAAGCGTATATTGGATTACTAAAACATTCCCCAGTAACTGGGTATGAAGTGAGTAAACAAACAGGAGTACCTCGTTCTATGATTTACGAGGTACTCGGTAAGTTAATGGATAAAGGAGCAGTACATATTGTACCTTCTGAACCAGTTAAATATGTACCAGTACCAGCTACTGAATTAATGAATCGAATGCGAAAAGACTTTGAAAAGTCCTTTGAATTTTTAGATGAGAAATTAAATGGTTTAGAACAAGAGCGACAAATAGATGTAATTTCGCATATTCGCTCAAATAATCGTGTTTTGAAGGAAATATGCAATATAATTAATAGAGCGAAGGAAGAGTTATGGATTTCTGTATGGGAAGATCAAGTGCATGAAATTGAACCATACATTCATCAAAAGGAAGAGGAAGGAGTACATATATTTTCAATCTTATTTGGCGCTCCAGAAACAAAAATAGGAGCGACGTTTCACCATAATTATATGACGCCTCACGTTGTTGAAAAGAGAATGGGTGGTCATTTAACTGTAATTGCGCGTGACGGAGAAGAAGTATTAATTGCGAACTTCTCAAATGATAGCACTTCATGGGCTGTTACAACGTATGACCCAGCTCTAGTTCTCGTTGCTACAGAGTATGTGCGGCACGATATTATGGTTGAAGAAATTACGAAGGAATTTGGAGCTGATAAGTTAGATACATTGTGGCGTGAAAATATAGATTTAGTTCATGTCGTAACAGGAAAACGAACTTTAGAAGAAATGGAGGATGATAGAGATGAGTAAAGCTCAGGCACATGTAGCTTTGCAAAGCGATGATACATTTCAGCAAGGAGTAAAAGATTGTTTACCAACTGTATTTGGTTATTTAAGCATCGGTATAGCAGCCGGTGTAATTGCAAAAACAGCAGGCTTCTCCATTATTGAAATTGCGTTTATGTCCACTTTAATTTATGCAGGTTCTGCTCAGTTTATATTAGCTGGTATGTATGCAGCTGGTGCTCCTGCTTCCGCAATTATTTTTACCGTATTTTTTGTTAATTTGCGCCACCTTCTTATGAGTGCTGCGCTTGCGCCGTACTTTACGAAACTGCCTCTATTTAAAAACTTACTAATCGGTTCGCAAATTACAGATGAAACGTTCGGTGTTGCAGTGCAGCATGCAGCGCAAAAAGGATATTTAGGTGAAAGATGGATGATTGGTCTTAACGTAACAGCGTATTTAAATTGGATTCTTGCTACTATTATCGGCGGGCTATTTGGTGAGTGGATACCAGATCCGCATACATATGGCATGGATTATGCATTACCAGCAATGTTTATCGGGTTATTTGTACTTCAGCTCATAAGTAGTAAACCGAAACTGGCAATTCATCTTACTGTTGCAATTGTAGCGATTATAATTGCGTACGTTTCACACTTATTTATGCCAGATAGTATAGCGGTTATTATCGCAACATTACTAGCTGCGACGATTGGAGTGGTGATTGAAAAATGGAAATGAGACTAGACGTATTATTACTTTTATTAGCAGCGGGAGCTGTCACACTCGTGCCACGTATTTTACCTCTACTCGTATTTAGCAAACTACAAATTCCAGACTGGGGTTTAAAATGGTTAAATTACATACCAATCGCGATATTAGCAGCACTTTTAGCGCAAGTTTTATTTATGCATGACACGATGCAGTGGGATTACTTGATTGCAGCAATTCCAACATTTCTTGTAGCGATATATACTCGTAGTTTATTAGGTACAGTATTAACTGGTGTGATTGTGATTATTTTGTTACGTTTCTTTTTCTAAAAAGGATTACGCTCATATAATAGCGAAAAGTGTAATAACATGAAAAATATAGGGGTGGTGTTATGATACTTTTAACGATAGGAGCAATTTTGTTAACGTTGTTTATTTTCTTTATTATCGGCTTTATTACGTTTATGATGTTTGTTGATAAGGCGACACCTCAAATATATTATACACCTTGTGAATCAGTGACAGTGAAAGCTAAAGGTAAACATAAAAGGAAGAAAAGTTGAATGCTGGCTTTTCTTCCTTTTATTTTATCTGATTTTTCTGTATAATTTAAGTTAGTTATCCAACTAACTTAAAAGGGGGCATAGAAATGGCAAAACCGAATGTTGTTAATAAAGAGAAGTTACTAAAAGCAGCAAAAGAAATTATTGCAGAGCATGGGATGGAAAAGTTGACATTAAAAGCAGTTGCAGAGAGTGCTCAAGTTACTCAAGGTACCGTATATTATCATTTTAAAACGAAAGATCAATTATTACTTGAAGTAACTGAATCGTTTTGTAAAGCGTCGTGGGAACAAATAGGAAAGGATGTACAGTTAGAAAAGGCTTTGCAGTCTGCCGAAAGTAGATGTGTGAAAGATTCAATGTATCATCATTTGTTTTTTCAATTAGTAGCTAGTGGATTACAAAATGATGCGATGAAAAATAAAATTGGTGGATTGTTACATTATGAAAACCAACAATTAACAAGAGTGTTAAATAAAAAAATAGGAGATACAACGACATCTCAAATTTCAACTGAAACGTGGAGCATTTTATGTAATGCATTAATTGATGGATTGGCATTGCAAGCCTTATTCAATCCATCTTTTTCTAGCGACAAAGTATATGGTGAGTTGCACCTGTTATTGGAAAAGTTCATAGAGCTACAAAAGGGAGGTAATGGTAGTGAATAATAAACTTTGGCTCACTATTTTATTTTCTATCGGCGTTTGGTTTTTTGCCTCAGCGTTCTTCATTATTTTCGGTTCTTCTGTTTTATTAGAATACACTTCAAATAGATTTCTTCTACAATTGACGTTTCTTGAATTAGCAACAGCGATAGCTTTATACTTTGTAATGTGGTTATATAAAAGACTGGATACTACAAAATATGCAGTTATTAAGTTAGGTATATGCGGTACAGCAACCGGTTTAATTTTAGATACTTACATTTTATATAATTCTTCTAATCTATTCTCACAATTCTCCTCACAGCAAATTATATCATTTACCATTTGGATGGTGATTGCTTACGCTCTTTATTTAATAATTCCTTTCGTTATGGAACGAAAAAAACTGTTATAAAGAGGAGTTTTATCCTCTTTATAACAGTCACATCCCTGAAAGAACTAACAACAATAACCCAAATAAAAAACTAATAAAGGAAAGAAAACCGATACATATGGAGAACACACGGTTGTTTCTCCATTCGCGCCAGAAAGTGATAAAACCTAATATACAAAAGAAAAACCAAATAGGCAGAAATAGGAACTTGCTAATTTTCTCGGGAAGTAACGCATAAAAAGTTGATAAATATAAAAATCCAATTTGTAAAAAATAAAATGCAAACGATAATAGATTGTAAGTAGGGACGTTTGGAAAACTCCCCCTTTTTTACAGTTGCTAAAATAATAGTTAGTACTGAGAAAAAGGCAATGAATATGAAAATAAGTAAGAGTAATGTAAGTGTCATTTACATCTCCTTTATAAGAGTGTTTTTTACAAGAAATGAATCTATTAAATTGTATGCTTGTTTTGTAGAGTGCCCGTTATATTTTTCAGTGTACGGATTTAGAAAACCATGTTCACCAGGTAGTTGCTGTATTTCTAATAAAGGGTTCTTTTGTTGCTGCAACGATTGAATGAAAGAGGGTACTGAAAAACTAGCTTCTTTTTCAGGGAATATAAGTAAGGTAGCACATGTTGGTTTCATATGAATATAGTCACGTATACGGGAACCGTAGCATCCGATAATAAAATCTATTTTCGGATTGTTACTACATAGCCATGAGATGGTAGCACCAACACTAAAGCCGATAAGTCCAATATGTGTGTAACGACTAGAAAGATGAGTAATGAATGTTTCAATTTGCTTTTTTCCATCTTCAAATCCAATATGATTCATAAAAAAATGATATGCTTTTTCTTCATCACTATAAGGAAATGCATGTTGCGATTGTAGCAGATTAGGACAGAATACATCTATATGAGATGAAGTGAAGTGATGGATAACGTGATGCATATGGTCGTTCATACCATATATTTCATGAACAACAACGAGAGCTAATTTTTTCTTCATCGTTATAAAGTACCTCTATGAAACTTAAATTCTTTCTCAACAAGGCAGATACGTAGGTGGAAGTTTTCATACCATTGCTCACGGCCTCTTTTTTTCGCTTCTTTATGTAAGACGTTCCGTTTCCAATTATCAATTGCCTCAAGTGATTCCCAATAAGAAATTGTGATTCCGAGCCCTGAATGATCTCGCACACTTTCTACATCTAGAAATCCAGGTTGCTGCTTTGCGAGTTCCTCCATTTTATCGGCAACTGTACTATAATCTGCTGTATCATTAGATAAATTGGAAGTGAATATAACTGCATAATAAGAATTGTTTTTTTCTACATTAGATGCCATTATTTTTCCCCCTTAATGTATAGTGTGAATAATTAATCCATAGTTTGTATTTTAGCAGGTCACAAAAAGAAAAGAAGTAGAAAATTCTTATTTTTTCAGCTTCTGTAAAATAGAAGATAGAGGAAATGTATAATAAGTAATCAAAAAAAAGAAAAATGCCACTTCAAAAAAATGAAGTGGCATTTCTTATATTTCCTCTAAGCTATTAACTGGAACTGTTAATTCGCGTCCTGGGTTTTTTACTTCATATATGCGGGCGGTTTCATTGCTCTCGTCGACGTGTTGAATCATAACAGGCATGCCTTGAAAACTAACATTCGCTTGCTCCGCTGACACAGAAAGCTCTTTTGCACGTTGAATATTCATTTATATTCCTCCCATCATTATTATCTTTGCTAAAAAAGAGGAATAATATACCATTTCGAGACATTCTTAAAGTTTTTGTATTATTTGTAATGTTTCTTTAATAAATGAAGTGAAGATCGAATCAGGATAGCTATCTATTGCTTGAACAGCTTCTTTTGCCTCTGTTAAGGCAGATTTTTTATCTTGAAGTTCTATATAGCAAAGGGCACGATAAGACCCAGCTGTTAATACCCACGATTGATCAAGTGGATGACTCATATAATCTGGTATGGTAGCGTGTTTTAATGTTTCCAAAGCTTCCTCGTAACGTTTTAAACCATACAGAGATTTTCCTTTTTCAAGATAATACAATCCATTGTCTTGAAAAATTGGTTCGTCTTTTAGTTTTTCGCGAAATTGTTCTAGATGTTCTAATGCGATTGTATATTCATTCGTAACAGTGTTGTAGTAATAAGCTTTTAATATATCTACATTTGCAGCGGATAAAGTATCTTCTGTAAAAATGGCAAATTGCTCCGATTTTTTTATGTAATATAAATATCGTTCTTTATCAGTTGTAATGATTTTTTGATAAGATAAAATACGGTAAAATTCATCTGTTTTATAATACACTTGATGTTTTTTTGAAAATGCAAGTGCATCTAAAATGACTTTTTCACATTTATCATAATTGCCGTATGCGAGTAAAATAATTGCTTCTTTTAAATATAATTGTATATGTGTA
Organism: Bacillus cereus group sp. Bc061; assembly: GCF_027715825.1. Classification (NCBI taxonomy): domain Bacteria; kingdom Bacillati; phylum Bacillota; class Bacilli; order Caryophanales; family Bacillaceae; genus Bacillus; species Bacillus cereus group sp. Bc061. The sequence continues at coordinate 297,505 of NZ_JAQFTZ010000001.1, forward strand.
ATCAAATCCATTTCTAAATTCTTCGTTTTATATTCATCGCGAACTTTGGTAATCAACTGTAAACATTCTTTATATTTTTTCCGTTTGTAGAGCATATAGTAAAACAGTAGTTTCGTTTCAGTACTTTCGCGATACAAAGTATATTTTTCAAATATAGAAACAGCTGTTTCAACGTAATATTCAATATTATAATCGTTCATAATAGCTGCTCCAGTTATGAACTGTTTATATAAACGTGCTGTATTTAAAGTAAGAGGTAGTTCTTTTTGAACGATAGGTAGCAGAGTCTCATATACTTCATCACATTTATTTGCTTTTATTAATGGCTCCATTTTTTGAATGAGTGCTACAATTTCTACATCATCTTCCTCTAATAAAAAACTCGTTTCACATCCAAGTTTTTCTGCAATATATTGTAATGTTTTCATAGAAGGTGTAGCTTTTCCATTTTCAATTTGACTAAGCATACTTTTTGTCAATTCTGAACCTGCTAGCTCAGTTTGTGTAAGTTTTTTTTCTTTACGTAATGCTTTAATTTTTTCTCCGAGAGTTGCCATATTGTAGCTCCTTTATAATCAAAAGTTAAATACCATTAAACTTTTTGTTGTAATAATTGGAAAGTTGATTATATAATAAGTTTAACACAATTTAACTTTTAAAGGGAGAGTGTCATAATGGAAGATGTAAGTATAGATCAAAATGATTCAAGAATGAAGATTGCAACGAGAAATATCATTTTAATGATGATTGGAAAAATGACGTCTTTATTAGGCACAGGTATTTATACGTTCGCAATGGGGTTATATGTATTAAAGACGACTGGTTCAGGGATGGGGTTTGCAACTACGCTCGTTTGCGGATCACTTCCAAGGATGATCTGTGGTCCGATTGCGGGTGCTGTAGCTGACCGTGTGAATCGAAAATGGCTTGTCATCGGTACTGATTTATTAAGTAGTTTAACGATGCTTATTATGTTTATTCTTGCGATTACTTTTGGGCCGTCACTTCTTTTTATTTATGTTTCAGCAGCATTATTATCAATTTGTGCAAGTTTTTATTCTGTAGCATTAACTTCTTCTATTCCGAGTTTAGTAGATGAGGGGCGTATTCAAAAAGCGAGTGCTTTAAATCAAACGGCAGCTTCTTTATCAAATATTTTAGGGCCGATTATTGGCGGAGTTGTATTTGGTTTCTTTTCCATTCAGTCGTTCTTTTTATTAAATAGTATTACGTTCTTTTTAGCGGTGATTTTGCAATTGTTTATCGTATTTGATTTATATAAAAAAGAAGTGGCTGAAAGAAAAGAACATTTCTTGACGAGTATAAAAGAAGGTTTTTCATATGTAAAACGACAACATGAAATATACGGTTTAATGAAAATAGCATTGTGGGTAAACTTTTTTGCTTGTGGGCTAACCGTTGCACTGCCATACATTATCATACGTACATTACATTTATCTTCAAAGCAACTCGGTACTGTAGAGGGAATGTTAGCGGTCGGGATGCTAATGGGTGCGATTACTTTATCAGTGCGTAAAGAAGTGAATAATCCGTTTCGTTCTATTTATACTGGACTGTTTTTGTTTGCAGGTTTAAGTTTATGTACAGTATTCCCGTTGTTAGTTACCATTCCAAAAGTAGCAAGTTTTATTTACTATATTGCTTTCATGATGTTAACTGGTATAGCAATTATGATTGTAAATATTCCGATGCAAGTACATATGCAAAAGACGACAGATCCGAGCTACTTAGGGCGTGTGTTTGGTCTACTTGAAACAATTGCGACTGCAATCGCACCGCTCGGTATGATTGTATATGGATTATTGTTAGACATGTTGCCAACTAGCATTGTTATGATGACAATAGGCGGAGGTTTATTGTTAGTTGTATTAGTTGGAGTAAGGCAACATATGGCGAAAAAACAAGTGAATGTGTCGGCTTAAAAACAAGAAAATAATAAAAATGACCAAATTAGTATTTTAGTTTTTGAAACTCTTTTTCATGTATGTTACAGTATAGTGAGCAGGTAAAGAAAAGGAGACAACAGCATGAAAAAATTAAGTTTTGTTATGCTTTTTCTGTTAGTCGTAATGGCTGGATGTAGTAATTATGACACATATATTGAAACAGGTATGCAATCATTGAAAGATGAAAAATATAGTGATGCAACAATGTGGTTTGAAAAAGCAGAAAAAGAGAAATCGGGAAATGAAGCGAAATCATATAAAGAAATGGCCGAGAAAATGGATCACGGAGCAACGGCATTAAAAGACGGTAAGTATTTAGAAGCGAAAGACATTGCAAATGAAGTGTTACAAATGAAAAAAGACGATGCACTTGAAACAGCTGTAACATCAAATGCAGAGAATATGCTTCAAAAAGCAAAAGATGTAGAAGAGAAAGTAAATGAAAGAGTAGCAAAGCGGAGAAAAGTAGAAGAAGAAGGAATTGATAAACTCATTAAAGCTGTAGATAGTATAGATGATGTGAAAGAAAAGGAGAAAAAAGTTTCAGAAGCATTAGATAAGGCTGAAGAAGCGCAAGCAAAAATTGAAGCGAAGAAAAATAAATAGAGTTATAGCTTAAAAGACTGTCGTGTAAAGCGACAGTCTTTTAATTTTTTGTTGCATAAGAAGTGATGTTATGTAGTAAAAAAGAAATAATTTTAGAATTCCACCTGTCCTCATGATGAATCGTATAAATGTTACGTTGAAATTCAAATTCAGGGATGGGTATGTAGCGTAGTTCATTTCGTTGTACTTCTTGTTCAATAGCAAGTTTAGAAATAAAGGTAACCCCATTACCGTATTTTAAAATTTGTTTCATCGTTTCTAATGAATCTAATTCAATTTCTGATTGGAATGTAATGTTATGAGCTAACATCCATTTTGTAAGTAAATCTCTCGTTGTAGATGGATTACGATGTAGTAATATGCGTTCCTTTTCGATATCTTGTAATGATACATTTTCTTTTTTTGAAAAATGATGTTCTTTGGAGAAAGCAAGAACAAGTGTATCAGGCATTACATTCGTCTGTTTTAAAAGTGATTCATCAAACGGTGCTGCTGAAATTACACCGAGATCAATTTCATGATTTTGTAGCATCGTTCGAATTTCAGGAGCTGTTTTTACCATGAGTGTTATTTTTATATTTGGAAATTCACATTGAAATTGATGAACAATTTCTGGTAAAAGATAAGTCGCTGGTACATAACTAGCTCCAATTGTTATAGCTCCTTTATGAAAATCTTTAAACTCTTGCGTGACTCGCCTAGCTTCTTTCATAAGCGCATCTATTTTACAAGCATAATGATGCAATGCCTCACCAGCCTCTGTTAAGAAATATCTTCCAGAACGTAATTCAAATAAAGGTACACCGAGTTCCTCTTCTAAGCTTTTTATATGGAATGTAATAGTAGGTTGTTTAACACCAAGCTGTTCTGCAACAATCGTGAGCTTTTTGTATTTCTTAATAAGCACTACAATTTCTAATTTTAAGAGATTCATGGCAAGTTGCCCCTTTTTCTTCTAACTATAGAAAAAATCTATAGAAATAAATAGTTTATTAGAAGTTTTTTAATTTAATCTTTACAGTACATTAACATTCAGTATAAATCTTCCATATAGAATGAAAGCAGGTTAAGAGTGAGGGGAGAGAGGTGAAACGATGGATATTAAAATTAGTGGATTAGAAAAATCATTTGGAAAAGTACAAGCGTTAAAGCCGTTACAAATTATGATGAAACAAGGTGAATTCACCACACTGTTAGGACCTTCGGGATGCGGGAAAACGACATTACTTAGAATGATTGCAGGACTGGAAGAACCAGATAAAGGTGAAATATATTTTGGAGATACGTGCATGTATTCTTCTTCTAAAAAAATAAAAACATCTCCTCATGAACGTAATATCGGTATGGTATTTCAAGATTTTGCTTTATGGCCACACATGACTGTATTTGAAAATGTTGCATTTGGTTTAAGAGCTACAAAGCAAACGAATCAATTACGGGAAAAAGTAGAAGAGGCAATAAAGCGAGTTCGCTTGCAAGGGATGGAGAAAAGATATCCGCATGAACTCTCTGGCGGACAGCAGCAACGTGTCGCATTTGCGAGAGCAATTGTAACGAAGCCACATTTCATTTTGTTTGATGAACCGCTCAGTGCACTCGATGCAATTTTGCGAGAAGAAATGCGGTTAGAGCTTATGGATATCGTTCATTCCATTGGTTTAACGGCATTGTATGTAACGCACGATCAAACAGAAGCTATGTCAATGTCAGACCAAATTATTGTCATGAAACAAGGAGAAGTATTACAAAAAGGAACACCAGAAGATATTTATGTGAAGCCATCTCATGAATTTGTTGCAAAATTTGTTGGTAAGGCAAATTGGCTTGTAGAGGGTAAACAAATGGTTCGTCCAGAGCATGTGAGCTGGACAAAAAATGAAGTGTGTGAAATGTATACAGGTGAAGTCCAGCACGTTACATATGTAGGAGAGCGTTATGAAGTGAAAGTAAATATGGGGACACTCGGAATATGGACAGCTTATCACAATAGTAAGATAAGCATCGGAAAGCCAGTATCGTTATATGTACCGAAAAAATGTATTCATCATATAGGAGGAGAATCGTATGAAGAAATTCAGTTCGCTTAAGTCGTTATTTGTATGTACTTTATTATTTTCTGCCGTAGTAACAGGGTGTAGTTCAAAGACAGGTAATGCAGATGCAAAAAGTAAAACTACGAATGAAAAGAAGATTGTTGTATATAGTGCAGGACCAAAAGGATTAGCAGAAAAAATTCAAAAGGACTTTGAAAAGAAAACGGGTATAAAAGTGGAAATGTTTCAAGGAACAACAGGTAAAATTTTAGCGAGAATGGAAGCCGAAAAGAAAAATCCAGTCGTTGACGTAGTCGTACTTGCATCTTTACCAGCGATGGAAGGATTAAAAAAAGATGGACAAACGTTAGCTTATAAAGAAGCGAAACAAGCTGATAAGCTTCGTTCTGAATGGTCGGATGATAAAGGACATTATTTTGGATATAGTGCTTCAGCGTTAGGAATTGTGTATAACACAAAAAATGTGAAGACAGCGCCTGAAGATTGGAGCGATATAACAAAAGGAGAATGGAAAGGGAAAGTGAATCTTCCAGATCCAGCACTTTCAGGTTCAGCTTTAGACTTTGTGACAGGATATGTGAAAAAGAATGGAAAAGATGGATGGAATTTATTTGAACAGCTTAAGAAAAATGAAGTTACAGTAGCAGGGGCAAACCAAGAAGCGTTAGATCCAGTTGTAACAGGAGCAAAAGATATGGTCATTGCGGGTGTTGATTATATGACGTACAGTGCAAAAGCAAAGGGTGAACCAGTTGATATTGTTTATCCAAAAAGCGGAACAGTTATTAGCCCACGTGCAGCAGGTATTATGAAGGATAGTAAAAATGTAAAAGGTGCAAAAGAGTTTATTGATTATTTATTATCAGATGATGTACAAAAACAAATTTCTAAAGCGTATTTATTACCCGGTAGAACAGATATAAAAGCGGAAAATAGACCAAATGTGGAAGAGATTCCAGTATTACATATTGATTGGAAAACAGTTGAGAAAGAACAAGATGAAATAGGAAAACAATTTAAGAAAGTATTTCAATAAGATGGTGATTACATGGTAAATCGATTTGGATCAGTAAGGCAAGTTGGGATGACGGTAGCGTTGTTACTTGTGGCGATGTTAATCGTCATTCCGCTTTTTCTCATTTTACTTTCTAGTGTATATGAAAATAGTAGTTGGAATTTTTTAAAGCCGTTTGAAGTGATGCAGAGTGGTGGATTAGCTGGGATTTTTCTGAATTCGATGCTTCTAGGTGTACTCGTAGTAATAGGGGCAACTATCTTTGCATTTCCACTAGCTTTCATTATGAGCAAAACAGATGTTGGAAAGCATAGCAAGTTAGATATTGTTTTTATGATTCCATTTATGACACCGCCGTATATTGGATCGATGGGCTGGATTTTGTTCATGCAACCGAACGGATATTTTGAACAGTTTTTTCCGATGCTAAAGACGGTTTCATCTTCGTTCTTTAGCTTAGGAGGTATGGTTTTAATTATGAGTCTGCATTTATTCCCATTTCTTTACTTCATGTTGAAGAATACATTACTTCAAATTGGGAGTAGTAAAGAAGAAGCGGCAGCAGTTCATGGTGGAAGCTTTTTCTATCGTTTAAGAAAAATAATATTACCGTTATTAGTATCAAGTTATGTAATGGGCGCTTTACTCATTTTCGTAAAGACGATTGCTGAATTTGGAACACCGGCTACATTTGGACGAAGAATCGGATTTCATGTGTTAACATCAGAGATTCATAAATTTATTTCGAGTTGGCCAATTGATTTTAGTAGTGCAACAGCATTATCTTCTTTATTACTTAGTGCATGTATGCTCATTTGGTATATGCAAAACGTATTAAATCGAAAGTATTCATATGCAATGGTTAGTGGAAAAGGTGTGAAATCTAAAAGGTACACTTTGTCTATATATGTGCGCGTTGTAGCATGGGTTTATGTAATTGGTTTATTAATCGTATCAATTGGAATCCCGTATTTTTCTATACTGATTGCTTCTTTGTCAAAATTAAGAGGCGGAGGCTTACAGTTACATAACTTTACAACGAGTCATTATGAAGCATTATTTACAATCGGATCTCCAGGATTAGAAGCTCTATGGAACAGTTTTCTTTTTTCACTTATAACAGCGATTATTGCTGTTATGATTGGCGTCTTTTTAGCACTTATGATTCGAAAGGGGAAAAAGTCCTCTGAAAAATGGCTGGATATGTGCGGTATGTTACCGAACATGGTACCAGGAATCGTAATGGTTGTAGGGCTTATTTTATTTTGGAATTCCCCCTATATGCCCCTGTCCATTTACAATACACCAGTCATGGTAATCGTAACGTACGTTGTTCTTTTTTTACCTTATACAGTGCAGTATGTAAAAGCATCGCTCGGGCAAATTGATGATTCTCTCGTGCAGGCAGGAAGTATTTTTTCTGGGAATTATATGTATATTTTTAGAAAAATAATATTCCCTCTTATTATCCCGGGTATTCTTGCCGGATGGGCGATGACATTTACAATCTCGATAAGGGAGTTAGTAGCATCGCTTCTCGTACTACCTCCATCGGTAGAAACGTCAGCAACATTTATTTTTGCTCAATTTGAACAAGGAGAAGTATCTATTGGAATGGCGATGGCTGTCGTTTCAGTTGGACTTACAACACTATGTTTATTACTTCTGCAGCATATGGAGCACAAACGAAAAGGGGTAGTATGATGAGGGTAGAAGTATGGGGAGGAGCGGGAGAATACGGTCGCTCCTGCTACTTCGTAAAAAATAAAGAGACAAAAATATTATTTGATTGTGGTATTAATCGGTCATATAAGGATAGTTATCCAAAAATAGAACGAGAAGTTGTACCGTTTTTAGATGCAGTATTTTTGTCACATATTCATGAAGATCATACGATGGGCTTACCTTTATTAGCGAAGTATGGATATAAGAAAAAAATATGGACAACTCGTTATACGAAGGAGCAACTCCCAGCTTACTATGAAAAATGGAGAAACTACAATTTGGCGCAAGGATGGCATGTACCTTATACCGACCAAAATGTGAAAGATTTAAATTATGTATATATTGATGAGATTAGCAATCCGAATGAATGGGTACAGATTACTCCTACATTGCGTTTTCAATGGGGGTATAGTGGGCATGTATTAGGAGCTGTTTGGTTTTTAGTGGATATGAGTCATACATATGTATTCTATTCTGGCGATTACTCAGCAGAGTCTAACATATTGCGAGCTAATTTACCTGAGAAGTTGCACGGCGATATAAAAGTCGCAATCGTAGATGCCGCTTATCATACTGATGATGTTTCGCAACATGAACGAATAAACGAACTATGTACAGAAATTGAACGCGCCGCCGGGAATAAAGGGATAACATTACTACCATTGCCCCCCCTTGGTAGGGCGCAAGATATCGTATTGTATTTATATAAAAAATATAAAGAACTCCCTATTATAGTAGATCAAGAAATTTTGGATGGATTTCAACAGATGTTCGCATATAAAGATTGGATCAAAAATAATGAAGAACTTGAAGAGCTAATGGAGAGTTTAAAAAGAAACATAATAGTTATGGATGATGACAGCGGTACGCAACATAGTTATGGAATAGTTGTAATGAGTGATGCGAATATGCAAACGAAGCGAGCGCAGTTATATTATGAACAACTTCGGCATGACGAACGAAATTCTATTATCTTTACTGGACATATTGCGAAAGGGAGTTTTGCAGAAAAAGTTTTGAAGGAACGTGTAGGTAAAGAATGTAGGGTGAAGCGAGTTCCATATAAAGTTCACCAAAGTATAAGAGATGTGAAAGAGATGTTAAATACATTATCACCAGAACATACGGTGTTAGTACACGCTTTGAAAGAGGATACGGATCGATTACAGAAAAAGCTTAGCACCGCAGGGTATGAAAATGTATATTCACTTACTATGGAACGAATAGAAGTCATTTGAAATGTAAAGGGGATAGGTATATGAAAAGCGTATTTGTATTCGTAAGTATTTTCTTTTGTTGTTTCCTTTATAACGTTAAGGAAGGATTTGCCGCTAGTCCAATGACACCTAGTTTTGAAGTGAAGTTATTATTAAAGCCAGAACAAGTACTAGGTCCTAACAAAGAGATGAAGCAAGATGTACTAGAGCATTTCCAGGCTGGTACAAATTATGAAAGAATACAAGTACAGTTTTTAGATACTGCAAATAAAAATTTAAGTAATGAAGGCTGGTTTGCCAGAATACGAAAGAAAGAATTTAGTAAAGATTTTGAGCTAACATATAAAAAAAGATATCCTATTCCAAATGGTGTAATTCAAGATGCACTAGAAGTAGCTAAAAAAGAAGGATTCGATAGTAATACGGATAGTTATGAGGCGGAAATAGACTGGGGATTTGAAAAGAAAACGTTAAGTATTTCAAATAAGAAAAGTTACAGTGCGAAAGGATATGGAGTACTTGATTTACCAAACGAAAAAGCTGCTCAAAACATGTTAGTAGAAAAGTTACCAGGGAAAATGAACAAATGGTTGTATACGAATTGGGGAGAAGAGATGTTAAGGGATTCCCGTATTTACGGTCCTGTATTAATGAAACGGTATACAGGGGAGTTTGAAAATAGTAAAACGAATATTGAAGTGTGGCCACTAAGTAATACAGGGAAAATAGAAGATGATTTCGTAATAGAAGTGTCGTTTAAAACAAATGAGGAAAGTATTGCAAAAGAAAAAAGAGAATTATTAATGAAGAGTTTAGAACAAAAAGGATGGCTGTTACCAAAAGATAGTTTGAAGACAGAGCTTATTTTTCAGTAAATAGTAAAAAGGAATCCATATGCCATGGATTCCTTTTTATATATGAGTATTAAGCTAAATCATGTACAGAGATAATAAAGTTGTTTAATTTACAATAAAGTCATTTAAAAAATAATATAGTTGTTTAAAAATCCTTCTTCTACTAACGAGGCAGGTTAGTGGAAGAAATAGCAAGTGGGTTTAACTAGGAGAAGTGTCGATGACATTAAAGAAGACACCGAGGTGTCTTCTGTTTTTTAAATTAAAAATATCGATAAATTAGGATTTATTTACTTAACATTATACTTATTTTTGGACCGAGGCATCTAATCGCTGAGTATATACAAACCAAGTAATGCTTGTTGTTAATAATGTTGACGAAATTAAAGCTGTAAGAACACTATATGTTTGCCAAATAAGTATCGTTGACCAATCGAAGGCAAAAAACATTATACACTGGGCAATCGTAGCGATTAGGAAAATAATTGTTACGATTGTTCTCTTTTTTGTCATCGGCTGCTGCTCATTCGTTTTCCTTTTTCTTAATCCTAAGAAAAATAACAGAACGGCTAATAGGCAAAGAATAATTGTGGTAGACGACAAAATGATGTCCAAAAGCTGTGTGCCGCTTATCTCATATGACTGAGTTAGATTGCCGTTTAATATATTTTTAACTTTTAGTACCAGGTTTATATTGGTATTTGCGCCGTTGCTCAGTAAGCAGATGGCTGTTCTTTCATTTGGCAGTATGGCTACTTTGGTACTAAAATTTGGATTACCCCCATTGTGTTCTATAAACGTTTGTTCGGCGTTTACCGACCAACCTGCCGCATAATACATATCATTGACAGCCGAAACAGACATATCACCCCTATGTGATTTTTCGATGGCCCTGTGAAATATTTCGGGTATGTCCTGCACGATACCCATCTGTATGCCCATCCAACGCGCCATATCTTTTGTATTAGAAATGATATAGCCGGCAGGTTTATTCCCAGCATAATCCGGAGCGTTAAATGGAGTTGTTATAAAAAAAGAAGAACGGTAGCCCTGTGCTAACTGTCCAGTGGCTTGAGCATCTTCTTTATAAACATACGTCTGGTGAAGACCTAAGGGTAGAAATACCTGTTCCTTCATAAAGTCTTCATAGCTTTGTCGTGATACAATCTCAATAACCAAACCCAATACATCATAATTAACGGTTCCATAGTTATATTGTTCACCGGGAGAGAACGCCAATTCTGCATCTACCAGCGTTTCCACAGTCTTTTGCAACATATCAGGCGTATTACCTTGTGGAATATTTTGAGTATGTCTAATATTTGTTAGGCCGCTGGTATGGTGAAGAAAATTATTTAGTGTAAGGTTTTGCATAGCAACAGGTTTACCTTGATACTTTAACGTAAACCAAGGTAAATATTTTTGGATAGGATCAGTCATTGATAGCAGCCCTTGCTCTTCCAATAGCAAAATCCCCATACCAGTAAAAGCTTTACTCACCGAGGCCAACTCATAGAGTGTATTTTCACTTGCAGACAATCCCTTTTCAAGATCTGCATACCCAGAAGAAAAGTAGAACACTTCACCATCAGCAAGTATTGAGATTGACATTCCAGGCACACCTGATGTACGACGGGCATCATCTAGCAATGCTTGTATTGCCTCAGATTTCGAATCTGACAACGCATAACTTTGTGATGCGAATCCTGGGAATAATATAGATATCGTTAATACAAAAACAATAGTCTTTTTCATACACTCTCCTTTTTGAAGAATTATAAGGATATAAATAACTTATTTTTATAACTATAAACTAAATTCTAATTTATCTTTCTATTTACCTATATAATATGAAATAATTGTGAAGAGTTACACTTAAACTAACGGGGGCGTTAGTTCAATAAGAAGTAAACAACTTTATTATTCGTTTTTTAAGCATTACATAAGCAGATGGATATAATTTGAAACAACTTTAAAGAGGCTTGCTGCATATAGAATGTAGTAAGCCTCTTATCTTTTTTAGTCAAAATTCAATAACTTTATTATCACTATACAAATCAGCTGACACGAACATATCACTATTTTGAAGATTTTTAGAGCGTAAACTATAAGCAACTACCTTCTTTTTATATTGTTTTACAACATCAACATGCTCTTCATGACTGTAAATATAAAATGTGAAATCTTTTTTACCACGTTTTGCATGGATAATTAAAGGAGTGCCTTCATTATGGGGTGGTGCATAATAGCGATCTAAAAATAAACCTTCGTTAAAATCATGAATAATTTTTGATTTCTGTTCGCCTTCTACGTTATTTCCGTGAATTGTAATAGTCACATTCTCTTCTTCAAGTTTTGGATGTGTTTCGTACTTGCTAATAATGGATTCAATAACAGTGTTAGGAAGGCTAGAAACGATAATTTTAAATGCTCCAAATACAACTAACATTACAATAAACCAAGTCGTCATAGTATATCATCCCCTTTATTCTATTTAATAATATAACTCATATGGTAATAGTACATAAGGTGAAGTTTTGTATAATTTGTGAAAAATTTTCCTGTTTTTGAACGTTTTTTAACAAATGGAGCTTTGTAAAGAATGAGAGGGAATATTTGGTATGATAAAAGTGTAGAAGCTTTCTATATATTATAAGGGGGTTATGAAATGGGGAAATTAGATGGTAAGGTTGCTTTTGTTACAGGAGCTGCGATGGGGAACGGAGCTGGAATTGCTCATGTATTTGCAGAGCTAGGGGCGAAAGTATTACTTGTTGATATTTCAGAGACAGTTCATGAGACAGCCAAAAATATTGTAAGTAAAGGGTTAGATGCTGCAAGTTATGTAGTCGATGTAGCTGATATGGATGCTGTAAAAGAAGTAGCGAAAGATGCATATGAGAAGTACGGAAAGATTGATGTGTTAGTAAATAACGCCGGTGTTATTCGACTTGCAAATTTTTTAGATATGTCAGATGAAATGCGTGATTTTCAATTTCAAGTAAATATTAATGGGGTATGGAATTTTTCTAAAGCGGTATTGCCATATATGGTTGAGAAAAATTACGGAAAGATTGTGAATATGTCTTCTGTAACAGGAACATTGGTTGCTGATGAAGGTGAAACTGCATATGCAACGACGAAAGCAGCAATTTGGGGATTTACAAAAGCGTTAGCACGAGAAGTTGCAAAACATCATATTACCGTAAATGCAATTTGTCCAGGTTACATTATGACACCAATGGCAGAGCAAATAGCAAATGAATCTGATCCAAATGAGCCGAGTAATGTAATCGATGGAATTGCTTCAGGTGTTCCTTTAGGACGTTTAGGGAAAATTGAAGAAGTAGGTCAGTTAGCAGGTTTTTTAGCATCCGATGAATCAAGCTACATAACAGGTACACACATTGTCATTGATGGTGGTAGTACATTGCCAGAAACGGTTTCAGTGGGTGTAAAGTAAAAGGATTATGAATGAGAGTTTTAGTTCTTTGAATGATAACGCTAGAAGAAATCTGAAAGAGATTTCTTCTAGCATTATCATGTTATGTAATATTATTATTAGAAAAATCAATTTTGTTACAAAAAGTTGAAATTGAAGTATTTTAAAAGAAAAAGGTTTATAATAAAAATATAACTAATAACCACATTACTAATTATAAGGAAGTGTAACTATGAGTACTGTAACAATCGTGTATGGTATTATTCTTTCCACAATTATCGTTTTATTTTTCGTTGGGGTTTCACGTTACATTCACAAATGGAAAGAAGGCGTTGCGAAATTAAATCACATTGAAGAAGAACTTAGTGATTTAATGTTACATCATGGTAAGTAAAAGGTTTATTTTTAGCTAAATAATGTGAAGGATATCACAAAACATGTTCTCATTATGAGGCATGTTTTTTTGTTATGTGAATGATAGGCACATTCATACATTTTTTCCATACGATACAGTGTGAAAGCCGAAATGTTCGGAGTGGAAAAGAGGGATAAAATGAGTAGTTCAGGTTATGTTCCAGATAATAAAAATTTAAAGAAAAGTTCAGGAACTCCAAATCTTTTCTTTGATTCACGAAAAAATATCTTTTTTAAGAGGAATGAGAAAAACGTTGCATATGAAGTTACGTCAACGCAGTTACCAGCAATGATAGGTGGTGCGTTTGTTGATTTATTTATGACAAAAGGGCATATGCGGGAACCACATTGGCATCCGAATGCGTGGGAATTGGATGTTGTAGTATCAGGAGAAGCAGTTACATCCATCTTAAATCCCGAAACGAATCAATTGCAAAATTATCATGTGAAAGCGGGGCAAACTGTCTTTATTCCAATGGGATGGTGGCATTGGATCACAGCGGTAACAGAAGAAGTGCAATTACATTTGTTCTTTAATAACGATCAGTTTGAAACAGCAGAAGGATCAGACATACTTAGATTAACACCGCCAGAAGTATTTCAAGCTGCATATGGTGTAAGTGCAGAAAAATTAGAGAAGGACCTTTCGCCAATTAAGGAATCAGTTGTAATTAGTCCTACTAACTCAAATCGAATAAATAGTGTGAAAAAAAGTGACGAATCAAATATAGTCGTTACGTTAAATGGACAAATAACATCATGTGAAATAGAGTAACTCTTTCTTTTTAGGAAGAGTTACTCTATTTGTATAATTTTGTAATTTAATTCGTTATAATTATGAGATAGAAGGGAATGTATTAGAGGGGGTATATTGTGAACATATTAAAGGTTATAGGAATAATTGTAGGAGTCATTATAGTAGCTGTTATAGCTTTCTTCGTTATTATGAATTACTATTTGTCAAAAGAAGATCCTGATTACGTATTAAAGTACATAAAAGAACATAAAGAAGATGAAACATGTTCATTACTTATTAAAAGAAATGGAGAAGTATTAACTTCTATAAATGAAAATAAAAAATTGCCATTAGCGAGTATGGCAAAAATCGTAATAGCAGTTGAATTTGCTAAGCAAGTGTCAGAAGGAAAAATAAGTCGTGATGAACAAATTTCATTGCACGAGCTAGAAAAATATTACGTTAAAGATACTGATGGTGGAGCACATCCTGACTGGTTAGAAGATGCTAGAGAGAGAGAATTAGTGAAAAATGGACAGATTAATTTAGAAGAAGTAGCTAAAGGCATGATTCATTATAGTTCTAATGCAAATACAACATATTTGTTAGATAAGCTTGGAATAGAAAGAGTAAATGAGAGTATAAAAGAGTTAGAGCTTACTAGTCATGATAAGTTTACTTCTTATACGGCTGCACTATATATGAGAGGATACGTAGAAAAAGAACTTCATGTGCCAGAAAATCAGTCATTAAAAACGTTACGTAACATGTCAAAAGATGAATATAATAAACATGTGTTACAAATACAGGAATGGATGAAAGATGAAGAAGAATGGAAAAAACGGGATATTCCATTAAAGGTAGATATGGAATTTCAGCGAATTTGGTCAGATCGATTAGTGGGTGCAAACGCTAAAGATTATATGAGTATAATGGAAAAGATGAATAGTAGAAAGTATTTTCCAAAATCAATGCAAGAAGAAATCGAGAACATTTTCCAAGGAACAGTTAAAAATAGTAAGTTCGAATATGCTGGTCAAAAAGGTGGTTCTACCGCATTCGTATTGACAAATACAGATAAGAAAGGGAATAAAGTAGAAGTTGTCATTATGTTTAACGATATAGAAGATCAAGTTGCATATCAAAAGCTGCGAAATAATATAGATTATTTTATTCGAGACATTATAACAAGTGAGGAATTTAGAATAAAATTATAATAGAATAATTTTATTATGTAAACAAGATGCTATTAAAGGTAGGTGTTGAGATGAGGTTGAGGGAGTATATGCTTGAAACGTTTCCAAATTTAGAACTTAGACCACCTCTATTTTATAATGGGGATATTGGTATTCGCTTTAAATTAGGTGTGAACTATGATTGCACTAATATTTATGAAAACTGTCCATATTTAGAAGGCGTTTATAATAGAGCCATTACTTTATTTCAGTCTTTACATTCCAAAACAGACGATATTTATATTGTAGTGGATGTAAATGATTTTGCAGACGGTGAAACTTTCAAACACAAATTGAATATCTTTTCTAAGTATGTAAAAGAGAAGTCTGATTTGTTTAAGTTACAGAAAAATACAATCCCTTATGTTTTTCCAGAAGATGATGAAGATGGATTGTATAAAACACATAGATTTACTTTGAAATGTAAAGTTTCAGACTTGAAATATATTCCTATGCTAAAAGCAATTTGTAATCAAGATATGGGAATCAAACCGCGTATTTTTCATATGGTGTATTTCATAAATGTTAACAAGAATACTATATTTCACATTTATGATGATAGAGGTTGTGATGTATTAGCTACCTCTCCTAATACAATTAGGGATATGTATCATACATATAATGATTGGATATTAGATTACGATCGAAATAAAATCGATAAAGTATTTAATTGAATGTAGTCTATTTTAAATGAGGGAAACACCATATGGGGTGTTTCCCTTTTATTAATATGAAAATCAACATTTAAAATTGACAGCACTTATTATAAAGGTGAAGGGATTTGATAATAATGTATTGAATTTGGGTAGAAACGGAAAAAGGAGATGAATAAATGACAACAATATATTTCGTTCGCCATGCCCATTCTACCTATACAAAAGAAGAACGGGAGCGACCTTTATCTGAAAAAGGACAATTGGATGCAGAGAATGTAACACACTTATTAAAAGATAGACATATTGATGTAGTGATTTCTAGCCCGTACAAAAGAGCAATTCAAACTGTACAAGGAATTGCGAATACATATGATGTATCGATACAAATAGAAGAAGATTTACGAGAAAGGTTATTAAGTTCAGAGTCAGTAACAGATTTTAATGATGCAGTCCAAAAGGTGTGGGAAGATTGGGATTTTGCACACGAAGGCGGAGAATCGAATGATGTAGCGCAAAGGCGTGCTGTAATATGTATGCAAAATATATTAAAAAAATATAAAGATAAGAATATTGTAATAGGAACTCATGGGAATATTATGGTATTACTCATGAATTATTTTGATTCAAAATATGATTTTCGATTTTGGAAAACAATTCGTATGCCTGATATATTTAAGTTGAATTTTCATAATGAAGATTTAGTTTCTGCCGAAAGGATAGAGAATACGGGTCATCAGATAAATAATTTGTAAAAGTTTATCAAAAAAAGAGGAAAGAGAGATGTTATTGTAGAAGTATGACTTTGTAACATAAAAAATATATGTTAAAGGAGGCTGTTTACATGTTTGAGAAAGAGAAAGAAGGGCTTATTGAAGTTCACAACGTATATGAAATTGCACCAGCAGATGGAACAATTATAGGTATGGCAACGGAAGAAGAAATGGAAATTGCTGCTGAGCTAGAGCTGCAGTACTATGCCCATTCTCGTTTGTTAGAAACAAATATTCAGTTAGACGGTTCCTCCTACAAAGAGTTACTTCAGGAGTTCCAGGAGTACGAAAGAAAATCAATGAGCTTTTGGCGAGCAATACATAAGCGTTTAGCTGTGCCATGGGCATGGGTATTACGTATTGACGTTGCGAATGGTCCTATATATGTAAGTAATGGGAATGCGTATTACGAAGAAATCGATGATGAAGAAGATTATGAATAGATAAGTAAGGAAGCAACTTTAGTTGCTTCCTTTTTTTATTCGTACAGATTGAACAGCCTCAATAATAATATCTGGTCGATCATTTTCTATTCCGTGACCAGCATGTTCAGCAAGTATATATTGGCTGTTTATTGAGAGTTGTAATTGTTCATGAATCAGTTCTTGCCACATTGCTTCAAGTTGTGTCGCTTCCTCTTTTTGCATGCCGCCCTCAGTCAACTGAGTAATAGAATATTGAGGGTCTCTACCGATAACGATTAAAGGTACTTCTAATGTTTTATAGAGTTCTTTTATTGAGCGAGCACAATTTTTCCACGTAGATAGTTCAGAAGCTGTCGCTTTATATAATGTAGGAGAGGTAGAAAATTCAATGTACTGTCTTGATTGATTAGCGAGTATTGGCTTTAGTTCATTAGAAAGCATGTCTACATCCATTTTAGAGTATGTATTATATTTTTGAAGCCACATATCATCCGAATCAGTCTGATCAGAAATTGGTAAATGAAGTTCATCTAATCGGTGTAAGTTCATGGATGTAGAATCAACTAAAATAAGTGCTTGCAACTTATCTTCATGTAACATCGCAAAATGTTGTGCACATAAACCTCCATAGGAATGACCGATTAGAATGATTGGCTCGTGAATATCCAATTTTTGTAGCAACAAATGAAGTTCTTTTGTTACTTGTAACGTAGTACGTGAATAATTCCCTAGTTCACTTTTTCCGTAACCTGGGCGATGGTAGGAAACGACTGTAAAGTGCTGTGAAAGCTTTTCTATAATAGGAAGCCAATCATAAAATGAGCAAGTCATTCCGGTTTGAATGACTACAGTTTGTTTACTACTTCCTTTCATATATACTTCTATAGTTTGCCCCAATACCTCTACAAATTTATAAATAGTAAACCCTCCTAACTAAGATTGAAGTAATTTTTGACAAGCGAAAACAATACACCAGACACCTATACCGAATAGGACAGATGTACTAAGTGCAAATGAGTTTTTTAAACCGATATAAACGATAAATAATAGTAGTGCGGATGCAGGAAATCCATATAATACACCTAAAGCAAATTGACTTAATTCTTGTTTGTTCCCGCCTTCGAAAGAAATCCAAAACAGGCTCAGTAAACTAACGAGAGGAAGGGCAGCGATAAACCCGCCAATCGTACTATAATGTTTAGCTACTTCAGTAATAACACCGATAATAAGTGCCGAAACGATTACTTTAACGAGGAAATGCATACTTTGCCTCCTTCGCTAATAATGAAAAAGCTTTTTCAATTAATTGTTGTTCTTCTTTCGATAACTGCGATTCTAATATTTTTATCTTTTCTTTATCTAGTAAAGTATGCTTTTCTAATACTTCAATGCCTTCTTTCGTTAAAGTAAGGTTCACAACTCTTTCATCTTGTTTGTTTCTTTTTTTCATGATATAGCCTTTTTGAATAAGGCGCTTTACGTGTTCAGAAGCTGTGTTATGAGAGAGAGTAAGCTCAGTAGCGACTTTTCCAATTGTTATTTCTTTCTCACGAGAAACGATTTGTAAAATACGAATAGCTTGGTGAGAAAGATTGTCTTCATATTCATATCGTAAGTGATAATAAATGTTCTCCCAATGCTGATTGATGTCTTTCATAATAATAAATCCTCCTGTTTTTATATCGTATATTAAGATATATTCGTTAGTGTAGAAATAAAATCCTTTTATTTGGATAAAAAATGTTGAAAAAGTTTATTTTTATTGAAATATAAGGTAATCTATGTGTAAAGGTATACATTTAGCAAGAGAGAGGATGATAGCTGTGAATACATTCAAATGGATGAGTCATGAACAGATGTATGTAGATGAAATACATGTTGAAAAATGTGGTCCTCTTTCAGTCGGCGTATATGGGGGAAATCAAGAGAGTGATGCATATGAACGAGGAGATGCGGTGCTTGCTTGGTGGGATCCTGAATTACAATTTGAATTTGTTATGATTTTTGATACACATCACAAAACAAAAAATATAGATTATATAGTAGAAGCAATTTCGGAAAGAAAAGAGAAACTAAAAGAGTTATTTTCCTACCCGATACATTTAGCTTTTCATCATACTCATATGTATTTGTTAGCTTTATTTACAGATGAGCTGTTTATTGAAAAATGTGATCAAGATGATGAGGAACTCGCATGTTTAATATGTTTGCGAAAAGGCGAATTTTTATATTGGTTATCAGTTGGTAATTGTTTCGCATATTTATTCCATTCTGAGAAAACGAAGAATGGGAAAGGGCGATTAAATAAACGGAAGAATTACGAATATATCGGTAGGAAAAATATTTTTGCAGCAAATACACCTTGCTTTACGTCAGGTGTAAGAGGATTAGAAAAAGGAATGAATCACATCGTAATGGCAACGGACGGTATTTTAGAGTGTGATAAACGAAGGTTTGATGATGACCAATCTTTAATAGAAATATTACACGACGGAAGTTGCTTACAGATTGAGCCAGTATTAACAAATGTACTGCAGTGGAAAGGTAGAGATTGTGCCACAATTATTGGATGGTCCATTGACACTGAAAATAAACGATGTGCTAATTAATATAAAAGGAGTTCAAGGTTTTTATCCTTGAACTCCTTTTTTTAAGCAATATGGATGTGATACGTTTTTAACCATTCATTTACTTGTAGCATGTATTCCATAGCACTTCTTGCTTCGAAATTGTTAATTTCTTTATTACTCTGATCGGCAATAGCAAGTAATGTGGAATGATTAATAAGTGAGAAAATAGGATTGTTTTTATTACTGCACATGTCGAGTGATAAATGACGAATTTTTTGTAAATAATGTGGGTCTTGTGAAGTTGGATACGCACTTTTTCTTCTATTGCGTACATCGTCAGGTAAAGCAGGTTTCAGTGCTCTACGTAAAATGCCTTTTTCAATATTATCAATGCTTTTTATGTTGAAAGGAACGTTCCATAAATATTCAACTAATCGATAATCGCAAAACGGTACACGAACTTCAAATCCTACAGCCATACTCATACGGTCTTTACGGTCAAGTAAGAACGGAAGAAATCTCGTTAAAAATAAATAAAACATTTGACGTTGTTTCGCGGATTTTTTACTTTCACCTTCAAGAGTAGGTACTTCAAGTATCGCTTCTTGGAATCGTGTATCAATATAGTTTTCTAGATTACATTGGTTACTTATTTCATGTAGTAGAAGAGGAGATGTATTTTTCCAATTTGTTAGCCAAGGAAATTTATCTACATATAGTAATTCTTCTTGATGAAACCAAGGATATCCACCGAATACTTCATCAGCAGATTCTCCCGATAAAGCTACGGTCGCATCTTTTTTCATTTCGCAAAATAGTAAATATAGTGAAGTTTCCATTTCGCCAGCACTCGGTAAATCTTTTGCACGGAGGGGAACGAATAAGTGATTAGCTAATTCTTCAGCATTCACAATAATATCATGATGAGATGTCCCTACATGTTCAGAAACGCGTTTTACCCAAGGAGCGTCTAAACCAGTGCGAGCAAATGTCAGCTCGAAATCTTTTGCGCTATTTACAAAGTCAACGGAATACGTATGAAGTGTTTTATTTTCAGCAGCAAATTCTTTCCCCGCTAGTGCAGTAATACCGCTAGAATCTAATCCTCCTGATAACATGCAAACGAGAGGGACATCGGCAATTAATTGTCTTTTTACTGTATCTTGTAAAATAGATAAAATATGCGATGATGTATCTTCTATAGAATCTGTATGGACCTTACTTTCTAAATTCCAATACTTCGTAACTACTTTTTTATCACGTGTAAACGTTATAGAATGTCCAGCACGCACTTCTTGAATATGTTTAAAGACGCCACATCCTGGAGTTCGAAATAACCCTAATCCAAATATTTCATTTATGCCATCCGTATCAATTTCAGCAGGGACAGATGGATGAGCTAATAATGCTTTAATTTCAGATCCGAAAATAATACTGTCATTTCTTTCTGTATAAAAGAGTGGTTTTACGCCTAAATGATCACGTGCTAAAAACAGTTGTTGCTTCTGATCATCCCATAAGGCGAAAGCGAAAATGCCGTTTAAATGTTGTACGCAGTCTTCTTTCCATTCTAAATAAGCATGTAGTAACACTTCTGTATCTGAATGCGTTTCAAATGTATGACCACATTTCCTAAGTTGTTCTCTCAGCTCACGGAAATTATAAATTTCTCCATTATAAGTAAGAGCATACGTATAATCACCAGCACGAAATGTCTTCGGTTGTGTTCCGCCTTCTGGATCAATTACAATTAAACGCCGGTGTGCAAAGGCCGCGCGAGGTGAAAACCAAAATCCTTCAGCATCCGGACCACGATGCTGAATACGATTTGCCATCTCTTTTAAAATAACATGTTCATTAGAAAGATCCTTAGTCCAATTTACCCAACCTGTAATTCCACACATACACATCTCATCTCCTAATTTTAAATAGTAGGTTAACGAAATAAAATGTACACTAAGTTAAAGAATGACTATATAAATAGTGTACTACATGAATCAAATTGCAGACTTGAGAAAATTTTCTTTGAACGCATAGTTACGTGAGACAATGGCTAAGGGAAAGTATTCCATTACATATAAAAAATAATAAAAAGATGAGAGAAAATATTTTTTTAGACGTTATATAGGGTGTAAAAGCTTTTACAAAAAAATAAGGGGAATCGCTACATGAAATCAAATGAGAAAAATTATATAAAAAGATTACAGCGACAAAAAGAAGATGCGCTAGAATTTGTTGTCGATACATACTTACCGCTCATAAAAGGGATAACCCACAAAGTTCTTCTTCCAGTTCAAAATGATGGACTCATAGAGGAATGTGTAAACGATATATTTCTTTCCATATGGAATAACGCAAATAAATTTCATGGAGAACCAAATGATTTTAAAAAATGGATTGCGGCAATTGCGAAATTTAAGGCGATTGATTATTACCGGAAGGCAACTAAAAAAGTAGAGATTATTTCGGATGAGTTTCATATGAGTACGGAAAAGTCAGCAGAAGATGAATTAATCGTTATGGAAGATAGGGAAGAGTTATTGAAGCTTATTAATCAATTAGAACCGTTAGATCAAAAGGTGTTCATTATGAAATATCTTCTTGGTATGAAGACAGAAGAAATAGGAGACAAGTTAGGGTTAACTCGGGCAGCGATAGATAATCGTGTGTATCGTGGAAAAAAGAAACTACAACAAAATGCTACGAAAATTAGTTTTGGAGGTAGTGTCATATGAAAGACATTTATGAACTATTAAATGATATTGATATAGATGAGAAAGAACTTGAGGAAATTGAGGCTTCTGAAATTGAAAAAGAAAAAGTAAAGCGCAATGTAAAACAATCGATGCGTACGAAGAAAAAGATGAAAAGTTGGAAAAAAGGCGTTGCTGCTGCATCTATTTTAGTCGGCGTATCGGTTGCCATGCTTGGCATCGGATTTCCGACATACGCTGGAGGATTACCAATAGTAGGTGACATATTCCGATTTTTAGATAATGGTAGAACAGGGTTATATGAAAATTATAAAGAGTTTTCGACTGAATTGAATATGACGAGGGAGAGTAATGGGGTTAAGGTTACCATTAATGATGTAATTTCTGATGGCAGAACATTATCTATAACGTATTCACTGGAAAGTGAGCAAGACTTAGGAGATGATCCTATCATATTAGGCGGATTGGATATAATGGACGCTCATGGTAGTTCAGGAAGTGGAAAAATGACTAAAGTTACTGAAAAAAAGTATGTAGGTATGGTAACAACGACGCACCATGATAGTAATCAAAAGGACAAAGTAAACTTTAGATGGAATATAGAGGGAATAGAGATGCCAGATAGGAAAAAATCAATACAAGGTAATTGGAATTTCGCGTTAACTGTAAAATCAGTGGATAGTAAAGAGAGAACAATTGGTGGGAGTTCGGAAAAAGAAGGTATAAAAGCAAATATGGAAAAGGTCGCAATATCGCCAGTTTCATTTATTCTTTATTACAATCAAGAGGTTTCTAAGGGCGCGAGGAAAGAATGGGATAGTGTAGATGTTGAATTGACGGTTAAGGATGATTTAGGGAATATTTATTCGGGTGAAGGAAATGGGGGAAGTGGCAACGATCCTTACAATATCCATTGGAGTTCCACATTCCAAAAGTTAAACGAAAATGCAACAAAGCTTATCGTTACACCTCGTGTACACTTGCGAGTGCATACATCTGAAAATCATGGTGGAGTAGAGTATGTGAATGGAATCGAGAAGAAGATTGAAGTACCAAAAAAAGAAGCGAAGAGCAAAGATATTGTTCTAGATGATATCGTAATTGATTTAAAGAAATAGAAGAGAGACCGCCTAAAACATTAGGCAGTCTCTTTTTCGTTAAGGAGTAGTAACAAGTAATGCATGCGGATGCTGCGTTTTATACTCATCTTTCCACGGAATGTTTAGTTGTTCCCACGATTCACCGCTATCATTGGATTGAAACAAGCCGTTGTTATTTAAAGTGTAAAATGTATGTGGTTCTGCTTCGTTTGTCGCAAACATTGAAATGACTGTACCGATTGCAGATGGTAGTCCTTGCTGTACTTGCTGGAACGGGGTGTCTTTCGTTTTACGATAAATATAAGATTCATAAGGAATACGGTGATGAGCAAGATCGGCACTTGGCGCGGCGGAAACGAGAATCGTATCGCAATCAGCTGGATCGATAGCCATGCTGTATAAGTAATGATGCTCAAGTCCGTCACTACATGAAATCCAGCTGTTGCCACTGTTATAACTTTCAAGGTATGCACGATCAGGTCCGCCCATAAATCCGTCACCACATGATGCATAAAGGCGATTTGGGGCTTCAGGGTGCATAAGTAATTGATGAGCATCGATAGGAGCACCGAATTTTTTATCAATCCATGTATGCCCTTTATCGTTACTTTGAATAACGGCACCAGCTTCGATTGAAACGTGGATTGTATTTGGATTGTTTGGATCAACCGTAATCCAGCGTACGTGATGAGTAAAAGGTCTAGGAGGGAAAGCCCACGTATAAGAAGATAATAATGATTTCATATTTTTTAGTTCCGTCCACGTTTCCCCACCATTTTCTGAACGGAATAAAGCGCTCGGTTCTGTGCCGACATAAACGACGCCATATCCGTTAACTTGTTCATTCGGGCTTATCGTAATGGAAGTGATCGAAGAATGTAAAATACCATCTTCTTTTGGAAAATCAAAGTAACGATAAGAATCCCCAATTGGTCTCCATGAATCTCCGCTATCGTCACTTAACCAGAGACCTCGTCCAAAAGTGCCGCAATATACACGATTTTTTTGAAATGGATCAACAGCGATACAGGTAGGTTGCATATTTTGTAAGTGATACGCCGCTTCATAGTTACCATATCGTTCTTTCACTACAACAAGTTCACGTTCCATACAGAGAAATAAACGTTTCATTTTCGTAACCTCCTTAAAAATTCTTTCATTAGTAAACAATATGAAGCTGAAAAAGAAGTAGTCTTATTTTTTGTTGAGAAAAAGGACTTGTTTGAAATGTAGCGAAGTGTTTATACAGAGGAAGCGGGATAAAGATGGGGAGTTTGTTTCATACTAATGTACAGATATTATCCTTAAAGGAGCATTAGTATGGGGCATTCACATAATCATGGTAATTCTAATAATAAAAAAGCGTTATTACTTGCATTTTTACTAACAACAAGTTTTATGATTGCTGAAGTTATTGGGGGATTTGTAACAAATAGCTTAGCACTACTATCTGACGCGGGGCATATGCTAAGTGATGCAGTATCTTTAGCTTTAAGTTTACTTGCGTTTAAACTCGGAGAAAAAACAGCAACAACTGCGAAAACATATGGATATAAGCGAGTCGAAATGTTAGCGGCATTATGTAACGGTGTCGTCCTTATTGTCATTTCAATATACATTTTTATTGAAGCAATTCGCCGTTTTAAAGAGCCAGTTGAGATTGCTAGTAATGGAATGCTTATTATTGCTGTACTTGGTCTGCTTATTAATATTTTATCAGCTGGGATATTAATGAGAGGCGGAGATGTGAAGGGTAATTTAAATTTAAGAAGTGCTTTCTTACACGTATTAGGCGATTTATTAGGATCAGTCGGAGCGATAATTGCTGCGTTACTTATTAAATTTTTCGGATGGACTGCTGCAGATGCGATTGCTAGTATTCTTGTGTCTATTTTAGTCATTATTAGTGGATGGCGTGTAACACGTGATACGGTCCATATATTAATGGAAGGTGCACCGCAGAACATAAATGTTGAAGAGGTAAAAAGTACATTGTTAAATATTACGATTGTAAAAGAAGTTCATGATTTGCACATATGGTCTGTCACATCGGATTTTCAAGTATTAACTTGCCACTTGATTATTAAAGGAAATGAAACACAAAGTGTATTAAAAGAGGCTACGGAAGTATTAAAAGAGAAGTTTCATGTAGAACATGTCACCATTCAAGTAGAAATAGATGGTGAATTTCATCATAGTGAGACAACTTGCAAAGTATGAAAGAAAAAGGATAAGAAAAAGTGTCATAACATTTTTCGCGCGGCATACATATATATAATGTGGCCACAAATACTTTGTAAGGTAAATATTTCATGAAATTACTTTACTTATAAAGAGTCATCTTTTATAATCAAAAGTGGTAATTGATAAAGATTATCATTTTCAATAATCGTAGAAAGGAGTTTTTTTAAAAGATGAGTAGTCAACTCCGTTTTGCTGTTGAAAATCGTAAGAGGCATTTAATTGATGAGTTAATTGGAGCAGGTGTGTTTAAAATTCGCGATCGACAATTATACGAGCTGTCTTTAGAGGAATTGGAAAAAGAATACGAAGATATGGAAGATTATGCAAATATTCAGGCATAACTATATATTAGTAAAAAGAGAGCTGGTTACGATTTTATGTAGCCAGCTCTCTTTCTATTTCGTAGAAATTATTTTTTGTATTTCTTTCATTGGACGGAGCCAGTTTTGAGTCATCATTTGTTCCATTTGTTTTTCATCCTGCTTCTGCAGTGCTTGAATGATAGCGTGATGTTCATCAATAGATTGACTTGCTGGAACAAAGTTTTGGAAAAATAAATATTCAAGGCGTAAGACGTGAAGTTGCATATTTTCTAGAAAGGGTTCAATATATTGATTTTTAGCAATAGAAGAAATTGCATTGTGAAATTGTATATCTAATTCTAAAGCTTGTTTTGCGTTTTTTTTCTCTATAGAGTACTGAAAGTCATCATTTATTTCAGAAAGTAGCTTCAGATCAGCGTCTGTAATGTTTTGAAGTGCTTGCTTACCTATAATAGAGTGAAGACCAGCCATCGTTTCATAAATAGTAGGTATGTCGTCTAACTGAATAGGAGCAATTTTTGTTTTTTGCCCAGGTACCATTTCCACTAATCCAGAAAGCTCTAATATTTGAAGTGCTTCTCTTACAGGTGTTCTACTTACTCCTAGTGCTTCAGCCAGTTCCCCATCATTAATTTTTTCATCGGGCTTCAGTACACCTTCAATAATCCAATCTTGTAGTTGATTTAAAACGAGTGATTTTGCTGAAACTCTTCCTAGTTTTTTATTATTTTGAGGGATAGGCATAGTGAATTCAATCCTTTCATTGTATATTTTCCTTTTTCTGATGAACAAGCTTTAATTCAGGTTTCCCTTCATCCGGTTTTTGGCTTAAGATAAGCACCATTACAATGACACAAAAAGCCCCTAATAACTGAAAAGATTGAAACGGTACATGTAATATAAGTACAGAAGAAATAATAGCTGCGAGTGGTTCTGTACAACCGAATAATGTCGTTTCTTTCGGGGTTAAGTATCGTATGCTGTCTAAGTATAAATAAAAGGCAATAAGTGTTCCGAAAATGATGACAAATGTGATGAGCGGTAAGGTATTTAGTTTTACATATTTCATCGTTGACAATAAAATGAATTCTTTCGTAGTAATAAAGTGTACAATCGTTACACCCATACCCCCAATAATCATGCCCCATCCAACGATAACTGAGGAAGACCATCTATCTAGTAATTCTTTTGAATATAAACTATAAAAAGCAAGAGATAATCCAGATAAAATACCCCAAACGATAGCTGGTGTAGAAACAGCTAAGTTATGAACAGACCCGTTTGTTAGTAAGAGAAAAGTGCCTACTAATGAAAGGGCAATTGAAATAAAATCAATTTTTGATGGACGAACGTTCCATTTGAAAAGTAAGTATACAGTAATAAATATAGGAGCTAAATATTGCAATAATGTTGCAACGGCAGCATTTCCTTCTTTAATAGAAGCGAAGTACGTGTATTGTACAGCAAGCATACCGAATAGGCCAAACAATATCATTTTAGTAGCATCAGATCTTTGTTTCCATATGCTGAATATTTCTTTTTTTCTCGTTCCGAATGATGAAATAATGAGTAAGATAACGCCCGATATAAGCAATCGAATTGTAACTAACCATTCAGTAGAAATATTGTCATATTGAAAAAGTTGTTGTGCAGCTGTTCCGGACAAGCCCCATAAACAAGCACCGATGACAACCATAATGATTCCTTTTAAACGATTTGGATCCATCATGTATAGAGTCCTCCTTTCAGAAAATATATTATATACAATATGCAATATATCACGAAATAAATAAAAAATAAACTGAAATTTCTGTGTTGTATGGTGGAGAATTGAATAGTTCTAATTATATTTACGATACAAGCGAGCAGGTTAAATAAAGTGAGAGAAAATTATAAAATTAAATCATAATCAAGCGGATAAAAAAATAAAGATAAGAGTAATTTGGTTTGTTAAAAATATGTGTAGAAGGAGATACGCGATGAACTGGGTTACTCATAAACCAACATTTGAATTTGATAATTTTAGTCCATTTATTCGTGCGAATACTGCGTGGCTTGGGCATTTGGAGTTCGCATACGATTTAGTAAGATTTGAAAAACCAGAAATATTAGTTGAGCTAGGTACACATTTAGGCGCTTCTTTTTTCAGTTTTTGTCAAGGGGTAAAGGATGGGGGATTAGCTACAAAATGTTATGCTGTAGATACTTGGACAGGAGACGGGCATACAGGTCCATATGGAGAAGGTGTTTTCCAAATTGTAGATAAAGTGGTGAAAATGAGCTATCCCAATATAGGTAATTTAATTAAATCTACTTTTGATGAGGCTGTTGATCAATTTCAAGATGGAACGATAAATTTGTTGCATATTGATGGCTATCATACGTATGAAGCAGTTTCTCATGATTATAAAACATGGTTACCGAAACTTGCGAATAACGGTATTGTGTTATTTCATGATATTGAGGTGAAAGATCGAAACTTCGGCGTGTATAAGTTTTGGGATGAAGTCACAGCAAAGCACCCTCATTTTCAGTTCCAGCATTCATATGGACTCGGCGTATTATTTCCGAAAGGTTGTAGCGATAAGTTTGTGGAAATACTTCAAAATAAAGAAGAAATACAAAATATGTATAAATAAAAGTGGAGCATGCATCATTTGAATGATGCGTGCTTTTTTGTGTGGGGAATAATGATATTCCTTTAAACGGTGAGGATAATAGTAAAAAGTTTTATGTTGGCAAATATTAAAAAAGTTACTCTTTGATTGTTAAATATAAAAAATGTAACATTTTTTATATTTTCCATTGCGAAAAGTAGCATCTACTTTTACAATAGAAAAGGTGTCCAATATATTATACTGGAAAAATAAATCGAAATAATATGAAAATTTTGTTTTGTCTTCGCTAATTGTATATTACATACATGTAAGACGACACACGTCATGTTATCGACTTGTAAGGAGAGAAAAAAATGAAAAGTGTAAGATTACCATCGATGCTAGAAATCATAGTTCTTTTATTATTATTTCTTGCTGTTGTCTTTTCCTTCCAAACGATTTTTGATCTCCCAATTCAATTAGCGCTATTTATTTCATGGTTTTTAGTAATTGCGCTTGGATTAAGATTAGGATTTCGTTATCAAGAATTGCAAGATGCAATTACGAAAGGGATTTCTAACGGATTAGAAGCAATACTCATTTTAGTTGCAGTAGGTGCTTTAATTGGAACATGGATTGCTGGTGGGATAGTACCAACATTAATTTATTATGGATTAGAATTTATTCACCCTAGTATATTCCTATTAGCAACATTAATTATTTGTTCGATCACTTCTATCGCAACAGGAACATCTTGGGGAACGGTAGGAACAGCAGGTATTGCTATGATGGCGATTGGTGAAGGTCTTGGGTTACCATTACCACTTGTTGCTGGTGCAGTTCTTTCAGGTGCTTATTTCGGGGATAAATTATCGCCACTTTCTGATAGTACAGTACTTGCAGCATCTATGGCAAAAGTAGATGTTATTGCACACGTACGAGCTATGCTTGTATTAGACGTTCCAGCGTATATTATTACTAGCATTATGTTTACTGTAGCTGGTTGGATGTATGGCGGAGATAACGTAGATTTAAATCGAGTAGAATTTTTAAAGGAATCATTATTAAAACACTTTGATATTAAAATATGGATGTTAGTTCCGGCGATTATTGTCATTGTCCTATTAGCAATGAAGAAGCCTTCTATGCCTACAATTGCAATGGGAGCTTTACTTGGCGCAATTTGGGCAACTGTTTTCCAAGGAATGCACTTTGGAGACGCAATTGGAACAGCATATAACGGATTCTCAATTCAATCAGGCGTTGAGTTTGTCGATAAGTTATTAAACCGTGGCGGAATTAACGGTATGCTCGGTTCAGTAGCCGTAATTATTTTCGGTTTAGGGTTTGGTGGATTACTTGAAAAATTAGGTGTTTTAAAAGTAATCGTATCAAAATTCGAAAAGAAATTAAATTCTGCTGGTAATGTAACATTATCTACATTAATCGTTGCATTTTTAGCGAACATATTTGGATGTGCGATGTACGTATCACTTATTTTAACACCGAAAATTATGCAAGAAAGTTATGATAAACTAAAAATCGACCGCCGCGTATTAGCGCGTAACTCAGAAGTAGGTGGAACATTAACTTCAGGTATGGTTCCATGGTCGGATAACGGTATTTTTATGGCTGGTATTTTAGGTGTTGCGACGATATCATACATTCCATTTATGTGGTTAAGCTTCGTATCGTTAATTTTAGCAGTTATTTACGGATATACAGGCAAGTTCATTTGGTATGTAGATGATGCTGAAAAAGGAAAAGAAGCGTCATAATAAAAAATCACCTTCTACGTGTTGTAGAAGGTGATTTTTTATTATGAAAACATACTTTTTCATATTGAATTCCTCCAGTATTGTTATAGTAGGTTACAAAGGAAAGAATACAACCTAAACTTAAGTTTAGGTCAAGAGGAGTTTTTAAAATAAATATAAAATATCTATTTATATGAGTGAGAATTCTTATCATTTAAAGGGAAGTCTGTTATTATAAGAAATGTAGGTATTATATTTTCAAGGGGATGAAAACATGGAGTACAGAATTGAAAGAGATACATTAGGAGAAATTAAAGTTCCAGCTGATAAATTATGGGCAGCACAAACACAACGTAGTAAAGAAAACTTCCCGATTGGAACAGAGCAAATGCCGCTTGAAATTGTAAAAGCATTTGCCATTTTAAAGAAGAGTGCAGCACTTACTAATAAAAAATTAGGAAAGCTATCAGAAGAAAAAGCAGAAGCAATTGTGACAGCAGCTGACGAAGTGATAGCAGGGAAATGGAATGAACATTTTCCACTTGTCGTATGGCAAACAGGTAGTGGTACTCAGTCAAACATGAATGTGAATGAAGTAATTGCAAACCGAGGGAATCAAATTTTGAAAGAGAAAGGATTTGACGTACATATTCATCCGAATGATGATGTGAACATGTCTCAAAGTTCAAATGATACTTTCCCAACTGCGCTTCATGTAGCATGTGTACTCGCAGTAGAAAATCACGTGTTACCAGCAATTACGAAATTAAAAGAAACGTTAGCAGAAAAAGTAAAAGCATTTGAACATATTATAAAAATTGGTCGTACACATTTACAAGATGCGACACCGTTAACATTAGGACAAGAAATTAGTGGATGGCACCGTATGCTTGAAAAAACAGAGCGTATGATTGCAGAGAGCAATACATATATGAAAGAGCTTGCGATTGGTGGTACTGCAGTTGGAACAGGTATAAACGCCCATCCTAAATTTGGTGAGATGGTATCTGAGGAAATTAGCCAATTTACAGGTAAGCAATTTATTTCTGCACCAAATAAATTCCATGCATTAACGAGTCATGATGAAGTTGTATATACGCATGGGGCATTAAAAGCATTAGCAGCGGATTTAATGAAAATTGCTAACGATGTGCGCTGGCTGGCAAGTGGTCCACGTA
Organism: Bacillus cereus group sp. Bc061; assembly: GCF_027715825.1. Classification (NCBI taxonomy): domain Bacteria; kingdom Bacillati; phylum Bacillota; class Bacilli; order Caryophanales; family Bacillaceae; genus Bacillus; species Bacillus cereus group sp. Bc061. The sequence continues at coordinate 329,104 of NZ_JAQFTZ010000001.1, forward strand.
GTGGGCTAGGAGAAATTATTATTCCAGCAAATGAGCCAGGAAGCTCTATTATGCCAGGTAAAGTAAATCCAACGCAAAGTGAAGCGTTAACGATGGTTGTAGCACAAGTGATGGGAAATGACGCAACAATCGGATTTGCAGCGAGCCAAGGCAATTTTGAGTTAAATGTATTTAAACCTGTTATTGCATATAACTTCTTACAATCTGCTCACTTATTAGCAGATGCAATTGTTTCATTTAATGATAATTGTGCAGTTGGTATTGAAGCAGATGAAGAAGTCATTAAAGAGAATGTGAATCGTTCATTAATGCTTGTTACAGCATTAAATCCGCATATCGGATATGAAAATGCAGCGAAAATTGCGAAGCATGCTCATAAACAAGGGTTAACTTTAAAAGAAGCAGCATTGCAATCTGGATTACTAACAGAAGCACAATTTGATGAAATTGTCGATCCGAAAAAAATGATTGCTCCGAAAGAGTAATAAAAACGCCAAGATTCTTTGTTTAGAATCTTGGTTTTTTTATTACTGTAAATGCCAAAATATATTATTTGTTAGCAGACATATTCAATATTTTCATATGTGGGCAGTTTTCTTTTAAAAGTGCAATGAATGTTTCTTCTTCTTGTGGTACGAAAGTTGTCACAGAGTCGAATAAATTATAATGGATTTCTAATTGCTGTCTAGTCCATTTCTTTGAATGAAGTTTTTTACCAGAGTATTTAATGTGGCGAATATCTTCAAAGGGAATTTCAGTACGTAGTATGAAACCATGTTTTACGAAAAGAGATGATTCTGTTACGTTGTAGTGAGAGAAATAGAATGAAGAAAGATTCACGATATTTAGCAGCATCATGAGGGTGAAAAAAATAGAATTTTCATTTTGGAAAAATAGTGAAATGAAAAAAATCATGATAAATAATGTAATAAAAATAACGTGAAATGGATTTTTTTTCGCTTTAAATTTCAAGTTAGTCACCTCGGTATACGTGTACTTTAACTAAATTAAATCATAACATTGTAATAAAACGTGTGAATATGCATAATTGCATATTCACACGTTTTATTATTCATGTAAAATTTCTTGATGGGATACATTCAAAAGAAGTTTTGTAATAGTGGAGTGGCATGAAGTGACTTACAAGAATAGAAAGATAGTGTTAGTCATAATTAGTTGTATGATGATTATGGGGAGTTGTGCTAATACATTTGTTGAAGATAGAAACCGAAAGCATACATTTGTACAAGCAAGTAAGGTTTTAGTTGAGACTTTAAATAGAATATATAAAAAGTAAAAGGTGTTTTCTTATACGGAAACACCTTTTTTGTAGTTAAAATTGAATGTACTTTCTCCCAATCTCCATATTCACTAATTGCATATGTATTTTGGGCAATTTGTTTAACAGTAAACCAAGGGTCGTGCAGAATAGTCATGTTTTGTTTCACATCCTATCGTAATTTATTTATTAAATACATTCGCTTTTTATTGCTTCATGTCCTTTTTAAAGAATATTTTATAGACATTTTTTATAAAGGTTTGAAAAATAGGTAAACGAAACATTGAAATGTTTATTTCGTTTATGTTAAGATGATGAAGTGTTAATAAACGTTATTGGAATTTGTTTATTTTAAAACGGACATTTTAAAGGAGTGTTTAGTATGAGCGATATTTCAGAGAAGTTTTGGGATGCATCGGTAGAGGAATTGAAAAAAGGGTATGTGTTTGATGAGGAAACGGAAGAGTATATTTGTTTAGCTTGTGGAGAAACGTTTATTAAGGGTGTTATTTATCAAGATAATCAAGTTTTGTATGAAGCAGAGAAGTTTGTACAATTGCATGTGCAAAACGAACATACATCTATGTTTGACTATTTATTAAACCTTGATAAGAAGTATACGGGTTTAACGGATTTGCAAAAGAAGATGGTTCAGTTTTTCCATATGGGGCTGAATGATAAAGAGATTGTGAAAGAGATGGATGGCGGAAGTACTTCAACTATCCGCAATCATCGGTTTACACTTCGAGAGAAAATGAAGCAAGCGAAAGTGTTTTTAGCGTTAATGGAACTGTCAGAAGAAAAATCAAAAGTACAAACGAAATTTGTACCCATTCATAGAACAGCAACGATGGTAGATGATCGTTACAATATTACAGAAGAAGAAAATGATGAAGTGTTAAAAACACATTTTACAGAGGGATTAGATGGACCGCTTTCTAAATTTCCAAAAAAGCAAAAGCGTAAATTAATTATATTACGTCATTTAGTGACGAAGTTTGATAGTCATAAAAAGTACACTGAAAAAGAAGTAAATGCTATTATAGAAAGCGTATATCCGGATTTTGTAACTTTGAGAAGATATTTAATCGAATACGGGTTTTTAGATAGAACAGCTGATGGAAGCCAATATTGGGTGAAGTTATAATATAGGGACAAGAAAATGAATAGAAGCACATCGTTATAACAACTATACAAAGAGATAGAAGTTGAAAAACAGATTTTTAATAAAAGGAGAAATGAAATTTGAAACCACCTACAAATAACAATAAAGAAGGTGCGGAGTCACATAAGTTAGAAAGTGAGAGTAAACCGATTTGGAAATCGATGTCCATGTTTTTAGTACCGTTACTATTAAGTAATGTACTACAATCAGTTGGACAATTATTCGGTATGGTAGTAGTAGGAAGATGGCTTGGAGTGAATGATTTAGCGGCCATATCGGCATTCTTCCCATTATTTTTCTTACTTGTTTCATTCGTAATTGGTATTGGTTCAGGGAGTTCCATTTTAATTGGTCAGGCGTTTGGGGCAAAAAACGAAGATCGTTTAAAAGCGATTGTTGGTACGACGCTAACATTTACCTTTATTATTGGAGTTGTGTTAGCGATAGTAGGTAGTATTTTTGCGATGGATATTATGCGCCTTATGGGGACGCCAGAAAATATTATTGAAATAAGTGTACATTATGCACGTATTTTATTTATATCGATGCCAATCTTATTTTTATATTTCGCATACACAACGTTTATGAGAGGTACAGGAGATTCTAAAACGCCATTTTACTTTTTAATTGTAAGTACAGCGCTAAATATGATCTTATTACCAATCCTTATTTTTGGATGGTTAGGTGCTCCAAAATTAGATGTGTATGGAGCAGCCTATGCTTCTGTTATATCTACAGTTATTACGTTTATTGTCATGTTAGTGTATTTAAAGAAAAAAAATCACCCACTACAATTAGATAGTACGGTAAGGAAATATCTTCGAATGGATTGGGGGTTATTAAAGCTTTTACTACGACTTGGTATTCCAGCGAGTATTAATATGATATTAGTTTCATTATCAGAAATTGCGGTAATCGCGTTTGTAAATCGTTACGGTTCGGATGCAACAGCAGCTTATGGCGTTGTGAACCAAGTTGCAAGTTATGTGCAAATGCCAGCAGTTAGTCTTGGTATTACAGTCTCCATTTTTGCTGCCCAATCAATTGGTGCGAATCAATTTGATCGATTGCAGAAAGTTGTGAAGGCCGGAATTATTATGAACTACGTCATCGGTGGTGTGCTAATATCTCTCATTTACTTGTTCTCAAGAGACATTCTATCACTATTTTTAACGAGTCAAACTACAATTGAAATTGCTCATAGCCTAGTTATGATTACATTATGGAGTTATTTAATTTTCGGGCATGCGCAAATTATTAGTGCGACAATGCGAGCGAGTGGTACAGTATTATGGCCAACTGTTATCGGCGTCGTATCAATATGGCTTGTAGAAGTACCTGTAGCGTATTACCTTTCTTACCATACAAGTCTTGGCATAGAAGGGATATGGATTGGGTACCCAGCAGCGTTTATTGTCAGTTTAATACTACAATATGCATATTATAAGCTTTCATGGCAGAAGAAACGAATTACACGATTAGTGAGTTAAATATTGAAAATGTCCCTAAGTTATTATACTTAGGGACATTTTTTGTAAGTGTAGGTTACAAATAGCTTTTTAAAGTAATATCAAAATGTTGTCTAATGAGTTTGTTATCACTCATATAAAACTCCCACGCTTTTTCTGGTTCACCGATAATTTCAAAAGATTCTTCTGTAATATATAAGGCACAATTATCCTCTAGTGCAATGCCTTCTATATTCCCTTGATGATTTTGTAAAAAGGAATGGAAGGCGTTCATTCTATTTAATTGATTATAATGTGGACAAAACCTTTTGTTCACAATTCCCCAGCCGTTGCTCTCTATATAACCGGAACCTTCATAATCTGAGCGGATGCTAGATGTGAACCAGCACATAGCACCAGCGCTACACCCTGCAATGAGCGTTCCTTGCTGCAGAGCCGATAGTAATTTTTCATCGAGCTTATGTTCTTTCCATTCTGAAATCATTTGAATATAGTTTCCGCCACTGAGATAAATTAAATCAGCAGACTGAATCATTTCGTCTATTTCATATTTAGAAGGTGTATCGGCTATAATACGTAAAATTTGTACGTCACAGTGTAATTGTTTTTCGAATGTGTCTAAAAATAATTTTATATAGCTTTCATCATCATGACTAGCTGTAGGAATGAATAATACTTTCGGATACTGTTTATTTGTTAATTCTATAAGTCGCTCATTAATAGGCGAGTGATTTGAATCTTGTAAATCACCGCCACCAATGACAGCTAATTTCATAGTAAAGCACCACCTAATCATTTTCGTTATATAAAAATTCGATAGAAGAGAGTTACATTCCTTCTGCGATGTAATGATTAAGTAGAAAATATAGTTTGAATATATCGGAATAGTAAAGCAAAGGCTGGTTATATTGAGAAATGAATTAGAAACAATTTATTAATATATAATACTTCATACTATTGTTTCAAAATATGGAAACAATATGTTTAAATGGATATAAAGAAGCATGTATTCATATTGAATGAGTACTTATCCTTTAAAAAGGAATCGGCAATAATAGAGATTTTACAAATGAGTTTTTACTTTTAATAGGAACTTGTATTACAATATGGTAAAATTATTTCAATATATTTATTTAATATAAAAATACAAAGAGGGAGCGTGAGAAAAGTGGATTTTCGATTCGAATTTACAACGAAGGTGAAGGAATACTTGGATGATGAGAAGGATGAAAAAATAATAAAAGATGGACATAGAGATATCATTTTTCAGTATTTATATCCGCTAGAGAGTGAAATTGGTATTTATAAAAATCCTAACTTTACTTTTTTTGCATCAGGAAGACGCTCGCATATCGTATTAGAAAACATTGAATTTAAAACAGAGGTAAATGTAAAAAGTAACATCATTGAAATTACAAAAATAGTAGATAATGTCGTTATCCCGTTAGATACGATCGTAGCGAAAAATCGGGAATTGTTTGCACTTGGGCGTAATGAGAAATTTAGTGTACAAATATTAGAGCAGTATCTCTTTGATACATTTGGAGAAAAATTAGGTTTAAAATGAATGGAATTGCCTATGTATTTATAGGTAGTTCATTTTCGTATATATCATCTACGTTTGACCTTTCAATTAATTTATACTACAATTCGTAGTGTGAAAGGAGACGCATGATGTTTACTCAAAACTATAAGCTAAATGAGCAAGGGTTAAATCATTTCTTTGGACCGCTTGAAGCAAAAATTATGGAGATTGTTTGGTCTAGCGAGGGTATTACGATTAAAGAAGTACAGCAGAAATTAAGCGAAGAATCACCTGTGAATTTTAATACTGTGATGACAGTTATGAACAGGTTAGTAGAGAAATTACATTTAGAAAAACAGACTGTGAAAAGAAGTGGCATATATCGTGCTGTACAAACAAAAGAAGAATTCTTATCCAATCAAACGAAGAAAATGACACAGGAATTGATGGGGGAATTTGGAGATTTGGTTGTAAATCATATGCTAGATGAGTTAGAGCAAGTTGATCCGACTTTAATAAAAAAGTTAGAAGATAAATTGAGTCAGTTAAAAAAAGAGGATTAATGAAATGAAATGGCAAATGCGTAAAATCGTATTGTTAGCAGTAATTGTTAGTACCGTCTTTTTCAGTATGTTAGTGTATTACGTTACATATCCATTTCTTTTTCAAAATAAGGCGTTCTTTCTTTCAAATTTTTGCTTGTTTCAGTTAGAAAAACATATGAAAGAATTATCGCTCATTCGTATTATAATCGCTGGATTTCTACTACTTACAGTGTTTATCGTGTGCAAAAGAATGTGGCGACAATTTTTCGATACTAAAAGATTACAAAAAGTACTTATTCCTTTCGTTCGAAAAGGAAAACAAATATATATATTGCCGACTGCGGAAGTTGCGGCATTTACAATTGGGTTATTTCGTCCGAAAATTGTCATGTCAGAAGGGATGCTTCAAACATTTTCAGATGAAGAAATGGATGCGATTATTTTTCATGAAGAATATCATCAAAACAATCGAGATCCGCTAAAATTATTTTGTTTTACGTTATTAGCAGAAGGAATGATGTACATACCGATATTAAAAGGGTTGTTACAGCGGTATCACACGTATCAGGAGCTAGCTGCTGATAAATATGCGATGCAAAAAATGGAGTCTTCGTTTGAGTTAGGTAGCGCGTTATTAAAATTAATTAAAATAAAGACAATGGAAAATCGATGTGTTACAGCTTCATTTGCAAAAACAGCAATAAATTTACGAATCGAGCAAGTGTTACATGAAAAAGTTGTTAAGCTTACTATTCCGTTACATACGAATTCGGTATATGTAACATTAGGTTTATTCTGTATGTCGGTTGTACTGATTGTCGGAGAGTGCATATAGCCTCTTTTTTTTAAGAATTAACACTACTTTATGTAGTGTTTTGGGAGGAAGAAAAGTGAAGAAACTAATTGCTATTATACTAGCCGGAGCACTAATTTGGGCCGGAGTTAATTTTTATAATGCAAAGAAAGAAGAAAAAGAAAGAAAAGCGAAACAAGCGGAATTACAGAAAACAGAAGTATTACCACAAGTAGGATTTAAAGCACCAGACATAACATTAAAAGGATTAGACGGGAAGCTGTATTCGTTAAATGATGCAAAAGGTAAACCATATCTTATTAATTTTTGGGCATCATGGTGTGGTCCATGTGAAATGGAGGCACCTGACTTAGTTCGTATGTATGATAAATATAAAAAGGATGTTGAAATCTTTGCGGTAAATGCAACAATAGGAGATCCAGTGCAAGAAGCGAGCGCTTTTGCGGATCGTCACGGATTTAAGTTTCCTGTTTTACTAGATATGGACGGAGTAGCCGGATTAGATTATAAAGTGTTTTCTTTACCAACGACATTTTTTGTTAATAAAGATGGAATTATCGTAGAGCAAGTACGAGGCGTACTACCTCCAGATCAATTAGAAGAGAAATTCAAGAAATTAATTGAGAGTTAAGAGGGGATTTCATAGTGATGGAGTGGATCGTGAGGTTACAACCCGTATCTCTTATAATTGGAAGTTTATTTGGATTTATGTTGATGAAACGAAAGATGAAGAACGAAAGTGTACCATATGAAAAAATGATGGATGCAGTAACAAATGCTTTTCTTATCATCGTATTTGTATGGAAATTTGCACCGGCAATTTTAAATCCAGTATGGGCTATTAGGTCGCCACTGCAAGCATTATTAGCTATAGGAAGTACGAAACATATTGTAGTAGGATGCATAATTGCAAGTGTATACATTGTTTCGAAAAGTAAAAAGGGGCAATTTTCGCTTCGTACTTTACTTGATGCATTACCTATTGCGCTATGTATGAGTATTATTTTTTATTTTCTATTCCACCAAAAAGTAGGAGTACAAACGACATTGCCTTGGGGTGTGAAAGTATATGAATCTAATTTTTTATATCATCCTATATTCGTATACGAGATCATTCTGGCTCTTTGTATAGTGGGCTTGTTATGGATGAAAAATGAAAGGCTTGGAAATGGAAAGAATATAAGTGTTTTTCTAATTATTGAGGGGTTTGCTCATATTATTATTTCGCTTGTTAGTGAACAGAATTCTGTTCTATTTGGTTTATCGATGCAGCAAATACTAAGTTTTTGTGTTATGAGTTTAGGGATTTTGTTCGTGCCGAAAAGATAAAAATAGCCATGTACGGAGGAATCCGCACGTGGCTATTTTTATTACATCTATTAAAAAATCGGCGGAGTAACAGAAAATAAAACAATGGCATTTTTCTCGAATTGATTTACCCATTTATGTTTTAAATAAGCGGGTATTTTTACGCTATCACCCGTTTCTAATATGTACTCTTCTTCATTTAAATGTAATGTGATTTTCCCTTCTAATACATATGCTAATTCTTCACCTTTATGTTCTAGCACATTTTCTGACGAAGCTGTATTCGGCGGGACGGTCATAATTGCTGTTGCTAAATTTCCTGTGAAATCAGGTGATAGCATTTCATATGATAAATTATCGATAATCATTTTTTTTCGTTTATGAGAACGTACAATTAAATCGTCTGTATTTGTATCTTCAAGTAAAAAGCTAAATGTTGGAACATCAAGAGCTTTAGCGAGTACTTTTAATGTTTGGATAGAAGGGTTAGCAGATCCACGCTCAATTTGACTTAACATAGATGGTGTAATATCAGCCATCTTTGCAAGTTCTTTACTCGTTAAACCTTTTTCTTTTCTTTGTTTTTCAATTTTTTTACCAATATCTATATTTTCCATAATGAAAATCTCCTTACTAATTATTAAATTATATTTAAATAAATTAAATTAAAATTAACTAAAGTGAAAAATTTATGTTAAACTATATTAAAATTAATTTAATTATAATTTATTAAATCGTAAGCTACAAGGTGATGAGGAGGAAGAGAAATGAAGGGAATAGAGAAATTAAAAGAGGAATATCCACTATTAAATAAATTAATCGCAACAGAAGAAGTGTTTTGGGTGAATCCGAACATGGAAAAGTATGAAACGGCAATAAAAGATTCGCCACTCAGTGAAGAGAATGTAAAAGATGCGGAGGAGAGGTTAAAGCGTTTTGCATCATACATTGCGAAAGTTTTTCCTGAAACGAAAGAGACGAAAGGCATCATTGAATCACCTTTATTGAAAATCCCTTCTATGAAACAAGCTTTAGAGAAAAATTACGAGCAACCTATTTTAGGAGAATTATTATTAAAATGTGATAGCCATCTCCCAATATCAGGATCAATTAAAGCTAGAGGCGGCATTTATGAAGTGTTGAAACATGCTGAACAATTAGCTTTGCAGCATGGTATGTTAACAGAAGAAGATGATTATTCCATTTTAGATAGTGATACATGTAGAGAGTTTTTTGCAAAATACTCAATTGCTGTAGGTTCTACAGGTAATTTAGGGCTAAGCATTGGGATTATGAGTGCGAAACTAGGTTTTAACGTAACGGTTCATATGTCAGCAGACGCGAAACAATGGAAAAAAGATTTATTAAGAAGTAAAGGTGTAAATGTTATTGAATATGAAGCTGATTATAGTAAAGCTGTAGAAGAAGGAAGAAGGCAAGCAGATGCTGATCCTAGCTGTTATTTTGTAGATGATGAAAACTCGCATGATTTATTTTTAGGATACGCAGTCGCAGCCTCGCGTTTACAAAAACAATTAGACGAGTTAGAGATTGTAGTAGACGAAGAACATCCCTTATTCGTTTATCTACCATGCGGAGTAGGGGGCGGGCCTGGCGGAGTCGCATTTGGTTTAAAGTTATTGTATAAAGACAACGTACACTGTTTCTTTGCCGAGCCTACGCATTCTCCATGCATGTTACTCGGTTTAATGACAGGACTTCATGATAAAATTGCCGTTCAAGATATCGGGATTGATAATGTAACAGACGCGGACGGACTAGCGGTAGGAAGACCGTCTGGATTTGTCGGTAAAACGATAGAACCATTTTTGAGTGGAAATTACACAGTAAGTGATGAAGAGTTATATAGATTATTAAAAGAACTAGCTGATACGGAAAAGATTTATTTAGAGCCTTCTGCATTAGCTGGTATGATAGGACCAGTGAAAGTATGTGCAGAAGATGATTATTTACAAAAACAACAGTTAACAGAGAAGATGAAGAAAGGTACTCATATTGTGTGGGGAACTGGCGGTAGTATGGTTCCAGAAGATGTGATGAATGGGTATTATAAGAAAGGTTTAGAATTAATACTGTAAGGAAAATGAGGCTAGTTATAGTCTCATTTTTTCATGTACATAAAAATCTTTGTTATTTTCACATATGTTCTTTATAGTATAGATATAAAGGATTACTAAGATCGAATAAATATAACAAAAAAGCTTTATTTTACATAATAAGAGGATGTGTATACGATGTCATTACAGACTAAATATATAGCGGGTATTTCGCTTGGGGTTATGGGGGTAGGTTTTGCGGCTTCTATTCCTTTTCAAGGGTCGGTAGCTGGTGAGATTATTCAAGGTGGATTTGAAGCTGGGTTAGTCGGCGGGCTTGCAGATTGGTTCGCAGTTACAGCATTATTCCGTCACCCGATGGGAATTCCAATTCCGCATACAGCTTTGTTACCGAAAAATCGTAAACGAGTAACGAAAGGGCTCATCAATACGTTAGAAAATGAGTGGCTAACGAAAGAAAGTATTACGAATAAAGTAAAAGAAATGCAATTAGCACAAATGGTGCTGCAAATTGCAGAGAGAGAAATGCAGTCTGATGCTGTGAAAAAAGGGATTGTAACGATTGCGGAGAAAGCGATTGTTTCAATAGATACGGAAAAATTAGCGGTTATTATTGAAAAAGAATTAAAAACATATTTGCACACAATGAATACAAGTAACATTTTACAAGTGCTTGTTGATCAATTAGTTGTGCAAGAATATGATGAAAAGACACTTGATTACATATTAGTAAAAGTGAAAGACTGGACAGCGCAAGATGAAGCGCGTTACCAACTCGGAAGCTTAGGTATGAAGGCGATGGAAAATATAAAAGTAGATGGATTCTTGCAGTTTACTTTGAAATCATTTATGAATATTGTAGATGAAGATAAAATTGGCGGTATTTTGCAGAAGTTTATTATTAGTAATATTAGCAGCTTACAAGATGCTGATAATAGCACGAGACAACTTATATTAGCGAAAATTCGTCAAGAAATTATAAATGTAAAAGAAAATGAAGCGTTGCTACAGGAATTAGAAAAATGGAAAGAAAAGTGGATTGCCAATTGGAACGCTACTGACAAAATTAAAGAGATGCTGGAACAAGTGCAGCAAAAAGCAGTTGTCTTTGTAAACAATGAAGAATTTGCGGATAAGTATGTTATTCCATTTTTACAAAAACAAATGAATAAAATAAAAGATGACGAAGTGACTGTTCAAAAAATAGAAGATTGGTTACAAAAACAAGTTGTGAAGCTTGTTGAGAATAACCATTCGAAAATCGGAAAGCTTGTGCAAGAAAATCTTGATAAGTTAGATGATAAAACGTTAATTGAAATGATTGAAAATAACGTCGGTAAAGATTTGCAATGGATCCGAGTAAACGGAGCTGTTTGCGGATTTATGATTGGCTTAGTGTTAGAGGGAATTAAAGCGATTATATGAGAAAAACCTTCCGCAATTGCGGAAGGTTTTTTTATTTTTCAATAACGCTCATATTTAAATTGTAAGCTTTCTCAATATTTAACTTGTACGTTCCATTTCCAGTTTTAATCGAATTTTTATACCAATGTTCTTGCCCGTTGAATTCTGGATTTTCTTCTGAAGAATTATTTTCTTTTTTCGTTAAATTTTCTACTTGTTCCCAAGGTGTATTTCCGATAGCTTCTTTTTGGTTTGTTACTGCTGTTAGAGAGATGTCACTTTCTTTTATTAAATGAACAGATACACCTGAGCTTTCTTGTACAAACCAATTGTTTTGTAATTGACCTGGATAAAGAGAAAGATCGCGATTAGAAGCACGAATTTCTACATGTTTCGTTTGCGGTAGTACAAGTGTCGGCTTTACGCGTGGTTCATGACCAAACAGTCTTTGATGAAACGGTAACGACTTTAATGTTATATACATTGTTTCTCCGGTCGTTTGAACTGAAAGAAAATCTTCTTGTTTTAAATTTGGTTTTTCATTTCCTTTTGTTGTCATTTCATATGTTCCAAGAAGGCTAACTTCATTTGAGTTTCTTCCGTCTATCGTTAGAGGATGGTTGTCTGTACCTGCATCTACGACAATTTTATTGATAGATTCAGGAATGCTAAGTTTGCTTTCTGGAATCGTGTTCGTTTGTCTAGTTGTATGAATGGCGTAGCGAACTTCTTCTAGCAATCCAGTTGATAATAAACAGTAAAAAGCAATGCCAACACTTCCTAAAACACCGATAAAGAAAATACTAAAAATATCATATTTAATAAATGATTGTTCCTTCTTAGAAAATAGTAGGTAAAGTAAAATTTCCACGCCAAGTATAATAAGTAAAACAGGCCACCATGCGGTTAAGGAATCTAATACCTCAGTACCTTTTATAACTGAAAATAGTAAGAAGCAACCTAATGCAATAATAGAAAGCCCCATTGAAAATGTTCCAACGCGCCATGTTCTCATTCTTTTGTACCACCTTTATTTTCTTTATTTCCAAGTAATAATTTAAAGCCGCCACCAATTAAGAGGAGTGCAACGATAGATGTTTGGAAATAGCGATAATACAGCTCGCTAAGATGAATGTTAAATATACTTGCGAAGTAATCATTCAAAATAGGAAGGACTGTTTGATCTAATAAATAATAACCACCGAGTGCAATTAACCCGATACCGATCCATCTTTGATGATTGATAAAATAATCAATGATAGGTTCGTCATTTACACGTTCTTTCCCATACTTTGCAGTTTGTTGTAAAGCGTCAAAAAAGCTATAGAACCAAATGATGGGTACTAAAAATAAAAACGCTGAAAGTCTTAATAAATCGAGCAAATATATTGAAAGTAAAAAGGCTGCCATAAGCTGAAGACCACGGCGCTGTAAGCCTAAATACATATGTCCTGCTCCAGGAAACATCGCTAAAATAGAAGCGAAAGTTTTACTTTTTTTTCCTTGTTCACGGTGCTCTTCAAAATCTTCGAAAATGGTACGATCAATTAATTGCTCACCACGTTCTTTTTTCTGGAGTTGCTGAACAACATCGAAGAAATTATAAATCCATAAAACAGGTAACGTCACGAGAAAGATAAGAAAACTTTCTTGAGATGTTAAAAGAGCAACGAAAATGATCATACTTCCGATTCCTGTACAAGCTACTAAAAATGTAAGGCCACGTTGCATAAGTCCTAATTGAAAATGACCAAGTCCAGGGATGATGGAAAGAAGAATGATATAAAATCGTTCGCTCTCTTTAGAGGACTCTGTCAATTCTCCGGTTGCTTGTTTTTTCGATTGGTTAATAATTGTGATAACTAAATCTAGTAAGTTGACCACCCATAACACGGCTAGTAAAAATAGAGAAAGAAAAGCAAGTTCGCGCGCTATTAATTCTACTACGCAAAAAACTGCAATGGAAAATAGTAATAAAGCTCCTCCACCATATAAAATAAACCGTCCAAACTTCTTTAAATATAAATGTCCAAGCCCAGGAATTAGCCCTAATACAAGTGCTAAAAAGGGATTTTTATTCATGCTTTGAACCTCCGTCCTTTTTTGATGTGTCTACTGATTTGTTTACAATTTGTTGTGAGATAGAAGACTCGTTATGTTTTGAAGATTTCTCGAAATTGGATGTCGCTGTGAAAATATATTGGAATAAACCACTTACCATAAAAATAATTGTAGCTGCGGTTGCAATTATGTAGTGAATAATCGTTCTCTTTAATGAGTTTGTTTTTATATTTTCATTAGGTTGTAGCGTTTCAAAATTAATTTGCGTCATAACTTCGTTCGTAAATGAATCATCATTTATCATTGGAAGGTTTTCCTGTTGTTCATCAATACTTTCCATATAAAGTGCTAAACAATGATCACATTCATAAAGATGTTCTTCCATAGATTCACGTTCATTGCTTTCTATAACATTTAATGTATAATTGCGCCAATCTTCTTTTGAATAATGCATCATAGAAACTCTTCCTCCTTCCAATGTTTTTTAATCCACTTTCTTGCCCGATACAGTTTCATTTCGACTGTTTTCACTTCGATGTTTTCCTGTAAAGCAATTTCTTGATAGCTTTTTTCTTCTAAGTAATGTGCGAGAACGACGTCACGGTAATTATCGGGAAGTTCTCTCAGTTTTTGAGCAATGAGTAATTTCTGCTCTTTCGTCAATAATAAAGCCTCAATATTATGAGAGGATTTTATATTTTCCTCAGTTTCTTTACATAAAGAGAGTTCTTCGTTTTCTCTAGCTTTCTTTCTCTTATAATCAATAGCGTGATTGGTGGCAATACGCGCCATCCACGTTTTTAATCCGCGAAATTGATAATTTGGGAGAGAGGCGTGAATTTTTACGAATACTTCTTGTGTAACATCTTTCGCATCTTCTTCATGTCTTAAAATAGAAAAGATAACTTGAAAAATATAATGACGATATGTTTGCACAAGGATACGAAAAGCATGTTCGCTTCCTTGCTGTGCTTTTTCAATTAATTGTTTTTCCTCAATGGGTCTCTCCCTCCTTTTTGACGCATTCTATTATATAGACGTAAAGAACGATAAGTCACCCTACACATGTTGTAAAAAAAGAATAATATATTTTTAGGAAGGGGGCTAGATGAAAAAAGGTGTGAAAAAATGGTAAAGAGAAGTATATAATGAGCAAGTAAGAAATGTTACGGGAAGAAAGGATGTGAATGTTAGTAGGGGAAGATCCATACTAACAAACATGAAAATTAAAATATTAATAGCAGATGATAACTCTTTTATAAGAGAAGGTATGAAAATTATTTTAAATACATATGAAGAGTTCGAAGTAGTAGATACAGTAAATGATGGGAAAGAAGCAGTGGAATATTGCAAAAAGAACGACGTTGATATCGCTCTATTAGATGTTCGCATGCCAAATATGAACGGGGTAGAGGCGGCGAAATTCATTTGTGAAGAGACGAAAACGAAGCCGCTTATTTTAACGACGTTTGATGACGATGAATATATTTTGGATGCAGTAAAAAACGGAGCGAAAGGTTATTTATTAAAAAATAATGATCCAGAGCGTATTCGAGATGCGATTAAAGGAGTATATAACGGTCAAACCGTTATGCAAGATGTAGTTCTCGATAAAATTAAGTCTAATTTAATGGAAAGTAAAGAGGAAGAATGTAAAATAGATAAAAGTCTTTTTACTGAAAGAGAGCTGAGTATTATCGCATTAATTGCAAAAGGCTTTTCGAATAAAGAAATCTCGAAGCAACTTTTCATATCAGAAGGAACAATTGCAAATTATATTACGTCAGTTTTAGGGAAAACTGGACTGGAACATCGTACACAAATCGCGATTTATTATTTAACAGGGAAAGTAGATTAAAGATATGGAATTTTGGTTAATTGTAAGTAAATTAATTGTCTTTATATATATTGTGTTTAGTTACATGTATTTAAATGTTGCGAACTTACCATGGATTATACTTACTTTGCTTTTATATCTTTCTGTAAACGTGCTGATTTCTATATGTAAAAAAGATACGTACAAAAACATATTAACTTGCGTATCAATTGGTCTAGTTATGTTATTTACATGGAAGATTCATCCGTTTTTTATTTTGTTTTTGCCATTGAACTTATATGAAGTTATATTCCGTTATATAGAGAAGAAATGGCAGCTATTTATCATTATGATGATTCCTATTATCTTTACAAATGAAAGTATTAGAATGACATATGGATTAATTGTTGCATTTTCCTTTCTCGTATTAACTATGGCAGAACGGTATATATCGCGCGTATTAAAGCTTGAATCACAAAATGATCAGATGCGAAAAGATATGCAGCGGCTGACGAAAAGCTTAAATGAAAATAAAGAGTATATAAGACAATCAGAGTACACATTTAAGTTAGAAGAGAGAAACCGGTTATCACAGGAAATTCATGATAAAATTGGCCACTCGATGACAGGGGCACTCATTCAAATGGAAGCAGCAAAGAGGTTAATGGAGATAGATAAAGAAAAATCAGCTGAGTTATTACAAAATGCAATACATATTTCAAAAGATGGTATTGAAAGCATTCGGATTACATTAAAAAATATGAAGCCACCAACTGAGCAAATTGGCATTCATCGTATGAAATTATTCATAGAGGAATTTGCCGGTAAGCATGATATAAATATTCCTTTCGTATATAAAGGGAATTTAGATATGATTTCACCGATTCAGTGGAAGATTATCGGTGAAAATGTTACGGAGGCATTAACAAACGCGATGAAATATGCTGATGCGACAGTCATTTCAATCGATATTCATGTACTTAATAAGATGGTGAAAGTGCAAGTGAAGGATAATGGAAAAGGTGCAACACTTGTTAAAAAAGGTCTCGGGATTATGGGGATGGAGGAACGAACGGCGTCTGTAAATGGTAAAATTATTGTAGATGGAACAAGTGGTTTTTCAGTAACAATGTTGCTACCGATATGAGGATGAATCATCTCATATGAAAAAAGTGAATAATCTCATGTGAAAAGAATGAACTTCTGCACTGAGCAGGTTCATTCTTTTTGTTTATACTAAAAGCAGAGAAACCGAAATAGGGGTGAAACGATGAATACTTTAGAAATTAAAAATTTAACGAAAAAATTTGGTGATTTCATCGCAGTTGATAATATGTCTTTATCTATTAAAGAAGGAGAAATATTTGGCTTTTTAGGATCGAATGGTGCTGGTAAGAGTACGACAATCAACATGATTGCTGGTTTGTTAAGAAGTAATGAAGGTGAAATTAGCATACTAGGAAAAAATATAAAGAAACATAATCGATTTGCGAAGATGAATATCGGTATCGTTCCGCAAGATATTGCAATTTATGAAGAGTTAACAGCCTATGAAAATGTGAAATTCTTTGCTGGATTGTACGGATTACGAGGAGCTGAATTAAAAGCTAGGGTCGAGGAAGCTCTTCAATTTGTAGGACTTAGCGATAAACAGAAAAGCTATCCAAAGAACTTTTCTGGTGGGATGAAACGAAGACTGAATATCGCTTGTGCAATTGCTCATAGACCGAAGTTAATTATTATGGATGAGCCGACAGTTGGAATTGATCCACAGTCAAGAAATTATATCCTGCAGTCTGTTCGGAAATTAAACGAAATGGGAAGTACGATTATTTATACGAGTCACTATATGGAAGAGGTAGAAGAGATTTGTACGAAAATAGCGATAGTAGATCACGGTAAAGTGATTGCAGAAGGAACGAAGGAGCAGTTAAAAGCGATTATTACTGATACGAAAGATATTTGGATTGAAGTGAAATCGGTAGAGAATTTAGATGTAGAAAAATTAAAAGTGATAAACGGTGTGAAAGCTGTTCAAATTGAAGAGAACGTAATTAAAGTAAATTCTGATGCAGGATTAAATAATTTAAATAAAATTGTGCAGCACTTCATCAATCATGACATTGAAATCCGTTCGTTAGAGGAGCAGGCTCCTAACTTAGAAACGGTATTCCTTACGTTAACTGGAAGAAACTTACGAGATAAATAAAGAGTAAATGAAGAAAAGGTAAAGGGAGGTTCATCAATTGAACATCTTCAATATTGCAATTATGCATATGAAAAGAGATTTCAGAGACGTAAGAACTTTAGTTTTTATGTTAGCTTTTCCGATTGTGCTTATGCTTGTGTTAGGTACAGCATTAAGTAATGCGTTTAATAGTGATAGTCATTCAATTAAAGATATACAGGTGCTATATAAAGATGAAGCGAGTAGCACGTTTTCTCAAGCATTTGAAGCATTTGCGAAAGAAGTTGATAAATCGGGGATTCATTTTAAAAAAGCTTCTGAAGGTATAGATGGGAAGGAAGCAGTGAAGCAAAATAAATATGCTGCTTATGTAGAATTAAATAAAGATGGTGCAAAAACTTACGGAAGTGACAAAAGTAGTATTGAGGGAAGTATTGTGGAAGGTATGCTTATAACATTTGTTGATAAGTACAATGTAGCAGCCGAAGTTGCAAAAGTTGATCCTAGTAAGGTGAGCGCAGTTATTTCAAATGGAAATCATAATGATTATATAAAAGAAACATCTTTACAAGCTGCGAATAAACCGGGTTCTATGGATTACTATGCGGTTGTAATGACGACGATGATTGCGCTGTATGCTGCGATGGGAGCAAGTTTTCTAATTCGAGGCGAACGAATACGTAAAACAGGAGATCGCCTTATTGCTGCACCTATAAGTAAGGCTGAAATTTTCATTGGGAAAGTGCTTGGTAGTCTAGTAGCAAATGCCCTGTGCATATTACTCGTTATGTTATTTAGTAAATTTGTCTTTCAAGCGAATTGGGGAGATCACCTTGGAATCATATTTCTTATTTTATTAACAGAAGTCTTTCTAGCAATTAGCTTCGGTTTAGGGATTGGATATATTACAAAAACACCTGAATCGTCTAGAGCAATTATTATGGTGGTAGTGCAATTAGCTTCTATTTTTGGCGGTGCATATTTCGTAATAGAAGAAAATTTTGTTACGAGTTTATCACCATTAACGTGGGCAAATACAGCTGTTATGAAAATTATTTATGCGAATGATGTAGGGGCAGCACTACCAGTCATTTCTTTAAATATTGGAATATCAGCACTCTTTTTATTAATTGCAATTATTGCATTACGTAGACGGGAGGGGCTATAGTATGAAAGATATTTTATGGCTCATACAAAAAACGTTATCTGTACTTTTGAAAAATAAAAAAGGGTTATTGATTATTATTAGTTTGCCAATAATCGGGACGCTCATCTCTTTTTCGATATACGGAAATGCAGGGCAAGGAACGTTAAATATCGGGATTGTAAATAAAGAAAATGAGCCGATAGCAAACGATACGATAAAGTTTTTAGAAGGATTAAATCATGTGAATGTGAGTAAGGTTAAGGAGTCTGAAATAGAAGATAAACTCACTTCTAAAAAACTTGATGGAGTTATTACATTAGCTTCTGGTTTTTCAAAAAGCGTTCGAGAAGGGAAACCAGATCATATTGAAATTGCATCGATTAAAGGTGATCAAGTAACAGGATTTATAAAATCATATTTATACAATTATATTGATAATGTAGCAGCTATTAGTAAAGTAGCAGGAACAGATCAAAGTGCATTTGATAAGATGTACGCAGGATATCAAAAAAGTTCATTTAAAATGAAAACGGAGACGCTAGAAGATACTTCGAAAAATAAAGATATGACAAATCAAACGATGGGTTATCTTATTATGTTTATGCTGTTTTCAGCAGTGAACTTATCAGGATTTATTTTAAAAGAAAAAGAGAATAGAACGTATTTTAGATTATTATCAACACCAATTGACGGAAAGAAATTTATATTGTCCAATGTGGCAGTAAATATGATGATATTAACATTGCAAATTGTCATTGCAGTACTATTTCTGACGAATGTTTTTCATACAAATATTAATATGCCTTTCATAGTAATGATTGGTGTGCTTATGATATTCGCTTTAATTGCAATTGGTTTATCATTAGTCATTGTGTCTTTTTCAAAAAGTTCAGCTGCTTCAAATGCAATGCAAAATTTAGTGATAGTACCAACATGTTTGCTTGCTGGATGTTATTTCCCGTACGACATTATGCCAAATGCAGTACAAAAAGTAGCTAATTTTCTTCCGCAGCGTTGGTTATTAGATACGATAGCAAAATTACAACAAGGAATTCCGTTCTCTGAGTTGTATTTAAACATATTAATTTTATTCGCTTTTGCGATTGCGTTCTTCTTAATTGCCATTTATAAATTTGGAAGAAATAATGATGCGAGAAACTTTGTTTAATACAAAAAGGGTGTGATGTAAAGTCACATCCTTTTTTGTATAAAGCATGAAATCTAAATTTGAATGACAAAATAGAAAGGAGGAAAGAAAACGAGCGGAAGGAAATTAAAATGATTAAAAAAATATTGCGAGTTACTTCTATTATTATTGCTATTTTCGTTTTTATTTTAATTTGGATGCATATTGACGTTACCTTAGGAAGGAAAATGGAAGCTGGCAAAAATATGCCGACAGAGTATGCTCCTCACTATAGTGATTTTCAATTATATGTAGAAGGGAAGTCGTTTTATAAACAGCTATTTACTGACATAAGAGAAGCAAAGCAATCTATTTACACGTATTTTTTTATTTTGTCGGATGATAAAAGTAGCCATACTTTTTTAAATTTATTAAAAGAGAAGGCAAAAGAAGGAGTAAACGTCTATTTATCAGTGGATCGCATTAATGATTTATCATTTGAAAGAAAGATGATAAGTGAATTGCGGGAAAGTGGTGTACATTTTACATATAGTAGAAAGCCTGAATTACCATTCGGGTTTTATTCACTTCACCATCGTAATCATCGCCGTATTACGACAATTGATGGGGAGATTGGCTATACAGGTGGTTTTAATATAGGGGATGAGTATTTAGGGAAAGATAAACACTTTGGGTACTGGCGAGACTATCATGTACGGATAAAAGGAGAAGGCGCAAAAGATTTAGAAGAACAATTTGCTTTAGATTGGAAACGAGATACGAAAGAAGAGATAAAGAGGAGTACGAATAAAGCTAGTAAAGGGAATACATTACATACTATGACGAGTTACAATGGGCATTACGTTGCTGAAAAATATATTGAGCTCATTAAACAAGCTCAGCACTCCATTGTAATTGCAACGCCGTATTTTATAGCGAAAAATAAAGAATCAATGAATGCTTTAATTGCAGCACAAAAGCGTGGTGTTACAGTAAAAATACTTTGGTCATATAAACCAGATTTACCTCTTATAAAAGAAGCGGCGTATCCATATATACGTCAAGCTGTTAATAATGGTATTACTGTATATGGGTATAAAAAAGGAATGTTTCATGGGAAGTTAATGCTTATTGATAATGAATTAACCGTTATTGGCACAACAAACTTTACTTCGCGTAGCTTCAATATAAATGATGAAATGAACTTGTATATTCATGGTGGAACTATTGTATCAGAAGTGAACGAAGCATTAGCCCAAGATTTTCATGATTCAAAAGAAATGACGAAAGAGTTTTTTGAGAAGTTATCTTTTTGGGAGCGTTGTAAGGAGAAATTTGCGGGATGGATTGATTTTTATTTGTGATGATAAAGGAAGAAAGGGTGTCTAGAAAAGACGCCCTTTTTTGATGGGAAATAATTATTTTTCATGCACAAGCAATGAAGCATCGTCATTAATTAACGTCCCCACATGCTCACCTAAACAAATTCTTTTCATTACTCCAGGCTCATCAAAGTTAAAGACGTGTGCTGGTAAATTATAATCACGGGCAAGTAGTAAAGCGGCTTGATCCATTACTTGTATGTTTTGCCTAACTATATCGTTATAGTTTAGTTTTTTGTACATTTTCGCTGCTTTATTATGTTTTGGATCACTAGTAAAGACGCCATCGACACCTTGTTTTGCGACTAATATTGCGTCGCTATTCATTTCAATAGCTCTTTGTACGCTTGGATAATCTGTCGTCACGAACGGTTGCCCGTTTCCGCCTCCAAAGATAACGATATACCCGTTATCTAAATGGTGGACTGCACGTAGGCGAATGTATGGTTCAGCTACAGCATTAAACGGGATGGAAGTCATAACGCGCACTTCTTTATTTGTTTTACTTGTTAAAACGCCGCGTAGCATTAAGCTGTTAATGATTGTACCTAACGTCCCGATATTGTCAGCTTCTACACGATCGATTCCCCATTCTTCAGCTAGATGACCTCTAAAAATGTTACCGCCACCGATGACGATGGATACTTCGATACCTAAATCAACAATGGATAAAATTTCGTTTGCGATATGTTCTAATCGTTTGGAGTTAAAGCTATTTCCAGTTTGATCGGCAAGTGCACCGCCGCTTAATTTAATTAAGACACGTTTATATGGTCTCATAACAATTCCCCCTATATAGATCGCAATAAAAAAGGAACAAAGGCGAATGCCTTTGTTCCTTTTTAAGAAAATGAAAAAGAAAAGAAGAAGATAAGACAAATTGTTTTGTGTAGTTTTTCATATCATCCACTCCTTTTCATTTTGATTTGTTTTAAGTATATATCTTTTTGATTATACGAAACAATCTGACTACTTATCAAGTTTATTTTATCGTTTTTTAACAAAATGGTGTCAATAAAAAAAGAAGAAAAATATTTGAATTTTTTGTGACGAACTTGTAGGTTTTTGTATGATTTTGTAGGTTCGCTTATAAGATGTGTGAGTAGCTTTTATAAATTCAAATTGAAAGCGTTCGCATGAAGGGGATGAACATAAATGAAAAAATTCGGATTGGCAACACAAATTTTTGTCGCGCTTGTTTTAGGGATTGTAGTAGGGGCAGTCTTTTATGGCAATAAAACGGCGATTTCTTATATTACACCAATTGGGGATATATTTATTCACTTAATTAAAATGATTGTAGTACCGATTGTTATTTCAGCATTAATTGTTGCGGTAGCTGGTGTAGGCGATATGAAGAAGCTTGGGAAACTGGGCGGGAAGACCATTCTTTATTTCGAAATTATTACGACGATTGCTATTTTAATGGGATTACTTGCGGCAAATATATTCCAGCCGGGTACTGGCGTTGATATGAATAACTTACAGCAAAGTGATATTTCTTCTTATAAACAAACTGCAGATGCTACAGAGAAGCAAGGATTCGCTGAGACGATTGTTCATATCGTACCGAAAAACGTATTTGAATCGATTGCACAAGGTGACTTATTACCGATTATTTTCTTCTCAGTATTATTCGGTTTAGGAGTCGCAGCAATTGGGGAAAAAGGAAAGCCTGTTTTTAACTTCTTTGAAGGTGTACTCGAAGCGATGTTTTGGGTTACAAATCAAGTTATGAAATTTGCACCATTTGGTGTATTCGCATTAATTGCGGTTACGGTTGCAAAATTTGGTGTAGCAACACTACTTCCTTTAGGAAAACTAGTGCTAGCTGTATACGTAACTGTTATACTATTCGTTGTGATTGTATTAGGTATTAATGCAAGAATGGTTGGCGTAAACATTTTTACATTAATGAAAATTTTAAAAGAAGAACTTATTCTTTCATTTACGACAGCAAGTTCAGAAGCTGTTTTACCTAATATAATGAGAAAGATGGAAGAGTTCGGTTGTCCAAAGGCAGTTGCCTCTTTCGTAATTCCGACAGGTTATACATTTAACTTGACTGGATCGGCTATTTATCAAGCGTTAGCGGCATTATTTGTTGCACAAATGTACGGTGTGCACATGTCACTGACAGAGCAAATAACGTTATTATTCGTTCTCATGTTAACATCCAAAGGTATGGCGGGAGTTCCAGGTGCATCGTTCGTTGTTGTATTAGCAACGTTAGGTTCAATGGGGTTACCACTAGAAGGTATCGCGTTAATTGCGGGAATTGACCGCATTTTAGATATGATTCGCTCATCTGTCAATGTATTAGGAAATGCATTAGCGGCCATTGTTATGTCGAAGTGGGAAGGCGAATTCGATAATGAGAAAGCAAAACAATATGTAGAAACAGTCAAAGAAACAAAAGCAGCATAAGAAATCGTTAAGGAGTGAATAATCATGGCAACATTAACTGAAGTTAAAAATGGTGTTCGAATTGAAAAAGACTTTTTAGGTGAAAAAGAAGTACCAAACTATGCATACTACGGCGTACAAACAATGCGTGCAGTTGAAAACTTCCCAATTACAGGATACAAAATCCATGAAGGTTTAATTAGAGCCTTCGCAGTTGTAAAAAAAGCTGCAGCGCTTGCCAATACAGATGTAGGAAGATTGGAATTGAACAAGGGTGGCGCGATCGCAGAAGCTGCTCAAGAAATTCTCGATGGAAAATGGCATGATCATTTCATCGTAGATCCAATCCAAGGCGGAGCAGGTACTTCAATGAACATGAATGCAAATGAAGTCATTGCCAATCGTGCTCTTGAATTATTAGGAATGGAAAAGGGAGACTATCATTATATTAGTCCAAATAGTCATGTGAACATGGCGCAATCAACAAACGATGCATTCCCAACGGCGATTCATATCGCTACATTAAACGCATTAGAAGGTTTATTACAAACGATGGGTTATATGCACGATGTATTTGAATTAAAAGCAGAACAGTTCGATCATGTTATTAAAATGGGTCGTACACATTTACAAGACGCTGTGCCAATTCGCCTTGGACAAGAATTTAAAGCGTACTCTCGTGTACTTGAACGTGATATGAAACGAATTCAGCAATCACGTCAACACTTATATGAAGTGAATATGGGAGCAACTGCAGTTGGTACAGGCTTAAATGCAGATCCAGAATATATTCAAGCTGTTGTAAAACATTTAGCTGCAATTAGTGAACTACCACTAGTTGGTGCAGAAGACTTAGTAGATGCAACGCAAAATACGGATGCATACACAGAAGTATCTGCAGCACTGAAAGTATGTATGATGAATATGTCTAAAATTGCGAATGACCTTCGCTTAATGGCATCAGGTCCACGTGTTGGTTTAGCAGAAATTATGTTACCGGCTCGTCAACCAGGTTCATCTATTATGCCAGGGAAAGTAAACCCTGTTATGCCAGAAGTAATTAATCAAATTGCATTCCAAGTAATTGGTAACGACCATACAATTTGTCTTGCTTCAGAAGCAGGTCAATTAGAATTAAACGTGATGGAACCAGTACTTGTTTTCAACTTACTACAATCAATTAGCATTATGAATAACGGTTTCCGTGCCTTTACAGATAATTGCTTAAAAGGAATTGAAGCGAATGAAGATCGCTTAAAAGAGTATGTTGAGAAGAGTGTAGGAATTATTACAGCCGTGAACCCTCATATCGGTTATGAAGCAGCAGCTCGCGTTGCGAAAGAAGCAATCGCGACAGGGCAATCCGTTCGAGAACTTTGTGTGAAAAATGGTGTACTGTCACAAGAAGATTTAGAGTTAATTCTAGATCCATTCGAAATGACACACCCAGGGATTGCAGGAGCAACTCTTTTAAAGAAAAATTAAAAGAAGAGGGGGGACAAGCCCCTCTTTTTTGTTTACAATATAGAAATGCTATATATGAATAGAGGTAGGGATGTTATGAGCAAGTTTACAGTAGCTTCTAATGGTTCATTAGAAACGACATTAAGAGGAGTAGAAGTATTATCAACACCACTTTTAAATAAAGGGGTCGCTTTCACGCAAGAAGAAAGAGAAGAATTAGGTTTAAAAGGGTTATTACCGCCAGCGGTTTTAACATTGGAAGAACAAGCACGTCGAGCATATGAACAATTTTGTTCTCAGCCGGATGATTTATTAAAGAATGTATACTTAACAGCGTTACATGATCGAAATGAAGTATTATTTTATCGTATTTTAACAGATCATTTACGCGAAATGTTACCAATCGTATATACACCAACTGTCGGTGTAGCGATTCAAAGATATAGTCATGAGTATCGTAAACCACGAGGTGTGTATTTATCAATTAACGATCCGTCAGGTATTGAGGAAGCATTTGCCAATATTGGTGCAACAGCAGAAAATATTGATTTAGTCGTTGTAACAGATGGAGAAGGTATATTAGGAATTGGTGACTGGGGCGTTGGTGGTATTAACATCGCGATCGGAAAATTAGCTGTTTATACAGCCGCAGTTGGAATCGATCCTAGCCGCGTATTACCGGTAATTTTAGATGTAGGTACAAATCGTGAAGAATTATTAGACAATCCATTTTATATTGGAAATCGTCACCCTCGTATAACAGGTGAAGCTTACGATGAATTTATTGATACATTTGTACAAGCGGTAAATAAGCAATTCCCGAAAGCGCTTTTACATTGGGAAGACTTCAGTTCTCGTAATGCACGAAAAATTTTAGATAAATATCGTCATGATATTTGTACGTTTAATGATGATATTCAAGGTACAGGTGCAGTTTCGCTTGCGGCTGTATTATCGGCAGTAAAAGCTTCTGGTGTACCGCTAAGTGAACACCGCGTTGTTGTGTTTGGTGCTGGTACGGCTGGAATCGGTATCGCAGATCAAGTTAGAGATGCGATGGTCCGCGTAGGCGTATCAGAAGAAGAATCATATAAGCGTTTCTGGTGTATTGATCGTAACGGATTAGTTACAGATAATATGGAAGATCTTCTTGATTTCCAAATTCCGTATGCAAGAAAAGAAGCGGAAGTAAGTGAGTGGAAACAAAATGGTGTGATTGGACTTGCTGAAGTTGTGAAACATGTGAAACCGACAATTTTAATCGGTACATCAACTGTTGCAGGCGCATTTAAAGAAGAAATTATTAAAGAAATGGCTTCTCACGTAGAAAGACCAATCATTTTACCGATGTCGAATCCGACGCCACTTGCTGAAGCAAAACCAGCCGATTTAATCGAGTGGACAGAAGGAAGAGCATTAGTTGCAACAGGAAGTCCATTTGAACCAGTTACATATAACGGTGTAACGTATGTGATTGGACAATCAAATAATGCACTTATTTTCCCAGGTCTTGGTCTTGGAACAATTGTTGTACGTGCAAGCGTTATGACGGATGGAATGTTCGCAGCAGCAGCTGAAGCAGTTGCAAGTATGGTGGATACAAGTCAGCCAGGAGCACCTATTTTGCCAGAAGTTGAAGAGCTACGTAATATCTCGGAAATGGTAGCAATTG
Organism: Bacillus cereus group sp. Bc061; assembly: GCF_027715825.1. Classification (NCBI taxonomy): domain Bacteria; kingdom Bacillati; phylum Bacillota; class Bacilli; order Caryophanales; family Bacillaceae; genus Bacillus; species Bacillus cereus group sp. Bc061. The sequence continues at coordinate 355,953 of NZ_JAQFTZ010000001.1, forward strand.
AAGTAGCGAAAGTTGCCGTTGCGGAAGGTGTTGCGAGAGAGAACTTAAGTGATAACGATATCAAGATTGCAGTGAAAGAAGCAATCTGGGAGCCTGAGTATCGCCAAATAAAAGCGGTAGAAAAGGTTAGAATATAGAAATAAAGCCCGTTTATAATATAAGCGGGCTTTCACTTTTATTACTGAAAAAAGAGTATAGGAAGTGGCACCTTTGAATTGGAATCAATTATGGAAGAAAGATATATCTCTTTTAATTATATTAATGGTTGTTGTTCCGATTGCTGGAGAGCTTAATTTTCATCCTTTTAATGATACGTTTCGTGTTAGCTTTGGGACACCGTTATTCTTCTTTTTATTACTATTTTTAAGAAGAATACCAGCAGCTGCTGCGGGTATTCTTGTCGGTATATGTGTAGTCTTATTCCGCGTATGCCTTGACTGGGTCATGCAAGGCTCATTTCATATGACAGAATCATTTTATTTGCGTTATCCTGTGTTCTTTTATTATTTTATTTATGGAAGTCTTTTTTCACTTTGTAGGGTGAATAAGTTTCATCAGAAGCCAATTGTTATTGGATGTCTTGGAATTTCAATTGAAATTGTTGCAAGTATGTCGGAACTTGCGTTTTATCACATGTTAGTACTAGGTACAACAATAACAATTTCTGAAGTAAATAAACTCATCATTATTGCTATTTTCCGTAGCTTCTTTGCACTTGGCTTTTTAAATATGATGAATTTATATGAAACGAAATTAAAAGAATCACAAGTTCGAAAAGAAAATGAAAAAATGTTCATGCACCTTTCAAATTTATATGTAGAATCTGTTCATTTGAAAAAAACGTTACAAAATGCAGAATTAATTACACAAGAAGCGTATCAATTATATCGGAATTTACAAGCGAATGATGATTCCAGCAGTAAAACAGCATTGAAAATAGCAGGAGAAGTGCACGAAATAAAAAAGGATAATCAAAGGATTTTTGCAGGATTATCTAAACTGTTATTAGATAAAAATGTGGCTGAGTATGTAGAAGGTCATGAGCTTACAGAAATGATTGTAAGAATAAATGAAAAGTATGCTGAAATGTTAGAGAAAGATATACGTTTTTCTAAACATATAGAAGGTGAACACGCTGCATATCACGTGTATACGGTGCTATCAATTTTTAATAACTTAGTTGCGAATGCAGTTGAAGCAATTGAAGATAGAGGCCTCATTCGTATTAAGTTATATAAACGAGAAAAAAATGTAATCTTTGAAGTAATTGACGATGGCCCAGGTATAACGCAAAAGTATAAGAAATTAGTATTTAAGCCCGGGTTTACTTCAAAGTATGATCAAACAGGAACACCGTCCACAGGTATTGGACTTTCTTACATAGATGAAATGGTAACAGAGCTCGGCGGAGAAGTAAGGTTAGAAGACAATGAAAATGGGAACGGGTGTAAGTTTATCGTTTGTTTACCGGAGTGCAGTTTAAAGCGGGAAGGGGAATAGGTTTGTTTTATTATATTGTAGATGATGATGAAGTTTTCCGTTCGATGCTTTCGCAAATTATTGAGGATGGCGATCTTGGGGAAGTAATTGGAGAATCGGAAGATGGAGCGTTTATTGAAGCAGAACAGTTAAATTATAAAAAAGTGGACATTTTATTTATTGATTTACTAATGCCGATGAGAGACGGCATTGAAACAGTTCGCCATATAGCATCTTCATTTACTGGGAAAATTATTATGATTTCCCAAGTTGAATCGAAACAGCTCATTGGTGAGGCATATACACTTGGTGTGGAATATTATATTACAAAACCACTAAACAAAATAGAAGTAGTATCTGTTGTACGAAAAGTGATAGAACGTATTCGTTTGGAACGTTCTATATATGACATTCAAAAATCATTGAATAATGTGTTTCAGTGGGAAAAGCCGCAAATGCGTAGTGAAACAGTGCAAGAAGGGAAAAAGATATCAGATTCAGGACGCTTCTTACTATCAGAACTCGGTATTGCGGGAGAGAATGGAAGTAAAGATTTGCTTAGTATGCTGGAATATTTATATGGACAAGAAAAGGCGCAAACATTTGAGTTTGGATTTCCTGCTTTAAAAGATATCTTTCACCAAATAACAGTAAAAAAATTAGGGGAACTAGCTTCAGAAGCAGATATAGAGAAGGAGAAAAAAGCATCTGAACAACGTGTGAGAAGAGCAATTTATCAATCATTAAACCATTTAGCTTCTCTTGGACTAACAGACTTTTCAAATCCGAAATTTGAAAGTTATGCTCCGAAGTTTTTTGATTTCACTGTGGTTAGAAAACGGATGACAGAAATGACAAAGGATGGGGTAGCGACTTCTGGCCATATACGAATTAATACGAAAAAATTTATTCAAGTGTTGTATTTTGAGGCGAAACGACTGATGGAGATAGAGTGAAAAGGTGCTTATAAATAAGCATCTTTTTTTGTTAAATCAACATTTTATATTTTCTCGTGAAGCATGTAAAATGTTAAGTAAGAGAAAATGGTTTTACATTAAGGAAGTGTCAAAACAATGAGTTTTACATTAAATAAATCGATTATTAAAGAAGTATGTGGAGAAACCTCATATAAAAGAGGCGAAGCTTATTATAAATCAAATAAAGTAATCGTGAATTACTATGATGAAACGAAAGAAATTTGTGAGGCGACGGTAAAAGGGAACGAGGATTTTCATGTTACGGTAGAAAAAGCTAAGAAAGGTGATGTTGTTGCGAGATGTAGTTGTCCTTCGTTAGCGTCTTTCCAAACGTACTGTCAACATGTAGCAGCTGTATTGATACAAATAAATTATAACCAGCAAACGGGTGGAATGGGCTCTATTAGTAGCAGAAATGATCAATTAACAAACGGGATGTTTCAGTTGTTTGCAGATAAACCACTGAGGCCAAAAAGTAAACAACATCGGTTTGATACACGTGAAATATTAGATGTTGCGTTTATATGTTCACCGGTAGCGACGAAAAGCGGTGGGGCTCTTCTTGGAATTCAGTTAAAACTTGCCAAAACATATTTTATAAATCATATTAGAGAATTTCTTTCTAAAGTGGAGAAGAGAGAGACTTTTCATTGTTCCAATGAATTTACATATACGCCAGATGTACACAGTTTTAAACAAGAAACAGACGCGATTATACAACAACTTATTAAAATATATCATAACGAAAAAATGTATGAAGATGCACTAGAAGTACATGCGAAACAAGATGAAAGCATGATATTTATACCGCCAGCTTCGTGGAATGATATGCTCTCTGCACTTTCTAGAGCCGAGTATGTACAGCTGAAACAAAATGAGCAACTGTTTCAGGGATTACACATTTCAAAAGGGTTATTGCCATTACATTTTGAGTTTACGAAAGGGAATAATGGCGGGTTTACCCTTCATATAGACGGTCTAAATCGCGTTCGAGTTATGGAGATGTATAACAACGCTCTTTACGATGGGAAATTATATCATTTACCCATGGAAGATTGTATGCGACTTATTGAATTGCAAAAGATGATGAGTCGCTCAAATAGCAATCAGTTTTATATTCCTGAAAATAAGATGGAACATTTCGTAGCGAAAGTTGTGCCTGGATTAATGAAACTTGGAACAGTGCGCATTGATGAAGTCATATCCGATCGTGTTGAAACGCCATCGTTAAAAGCAAAGCTATATTTAGATCGAGTGAAAAATCGTTTGCTAGCAGGTCTTGAATTTCATTATGGAAACGTCGTGATTAATCCGCTAGAAGAAGACGGGCAACCTTCTGTTTTTAATCGTGATGAGAAAAAGGAAAAAGAGATTTTAGACATTATGAGTGAAAGTGCCTTTGCGAAAACAGAAGGCGGTTACTTTATGCATAATGAAGAAGCTGAGTATAACTTTTTATATCACATTGTTCCAACGTTAAAAGGTTTAGTTGATATTTACGCGACAACAGCAATCAAATTACGAATTCATAAAGGGGATACAGCGCCACTTATTAGAGTGAGAAGGAAAGAAAGAATTGATTGGTTGTCATTTCGTTTTGATATAAAAGGAATACCCGAAGCTGAAATTAAAGGTGTATTAGCGGCTCTTGAAGAAAAACGGAAATATTATCGGCTTGCGAATGGTTCTTTATTATCACTAGAGAGCAAAGAGTTTAATGAAATTAATCAGTTTGTAAAAGAATCAGGTATTCGAAAAGAATTTTTACATGGGGAAGAAGTGAATGTTCCGCTTATTCGGAGTGTAAAATGGATGAACGGACTTCATGAAGGTAATGTTTTAAGTTTAGATGAGTCTGTTCAAGATTTAGTTGAAAGCATTCAAAACCCGAAAAAATTAAAATTTACAGTGCCACAAACTTTACATGCTGTAATGAGAGAGTATCAAGTATACGGGTTCGAATGGATGAAAACACTTGCCTATTACCGTTTTGGCGGTATTTTAGCAGACGATATGGGACTTGGAAAAACGCTGCAAAGTATTGCTTATATAGATTCTGTTTTGCCTGAAATTCGAGAGAAGAAGCTGCCTATATTAGTCGTTTCACCGTCCTCGCTTGTTTATAATTGGTTTAGTGAATTGAAAAAATTCGCTCCACATATTAGAGCAGTTATTGCAGATGGAAATCAGACAGAACGGCGAAAAATTTTAAAAGATGTAGCGGAATTTGATGTCGTAATTACGTCATATCCATTACTAAGAAGAGATATAAGGTCGTATGCGAGGCCGTTTCATACGCTATTTCTTGATGAAGCACAGGCGTTTAAAAATCCGACAACGCAAACTGCAAGAGCAGTGAAAACAATTCAAGCTGAATATCGTTTCGGACTAACAGGAACGCCTGTCGAAAATTCATTAGAAGAGCTATGGTCTATTTTCCACGTTGTATTTCCAGAATTATTACCAGGAAGAAAAGAGTTCGGTGATTTAAGGCGTGAAGATATTGCGAAGCGCGTAAAACCTTTCGTATTAAGACGATTAAAAGAAGATGTATTACAGGAGCTGCCAGATAAAATAGAGCACTTACAGTCATCGGAGTTATTACCAGACCAAAAGAGACTATATGCTGCTTATTTAGCGAAATTAAGAGAAGAAACGTTAAAACATTTAGACAAAGACACGTTAAGTAAAAATAAAATTAGAATTTTAGCTGGCTTAACGAGATTGAGACAAATTTGCTGTCATCCCGCTTTATTCGTTGATGATTATAAAGGGAGTTCAGCTAAATTTGAGCAACTGTTAGACATACTAGAGGAATGTAGAAGTACTGGTAAGAGAATTTTAATCTTTTCTCAATTTACGAAGATGCTGTCCATTATTGGTCGTGAATTAAATCGTCAAGCGATTCCATACTTTTATTTAGACGGAAATACACCTTCGCAAGAACGTGTAGAGCTATGTAATCGATTTAACGAAGGGGAAGGGGACCTATTTCTCATTTCTTTAAAAGCTGGTGGTACGGGGCTTAACTTAACGGGTGCCGATACGGTTATATTATACGATTTATGGTGGAATCCAGCTGTTGAACAACAAGCAGCAGATCGGGCATATCGGATGGGACAGAAAAATACGGTACAAGTTATTAAGTTAGTGGCTCACGGAACAATCGAGGGAAAAATGCATGAACTGCAAGAGAGTAAGAAAAATTTAATTGCTGAAGTGATTGAGCCGGGAGAAGAGAAATTATCATCCATCACGGAAGAAGAAATTCGAGATATTTTAATGATCTAATAAAGAAAGCTATGCCTTCAAATATATGAGGGCATAGCTTTTTCGTTGTAATAATTATATTTTGTTTTGTACAAAGTAAAGAAACTAAATGTTATTTCTTTGTACCTTTACTTTTGTATGGCTTTGCAGCTTTCTTCTTTTTTGCACTTGATTGCCAACGGTTCCACCCTTTACTTCCTGTACCTTGTCCTACACCTTTTTTCGGTTTTGCTTTCGTTTTACTCATATAATCACTCCGTTATATAAAAATCTAATTTGATAATAGTCAATGATTTAGAAAATACTCTTTATAAATGACTATGTTTGCTTTAAGGAAAACAAACTGCTTGAATGCTATAGTATATCATGAATTTGCAAGTAAACTGAAAGGAATTACAAAGAAAATGAAAATAATACGAAATACTGCGGATTCTATATTTCGAACGATTACATTAATCGTCGTATATACGTTAGTTTCAGTTAGTGAGACGTTTTTTAGAATACCTAGGCAAAAGAAGTAAAGAAGGTATATTGGAAACAATCAATAAAGCCGTAAAATAAAGAATTGAAAAATATTTTAAAACTTTTTGTTGACTTTCTTTATTTTTTGTATAGAATAATCATTAATAAAATGTTTCAGAGATGTGACAACAAAACGACTATGAAAGGACGAGTAGTAGTAGGACGTAGTCTAAGCGAGTCAGGGATGGTGTGAGCCTGATACGAAGCCTATTATGAAGAACCTCCTGGAGTTGCTAACCGAAATCCTTGATAGGAAAGTAGACTTAGCCGGGAACTTCGCCGTTACAAGAAGAACAGTATCGAGATATTTCATCTCCGTATTGTATAAGTGAGCAACCTCTGTTGCTAATTTGGGTGGTACCGCGGAACCAAAGCCTTTCGTCCCAGTTTTTTGGGAAAGAAGGGCTTTTTTTGTTGGCTTCTTTTCACAACATCCAAACATTTTAGGAGGAAACCACCATGTATCAATCATTAATGACAGTAAGAGAGACTCAAATCGCAATTAAGGAAGTTAAAACATTTTTCGAGGATCAATTAGCAAAACGACTTGAATTATTCCGTGTATCTGCACCATTATTCGTAACGAAAAAATCAGGATTAAACGATCACCTAAACGGTGTAGAACGTCCAATTGAATTTGATATGTTACACTCAGGAGAAGAATTAGAAATTGTGCACTCACTAGCGAAGTGGAAACGATTTGCACTCCATGAATATGGATATGAAGCTGGTGAAGGTTTATATACAAACATGAACGCGATCCGTCGTGATGAAGAACTTGATGCAACACATTCTATTTACGTTGACCAATGGGATTGGGAAAAAATCGTTCAAAAAGAATGGCGTACTGTAGATTATTTACAAAAAACAGTACTAACAATTTATGGAATATTCAAAGATTTAGAAGACCACTTATTTGAAAAGTATCCGTTCCTTGGGAAGTATTTACCAGAAGAAATTGTATTCGTTACTTCTCAAGAACTAGAAGATAAATATCCAGAATTAACACCGAAAGATCGTGAACATGCAATTGCAAAAGAACACGGTGCAGTCTTCATTATCGGAATTGGTGATGCACTTCGTTCAGGTGAAAAGCATGATGGACGCGCAGCTGATTATGATGATTGGAAATTAAACGGTGATATTTTATTCTGGCACCCAGTACTACAATCTTCATTTGAATTATCATCAATGGGAATTCGTGTTGATAGTAAATCACTTGATGAGCAGTTAACGAAAACAGGTGAAGACTATAAACGTGAGTATGATTTCCATAAAGGTATTTTAGAAGACATACTACCATTAACAATTGGCGGTGGTATCGGACAATCGAGAATGTGCATGTACTTCTTACGTAAAGCACATATTGGTGAAGTTCAATCTTCTGTATGGCCTGACGATTTACGTGAAGCTTGCAAGAAAGAAAACATTCATCTATTTTAATAGAAGAGAGAGAATAGCTTAAATATAGGGCTATTCTCTCTTTTTTTACTTTGTAAACGAATGGTTTACAGTGAGTTTTACTAATGGTTTCTTTCTTTTATATCTCTTTTTATGTAATAATTTGTTAAAGGAGGGGGATGTTATGAGCTTAGGAGAGCAGTTAAAAAAATTACGAGAGTCAAAGGGATTTTCACAAGAGGATGTTGCTAAAAAGATTGGTGTGACGAGGCAAGCGGTATATAAGTGGGAGAATGATAAAAGTTGTCCTGATATTGATAATTTAATTTTACTAAGCGAAATGTACAATGTTACGCTCGATGAGTTAATAAAAGGGAATCAAAACATTAAAGAAAAAATACATATTGATGAAGAAGATGAGGATTTTGAGAAAGAGAACGAGTTTGGTTTTTATATTGGATTTGGTTTACTAATTATGAGTGCGTTCATTGATTATGAAAAAATACAGGTGGTTGTATTAGTAATTGCACTATTCATGATGGTTTTTTATTCGGATGTGAAGAAAGTTATTTTGAATGAGTTCAAATCGTTTTTTAAAAGAAAAGATATATATGAGAAGAAGTGAGAAGAGTAAGTTATATTTCCTAGGAAAGAGTATAACAAGAAAATAAATTGTTTTATAATAATTTTAGGATGTTAATAGTATGTTAAAAAGCTCAAACAAGTATAACCCCGCTCTAAAGCTAGGACGGGGTTCAAAATCTAAGTTTTATTAAGTGTAAAGTTCTTTCAAATATTTTTACTTCAGTAAAGGCTTCTAATAAAACATTAATTATTTATTACCGAGTTCTTCCGCTAAACCGATTAAAATGCCTTCAGTTCCACGAATGTAGCAGAGACGGTAAGAGTTCTCGTATTGAACTACTTCGCCAACGAGCTGAGCACCATGTTTAGTAGTAAGCCTAGATACCATTTCGTCAATGTCTTCAACGGTGAACATGACGCGCAAATAACCGAGGGCGTTGACAGGAGCTGTCCGGTGATCTGCTATAGCGGGCGGGGTAAGAAATCGCGAAAGTTCAATTCGGCTATGGCCATCTGGAGTTACCATCATAGCAATCTCTACGCACTGCGAACCGAGTCCAGTTACGCGACCGGCCCATTCACCCTCTACAGTGGCACGCCCTTCGAGTTTTAACCCAATCTCCTCGAAGAAAGAGATTGCATGATCAAGGGATTCTACAACGATGCTGACATTATCCATTCTGAGTAATTTGTTGTTTGTCATTGTCTTTATCTCCTTATATGTAAAAGTGTATGATCTAACCATCTACATAATTATACTATTAAAAAGTTATAAACTCCTTCCAAACAAAAAATAGCTTGTCACAGTATAGGGAAATGTGACAAGCTATTTTTAATTGTGCTATATAGTATCTTGTTAACAAACAATACCGCGACTCCCCGAAAAATGTTTCTACGCTGTATGCTCTTAAAGGGCCCGATCGTTGTATAGAATGAAGTGTATTATTTAAATGATAAATACATTTCTTATTACTCTATATGCAAATAGCTTTCTATTTATATAGGAAGGAAGTAGATTCATATAATTTGTTTTAAGTTTTACTAGTAGAAATTAGCTCATCTGCACTAAAGGCTCAATTTTCGCCATAAATGATTGATGCAGCGCCTCGACACCTGTTACTAAATGAAGGCGGTCAATAACGACAGACACTTTAATTTCTGATGTACTTACCATTTTAATATGAATATCTTCTTCTTTTAAAGTAGTGAACATATTCGCAGCAACACCTGGATTAGAGACCATACCAGATCCTACAATTGATACTTTTGCTAAATGATTTTCATATTCTACTGATTCATAGTGAAGTGCCTCTTGATTTTGTTCCAATACTTCTAATGTTTCTCTTAAATCATTAGAATGGATGGAGAAGGAGAGATGAACAGTTCCTTCATTTGTAATACTTTGAATGATGATATCTACATTAATATGTGCCGCTGCTAATGTAGAGAAAACTGTTGAAAGCGAGCCTTGTTCCAATCCTTTCACTGTGATGCGTGTAATATTATCTTCAAATGCAATACCTTTAACGATTGATTGTTGTTCCATGTTACATTCTCCTTTTACAATTGTTCCATTTTCTTGTTCCATACTTGAGCGAACTTCTAAAATGACATTATGATTTTTAGCAAACTCAACAGCACGCGGGTGTAATACACCAGCACCGAGGTTTGCAAGTTCTAACATTTCGTCATAAGAAATTTCATCTAATTTATAAGCATCTTTTACAACTCGTGGATCCGTCGTATATACGCCTGTCACATCTGTGTAAATATCACATTTTTTAGCTTTCAGTGCAGCAGCTAATGCAACAGCAGTTGTATCAGAACCACCGCGTCCAAGCGTTGTAATTTCATGGTTTTCACTAACGCCTTGGAAGCCAGCTACGATAACAATCGTACCTTCAGCAAGATAAGATTGAATTCGATCTGTATGAATGTCAGTAATCCGTGCACTATTATGTACAGATTCTGTCGTAATACCAGCTTGCCATCCTGTTAATGAAATTGCGTTATAACCTTTTGCTTGTAGTGCCATCGTTAATAATGAAATAGTCACTTGCTCTCCTGTTGATAGAAGCATATCCATTTCGCGTTTACTCGGATTTTCTGTAATCGCGTTAGCGAGTGCTACAAGTTCGTCTGTACTTTTCCCCATTGCTGAAACGACAGAGACGATACTATGTCCTCTTTCATATTCTTCAATAATTAAATTTGCTACATGTTGAATGCGCTCAACGCTTCCGACAGAAGTGCCACCAAATTTTTGTACAATCGTTTCCATTACGAATTCCTTCTTTCATCCATTTTTAAGAATAGATTAGGACATATATAAATCCCAATATTCCTGTAGTTACCAGAGAAAAACAAAAAACACCATCTCAAATAAGTGAGGATGGTGCTGTTACAGGAAAAGGGAAACAGAAAACGGAGCTAATAAAAAAACCGCCAAAAAAGGAATACCATAAAAATGATATCTCTTTTTTGTAGATAGCTCTTCATACGTACACGTCTGTACATATGACAGTTCTGTTTCTATTCGAAAACAGCCCCAATCGATACATACAGAGAAATATATCGATTTCGGCAATACTTCCTTTCATCTAATTTCATAGACATCTCTGTGTCTCCATTAGAATACTCATAAGTATCGCAACCTCTATCTCACGTTTTAGGCGAGAGTGTTTGATTTATGAAGTTGTTGGTAACATTTGTTTTATAATAATTTAAATTTTTCGAGGAATCAAGTGTTTTATATATATTTTAAAAATTCTATCTTTTTTACGAGGAAGTTTGTGAAAAATGTAGCAAAATAAATTTATTACATGTACATTAAAATTATAGTTCATTGGAGGTGGAAGAATGAAAGGGAAAAAGCCTATTTATGTTTCAGCAGAAATGAACACAACAATGGAAAAATTATGGGAATACACGCAAGAACCACATATACATACAGAATGGGATGCCCGCTTTACTGAAATTTCATATGTAGAGAAAAAAGAAGGAGAACCACAGAAATTTTTATATAAAACAAAAATCGGATTTGGACTTGAAATAGCTGGGGAAGGGGAATCGATAGGTGAAATAAGAAAAGAAACAGGTGAACGAATTTCTTCTTTAAAATTTTGGACAGAAAATCAATTATCACTTATTCAAATAGGGCGTGGTTATTGGAAGTATACACCCCGTAAAGAACACATTCATTTTGAGACGCAATATGATTATGATACGAGGTTTGGTCGTATAGGGAATGTAATAGATTTCTATATGTTTCGGCCGTTATTAGGCTGGGCGACTGCTTGGAGTTTTGATGCTTTAAAATTATGGTTAGAAAAGGGGCTTCATCCTAGGTTGCTAATTAGAAGAACAATGACATATTGGCTCGTATGTTTTTTATTTGCATTTGTATGGATGTATCAAGGGATCTTCCCAAAAATAATTTTCAGTCATCCAGAAGAGATGAAGATGCTTTCTGCGATTATTGATTCAACTGGAAATAGTATTGCAATTCTTAAAGTAATAGGGATGTTAGAAATTATTTTTGGTATCATATGGCTATTTCCAGTTTCAAAACAAAAATTATTTATACTACATATTTTTATGTTAATAGCTTTAACGATAGTGGCAGGATTTACGAATATCGTAAGCTTTACAGAGCCGTTTAATCCAATTACATTAAACGTTTTACTAATGGGGGTATCGATTGTCGGTTATATAAATAGTTTTGATTTACCAAGTGCAAAAAATTGCAAGAGGAAGAGAAAGGGATAATGTATGGCTAATATGTATGAAAGACTATTAGGGGATTCTTATAACAAACTTCATCCAAAATTACAGAAACGCTATGAGATTACAGAAGAAAATAGCTTTACTGGAGAAGGAAAGATGGATGAAATTTACGGAGGTTCTTTTTTCGTAAAATTGATATTAAAAATTGCATCGAAGTTTCGAATGTTTTTCCCTGAGCGTGGGAAGAAAGTGCCATTTACAATACATAATACCGCTGAGCGAGATGAACATGGACATGAACTTGTGCGGTGGAATCGTACTTTTTACTTTCGTAATAAGAAAAGATATTTTAATGCGGTAATGAAACTTGATGAAAATGAAATTGTAGATTATTTTGGTGAACCACATTTACTCGTCTCTACATTGGATTTTTATATTGATGAGTTAGGGGCAATGCATATCTCTTCAAAGAAACAATGGTTTTATATGTTTGGAAGAAAAATCTCTTTACCGAAATTTTTATACGGAGAGGCAAACATTGTTGAAAGTTATGATGACGAATTACAATGTTTTCGAATTCATGTTCAAGTACAAAATCCGTTAATTGGTTCGCTATTTTCATATAAGGGAACATTTGTGGAGAGGAAATAAATGATATGAAAAATATAATAGTTGGGCTTGCTTGTTATATTATTTTTCTAATATGTGAGTGGTCAAATGTAAACCCAGTTGAAGCAATTATTTTATTATCTATTTTGTTATGTATACCGATGTCTTTTTGTATTATTGATAAAAGAGCACGAAATGGATCGTATTTATTATTTTATAAATCCGTATCGTTTTTATATCCGATAGCAGCGATTTGTGCAATGTTAGCTTTCGTAACAAATCAATATATCTTTGCGATAATTTGGTTTGTATATACGGGGATCGTTGCGTTATTTGGTATAAATAGATTACTAGAAAGAGGATGGACACCGTTAGAAGAGACAGCTATCGATAGTGCGTTTATTTATTTGTTTTTAGGTGGTTTTTGGTTTTTTGCTTCTGTAGCAAAGATTTCGATTATGCAGTTTACTTCTGACATTGTTTTACTCACAGCTGCACACTTTCATTATTCGGCGTTTCTATTGCCATTATCAGCTGGTTTAATAGGGCGGAAGAGAGAAAAGAGCAGTAAAGTATATGATGCAATTATGTTTATTATAGTCATTTCACCGATGACAATTGCGATTGGAATTACGTACTCAAGGGTATTTGAATTTTTTGCAGTGTTCCTATATTTATGTGCGATTTATGGGTATAGAATTTATGTTTGGCGGGCGAAATTTAATGCTATCAGTGCAAAAATCCTCCTAATCATATCGTCTAGTACGCTCATGGTAACAATTATGTTTTCACTTATATATTCGTATGGGAATTTGAAACATGTAATGACGATTACAATTGCCCAAATGGTTTGGATTCACGGTGTTGTTAATGGAATTGGAGTAGCGTTGCCGGCATTTGTCGGCTGGATGATTGAAAAGAGTGTTCCGAACTATAAATATTACGGGAAACCAATGAGCAGATTAAGAGGAGAGGCGACAGTTGGTGAAGCATTTTTACATAACAGAAATGTAATAGATAGCAAGGAATACAAAGGCTTAGTTGATAAAATGAATGATTTCCATAGTGGGATATTTGATAGGGCCAAGATTCCTGTAAGTATTATTCGTTTTTATGAAAATACAACAGAGTATGAATTACAATCGCATATTAAATGGACTCGCTGGTTCCACCCGTTTGCATTTTGCTATGAGAAAATGAGTAAGCGTGTAGGACAAATACATTTAGGAATGGGCGGCAAGTGGGAAACGATGCACGGCTCTATCATAGGGATAATGGATGAGAAGGATGGAAGGGAGAATGTAAGAGCTTGGTTAAGGAAAAATGAAGCAGGAGCATCTATTTTTGTAGCTCTTTACTCAAAACATACGTATAAGAATGAGACATATATGAATATCGCATTGCCTCTACCATATTCGAATATGGCAGAGGTTTTAAAATTACAGATTTTCCGAATAGGAAAGCCCACTACGGTGCGATAGTACCCCCTTTAGGGGTGGGATGATAGTGAGGTCAAATGCGATGTATAGATAAAATACCGAAAGTATGTTCTGTACATCGAGTATTTGAAATGGTATAATTTTCATAACAGACAAGTGAAAGTCTCTAAAACAATCTTGTTCTCTGAAAACAGAATACATATGAGGTTGGAGTAACAAATTCTTCTGCTCCGTAAAATGTATTGAGTCGTCAAGTACAAGACGCTAAAACACATTTGAGAACTCACAATCTGACTCGTTTGGTAATAGAACGAGTGCCGTATCTGCTAGATGCACTGGATATGGAGTGGTGATGGCACACCGCAATCTTGCACGTCAGCGATACTAGAAATAGACTTCGCCTTTGGTAGCAAGAATCCCACTGACGTTAGTCAGCTTGCGGCTTTAGCCGTGGGAGTGTCAATAGTAAGCTGAGAAGAAATGGTAAGGGAGATGAGGGGATTTATATACATAATCGTTTCTTTACAATCCGTTTACCGTTAGCTGAGACGTTTATTATTAAAGAGGGCACCAATCAAATGTTAGAAGCTAACCATAAAATGTGGATATTTGGAGTTAAGTTTTTAGAAATTGATTATGAGATTAAGAAAATAGAGGAGAAGTAAGAAAAGCTTGGAGAGATTCCAAGCTTTTTTTACGTATGGGTAATTGTCATAGCGACTTGTTTATCTAAGTCTTTGTCCCAAACACGTTGAATTTCAAACGTACCTTTTTCAAAAAATAATGGAAATCTTTCTTTAAACCAATCTTGCATAGGAAGATTTAGTGCTGTAGCGATTGGTACCCATAATAATTTACCTTCAGGAGGATCCACAAGAAGCTCACCTTCAAATGAATCTGTCCAATAGTTAAATACCATATATCGAACATTTTCTTTCGGATTTACGTATTCATCTAATCCCTTAAAGGTTAAAGTTGAAACAAGTAATCCAGTTTCTTCTTTTACTTCCCGTTTAGCAGCTTGAACGATACTTTCTGGAAAATCTACTTTTCCGCCGGGAGCGATGTAACCAGGGAAGCCAAGGTGATTGGGGCGCTGTATTAACAATACTTTGTTATTCCGCTGAATCATACACATTGTATACATACGGTGCTCTATATCTTTCCAATTGTTGCTCATATGAATCTCTCCTCTTAATAAAATCTTATAGTTTTTAACTATAGTTATGTATGACAAAAAATACAATAATAATACAAAATTATACAATTTTCAATTGACTATTACTAATTTTCAGAACTATAATTAGTCTGTTACATAAATACATCGTACTTGAGAGGGGAATATATTCTATGAAAAATAGAATAATCGCAGCAGGAGTAATTGCAGCTAGTATATTATCTTATTCATCTAGTAGTTTCGCGCAAACAAAAAAATTTCCAGATGTCCCAGCTAAACATTGGGCAGAAGACTCTATTTATTATTTAGTAGAGAAAGGTGCAGTTACAGGTAACGAAAAAGGAATGTTTGAGCCAGGAAAAGAAATCACTCGTGCAGAAGCAGCTACAATGATGGCTCAAATCTTAAACTTACCAATCGATAAAAATGCTAAACCATCTTTCGGTGATTCTCAAAACCAATGGTATACCCCATTCATCGCAGCTGTAGAAAAAGCTGGCGTTGTAAAAGGGAAAGGAGCGGGCGTATTCGATCCAACTGGGAAAATTGACCGAGTTTCAATGGCCTCTCTTATTGTAGAAGCTTACAAATTAGATTCTAAAGTAAATGGTACTCCAGCAACTAAATTTAGTGATCTAGAAAAAAGTTGGGGTAAAGCAAAAGCTAACATTCTAGTTGAATTAGGGATTTCTATTGGAACTGGTGACAAATGGGAGCCCGAAAAAATTCTAACTAAAGCAGAGGCAGCTCAATTTATAAAAAAGGCAGATTCTCTTAAAATAGGTAACCCTTTAGTAGAAAAGGTAGTTATTATTGATCCTGGTCATGGAGGATTTGATCCAGGGAATCCAGGGCAAGGTGTAGAGGAAAGTAAAATCGTATTTGATACATCTTTAAGATTACAGAAGTTGTTAGAAAAAAATACACCTTTAAAAGCTTTATTAACACGTGAAGAGAACGGAAATCCAGGAAGTAACAAAAATGAATCTCTTGCGAATCGAGTGAAATTTGGTCAAGAGAACAATGCAGATATATTTGTAAGCATTCATGCAAATTCTTCTGAAAATCATGATGGTCATGGAACGGAAACGTATTATTATAAAAAATCCAAGCGTGGAGAAGAGACACAGATTGAAAAGGATAGTGAAGTGTTAGCAAAGAAAATTCAAAATAGAGTAGTAGAAGCACTACATACAAGAGATAGAAATATAAAAGACAATCACTCACTTTATGTAGTAAATAATAATACAGTACCAGCAGTTTTAACAGAGCTTGCCTTTATTGATAATGATATAGATAATGGTAAATTAGCTACTGAATCAGGAAGACAAATTGCTGCTGAGGCAGTTTATGCTGGGATTTTAGATTATTATGAGTGGAAAGGTTTCGATGTTGAAAAATATCGTTTAGCTAAATAACAATATTGATTGCTAAGTCCATCGTCTACATAGAGATGGGCTTTTTATGTGATTTTATGTAATTTTGTATCGAAATAAAAAGATATATCGTATTATGTTGATTATAAATAAAATAATGGTAGATTAGTTGATTTTTATCACGTATACTTTTACTGTTGACTATTTAAGAGTTTGTTAGTTTAATAGGGAAAATTATACGATAAAGGGAGGCAAGTTAACACGGGACAAGCATATAAAAAACGTGTTAAAAAATTTATGAAAAAAGTTATTTCTAATGTGTTAGCAGTGACAGTCGCGCTTCAAGTAGTGATGGCTCCAGCAACTTCGTTTGCATCTACAAAAGAATTTCCAGATGTTCCAAAAAATCATTGGGCACTTGAAGCAATTAATGATTTAACGTCAAAAGGGATTATTGCAGGTTACGATAATGGTAAATTCGGCTTCGGAGATGTTGTAACTCGTGAGCAAGTAGCAGCATTAATGTATCGCGCATTAAAACCAGAAGCAAAAAGTGATTATAAAAATCCATACTCTGATATTAGTGCAGGAACGACAATGTTCCCAAAGGAAATTTTAGCATTAACAGATATGGGGATTTTCGTAGGTGATGATAAAGGAACGTTTAGACCGAAAGAATCATTAACACGTGCGGAGATGTCTGTTATTTTGCAAAAAGCATTTAAATTAGAAGTAAAAGCACCACATACATTTGATGATATAGATGCAACATATTGGTGGGCAAAGGAAGCAATTAGTGCATTGCAATCTAATGGTGTAGCGGCAGGGAATGGACTTGGAGGATTTGATCCATCAGGTGTATTAACGCGTGAAGGCTATGCACAACTTTTATATAAAGCGATGCAAATAAAAAAGGATGTTCCTGTTGAACAACCATCATATATTAATCTAGATGTGACATTACCATCTAACGTAACAGCGCAAGAGATTGATAATTTTATTAAAAAATCCCATCCAGATAGCCCACTTGTTGGGAATGGTAAAGATTTTATTCAAGCGCAAAACGAGTATGGTGTGAGCGCATTATACTTAGCTGCACATGCAATTTTAGAATCTGGTTACGGTAAATCAGAAATTGCATATCGTAAACATAATTTATTTGGCTTAAAGGCATTTGATTGGGAGCCATTTGCCAATGCGAAATACTTACCATCTTACGCGCAAAGTATTTCATACAATGCTGATTATGTACGAAAGAATTATTTAGAAGAAGGTGCTGATCATTTCCATGGCTACACATTACCTGCTATGAATGAAAAGTATGCAACAGATAAAGAATGGGCTGGCAAAATCGCTAATATTATGGAACGTATTAAACCGTTTAACAAGAAAGACTATGAAAATGTAAAACGATTACCAAAAAACCCTAATACATTAAATGTAAATGCATTAGACGAAGCGATTCCATATAAAGATTATGCAAAAGATGCAACAGCTACTGTTCAATTAGTAGGCTCTTACTATCAAGTACCATATCCATTTGGCTATACAATTAAGAGCGTACCAAATATTACGCAAAATGAAGTTGGAAAATTAGAAAGTGGCAAGAAAGTAAATGTATATCGTGAAGATCCAAACGGCTGGGTAGAATTTTCATTTGAAAATGCTCAAGAAAAATATTGGACATTAAAGAAGAACTTAAAAATATAAATAAAAAAGGTGTTTTCATTTATGAAAACACCTTTTTTATTTATATTTAACATGTAATATTTTTAGATTCAGTATGAGTTTCTTTTTTATGTTTTTACCAATAATTAAACCGTTTCATATATAATTAAAAGTATTTAAGATTGAATTTTCTGTTTTTGTTTCATTGTTAACTTAATTTGAAAAGAGGAGAGGTATATGCAAGGAGAAATACCAACAGAGAAAAGTTTAAGTTATATCGGTAAATTGCTATTGCCAGTTAAAGCGTCACCACATTTTAAATTTTTATGGGTTGGGCAATTGCTTTCGACTTTAGGTAGTTCGATAACGATGGTTATTTTGCCAGTCGTTGTATATTCATTAACTGGATCAACAGTTGTAATGGGAATGACTATGGCAATGTACATGCTTCCTAATATTCTTGCGTTACCGTTTGCGGGATTAATCGTAGATCGAATGGATCGAGTGAAAGTAATGTTATTTACAGATATAGTTCGCTGCATATTAATGCTATTACTTGCAACACTTATATTTATGGATGATTTAACAATTCCGCTTCTATATGTCCTCATAGCATTATATGGACTTATGGAAGGGATATTTCAACCAGCGTATGCGGCTGTAAGAGCGAAAGTATTTGTACCGGACATTCGAAATGCAGCTAATGCATTAACGCAAATGAGTAATCAAGGTATACGACTAATTGGACCGGCTCTTGGAGGATTAATCGTTTCAGTTGCATCTGCTGGAATAGGGTTTGGACTAGATGCAGTAACATATTTGTTATCATTTTTTTGTTTATTATTTTTAAGGGAAATAAAGTTTAAAAAAGTAAAAACGATTGAAAAAAGAAAAATCGATTACAAACAAGAGTTTATGGAAGGTGTTTTCGTTTTAAAAAGTCATCCGTGGCTATGGATTACAATTTTAGTTTTTTCTTTTATCAATATTTGTTATGCAGGAATTATTGTCGTATTAATTCCATGGTTATTTAATGTTCATCATCATTTTGAAGCATACGTGTATGGATTAGGAATGGCATCCTCTGGTGTTGGAGCTGTAATTGCCGCGCTAATATTTGGCGGGAGAGAACGGTGGCATAAGCGGGGATTACTTGCCTATGGTGGTGTTTTAATAAGTGGTTGTGCGCTTTTAATAATGCCGTTTATTGCTTGGGCACCTGCTTTAATCGCATTAATGGCAATTGAAGGGTTCGGTATGATGATATTTGGACTCATTTGGGAAACGAGTTTACAAGAGCTCGTGCCAGAAGAAGCATTTGGAAGAGTGGCAAGCCTTGATATGTTAGGTTCATTTGCTTTATTGCCACTAGGTTATGTAGTTGTAGGATGGTTAGCTACTGTCATAGGTGGTGAGATAACGATTATAACATTAGCTATTTTAGTACTTGTAACAATTGGAGTAGCATTATGTGTGCCGAGTATTCGAAGATTTGATTGATGATATAAGGGAAGGTGGGAACGACTTATATGCTTATAAAAAATTTGAACGATATAGTCGCAAAGGAATGGGACAACCAATATACTTTGCAGGAAAAGATCTTTGAAGTAAAAAATTTCACAGTCTATATTGCTACCCATAGAGAAAATAAGCTAGCATATAATCAACTAGTATTAATAAAACATTTTTGTAACGAAAAGCCTTCCGTGCATATTTGGCATAAGAAAATTAGCACCGATGCAACAAAACTGGACATAACAAAAGAAGTGACAGAAGCCATTCAAACTGGTTTTGTAAATGAAGAGTAAGCCCTAATTAAATTAGGGCTTACTCTTCATTAAATACAAATGTTTGTTTCATTTTTTTACTTTCATTTACTGGATGGCCGTTGTAAGAAAAGTTCTTTTCTTCCCAAGTAATCACAACTTTAAAATTATGGCTATTAAAGTCTAATGGGAATACCATGTAGTCAAAGCTTGTATGACTTTTAGAAATATTTTCATTAGGGGTAGTAGGTTTAAAGGTAGCTTTAGAGGTAGGATTGTTATCAAGTATTTCCACGGATACGTTTGATACATCATGACCGATGTTTTTTACGAGTAAACTATATGTATCAAATACACCTTGTTTTGGCTGGATTGCTTGCTTGTTTACGTTATGAGATTTATCAATTTCGATATACCATTGTTTAGACTTTGATGCAATTGGTAGTGATTGAAATGTGTATGCACTAGCTTGTATTGGTAGTGCTAAGCATATAAGCGTAAAGAGAGTTAATATTTTTCGTTTCATTTTTTGAGAGCTCCCATTCTTTAATGAATTTTTTGTTATTTTCTTCTCTTTTTGAGATAATATACCATGCGATTTAGGGGGGAGGATATATTGAAAGAACTCGTAAGTATGGGAAGCAGTATTTTTCTACAATTATTATTTTTGTATATATTTATTTCTGGTGTTTTATTAGAACTCAATCCATGGTATGCAGTAGTTGTTTATGTGACTATTGCTATAATAAGTCTTCTTCTGGGGGTATACTCGATGATTTTCTCTATGAAGAGAAGGCCGAATACTCTTTTTCTAACATTACCAGGTGGAATTATAATAACATTATTTTCAATGTTAATCATTGGATTTACAGTATTTGCTTATTTTTTACCAGAAGGAGGTATTCCGCCTGTCATTCGTTTGTAGTATGAGTGAATCGATGGAGTTTCTATTTTTATTGTTAGTCTTTCTAAGTAAGCGACATACATCTTAAAAAAGGAAACTGTGTAGAGATTTTTTTGCATAGTCTCCTTTTTTGTTTTTGTAATTAATAATAGGTGTGCTTAAAAATATATTGGTGAAGTTAATTTATCGATATAAAAAAAGTAGAGATTGTTTTTTGAAAAAATTTTTAATTTGAAAAAAATCCCAATGGATATGTTAAAATAACATTGTCATACAACAAGGGGGATTTGTTTTATGGAAAATGGACATCTTGCTAAAGTAGATTTAAAGAAAAAAATTGAATCAAAATCTAAGTATAATAAGAAACTTGAAAAATACCAAAGACGTTTATTAGCACTTCAGCAAATTGTAAAAGAGGAAAAAATTGCAGTTATGCTCGTTATGGAAGGCTGGGATGCGGCTGGAAAAGGCGGGGCGATTAAGCGAGTGACGGAACATCTTGATCCGCGCGGGTTTCAAGTAACTCCAATCGGAGCACCTGCACCTCATGAAAAACGGTACCATTATTTGCAACGTTTCTGGCGGAAACTTCCTCAATACGGGCAAATCACCATTTTTGATCGCTCGTGGTATGGCCGTGTGTTAGTTGAGCGTGTGGAAGGTTTTGCTACACAGGAAGAATGGATGAGAGCATATGATGAGATTAATGATTTTGAAAAATTATTAACCGATGATCATTACATAATAGGGAAGTTCTTCTATCATATCAGTAAAGATGAACAATTAAAGAGGTTTAAAGATAGAGAGAACAATCCTTTGAAAAGATGGAAAATTACAGACGAAGATTGGCGAAACCGCGAAAAATGGGACGAGTATGTTGAAGCAATGGAAGAAATGTTTGAAAAAACAAATAAGCCAAATGCGAAATGGCAAATTATTGCGAGTAACGATAAATTGTATGCTCGTTTGAAAACGTTGAAAGTGATTATTTCGTTAATTGAGGATTACCTTTTAGAACATAATATAGAATTACCTTCGTATTATTATGAGATGAAAGAAGGTAAGACAGAAGATTTGGAAACGATGCAAGATGGAGCTGTAAAATAGTTAACATATTGTATATGAAATATAAAGAAAGAGCATCTTGTAATTTTAGGAAACTAAATTATAGGATGTTTTTTTTGTTTAGAAGCATTGTTTCAATTCCATCACTATGTTCTAACTTTCTTAAATAACTGGAAAATGACAATTGAAAAATAGTATGATTTGATATTAAGATTGTTAAAAAGAGAATGTGTAGAGGGGTTAATATGAGATTTTTAATTGAATATAAAGATTTTAAAAATAAAGAGGGAAACAATAAAACCTTAACTGTACTAGATACATTTTTAAATGAGCACTTAATTGGTAAATATCATGGACAAACCTTTGATACAATTTTGGTAAGATTTATTAACAATTCACCTGCAACAAGAAAATTTAAAAATAAGTCTCTTTATAAAATAATAGCTGAGATTGAATTAATAGGGGATTTTAAAAATAGTAATAAATTAAATTTTGAGGAATTTCAAATGGCGTTATTAAAAATAGAAGAAGCAATAAAAAAAGTTCGGCACATTAAGTTGAAAGAACCTTTAGACTATAAAGAGGATGAGCTTTTAAACGATTATTATAAAGCAATTGAAAAAGCACCGAAAAATATAGAAGAGCTGAAGAATTATGCTCGAGTAGAAGAAAAAAAGAAATTTTATAATAATGCAAAACGAAGCGATTGTTTAATGTATAAGTATAAAACTAATCCAACGGAATTGAACAGAAATATAGTTGGTATTCGTATATATGACCAACTTGAAAATGGAATGTTAGCACCTTTTGATTATATTTATTCGGAGTTATTTAGTAATTTGTTGAGGCGTGCCGAGGTGAAACTTCCAAATTACAGTGAAATATACGTTAATATTGGTGAAACAATAGAAGATGCAAAACAAGAAATATCATTAGAAACATGGCATAAATACACATATGCTGCATTGAATTTATCTAAGTACTTATGTAGCGACAAATATGAAAAATCTCAAATGCTTTTTGAAAGCGTATGTGATGGATTGAGATTAATTGCGGAGTTTGATCATTTAGAAAAAGAGAAAATAGAAAAAGTGATTAATTATATTAAAAATAATGGAGAAGATTTGGATTTGGTTTATGCAGCAAAGGAGAATAAAAACTATAGAGCTGAAGTTATTTATAAAGTTCCTAAAGAGTATAGAGATAAAGCTGAGTATAGACTTAGAGTAATAGATTTAAAAACAGGAAATATAGGAATTGTTCATATTGATTGTATTAATACATATTGGGCTCCGTATAGCTTTGGTAAAATATTATTAAAAAAAGATGAAATTGTTATTAAAGGAAGAGAAAGTTTCAGAGCAGAAATCTCGCGAAGGCAAGATAAACTACCTTCTGAATATAAATTTAAAATTCTAGAGCTTTTTTGAAATATTCATTATAGTTATGCTTCCGTTTCTAAAAAGAGAAATAAAGGCATGTCTGTATTTAAATGAGATGAATCAAGGATAAAATAACAACTACCATTATTATTGAATATGACACAACAATTATAGTACATTAACAAGTGGAATTTATTATATAAAGTAGGTGAGGAATTGCTAGATAGGGCGGGAGCTTTAAAAAGTAATCGTATGTATACAGAAGAAGAACAACAAAAATTATACAAAAGAACATTAATAATCGTAAGCTTTTCACAAATGTTTGGCGGAGCTGGGTTAGCTGCTGGCATTACAGTAGGTGCACTTCTTGCGCAGCAAATGCTTGGGACAGATGCATTTGCAGGTTTACCGGCTGCTATGTTTACGATGGGATCTGCGATAGCGGCTTTCTTTGTTGGGAAGTTATCGCAAAAGTATGGTCGCCGCGTAGGGCTTGCAGCGGGTTTTATAGTAGGTGGGTTAGGGGCTATTGGAGTTGTGATGGCAGCTTTAACAAATAGTATTATTCTTTTACTAGTTTCTTTACTCATATATGGCGCGGGTACAGCTACAAATTTACAAGCGCGTTATGCTGGAACGGATTTAGCGAATAAGAAGCAAAGAGCAACTGCCATTAGTATTACGATGGTAATGACGACTTTTGGTGCAGTCGCAGGTCCAAATTTAGTAGGTGTAATGGGAAGATTTGCTCATTCAATTGGAATTCCTGAACTGGCTGGTCCGTTCATATTATCAGCGGCGGCGTTTATACTGGCGGGTCTTGTCCTTTTTGTTATGCTACGTCCAGATCCGTTACTTATTGCTAATATGATAGAATCATATAAACAAGAACATACATATAAAGGGCAAGCGGTAATAGAAGAAGCGAAAGAAAATAAAAGAGGTATTACAGTTGGAGCTATCGTAATGATACTTACGCAAATCGTGATGGTTGCAATTATGACGATGACGCCAGTTCATATGGGGCACCACGGTCACGGTTTAAGTGCTGTAGGACTTGTAATTGGTTTTCATGTTGGTGCAATGTACCTTCCATCTCTCGTTACAGGAATATTAATTGATAAAATTGGTAGAACTACGATGAGTATAGCTGGCGGAGTAATTTTACTAGCAGCAGGTGTCATAGCTGCGCTAGCGCCGAGCGATTCTTTAATACTATTAATTGTTGCTTTGTCTTTACTTGGATTAGGCTGGAACCTTGGTTTAATAAGTGGTACTGCTCAAATTGTTGATGCAACTATACCTTCGACACGTGCAAAAACACAAGGGAAGATAGATGTGTTTATTGCGTTAGCTGGAGCTTCTGGTGGAGCGATGTCAGGAATGGTAGTAGCGAATTCAAGTTATGCGGCATTGTCATTAGCTGGAGGAGTGTTAGCTTTCATGCTGATTCCTGTTGTGATATGGTCTCGAAAAGGAGAAAGAAATTAAAGAAGAGGTTCTAGTTATTGACTAGAACCTCTTTTTCATGCATTTAACTTAAATCCCACTCCACAATAAGACCTAAATGTGTAAGACCACCACCAAATCCGTACAGTAAAAGTGTGTCTCCGTTATTTAATTTCCCTTCTTTTCTAGCTAAATCTAGAGCGAGTGGAATAGAGACAGAAGATGTATTCCCCATATATTCCACGCTCGTTAATGTTTTTTGTATTGGAATTTGAGATTTTTCACAAATAGATTCAATCATGCGTAAGTTAGCGCTATGAGGAATGAGCCAGTCTATATCATCTTTTTGCATATTTGCAGTATGTAATAGTTCTTTTATACCTGCTGGCACCGTACGTGTTGCCCATTTATATACTTCTCTTCCATTTTGAACGATTTTTTCATTTGTTTGCAGTTGTGTGCCATTCATAGTGGTAGATAAATTTGTTCTGTATAGGTGAATTCCGCCGTCACCGTTTGTGCCCATGTGATACGCGATAAAGCTTGGTTTGTTTTCATCTCTTTCTAATAAAATAGCGCCAGCACCATCGCCAAATAAAATGCAGGTCGTTCTATCGGTGTAATCAGTAACTTTTGATAATGTCTCTGTCGCTACGACAAGTACTTTTTTATGTGATCCAGAAGTAATCAAGCTATTACCGACGTGCAAGCCATATGTGAAACCAGCGCAAGTGGCATTTAAATCAAATGCCATTGTATGAGGTATGTTGAAGTATTGTTGTATTTGGCAAGCAACACTAGGGAAAACGTAATCAGCAGTAGTAGTAGCGACAATGATACAGTCGACATCTTCTAAGTTTTTCTTATATGTTGTACATAAATTTTCAACTGCTTTAATGGCTAAGTTTGAGGCGTATTCATCTTCGCTAGCGATTCTTCTTTCCTTCATTCCTGTTCTTTGTACAATCCATTCATCATTCGTATCGATCATTTTTTCTAAATCATGATTTGATAATATTTGTTCTGGAACATGAGTACCAATTGCAGTAATACGGGATTTAGAATTCATAGGAACAGCTCCTAATTTTATTTTATAACCTGATACTAATACCAGGTTATAAAAATGTCAATATAGATTTTTAGTGTATTGAACGACTTAGCTTACTATGGAGGAATTTAGCGAGTGTTGTAAAAATAATATACGAGAAGTTTCTAAAATTGATAATGAAGGGAGTTGGGCTCCTTGAAAAGAATTTTACGTATGTTGCCTTTTGTCATTATTTGTAGCTTTATTTTTATTATTTTTCCAGAGAAATCTTATGCTTGTGATTGTATTAACGTATCAGCAGAAGAGGCTTTTCAAAAAAACGATGTAGTGTTTGAGGGACAAGTAATTGAGGTTGGAAGGAAAGAAGGAGGTGGAATTGAAGTATTATTTGAAGTGAAGAAAATTTGGAAAGGGACAAATTCTTCGCAAATTATTGTATATACAAATGGTGGTGATTGTGTGTTTCATTTTGTGGAAGGAGGAGAGTACTTAATATATTCTTCTCAAAGAGGATCTGAAAAACAATTACACACAAATAGTTGTAGTGGAACGAAGAGATTAGATGAGGCAGGGGCGGACAAAGTGGCTTTACGTCAAATTGCAAAAGAGTCTGTTCCAACGAAGAAAGTGGATTTAAAAGGGGAGATGGTGAGCGGTTTCAGTTGGTGGCAAGTTGCTATCATTTCCATTTGTCTATTATTAATCATTGTTTTTATCGTGAGAAGAACTCGCAAAAAATGACGATTAAAGTAAAAATATAAAGATTTTCTTTCGTGTGATATAGGTTGTTAAACCTTGTGAAAGCGAATTACTTATGCTACACTTTATGTAACTTAAAATGAACGGAGGGGCTTCCTTTGATCTTAATCAGATTACGTCTCAATACTTTGTGCCAATAATTGAATAGCGCTCAAAGGCTCTGTCTGTGTGCAGAGTGAACGGGATTGGTCTGCCTATTTTAAAGGAACCCTTTATTAAGCTTATATGTGAAAAAGAGGGAGGGACGAATACGCCCTCTTTTTGTTTTGCCTTTATAAATAGAATGGGATTGTATAGGTGAACACTTATAGTGGATACGCATACGATCTTGGGACTTTTTAACTATGAGATAGGATGAAAGCACAACTTTCTTCTATTTCTTTGGTGAACCCTTATCCGTTTACGAAAACACAGGCAGCGACCTGTGTTTTTTATTTTACGTAATCGAAATGGAGGAATAAATATATGGAAGAATTATTACAAAGAGCAGTTTTAGTTGGAGTAAATTTAGGTAATGAGGATGATTTTGCATATTCGATGGAAGAGCTAACGAATCTTGCAGAAGCTTGTGATGTAGAGGTAATTGGACAAGTGACGCAAAATTTGCAACGTGTAAATCCATCCCATTATATTGGAAAAGGAAAGATTGAAGAAGTAGCAGCCTATGTAAATGAAGTAGGTGCGAATATGGTCATCTTTAATGACGAATTATCGCCTTCTCAAATTCGAAATTTAGAAGCAGATTTAGATTGTAAAGTAATTGACCGTACCATATTAATTTTAGACATTTTTGCGCAACGTGCGAAAACGAAAGAAGCGCAGCTGCAAGTAGAAGTGGCCCACCTTCAGTATATGATGCCTCGTTTAATTGGTCTTCGTGAATCGTTAGGAAGACAGAGCGGCGGTGTTGGTACGAAAAATAAAGGTGTCGGTGAGAAGAAATTAGAGTTGGATCGTCGTAAAATTGAAGAACAAATTTCAGTTTTAAATAAAGATTTAGAAGCTCTTGTTGCGCAGCGTCAAACGCAGCGAAAACAACGTAAGAAAAATGAAATTCCTGTTGTAGCATTAGTAGGTTATACAAACGCGGGAAAATCAACGACGATGAATGCGATGCTTGAAATTTACAATGGTACAGAAGAAAAACAAGTATTTGAAAAGGATATGTTATTTGCAACGTTAGAAACATCGGTGCGAAATATTGAGTTACCAGATAACAAATCATTCTTATTAACAGATACAGTTGGATTTGTAAGTAAATTACCGCATCATCTTGTGAAAGCATTCCGGTCAACATTAGAAGAAGTAGCGGAAGCAGACCTACTTATTCATGTTGTAGATTACGCAAATCCAAATTATGAACAGTTAATTGATATTACAAATGAAACGTTAAAGAAAATTGGAGTAGAAAATATTCCAACAATTTATGCTTATAACAAATCAGATATGGTAGATGTTGAAATTCCGAAAGTACAAGAAGACCGCGTTTATTTATCAGCGAAGAAACACGTTGGAATTGAAGAACTTGTCGAAATGATTCGCTCACACATTTATAAAGAGTATACGAAGTGTGAAATGCTAATTCCGTATGATCAAGGACAGGTAGTTTCTTATTTCAATACTCATGCGCACGTTCTATCTACGAGTTATGAAAACGAAGGTACGAAACTAGAAGTAGAATGTAAGACGAGTGATTACGAAAAGTATAAGCGTTTTGCAATTTAATAAAGAAGGCGATCCTAATATGTTTTAGGATCGCCTTTTTCTTATTCCGTAATAGAGGCCCACTTATAAGAATAAATTCCTGCAAATGGACGAACAACAACACCTTTTACTGTTGGGCGTTCTAAATACACAAGTCCTGATTGGAAGATTGGAGCGATAGCTGCATCATCTTCAAGTAAGATTTTCTCTGCATTTTGGAACGCTTTCCAACGTGCTGGTAAGTCAGTTACTAAAGTAGAGCTCGTTTTCTCAATTAATTCGTCGTATTGTTTGTTTGAGTAACTCATCTTATTAAACGGTCCGTCTGTAACGAACATATTTAAAAATGTTGTAGGATCAGGATAATCTGGTCCCCATGTAGAAAGTGAAATGTCATAATCACCATTTCCTTCACGATCTAAAAATGCTTTTACTGGAAGTGGTTGTAATGTGATTTTTAATCCAGGTAAGTTTTTCTCCAGCTCACCTTTTAAAAACTCACTAATTTTTTTATCGTTAGACTCATCTGTTGTTATGATTGAAAGAGAAGCGTTTTGTAAATTTGTTTCTTTTTTCGCAGTTTCCCATAGTGTTTTAGCTTCTTTCACATTTGTTTCTACTTTTACATGACTTGTACTGCGAAAATCTTTATTGTCAGGTCCTTTTACGAATCCTTTTGGAACGAATGCATTCGCAGGTATAGAACCATTGTTTAAAATCGTTGTTGCGATTCCTTGTTTATCAAAAGCAAGCGAAATAGCTTTACGAGCATTTTTGTTTGCTAATAAAGGGTTCTTTTGACTAAATCGGAAAAATGTCACAGAAGGACGTTCCATTTTCTTTAAGCTCGGATCTTTTTGATATTTATCAACAAACTCTGAATTGATCGTAATACGGTCTACTTGTTTACTTTCAAATAAATTAACGGCTGTTGAAGTATCTTTTACGATATTTACATTAATTTCATTTAATTTCACATTTTTATTATCCCAGTAGTTCGGGTTTTTTGTCATTTTATAACTTGTATCATGTTTCCATTCACTTAATTGGAAAGGTCCGTTATAAACTACATTTGCAGCTTCAAGTCCGTAATTTTTCCCTTGTGCTTCTACAACCTTTTTGTTTTGAGGATAAAATGTTGCAAATCCCATTAAACCTAAAAAGTATGGAACAGGGTGTTCTAACTGTACTTCAAGAGTTTTATTATCAATCGCCTTTACACCAAATGAATCAATTGGCAATTCTTTTTTATTTATTTTTTCAGCGTTTTTAATATCGAACATAATATGTGCGTATTCAGAAGCAGTTTCTGGATTAACGGCCCGTTTCCATGCATATTCAAAATCATGGGCAGTTACTGGATCGCCATTTGACCATTTTGAATCGTGTAATGTAAATGTATATGTTTTTCCGTCTTCGCTCAGTTTGTATGATTCAGCTGCTGCAGGAACAGGTTTATTGTCAGGACCAGGCATATATAATCCTTCCATTACGTTGTTTAATGCAGCGTAAGAAAACCCATCGGTTGCGATAGATGAATCAAGTGTAGAAATTTCCCCAGCTTCTACAATGTTTAATACTTGTTTCGAAGATTCTTTTTTCTTCTCTCCGGTAGTTGTTGCCTCTTGTTTTTGACCACATGCTGTTAAAAACATAGATAATGTGATTGAGAGTGCAACGATTCCCTTTGTTTTTTTCTTCATAGTTGTCATCCTTTCCTTCATCTCTGCCTTAGTATAAAAGAAAATATAGAAAATTTCTATAAATAAATCCGATAAAGCATATAGAAAAAATATATTATTTAAAAGGTGATATTTCTGGAAAAAGAAATGAAACCATTATAGAATAGAAATGTTTCAAAAGTCAGAATTTATTACACCTACTGTAATAAATATATATATTTTGTACAGGAAGGAGAGATTCACATATGCAGGCAGTTTCGCAAAAAAACAGAGTAGAAACACCGACAATATATCGAATATTATTTGCGATTAGTTTCGGTCATTTTTTAAATGATTCGATGCAAGCAGTTGTGCCCGCGTTGTTTCCTATTTTGGAAAAAACGATGAATTTATCCTATATGCAAGTAGGGTGGATTGCGTTTGCGTTAAATATGACATCATCGATTATGCAACCGGTTTTTGGTATGTATTCGGATAAGAAGCCGTCACCATTTTTATTACCGCTCGGTATGTTTTCGAGTATGCTTGGGATGATTGGACTCGCGTTTGCACCGAACTTTATTATTGTTATTATTTCTGTTTTATTTATCGGATTAGGTTCCGCAGTCTTTCATCCAGAAGGCGCCCGAGTTGCTTATATGGCAGCAGGGACGAAACGAGGTTTAGCGCAAGCGATTTATCAAGTGGGAGGAAATACAGGTAATTCTCTAGCTCCTATTTTTACAGCGTTAATTTTCGTTCCGCTTGGACAAATTGGTTCTTTAGGTTTTACGGCCTTTGCGGCGGTAGGAATTGTATTATTAATTTTCGTATCAAATTGGTATAGGAATGAATTAGCGACTGGCGCTGTGAGGAGAAAAAAGAGGGCTGCGCTTGAGGCGGAAAATGCGATTGTAAGTACACATATTAAATTTGTTATTTTACTTCTTGTTTTTCTTACTTTTGTACGATCTTGGTACGGTGCTGGTATTGGGAACTTTTATCAATTTTACTTAATTGAGCATTACGGTTTATCGATAAAAAATGCTCAGTATTTCGTATTCGCATTTATGATTGCTGGTGTGTTAGGAACCTTCTTTGGTGGACCGTTAGCAGATCGATTTGGAAAGAAAACAATTATTGTATTTTCAATGCTAGGTTCAGCGCCACTTGCCTTGCTATTACCACATGTTTCGCTCGTGTGGGTCGTACCGTTATTTTTATGTATCGGTTTTATTAGTTCAAGTAGTTTTAGTGTAATTGTTGTTTATGCACAAGAGCTTGTGCCTGGAAAAGTAGGAATGGTATCTGGATTAATTGTAGGGCTTGCGTTTGGACTCGGCGCTTTAGGATCTGTAGTTCTTGGGAAATTGGCGGACATATATAGTCTACAATTCATTATGTTACTATGTAGTTGTCTACCATTAATTGGACTTACTTCTTGGTTATTACCAAGTGATAAGAAAACGATAGAATAGGGGATGCGCCATGAAATTATGTGAAAATGTTACAGAATTAATAGGAGATACACCTGTCGTCCGTTTATCTAAATTTATTCCAGAAGACGCAGCAGATGTGTATGTAAAACTAGAAATGTTTAATCCATCACGCAGTGTGAAAGACCGTGCTGCCTATAATTTACTGCACGTTGCAGAAGAGAATGGTCTTATCAAACCAGGAGATACAATTATTGAACCGACAAGTGGAAATACAGG
The DNA here is from genome assembly GCF_027715825.1 of Bacillus cereus group sp. Bc061. NCBI lineage: Bacteria > Bacillati > Bacillota > Bacilli > Caryophanales > Bacillaceae > Bacillus > Bacillus cereus group sp. Bc061. Next base: position 387,635 of record NZ_JAQFTZ010000001.1, read on the forward strand.
AATAGGCTTAGCAATGAATGCAGCCGCAAAAGGATATAAAGCGATTTTAATTATGCCGGACAATATGTCAAAAGAGCGTATAAATTTATTGAAAGCATACGGAGCAGAAGTAGTTTTAACACCGGCAGAACAAAGAATGCCAGGAGCAATTGCGAAGGCGTTAGAATTGCAAAAGCAAATTCCAAATAGTTTTATTCCGCAACAATTTGAAAATCCAGCAAACCCGAATATTCATCGTTATACAACTGCACTTGAAATTTATGAACAAATGGATGGAGAGCTTGATGCATTCGTAGCAACGGCAGGAACAGGCGGAACGATTACTGGGACTGGTGAAACGTTAAAAGAGAAACTACCCAATTTATATATTGCAGTAGTAGAACCGAAAGGATCTCCCGTACTATCGGGAGGTGTTCCGGGTCCTCATAAACTAGTAGGAACAAGTCCAGGGTTTATCCCGAAAAACTTAAATACGGAAGTGTATAACGAAATTATTCAAATTGCAGACGAAGAGGCTTTAACGACAATGAGAAACTTAGCTAGACAAGAGGGATTATTAGTTGGGCCGTCTTCTGGTGCTTCTGTTTACGCAGCGATTATGATTGCGAAACGATTAGGTGCTGGTAAAAAAGTTTTATGTATTGCACCTGATACAGGTGAGCGTTATTTGAGTATGGGATTATTTGAATGAAAATGATAGAAACCCCTTAATGGTGAAAGAGAGCTATTAAGGGGTTTGTTGTAGGTTATTTAGAGAGGAGAAGCACAATGAAACTATTAAAACCAACATATGAATATAGCAAACAAATTATGGAGTATCGCGATGCGTTTTTACATGCTGATGAACAACCACACGGCAGTAGTTCTTTACAAAATTTTGATTCTCTCGATGAATGGTTTGAAAAAGTGAGTATACAAGAAGCGGGAGAAAACTTACAAGGTAATCGAGTACCGTCTAGCCAATTTTTAAGTTTTGAAAAAGGGGAACTTATAGGTTTTGTAAATATTAGACATCGACTAAACTCAGAATTATTGCGGGAAAGTGGTCATATTGGATATAGTGTCCATCCAAATAAACGTCGCCAAGGTTACGCTACAAAACAACTACAATTTGCATTGGATGAAGCGCAAAAATTAGGATTGCAGAAAGTGTTAATAACTTGTGATAAAGCTAATATCGCTTCGGCTAAAACGATTCAAAAGGTTGGCGGTGTGTTAGAAAATGAAGTAGTTTCTTCTCATACTGGGGAAATTGTACAACGTTATTGGGTAGAAATATGATGTAGTGGAACTTTGAAAAGGGAATAAAATGTGTAATATCGAAATAAATAAAAGAAGTAAGGCTGTAATGCAATTATAGGGGGAAATGAAGTGGGGTTAAAAGAGAAAGCAATAGAAATGTCAGAGATTTATAGGAAGAACCCAAAAGTGGAGGCTATTATTTTAGCCGGTTCAGTAGCTAGAAAGCTAGAAGATGAACATTCAGATATAGAACTACATATTTTATGGTCAATGCCACCAGAGAATGAGGATCGTAAAGGGCCTATTAACTATATTGGTGGAACAATTTTGTCATATCATCCTTATGAGGAAGAAGAATGGTCGGAAACGTATTTGACGAAAGAAGGAATTAAATTAGAGATTAGTAACTTTTTAACAGAAACAGTAGAGAAAGTGATTTCGGATGTGGTGGATCAATATGATATAAGTTATGAAAAACAATGTATTGTATCATCCGTGCATGACGGTGTTAGTTTGTATGGAGAAGAGAAAGTACATGCATTAAAAGATAGAGTGGTAGCATATCCAGAAAATCTAGCGAAACGGATGATTTCAGAAAATCTTTGGTTAAGCAATCGCTGGCATAATCGAGAGGCACTTTTAAAACGAAAAGACTGGCTTATGCTATATGATGTTATTTGTGAAGCACAAAGGAATATATTTGGTGTCTTATTTGGTTTGAATAAAATGTATGTACATCACCCAGCGTTTAAATGGATGCCATATAATGTGGAACGAATGATTATTAAGCCTGAAAACTTATATGAGCGTATGGCGAATGCTTTAATAGGGAAACCGGAGTATAGTGTACAGGAGTTAGAAGTGTTAATCGAGGAGCTATTACAGTTAGTAGAACACCATGCTCCAGAATTACATATCGCTGAACAGCGAAAGCGTATTCAATATGCGAAATAAAAAACAAAGAGATGTAACCCTTGTTACATCTCTTTGTTTTTTATTTTACTAATTTCCCCAGTATAGGTAAGCGTTGAATTCTATCACCGAGAATATGTGAAGCAAGTCCACTTGTTAATACGAATAAAAGGTAAACAAGCCCTCCTACAGTGCCACATATAACGACAATGAGAAGTGATTCCATATAAGTTTGTCCAGGAATTAACCATGTTAAAATTGATTTTAATGCCATCACAACAGCAGACATTGCTGCGGAGTAAATTGTAATAAGAAATACTGTTTTTGCTGTCTCACCAATTTTAAATTTCGCAAACTTAACGATGCAGTACAACATAATACTATTGGAAACGAGGTATCCAAGAATGGTTCCAAGTACAGCACCGTGTCCGCCAAATAAATGTAAGAGCGGTGTATTTACTACAACTTTAACGAGAATTCCGGCTGAGAATGCAATCATTGTTTTTCGTTGATAATCGATTCCTTGTAAAATAGCTGCTGAAACTGTGAAAATCGCACTTAATATAGCAGACGGTGCGAATGAAATTAAATATTGTGATCCACCAAGTGCGATTTCAGGATTTACATAAACCATGCGGAATGCATCGTAAGCGATGCTAGCAAGACCAAATGCAGCCGGGATTGTGAAGAATAACAAGACTTGAAATATCTTTGAAATTTGTTCTTGTAATTCTTCTAATTTCCCGCTTGTATAAGATTTCGTTATAGCCGGAATGATCGTTAAGGAGAATCCAGTTGCAAGTGAAGCTGGAATCATAATTAACTTTTGGGCATAGTTCGTTATATAAGCGAAAACTGCATTTGCTGTTTCTAACGGCTCTCCCATCGCTCTAAGGACATCAGCTACAGTATATTGATCTACTAACGTGTAGAGTGGAATTGCGATGCCGACAAATACAATTGGGATGGCATATCGAAGTAATTCTATATAAATATTTTTTAATGGAATATTGGATGCTCTTGATTTTAATTCACCTTCGGGAGGTTTTAACCCATTATATTTTTTCCAGTACATCATTAAAATAGAGACGCTTGCAAGTGCTCCGATAACAGCTCCAAACGTAGCAACTGCAACAGAAGAGGCTACGGAACCTCCTAATAGTTTTGAGACGATAAAGCTACCAACTAAAATGAAAACAACGCGTGCAATTTGTTCTACGACTTGAGAAACAGCGCTTGGTTTCATATGTTGAAATCCTTGGAAATAACCACGTGTCACACTCATTGCTGGTACGATAATAAGTGCGAAACTTAATGCTCGCATCGTAAGTGTTACGTCAGAGATAAATTGTGGATCTGGCGTTTTCGAGCGAATAATAAATTGTGATATGTATGGTGCTCCAATAAATAAAACTAAAAACCCTAAAAATCCCATAAACAACATTAATTTTACGCTAGAGTTGTATAATTTTTTGCTTGTACTATAATCACCAAGCGCATTATGCTTTGCAACAAATTTGGAAACGGCAATAGGGATACCGGCAGTTGAAAAGCTTAATAAAATTCCGTACCAAGAGTATGCATATCCATATAAAGCGACCCCTTGTGTTCCGACTAATAGTTGAAAAGGGAAGAAGTATATAAAACCTAATATACGTGAAATCATTGTTGCGCCGCTTAATAAAGCAGTTCCTTTTAAAACTTTTGAAGTAGACAAAATCCTTTCCTCCTACTCGTGCTGTCTTACGTTTATCGTATATTACTATAAACCTGTTAGAGTAGTTAATATAGTATGGAACATAGATATTCTAATATTATTCACTTAAAAGTCATATTTTACATTTTCAAATAGAATGTAATACGTAAAAATTCAAAATATAAGTTGACACTATTTTTAATGTGTGATAAAAATGATAGTAATCAATTCGGAAAATAATATTTGGGCAATGAAAGGGTATAGTAGTGAATATCTCCCTATTACAGAGAGCTGATGGTTGGTGTGAATCAGTATATAGATTATTCATGAAGTTCGTCCTGGAGCATCTTTCATAAATCTCACATTATGAGGAAATGAAAGACGGTAGTTTATACCGTTATCAAATAAAGTGGTGAAGATTGTTTCACAACTAGGGTGGTACCGCGATATTTATCGTCCCTACGTATTTACGTAGGGACGTTTTTTATTTAGGTCTTACTTTGTTGTGGCTTCATAACTAGGGTGGTACCGCGATAATTTATCGTCCCTACGTATTTGCGTAGGGACGTTTTTTATTTAGGTCCTAACTTTGGTGTATCTTCATAACTAGGGTGGTACCGCGATATTTTTGTCGTCCCTACGTATTTACGTAGGGGCGTTTTTTATTAGTAGAGAGGAAGTGAACGTATTAGAAAAGAGTGTGGATAGAACAATATAAATACCGAATTGTAAAACAGAAAAAGATAAAGAGAGGAGATTAACAAATGAATTCACAGCAATGGACATCGAAATTAGGTTTCGTATTAGCTGCGGCAGGTTCAGCAATTGGTCTAGGGGCTATTTGGAAGTTCCCGTATATGGCCGGAATTGGAGGGGGCGGCGCGTTCTTCCTTATTTTCATCGGTTTCACATTATTAATTGGTTTACCGCTATTATTAGCTGAATTCGTTATCGGAAGAAGTACACAAAAAGAGGCTGTTGATGCGTATAGAGAAATCGCACCAAAAACATTATGGCCATGGTTAGGGAAATTAGGGATTGTAACTTGTTTCATATTACTTTCTTTCTACAGTGTTGTAGGAGGCTGGATTTTATTATATTTATGGAATGCAATTACAGGTAGACTATGGGAAGGAAATGGCGCATACGAAGCTACGTTTGGTGAAATCATTTCCAATCCGTATTTAGCAGTAGGATCACAGCTATTATTCATCCTTATTACTATTTTTATCGTAAGTAAAGGTGTACAAAATGGTGTTGAAAAAGTAAATAAATATTTCATGCCAGCACTATTCGTTTTATTCTTTGTATTAATCGTTCGTGCACTTACGTTAGATGGTGCAGGAGAAGGGGTTCGTTTCTTCTTACAACCTGATTTCTCACATGTAACATCAGAAGTTATTTTATATGCGATGGGACAATCGTTCTTCTCACTATCAGTCGGAGTAGCAGTAATGGTAACGTATAGCTCATACTTACCGAAAGAGGAAAGTTTACCGCGTTCAGCATTTTCTATCGTAGCTTTAACGCTTGTGATTACATTACTTGCAGGACTTGCAATTTTCCCAGTAGTGTTCGCATTTGGAATGGAACCATCTCAAGGACCGGGACTATTATTTATCGTACTGCCAGCTATTTTTAGTAAAATGGCATTCGGAAAATTCTTCTTCATCGTTTTCTTACTACTATTCTTCTTTGCTACTATTACATCAGCGATTTCGATGTTAGAAATTAGCGTGGCATCTTTAACTGCAAAAGGTAAAGGGAAACGTGAAAAAATGGCTTTAATCGTAGGTTTATTAATCTTCGTTGTAGGAGTACCATCAGCATTGTCATTTGGTATATTAAGCGATCTGAAGATTTTCGGAAAGACAGTCTTTGATTTAGCGGATTATGCAGTTAGTAACGTATTAATGCCACTTGGTGTTTTATTAGTTTCTATCTTTGTTCCTTTAAAAATGAAGAAAGATGTATTAATGAAAGAGCTTGGTGTAAGTAAAAATAAAGGCTATAAATTATTTGTATTATGGTTATTCTTACTTCGCTTTATCGCACCAATTGCGATAATTATCGTATTCTTAAATGTACTTGGCATTATTTAAACAAAAAGGTAGCGTATCATTGTATGATACGCTACCTTTCTTACTTTGTTCTTTTTTGTAGTTCGTTTACTGTTACGAACTGATAGCCCTTCTTAGATAAAGAGTCTAAAATACCTTCAATGGTCTGTAAACTTTCATTAGACTCATCATACATAGAGTGCAGTAAAATGATAGAACCTGGTTTTACATTTTTATTAACATATTCAATTTTATCAGCAGCAGATTTATAAAAAGTATCAGGTTCAAGGTCCCAGGTGATTGTTTCGATATTGTTTTTATTTAAATAATAGGGCAGACCAATTAGCTTTTTCCCGTTAGGTGGTCTAAAATCAATGGCGCCTGTAAATCCTGTTTGGCGGATTAATGCATTCGTTTTTTCTATTTCTTCTTTAATAAAAGAAGGTGTTTTAAAAACCATTCTGTTATGAGAATATGTATGGTTTCCAACTTGGTGTCCAGATTGTACGATAGATTTTCCTAACGATAGGTTTTTCTCTAATTCATTTCCAATTAAAAAGAAAGTAGCTTTTGCATTGTATGTATCTAGTAGCGGTAATATTTGTTTTACATTGTTAGTAGGGCCATCATCAAAAGTTAAAGCAATCACCTTTTCATTTGTTTCTACTCGATTTGTTAAATCTCCAAATAATTGAAAGCTTCTTGCATTCATCAATTTGTATGTTCCGAATAATGCTACAGTAATAATGAATAATGTAATGATTGTAATGATTATTTTCTTTTTCATAAAGCAACCTCACTATAGTTTTTGATTGGACTAAAAAGTATTATATCAAACTAAGTAATTTCATGCTTTAAAAAGGATGTGGATGCAAGGGGAAGGAATTTATCATATAATGTAATGAAAAAGGTATATTAGGAGGTGTTTACATGGCGATTATAATTCAATTGCCAGACACTGCAGCGTCTCATGCAAAGCCAAGTATGGAAATGGCGATACTTTGCGTGAGGTAGACAGGTAATATACAATTCATCGCCAAAATGAGCTTGTATCATTTTTTGTATTTGGCTTTGCACCTTATTGAAATGAACCATAAAAAATAAGGGGCGAGCAGAAATGAAATACGTAAAAGCTAAGGCAGTTTTACCAGAGAGTTTAATTACTGAAATTCAAAAGTATATACAAGGTGAAACAATTTACATTCCAAAACAAGAAACGAAACATTATAAATGGGGAACACGATCTGGAGGAAGAAAACAGTTAGATGAAAGAAACAAAGCCATTAAAGAAGCGTTTAAAAGTGGAATTGCTATTCATCAACTTGCAGAAGAGTATTTTCTTTCCGGAGAAACGATTAAAAAGATTGTGTATTCTAAATGAAAAAAAGAGTCTAGTTCAAATATTATTTTGAACTAGACTCTTTTTTGCTTTGTATCTATTGGATATATAGCTTATGAATGGGAAAGATAATAGAAAAATATGTCGTTTTTTTACTAAATAGAACATTTGAGTGAAAAGCAGAAAGGTGAGCATATATGAATCATATTGGACAAATAACGATAGAGCTTTTAATTGGTTTCTTTGTTCTATTAATTGCTACAAAAATATTAGGGAAAACACAAATATCTCAGCTGACGCCATTTGATTTTATTTCTGCTATTGTTCTTGGTGAGCTCGTTGGAAATTCAATATATGATCCTAAAATTAAAGTGTGGTCTATTTTATATTCAGTATTTGTATGGGTAATTTTAATTTATACAATAGAAGTGATAACGCAAAAAATAAGAGGAACAAGAAGGTTTTTTGAAGGATATCCTTCCATTATTATTCGTAATGGAAAGATTGATCGTGAACAATTAAGTGTAAATCATTTGGACATTAACCAATTACAACAAATGCTTAGGCAACAAAAAGATATATTTTCAATCCGAGAAGTTGAATATATGATATTAGAACCTAACGGAAATATAAGTGTTCTGAAAAAAAGTAAATACGAATCTCCCACTATAAATGATTTAAGTTTAAAACATAAGCCTGTATACTTACCAATTTCATTAATTAGTGATGGAAAAGTAGTGAAAGATAATTTGAGAGAAGCGGGCTTTGATGAAGGATGGCTGTATAAGCAAATAAAGCAAAAAGGAATTACTAAATTTGAAGACGTGTTATATGCGGAATGGAAAACAGATGATGGCTTCTTTTGTCAGGAAATGGAGCGGTAAAATATAATCGATGTATGTAATATTCGTTTCTAAGTTATCTTTTACATACCAAAAAGCTAAATCATTGTATACAATAAGATTAGATCAACAATTTGTATGGAGTGATAAAGATGGAAGCTTTTATTAGAAGTGATCAATATAATTTTATAAAATCACAAGCTTATATTTTAGCGAATGGGCACGCAACGGCAAATGATAGAGGTGTCATTCAAGCGTTAAAATCATTAGCAATTGAAAAAATAATACATGTATTTGAGAATTTAACGGATGAGCAGAAAGAGTTAATCGATACGGTATTAACAGTTCAAAATAGAGAAGATGCAGAATCGTTTTTAATGAAAATAAATCCGTACGTCATTCCGTTTCAGGAAGTTACAGCGCAAACATTAAAAAAACTATTTCCTAAAGCGAAAAAGTTAAAACTGCCTGATATGGAAGAAATAGATATGAAAGAAATATCTTATTTAAGCTGGATTGATAAAGGATCAAGCAGGAAATTTATTATAGCAAAAAATGATAAAAATAAGTTTGTTGGTCTGCAAGGAACGTTTCAAAGTTTAAATAAAAAGAGCATTTGTTCTTTATGTCACGGACATGAAGAGGTAGGGATGTTTTTAGTTGAAATTAAAGGTGATATACCAGGAACTTTCGTGAAAAAGGGAAACTATATTTGCAAAGATGCCGTGGCCTGTAATCAGAATATGAAATCACTTGATAAATTACAGGATTTTATTGAGAGATTGAAGAAATAAAATGGAAAACCTCTAGTGCTTAAACTGGAGGTTTTTTATTTAAGAAACGGTAATAGATTTCTTTTTTAAAAGATATAATTTATAAATAAAACATAGGAGAGCTAAAGAAATGTTTAAAAAGTTTTTACTTTCTTTACCGGATGTTTTACTTATATGTATTGTTATCTACATAACGTACACAACTACTCTTAGTTTTGTACAGATGTTAGTAATTTCAATTACAATCGGAATCGTTGGTGGTTTTGTTATAAGAATTTGTAAGGATGTATTCACGTATATAAGGTAGACAATGAAACAAAGGAAATCTTGAATATGTTAAATAGCTATAAGGAGAAAATAAAATGACTAATAAAAAGAATAAAACTAAAAATGAGATAATACTTTGGACATTAACAGCTGTTGTTTTTATCATTGTATGGTACTTTTTTCAAAGATAAAAATGCATCGTACTTAAAAGGTACGATGCATTTTTATTATTTTTTTTGCCAATTTTCTTTTATAAAGTCTGCACGGCCAGATTCTTTTTGCTCAGTAGCATATTTCTCTGGATTTTTTTTATAGAAATGTTGATGGTATTCTTCAGCCTCATAAAAAGGTGCAGCCGGGCGAATTTCAGTTACGATTGGCTCTTTAAACATACCGCTTTCCGCAAGAGTTTGTTTTGATTTTTCAGCAAGTTCTTTTTGCGTTTCGGTATGATAAAAAATAGCGGTGCGATAAGATGGACCACGGTCAAAAAATTGTCCGCCATCATCAGTTGGATCGATTTGCGGCCAATATAAATCCAGTAATTTTTCATATGGGAAAATAGAAGGATCAAATGTAATTTGTACAACTTCTAAATGACCAGATGTACCCGCTTTTACTTGTTCATATGTTGGGTTTTCTACATGACCACCTGCATAGCCAGAAAGTACTTTATGAATACCAGGAAGTTCATCAAACGGCTTTACCATGCACCAAAAGCAACCGCCTGCGAAGGTTGCGAGTTCGTATGTTTTTTCGGACATTGTTGTAATCCTCCTAAATATATATGTTTTATATAGTATTATATAAAAAGTTTTATTGCGCAATAAAAAAGATTCGAAAATATATGTAGTATTAAAAAAAAATCAAAAAAACATGTTGACAATGAAAAGAACAACGTCCTATAATACGTTTAACAAATGAAAGTTAATTAAGAATTTTCTAACTTTATATGTTGTATATGCAAAGAAGAGGAAAGTAGATGATTATGATCGTTTCAGAGAGCTACTCCAAGGCTGTGAGAGTAGTAACAATCGAGTCATTGAAGATCACCTCGGAGCATCGCTTGCGAAAGGGAAACTGAGTAGAGGGCGACGGCATCGTCTCCGGTAAAAGGACGGGGGTCTAATTGGACCTACAGAGCTTATATTTCGTGAGAAGTATAAGGAAGCTGAGTGGTAACGCGAAACTCTCGCCTCAGCAATCAAAGCTACTAAATTGTAGTAGTTGATTGCTGAGGCGAGAGTTTTTATTTTTAAAAATAAGAGAATGCGTAGAAGAGGAGAGTAAATGATAAAAATTGTTTCAGAGAGCTACCCAGATGCTGTGAGGGTGGTAACAATGTCATCATTGAAGATCACCTCGGAGCACTACTTTTGAAAACTAGTAAAAAGTAGCGGAGTTGTTTCCGATAGAAAAACAAAAGTCTAATTGGACTTGCAGAGCTTATATTTCGTGAGAAGTGTAAGGAAGCTGAGTGGTACCACGATTCCCTCGTCTCAGCAATGGATTGCTACAAGTATGTATGTAATCGATTGTTGAGACGAGTATATTTTTAAGAATTATATACTGAATATTCTGTTAAAAAATACTCATCTCAGCAATCGATATAGAAATAGATTGCAAAAATAGAGAGAAAAAAAGAGGAGCGATGTGAGATGGGAAATCAGTACATTTATATGAATGGGGAATTTGTAGAAAAAGAAAAGGCAGTTGTTTCAGTATATGATCATGGTTTTTTATACGGAGACGGTGTATTTGAAGGGATTCGTAGTTACGGTGGAAATGTATTTTGTTTAAAAGAACATGTAAAACGATTATATGAATCGGCAAAATCTATTTTACTTACAATCCCGCTGACGGTTGACGAAATGGAAGAAGCAGTTTTACAGACACTTCAAAAAAATGAGTATGCAGATGCTTATATTCGGTTAATTGTTTCAAGAGGAAAAGGGGACTTAGGGCTCGATCCGAGAAGTTGTGTGAAACCGAGCGTTATTATCATTGCAGAACAATTAAAGTTATTCCCACAGGAATTTTACGATAATGGATTAAGCGTTGTATCTGTTGCATCAAGACGTAATACGCCAGATGCTTTAGACCCACGTATTAAGTCAATGAACTACTTAAATAACGTACTTGTAAAAATTGAAGCGGCACAAGCAGGAGTGCTAGAGGCTCTTATGTTAAATCAACAAGGATATGTTTGTGAAGGATCTGGAGATAATGTTTTCGTTGTGAAAGATGGAAAAGTATTAACCCCGCCATCCTATTTAGGAGCATTAGAAGGTATTACAAGAAATAGTGTTATTGAGCTATGTGAGCGACTTCATATTCCATGTGAGGAAAGGCCATTTACTCGCCATGACGTATATGTAGCAGATGAAGTATTTTTAACGGGAACGGCAGCAGAATTAATTCCTGTTGTAAAAGTTGATTCAAGAGAAATTGGAGATGGGAAACCAGGAAGTGTAACGAAACAATTGACAGAGGAATTTAAAAAGTTAACGAGGGAAAGAGGAGTACGTGTTCCAGGATTGGCGGAAAGCTTACTGTAGGTAGGGAGAGGAGTTAATTAAAATGGAGCAACAGTATACAACATATGAGAAATTACAGTGTGAAGATGTGACAGGAGCTGGACACGTTATTCAATGCTTGAAGAATTTAGGCGTAACGACTGTTTTCGGTTATCCGGGCGGAGCGATTTTGCCAGTGTACGATGCGTTATACGGAAGTGGTTTAAAGCACATTTTAACTCGTCATGAACAAGCTGCTATTCATGCGGCAGAAGGATATGCGAGAGCTTCTGGAAAGGTCGGGGTAGTCTTTGCTACCTCTGGCCCAGGGGCGACAAATTTAGTTACGGGCTTAGCAGATGCTTATATGGATTCGATTCCTTTAGTTGTCATTACAGGGCAAGTTGCAAAGTCATTAATTGGTAAAGACGGATTTCAAGAAGCAGATGTTGTTGGAATTACAGTACCTGTTACAAAGCATAATTACCAAGTTCGTGATGTGAATCATTTATCGCGCATTGTACAAGAAGCTTTTTACATCGCCGAAAGCGGGCGGCCGGGGCCGGTATTAATTGATATTCCAAAAGATGTTCAAAATGCAAAAGTCACCAGTTTCTTTAATGAAGAAGTTGATATTCCGGGGTACAAACCAGAACTCGTACCAGACAGCATGAAACTTAGAGAGGTAGCGAAAGAAATTTCAAAAGCGAAACGTCCACTTCTTTATATTGGAGGAGGTGTCATTCATTCAGATGGATCTGATGAACTGATCAAATTTGCAAGAGAAAATCGTATTCCAGTCGTGTCAACTTTAATGGGACTAGGTGCATATCCGCCGGGAGATCCATTATTTTTAGGAATGCTCGGTATGCATGGAACGTACGCTGCAAACATGGCAGTAACAGAATGTGACTTATTACTTGCTTTAGGTGTTCGCTTCGATGATCGTGTAACAGGAAAATTAGAACTCTTTTCTCCGCATTCGAAAAAGGTACATATTGATATAGATCCTTCGGAGTTTCAAAAAAATGTAGCGGTAAAGTATCCAGTTGTTGGAGATGTAAAAAAAGCGTTACACATGTTGTTACATATGCCAATTTGTACACAGACAGATGAATGGCTTACGAAAACCGAGGAATGGAAAGCGGAATACCCTCTTTCCTATATTCAAAAAGAAAGTGAGTTAAAACCACAGCATGTTATTAGCTTAGTAAGTGAATTAACGAATGGTGAAGCGATTGTTACGACAGAAGTAGGACAGCATCAAATGTGGGCTGCGCATTTTTATAAAGCGAAAAACCCGCGGACTTTTCTAACATCAGGTGGATTAGGAACGATGGGATTTGGCTTCCCGGCGGCAGTTGGTGCTCAGCTTGCAAAAGAAGAAGAACTCGTTATTTGTATTGCAGGTGATGCTTCTTTTCAAATGAATATTCAAGAACTACAAACAATTGCTGAAAATAACATCCCTGTAAAAGTATTTATTATAAACAATAAATTTTTAGGGATGGTAAGGCAATGGCAAGAAATGTTTTATGAAAACCGATTGTCAGAGTCGAAAATTGGATCTCCAGATTTTGTGAAAGTGGCAGAAGCTTATGGAGTGAAAGGATTAAGAGCGATAAATTCAACCGAGGCGAAACAAGTGATGTTAGAAGCATTTGCTCATGAAGGACCTGTCGTAGTTGATTTTTGTGTAGAAGAAGGTGAAAACGTATTTCCGATGGTTCCACCAAATAAAGGGAATAACGAAATGATTATGAAGAGGTGGGAAGAATGAGTCATACTTTTTCATTAGTTATCGATAACGATCCAAATGTCTTATTACGCATAAGTGGAATTTTTGCTCGGCGTGGTTATTATATTTCTTCATTAAATTTAAATGAAAGTGAAATGGAGTTAACGGCAGTTTGTACAGAACAAGAAGCAACATTACTCGTCGGTCAGTTGAAAAAGTTAATCAATGTACTGCAAGTAAACAAATTATAAGGAGTGTATGGAGTATGAAAACATATTATGAGCAAGATGCAAATGTAGAGTTATTAAAAGGGAAAACAGTTGCGGTAATTGGCTATGGGTCTCAAGGTCATGCACAGGCGCAAAATTTACGCGATTCTGGTGTGGAAGTTGTAGTTGGTGTTCGACCTGGTAAGTCTTTTGAAGTAGCAAAAGCAGATGGATTTGAAGTAATGTCTGTTTCAGAAGCACTTCGAACCGCGCAAGTTGTACAAATGTTACTGCCAGATGAACAGCAAGCTCATGTGTATAAAGCAGAGGTAGAAGAGAATCTTCGTGAAGGACAAATGTTACTTTTTTCACATGGATTTAACATTCACTTCGGCCAAATTAATCCGCCAAGTTACGTAGATGTAGCGATGGTTGCGCCAAAAAGTCCAGGTCATCTCGTTCGCCGTGTATTTCAAGAAGGAAATGGTGTTCCAGCATTAGTCGCAGTACATCAAGATGCAACAGGCACAGCGTTACATGTAGCACTTGCTTATGCAAAAGGTGTAGGTTGTACACGTGCAGGTGTAATTGAAACGACATTCCAAGAAGAAACAGAGACGGATTTGTTTGGTGAGCAAGCGGTACTTTGCGGAGGTGTAACTGCACTTGTGAAAGCTGGTTTTGAAACGTTAACAGAAGGCGGATATCGTCCTGAAATTGCATACTTCGAATGTTTACATGAATTAAAGTTAATTGTTGATTTAATGTACGAAGGTGGTTTAACGAACATGCGACATTCTATTTCCGATACGGCAGAGTTCGGAGATTATGTAACAGGATCGAGAATTGTTACAGATGAAACGAAGAAAGAAATGAAACGAGTACTTACAGAAATTCAGCAAGGTGAATTCGCGAAGAAATGGATTTTAGAAAACCAAGCTGGGCGTCCAACGTATAATGCGATGAAAAAAGCAGAGCAAAATCATCAGTTAGAAAAAGTAGGAGCAGAGCTTCGTGAAATGATGAGCTGGATTCATGCACCGAAAGAATTAGTAAAGAAATAGAGTAATAGATTGTAAGTGAAAAATACGTAAGAGGGGATTTGACAAGATGAGAAGTGACATGATTAAAAAAGGTTTTGATAAAGCGCCGCATCGTAGTTTATTAAAAGCAACTGGTTTGAAAGATGAAGATTTTGATAAACCGTTTATAGCTATTTGTAATTCTTTTATTGAAATTATTCCAGGTCATAAGCACTTAAATGAGTTTGGGAAACTTGTTAAAGAAGCAGTACGTGCAGCAGGCATGGTTCCATTTGAATTTAATACAATTGGAGTAGATGACGGTATTGCGATGGGGCATATCGGTATGCGCTATTCGCTTCCGAGTCGAGAAATCATTGCAGATTCAGTAGAAACGGTTGTAAATGCACACTGGTTTGATGGCATGATTTGTATTCCAAACTGTGACAAAATCACACCTGGTATGATGATGGCTGCACTACGTATTAATATTCCGACTGTGTTTGTTTCGGGCGGCCCGATGGCAGCAGGAAAAACATCTAAAGGAGAAGTTGTTGATCTGAGTTCCGTTTTTGAAGGAGTAGGAGCTTATCAATCTGGGAAAATTTCAGAAGAAGAATTAAAAGATATTGAAGATCATGGCTGTCCATCTTGTGGTTCTTGTTCCGGTATGTTTACAGCGAACTCTATGAACTGTTTATGTGAAGTATTAGGCTTAGCTCTTCCTGGTAACGGTAGTATTTTAGCTATTGATCCAAGACGTGAGGAATTAATTAAAGAAGCAGCAGAGAAATTAAAGATTTTAATTGAAAGAGATATTAAACCGAGAGACATCGTAACAGAAGAAGCAATTGATGATGCGTTCGCGCTTGATATGGCGATGGGCGGTTCAACAAATACAGTGTTACATACATTAGCACTCGCACATGAGGCAGGACTAGATTATGATATGAGCCGTATTGATGCTGTTTCAAGGCGTGTACCACATTTATGTAAAGTAAGCCCTGCTTCTAATTGGCATATGGAAGATATTGATCGCGCGGGCGGGATTAGTGCAATTTTGAAAGAGATGAGCCGAAAAGAAGGGGTACTTCATTTAAATCGTATTACTGCTACGGGGCAGACGTTAAGAGAGAACATTGCTCATGCAGAGATTAAAGATAAGGAAGTGATTCATTCTCTTGAAAATCCTCATAGTGAAGAAGGTGGATTACGTATATTAAAAGGAAACCTTGCGAAAGATGGAGCAGTTATTAAAAGCGGGGCAACTGAAGTAAAACGATTTGAAGGACCATGCGTTATTTTTAATTCACAAGATGAGGCGCTTGCCGGCATTATGCTTGGGAAGGTTAAAAAAGGAGATGTAGTTGTTATTCGTTATGAAGGACCAAGAGGCGGTCCTGGTATGCCGGAAATGTTAGCACCAACGTCAGCGATTGCTGGCATGGGATTAGGTGCAGATGTTGCGTTGTTAACCGATGGTCGTTTCTCTGGTGCTTCACGTGGTATTTCAGTAGGGCATATTTCGCCAGAAGCAGCTGCGGGCGGAACGATTGCACTTCTTGAACAAGGGGATATCGTTTGTATCGATGTTGAGGAAAGGTTGTTAGAAGTAAGAATTAGTGATGAAGAATTAGATAAGCGTAAAAAAGAATGGAAACGACCAGAACCGAAAGTGAAAACGGGGTGGCTTGGGCGCTACGCACAGATGGTAACGTCGGCGAATACAGGTGCAGTCCTAAAAGTCCCAAATTTTGATTGAGCCAATATAAAAGAGATAAGGATGATATGAAATGGTGCAAAAGGTAAAGGAGAGAGTGAAAATTGAAGATATCTTAATGGCTCATAATTGCATGAAGGATATCGTTATTAAAACACCGTTACAACGTGATACAGTTTTATCTGAGAAATATGATTGTGACGTTTATGTAAAACGAGAAGACTTACAATTAATTCGCTCTTTCAAAATTCGTGGTGCGTATAATCTAATTCAAAGTTTACCGAAAGTACAATTACAAAACGGTGTTGTTTGTGCAAGTGCTGGTAATCATGCGCAAGGAGTAGCTTATACGTGTAATTTATTGAAGATTCCGTCAAAAATTTTCATGCCGACGACGACACCTAAACAAAAAGTGTCACAAGTACAATTTTTCGGTGGTGATTTTGCGGAAATTGTATTAGTTGGTGATACATTTGATAGCTCTTTCCAAGAAGCACAGCGTTATTGTGAAGAAAATAGAATGACATTTGTTCATCCGTTTGATGATCCGTACGTAGTTGCTGGTCAAGGGACAGTGGCAGTTGAAATTATGCATGATATGGAGAAACCGGTTGATTATATCTTTACAGCAATTGGTGGTGGTGGATTAGCATCAGGTGTTGGTACATATGTGAAAGGTGTTAGTCCTGCTACACAGGTCATTGGGGTAGAGCCAATGGGAGCTGCATCTATGAAAGAGGCTTTTCTTCAAAATGATAATGTCGCATTGGAGAAAATAGATAGTTTTGTTGATGGGGCAGCGGTTAAAAAGGTAGGAAAGTTAACATTTGAAACTTGTAAAGATGTAATTGATGACATTGTTTTAGTACCAGAAGGAAAGGTTTGTACGACGATTTTAGAACTGTATAAGAAAAATGCGATTGTAGCTGAACCAGCTGGTGCACTCTCTATTGCAGCGCTTGATTTATATAGAGATGAAATAAAAGGTAAAACAGTTGTTTGTACGCTAAGTGGTGGAAATAATGATATTGATAGAATGCAAGAAATGAAAGAACGATCTCTCATTTATGAAGGATTAAAGCATTATTTCATCATTGAATTCCCACAGCGTTCAGGTGCGTTAAGAGAATTTCTTGATAAAGGATTAGGGCCAGAAGATGATATTACTCGCTTTGAGTATATTAAGAAACATAATAAGGAAAATGGTCCAGCATTAGTCGGAGTAGAATTAAAACATAAAGAAGATTACGAGCAGTTAATTACCCGTTTTAAAGAAAATAACATTCAATTTATGGAGCTTAATAAAAATCCTGTTTTGTTTGATTTGCTTATTTAATAGAAGGAAAGAGTTAGCACCCAAATAAAAAAGATAGATACAAGCGGGGAATATAATGCTTGTTCTATCTTTTTTAAAGTTAAACTAGATACTCATTAAATTCAAGAAGAATAAAGCTAGCTAACCAAAAAAATATCGCAATGCGAATAATTACATACATTGTAAATTCAAAAGGAGTAAGGCTTCTCTCACGCTTTATTTTTCTTAGAAATCTAACAGAGAAAACTGAACATAAAAGTAGAACTGCTATAGAAATTTTATAAACGTTCTCTAACAAACTTACATTTTCTAATAAGTCTTTCAGCATGTTTATCACCTATTCTGTAAAGTATATCACAGAGAAATAGATCTTGAGCTGTCTAGTTTCGTTTGTTTTTTATTTTCCCTGCATCATCAATTTCTACATCGCTTGAAACTTCTTGTAAATATTGTAGAGCTTTTCTCTTTTCCTCCTCATTCACAGGGGAAACTTGGTTGTTACGGATGATATAAGGATTGAATGACATTTGGACATCCTTTCCTTTAAAAGTTAAAGTTAATACACCAGTTTCAGCACTTTTTCCGTTCACATAACTTGGGAATAAAAAGTTTCCTAATGAGTAAGCGACAGGAACATTATTATAATATTCAAACCCTTGTAACCAATGTGGATGACTTCCGACAATCGCGTCGGCTCCTGCTGTAACCATTTTATTTACATATTGTTTTTGATAATCTACCGGACGATTTGATTTTTCGACACCCCAATGCATATAGACAATTAAATAGTCTGCATCTTTCTTTTGCTCTTTAATTGTTTTTGTTACAAGATTTAAATCATACCCGTTCGCAACGCCAGGTTTATTGTCATCAGCTACCCAAGTGAAATCAGGCATAAATCGGACGAATGACAGGAATTTGAATTTTTTTCCTTTTACAGTCATTTCTCGTGCAGTATATGCGTCTTTTGCATTTTTTCCGGCTCCAATGTAAGGGAACTTTGATTTTTCTACGTAAGAGATTGTATCTAGTAATCCCTCTTGTCCGTAATCAAGTGTATGATTATTCCCGATATTTACGATGTCATAACCGGTGTTTTTTATAGCTTGAAGCGTGGATGGATCACTTTTAATCCAAAACAGTTGTCCAGGAGCTTTTTTTTCTCTCGTTGTAAATGCAGACTCTAAATTAACGAAAGAAATATCAGCTTTTGTTATTTCTTCTTTTACATGCTGGAATGGATAATCAGCCCCGTTTTTTTCGATTACCGGACGTAATTGCCAATCGAACATTGTATCACCAGAAAAGGTGAGGGTAATTTCTGGGTCTTCTATTTTCTTTTCTCTCGTTGAAGCAGTTTTGCTAGATTTGTTTTGGAAATCGGGTTTGTCTTTCGCTTTTGAAGTAAAAGAGTGGTTAATTAATACAACAATTGGCGTAATGCAAAAGGCTATTAACAAAAATCGTTTTAGTAAAGTTTTCATAAATACCTTCCCTTTTGAGTTTATCCCGCAATTAAATTAGCAATGAGTCTATAAAAAGTAATTGGTTTATGTACAGATATAAAAAATGCGGTTTATGTATTGAAAAAACATTTGTTAATATTCTCAATATTAAGTTAACATATAGATAACCTGTAAATCAATGAATAAACCAAAATATAGAAATAAAGAATTCGAAGGGTGAAGAATGAGAAATGGTTATATTAGGAGCAGTTGTAAATGGGATTTGCATTATATTTGGTACTTTACTAGGTAAATTATTTAGTAGAATACCAGAAAGTATGAAGGGAACAATTATGCATGCAATCGGTTTAGCGGTTACTGTACTTGGACTTCAAATGGCATTGAAAAGTGAAAATTTTCTTGTTGTCATACTAAGTTTAGTAATTGGTACCGTCATCGGGGAATGGTTACAATTAGAGGGAAAGTTAAAACAGTTAGGAGATTGGCTAGAAAATAAAGTTGGATCGAAAGGGAAAGGGAGCATATCAGAAGGTTTTGTAACAGCTACTTTAATATTTGCAATTGGCGCGATGGGGATACTTGGTGCACTCGACAGTGGAATTCGCGGAAATCATGATATTTTATTTACAAAGGCAATTATCGATGGATTCATTTCTATTATATTAACGACAACTTTAGGAATTGGCGTAGTATTTTCAGCGATTCCCGTTATTTTATATGAGGGTGGTATTGCAATTTTTGCAACACAAATTAATAGTTTGGTCCCGAAGGAATTAATGAATCAATTTATAGTAGAAATGACAGCTACAGGTGGTATTATGATAGCCGCTATTGGATTGAACTTGCTTAGTATTATTAAAATCAAGGTGGCAAATTTACTTCCAGGTATATTGGTAGTGGGTGTAATTGTTTCAATTATTTATGGTTACGGTTTGTTAGTAAATTAGTAGAGGATGGAAATACATATGGAGGAGTTTCAATTTACAAAACGTGTGCATAACATATTGGAGATTGCAGCAGAAGAGGCAGAATGTAATATCATTCAACCAGTTCATTTATTTATTGGCATGTGTAAAGAAGGTACTGGCGTTTGTGGCGAGTTGTATATGTATTTGTTCCGTAATATGGGTACGGATTTTTCAGAAAAATTTTCATTACGAAAACAATATGATTTAACGGATCAAGATTATAAAAAAATAGGACAATATAAATTATCCCATAAGACGCTAGAAATTTTACAAATAGCGAAAAAACGTATGGAACGTTTTCAGCAAGTAATAATTAATGAAGGACATGTTATATATGCATTATTTCGTGTAAATCCAGTTATTGAAAATGCACAGATGCAAAGAGATATATTACGTATTATAGCTGAGCCAAGAGATTTAGCAGTCGAATTAAAAAGTTTTGTTCCTATTTATAATGATTTAACTTGTACTGTTAGAAAGGCTAACGCTTCTGATTTTGAACAATTAGCAATTTTTGTTGAAGCAGAATTTGGTGAACGGTGGTTACATTCGATAGAGTATGGATTTCGTACATATAAAGAAAACTTACCTATTTATATAGCAGAGCAAGAAGAAGTGATAGTAGGTTTCGCTTGTTATGATGTAGTGAGAGGAAAGAAAGGATTGTTTGGTCCAATGGGCACGGCGAAACAAAATCGTGTGAAAGGTGTAGGGAAGCAATTGTTACATTGTAGTCTACATAGTATGAAGCAAGAGGGTTATGAATATGCAATTATTGGGCAAGCGGGCCCAATTGAGTTTTATGAGAGATGTTGTAATGCACGTTTAATACCGATCATGGATTATTAACCAACTTCATTTAGGTGGAGTTGGTTTTATTATGAAAAAAATGTGGGAATGTAGTGATTTTTATTAGAAAATAGCGGGTTTTGTAGTAAATCTTACAAATAAAGCAAATTACTAAACTTTTTATAAGAAAGGGTGTAGAATGGGTATCTAAAGAAAGAAGGTGTGAAAATGGCCAGCTGGAAACGAAATTTAATGATTTGTTGGCTAGGTTGTTTTACCACTGCAGCCGGTATGAGTTTAGTAATTCCTTTTTTATCTTTTTATATTGAGGAATTAGGGGTGACTGGCACTTCTAGTATTGCACAGTGGTCGGGACTTGCATTTGGTGTAACATTTTTAATGGGTGCGATCGTATCACCAATATGGGGAAAGCTTGGTGATATACATGGACGGAAATTGATGCTAATTCGTGCTAGCCTTGGTATGGCGATTATTATGACGCTTATGGGGTTTGTAACGGATGTATATCAACTAGTCGCACTAAGATTTTTGATGGGAGCAGTATCTGGTTTCCTTTCAACAGCAATGACATTTATTGCAGCAGAAACTCCGCAAGAGCATTCAGGTTGGGCGATCTCCACAATTTCAACTGGTGGCGTGAGCGGTTCTTTACTTGGACCGTTACTTGGAGGTTATTTATCTGAGTTAATTGGAATGCGTCATGTTTTTCTTGTTACAGGAGCTTTTTTATTCCTTTCCTTTCTCATCGTTTTTTTCTTTCTACATGAAGAAAATCACTCTGCTCAAGCAAAAAAAGTACAAACGAAAAAAGTATGGACGATGGTTCCAGCTAAACATTTGATTATTAGTTTGTTTGTAACAACATTTATTATTCAACTTGCTAATATGTCTGTTCAGCCAATTGTTACATTGTACGTGAAAAATTTAGTTGGTCCTCAAACAGCGCATATTGAAACAATTGCAGGCGCCGTTATGTCAGCGACAGGATTAGCTGTTATTTTGGCAGCACCAAGATTAGGACGATTATCAGATCATATCGGTCCTCAAAAAACGTTAGTTGTAGCGTTGTTTGCTGCAGGAATTATTTTTATCCCGCAAGCATTTGTAACCTCAGCTTGGCAACTATTAATTCTTAGATTTTTATTAGGTATTGCACAAGCAGGATTATTACCTTCCGTACAAACTCTACTAAAACAACATACACCAACTCATGTAACGGGACGAATATTTGGATATAATCAATCGTTTCAGTTTTTAGGAAATATGATTGGACCAGTACTTGGTGGACAAATTGCAGCACATGCAGGGTTTCAATATGTTTTCTTCTCTACATCATCACTATTGTTTATTGCGTGTATTTGGGTTTATTTTCATAATAAGAACGAAGAGGTATCAGAGAAACGACATTTGGAAGTTAGTTAACTAAGTGAATGAAAAAAGGATGAAGCAATGATTGCTTCATCCTTTTTTCTTTAAAATTGGAGACAAAGATAACTTAATGTACCAAGCTCGTAACTACGGTGAATGACTTCACCGCTATTTTCACCACTTCCCATAGCGATAAATAAAGGAACAAAATGCTCTGCTCTTGGTACTGCTAATTGTGCATGAGGCGCATTGTTTTCCCAATTAAACAACGCATCTTTATCGTTAGTCTGCATATGTTTTATAATCCAATCATCAAATTCAATTGCCCATTGTTCGGGTGTAGTTTGATTCCATTTCAGTGCTCGTAAGTTATGAACGGTAACACCGCTACCGATTACTAAAATATCTTCTTGTCCAAGTCCTTTTAATGCTTCTCCAATCTTAAATTGTTCTTTTGCAGAAAGGAATGGATTTACTGATATTTGTATGACAGGAATATTTGCTTCTGGATACATACGGTGCAATAGTGTCCATGAGCCGTGATCTAAACCTCTCGTCATATTATGATGAACTGGAATACCTTTGTTTTTAAATTTTGTTTCTAACATGGATGCAATGCTAGAAGAACCTTTTGCACGATACTTAATTTCATATAACTCTGGAGGAAAACCTCCAAAATCATAAATTGTTTCATATTCGTTATCTGATGAGGAAATCGTTAATACTTCACTTTCCCAGTGAGCAGTGAAAATAACAATTGCTTTCGGTTTATATGTTTCTCCAAGTGTTTTTAAAAAACTTGTATAATCTGTATCTTGAATAGCGAGCATTGGTGAACCATGTGCTAAAAATAGTGATGGCATCATAGTAGAAACCTCCTAAAAATATAATAATTACTTTATGTAAGTAACTATATAATTTTATAGACGTTTCGTCAACATAAATAGTTTGACAGCTAATCGGAAAAGGTAGGCATTTGTCATAATGAAAGCAATTGCATATAATACATAATAAGAATAATGAATAGATATTCATTTTTGAGATACATAATAGAGTTGGGGGCTGACGAAATGAACGTACAGGAAAGTTTCGTTACGGCATTGGATGAATCAGAAATTTATTTACGCAAGTGGTTACCAGAATGTGAACCGAAAGGGATTATTCAAATTGCACATGGTATGACAGAACATGCAGGTGTTTATACAGATTTTATTGATGCTTTATTAGAAGCAGGGTATGGTGTTTATGCGCATGATCATAAAGGCCATGGGAAAACAGTAAAAAGAGAAGAAGACTATGGTCATTTTGAACCGGATATAGGGTGGAATCAGGTTGTGTCTGATGTGATCTTTGTTTCGGAAATGATAAAAGAAGAGCAGTCATGTCCATTATTTTTACTTGGCCATAGTATGGGATCTTTCCTATCAAGACGAGCTGTGCAATTTAGAGGCGAACTATATGATGGATTCCTTATTTCAGGAACTGGTGGAAACCCAGGGTTCTTAGGAGTCATTGGTCATAGAGTAGCGACAATTGAGATGAAATTACGCGGGGCAAAAACGAAAAGTCCGATGCTAAACTTTTTATCTTTCGGAAATTTCAATTCGCACTTTAAACCAAATCGCACAAAATTTGATTGGTTATCTTCAGATAACAGTCAAGTAGATAAATATATTGCGGATCCATTATGTGGATTCATTTGTACGACTAGTTTTTATCGAGAATTATTTTCTGGTGTGTTAGAAGTAAATAAACTAGAAGAGTTTAAGAAAACACCGCAAAACCTTCCAATACATATTTTTTCAGGAGATCGTGATCCTGTTGGAGATATGGGAAAAGGTGTAAAAGAAGTATATGAAAATTATAAAAAATGTGGCGTAAAAGATGTAACGCTGCGTCTATATGAAAATGGAAGACATGAAATGTTCCATGAAGTGAATAGAGAAGAAGTATTTCAAGATTTGATTTCGTGGTTAGAAGAACATAATAAATGAGAATGAAAGCTAAGTCCAGACTGTTTATAGTTTGGACTTTTTGTTTGTAGGTGTTGCAAGTATTTACTGATGTAGTGTTCATGTCATTTTTACATATTTGAAGGTAGGTTATATTCTATATAATTAAATAAACAGAAAGCCTTGTGCAAATGAGGAGATAAATGTATAAAATTAATAATCAAACTTTTTATAAAGCAACAGAGGCCATTCATAATAGTAGTATAATAGTGAATGAGGTGTTAATAGAATGGAAGATAAAACATTAGGTTTACTATTAGATGTTGTTGGGGAATTATTTTCAGATGAAATTTCAATTGCTGTATCGAATACGAAAGAATATATATACTATCGGCCAAGTAAACGAATTGATTTAAAGATTAGTGTCGGTGATCCTATAAAGGAAGGAACGATTGCTCATAAAGCAATGGTGACAAACCAAAAAACCTCTGAGTTTATGAATCGGGATGTTTTTGGTATTCCTTATCATGGTATGGCCGTACCATTCTCAAACAATGGAAAGCTTGAAGGGTGCGTGACAGCCATTTATCCAGCTTTAACGGACGGAAAATCAGTCGTTACTTTAAAAACAACGGACGGCTGGATTCCGGTTCCTTTTTCAAAAGTCATGTATTTAGAGGCGAAAGATAAAAAGACGTATGTAAATGCAGAAGAGTTAACAGGGACACATAAATACTCGTTACAAGAATTCGAATACTTACTTCCGAAAGATTCATTTATTAGATGCCACCGTTCCTTTATTGTAAATGTGAATCATATTCAAGCGATTTATCCTGATACTCATTCTACTTTTTTACTTTCTATGGATAATGGAGAGAGGGTTCCAGTTAGTCAATCATACGCTAGTTATTTTCGTAAACTTCTAGGATTCTAAATTATTCTGCTTTAGAGACTAGATTCGCTGTTTTGTCTGAATTTTTGCCATTGTATACTGAAATCCCTATTTAGATACTGTTAAAGTGTAAAATAATTATGAATATTCATAGGGAGAGGGATTACATATGGAGAATAATTTGGATAGAATTAGGGATGAACGTCTGAAAGATCGCGTAGTTACACCTGAAGAAGCAGCTTCATGGATTGAAAGTGGAATGACTTTAGGCTTAAGTGGGTTTACACGTGCAGGTGATGTAAAAGCAGTCCCATTTGCGCTTGTAAACCGAGTTAAGAATGATACATCTTTTAAAGTAAATGTTTATACTGGTGCCTCTTTAGGTTCTGATGTAGATAAATTATTTGCGGAAGCAGGAATTTTAGGGAAAAGATTGCCTTTCCAAGCTGATGCGACTATGCGAAAAGGAATTAATAACGGAGATTTTTTATTTGTGGACCAGCACTTATCTCATACATCAGAGTTACTTCGCGCTGACGTTATGGATGTAGATTTTGCTATTTTGGAAGCGGTTGCGATTACTGAAGATGGCATGATTATTCCAACAACTTCAATAGGAAATTCTTTAGCGTTTTCTTTAAATGCTAAGTCCATTATTATTGAAATGAATATGGCTCAATCCACGCAGTTAGAAGGACTGCATGATTTATATGAACCAGGTAAACAAGGAGAAAGACTTCCAATTCCAATTGTGAAAACGGATGATCGAATTGGAACGATTGGCATTCCAATCGATGTTGAAAAGGTGAAAGGGATTGTGTTTACGAACCAATTAGACTCACCATCGACAATTGTTCCTCCGGATGAAGAAACTGTTATTATGGCACAGCATTTAATAGAGTTCCTTCGAAAAGAAGTCGAAGTAGGCCGATTAACAAATCGTTTAGCACCATTACAATCAGGAATTGGCTCAGTGGCTAATGCTGTTCTTCATGGAATGTTAGATTCGGAGTTTGAAGATTTAGAAGTGTATTCTGAAGTTTTACAAGATGCGGTCTTTGATCTTATGGATGCTGGAAAAGTCAATTTTGCTTCATGCTGTTCAATCACACTCTCTGAGGAGAAAATGCAAAAAGTATTTTCCAACTTTGAAAAATATCGTGACAAATTAATGATGCGCCCGCAAGAGATTTCTAATCATCCTGAAATCATTCGTCGCCTCGGATTAATCTCGATTAATACTGCTTTAGAATTAGATATATACGGAAATGTGAACTCTACTCACGTTTTAGGCACAAAAATGATGAATGGTATCGGTGGTTCTGGTGATTTTGCGAGAAATGCTCGCCTAGCTATCTTTGTTACGAAATCGATTGCGAAAGGTGGCAACATTTCAAGTATCGTTCCTTTTGTTTCACATGTGGACCATACGGAACACGATGTAGATGTTATCGTCACTGAACAAGGGTATGTTGATCTAAGAGGACTGGCCCCAAGAGAAAGAGTGGAATTAATTATCGAGAATTGCGCACATCCAATGTATCGTGATCAGCTAAGAGCTTATTACGAAGAAGCTAAAACGAGAGGTGGACAAACTCCTCATGTTTTAGAAAAAGCTTTTTCTTGGCATACGAATTATGCTAAAAATGGAACAATGCTTGAGGCGGTAGTAGAAACTGTATAGGTGTTTATCGTTAGAAATAGTAAAACGAAAGATTGAGTTTGAAAAAAATTTTAGAAGAAGAAAACGCCAACTTTCAAAGATGGCGTTTTTTCTTTAAATACATTGTTACAGGCCGTACTGATTATAATAAAGATTTATGAAAATAAGAGGGTTTTTTAATTACTTTTCGAATCATTTTAATAGTTTACATATCGAAGGTGAGGAGAAAGAATCATGAAGATAAGAGAAGCGTTATTAAGTGAAGCAAATGAATTAAGTGAACTCGCACTACAATCAAAAGCGACGTGGGATTATAGTGAAGAATTCATAATTGCCTGTAAGGAAGATTTAACTATTACAGAAGAGTATATAAATAATAATTTTGTATATATTTTTGAAAACGATAATACGAAGATTGGATTTTTCTCATTTTTACGTAATGATAAAGCTCTCGATTTCCTGTACATTCATCCTCGTTACAAAGGGAAAGGCTACGGGAAAATAATGTGGAAGTATGTAATAGAAAAAGCAAATGAACTAGGCTTAAAAAGTTTTACGATTGATAGTGATCCGAATGCAAAAGGATATTACTTGAAAATGGGCGCACAGTTAATCGGAGAGACACCATCAACGGTCTTTAAGGATCGTTTACTGCCTCTTTTGAAATATGATGTGTAAAACTATTAATAGTAGGGGAAGATTAGAGTGGATGATGTAAAGGAAAAAAGAATATATGAAGCATTAATAAGATCGTGGTCCATTGAAACAAGTTCAAAGTGGACGACTGAGAATCCAGCAAAGGGACAGTGTGGTGTAACGGCTTTGGTCGTTCAAGACATATACGGGGGAGAGATTAAAAAGACAAAAGTAAGAGAGGCGTGGCACTTTTATAACTTTATAGATGGACAGAGGTTTGATTTTACAGAGGCTCAATTTAATGAAAAACTGAATTATATGGATATAGAATCAAATCGAGAAGAAGCATTTGCAGATACAAATGAAAAACAATATTGCATGTTGAAGAAAAAGATAACGAAAGAATTGAAATTATCTTTTGACTCTTAATCTTTAATAAGTTACTATAATGGTGGTAACTTATTAAAGGGAACTTCATAGAGTTGAAAGGGGAAATACTTTTGAAAACAACTTATGTAAACGCTACAATCGTAACGATGAATGAACAAAATGAAGTGATAGAAAATGGATATATCATTGTAGAAAATGATCAAATTATAGATGTGAAGAGCGGAGAATTCGCTAATGATTTTGAAGTAGATGAAGTAATTGACATGAAAGGAAAATGGGTTTTACCAGGGCTTGTCAATACACATACACACGTTGTAATGAGTCTCTTAAGAGGTATTGGTGATGATATGTTATTACAGCCGTGGCTTGAGACAAGAATTTGGCCACTTGAAAGTCAATTTACTCCAGAACTTGCGGTTGCTAGTACGGAATTAGGATTACTTGAAATGGTGAAAAGTGGTACAACATCTTTCTCTGATATGTTTAATCCAATTGGAGTAGATCAAGATGCAATTATGGAAACGGTATCAAGGAGCGGGATGCGAGCTGCTGTTTCAAGAACTTTATTTAGCTTCGGAACGAAAGAGGATGAAAAGAAAGCAATTGAAGAAGCTGAGAAATATGTGAAACGTTACTATAACGAAAGTGGTATGTTAACTACGATGGTTGCACCGCATAGTCCATATACATGCAGTACAGAACTGTTAGAAGAGTGTGCACGTATTGCAGTAGAAAATCAAACGATGGTTCATATTCACCTTTCCGAAACAGAGCGTGAAGTACGTGATATTGAAGCGCAGTACGGAAAACGTCCAGTAGAATATGCGGCAAGTTGCGGATTGTTTAAACGACCAACAGTGATTGCACACGGTGTAGTATTAGATGACAATGAGCGTGCATTTTTAGCGGAACATGACGTTCGAGTAGCTCATAATCCGAATAGTAATTTAAAACTAGGGTCTGGTATAGCGAATGTAAAAGCGATGTTAGAAGCAGGGATGAAAGTAGGAATTGCAACAGATAGTGTTGCATCTAACAATAATTTAGATATGTTTGAAGAAATGCGCATAGCGACTTTACTACAAAAAGGTATTCACCAAGATGCAACAGCGTTACCGGTTGAAACAGCTCTTACACTTGCAACTAAAGGAGCTGCTGAAGTAATCGGTATGAAACAAACAGGATCACTTGAGGTTGGAAAGTGCGCTGATTTCATTACAATTGATCCGTCTAATAAGCCCCATTTACAACCAGCAGATGAAGTATTATCGCATCTTGTATATGCTGCTAGTGGAAAAGATATAAGCGATGTAATTATTAACGGAAAACATGTCGTTTGGAATGGCGAATGTAAAACGTTAGATGAAGAGCGTATTATATTTGAAGCAAGTCGATATAAACGAGGTTTGCAAAGATAGGTATTTTCAGGATGTGGAGAAAGTCTTCTCCACATCCTGTTTTTGTGTCTGAACCTTTTTATTAATAAAAAGAAGTTAAGAATTTAGATAAAATCATTAGTTTCAAAAATCCTTTACATCATAATGATTATTTAAAGGATTTTGATGTTTCTTATTCTTTTGTCGCGTTGACCCATTTAATAATGTCCTGAATTACGTATTTAGGAATATTAGCAGGGATTTCATATTCACTAGGAAGACTTAATTCCCCATCACCCTCTGTGAAGAAATGATTCAATTTTGGGTATTCATTGAACTGAACATTCCTGCGGTTTGAAAGCCCTTCCTGCCATTTTATATATTCATTTTTTACTGTTACTTGATAATCGCGTGCTCCTTGCAGAATCAGTAAAGGTTCTTTTCGTGATCTTGCCTCTTCAACAGGACGCCACCTAGAAACATCATACATAAAATGAGGCGATCCCAAATTGTAGCCAGTTGGAGGATGCTCAGGATTGAACGTAGGGTCTTGGATAAAAGCGAACTGTCTTTTTAGTTCATCGATTACTTCCTTTGACGCCCCTAGGTATTGATTCTGATCAATGGCAATGTCAGTCAAGGGGCGTGCAGGTGGTGCGAGTAAGATACTTCCTCTAACAAGTGAAGAAGGTGATTTGCTTAGTATACGTGGCATTGCGCCAGCTCCTAGACTATGTCCAAGAATGAAAATATTATTTGGATCAATGCCTTCCTGCTGCGCTGCTGATTTTGCTGCATATATTGCATCATCTGTAGTATCACGGTCTAACGTAACAGGTTCTGCACTCATCTTTAATGCGTGTTCTAAGGTACGTTTTTCATAGCGCAACACTGCAATTCCGTTGGATGAAAGGCCCACCGCAAGATCGCGTAAGATTTTTGTTCCCATATATGTGCTATCGCGATCATGGATGCCAGCACCATGAACAAGAACAACTACGGGTAGCTTTTCACCAGGCTTATGTTTCGGAACCGTTAATGTCGCTGGTAACGGATAGGTGGAATTTCCGATGACGATTTCACGTTCTTGATAAGAGTCAGGTTGATCATAGCTAGGATGCGGGATGGTATATGATTCCTTGGGAGGCCTTTCTCCAATTTCATCTACTTTCCCGCCAGGTGTAAATTTAAGGAGTAGCGGTATGGTAGTTCCTTCGATAACTGCTGGCATTTCCACCGTCTGATGGACTAAGTTTCGTTCTTTTATCACGGGGGGCCCCATGCTTTTTATACCGCTCCAGCCACTCTGTGTCCACCAGTTTTGTAATGTGTTTGCTGTAAACTTGGATTGAAAAGCAGCAGACGTCAACTGAAGTGCCTCTGCATATTTATCTTGCTGGAGATATTCAAAAAATAATGAGGTACGCTCCGTTAAAGAGACTCGTTTTTTTTCTACAGATGGTTCCTCATGTGTATTTGCGTGAATAGCTGTTGTAAGCGGAAAAGATGAAATGCCTAAAGAAAAGAGCAGGGTAAAGGAAAGTATTGATTTTTGTATTTTCTTTTTTTTATTCATGTTTTAACCTCCAATATGTGATGGTGAAAAATAGGTATGATAAATTAAGGTTCTGTTGTAACAACGTCTAAACCATTGATATGTTCATCTAAAACCAACAGTTCTGGTTTTGTCGTAATGGCTCTAGTAACTCCTAATCTCTCTTTCTTCACTTTATATTTTGACTATACGAAACAAAGTTCTCGTTTTTCTTACTTGATCCTTACAAAATCCTTAAGTGTATAAGATTTGTAAAATATCACTTGCTACTTGACCTGAATTTCAAAAAAAAAAGCGGCATTTCTTAATGGAGATAAAAAAATATCCCAACCAAACTGTACCTATATGTCTATTAAGTTAATTATGGGGGGATTTATATGAAACAGAAGAAAAGTTAAAGCAAAAAGGGAGGTATACAATAGGAGATGTTTTTTAAACTTGAGCGAACAGCGTAGATTATACATTCAATCTTTAGTGATCCTTTTTAAAAGGGTCACTTTTTTCTTGAACGAATAAATATTCAAAAGAATGTCGCATCTTTCTGTTCATATTTCTGCTATAATATATAACGCTTTATAATATTTTATATTTAAGGAGAACAACTCATGAAGCGAAAAAAGAGCCATTTAATGGTAATGGCACTTGTTACATCTTTATTATTAACAGCTTGTAATAATAAGGAAAATAAAAGTGATGCAGAGTCAAAAAAACAAGTATTAAATGTAACAGTATCAGAAGAGATTCCTTCTCTTGATACCGCGAAAACGATGGATGGTACGTCAGCGCACGTTATGCAAAACATATTTGAAGGGTTGTATGTATTAGATAATCAAGATCAGCCTATTCCAGCGGTAGCAAAATCGTTTAAAAGAAGTGAAGATGGTAAAAAATATACATTTGATTTGCGTAAAGATGCAAAATGGTCAAATGGAGACAGTGTGACAGCAAATGATTTTATGTTTGCATGGAAACGTGCAATTAATCCTGAAACAGCGTCTCAATATGCGTATATGCTTTTTTACGTGAAAAATGCAAAAGAGATAAATAAGGGAACAGTACCTCTTGCTGAACTTGGGGTTAAAGTTATAAATGATTATAAATTGGAAGTGGAACTTGAACAGCCAATCCCGTATTTTTTACAGTTGTTAGCGCTACCTATTTACTTACCACAGCATGAATCATTTTTGAAAGAACAAGGAAAGAATTATGCATTGGAACCTAGTAATCTCATATATAATGGGCCAT
This sequence comes from Bacillus cereus group sp. Bc061, assembly GCF_027715825.1. NCBI lineage: Bacteria > Bacillati > Bacillota > Bacilli > Caryophanales > Bacillaceae > Bacillus > Bacillus cereus group sp. Bc061. Next base: position 419,607 of record NZ_JAQFTZ010000001.1, read on the forward strand.
TTGTATTAGAGAAATGGAAGCATGAACAAGAGTTTCAATTAAAGAAAAATGCTACATATTGGGATGAAAAGAAAGTGAAATTAGACGAGATAAACTTTCAAATTGTAAAGGATACAATGACCGCTGTTAATTTATACGAAGCTGGTAATTTGGACCGGGTGCCTATTAATTCTCAATTTGTAGACAAGTATAAAGGGGATAAGGAGTTACATATGTCGAGCGAACCTGCAATTGCTATGCTACGTTTTAATGAAAAAAATAGTGCGTTAGCAAATAAGAAAGTGCGACAGGCTATTTCATTCGCGTTAAATAAAGAGGATTTCGTTGCTCATTTTATTAATAACGGAGCAAAACCTGCAACTGGGCTAGTACCAGTTGGGCATATCAATGAAGAAACGGGAAAAGATTTTAGGGAAGAAAACGGAAACCTTTCTTTATATGATGTACAAAGTGCGAAAAAAAATTGGGAAGAAGCGAAAAAAGAGCTTGGAGTAGAACAAGTAAACTTCGAGTTTTTAACATTTGAACAAGATAACGCAAAACGTATGGCAGAATATATAAAAGGTGATTTAGAAAAGAATTTACAAGGATTAACGATACAAATTAAACAACAGCCATTTAAGCAAAAATTACAGTTAGAACAAACAGGTGATTACGATATAACTATGGCAAATTGGGGACCAGACTATAAAGACCCAATTAGTTATTTAGAACTATTTACGACGGGTAATCCGAATAATAAAATGAGTTACTCCAATCCTCGTTACGATGAATTAATAAAGAAAGCGAAAACTGATCTCGTACTAGAACCAGAGAAACGATGGGGAGCATTGCTAGAAGCTGAGCAGGTATTATTAGAAGATGCAGCTGTAGCGCCGCTGTATCATATTGGTTCAGCTTATGTACAAAAGGATTACGTAAAGGGAATTGAAAAGCATCAATTTGGTGGTGTTTATACTTATAAAAATGCTTATATCGCTAATAAATAAATAAAAAAACCTTACTTATTAAAAGTAAGGTTTTTTTACAGAGGACAGGGAAATCCTTTGGTAGTGTTCCTAGCATATAAAGAAGAGAAGTGCAAAATTGTAGTTACACATTCATAAGAAGTTGCAACAAATAGTTTGTTTAAGTAAAAAGAAGAATAGAAATATAGCATACAAGGAATAAGGGAATGTAGTATAAATCAACATACAAGCATTTTCTTTCTGTAACTATGTTTGTTTTTAATTATATAAAAAAAATATTAGATTATATATTTTGTCCTTGGTATACTTAAAAGGTAATTTGGGGTATTAAGATGAATTGATAGAGGTGTTTGTGTGGAATTATTTGAGTTTTATAAAAAAAAGGGGAAGTTTAAGTGTTTGATTGGAATTGGGCTCTTTCTTTATGGATTAATTGGTATATATAATACTCGAGGTAATATTAATTGGGGACCAGTAATTTTTATTATTATAGTTTCATTTGTTGTTTTTGGTATTGGATTTTGGCAACTAAGAAAAGGCGATTTATTAAAAGAAAATATAGTTGAAAATGATTTGAAGTTTTGGGATATCGATACTTATATTTTATTAGAATTACCTGAAAATAATAAACATTTGGGCTTATATACTCCTGATGGGATATATGTAGCAGGAACAAAGATGGTTTCTTCAACATTACCTGTTTTAAAAAATAAACAAGTTTTTGGATTGGAAGCAAGTGATGGAGAAATTCTAGCATATTTTCATAGTGAAGTTGAAAATTATGATTGGGCTATTTATGATTCAAATTATAATTGTGTAGGGATGTTTAAAGAAAATATGATACAAGGATTTGGAATGGTACGTGGTGCTTTAACGAATGAAAAAAAGATAAAAATTTCTGAAGTAGAAGTTGAATTTGATTTTTTCGAAACTTCTTTTCGTACAATGGATAACCGGATATTAATAAACTGTAAAAGAGGATATATGCCTTTGGAATGGAGCGAAAGATTCGGATTAAATGTACCTATTATTAAATTAGGTAATAATATTTCTAATGCTGAAAAGATATTTGGTTTAGGGGTTCTTATCTATATTTTAGAAACAATTAAAGTAAGAAAGAGTAGGATTTTTAATGATTAAAATTAAATGTTTATGTTATAAGATTTATTGAATGTGTTATTAGGGTAGGGGGATATCCATGGGGAATATACAAGTTAGACCGGAAGAATTGAGAAGAATTGCAAAGAATTTTAAATATGCTAGTAATATAGAATCAGATCGTCATTTGAAAATTCAAGGGGAATTATTAAATCTTCAAATGAGATGGATTGGTGCTTCAAGTTTAAGTTTTTATAATGATCTACCTAGAATGAATAAAGCACATGAATCTTTTCTTAATATTATAAAGCAAATAGAAGATGAATTACTTCGTATAGCAGAGAAATTTGAAAAAGCTGATATGGAATATTCGTCTAAAAACTCTAAAAATGATTCACTTTTGATGAATTCAAAGTCAGCGGTTGAAGCGGGAGTTGGAGTAGTTGTAAAAGGAATTGGTAATGTAATTAATGGTGAAAAGTATGAAAAGTCACTTGTAGATGAAAAGGGAAATGGTGGTCTATTTATTAAAGGTCTTACAGTTGAAGCCGAGCCGTTTGTAAGTTCTCGTACTTATGATAGATTTGATGTGAAAGATAAAAACAAGAGGGAACAAACTTTTGGACCTATGGTTGGTTTTACAGTAGCCCAAGCTGGAATAGAACAAGAGAATATTAGAGGATTTGGAGTAGGAGCTGAAGCTAAAGTAGCACTTGCTACTGCAGAGTTAGGTGCTCATGTAGAAAATGGGAATTTACATATAGGAGCTGAAGCTACTCTGGTAAAATATGAGAGTGCTATAAAAATCCCACTTCCATTTTCTGATAAAAAATTACAAATTGGAGGATCGGCGTCACTTGGGACAGTCGGGGGATCTTTAGAAGCTGGAAAAAGTGGAGTGAAATTCCATGTACCATTTGGTCCTGGTGTAGGTTTATGGGGATTTGGTGGAGAATTTGCTATTAAAGAATAAAGGGGAAAATTAGTATGAATAAGAAAGTGAAAATTTTAAAATATTTTATGGTTATATTAGCTTGCATTGCAATTTTTGGGACAGTTTTACCTAATGCATTAGATCCAAATGAATCATTAGCAGGGAAAATTTCAATTGCAACTTTCGGTACAATTGGAGCTTGTTTACTATTCTCTATTATGTATTTTATTGTAAAAAAAGCTATTTTAAGAGGTGGGAAATAAGATGGGACAAAATTTAGAGTTAGAATTACTTCCAATAGGTTCTGTTGTAATGTTTAAAGATTGGGAACATCCATTAATGGTTTATGGAAGAAGACAGATGGATTCTGAAACAAAAACAACATGGGATTATGTATGTTGTTATTTCCCTCATGGTAATATTTCTTCAGAGTACAATTTCTTTTTGAATCATGAAGATATCTCTAGTGTGTTACATCTTGGTTTTATTAATGAAACAGAATTAGAGTTTCAAAAATTATTTAAAAAAGAAATTGAAGAAAAACAGTGATTCTTTTTAGGTGTTGGTGTTTTTGAAATAGTTAAAGAATGGATCTTAATTCACATATACATAAAAAAGGGGAATTTCTATGAAATCATTACGTTTATTTATGATTCTCACTCTTGTTGTATTGTTAAGCGCGTGCAATACAGCAACACAAGTTACAAAGGTTCAAAAAAATGGCGAAACGACTTTAAAAATTGGTTCTCTGCAAGGGTATTACGATGTACAAACGCTTAAAGCTGAAAAAGGAAATGTGGAAATCCCTTATGAAGCAGCTGTTGAAGAAGGTACGATTTTATTACAAGTTACAAAAGATGATAAGGTTATTTATGAAGAAGAAATCACTTCTCAAAAAGAAGGTTTGCTTTCTTTTGAAGCTCCAAAATCCGGATCATATGATTTAATTGTACGGGTGAAGGGTGAAAAAGAGAAAGCGAAAGAAATTCAAATACATACTAAGCTATGAAAAAACGGCAAGTGGAATGCACCCGCTTGCCGTTTCCATTTTCAGTTGATTTTGTTACAACATATGTTTATTAATTTAAGAGGTGATCTTTCGAAATTCCTCATGAAGTTAAAATAAGAGATGAACAAAAAATATGTTACAACTTTGGCATGGTAGTAACGGAATTTATAACTCTCTTTTACATAATAAAAAGACTGGGTTTGATACATTTTTATTCGAAAGAGATGTAGATGGTAAAAAGCAAGTAGTAGTAGTATTTAGGGGGAGGGACATAAGGTGATGTTCTTTTTGGAGAAGATGCCTTAGACCTTACTACAGATATTGATTATATATGGGGGAAATAAGTTGAAAAGCATTGAAGTTCTAAATACATACATTGAAGGGATTTCTGTTGCAATCCCTACGTGGTTAAAGCATCTAATTGAGGCAGAGGAGATACATCAAAACTATGAGAATGTACAAGTACTTGGTGCATTAAAAACAGATGCAGTGTTGTACTATGTACACCGTACGCTGCAAGTGTTAGATGGACTGTCTTTAGATGAAGAAGCATATCGTATTATTGAAAAGGTACTAACGTATAGTGAGCTTGCAAAGGTAGGATCTTTAAAACAGCGGGAGCAATGGAAGAAAAAAGGGATTAATCTATTGGTACATAACGAGGGTTCTGCTGATATCTTTAGTGATATTCAGTTTATTGAACGTGTAGAGACAAACTTAAACTCTACTGAATATTTGTTTATTCAAGATTTAATTAGAACACATGGATTAATCGGGCAGTATATACGCGGGGAGGCTCGTTTGGACTCTCATGTTGATTTAGTTAACACATATAAAGAAGAATATGGAGACGTTAGGTTAAAGGAGATTCTATACTATCTTAACCAATGCATTATTGAGGGCGTATCAAAAGCTTTGTGGAGTGAAGTGAAGAACGATGTGAAGATTACAATTGATGGTCTGTTTGATGGTTATATGGAGCCATTTACTTCTCGTATACATAGACTCACGCCAAAACATAAGGAGTCAGCATTTGAAAAAGATATAATTATGGGGAGCGAGAAGAGTGACGTTCAAACATTCTTATCTGATAAGGATTTGTGGTATGTAGAACCGTCTATGCATGCTCTTAGCTTTGAGGATATTTGGACAGTTTTTGTTATGTTAAAGAATGAGATAGGCACTAGAAAAGTTCAGCATATACATTTCGAGAAATTGATGCAGCAGCTACATTATGATTTCAAAGGTGAAAAAAAGGACAACGTGTATCGTAAGCGAGTTATTGAGAAGTATTTACGGGAGTACCGTGAGAACGAGAAACCGAATACAACGCATGTTTCTTTTCAGGTTAAAGTCGATGAAGATATGAAGACTGCGTATGTGTCGTTTCGGTTTTCTGCTGTAGGTGAGGCGTTAATTACCTTCTGTGTAGAGGCAGAAAAGATAGATATGATGCATGCTCGGGCAAATGTGCTGCTGTTTGATTTCTTCGGGTTACGAAAGGATGCATATGATAGATTCCATAACGAAGAAGTGTATCTGGAGCATATGAATAGCTCGGCTGATGATAAACGAATTATTCTTGATTACATAAAGGGAGATACGATTGTAGATGTCGGAGCCGGTGGTGGTGTCATGCTAGACATGATTGAAGAAGAGACCGAGGATAAACGAATCTACGGTATCGATATTTCCGAAAACGTGATTGATACGTTGAAAAAGAAGAAGCAGAACGAGGGGCGTTCTTGGAACGTCATTAAAGGGGATGCAATCAATTTAAGCAGCTCATTTGAAAAAGAATCGGTTGATACGATTGTATATTCTTCTATCCTTCATGAGCTGTTCTCTTATATCGAGTATGAAGGTAGGAAATTTAATCATGAAGTAATTAAAAAGGGGCTGCAGACTGCTTATGAGGTATTAAAGCCAGGAGGCCGTATTATCATTCGTGATGGCATCATGACCGAAGATAAAAGGTTAATGCGGGTGATTCGTTTTAAAGATGCAGGCGGAATGAAGTTCTTAGAGCAGTATGTCCAAGAATTTAAGGGGCGTATAATCCAGTATGAGGTACTTGCAGACAATACAGTCAAAATGCCTGTTAATGATGCAATGGAGTTCTTATATACGTATACTTGGGGCGAGGATTCCTTTGTTCATGAAGTGCAGGAGCAGTTTGGAATTTTTACGCCAAACGACTATAAGGACTTCGTAAAGGGTATCTTTGGAGATAAAGTAAATATCGTTCAAGCTATGAACTATTTGCAGGATGGATATACAAACCATCTTAGCGAGAAAATCGAGTTTACAGATGAGTCTGGGAATGATATTACGCTACCAGATAGTACGTTCTTTATGGTTTTAGAAAAGAGGTAATGATGTTGGAAAACTTTAAAAATACTATTTTAAAACAACTTAATTTAAATTTGATGAGTTGAAGAAAGCAGAGATGTTAATATAAATACCCCTTTAGATAATTTAGTCTAAAGGGGTATTTATATTAAAAAAAGAGATTTTGTAATTGGTGAAGAGGAAGGTAGAAACATTAGATCAACAGTAGGGTAGGAAGAGAATGATTTGTGATACATCTCACACCATAAATACATATATAACTTTACAATTAGAATATCAATTGATGGGAGGGTTAATATTGATGAATCTTGATTTTAATAATAATCCATTTATTGTAATATGGGAGTTGACAAGAGCATGTCAATTAAAATGTCTGCATTGTCGTGCAGAAGCACAGTATCATCGTCATCCTCTAGAGTTAACATTTGAAGAAGGAAAAAAACTAATTGATGATATATATGAAATGGAAAATCCAATGCTTGTATTTACTGGTGGAGATCCATTAATGCGTCCAGATGTATATGATATTGCGGAATATGCTGTGAAAAAAGGTGTTCGAGTATCTATGACGCCAAGTGCCACCCCGAAAGTTACGAAAGAAGCGATTCAAAAAGCAAAAGAAGTAGGACTTGCTAGATGGGCATTTAGTTTAGATGGACCAACAGCTGAAATACACGATCATTTTAGAGGGACAGAAGGGTCATTTCAATTAACGATGAATGCGATTCGTTATTTGCATGAATTAAAAATTCCTATTCAAATTAATACCGTTGTTTCTAATTATAATGTGGATGTACTTGAAGAGATGGCAGTGTTAATAGAAGAATTAGAATGTGTACTCTGGAGTATATTTTTCTTAGTTCCAATAGGGCGAGGGAAGGAAAAAGATATGATTTCACCAGCTCAACATGAAAGGGTATTCCGTTGGCTATATCAACTTAGTAAAAAGGTTTCTTTTGATATTAAAACAACAGCTGGTCAGCACTATAGACGTGTTGTGATCCAAGAAAAAATGAAAGAACATAAAAAGGAAAAACAGGTCATTCAATATCAGGATGTATTGATGAATGGGATGACGGGGCGAGTTAATGGGCTTGGGCGTGCTCCAAAAGGGGTGAATGATGGAAACGGTTTTGTATTTATTTCTCATATTGGAGATGTATATCCAAGTGGGTTATTGCCGATTAAAACCGGGAATATTAGAACAAATTCGCTAGCTGAAATCTATCGGAACTCCCCTGTTTTTCAAAATCTTCGTAATCCTGACAAGTATAAGGGAAAGTGTGGTGTTTGTGAGTTTCGATATGTTTGTGGGGGATCTCGTTCTAGAGCATATGCAATGACGGGGGATTATATGGAAAGTGAGCCTTTCTGCGTATACGTACCAAAAGCATTGCGAAAACAGAAAAAGAACATAAAAAAGGGCTATGAGTAAAAGCTTACTCACAGCCCTTTTTTAATGTTTTATAAAGTATAGTACTTCGCATCCTTCATTAAAAATTCGCTACCTATAACTGTTGTACTGAAACAAGTTTTTTACACATGTATTCTATTAAAACGATTTTAATAAAGAATAAAAATTCGTATCATAGGGAATGTCATCTTGATACATATAATTTTTTAGAACGCCTTCTTTTTCAAAGCCTAATTTTAATAGTACTTTATTGGAAGCTTCATTTTCAAGAAATACAATTGCTCCGATCCGCTTTAAATGAATCGTATGATATAACCTCAGAAACAGCTTCAGTCGCATATCCTTGTCCCCAGTGTTCAGGCAAAAAGGCATAACTTATATTGGCTCGTTTATGCTCAGAAGACCAATCGTGAAAACCAATGGTACCGATGAGTTCTTTCTTATCTTTTAATTCGATTCCCCATTTTATACCGCTTCTTGCATTGTAACTCAGTTTAAAGTTATGAATAATTTGTTTCACTTGATCAATATCTTGTAACGGTTTTTGGCCATAATAGCGCAGTACGTCAGTATTAGAGAAGCATTGTAGTATACCTGGTGCATCTTCTTCGGTAAGTTCTCGTAAAATGAGTCGTTTAGTTTTCAATATAGGAAACATACTTTCACTCCATTTCTTTTGAAACTAGAATGTATTGTTATTATATAATCTAGTCTGAAAATAAAGATTATTCAAGAGGGGAGTATAGTTTTGATTTGTGATAAAATTGATTGTGGAATATATTTCAAAAAGAGGTTTGTATATGGAGAAAAATTCAATTTTAATTGTAGATGATGATCAAGATATTGTTAGATTTATGAACGTGAATTTAATACAAGAAGGTTTTAAAGTTTTTAGTGCTCATAACGGAGAAGAGGCTTTAGAAATTATAAATAATAACAGTATTCAACTTGCTATTTTGGATATTATGATGCCACAAATGGATGGGATAGAATTGTGTAGAAGAATTAGAGAGAAACATAGTTTGCCAATTATGTTTTTAAGTGCAAAATCATCGGACGTAGATAAAGTCGTCGGATTTAGTACGGGAGCAGATGATTATATTGTGAAGCCGTTCAGTACAATTGAATTAATTGCAAGAGTGAAGGCTCAATTAAGAAGGTATACATATTTCAATCAAAATGCTGTCCAAGTAATAGAAAAGAAAATAAATATTAGAGGTTTAGAAATAGATGAAGCGTCTAGAACAGTAATGTTATATGGAGAAACAATCAATCTTACGAAAACTGAATATGATATTTTGTATTTAATGGCAGCTGCAAAGAATCGTGTATTTACTATTGAAGAAATATATGAGAGCGTTTGGAAAGAAAGGGCTTATGAAAGCAATAATACAGTAATGGTTCATATCGCAAGATTAAGAAATAAAATTGAAGAGAATCCAAAAGAACCGAAGTTTATTCAAAATGTTTGGGGAGTCGGATATAAAATTGAAGATTAAATCATTACAAGGCATTAGAGCTAAGTTTTTTATCGCATTCATATGTAGCATCTTGTTAGCGACTGTAAGTATAATAGTGTTTCAAATTTTGGTTGGAAATATATATAGTCAGGTTAATGTTTTAGAGGAAAAATATTCATTTTTATATTTTATAGTTTTTTTGATTTTTACTACAACATACTTTGCATTCATGACAAAAACGCTGATGAAAAGGTTGTCTCAAATTAACAAGAACGTGAAAGAAATAAGTGAAGGTAATTTTGAAATACATATACCTATTTCGAAAAGCGATGAGATTGGTGAACTAGCGACAAATGTTAATAGAATGGCGAAAAGCTTAAAAGAGTCTATCGAGAATGAAAAAAAATCACAGGAAATGAAAAATGAAATGATTAGTAATATTTCTCATGATTTACGAACGCCAGTAACATCTTTAATCGGTTATGCGGACTTATTAGGAAATAAGCTGCATGCAAATGGAGAAGAATGTGAACAGTATGTAAGCATATTAAAGCGAAAAAGTTATGAATTAAAAAATCAAGTTGATGAATTATTAGAATACTGTCAAATAAATTATAGAGAGATTGAATTACATAAAAGTGTAGTAAATATGAAAGCGTTAATGGAACAAATTATGATTGATTTTGTACCACAACTAGATGATGCCGATATGAGCTTTTGTATGAAAGGTGATAAGGAGTTACATGTGGAAATGGATGTAGCACTTATGGTGAGGTTATTCGAAAATGTAATTAGTAATAGTATTATGTACGGGAAAGACGGAAAGGAGATTGTAATTCAAATTTCTAAAAGAGACATGAATGTTGAAATAGAAATTAAAAATTTTGGGCAATGTATTCCGGATGAGAACCTGCCTTATGTTTTTGAGAAGTTTTATCGTGGTGAAAAATCACGCAGCTCTCATACAGGTGGAAAAGGAATGGGACTTGCAATTGCGAAAAGTATAGCAGAACTTCATAAAGGAGATATCGCTGTACGTAGTAACGATAAAGAAACAGTTTTTACTATCGTTTTACCGCAGTATAAAGAAATGTAAGAAAGTCGTAAGTATTTCTTACGTATGTTGTAATTTTCAATTCGTATCATGTAGAACAAGGATATGAGAGTGGGGATATAACATGTGGAAGAAATATGTGTTGGTAATTTTAGTTGCTTTTTTACTTACAAGTTGGAGTGTAATTTATTTAGTTAATGGTATTATATCAGTCGTTTTTTGGTGGAGTATACAAGCCTTTAGCTTCGTATCAAGCTTTATTTTGATAGGGTCAGTATTACTATTTGTGTGGAAAGGCATTTTCAGAAAGCGAATAGATAGAACGCTACTCTTCATTGTGCTTTTTTCTATAATTGGAGCTTGGCCCTTAGGATGGTTCGCTAACATAGGCGGACTTGCTTACCCGGCAGATGTACATTCTACGAGCCCTAAAGTAGTCGTGCGCTTTCCTTTAAATGAACGAGCATTAATAGGTTGGGGTGGTGATCGTTTAGAAACGAACTATCACGTTATCAAACCAAATGAGCGCTGGGCATATGATATTCTCATTCCTCCTGCTGAAGTGAAAAGTAGTAAGTTGGATGATTATGGAATATATGGAGCGAAAGTAATGGCACCAGCTTCTGGAACAGTTGTATCAATTAATAATGATGAAAAAGATTTAGTTCCGGGATCGGATGATTTTCAGTCAATGGCGGGAAATCATATTTATTTACGACTAGATGAAACAGGGACATTTTTGGTTCTTGCGCATTTAAAGAAAGGGTCAATTAAAGTGAAGGAAGGACAACATGTAAATGAAGGAGAATTTCTTGCTCAGGTCGGTAACTCAGGAAGTTCAAGTGAGCCACATTTACATATTCATCATCAAAGGCAGGATCCATCCAAGGTAAGTATGTTTCTTTCGGAAGGATTACCACTTTACTTTCGAACTGAGAAGGGTGTGATAATGCCGGAAAAAGGAGAATATATAAAAAGACATTAGGGGGAAACGCTGATGTGGGAGAAATATTATATCGAAACTGATAGAGGCAAATTTGAGTATTTTCAAAAGGGAGAAGGAAAACCACTTTGTGTAACACATTTATACAGTGAGTTTAATAGTAATGGTAATTTATTTGCTTCTGCATTTACGAATCATTACACAGTGTATCTTATAAACTTAAGAGGATGCGGAAATTCTACACATGACACCACCAAATATAATTTGGGAATGGTAGATGCAGTACGTGATTTAGAAGCGATACGTGAGGCGTTGAATTTTAAAGATTGGACATATGCAGGTCATTCAACAGGTGGAATGCTAGCTTTACAATATGCGATAATGTGTCCAGAGAGGCTTGTAAAAATTATAGCTGGCGGATTATGTGCATCAGCTGAGTATATGAATCATAAAAATAGTATTTATTGTAGAGATAATGATCAAAATGCTCGTTTAAGAGAAATATTTGCAGTGCTCAGGGACGTAGCTTCTACAATTGATGAGAGGCGTGCCGTAAATAAAGAGTGGACAATGATGTCTTTATATAATGAAACAGCGTATGATGAAATGATTGCTAGACCGAACAGCGGTAAAACAGTATCAAAGCGTCTTGATTATTTTTCTTATAAGGAGTTACCTACATTTGATTTACGTTTACAATTAGAGAATGTAAATATACCAGCCCATATTTACGCTGGAATTTATGATGCACAGTGTCCGTATGAATTTGCAGTGGAAGTAGCGGAGCTTATGCCAAATGCGATAATGTCGACATTTGAATATAGTAATCATTTTCCATTTATTGAGGAGGAAGAAGAGTTTATAAAATTTGTTGAAAGCACGGTCTGTCATGTAAATGGATGATGAAAATCTATAATTTAAAAAGAAGAAGGCTGTCTTTAACAGAAATTTGAGACAGCCTTCTTCTTTCATTACCCTACAAATGTTTGATACAGTAAGAAAATATTTAAAATGATAACAAGTACAGCAATGATCCAAGCGATAAAGGTAGTTATGCGGTGGTTAACGAGTGCCCCCATAATTTTTTTACTACTTGTAAACATAATAAGTGGTACTAATGCAAAGGCAATACCGAATGATAAGACGACTTGACTCATGACTAGAGCGTAAGTTGGATTTACACCTAAAGCGATAATAACTAATGGTGGAATCATTGTAATAAATCGGCGTAAGTATAACGGAATATGCATTCGAATGAAACCTTGCATAATAATATCACCTGACATTGTACCGACAGAAGAGCTAGATAGTCCTGCTGATAAAAGACCAATTCCAAATAAAGCAGCTGATACAGGACCGACTAAGTTGCTAAACTGGTTAAAAGCGACATCAAGATCTTCAACATGCAAGCCGTTTTTAAAGAATAGTGCAGCAGCAACAATTAACATACTTGCATTAATTGCTCCAGCGATAATCATTGCGATAATGATATCAATAAACTCGAAGCGGAAAATCTTTTTCTTTTGTTCATCATTTGTTCCGACTACGCGGCGCTGTGTTAAGGCGGAATGTAAATAGATTGCGTGCGGCATAACTGTCGCACCTAAAATTCCGGCTGCAAGTAATATACTGTCTACGCCTTGAAATTTTGGGATGAAAAGTCCTGAAAGTAGGGGACTTAATTCCGGTTTTGCATAAAAGACTTGTACACCAAAAGCGATAACAACGATAAAAATCATTCCTGTTATAATCGCTTCTAATGGACGGAAGCCTCTACGTTGAAATTCAAGAATAATAAATGATCCAGCAGCTGTAATTAAAGCAGCTGGTAACATTGGAATTCCAAATAATAAATACAATCCGAGTGCTGCCCCGATAAATTCAGCTAAATCAGTCGCCATAATAACGAGTTCACCTTGTATCCATAAGCCGATGGAAACAGGTTTTGGGAAGTTTTCTCGAGCAATTTCAGGAAGGTTCCTACCTGTAGCGATTCCTAATTTAGCTGATAAAGTTTGGATTAATACAGCCATTAAATTAGAAGCAAGAATTACCCAGAGTAATAAATATCCATATTGTGATCCAGCGGCAATATTTGTCGCGAAATTGCCAGGGTCAATATAAGCGACTGAAGCAATGAAAGCAGGACCTAAGAATGGTAAAAGTCTTTTTAAGCCTTTCGTTTGTCCGCTTAATGCTAAATGCGCTGATTGAACAGTTGTACTTTGAGAAGGGACATGTTCATCTTTTGATATATCTTTATTCATAGTAGTTTTCCCCTTTGAAATGTTAACTTGATGAAATTATTGTAAGTATTCTTATTGTTTATTTCAATACATTTAAATGTATTAGATGATATTTTTATTTGAACATAAATGTTTCCTTAGTGCAAATTATATGTCTTTATACAATGAATGGTGTGGCATTATTAAAAATTGGGAGTTTATGGTGTGATGAGGCGGGGAAACATAATGAATTAAAGGGCTATTTTTGAAATTTATGTGAACATAAAGCCGATAATACAGCATATTAATTGATGGAATTGCATTTGTATGATATATAATATATTGGGATTACAACATAACCACAGTGTTTTGGTGTGTAATCTTGTTTTTTATTTTTGTTAACTGATAGAAAATAGTATAAAGAGAAGGAAATGGGATTCATTTTCTTATTATATATGTTTTGATATGAACGTTAACTTATACATGATTTTAAAAATTAGATAGGTGGTAGAAATACATTGGCAACTACAAAACCATACAGAGTATTACTATATTACATGTACACAACAATTGAAAACCCAGAAGAATTCGCGGCAGAGCATTTAGAATTTTGTAATTCACTTGAGTTAAAAGGAAGAATCCTTGTAGCTAAAGAAGGTATTAACGGAACTTGTTCTGGTACTGTAGAGCAAACAGAGAAATACATGGAAGCAATGAACAATGATCCACGTTTTGACGGTATCGTGTTTAAAATAGATGAAGCTGATGGTCATGCATTCAAGAAAATGCACGTGCGTCCTCGTCCAGAGTTAGTTACACTTCGTCTAGAAGATGACATTAACCCACACGAAATAACTGGGAAGTATTTAGAGCCAAAAGATTTTTATGAAGCAATGAAACAAGAAGATACAGTTATCATTGATGCGCGAAATGATTATGAATTTGATTTAGGTCACTTCAAAGGTGCGATCAAACCTGATATCGAATCATTCCGTGAATTACCAGATTGGATTCGTGAAAATAAAGAAATACTTGAAGGCAAAAAGATTTTAACTTATTGTACAGGTGGAATTCGTTGCGAGAAGTTTTCTGGTTGGTTAGTTCGTGAAGGCTATGAAGATGTAAGTCAGCTTCACGGCGGTATTGTAACGTACGGAAAAGACCCAGAAGTACAAGGTGAGCTTTGGGATGGACAATGTTATGTGTTCGATGAGCGTATCGCTGTACCAGTAAACCAAAAAGAACATGTTATCGTTGGTAAAGACCACTTTACAGGTGAACCTTGTGAGCGCTATGTAAACTGTGCAAATCCAGAATGTAACAAGAAAATTTTATGTTCTGAAGAAAACGAGGCGAAATATTTACGTGCATGTTCTCACGAATGCCGTGTAAGCCCACGTAACCGCTACGTAATACAACATGAATTAACGGAAGAACAAGTAGCTGCTGCATTAGAGAAAATCGAAGCAGAGAAGTAAGAGGGAAAAGGCTAATCTAAATTTTTGGATTAGCCTTTTTTATATTTGATTTTTTGGCGTTTTTTGTCGGTAAGTCGATATATTTAAATAATCGCTGATATATTTTGAGTTGCGCCGATATAATTTGAAAATCGCTGATATATTTCGAGTTGCGCCGATATAATTTGAAAATCGCTGATAAAAATTTCAATTGCTGTAGCGTACCACATACTTCAATGTAAAAATACTCTTCTTTACTTCTTATCATCTTTCTCTCTCACAGCAGAAAGTACAGTTTGTTTTACCCATGCTTTTCTTCGTTTATGTTGTAGACTCCATTGGTATAAACTTTGCGCACCTAAAATGAGTGAAATGACTATGCCGCTAATTGCTATTAAAAGCGCGAAAAATTCAAGTGGCGATGATATTTTGTTTGAATCGGTGTTTCTTAACAGATCAATCATAGTAAACCCTAACATTTGGCCTACTACAGAGTAGAGCGTTAAAATTAATAGTAAAAGGCTATCTTTTTTTGAAGCAACATTTTCTTGATATTTAAACAAACTATCAAGATTTTGTTTTGCATTCGAGTATAGTATCTCGATGTTAAAAAGCTTTCTTAAGCGGAAGAAAATATCTTCACTCTGTGATTGGGATACTAGCTCTAAAGAAAAGTAATTCGCCGTAAACGAATTGATTGAATAAATTAATTTCTCTATTTCATTTGTATCTTGTTCAATGTTTAATTCAGCATAAGCGTTTGCCATTTTCAATAAAACAATTTTATGAAATAGATTTAATAATAAAGCGTAATAAAACTCCCCATACATTTGACTCGCAAGTTTAGTAAATTCGCGTTCTCCTTCATTTGTTACACATGTGAATATATGTTCTTCCATTATGAAATAGCGATTCGGAGCCCATCTTTGGTAAGCGTGTTGTTTTAAATAATCATGAATATAAGGCAGATTATTTGCACTCACATATGCCTTGCCATCACTTGTTAACCCGGAAAGACTAGAAGTACGATAAACATCCACTTCATTCAGTTCCATATCTTCTTTTATAGATAATAAAGTTTGTACGTACATTCGCTGATCTTCAAAGAAAGGAAAGGTTTGAAAGTAAGAACTTCTTAATCTCTTCTTCTCAAAGAAATCTGTTACGCCATGAAATAAATAGCCAAAAATGAATCTTTCCACTTGGGAATACTTTTTTCCGTTACATTCAATACAAATAGTCCCATTTGTATCATTTTTAGTTTCAAGTACACGGAAGCGAGCAGCGAATTCGATTGCTTCGGATAAAGTCATGTTTGGAGCAGTGTTTACTTCTGTTCGAATTGTTAAGAAGCCAAGTTCATAAGGACAAAGTGTTACATCAATAGAGTGTATCTTGAATGGGATTGAAATAAGATTTGTTGTTAAATGTCCAGCTAAGTTAAGGTCCTTTGAATAACGTTGCAAGCCCTTTTGATGCTCTGAGTGAGGAAAGAGAATTTTATTGGTAAATGAAAGATAGTATGCTTCCATATTTTGATGTGAAACTTTAAACTCCCCATAATATGTATTTTCATCATCGAGATGATCGAGCCGAAAAGGACGAAAATCATTTTTTTGTAAGAAAGGGAACATCTGTTGTTCATATCCAGCTTTAAACGAAAACGGGAATATAAATTGAAATATAGCTGTTGCTACATCTTTTTCCTCAATTACTTGTATTGCCTCCATCTATATTGTTTCCTTTCCATATATGCTATAGAAACAACATGCCCAAATTCATTTGAAAATAACCACTGTTTTATACTTGAGTAAGAATGAAAATTCAGCTTATTTAGTAGGGGACATGTATAATGTTATGTATACTGAATGTTATAAAATTGTATTTTGAAAAGAGGGATGTTGTATGCGTATTTTAGTATTAGGAGCGGGAGGCGTTGGAGGATTTTTTGGGGGACGCTTAGTAGAAAAAGGAGAAGATGTTACTTTTCTTGTTCGTAGTAAACGGAAAAAACAATTGGAGGAAAGGGGACTTGTAATCCGAAGTGTTAACGGAGATTTTTCCTTTCAACCGAAATTAATAACGAAAGAAGATCAAACTGCTCCATTTGATGTGATTTTATTTTCAACAAAAGCGTATCACTTAAACGAGGCAATTCAAGATTTGAAGCCGTTTGTAGGTGAAAGTACTGTAATCATTCCGTTGCTAAATGGTATTGCTCATGTATCGCTATTACAAAAGGAATTCGGTGAGGAAAAAGTAATTGGTGGTTTATGCTTTATCGAGACGACGTTAAACGATCAAGGAGAAATTGTACAAACTAGCGCTGCAAATAGACTTATGTTTGGAGAAATGAAGTCTCAAGATTCAGAGAGAATAAAGCATATTGCTAAAGCATTTGCAGGTACGAAATCTAGTTTTATTTTAAGTGAAAACATTACGCAAGATATGTGGCATAAATATTTATTTATCACTGTAATGTCAGGTGTGACAACATTAATGCGTGCACCGATAGGACCGATTCGTGAAAGCGAAGGTGGACGCGATTTTATCCAAAATTTATTTGAAGAATGTATGGAAATTATGAGATGTGTAGGAGCACCAATTAAAGATAATATTGTCCAAGAACATATGAAAATAATTGATAAAATTTCGTATGATATGAAGTCATCGATGCAGCGTGATATGGAAAAAGGTTCGTCTATTGAAGCGAAGCACTTACAAGGATACTTACTAGATGTAGCGGAACAATTTTCTATAGAAGCACCATTATTAGGAGCAGTATATCAAAATTTGAAAGTGTATGAAGAAATGACCTTTAACAAATCAGCAATACAATTGGATGTATGAAAAAATAAAAAAGAAAGCAATATATAAGTGTATTGCTTTCTTTTTTTATGACAAATCATTTATTTCTTTTTGTTCTATCTGTCAAATTTATTTCCTGTTCACGTTTACCGTATAATTGATTAATTTCATTTGCTAATGCATCTAAATAGGAATCGGAAAAAATAGGCTTCTTTTCTTTAGACATATAGATCTCCTTTATTGATTTTTTAGTATTCATTATGTATATTTACCAGCGGATTATGCGCAATCATTTTAATTTTTTCTTTTTAAAAATTTTTGTTTACATTTTGAAAATAAAGGAGTATTATAATCCACAGTTTCAATTTTCTAAATCGCTGAAACCGCATGGTGCGGGGGACCCGTTCTTATGGATTAGTTCTTAATCCAATGGGGTGAATCCTTGAAAAAGGTAGGGCTACTCATAGGCCCGAATCCGACAGCTAACCTCGTAAGCGTTATATTGAGAAGGAAGGTGGAGCTTGTGCGACAAAAAAAATAATGTCTACAAGTCTATTTCGTTATGGCTTGTAGACATTTTTTGTTTTCTGAAGAAATCGTTTATCCGCTATAACTAGCAGAAAAGTTCGTACAAAATTATTGGAGAGTGGACAGCAGTGGTTTCATCTATTAAAAGATTTTTAATTGGAAGACCGTTAAAATCAACAGAGCTTGGAGAACAGAAGCTTAATAAAACGAAAGCTTTAGCTATTTTATCTTCTGACGCATTGTCATCAGTTGCTTACGGTCCAGAGCAAATTTTAATTGCTTTAGCAGGTGTTGGAGCGATCGCTTATTGGTATTCCATTCCGATCGCTGTTGGGGTATTAGTATTATTGACGGCCCTTATTTTATCTTATCGTCAAATTATTTTTGCTTATCCGCATGGCGGGGGCGCGTATGTTGTATCAAAAGAAAATTTAGGGATGAATCCAGGCTTAATTGCTGGAGGATCTTTATTAGTTGACTATATTTTAACTGTTGCAGTAAGTGTGTCTGCAGGTACAGATGCGCTCACATCTGCTTTTCCTAGTTTACATGCACATAATGTAATCATTGCGATTATATTTGTTATATTTATTACCATCTTAAATTTAAGAGGTGTAACGGAATCAGCTTCCGTTTTAGCATATCCTGTTTATTTATTCGTTTTGGCACTATTTATATTAATTGGTGTAGGGATATACAATATTTTAACGGGGCACGTTTCGCAGGCTTTACACACGCCGATTGGAACACCAGTTGCAGGGATTAGTTTATTTTTATTACTAAGAGCATTTGCATCAGGTAGTTCTGCTTTAACAGGTGTTGAAGCAATTTCAAATGCAATTCCGAACTTTAAAGATCCTGCGCCAAACAATGCAGCGAAAACATTGCTTGCAATGGGTGCATTACTTGCAGTTTTATTTTCAGGAATTGTGTTCTTAGCTTATTATTACGGAATTTCTCCAAGTAAAGAAGTAACAGTTGTTTCACAAATTGCTGAACAAACATTTGGACGTAATTTCATGTACTATTTCATACAAGGTACAACAGCTTTAATATTAATCCTTGCTGCTAACACAGGATATTCTGCGTTTCCGTTATTAGCAGTAAACCTTGCAAAAGATAAGTTTATACCAAGAATGTTTACGATTAGAGGAGACCGCCTAGGTTACTCAAATGGAATTATTATACTTGGAATCGCATCGATTATTTTAATTGTAGCTTTCCAAGGGCAAACAGAGCATTTAATTCCGTTATATGCAGTAGGTGTATTTATTCCATTTACCCTTTCTCAAAGTGGTATGGTATTAAAATGGCTTCGTGAAAAACCGGAAGGATGGGCTTTACGATTAACGGTCAATTTAATTGGTGCAGTCATTAGTTTTATCGTAATGAGTATGTTCTTTTTAACTAAATTTGCACAAGTTTGGTCAATCCTTATTTTCTTACCTGTAATTATCTTCTTATTCCACCGAATTAAGAAGCATTATGATGCAGTAGGAGACCAACTAAGTTTAAAAACTTGTGAACGGATTGTTCCGATTGAAGGAAATGTAATTGTCGTTCCAGTAGCTGGTATGACACATGTGGTAGAAAACTCATTGAACTATGCAAAGTCTCTTTCAGCAGATCAAGTTATTGCTGTATATGTCGCTTTTGACAGAGAAGAGGAAAAGAAATTTGAAGAGAAATGGAAGAAGTGGCAACCTGAAGTAAGGCTTGTTACTTTACATTCTCATTATAGAAGTATTATTCAACCGCTAACAAAGTTCATTGATACAGTACAGTATAAAGCGAGTGAATCAAATTACCGAGTTACGGTCGTTATACCACAATTCATTCCGAAAAAAGGTTGGCATAACATTCTTCATAATCAGTCTAGTTTACTCATTCGTGCGTATTTACTCTATAAAAGAAATGTTGTTATTACAACAGTACCATATCATTTGAAAAAATAAGAAGGTTTTTTAAGGATAGCTTTACGAAAGTGAAGCTATCCTTTTTGTGTATACGCTATGCATAATTGCATACGAATCCGAAAGATATATTGATATAATTTTCACATCTGTGAGTAAGTAGAGGTTTTTGTTGTGATATATGGATATTTCAATTGAAAAAGTAAAGTGGATTATATTTTAAAATAAAGACATGAAAGCTTGAAAATAAAGGGAATGAAAATACTTCTTTACGTTATATAAATAGCTGTGTTTAAATGACCTTACAGTATAAAACTTATATGAAAACAAAACGGAATTTCATATTTACGTACGTTATTTAGTTTAATATGAATAATATTTTTATGTAATATATTCACTGTGTGAATGTGGAAATTGCTATAAAATAGAAATTTTATACAATGTTATTCATACTAATCACATATGAAAAAATAATAAAATGTTTTGTGAAGATAAGTAAGTACTGTAGCAATACGAGAGAGGTGGTTCATACATGGATTGCGGTGAGAACGTTCTCTATTTTAACCATCTCAAATTATGGGGAAGAAAATAGAATAATAAAATGCGATAGTAATAGTTGCTAATACATAGGAGGAGTTAAAGTGAAAAAGACTTTAATTACAGGGTTATTGGTTACAGCAGTATCTACGAGTTGTTTTATTCCTGTAAGCGCTTACGCTAAGGAGGGGCAAACAGAAGTGAAAACAGTATATGCACAAAATGTAATTGCTCCAAATACATTATCGAATTCAATTAGAATGTTAGGATCACAATCACCACTTATACAAGCATATGGATTAGTTATTTTACAACAGCCAGACATTAAGGTGAACGCGATGAGTAGTTTGACGAATCATCAAAAATTTGCAAAGGCAAATGTAAGAGAGTGGATTGATGAATATAATCCGAAGTTAATCGACTTAAATCAAGAGATGATGAGGTATAGTACTAGATTTAATAGCTATTATAGTAAGCTCTATGAACTAGCAGAAAACGTAAATGAAAATGAACAGGCAAAAGCAGATTTTACAGGCGCATATGGAAAATTACAATTGCAAGTACAAAGCATCCAAGAGAGTATGGAGCAAGATTTATTAGAACTAAATCGATTTAAAGCAGTATTAGACAAAGATAGTAATAACTTATCGATAAAGGCTGATGAAGCAATAAAAACACTACAAGGATCAAGTGGAGATATTGTGAAGTTAAGAGAAGATATTAAAAGAATTCAAGGGGAAATTCAAGCTGAACTAACTACTATATTGAATAGACCTCAAGAAATTATTAAAGGTTCTATTAATATCGGTAAACAAGTATTTACAATTACAAATCAAACTGCACAAACGAAAACAATTGATTTTGTTTCTATCGGTACTTTAAGTAATGAAATTGTAAATGCTGCCGATAGTCAAACGAGGGAAGCGGCTCTTCGTATTCAGCAAAAACAAAAAGAGCTTCTACCACTTATTCAAAAATTATCACAAACTGAAGCAGAGGCGACACAAATTACATTCGTTGAAGATCAAGTAAGTAGCTTTACAGAACTAATTGACCGTCAAATTACAACTTTAGAAACGTTGTTAACGGATTGGAAAGTTTTAAACAATAATATGATCCAAATTCAAAAAAATGTTGAAGAAGGCACATATACAGATAGTAGTTTACTACAAAAACATTTCAACCAAATTAAAAAAGTAAGTGATGAAATGAATAAACAAACGAATCAATTTGAAGATTACGTTACAAACGTTGAAGTACATTAAAAATAAGTAACGATATAGGGAGAGAAGAAAAATGACAAAAAAACCTTATAAAGTAATGGCTCTATCAGCACTTATGGCAGTATTTGCAGCAGGAAACATTATGCCAGCGCATACGTATGCAGCTGAAAGTACAGTGAAACAAGCTCCAGTTCATGCGGTAGCAAAAGCTTATAATGACTATGAGGAATACTCATTAGGACCAGAAGGCCTAAAAGATGCAATGGAAAGAACAGGTTCAAACGCTTTAGTAATGGATCTGTACGCTTTAACAATTATTAAACAAGGTAATGTTAACTTTGGAAATGTATCGTCTGTTGATGCTGCTTTAAAAGGAAAAGTGATTCAGCACCAGGATACAGCTAGAGGAAATGCGAAGCAATGGTTAGATGTATTGAAGCCACAGCTTATTTCAACAAATCAAAATATCATTAATTACAATACGAAATTCCAAAACTATTATGATACTTTAGTTGCTGCGGTTGATGCAAAAGATAAAGCGACGCTTACGAAAGGGTTAACTAGATTATCAAGTAGTATTAATGAAAATAAAGCGCAAGTAGATCAGTTAGTAGAAGACTTAAAGAAATTCCGAAATAAAATGACGTCGGATACGCAAAACTTTAAGGGTGATGCAAATCAAATTACATCTATTTTAGCTAGTCAAGACGCTGGAATTCCGCTATTGCAAAATCAAATTACAACGTACAATGAAGCAATTAGTAAATATAATGCAATTATTATCGGTTCATCAGTTGCGACAGCTCTAGGGCCAATTGCAATTATCGGTGGTGCAGTAGTTATTGCTACAGGTGCAGGAACGCCGTTAGGAGTGGCGTTAATTGCAGGTGGTACAGCAGCTGTAGGCGGTGGTACAGCTGGAATCGTATTAGCAAAAAAGGAGCTTGATAATGCACAAGCTGAAATTCAAAAAATAACAGGACAAGTTACAACTGCTCAATTAGAGGTAGCAGGATTAACAAACATTAAAATACAAACGGAGTATTTAACAAATACAATTGATACTGCAATTACAGCGTTGCAAAACATTTCAAACCAATGGTACACAATGGGGTCAAAATACAATTCTTTACTTCAAAATGTAGATTCAATTAGTCCGAATGACCTTGTTTTTATTAAAGAAGATTTAAACATTGCGAAAGATAGCTGGAAAAACATTAAAGACTATGCAGAAAAGATTTATGCTGAAGACATTAAAGTAGTAGACACAAAAAAAGCATAATCGAATACGAATCGTTAGAGCGTTAAGTGTTGATGAATGATTTGAAGCTCCTGTTCAGTTGTGAGCAGGAGCTTTTTATACTCTTATAAAGAAACTAGGTGAAAAGTATGCAGAAACGATTTTATAAGAAATGTCTTTTAACATTAATGATTGCTGGGGTGGCAACGAGTAACGCATTTCCTTTACATACTTTTGCAGCAGAACAAAACGTAAAAATACAACAAGAAAATGCGAATGATTACTCTCTTGGCCCAGCAGGATTCCAAGATGTAATGGCACAAACAACATCGAGCATATTCGCGATGGATTCATATGCAAAATTAATTCAAAATCAGCAAGAAACGGATTTAAGCAAAATAAGTTCGATTAATGGTGAGCTTAAAGGGAATATGATTCAGCATCAAAGAGATGCAAAAATGAATGCGGCGTATTGGTTAAATAGTATGAAGCCTCAAATTATGAAAACGGATCAAAATATTATTAATTACAATAATACTTTTCAATCGTATTATAATGACATGTTAATAGCGATTGATCAAAAGGATAGCGGAAAATTAAAAGCGGATTTAGAAAAGTTGTATGCGGATATTGTAAAGAATCAAAATGAGGTAGATGGATTATTAGGAAATTTGAAAGCTTTTCGCGATAGAATGGCGAAAGATACAAATAGTTTCAAAGAGGATACAAATCAGTTAACAGCGATATTGGCAAGTACGAATGCAGGTATTCCAGCTCTAGAGCAACAAATAAATACATATAACGATTCGATTAAAAAGAGTAATGATATGGTTATTGCTGGTGGCGTACTTTGCGTAGCTCTAATAACATGTCTTGCTGGCGGACCGATGATTGCCGTCGCGAAAAAAGATATCGCAAATGCAGAACGAGAAATCGCTAATTTAAAAGATAGAATTTCTGGAGCGCAAGCAGAAGTCGCAATTTTGACAGATGTAAAAAATAAAACAACAAATATGACTGAAACGATTGATGCAGCAATTACAGCACTGCAAAACATATCAAATCAATGGTATACAGTAGGGGCAAAATATAATAACTTATTACAAAACGTAAAAGGAATTACTCCTGAAGAGTTTACGTTTATAAAAGAAGATTTACATACAGCAAAAGATAGCTGGAAAGACGTAAAAGATTATACAGAAAAATTACATGAAGGCGTAGCGAAGTAAACAGTGGACTAGTTCTGCTGTTTATTTTTTTATCCTGTTTTTGTGAGAGGTGGACTTGTAATTTGATATATAAATTTCTGATCAAGTCTTTTATATTTAATGTTTTAATGAAAAAAGCTATACTGTAAGCAAAACTAAAAATTGGAAAGGAAATACTAGAACATGGAAAATTATCTATTATTTATCCTTACAGCAATGTTAATCATAATGATGCCTGGTCCTGGTTTTGCACTAGTTACAAAAAATACTATCTCGCATGGTAAAAGTGGTGGGATAAAGACAGTTTTAGG
Organism: Bacillus cereus group sp. Bc061; assembly: GCF_027715825.1. NCBI lineage: Bacteria > Bacillati > Bacillota > Bacilli > Caryophanales > Bacillaceae > Bacillus > Bacillus cereus group sp. Bc061. The sequence continues at coordinate 444,289 of NZ_JAQFTZ010000001.1, forward strand.
AACGATATCTGGAATGATGATTCATACAATAATGGCTACGTTAGGACTCTCTGCTATTCTAATGAAATTTGCTATGTTATTTACATTTATAAAATGTGCTGGGGCTTTTTATTTAATTTACTTAGCTGTAAAGTCAATTAAAAGTGCCTTACATAAAAAAGAAGATATGTCAGGTCCAATAGAAATGGACTCTAAGAATATTGGGGCAATTAAAAGCTTTAGACAAGGATTTACTACGGCAATTTTAAATCCAAAAACTGCTGTGTTCTTCCTTAGTTTTTTACCTCAATTTATTGTAAGTAATCAAAATCATTTCCTCCAATTTCTTTTATTAGGAGTCACATTTACGACTTTGACCGCAATATGGTATTTGCTTTATATCTCGCTAATACGTCAATTAAGAACTTTTTTAAGAAAAGAACGAGTGAACCGTATAATGTAGGGTATTACGGGCGCAGTATTATTAGTATTTGGGGTTAGATTATTTTTCCAAAAATAAATATGTATATGAAAAGAGAAATAATCAATAGTGGTTATTTCTCTTATTTATTCTAATACTATTTCACACTTACATACTAATTTGAGTTTTAAAAATGAGTTTCTTAATAATCCGACCTGTTTGCTTAATAAAAAGATTCTACATTATGGGAGATAAGTCGCCCGTAAACGCCTAATTTGTGAGGGATGATAATCAGTAGGGGAGGGACAAACTCCCCATTGATTAAATTTCATTGTATATACTAAGCGGAGTAGAAGTTCAGGTATATAAAATTCAGTAGTCGAAATTTCTTGCATAAAGCTGTATAATGCTTGTAACGAAAAGGAAATACAGGAAAGGATTTGTATTGAGTTACTATGGATAAAGATAAACAACAATTAAGTGTTGAAGTTGCAAGATTATATTATCAATCAGATTATAGTCAGCAAGAAATTGCTAACAAATTAAATATTTCAAGACCGACAATTTCTAGACTATTAAAGTACGCGAAAGAAAAAGGATTTGTTCAAATTAGTATAGCCGATCCATTTGCTGATTTAGATAATGTCGGCAATTTACTGAAAGAAAAATATAACTTGTTAGAAGCACATGTTGTATTTTCCCCAGTGCCAGAATATGCAACGATTACAGAGTATATAAGTAAATATGCAGCTGAGTATATGGAAAAGACGGTTAAAAACGGTGATATCGTTGGTGTAAGCTGGGGAATGACGATGTATGAAATCGCTAGAAAAATCGTACCACAACATGTAAAAGGTGTAGAAGTTGTCCAGCTAAAAGGTGGTATTAGCCATTCGAGTGTAAATACATATGCAAATGAAACCATTGCATTATTTGCAGATGCTTTTCAAACGACGCCAAGAAATCTACCTCTTCCAGTTATATTTGATAATGCAGTGACAAAAGAATTAGTAGAGCAGGATCGACATATTCATCACATTATCGAAATGGGGAAACAAGCGAATATTGCAATTTTCACTGTAGGAACAGTGCGAGACGAAGCGCTATTATTCCGATTAGGTTATTTCGATAAGGATGAAACGAGTTTACTCAAAAAACAATCGGTCGGTGACATTTGTTCACGTTTCTTTGATGGAGACGGAAATATTAGTAGTGAAGAAATTAATAAGCGAACCATCGGAATTGAGTTAGAAGAACTAAAATTAAAGAAACGCTCTATTTTAGTTGCAGGTGGTAATAGAAAAATAAAAGCAATTGATGGTGCGTTACGTGGCGGATATGCAAATGTATTAATTATCGATCAGCATACGGCGAAAGAATTGTTACATTATCAAAAAGAAGATTAGAAATAAAAGGCTTTCTCAAGATATTCATTTTGAGAAAGCCTTTTATTTTGTTATGTATGAATTATGGGATTATTTTTGAATACAAATTGCCTTTTTTAAAATAATTATGGATATTGAGATACATACTACCATTGTTAATATAAAAAATTTGAATTTATATATGAAGTATTTCTTAGTTAGAATGCGCTTTATTTACTAGAAGGAAATTCCTTTTTAAAAAGAATGAACAAAATTTCAAAAGTATATTTACATTTGTTCAACTAAGAGTTAGAATGAAGTTGTTAAAAGATATGAGGAGTGAAGATAATGAATATTGCAAAGTTAATTGACCATACAATTTTAAAAGCTAATGCTACAAAAGAAGATGTTATGAAAGTAATCGAAGAAGCAAAGGAATATAAATTCGCTTCTGTTTGTATTAACCCAACATGGGTAAAGCTAGCTGCTGAAGAACTAGCTGGACATGATGTAGATGTTTGTACTGTAATCGGTTTCCCATTAGGAGCAAGCACGACTGAAACAAAAGCATTTGAAACAAAAGATGCTATCGCAAAAGGTGCAACTGAAGTTGACATGGTAATCAACGTAGGCGCTTTAAAAGATGGCGACGACGAACTTGTTGAAAAAGACATTTATGAAGTAGTACAAGCAGCAAAAGGAAAAGCTCTTGTAAAAGTAATCATTGAAACTTGTCTATTAACAGATGAAGAGAAAGTACGCGCTTGTGAATTATCAGTAAAAGCTGGTGCTGACTTCGTAAAAACTTCAACTGGATTCTCAACTGGCGGAGCAACTGCTGAAGATATCGCATTAATGCGTAAAACAGTAGGACCAAACGTTGGTGTAAAAGCATCTGGTGGTGTTCGTACACGTGAAGATGCAGACAAAATGGTAGCTGCTGGAGCTTCTCGTATTGGAGCAAGTGCTAGTGTTGCAATCGTATTAAATGATGCAAAAGGTGCTACAGATAACTACTAATCATTAGTGAAGTCAAGGGCAATAGATACACAAAGTAAAGTGTATCTATTGCTTTAACAATTGAAAGAAATGTAAGCGGATACGAACGCGGGAGGAGACGGCTTATGAAATACTTAATCGGTGTTTTTGGCCTCGTATTGATTTTAGGTATCGCTTGGCTTGCTAGTAATGATAGAAAGAAAGTCAAATATCGTCCAATCATAACGATGGTTATATTACAATTCATTTTGGGGTTTCTATTATTAAATACAAGTGTAGGGAATATATTAATTAGCGGAATAGCAGATGGTTTTGGAGAGCTATTAAAATATGCCGCTGACGGTGTAAATTTCGTATTTGGTGGATTAGTAAATCAAAAAGAGTTTTCATTCTTTTTAAGTGTATTAATGCCAATCGTATTTATATCAGCTTTAATCGGTATTTTGCAACATATTAAAGTGTTACCTATTATTGTGAAATCTATCGGTCTAGCATTAAGTAAAGTAAATGGAATGGGGAAACTAGAATCATATAACGCTGTTGCTTCTGCGATTTTAGGACAATCTGAAGTGTTTATTTCAGTTAAGAAACAATTAGGATTATTGCCAGAGAAAAGAATGTACACATTATGTGCATCTGCAATGTCTACCGTTTCCATGTCTATCGTTGGATCGTATATGGTGTTATTAAAACCCCAATATGTTGTAACCGCTTTAGTGCTTAACTTATTCGGGGGCTTTATTATTGCTTCTATTATTAATCCTTATGAAGTTACTGATGAAGAAGATATGTTAGAAGTACAAGAAGAAGAAAAAAAGACTTTCTTTGAAGTATTAGGGGAATACATTATTGATGGATTTAAAGTTGCGATTACAGTAGCAGCTATGTTAATTGGTTTCGTTGCTCTTATCGCATTCATTAATGCAGTATTTAAAGGTGTAATCGGTATTTCATTCCAAGAAATTCTCGGTTATGCATTTGCACCATTTGCATTTATTATGGGTGTACCTTGGCATGAAGCAGTTAATGCTGGAAATATTATGGCAACAAAATTAGTATCAAATGAATTTGTCGCTATGACAGATTTAGCACAAGGAAACTTTAATTTCTCAGATAGAACGACAGCGATTATATCTGTATTCTTAGTTTCATTTGCAAACTTCTCTTCAATTGGAATTATTGCAGGGGCAGTTAAGAGCTTAAATGAAAAGCAAGGGAATGTAGTCGCAAGATTTGGTTTGAAATTACTTTTCGGTGCAACATTAGTAAGCTTCTTATCAGCAACAATCGTAGGCTTATTATTTTAATAGATTCATATCATATAAAAAGGAATGGTGATTGTAATGAGAATGGTAGATATTATTGCGAAAAAACGTGACGGCAAAGAATTAACAACTGAAGAAATCAAATTCTTTATTAATGGTTATACAGACGGAAGTATACCTGATTATCAAGTAAGTGCACTTGCAATGGCAATCTTCTTTAAAGATATGACAGATCGCGAACGTGCAGATTTAACGATGGCAATGGTGGAGTCTGGAGAAACAATCGACTTATCTGCAATTGAAGGAATTAAAGTAGACAAACATTCAACTGGTGGTGTTGGTGATACAACAACATTAGTATTAGGGCCATTAGTAGCTGCTTTAGATGTACCAGTAGCAAAAATGTCTGGTCGTGGTTTAGGACATACGGGCGGAACAATTGATAAATTAGAAGCAGTAGAAGGATTCCACGTTGAAATTACGAAAGAGCAGTTCATTGATATTGTAAACCGTGACAAAGTAGCTGTTATCGGACAAACAGGAAACTTAACACCTGCAGATAAAAAGATTTATGCATTACGCGATGTAACAGGAACTGTTAACTCAATTCCTCTAATTGCAAGTTCAATTATGAGTAAAAAAATTGCAGCTGGAGCTGACGCAATCGTACTTGATGTAAAAACAGGTGCTGGCGCGTTTATGAAAACAGAAGAAGATGCAAAAGAATTAGCACATGCAATGGTACGTATCGGAAATAATGTAGGACGTCAAACTATGGCTGTTATTTCAGACATGTCACAACCGCTTGGATTTGCAATCGGTAATGCTCTAGAAGTGAAAGAAGCAATTGATACATTAAAAGGTGAAGGTCCAGAAGATTTAACAGAATTAGTACTCGTATTAGGAAGTCAGATGGTTGTACTTGCGAAAAAAGCTAATACATTAGAAGAAGCGCGTGAAATGTTAATTGAAGTGATGAAGAACGGAAAAGCAACTGAGAAGTTTAAAGAGTTCTTAAGCAATCAAGGTGGAGATAGCTCGATTGTAGACAATCCAGAAAAAATGCCACAAGCGAAATATGTAATTGATGTACCTGCTAAAACTTCAGGTGTTATTTCTAACATTGTTGCTGATGAAATCGGTATCGCAGCTATGCTACTTGGTGCTGGTCGTGCAACAAAAGAAGATGAAATCGATTTAGCAGTAGGATTAATGTTACGTAAAAAAGTGGGCGATGCAGTAAAAGAAGGCGAGCCATTCGTAACGATTTATGCAAATCGCGAAAATGTAGAAGATGTAAAAGCTAAAATTTATGAGAACATTTCTATCGCTGAAACAGCAGTCGCTCCTAAATTAGTTCATACAGTTATTACTGACTAATCATAATTACACTTACTTTGAGGGGGAAATAATATGGATAAGAAAAAATATATTGAAGAAGCAAATAAGATGTTAGAAAAAGCATATATTCCGTATTCAAAATTTCCTGTTGGGGCAGCATTAGTTACGAAAGAAGGTAAAATCTATACTGGTTGTAATATAGAAAATGCTTCTTATGGTTTATGTAACTGTGCAGAAAGAACAGCAATCTTTAAAGCAGTATCAGAAGGTGAGCGCGACTTTAGTTACTTAGTTATTACAGGAGAAACGGACGGACCGATTTCACCGTGTGGTGCTTGTAGACAAGTAATTGCTGAATTCTGTGATCCGAAAATGCCTGTATTACTAACGAATGTAAAAGGCGATGAAAAAGAAGTGACTGTTGAGCAATTACTTCCAGGTGCTTTTACAAATGACGATTTAAAATAAGTTAAAAGCCATTTTGCAATATTAATTGCAAAATGGCTTTTTTGTTTGAAAATTGAATGTAATATTTTGTTCATATTCCGTTCATAAACTTTGCGTAAAATGATTGCAGCGAATATGGAAAGTTTACAGCAGGAGGGATATAATGAAGAAATTCTATAATGGTGCTTGTAGTTACTTATTAATTTATGATTTTGCTCAAAAAGTCATTTAAATAGATAGGAGTGGAAAGTATGATAGCGCTTTTATCAAGTATTGTTGCAGTCTGTATGGCTGTTGGTGTCATGTTTCTTCGCTTTAAAGCAGCGAAAAAACCGGTAACGAAAAAGAAAATTATATTGCCGCCAATTTTTATGAGTACAGGCGCAATGATGTACTTTTTACCAGAGTTTCGATTAACATCGTTAGAAATAGTCGAGGCAATTAGTATAGGGCTTATTTTCTCTATTTTTCTTATTAAAACAACTAAGTTCGAAATAAAAGGCGAACATATATTTATGAAACCGTCAAAAGCATTCATATTTATTTTAGTAGGCCTATTAGCTGTACGCGTGGCATTAAAGTCATATTTAAGCCAATCAATTGATTTGGCAGAGTTAAGCGGAATGTTTTTCTTACTCGCTTTTGCAATGATTGTATCGTGGAGAATTGCTATGTATCGCTCGTATGCTAAATTAGAAAAAACAATAAAAAGAGCTGGAATTTCTAAATAGGAAATCCAGCTCTTTTTATGTTTTATTGAAATTCTTTTGCGCGGAACTCATTTGCTTAATTTTAAACGTATTTGAGCATCTTGTAATGCGGCTGGTGTTACGTTAAGACCATTTTGATCAACAATTTTTGTGTTTAATAAAATGGAATCTAAGCTTCCACGAAATGTTTGTGTATAGTTTTGACGTAGCATTTGTTGTTCTTGTTTTTCATCAACTGTTAATCCAGTTGCTTTTTCTTTTTTTGATAATTCGTTAATACGGAATAAAATGTTTTTCATTTGTTTCACCTCTAGTTTAATTTAATTACATTAGTTGCTTACTAATGTATAGTTATTGTAACGTGTAATTTTAATTATGTCAACACCATCAAAAAAGGTTAAAAATTGACGAAAAATTGTAACAATAATAAAATGAATTGATTAGATAATTATTTTTTAATCATACATAGAACGCTAGGGGGATTATTATGAAATCAACATTTTTTGCTCAAAATAGAGAACGATTAGTAAACACATTACCAGATGAATCGATTACAATTTTATTTGCTGGTCAAGCACCTCATATGTCAGCGGATGCACATTATAAGTTTGTGCCGAATCGGAATTTTTATTATGTAACAGGAATCGATGAACCAAATGTTATTTTTATGCTGAAAAAGTTTGGGAATTGTGTAGAAGAGACACTTTTCATTGAAAAATCAGATCCAGTAATGGAAAAATGGGTCGGTAAAACAGTTTCTAAAGAAGAAGCAGAGAAAATTTCTGGTATAAAGAAAGTTGTATATTTAGATAGTTTTGAAAAGACAATGTCAAATATACTCTTCACAGAAAATGTGAAGCATCTATTTTTAGATTTAGAGCGTCGTGAGTGGAATGGTACAGAGACAAAAACATTAGCGTTTGCTAAACATGTAAGAGAACAATACCCCCACGTAACAATTGGTAATATATATCCAAATATTTGTGAATTACGAGTGTTTAAAACAGAAGAAGAAATTGAAATTATGAAAGAAGCGATTGCTGTAACGAAAGACGGTATTTACAACGTACTTAAGCATGCAAAAGCAGACATGATGGAGTATGAATTAGAAGCTCAATTTGATTTTACACTGAAATCATCTGGCATTAAGCATCATGCGTTCAATACAATTTTGGCGAGTGGGAAAAATGCTACAGTTCTTCATTATGAAGATAATGATGCGCAAATTCAAAATGGTGATTTAGTATTACTAGATTTAGGTGCTCAAAAAGACTACTATAACGCTGATATTAGTTATACATTCCCAGCAAATGGAACATTCTCTAGTCGCCAAAAACAAATTTATAATATCGTATTAAAAGCATTGAAAGAAACAACAGAGATTATTAAGCCAGGCTTAAAGTTCGCTGCATTAAATGAGCATGCTAAAAAAGTACTTGCAGAAGGGTGTAAAGCGGTTGGTTTAATTCAAGAAGATGAAGAGTTATCAAAATATTATTATCATGGTGTCAGCCATTTCCTTGGTTTAGATACGCATGATGTAGGGACATACAAAGATAGAGTATTAGAAGAAGGCATGGTTATTACAATTGAACCTGGTCTTTATATTGAAGAAGAATCGATTGGAATTCGTATTGAAGATGATATTCTTGTAACGAAAGACGGATACGAAAACTTGTCAAAAGATATCATTAGAGAAGTTGAAGAGATTGAAGCGTTTATGAGTGTAAATAATGAACATGTCAAAGGAAAACAAGCTGTAGTTAAATAATAAGAAAGTCATCATTAATTTATTTGAACTTTATCTCGAATCGTGGACAATTAAAAAATCCATGATTCGGGATAGGGTTCTTTTTATCTTCGAAATACTAATCTTTAATTATTAATCCTAATAAAGTCGCAAACTGAACAGCTTGATATGTAGATACTTTACATCCCCTTAAATCGCTCACTGAAACTGTCAGAGTATTAAAATTAGAAGAGCTAATATCGATCCCCTTCAGTGATGTCTGGTCAAAATTAGCTTCGTCAAGGCTACATAATTGGAATTCAACTTTTTTTAGTTTACAGTCAAAAAAATCTGCACTATTTAATGAAGTTTCATTAAATACAATCTTTTCTAGTTTAGAATTTCCAAATGCAGCTAAGTTCAAAATAGAATTCTCAAATTTAACATTTCCTAAGCTAGATTCTGCAAAATTAACCCCGATTAATTTACTGTTTTTAAATTCAACTCTGTGAACAGAAGAATTGCTTAAATTAACATTTGATAAATCACAGTTTTCAAAACAAACATCTGTAATATCAATATTGCTAAAGTCTGTATTCGTGAACTTACAATTCTTTATCACGGCATCATATAATCGTACTCTATCCACAGATTCATTTTCGAAAGTGGAATCGATAATTTCACACATTTCTAGTGTAGGATCTTCTTCATAAAAAATATCTTGAAAATTTTTTGAAGATAACTCTGGTGAAATTTTTGGTCTATCAATTTTCATGGTATATCAATCCTCTTCTATTTGATATATAAGTGTAATTTAGGTTTAGTGAATCCCCGAAAGGAACATTAGTTCTTATTATACACAATCATACGTTTTTTTGTGAAGAGGATTTTGGCTACCTTTTTCTAATTTAATAATCACAGTGTTATTGTTTCTTAAGAAATAAAGCCCTAATAAATAGGAGAACTGCTAATACATTCGTTACAGAGAAATCCTCTTGCATACCTAAAAGTATCGCTTCTTCTAAGGTTTCTGATTTAATAATTTTGTTTTAAGTGTTAGTGCATATGTTGTTTATACTCGTGTGAAGTTGAAGGAGTAAAATCGGGGAATGTTATGAATACCGAAACAATAATTACAACACTAATTGAAAGCAATAACAAAAAGCATCGTTGGATCACAGTAGAAAACCTTTCTGATAAAATTTGAATTATAAATGACATAGTAATCGTTATAGTAAATAAAAGGCTGATAAACAGTATACTATGAGCTTGTTGCGCATTTAGCATTTCTGTAATCATTGCCCCCATCATACTTGCCATTACCCCAGAGAACATTCCTTCTAAAGCAGTATATAGATGAAAACGTAGACCAACTAAAAAGCCGATACAACCACTAATTAAAATCGCAAGCAAAGTAGAATATAGCAATTCTCCTTTAAATAGAATACCTAAATAAAAACCTATACTTAAACCGATACTCATACTAAAAGACATAATAAATACCATATACTCCATTAGGGTACCACTACGTTTCGAAATATATGATGTAATAATAATTGAGATACAGCAAAGCATTAAGGCAGTTAATGTATAAGCAAACATCATGATACCTCCCTGTCCTATCATTCACTTCATCATATGTTCATATAGAGAGTACTTATGCTTATTTATATCTGCATATTATCTGCACAATTTCATAAATGAAAGCAAGGTGGCGTTTGATTTTTTTACGTGTGAACATGTGAAAGAAAGTGTTATATAATGAGTTTCTATTGTGAAGCAATAAAGAATAAGCGTATAATATTATAGTTATCCCATTACTCGGGACAACCCGCGAATGATAAATAAGATTGTTGTTTTATCATCGCTTCTAAACAGATAGACAATGAAAGTAACAGTGGAATACAGATAGGGAGTTATAAAATGAAATTAATTATTGCCGAGAAACCAGATCAAGGTTTGGCTCTTGTTTCACAATTTAAATATCGCCGGAAAGATGGATATTTAGAAGTAGAAGCGAATGAGTTATTTCCAAATGGAGCGTACTGTACATGGGCAATTGGTCATTTGACGCAGTTATGTAATCCAGAACATTATCACGCAGAGTGGAAAAAATGGTCACTTGATACGTTACCGATGATTCCAGAGCGTTTTCAATTTGAAGTAACAAAGTCGAAGTATAAGCAATTTAACGTTGTGAAACAGCTGTTACATAATCCACAGGTAACAGAAATTATTCACGCGGGCGATGCTGGGCGTGAAGGGGAATTGATTGTACGAAATATTATTAACCTTTGCAACGTGCAAAAGCCAATGAAGCGTCTTTGGATTTCCTCTTTAACGAAGCAAGCTATTTACCAAGGATTTAAAAACTTGCTTGATGAATCAGACACGATTAATACGTATTACGAAGCATACACAAGATCTTGTGCTGACTGGGTTGTTGGTATGAATGCATCGCGTGTGTTTAGTATTTTGCTAAAGAAAAAAGGAATGAATGATGTATTTTCAGCTGGTCGTGTACAAACACCGACACTCGCGTTAATCGTAAAGCGTGAAAAGGAAATAGAAAACTTTAAGTCAGAGCCGTTCTGGGAAGTGTTCGCAACCTTTAATATAGAAGGAAAGAAGTATGAGGGGAAATGGGAGAAGGATAGTGAATCCCGCTTAAAAGACCCTGATATGGCGAATAAAATTGCGGCATTTTGCCAAGGTAAAACGGCAGTAGTGAAGGAAATGAAAACGGAGCGTAAAGAATTTCAGCCGCCGCTTTTATTTAACTTATCATCACTGCAAGCAACGGCAAATAAAGCCTTTAAGTTTTCACCGAAAAAGACGCTTGATATAACGCAAGCACTATATCAAAAAGGGATTGTTTCTTATCCTCGTTCGGATTCCAACTATGTTACACAAGGTGAAGCGGCAACATTCCCTGATATTTTACAGAAGTTAAGTCAGTTTGATGAATATAAAGGTTTATTACCAGCTCCGGTTGAATCGATTATGAATAATAAGCGTTATGTGAATGAAAAGAAAGTAACAGATCACTACGCCATTATTCCGACAGAGCAAGTTACAAACCCAAGCAGATTATCAGGTGATGAAAAGAAAATTTACGATATGATCGTAAGAAGGCTTATTGCAGCTCATTATGAAGTTGCAATCTTTGACTATACAACAATTGTAACGCTTGTAGATGAACGTGCTGAATTCATTTCAAAAGGAAAACAGCAAATTCAAGAAGGATGGCGTAAAGTTATTTTCCAAGACGATAAAGATGACGAAACCATTCTTCCAATTGTAGCTGAAGGTGAAGAAGGAAAAGTTGTAAAGGTGAAAGTGAAAGAGGGAAAAACACAACCACCGAAGCGTTATACAGAAGGACAACTTATTACGTTAATGAAAACAGCTGGTAAGTATTTAGAGAATGAAGAGCTTGAGAAAGTATTAAAGAAAACAGAAGGTTTAGGTACAGAAGCGACCCGTGCAGGTATTATTACGATGCTAAAAGACCGTAAATATATAGATGTGAAGAAGAACCAAGTGTATGCGACCGATAAAGGGAAAGTATTAATTACCGCAATCGGTGACAAAATACTAGCTTCACCAGAAATGACCGCAAAATGGGAGCAACGTCTTGCGGAAATTGGGGAAGGTACAGCATCACCAGCAACTTTTATGGAACAAACGAAAAAATTATCAGCTAAAATTATTGAAGATGCGGTTGAAATGTCTGAGAAGTGGGATTTCACTGGATTACATGTTGAATCGATTGAGCGAAAAGGATCGAAATTTACAACAGGTAAAAAGGTTGGTAGCTGTAAAAAATGTGATGGCGATGTAATTGATAAGTCAACGTTTTACGGCTGTTCTAATTACAACACGACACAATGTGACTTTACCATCTCGAAGAAGATATTAAGTAAAACAATTTCGCAAAAGAATATGACAAAGCTCTTAAAAGGTGAGAAAACCGATTTAATTAAAGGCTTTAAAAAGGGCGAGAAAACATTTGATGCGAAATTAGAGTGGAAAGATAATAAGATTAATTTTGTATTTGAGAATTAATTTGTTAAAAGAGCATGACATAAAACTGTCATGCTCTTTTGTTTTTCTTTTATATAAAATTTAACGATAAAAAAAAATCTTTAAATAATAATTTTTTATTGTAAAACGATAAAACTTGTATTAAAATCAAAATCATAATAAATGAGTGAGGTGCTTTTGTTAAAAGGTAACAACCTTATTTTTAAAATTAGAGGAGGTATAACTATGAACATTAACAATTTGATTGTTAAAAATATGGATAACCCCCATGAGTTGGAGAAGATGTATAGAAAAGATCCGAAAGCTTTTAAAAAAGCATTCTCACAAGCATGGGACCAAAACCCTGATTCTCAAGTTCTAGGTGCTTGGTATGAAAGGTTGCATTTCAAGGAGAAAGTAAATAAAGAAAAAACATCTTTGTTTCAAAAAGGTTTCTTATTCATGGGCCTTTTAGCTATTCTGGCCGGCATAAGCACCAGGATCATTTTCCACTTTGTCGAGCAGGAAGCAATTGCTCCAATTAACCTGGCTTTTGGTGTAATTCCCTTTATCGCTGCTTATTTTGTTTACAATAATACCCCGAAAAAAAGTATTATTTATTTCCTTGCAGCGTTGTTCCTAATTGCCGGGTTGTATCTTAATATGTTGCCATTAAATTATAAAGACAGTATTATCCTTGCTTATTTACATCTTCCTATATTTTTATGGATCTTGGTAGGACTTGCATTTACAGGAAATGAATATTCAAAAGGTAATACAAGATTAGCTTATATTAAATTTAATTTAGAATATGGTCTTCTCTACGCGAGCATGGCAGTGAGTGGAATGATACTAGCAGTATTCACCATGCGATTATTTAGTTTTGTTGACTTGGATATAGGAGAGTTCTATTTTAGTAATGTTGTTTTATTTGGAGCTGCCGCTCTCGCTGTAGTGGCTGCATACTTAGTATCATTGAATCTTAAACTTGCTAAAAATATTACACCATACATATCTAAAATTTTTAGTCCACTTGTCTTGATTACGTTGCTAATCTATCTTATAACGGTTATATGGGTCGGGAAAAATCCTTTCTTGGACCGCAATTTCTTAATGGCCTTCAACGGAATACTCCTTGGCGTGTTGGCCGTTACCATATTTTCTATCGTTGAGAGTGATTCGGATGAGAAAAAGAACATTTCAGATTATATAAATTTTGCCTTAATTGTTCTGGCGCTTATTATTGACACTGTCGCTTTATCAGCCATTGTATTCAGACTTTCTTCTTACGGGATTACACCTAATAGACTTGCTGTTTTAGGGGTAAACATACTGATCTGGGCAAATTTAATTTGGATTATGTCTTCCTATATGCGGTTCTTGCAAAGCAAATCAGGACCGACAGCTATCCAAGATGCCGTTACGAAGTATTTACCAATTTACGGACTTTGGGCAGCTTTCGTTATATTTACGTTTCCTATCATTTTTAATTAGAAAGGTCTTGTTAACGTAACGACAAAATTGTTAAAAGAAGATGATAGATGTCATCTTCTTTTAACTGTATAAAAAAACATATTGAAATTATTTTGATGTAAAATATAATGAATTTAGATAATTAAATAAAAACTTCTTATTAAGAGAGGTGGAGGGACTGGCCCTTCGAAGCCTCAGCAACCTTATGTGATATAAAGGTGCTAAATCCTGTAGGATCTAAAATTCCTAATAGATAAGATGCGGTTATAAGTAAACCTTCTTCTTATTTTGAAGAAGGTTTTTTCTCATTTAAATAGAGGTTTTGAAAGGTGGTGAGGAAGAATTAAAGAAAATATACAAGAGGAAAATGGAGGATGCAGTGAATAATGAAATTGAGGATTTAAAAGAGAATAGCACAAGTATTTGGAGCAATAAAATTTTTTCGTATTTTTTCTTAGCAAGTTGCATTTCTTTAATAGGTAATTCTATGGTTACGCTCGTTTTACCGTTATGGGTAATGAAATTAACGAACTCTCCATTACTTGTTTCTGGAGTAAACGTTGCAATTGCGACGACGGCGATTTTATTTGCACCTGTAACAGGAACGTTAGCAGATCGAATGTCGAGAAGAAAGCTTATGATAATTGCGGATGTTATGAGATGTATCGTCATGATTTTAATTGCAGTTATAGCATTTTATAATAAAATGCTATACATTCCGTTACTAATTTTACTTATAATACGCTCAATTGGGAGTGCTTTATTTACTCCGGCTTCAAATGCAGCATTAGTAACATATGTGGAAGAAAAGCATGTTCAACAGGCGATTACGCTGAGGCAAATATCAATACAAACCATATCGGTAGCTATTCCTTTAATGGCTAGCTTTTTAATTAGTATTTTTAATTTTCATGGAGTATTTTTGTTAGATGCAATTACATTTTTTATATCATTTTTAATTTTAATGAAAATTAAATTTCCACGTGAATTAAAAGTAGAAAAGAAAAAGCCTTTTTACGAAGACTTTAAAGAGGGTTTCTCCATATTTAATAGTAATCAATCATTGAAAACATTGCTTATGAGCGCTGCGCTTATTAATTTACTTGGAGCGGCGTGTATGCTTTCGCTACAAGTAATAGTTGTTAGAGAAATGGACCTTTCTACGGGATGGTATAGTATAGTTTTTGCGGCATCACCGATAGGGATTTTAATAGGAGCATTTATTACGAAAAAGATTCGTACATATAAAACGATTACGACTGCTTTTATATTTACAGCTATTATGGGGGTTTTTAATGCTGCAATGGGTACGACGTTAAATCCGGTATTATTTTCAGTTTATTATTTTCTGTCAGGAATTGCATTTGGGGTAAGTAATATATATTTTGGAGTGTTGTATAGAAAGTTAATTCCAAATGAAGTGCAAGGAAGATTTTTTGGTTTTTTAAATTCGTTATTATTAGTATCAACCCCGGTTGGAATTGCAATAACGGGATATTCCTTAGAGTCAATTTCAGCTTCTATTGTATTTATTATAATTGGTATTATTACGTTTCTAGTTTCGGTTATTTCATTTGTAATGATAAATAAGAAATAAGTGTTGTATGAGATTTTTCAAAAATAAAAAACGTCCTGCTATAGGACGTTTTTTATTATATATATTGCCGTCTTTTCTTAATAAGTAACAACACTTGTGAAACACAAGCAAGTACTGGCAGTTCAATTAACGGTCCAATAACGAGTGCAAGTGCAATAAGAGGCTCGTCAGGGAAAGCAGTCACAGCAATAGCAAGAGCAACAGGTGAGTTTCTTGCTAACGTTGTTAAGTTTAGACTTACTGTATCTTTATAAGATAAACGCATAACGTGCCCGATAAATTGTCCTAGTACAAAATTAATGATGAAGAACAATAGAACAGGAATGAGTAATAATAAAACGACATTCATATTTTGTAGTAAATATTTACCTTGTGATGCAAACATCGCTACGATTGCTAAACTTAAAAATACAATTTGGGCAGAGCTGAAAAACGGAATGAGTTTATTCTCGAGCGTTTCAGCTTTTTTCAGTTTATTCATAATGAATTTTGTAGCGTGTGCAAGTAAAAATGGTAAGACGATTACGATAACAATACTTTCTACTAAAACAGAAACCGCAACAGTCTTCATAACACCAGCGAATAAAAATAAATAAATGGGAAGTAGTAGTACTTGCAAAATTAAATTTACTGGTAAAATCGCTGTAGAAAGTGCTACATTACCTTTTGCTATTTCAGTAAAGATTAAGTACCAATCTGTACACGGAGTAACCATTAGCATAATAAATCCAACCCAAAGCGCAGGGTGATCTGAAAGAAATAGTGCTCCTAATCCCCAAGCGAGTAAAGGTGTCCATAAGAAGTTAATAGTAAGACTTGTTCCAGCAAATTTTAAATTGCGAAATCCATTTTTTATTTCTTTTAATGGGATGCTGAGGAATAATCCATATAGCATGAAAAATAAAAAGGGAACAATAAATTTGTCTGAATACATATGTATAACATTAAATTGTCCAAGTATGATGCCGCATGTAACAGCAAAAAGAATAATAAAAGTTTGAATCTTTTCTATCGTGCTCATGAATGAATCCTTTCTAAATATGAATTTTCCTCTCTAATTTTATTATACAAGTAATAAGGCTGTAATTTGGTGTTCAATTGTATTTTAGTAAATATTTTTAATTTGAGATTTATTTTTTTATTAAAAGTTACTTGACTAAAGTAAGTGACTATATTACAATCACTTACATAAGGTAATTAAATAACAAAAAGTTTTAATTAACTTTCCTTAAGGTATCAATTGGAACTTTTTATTAGAATAAGAATTTTTATGATGTTGAATAATGAATATGATAAGAAAGTTTAGGTGAAGAAAATGGGATTATTTAGCTCGTTATTTGGTAAAAAAGAAGAAAATCAAAAAGTAGAGGAGAATAAAACAATGTCAAAAGTATTATTTGTAAAAGCAAACGATCGCCCAGCGGAGCAAGCAGTTAGTTCAAAAATGTATGAAACATTTGTAAGTACTTATAAAGAAGCAAATCCGAATACAGAAATTACAGAGTTAGATTTATTTGCATTAGATCTTCCTTATTACGGAAATATTGCTATTTCAGGTGGATACAAACGTAGTCAAGGTATGGAATTAACAGCAGAAGAAGAGAAGGCAGTTGCTACAGTAGATCAATATTTAAATCAGTTTTTAGAAGCTGATAAAGTTGTATTTGCATTCCCATTATGGAACTTTACTGTACCAGCACCATTAATCACATATATTTCATATTTATCTCAAGCTGGAAAAACGTTTAAATATACAGCTAATGGTCCAGAAGGCTTAGCTGGTGGTAAAAAAGTAGTTGTGTTAGGTGCTCGTGGTTCAGATTACTCTTCAGAACAAATGGCTCCTATGGAAATGGCAGTTAATTACGTAACAACTGTACTTGGGTTCTGGGGAATTACAAATCCAGAAACTGTTGTAATTGAAGGACACAACCAATATCCAGATCGCTCACAACAAATTGTTGAAGAAGGTTTAGAGAACGTTAAGAAAGTAGCGGCGAAATTTTAATTAATTGATAGTAAAAATGGAAAAACCAACATGGATGACCATGTTGGTTTTTTAGTCTATTTCTATGTTAAAAAATGTATATTTATAAAATGAATGAAAAGTTTGAAAATAGTATTGCAAAATATTATATATCAAACTATAATGAGTTCAAGAATAGTTGATACTTAAGTTAAATGTTCAGAAAATTCAATTAGTTAAAATTGGAAATGACATAGGTTATATTGAATGGAGGTTATATTATGACGAATAAAGTACCGTTTTCGTTCATAGTTGTTATTGGTTTAATGTTATTTGCACTATTTTTCGGGGCAGGAAATTTAATATTCCCAGCAATGCTTGGTCAATCGGCAGGAGAGAATGTTTGGATTGCTAATGCAGGATTTTTAGTAACAGGTGTAGGTTTACCGTTGCTAGGGGTATTAGCATTTGGAATTTCAGGTAAAGAAGATTTACAATCGTTAGCAAGTCGTGTACATCCAGTGTTCGGCATTGTATTTACGACAGTTTTATATTTAGCGATTGGTCCACTATTCGCTATTCCGAGAACAGGCAGCGTTTCTTATGAAATTGGTATGAAGCCTTTTGTACCAGAAGCTATGGGTTCTTCAGCACTCATTCTTTTTACAATTATATTCTTTAGCATTACTTGTTTTTTTTCGCTAAATCCCGCGAAAATTGTCGATATTGTAGGAAAAATCTTAACGCCAATTAAATTAACGTTTATTGGGATTTTAGTAGTATTTGCTTTTATTCATCCAATGGGAGAAATGCAAGCACCTGCAGAGGCATATACATCACATGCGTTCTTTAAAGGATTCCAAGAAGGTTACTTAACAATGGATACGTTGGCATCATTCGTATTCGGTATTATCATCATCAATGCGATTAAAGAAAAGGGCGCAAAAACAAAAAAAGACATTATGATTGTTTGTGCAAAAGCAACATTGATTGCTGCATCTATTTTAGCAATGATCTATTCAGCACTTTCATTTATGGGAGCTTCAAGTGTTGCAAAACTTGGTCATTTAGATAATGGTGGTGCAGTATTAGCAAAAGTTTCAAACTATTATTTTGGGTCATACGGCGGAATTATATTAGGGATTATGGTTACAGCAGCATGTTTAACGACTAGTGTAGGACTTGTTTCAGCGTGTTCTTCATTCTTCCATAAACTATTCCCGAATGTTTCGTATAAAAAGATAGCAATCATCTTATCAGTGTTCAGTGCAGTTGTTGCGAACGTAGGTTTAACGCAATTAATTGCAATTTCTGTTCCTGTATTAATCGCGATTTATCCATTAGCAATCGTCTTAATTTTCCTAACGCTCCTTCATCCATTGTTTAAAGGACGAGCAGAGGTGTATCAAGGTAGCTTATTAATTACATTTATTGTAAGTGTGTTCGATGGATTGAATGCAGCTGGTATGAAGTTAGCAGTAGTAAATGATTTTCTTACTAAAATACTTCCAATGCATGAAGTTGGGCTAGGGTGGATTTTACCAGCACTTATTGGCGGATTGATCGGGTATGTCATTAGCATTGTGAAAGCAAAAAACCAAGTTCAACCAGCAACTAGAGCGGATAAGAAAATAGGTTAAATAAAAAAAGTTATAGAACTTGTTTCTATAGCTTTTTTTGTTACTATTAATAATGAAAGAAAATAAAGTAGTAGGGGAAATAAAATGAAAAAAACAATTGATCATATCGGCATCGCAGTTCGAGATATAGATAGTACGATACGTTTTTATGAAAAAGTGTTGTCAGGAACTTTAATAGATCGTTACGTAAGTGAAGCGCCTGGTGTTGAAAGTGAAGTAGCCATTCTTGAAGTGGATGGAGATAGAATTGAATTGCTTGCGCCGACAAATAACACCACTTCACCAATTGCCCGATTTATAAAACAAAAAGGTAAAGGTGTTCATCATGTTGCATATCGAGTAGATGATTTAGATGTAGCTTTAGAGGAATTGAAAAAACAAGACATTCGAACGTTAGAGCATACGCTTCGAATGAATAAACACGGCAGAAGATTAATCTATCTTAACCCAGCGGATACAGAGGGAACAATTATAGAGTATTGTGATTATCCGGAAGAGAAGTAGAAGAAAGATATTTTTAAGAAGGTATTACGTAATAACGTAATACCTTTTTATTTATGTATTTCACATTTTCTTCACAAATGATTCACGATAACTTTTCTTCTTTGATAACTTACATAAATATATTTTATGATATAATAACAATCGACTTTAAAAATGTAAGTTGTATCTATCATGATAGTTACTATTATATTGGAAGTTTAGAGGTGGAAGAGAAATAAAGAGTTATACTTTCTAGAAGTTTATATTTAATCAGGTTAATATTTTGCCCAGAATCAAACTTTGGAAGTTAAAGTAATGAAAATAGAGCAATGAGGAAGAAAGAAGTGAAATGAGTGTGAAAGTAATGAAAAGGTTAGGGACATTGTTATTACTTGTGTGTGTGCTTATCATATTGATCCCGCAAAGTGCATCTGCTCATGCGTACGTTGTGAAATCAAACCCTACTGAAAATGAAACATTGAAGAAAGCACCATCTGTTGTAAAAATCGAATTCGATGAGGACATACAAGTTTCACGTTTTAATACATTGTACGTGAGAGATACATCAGGTAAAAGGGTCGATTTAAAAGATGCTCATATTGATAAAAAAAATAAAAAACTATTAGAAGCCGGATTAAAAGAAAACCTCAAAAATGGTCTCTACTCTATTCAGTGGAAAGCTATTTCAGCTGATGGACATCCAATTCAAGGGGTTATTCCATTCCGTATTGGATTAGCGGAAGCGGAAACAGACGATGTACAAGTGGAAGAGATGGGGTATGTTCCGCAAATTGATATGATCATGGAACGTGGAATTTTATATACAAGTTTCTCACTATTTATAGGAGTGCTATTCTTTAATCTTATTATGTATAAAGGGAATGCAACCTCGGTTCGATCAAGGAGTAAGAACATAATATGGATTTCCTTATTAGGGATATTTACTAGCTTGTTATTCAATCTACCACTGCAAGCGAAAATAAATGCTGATGTTTCATGGCTAGAAGCATTCAATCCTTTACTATTAAAAGAAACGTTACAGCTTTCTGTTTTTAGTTATGTTTGGATTACTCAAATGGTTCTCATTAGTTCGCTTATAATCGTTACGTATTTTGCGATGAGGCGTGAGAAGCTATCGTCTTTTAAAGTATGGAGTATTCCAATAGTGCTGTTTATTGGAATACTTGTTATGAAAGCATTTAATAGTCACGCATATGGTTTAAAGTTTAAAGATATTGCTGTTGTTATGGATTTTTTACATTTATTCGCAGCTTCATTATGGATTGGTGGTTTATCGTCTATTATTCTTCTGTTACGTAAAGAGGATAACAAATGGAATATGTATTGGGATATGATTAAGCGTTTTTCACCGTGGGCAACATGCGCTGTCATTGTGATTTTAATAACAGGTCTTTTTAACAGTACATTTTTTATTCCAACAATCCACTCGTTATTTGATACGAAGTATGGATTAGCTTTACTAGCAAAGATACTTTTATTCGTTTTCATGGGGATATTGGGAATTATTCATTATGTGAAAGGGAAAATGAGAGCGGAGCAAGGATTAGGTGCTACGGTGAAAGTAGAGTTTATCATTGGAATTATCATTTTCGTCATCGTAGCTTTTATGACAAACGTACAAACACCACCGATGCCTCCTACTGGACCTTTTACAGAGAGTAAACAATTAGATAATGGATATGAAATGACGCTAAATGTAAGTCCTAATAGAGTAGGACAAAATATATTCCATATTACTTTAAAGGATGAGAACGGACAACCCGTTACTGATATGGAACAAATTATATTAACGACTCAATCGTTAGATATGAATATGGGAAAAGGATCATTTAAAGTTTCGGCAGTTTCACCGGGAGAATATGAAGCAGAAGGTATGTATATTAACATGACAGGAAACTGGAATATACAAGTACATGGATTAACGAAATCGCTTGATAGCTTCGATACGGATTATAAATTTATTGTAGGTGGCAGATAAAGTGAAACTTTAAGAGCCCTCATCAATTGGGCTACCCGGCGAATAGCGGGATAAAGAGTAGGTATAGATAAAAAGGAGCTAATTGAAAATGGAACGTATAAAAAAATTAGGAACAACAATGATCGCAACAGCAATTACAATGGGAATGTTTTCGTTACCTGTTAGTGCGCACGTTACTGTGAAGCCAGCAACTTCTGACATCGGTTCTTGGGAGACTTACACGATAAAAGTACCAGTTGAAAAGAATATAGCAACAACAAAAGTTACACTGAAAATACCGTCTGGTGTGGAATTCCAACAGTATGAACCAGTGCCAGGGTGGAAAATGGAAGAGCAGAAAGATAATGCCGGAAAAGTGAAAACTGTAGTATGGGAAGCAATAGGAGAAGGGATTTTACCCGGTCAGTTCCAGCGATTTACTTTCGTCGCTAAAAATCCGGATAAAGAACAAAAAATAGCTTGGGATGCATATCAACAATATAAAGACGGAGAAATTGTTGAATGGACAGGCGATGAGAAAGCTGAAAAACCGCATTCACTTACTACAATTGCAAAAGGTACGTCATTAACAGGAGAACATGGTGAAGTATCTAATGTAGAAAAGAATGAAGGTACTAGTAATATGCAGTTGATAGCAATTGTTTTATCTATTTTGGCGATTGTATCTTCGGTAGGTACGTGTGTTTTTATGGTACGTCGTAAAAAATAAGTAATTAAGTAATATTGAAAGGTCTCATTGAAAATAATGAAACCTTTTTATTAATATTAGGGATTAGTAAAATGAGCATAGCAATATTGTTATAGTCACTATATAACAAAAAGGATTGATTCATGGAAATCAATTGATGGTCATTACGTCTTCTGGCAAGGAATCATGTTCTAGCCAGTTTTCAATTAAAGTATTAAATAGCTTAGGGTTCGCTAAAGAAATTCCATGACCAATTTTAGAAATAATAACACCTGTGCAATGGGGATTACTTTCAAGGATTTTAGTCAACGAGTCTTTCATTATTCTTTTTTCGTTTTCTCCAACAGTTACTAATATATTACTATTAGCATTCTCAAAGTTTTTTGGTATTGTAAACGACATGTTTTCTTCTAGTATCCTTATGAAGGTATTTTTACTTATTTGACAACTATCATAATAATAGTGGTCAAAGTATTCTTTATCTATGTACATTGATTTGGCTTGTATTTTCGAAAACGTCCTACTCTTTATAAGAGGGTAGGTTAACGCGATAGATTTTATAAATTTGCTAGCAAAAGGAATGGGTTTGACTAAAGCACTATTTATCATGGCATATTGGATTAAGTTGGGTTTCATGCTAAGCATCGTAATTAACACTTGAGCACCTAATGAAAACCCAATTACTATAACAGTTTTATTTTGTCCTTTTTCTTCAATTAGTTCTATGATTTTTTCAGCACTAAAGTTTATTGAGAAATGCTCTTTACTTCTGTTTTTTCCTTGCGCAGGTAAATCAGGAACAAGGCAGTGAAAGTTAGTAAAATGTTTAATTTGTTTGTCCCACATCCATCCACTGACTCCACCCCCATGAATAAAAACCATAAGTGGAGAGTTTGTATCTCCAAATTCGTTATAATGTAAAACCATATAACTCCCCCTTATAATTGGAATTGCAAATTCATCCATCTGTACTAGAGATAATATTTTTACTACTTAATTATCATCATACAATAAAAAAATTCGGTTTGTTAAAATTCTAAGTACCTTTACTCATGAAACGATAAGAAGGAGCCTACAATCAGTAGGCTCCTTCTTATGTCAATTTATTTCACTTCAACCTGCTGCCTTACAGCAAGTGTTTTCGGCTTTATATTTACGAAACAAATACTCACTACAATAAATAATAGTCCGATGAATAAGCTAATAGTAATGGCTTCATGTAAGAAAATTGAACTTACAATAATAGCGATTAGAGGAATGAGAAATGTATAAGCCCCAACTTTACTTGCTTCACCAGCTCCAACGAGTGTGAAGTATGCAAGCCACCCCATTGCAATAACAAAGAATGAAATAAAGAGTAGTACACTAACAAACGGCATACTCCAAGCGATACTAGACCACCTTTCAAACTCTGATCCAAATCCAATTAAGCAAAGTCCGCCAATAATAAGTTGCAGTGTTACCATCCAAATGGAATTAACGCGATGCCCAGTCTTCTTAATAAATACGGTTCCAAGTGCCCAGCCAATAGCGCATCCTATCGCGAGAAGAATCCCGATAATAGAAATATGTCCAGTTAAACTGCTTGAGCTAATAACACCTACGCCAATAAATCCGAGTATAAGCCCGAAAATTTTTAAACCGTACATTGATTCTTCAAGCCATATCCACGAGAAAATACCAAGTAAAACGGGTTGTAGAAATACGATGGCGGAAAATAGACCAGCGGGCATATATTGAAGGCCGACAGTTTGTAATCCGTAAAATATAATGATATTAAGTAAAGAAGAAATAACGTATAAATGCCAAGTTTCTTTTAAGTGTAACTCTTTGTATTTCGGTAATGCGAACAGGAGTAAAATGAATCCTCCAATTAAAGTTCGAACGCCTGCAAATAAAACGGGTGGTGTATAATGCAGGGCAAACTTAGATAAAGGCCAATTGATTCCCCACATGAAAACGAGAAAGGTAAGGATGATGGCCGTCTTAGTTCGAGAAAGCTGTGTCACTGTAAGACCTCCTTGATGTTATTCATTTCACTATGATATGATATCGACTGTAATAAATAAAATGAATCTTTTTTATGAGGAGTATAAGCGATTAGTTATGACCATTACACAACTACAAGTATTAATAAAAACTGTTGAGTTAGGTAGTTTTACGAAGGCTGCTCGGGTGTTAAATATGACGCAGCCAGCAGTAAGTCATGCGATTTCAAGTATTGAGTCAGAGTTAGGAGTTACGATTCTTATACGTGATAAACGACAAGGATTACTCGTTACGGATGTAGGAAACAGAATTCTTGTACATATTAGAGAGATTTTGAACGGTGTAGAGAAGATTGAACAAGAAGTTGCGATGGAGAAAGGACACGAAGTGGGGACGATTCGAATTGGGAGTTTTCCGAGTGCTTCTGCACATTTCTTACCGAAAATGATAAACCATTTTAAGGAGAAGTACCCGAACTTAGAAGTCGTTCTTTGTGAAGGAACGATTAAAGAAGTTGAAGATTGGTTAGTATCGAGGGTTGTTGATATAGGGATTGTTATTTTACCTAATAAAGAGATGGAGATTGTTCCATTAACGAAGGGGAAAATGGTTGTTATTTTAAGAGAGGATCATCCTCTTTGCAAGAAGGATGCTATTACAATTCGTGATTTGGAGAATGAACCGATCATATTATGTAAGGGCGGATACGAACCACCCATTATCGATATGTTTAAACAAGCAAACGTACCACTTCGGGCTGAGTATGTAATTTCGACAGTTACGACAGCTTTAAATATGATTCAAGAAGGATTAGGCATTGCAATATTAGCTGAATTATCTTTAACGAATTTACCACAGAATGTGCAAACGAGAGAATTGGAACCGCAAGTATGGAGAGAAATTGCTTTAGCTGTTCCTTCATTAAGGGATTCTTCAATCGCTGTGCAGCTATTTATTGAAGAATTTCAGGCGCTATTTGCAGAATAAAAAGAGGTGTCTCGTATATTATAATGGGACACTTTTTAATTTACTTATAAAAAATATGTGAAAAGGATTGACTTATTTTTTGGTTGTAACTATAATGATTACATCGAGGTGGTGATTACGATGAAAATTAGTAGCCGCTTTTCCATAGCTGTTCATATTTTATCTATTTTGAAAAACAATCCATCTTCACTTTGTACTTCAGACTATATGGCTGAGAGTGTCAATACAAATCCAGTAGTCATTCGTAAGATGATGTCGTACTTGAAACAAGCTGGCTTTGTTTACGTAAATCGTGGACCGGGTGGCGCAGGTTTACTAAAGGATTTACATGAAATCACATTGTTAGATGTGTATCATGCAGTGAATGTAGTGGAAGAGGATAAATTATTTCACATTCATGAGCAACCGAATCCAGATTGTCCAATTGGGGCGAATATTCAAGCGGTGTTAGAAATTATTTTAATTCAAGCACAATCCGCGATGGAAGAAGTTTTGAGAAATATTACGATGGGGCAGCTGTTTGAAACTTTGCAAGAAAAAATGAATGCTTAAATCATATTTATATTTTTTTAACATTAATGTAACTTATGTAGTTACAACTATAAAGGTAAGGTGTAAAAGTTATGACTGTAAAAATGAAAGTATACTCAGATTTTATATGTCCATTTTGTTTTTTAGCAAAAGGTCCATTAGATGAAGTAGCGAAAGAGAAAGATGTAGAAATTGAATGGATGCCATTTGAATTACGTCCAAGTCCATATTCAAAAATAGATCCATGGAATGAGCCAGAAAAATTAGGTTCATGGGATGCTTTCATTCTTCCGACAGCGAAGAAGTTAGGAATTGATATGCGTTTGCCACGTGTTTCTCCGCATCCATATACACATTTAGCTTTCGAAGGGTGTCAATTTGCGAAAGAACGTGGACTAGGTAATGAGTATCATCACCGCGTATTCACAGCATTTTTCCAAGAAGAGCAAAACATTGAAGATATTGATGTGTTAACAAAATTAGCGGTAGAAGTAGGACTTCCTGAGGCGGAATTTAAAGATGCTTTAGTAAGTCGTAAATATAAGGAAAAGCATCAAGAAGCAATTCAGCACGCATATGATGAAGCGAATATTATGGCTGTTCCAACTGTCATGATTGGAGATGAAGTCATTCAAGGGCTTGCTAGTAAAGAAACGCTACAAAGGGTCATTGATAAAGAAATTGAAAAGGATAAAACAAGTTCATTTGAAGGTATGCAATGTAATACCGATGGATATTGCTAATTCGCTTGTTATGAAATAACAAAATAAATTATAAAACAAACATTTGGAGGAATTAAAATGTCAACAACTACAACAAACTTAAAAGAAGCAATCGTGAACCGCCGTTCCATTCGTAAAGTAACAAAAAATGATGCAATTACGAAAGAAAGAATTGAAGAAGTGCTAAAAACAGCTTTACACGCACCAACATCTTTCAATATGCAAAGTGGTCGTATGGTTGTATTAATGGATGGGGAGCATGAAAAGTTTTGGGATATTGTGAAAGAAACATTAAGAGCCCGCGTACCAGCAGAAAACTTTGAAGCGACTGTAGAAAGACTAAAAGGTTTTCATGCAGGTGTAGGAACAGTTCTATTCTTTGAAGATCAAGCAACTGTAGAAAAAATGCAAGAAAACGCACCATTATATAAAGAGCAGTTCCCATTCTGGTCTCATCAAGGAAATGCGATGTTACAACATACTGTGTGGATGTTATTATCTGCTGAAGGAATTGGGGCGTCATTACAACATTACAACCCAATCGTAGATGCTGAAGTGAAAGAAACTTGGAATATTCCAGCAGAGTGGAGCTTAGTAGGTCAAATGCCATTTGGTGAACCAAACGAACAACCAGCAGAAAGAAAGTTCTTGCCTACTGAAGATGTATTGAAATTTTATTAAGATATACAATATGTAACGAGAAGGAAGCTGTACTTAAAAACAGCTTCCTTTTTGTAGTGGTGTTAAAGTATGCGCATTTAGGGAAGAAATATAAGAAATAATCCGGTGAGAAGGGAATTAGAAAAATGAATGATGAGAAAAAATATACAGTGGTAGGTACTGATGTCGAGGAAGTAAAGCGTTTAAATAAAAATTCAGGGTTAACGTATAATCAAGTGAAAGAAATGTTAGCGAAGCAAATGCAAAAAAAGAAGTAATTAGATTGAAATCTTTCATTTTTTCATTTGGCATTTCGATTGGAGAGAGTTAAGTAAAAAGTAACTCTCTTTTTCGTATAACGAAGCACCTTATAGAGTGGAGGAAGCAACATGAAGAAATGGGTAAAGGGAACGCTGTCTATCGCTGGAGGCATTGTCTTATTAGCGTGTGCCGGCGGATATTACATGTATAAAAATTATTTTCCAAAGGAACCTGAGCGTATTGTATATGATAAAGAAAGAGTGTTAAAACCGATACATAATCAGCTCAAAGGAATTAACATAGAAAATGTAAAGATAAAAGAAAAAGAAGTCGTAAATGCGACTGTAGATGAGCTTCAAAAAATGATTGATGATGGGAAATTATCATATGAAGAATTAACGAGTATTTATCTTTTTAGAATACAAGAACATGATCAAAATGGAATAACATTAAATGCTGTTACAGAGATTAATCCAAATGCAATGGAGGAAGCGCGAAAGTTAGATAAAGAAAGGTCTTTCAATAAGAAGTCAAACTTATACGGCATGCCGGTTATCGTAAAAGATAATATACAAACAGAAAAGGTGATGCCGACAAGTGCAGGCACGTATGTGTTAAAAGACTGGATTGCAGATGAAGATGCGACGATCGTGAAGAAGCTGAAAGAAGAAGGTACTTTCGTTTTAGGAAAAGCGAATATGTCTGAGTGGGCAAATTATTTATCCTTTACAATGCCTAGCGGATATAGCGGGAAGAAAGGACAAAATTTAAATCCGTACGGTCCAATCACATTTGATACTTCAGGATCAAGTTCAGGATCTGCTACAGTAGTTGCGGCAGATTTTGTCCCGCTTGCAATCGGAACAGAAACGACTGGATCGATTGTAGCACCAGCGACGCAGCAATCGGTAGTTGGATTACGTCCATCACTAGGTATGGTGAGTAGATCAGGCATTATTCCATTAGCTGAAACACTTGATACAGCAGGACCGATGGCAAGAACGGTAAAGGATGCTGCAACGTTATTTAACATAATGGTAAGTTATGATGAAAAAGATGCTATGACAGAAAAAATGAAAGATAAAGAAAGAATGGATTATACGAAGGACTTATCAATAGACGGTTTGAAAGGGAAAAAAGTAGGAGTACTATTTTCAATAGATCGACAAGATGACAATAGAAAAGAAGTAGCACAAAAGATAAGAAAAGACCTTCAAGATGCAGGTGCAATATTGACTGATGATATTCAGTTAAACGCTGAGGGTGTAGATAATCTACAAACATTAGAATATGAATTCAAACATAATGTTAACGATTTTCTTTCAAAGCAAAAAAATGTACCGGTAAAATCGTTAGAAGAGATTATAGCGTTTAATAAAAAGGATAGTAATAGACGAATAAAATATGGACAAACATTAATTGAGGGATCTGAAAAATCTGCTATAACGAAAGATGAGTTTGAAAAAGTAGTGCAAACGAGTCAAGAAAATGCAAGAAAAGAGCTAGATAGATATTTACTAGAAAAAGGTTTGGATGCTCTAGTTATGATTAATAACGATGAAGTTCTTCTATCCGCTGTAGCTGGTTATCCGGAATTAGCGGTTCCTGCTGGATATGATAAAAATGGAGAACCAATCGGTGTAGTGTTTGTAGGGAAACAGTTTGGTGAAAAAGAGCTTTTCAATATTGGATATGCATATGAGCAGCAGTCTAAAAATAGAAAATCACCTAAATTGTAAAAGGTTAAACGAAAAAAAGAGCTCAACTGAAGTAAGTAGGTGGGCTAATATAAATAGAATCTAACAATATAAAAAGAAAAAAAGGATTCTTCCTAATTAGTAAGAAAGATTGTCTATAGAAGTTCATAAAATGTAATATATTCAATTTCCATCCATTGAAGGGGGAGGTTAAATCTTAATGAATGAAGTGAAAAATTTTTTTCGAAGTAGAGGGTTTCAACGGTTTCTCGTTTTAATAATAGTAGCGCTTGTATTATACGGATTAAAAAGTATGATCAACTTAATATTAATTACGTTTATACTGACATTTTTAATGGATCGATTTCAACGTTTTATTTCAAAGAAATTGAAAGTGAACCGGAAAATTGTTATCGCCTGTTTGTATATCATATTAGTTTCCTTTATTGGCACGACATTGTATAAATATTTACCTGTGTTAACGATACAAATTTCGCAATTGATTTATCAATTTAAATTGTTTTTTCAAAACCCGCCTGATAATGAAATCATTAAATATGCACTTTCGACAATTAACGGAATGGAAGTATCAAAGTATATAGAACAAGGTGTAGATGTCATCTATCAATCGATAGCAAATATAGGGAAGGTAAGTTTACAAATATTATTGTCTCTCATATTAAGCTTATTTTTCTTATTAGAAAAAGAGCGTATTATTACCTTTACTTCTAAATTTAAAGAGAGTAAGCTAAAGATTTTTTATGAGGAGATTGCATATTTTGGCGAAAGGTTTGCAAGATCGTTCGGTAAAGTAATTGAAGCACAGTTTTTAATTGCGGTTGTAAATTGTATTCTTACTGTTATTGCATTAATTGTTTTAGGATTTCCGCAGCTTCTCGTATTAGCTGTTATGATTTTTCTACTAGGGTTGATTCCAGTTGCAGGTGTGATTATTTCTTTATTTCCACTTTGTATTATTGCTTATAACGTAGGCGGAGTTATGTACGTTGTATACATACTTATTTTCATTACAGTCATCCATGCTCTTGAAAGTTATTTTTTAAACCCGAAGTTTATGTCTGCGAAAACGAATTTACCAATCTTTTATACATTTATAATTCTCATTTTTTCAGAACATTTCCTTGGAATATGGGGGCTTATTATCGGGATACCAATCTTCATCTTTTTATTAGATGTACTTGATGTAAATAATGAGGAATCGATTAAAAAATAATAGGAAACAACCGATGTTTTCAAGGGACGAATAGATCGGTTGTTTGTATCCTGAAAAATCTTAATTGACAGTAGTTAATCAATAGTAAGGGTGGAAAGCGACTGATTAAAGGATTCACTTTATTCTTTCTTAGTGGGTGGAAGTTTAATGAATTTATTTACAATTAAAGCTATAATAACAGCGATAAAAAGAAATAATGCGATTATGCCAATTCCCATACCTGCCCATCCACCGATAAGGAAGATACTTATCGGTATTGTTAATAAGCATATAATAAGTAGTATGAATCCAAGGTTTTTATCATATTTTTGAGTCGGAAATAGAGTCCTGATAATTAAGAAGAGGAAAAGTATTAAGAAGGAAGCAGCCAATAAGAGGATTATAATTGTCCAAGAGTCATTCATGAAATCACTCCTTTCTATTGTGGATAATATTAACATTTATCGTAAGGAAGGGATAGTCAAAATAAAAAGCAATCCGAAATAATTTGGATTGCTTTTTGCTATACATATTAAAGAACAGGAGCCATTGTTTCTTTCAACACTTGAACTGAGTGATCGAATTTTAATTCTTCGTCTTCACTTAATTCTACTTCTAAAATTTCACGAACCCCGCCGCGATTTAAAACAGCAGGTACACCAATATACACATCTTTTTGACCATATTGACCTTCTAAGTAAGCCGATACAGTTAATACACTATTTTCATCATTTAAAATCGCTTTAGTAACACGTAGAAGTGACATACCGATACCGTAGTAAGTTGCACCTTTTCGCTCAATAATATGGTAAGCTGCATCACGAACGTTTATGAAGATTTTGTCTAAATCTTCTTGATTATACGTATTGTCTTTTTCAAGCAGTGTTTGTAGTTTTTGAATACCAACTGATACGTGACTCCAAACAGGAAGTTCCGTATCACCATGTTCTCCGATAATATAAGCATGAATGTTGTGTGGACCAATATTGAAGTACTCACCTAACATATAGCGGAAACGAGCAGAATCAAGTGTTGTGCCAGAACCAATTACGCGTTCTTTCGGTAAACCAGATTCTTTCCAAGTTACGTAAGTTAAAATATCGACAGGGTTAGTTGCGATTAAGAAGATACCATCAAATCCGCTATCCATAATACTGCGCACGATTTGTTTAAAGATTTTAGCGTTTTTCTCAACTAAATCTAAACGTGTTTCGCCTGGCTTTTGTGGTAATCCAGCCGTAATGACTACAAGGTCAGCATCTTTACAATCTTCGTAGCTACCTTTCCATACTCTAGTTGGAGCTGGAGCAAATGGAACGGCATGACTTAAATCCATCGCTTCTCCTTCAGCTTTTGCTTCGTTTACATCAACTAAAACAAATTCTTCAGCTACAGCTTGGTTAATCATGCAGTAAGCATAACTACATCCAACTGCTCCTGTTCCGACTAATACAACACGGTTAATACCTTTTTTCATTTCAAAATTCCTCGCAATTTCATTGATTTTATTATGTAAGATAATACGTCTTACTTCTATAGATTCATATCTAGTTTATTACATTTTATAAAAGATATTCAAGTATTTGAAAATGTATCCGTGCAATTTCTTGCATAAAACATAGGAAGTAAGTTAACCGAATATAATGCAATAAAATCCTTTATTGAAGGGGAAAAGGCCATGATGCAGCCATTAACGATGGAAAGAATGCTCCATATTATTCATGTGGGGCTCGTTAAAACGAAGGAGCCAAAACAGATTATTATTGTTGGTGCAGGAATTTCAGGATTAGTTGCAGCATCGTTATTGAAAGAAGCAGGTCATAACATAACAATTTTAGAAGCGAATAATCGAATAGGCGGAAGAATATATACGATACGTGAACCGTTTAGCAGAGGTTTATATTTTAATGCAGGACCAATGCGAATTCCTGATACACACAAGTTAACTTTAGCTTACATTCGTAAATTTAAATTACCGTTAAATCTTTTTATAAATAAAACCGCTTCAGATATTATTTATACGAATAATATTAAAACGAGATTAAGCATATTCGAAAAAAATCCAAGTATACTTGGATATCCTATTTTAGAGAGGGAAAAAGGTAAAACGGCAGAAGAGTTAATGTTAGAGGTATTAGAACCGATTCTAAATTATATTAAGAAAGATCCTAATAAGAATTGGAGTATTGTTGAGAAAAAGTATAAAGCATATTCGCTCGGCACATTTTTAACTGAATATTATTCAGACGGTGCAATAGATATGATTGGTGTACTTCTTGATATGGAAGCGTATATGGGAATGTCTTTAATTGAAGTATTACGAGAAATGGTCTTCTTTACTTCAACGACGAAATATTATGAAATAACGGGCGGGATGGATGCATTACCAAAAGCATTTTTATCGCAGTTAAATGAGAATATATTTATGCGGTATAAGGTTGAAAAAATTATACAAGAAAATAGCAAAGTGATGATGCAAGTAAACTATGAACAAACTATTGAGAGATTTATGGTTACAGGTGATGTTGCAATTGTTACGATCCCATTTTCAGCTTTACGTTTTGTTGAAATTCAGCCTTACAATCTATTCTCTTATTATAAAAGACGAGCAATTCGTGAATTAAATTATATTGCTGCAACGAAAATTGCGATAGAGTTTAAAAGTAGATTTTGGGAGAAAGCGGGACAGTGTGGAGGTAAATCTATTACAGATTTACCGATACGGTTTACATATTATCCGAGTTATGGCATTCATACACCAGGGGCAGCTATCGTTTTAGCGAGTTATACGTGGGCAGATGAGGCGTTAACATGGGATAGTTTACCGGATAGAGAACGCATTCGTTACGCATTAAAAAATTTAGCAGAAATATACGGTGATATCGTCTATAGTGAGTTTGTTACGGGAACATCTTTTAGCTGGAGTCAAAATCCGTATTCTTGCGGTGCATTTACAGCTTTTGAACCAGGTCAAGAGCTCGAGTTATTTCCGTATATTACACCACCATCTGGAAAAGTGCACTTTGCAGGAGAGCATACGACATTAACACATGGGTGGATGCAAGGAGCGATAGAATCTGGGATTAAAGTTGCTTATGAAGTAAACGAACAGTGAACATATATTTACAAATCACGACTCTTTTAATAAAATAATAAATATAAATCGTAATTATTACGCTTTGAATACGTTTTGAAATAAAGAAATGGATGGTCGATCAAATGAATAAAGTAGAAATTCATATATTAGGTGGCTTTTTAGGTAGCGGAAAATCAACATTATTACAAAATTTATTGTTAGCGGAGAAAAAGAAGAATAGAAAAGTTGCAGTGTTAATGAATGAAATTGGTGAATACTCAGTAGATACAGATATTATTGGAAAAGAGAATGTTTTAAGGGAACTTCTTAAAGGGTGTATTTGTTGTACGTTAAAAGAAGAGCTTGAAATACAATTACATTCGTTATATCAGCAAGAAAGACCAGATGTCATTTATATAGAAACGACAGGTGTTGCGCATCCAATTGAAGTGTTAGATGCATGTGTATCACCAATTTTAGCACCTTTCTTAGAAGTGAAATCAATAGTAGTCGTTTTAGATGCAGTAAGGTGGTTAAATCGAAGTATATTAAGTGCAAATGTGCAACAGCTACTGCATGAGCAAATGAAATTTGGTAGCCATATTTTAATTAATAAATCAGATTTACTAACATTTGCGGATAAGAACAAAGTAATTGAAGACGTGAAAGCAATAAATAATCATGCAAAATTGTTTGAAACAAAATATTGTAATATATCTTTAGAAGATATAGAAGAAGCTGAATTTATGAATGATGGGGAACATGAGACACTACATGTAAAACAGCATTTACATATACAAACGATGACATATCAATTTACGAAATCGATTGATCAAGACAATTTATATGAATGGCTTTCAAATTTACCAGATAGTATTTATCGTGTAAAAGGATTTGTGAAATTCCATGGAGATAAATACCCGCACCTATTCCAATATTCATTTGGGGTACCAACTTTACTGGAACAAGACTTCGGTTTCCCGACGAACTTAGTAGTAATAGGGGAAGGGCTAGATAAGAAACAATTGGCTGAAGGATTAGAGAAAGTAGAAAATAATTCTAATTAAGATGAAAGGCCTAACTTATTTTTAAGTTAGGCCTTTTGTATGTAGAAAAACACTTGCAGATTTTGTCTAACGGTAATAATTGTAAAATTCAGAAATTTATTTATAATCAAATCTAAGAGGTGATTCAGGTGTCAGAAAAAATAATAATGGATGTAAAAAATCTAACAACAAAAGGGTTAGAAACGAGAGAGAAATTATTGTGTGCTGCAGAAGAGATATTTGGTAGTAAAGGATATTACGAGGCTTCTATCGTGAATATTACACAAGAAGCAAAGGTAGCACACGGAACTTTCTATAATTACTTTCCATCTAAAAAAGATATATTTGATGAATTGATTCGCAGATTGAACCGTGAGTTACGCTTAATTATTAAAGAAGAAATGAAGGGAATATCAAGTTATGAAGAGGCACAAAGAAGAGGTTTTCAGGCTTTTTTTCGGTGGGTGAAAGATCGACCTAATCTATATAATATTGTACAACAGGCAGTAGTTGTTGATGATAACTTATATAGATGGTACTATGCAAAGCTCGCAAATGGATTTTTAAAAAGTTTATCGGCTGGTATGGAAGCGGGAGAGTTTAAACAACTTGATAAAGAAACAATTGCGTATTGTCTTATGTCAATTGGGCAATTTCTAGGAATGCGATGGGGTTATTGGGAAGAGAAAGATGTTCCGGAAGATGTATTTGAAGCAGCGATGTCATTAATATTTGAAGGATTGAGAAAGAGATAAAGGAGTGGGGGAAATATGCAGGGCATTGCTTATTGGATTGAAAAACGGTCCTATTTACATCCAGATCGCATTGCCATTATTACAGAAGAGGAGGAAATGACATATAAACAGTTACATGAGTATGTAAGTAAAGTAGCAGCCTATCTAATTTATGACTTGAATGTGCAAAAAGGAGAAAGGATAGCCATTTTATCACAAAATAGCTTGGAATATATTGTACTTTTGTTTGCTATAGCAAAAGTAGAATGTATTGCTGTTCCACTTAATATACGGTTAACAGAAAATGAACTTATCTTTCAGTTAAAAGATAGTGGAACTACAGTTTTATTTGTAGAGGAAACCTTTCAAAATATGGCACTGTCAATGCATAAGGTATCGTATGTTCAAAGAGTTATTTTGATTAAAAGTTTAAAAGAAATAGAAGATAGAAAAAGTGACAACCTTGAAGAGATAAATGAAAGCGCATCCTTTATTATATGTTATACCTCAGGGACAACGGGAAAACCGAAAGGAGCTGTACTTACACAAGACAATATGTTTTGGAATGCGCTTAATAATACATTTGCGATTGACTTAACTATGCACGACCGCTCTATTGTATTATTACCTTTATTTCATATTGGTGGAATTGGTTTATTTGCATTTCCAACTTTATTTGCAGGCGGTGTAATCATTATTCCAAGAAAATTCGAACCAACCACAGCTCTTTCCATGATAGAAAAACATAAAGTGACCGTAGTGATGGGAGTACCTACAATTCATCAAGCATTAATGAATTGCGAAAAGTTTGAGACTACAAATTTACAATCAGTTCGCTGGTTTTATAACGGTGGTGCCCCTTGTCCAGAAGAGTTGATGAGGGAATTTATAGATAGAGGATTTTTATTTGGTCAAGGCTTCGGTATGACTGAAACATCACCAACCGTATTTATGCTTTCAGAAGAAGATGCAAGACGTAAAGTAGGCTCGATTGGGAAACCTGTTCTGTTTTGTGAGTATGAACTTATTGATGAAAACAAAAATAAAGTTGAGGTTGGTGAAGTTGGGGAGTTACTAATAAGAGGACCGAATGTAATGAAAGAGTATTGGAACCGGCCAGATGCAACAAAAGAAGCGATTCAAGATGGTTGGTTATATACGGGTGATTTAGCTAGAGTTGATGAAGATGGTTTTGTATACATTGTCGGTAGAAAAAAAGAAATGATAATTTCCGGTGGTGAAAATATTTATCCACTTGAAGTAGAGCAAGTCATTAATAAGCTTTCGGACGTATATGAGGTAGCGGTCGTTGGTAGGCAACATGTAAAGTGGGGAGAGACTCCAATCGCCTTTATTGTGAAAAAGAGTAGCAGTGTATTAACTGAAAAAGAAGTCATTGAGCATTGTCGTTTATTTCTAGCAAAATATAAAATACCGAAAGAAATTGTTTTTCTAGAGGAATTGCCAAAAAATGCAACTGGTAAAATTCAAAAAGCACAGTTAGCAAATCAATTGAAAAGCAGGTGAAGAGATGACGGTATATATCACTGGTCAACAGGCGTCATGTAGTAAAACAATTACAGAAACAGATTTTGTATTATTTGCAGGTTTAAGTGGGGATTTTAACCCAATCCATATTGATCATGAGTATGCGAAACAAACTAGATTTAATCAAAGAATAGCACATGGTTTACTAACTTCTAGTTTATTATCGCAATTGCTTGGTATTCATTTACCTGGAAAAGGATCCGTTTACATGGAGCAAACTATTAAATTTACAGCACCAGTTTTTATAGGAGATACAATTACAGCAACGGCTACAGTACAAGAATTTATGATGGAAAAGAGAGTTTTGAAATTGTTAACAGAGTGTCATAACCAAAAAGGAGATTTAGTATTAACAGGTGTAGCTACAATGATGGTGCCAAAAGAAGGAGGAGTATTCTAATGAATATTGGGATTGAAGCGACTGGTGTTTTCTTCCCAAAAGACGTAGAGACGGCTGCAGACCTATCTAAAAAAACAGGTATTCCTGAGCATATTATTATAGAAAAGTTTGGATTATATGAAAAACATGTCGCAGATGAAACGATGCATGCATCAGATTTAGCTATTGCTGCTGCAAAACCAATATTATCACAAGTAGATCCTCAATCTATTGATGTAGTCATTTATTTTGGCAGTCCACATAAAGATTACCACGTATGGTCAAGTGCCCCAAAAATTCAGCATGAACTTGGATTGAAAAATGCTTATGCTTTTGAAATTATGAATGTTAGTTCTTGCTTTCCTATTGCTCTCAAAGTCGCAAAAGATATGCTCTACTCCGATAACTCAATTGAAAATATATTATTAGTAGGTGGATGTAAAGAATCTCAAATTGTAGATTATGATAATCCACGTTCGCGTTTTATGTTTAATTTCGCTGATGGCGGAAGTGCAGCTTTAGTGAAAAAAGACGCTAGAAACGGTGAAATATTAGGAAGTGCGATTATAACAGATGGTTCATTTCATGAAGATGTTCGTATTCCAGCAGGTGGATCGAAGCAGGTTGCGAGCTACGATACAGTTGAGAATCGACAGCATTATATTGATGTAATAGATCCTATTAGTATGAAAGAACGTCTAGATCGGGTTTCAATCCCTAATTTTGACAAGGTGATTCGGGAGGCGTTAAGAAAAAGTGGGTTAACTCCTAAAGATATTAAAGTATTGTTACCACTGCATACAAAACGTTCTATGTTAATAGAATTGATACAGGGGCTAGGGCTAGCAGAAGAACAAGTTGTATATTTAGATCATTATGGACATATGTCAGCGCTTGATCCTTGCATTGGTCTTCACTTTGCAAATGAACAGGGGAAATTACAGGCCGGAGATATTGCAGTAGTAGTTAGTGCAGGGACTGGGTATACGTGGGCAGCTACTGTGATTAGGTGGTGAAAAATACTAAATGAATATATGGGAAATGGAGGTATTTGGAAA
This sequence comes from Bacillus cereus group sp. Bc061, assembly GCF_027715825.1. Lineage (NCBI taxonomy): Bacteria > Bacillati > Bacillota > Bacilli > Caryophanales > Bacillaceae > Bacillus > Bacillus cereus group sp. Bc061. Next base: position 482,317 of record NZ_JAQFTZ010000001.1, read on the forward strand.
GGGGCGGCGAATGTAATGGTACTTCATTAATTTTTTAATAAATTTGTTTGTATGATTCAAAGAAAAAGTCATAATTACGGTTGGGTAACTTTGGCGTGTTTGATTCTATCAGAAAGAAAAGTATGGGGAGGATCACAATGTCGATGAAAAAACGTAAATGGCTAAAAATGATGGCTACTGGTTGTGTTTTAGGATCGTTATTCATAACGGCAGCTTGTTCAGGAAAGAAAACAAGTACAGAGGATGAAAAGACGATTAAGGTAGGGGTTCTTGCATCATTAACAGGTCCGTTAGAATCATATGGAAAACAAACAGTGAACGGATTTGAATTAGGGTTAGACTATGCGACGGATGGAACTGGGAAAGTGGAAGGAAAGAAGATTAAGTTTGTTGTAGAAGATACAGAAACAAAAGCTGATGTAGCGGTTAAAAAAGCTACGAAGTTATTAGAAGAAGAGAAAGTTGATTTTTTAGTCGGATCGTCTAGTTCAAGTGATACATTAGCGGTTTTACCAATAGCTGAAGAATATGAAAAAATAATGGTTGTAGAACCGGCGGTAGCTGATAGTATTACCGGTAAGAACTGGAATAAATATATTTTTAGAACAGGTAGAAATTCATCTCAAGATGCAGTCGCTGGTGCTGCAGCAATTGCTAAAAAAGATGTGAAAATAGCAACGTTGGCACAAGATAACGCATACGGCCGTGAAGGAATTGCGGCGTTTAAAGCTGGAGCAAAGAAATTAGGTGCGAACATTGTAAACGAGCAATATGCAGATACAAATTCGACTGACTTCACAGCTAATATTCAAAATATCATTAGCTCAAAACCAGATTATTTATTTATCGTTTGGGCAGGGGCGAATTCACCTTGGAAACAGTTGAAAGATATGAATGTGGAAGCGCAAGGTATTAAAATCTCCACAGGTGCGCCAGATATACCAGCATTAAAAACGATGGATGCATTAGTAGGAATGCAAGGTTTTTCTGTTTATTATCATACACTCCCGAAAAATAAGGTGAATGATTGGTTAGTGGAAGAACATAAAAAACGATTTAATGGTGCGGTGCCAGATTTATTTACAGCAGGAGGAATGTCAGCGGCAATTTCAATTGTAGAAGCTTTAAAGAAAACAAAAGGTGATACAGATGTAGATACATTAATTAAGAAAATGGAAGGAATGGAATTTGATACACCGAAAGGAAAGATGAAATTTAGAGAGAAGGATCATCAAGCGATGCAGACGCTGTATTCTATCACATTGAAAAAACAAGATGGTGTTGATTATCCGGTGCCAGTGTTAGAGCGAGAATTAACGATGAAAGAAACAGAACCACCAGTTCAAAATAAATAGACTGAATTTTCTGTTGTTTACGTATAAAGAGGGGTACACCCTCTTTATACGTATTTCTTTCATACTGAAAGTTTTAAAGGGAGGGATTTCGTGACACATTTGCTAGAAACGAAAAATCTTAGTGTATCTTTTGGCGAGCATCATGTTATTAAAGATGTGAATGTAACTGTACAAAAAGGAAAACTCATTTCTATTATCGGGCCAAATGGTGCGGGTAAGACAACATTATTTAATTTACTAAGTGGACAGATTTCACCCACAACAGGTGAAGTGTATTTTAAAGGGCAAGATATTACAAAACTATCGATTTCAGATCGAACACGCTTAGGAATCGGTCGCTCTTTTCAGCTTACAAACATATTCCCAGAATTAACGGTACTTGAAAATGTCCGTTTAAGTGTTCAATCATTCGTACAAGATTACTATAGTTTTTTCCCGAGTCCAGCAAAATTAAAGCAACAAGTTGGAGAGGCGAGACGTTTCTTAAAAACAGTATTACTTCAGGAGAAAGAGCATGTATTAGCGAAAGATTTGGCACATGGAGAGAAAAGAAAGCTAGAACTTGCGATGTTATTAGCTTTAAAAACAGATGTGTTATTACTTGATGAGCCGACGGCAGGTATTTCGGTTGAGGAAGTCCCAGCTATACTACAAGTGATTGAAAATATTAAGAAACATCCAGAGAGTACAATTGTACTTATTGAACACAAAATGGATATGGTACTAGGTTTGTCAGACCATCTAATCGTTTTATTTCATGGAGAGTTATTGGCTGAAGGTTTACCCGAAGAAATTATGAAAGATGAGCGTGTACAAAGTGCTTATTTAGGGGGATTATATAGTGGCACTATTACAAGTGAATAATATAGAGACGTATTTAGATCAGTTTCATATTTTACAAGGGGTATCTCTTGCTGTTGAAAAAGGAACGATTACTGTACTGTTTGGAAGAAATGGAGCAGGGAAGACTACGACATTACGTTCGGTTATGGGATTTCATCATATCGCACATGGTGAAATTTATTACGATCGTACACAAGTAAATGGATTATCTACACATTTAATTTCAAGGAAAGGAATAGGGTATGTACCAGAAAATCAAGGTATTTTTCACGATCTGACAGTAGAAGAAACATTCGCTCTTGCTAGAGGTAAGGGTGAAGAAGCGGAAGAAAAAATAGAATGGATGCTTGAACTATTTCCAGATTTAAAGCAATTTTGGCACAAAAAAAGCGGACTCCTAAGCGGGGGACAAAAGCAAATGTTAGCAATTTCAAGAGCATTTATTAATAGCGATGGTTTACTACTTATTGATGAGCCGAGTAAAGGCTTGTCCCCCATTATGATAGAAAAATTAATGATAGCTATTTTGAAAATGAAGGAGAAAACAACAGTTTTACTCGTTGAACAAAATTTTATGATGGCTAGTCAAATTGGTGATTACTTTTATATTATGGATAACGGAAAAATTGTTCATAACGGTTTTATGCATGAATTAAAAGAGGATAAGGAAATGTGTCACAAATATTTAGGGATCTCTTAACATGAATCCGGGGTGAGAAGGATGGATGTGTTAATCAATTTATTTGTAAATGGGATTTCAACAGGGATGCTCATTTTTTTATTAGCATCAGGTCTTTCGCTTATTTTCGGTTTGATGAGTGTTCTAAACTTCGCACATGGTGGTTTATTTGCGTGGGGAGCGTTTACAGGTGTTTGGCTATTTAATATGACAGGTAGTTACGTATTAGCTTTAATTGGAGCAATAGCTATGGGAATGTTCCTTGGATTCATTTTAGAAAGATTCCTTATTAGACCGGTATATGGAAATCACGTTCGCCAGCTTCTTGTTACGCTTGGAGGAATGCTTGTACTTAGTGAATGTATTAAAGTATTTTGGGGACCGAATCCAATTGGTGCAAAGTTACCGTTATGGCTACAAGGAAGTTTTACATTTGGAGGCGTTATATTAATTAAATATCGTCTATTCGTTATCATAATTGGGGTTATCATATACATTGCATTATTATTATTGCTCAAAAAAACAAAGATAGGTCTTATGATACGCGCAGGCGTAATGGATAAAGAGATGGTTCAAGCGCTCGGTATTAACGTAAAAGCGATATTTTCTTTCGTCTTTTTATTAGGAGCAGGGATGGCAGCGTTGGGAGGTTTCTTATTAGCACCGTATTCAGGCGTTATTTTCGCAGAAATGGGTATGCAGTATGCGATTTTAGCTTTCATAGTAGTAATCATTGGAGGATTAGGAAGCGTACAAGGTTCAGCAATTGCTTCTTTAATTGTCGGATTAGCTGGTGCTTTTACAGCGTATTTTATACCAGATTTATCACTTGCAATCAATATGTTAATGCTACTGTTTTTCTTAATCGTGAAGCCAAATGGACTTGTTGGTGAAAAGGGGTGAAATGGTGAACAGTACATCAAATCGAATTAAAGTATACTTCGGAGTATGTATGCTCATTTGTTTAAGTGTATTTCCATCCGTAAATGATTCACGGAGCTTGTTAATTTTGTTCACTCAAATCTTCATCTTTGCTATTTTTGCAATGAGTTTTGATGTATTGCTTGGATATACAGGAATTGTATCGTTCGGCCATTGTATGTTCTTTGGAATCGGAGCATATGGCGTAGCACTTTTATTTGATCGACAAGGAGTATCCATAACGAACTTTTTAATAGGGATAGTAGCTGCAATTATCATTTCAGCCATTGTTAGTTATATAATTGGTTTGCTTTCTTTACGGCTGAAAAGTCATTTTTATGCAATGTTAACACTTGCTATTTCACAGTTGTTTTTCGTACTTGCTGAAAAATGGCGTGGGCTCACTCACGGAGGAGATGGTTTTACATTTGGTGTACCAGACGTATTTCGTGATCGTTTTACGTTTTATTATGTAACACTTATATGTTTACTTATCATTTTTGTTCTGTTACGTCTTTTTACCAAATCTTCTATTGGAAAAGTATTAAAGGCAATTTCACAAAACGAGCAACGTGTTGAAGCATTAGGATATAAAGTTCTTCATTATAAAATTATTGCTAGCATTGTTGCAGGAGTAGTAGCTGCAATTAGCGGTGGTTTATTTGTTATTACACTGCGCTTTGTTAATACAACTGTATTTTCAATTGAAATGACATTAAATGCATTATTGATGACGATGATTGGAGGCGTTGGAACGTTAATTGGAGCCATTGCAGGAGCTGGAATTATTGAATCCCTAAAATATTATTTATCAGAACTAGCTACAGAGTATCCGATCTTTGAACGATGGACGATTATTCTTGGTGTATTGTACATTATCGTATTGCTAGTTTTCCCGAAAGGATTAGTTGGCACGGTTAAGGGACTGAAGAATATGAAACGGAATAAGAAGGAGAAAAGTGCAGAAGTGGAGCAAAATGTGTGAAAAATCAATTGTATAGAATATGAAAATCCCTCTTTTAGATTCGGAAAGGAGGGATTTTTATTGCTGTATGTAAATTTAGTTCTTTTATAAATATTATATTAATTAAATAGTTCATCAGGGATTTGTTTGAAAGAATTTTGGTTCGTAAAGAAATGAACAGCTAATTTCTCAATTGGAACATCTTCAATTGGTACTAATTTATCATTTTTAATTGGTAAAAAGGCTATTCCTTTTCCGTCCTGAATAAACTCTTCTATAAGCGAATAAGAATCTAATTGTTGAAGTTGGCGCTGAGATAAATTATTTTCTTTTAGAAATTGTATCGTCTTATTTCTAAAAGGGCACTTTTTGTCATTACTAACGAAGAAGAGTTCCTTTGAATAGTCAATGGTACGTGTTTCTTTCATTTTCAATAAGCCTATAGAAATTGAAGTAGTAAATACTTTTTTAAAAGCTGCGTCGGGATCATCCTCGTAAGTAATGACCATATCAACTTTTTGTTGCTGCAGTAATTTTTGCAAATGACTACTATTTTCTACATATATTTGATAATTTCTGAAATTTTCTTTAATACGCTTGCTTACATAAGTAGTCAAAATAGATTGTGACGTCGCGATTATATAAGAAGAACCACTCGTTTTAATTTTATCTTTTGCTTCTTCTACTAAAGTTAATATTTGATTCGTGTAGTCTAATAAAATGTCCCCAGAAGGTAACAAGGAAACGCCTTTGTTATCTCTATGTAGTAAAGGTGTTTCTAACTCTTGTTCTAATTTTTTAATTCTTTCAGTTACGTTCGGTTGAACATACCCTAATTCTTTCGCAGCTTTACTAATAGAACCTTCGCTAGCCACAGTTTTGAATATAATAAGATCATTTATTTCCATTTATCACAGCCCCTTATACGATATCATTATAAATGATACCAAACATAATTTATACCTATTTTACGTTAGTCAATCATCGGTTTATCATTGTGTATATAAGAGGGAAAGTGAGTGATAAACATGATTGGAATGCAATATAAGGTCATTTTGCCGAAAGATTATGATATGGAGATTATTAAGAAAAGGGTAAAGGATAATGGGTATAAAACGGATGGTTTTCAAGACTTGAATTTTAAAGCTTATTTAATTACTGAGGCAGATAAGGACGGAAATTTCTATAACTGTTATGCACCTTTATATATTTGGAATGGTCATGAAGGAATGAACAAATTTATCTTTGAAGGGTATTACGATAATATTTTACAATCTTTTGGGTGGCAACAAATAAATATAGGTGTTCCATTAGTTGTTAATTTAAAAAATGATTTTAAGAAATGTAGATATGTTGTTGAATATGAAGGAAGTATTTCTCAAAGTGAATCATTGATTGGGACTCAATCTACCATTGTGGATCAAAAGGTAGAGAATTGTTTAGGCAATGTAATAGTATATAATCCAGATAAATGGGGATATAGTAAGTTTAATTTTTATGAAGAAAAGCCTGATATGATAACGAATAAAGGTACTACAGTATATGAGGTTTTGTACATTTCACGATGAAAATATGTTGAAGTTAAATTAAGAAAAAGGAATGAAAATATATGCCTTTTGTGAACGTTTATTATCATGAAAATATATTAAATGAAGAAGAATTGAAAAAGATAGGTGAATGTATTCATCTTTCATTAATTAAACATTTTAACATCCCTGAAAATGATTTTTTTGAAATGTTTTTACCTTATCAACAAAATCATTTTTTATATGATCCATATTATTTATTAGAAAGGGGAGAAAAGAGAACAGAGAATATGATTTATGTTTCTATTACATGTGGACCGGGAAGAACGATAAAACAGAAACGCGATCTGTATCAGTCAATATCTTTGAGGGTTTCTGAATGTTCTAGTATAAAAAGTGCAGACATTTTTATTACACTTAACGAGACAGCCGCTGAAAATTGGTCGTTTGGTCAAGGATTGGCGCAATTGGTAAAAGTGAAGGGGGAGTGAAATGATGAATGAATCCATTGAATATTGTATTCAAGAGAAAATGAGAGAAAAGGCACCTGCATTTGCTCATTATAGTGAAAAAATATTGTTCGAGGAAGTGTGGCGAGATGACACTTTAACATTAAGAGAAAGGAGTTTATGTACAGTGTCGGTATTAATCAGTCTTGGTAATACAGAACAATTACCATTTCATTTGCGACTGGCCAAACAAAATGGAATTAAAGAAAATGAAATGATTGCATTAATAACACATATGGCTTTTTATGTTGGTTGGCCCAAAGCAGTAGGCGCTTTACATATAGCAATGAATGATATGGAAAGTTAAGAATAACGATAAGAAAGAATTCATGTTTAAATGAATTCTTTCTTATCGTTATTTATGTAATACTTTAATGAGATATTTTTCACGTTTTCTCTTGCTTTTTTATCACTTGCGTAGTAAAGTGAAAGTAAGATTCACGATAGGAAGTGATCAAACATGCGTGATAATACGATAGGATCATTAATATGGTTACGTTTAATACGATTTACGAACCAAAGTAATCAGATGTCAAATGAGTTTTTAAAACGTTTTGATTTAACAACTGCTCAATTTGATGTGCTTTTGCAAATACGTACGTATCAACCACTAACACAAATGGAGTTAGCTGAAAAGGTAACTGTTACACAAGGCGGTATTTCTCGAATGTTAACGCGTCTTGAAAAAGAAGGATATATTGTACGAAAACAAGATTGGAAAACGAAAACAATTAGTCTGACAGAGCAAGGGGAAGCTGCCTTAGAGAAAGCATTGCCAGAGCAACTTGCATTTCAATCATCGTTTTTTGATGACGTATTAAATGAAGAGGAACAGAAAATGTTATACGAGCTAATGACAAAGGTTCATAAGCATAGTGAAAAAAAAGAATTACCGCAAGAGTAATTTTTTTTACACTATCAATTGACTAATCAAGTGAAGTTATAGACAATAGGAAAATACATTTGACTTACAAACGTTTTTAAAAGAGAAACTAATAACACTTTATTAAAGGAGAGAGTAATGATGGAAAAATACCGTATGGATACAAGTAAAGGGATGGAGTTTGGATTATATTCGATTGGGGATCATGTTTTAAATCCGCATAATGGAGAGAAAATTAGTGCGGAACAAAGAATTCATGAATTAATTGAAACAGCTAAGTTAGCAGATGAAGCTGGACTTGATGTATTTGCTGTCGGTGAAAGTCATCAAACACACTTTACAACGCAAGCTCATACAGTTATTTTAGGAGCGATTGCGCAAGCAACGAAAAATATAAAAATTGCAAGTTCAGCAACGATAATAAGTACATCTGATCCGGTACGAGTATACGAGGACTTTGCTACACTTGATTTGATTTCTAATGGACGTGCAGAAATTGTGGCTGGTCGTGGATCTCGTATTGGGGGATATAGTTTACTTGGTTATGATGTGAATGATTATGAAGAGTTATTTGAAGAGAAGATGGATCTTTTATTAAAAATTAATAAAGAGGAACATGTAACATGGAATGGACAGTTCAGAGCACCGCTTGCGCATGCATCGGTTATTCCAAGAGCTAAAAATAATAACTTACCAATTTGGCGTGCAGTTGGTGGCCCACCAGCTAGTGCGATTAAAGCAGGACGTGCAGGTGTACCAATGATGATAACAACACTAGGTGGTCCAGCTATTAACTTTAAAGGATCAGTAGATGCTTACCGTGAGGCGGCTGCGCAAAGTGGATTTAATCCAGCGAGTTTGCCAGTTGCAACAACGAGTTTATTTTATACAGCGAAAAATTCACAAGATGCACTTAGTGAATACTACCCTCACATTAATGCTGGTATGCTTACGCTACGCGGTGGTGGGTATCCGAAACAACAATTTACAAATGCAATAGATTACCGTGACGCGTTAATGGTTGGTAGCCCACAACAAATTATTGAAAAAATGCTTTACCAATATGAATTGTTTGGGCAACAACGCTTTATGGCAGAAATTGATTTTGGTGGCGTACCATATGATAAAATTGAGAAAAATATCGAGCTAATTGCTACTGAAATTTTACCGGCTATTAGAAAACATACAGCAAAATAAATTAAAAAATACCGAGAGTCTAATGGATTCTCGGTATTTTTAATTTATTTTAGTTTGAAAAAATGACAAAAAAGTGAATTTTTAATCTGAAAAGAGGAGGTTATTTCCTATTTTTGAATAACAATATTTCATGTTTGAATTTTAGAAATACATTTTTCTCTTGACAAAAAAATAACGAAATTATCCATTGGTTAATAGGACATTTTTCCGTAGAAAAGTCAAGTGTATAAAGAGAGAAACGATTATTTTATTGATGCAAAGATAAGTCTCATATTAAAAAAACACATTTTATCGATGAGAAAAATCTAATTCAAAAAAATACCAAAAGACATATTTCAGACAAAATGATGTCAATAATACGTCAAAAATCAGCTGAATTTACTATGCAGGTATATTATACAATTCGATTAACGAATAAAACACTACAGAAATAGTGAAAAGGTAAAAAATAGCATTACAATAGTTTGAAAAACTGAAACTTCGTATTTTTCGACAATACATACAAAATGTTTTTGTCTTTTCGTATTTCTTAATAATTGAGCTTGATAAGATTGCTCAATTAACTTTTATTATAAAAACTATGAAGGAAGTGATTGTAGTATGGAAACGCTTGAATTGGCACGAATACAATTCGCATCAACAACGATTTTCCATTACTTTTTTGTTCCGCTGTCTATTGGTTTAGCTTTTATCATTGCGTTAATGCAAACGTTATATGTGGTAAAGGGACAAGAAATTTATAAGAAGATGACGAAGTTTTGGACACAAATATTCCTTGTTAACTTTGCGGTAGGTGTAGTAACTGGTATTTTACAAGAATTCCAGTTTGGTATGAACTGGTCAACCTATTCACGTTTCGTAGGTGATGTGTTTGGTCCATCACTTGCGATTGAAGGTTTATTAGCATTTTTCATTGAGTCTACATTTTTAGGTTTATGGGTATTCGGTGAGGATAAATTACCGAAGCGCATTCACCTTTTATGTATTTGGCTCCTTTCAATTGGAACAATGTTATCAGCATTTTGGATTTTAACTGCAAGTGCATTTATGCAATCGCCAGTAGGATATGAAATGGCAGCAGATGGACGTGCACAAATGAATGATTTCTTAGCAATTATTCAAAATCCACAATTATGGGTACAATTCCCGCATACCATTACAGCGGCAATTGCAACGGGTGCATTCTTTATTGCAGGTGTGAGTGCATGGAAAATAACGAAAGCCCAAGAAACGGAAGTGTTTAAAAAATCATTCCGCATTTCTATCATTGTTGGAACACTTACAACGGCGCTAGTATTATTCTTCGGTCATGCGCAAGCGCAACAATTAATCAAAACACACCCAATGAAAATGGCGGCTGCTGAAGCGTTATGGAATACGAGTGAAGATCCAGCGCCATTTACTGTATTTGCGAAAATTGATGCAGAGAAGAAAGAAAATTCGTTTGAAATTCAAATCCCTTATATGCTAAGCCTATTATCATTTGATAAATTTAGCGGTCAAGTAGAAGGGATGAATCAAATTCAAAAGCAATATGAAGAAAAATATGGGCCTGGAGATTATATTCCGCCAGTACACACGATGTTTTGGAGTTTTAGAGCGATGGTAATGAGTGGAACATTTATGCTTCTTCTAGGAGCGTACGGTTGGTTCTTATCCAAAAAGGACCGTTTAGCTGAAAAAACTTGGTATTTAAAATTAATGGTGTATGCAATTTCACTACCGTTTATCGGTAATACAGTAGGATGGATTATGACTGAAATGGGACGTCAGCCTTGGGTAGTCTTCGGTGTTATGAAAACGGAAGATGCTGTATCTCCAAATGTTACGTTCGGAGAAGTGTTATTCTCTTTAGTTTCATTCACATCACTATATTTAATTATAGGTGGAATTACTATTTACTTATTCGTTCGTATCATTAAAGGACATGAGAATAAGAAAGCGAAACAGGATTCTCAAAGCCATGATCCATTTGATAAGGAGGATGAGTATGTTATCTCTTAATGAGTTGTGGTTTATCATTATTGCAATTTTATTCGTAGGCTTCTTTGTACTTGAAGGTTTCGATTTCGGTGTAGGTATAGTTTCAAGGTTTTTAGGAGAAAACGATTTAGAGAAAAGGATTTACTTAAATACAATTGGCCCATTTTGGCATGCGAATGAAGTATGGCTTGTTTGTGCAGGTGGCGCTATGTTCGCAGCATTCCCGCACTGGTATGCAACTTTATTTAGTGGGTTTTACATTCCTTTTGTATTTATGCTTCTTGCTTTAATTATAAGAGGTGTTTCCTTTAAATTCCGTGCGAAAATAGACAATCATAAATGGAAAGGTTTTTGGGATTGGGGTATGTTTTTAGGAAGTTTATTACCACCTATCCTTTGGGGAGTTGCCATTGCTAACTTTATGGTAGGTATTCCAATTGATGAGACGAAAAATGCTGTAGGTGGATTCCTACAATTACTTCATCCCTTTGCATTACTTGGAGGAGTTATGTTCCTTCTGCTATGTATTGTTCACGGCTTGCAATTCCTTACAATACGTACAACTGGTAAGTTAAGAGAACGTGCACGTATTGCTGCACTGAAAATTGCACCACTTGCAATTATAGCGCTTCTTATTTTTGCTAGTGTAGGGTTATGGAAAACAGATATTTTCACTGGTCATGGTACAGAATGGATTATGGTTCCGATTGGAGCTTTTGTAGCATTATGTGTGTCAACATTATTAAATAAAAGAAGAAGAGATGGTTGGGCTTTCTTTATGACAAGTTTAACAATCATTTTACTAAGTGCGAGTGTGTTTGCCGGCATGTTCCCGCGTGTCTTAATTAGTTCGTTAGGGTCAATATACGATTTGACAATTTATAATGCAGCATCAGGAGATTATGCACTAAAACTGATGACGTATTTTTCAATTGCTATATTGCCATTTGTATTGGGAAGTCAAATATGGAGTTTCTATGTGTTTAGACAACCTGTTAAGTCAGATAAAGATTTGGAGTACTAATGAAAAGAAAAAGAGGACTTCCGTCGTATCCTGGTAGCCGAGTTTTATATGTAGTGCTAACAATCATTAGCATGTTAGAAGCTTTTAGTATTATTGCACAAACAGTGTTTTTAGCGCGGGCTATTACGTTTTTATTTCAGGGAGAAGCAGTGCAATCTATGTTAAATGAAACTGTTTATTTTGGAATCACGTTTGCAATACGTCATTTGCTAGTTCGAATGTCACAAATATTAGTGGAACGTTTCGCTGAAAAAACAGGATCGCTACTGAGAAAACAATTAATAGAGGCGTATTTCACATTAGGTCCACGGTATGTTCAAACTGTTGGAACAGGTCATCTGGTTACCTTATCGATAGAGGGTATTGAGAAATTTAAAACATATATTGAATTAACAATTCCTAAAATGATTAGAAGTAGTATCGTACCAGGACTAATTGTACTATATGTTTTTACACTAGATATTGAGTCAGGAATCATTTTAGTTGTAACGATTCCTATCGTAATTATTTTTATGATCCTACTAGGATTAGCAGCGCAGAAAATGGCGGATAGCCAATATGAAACATATCGTGTTCTTTCTAATCATTTTGTAGATACGTTAAAAGGATTAGAAACATTAAAGTATTTAGGTCAAAGTAAACAACACGAAGGAAAGATTGAAAAAGTAAGTAAAAGATATAGAAAAGCAACGATGCGTACTTTGCGAGTTGCTTTTCTTTCTTCATTTGCATTAGATTTCTTTACGAGTTTATCAATTGCATTTGTAGCGGTCGGATTAGGGATACGTTTAATAGATGGAACAATTGTACTATTGCCAGCCCTTACGATTTTAATTTTAGCTCCGGAATACTTCTTGCCGATTAAACAAGTTGGAGCAAATTATCATGCTACGTTAGATGGACAACTTGCAATGGAGCAAATAGAAGAGATTTTACAGCGACAAAAAGAAATAGGGAAGAAAGAATCTAATGTAGACTTAATATGGAATTCAACTAGTAATTTGAAATTACAAGATGTAAAAGTAAAGAATGATGAATCTGAAAAAGCTATATTAGAGGAAATTGATTTTACTTGGAAAGGCACTGGCGCTATAGGTGTAATTGGTGAAAGTGGAGCAGGGAAATCAACGTTAATCGACGTATTAGCAGGGTTTTTAACTCCTTCAGCTGGAAAGATGATTGTAAATGGTGTGGAAATTGACGGGGCTACTCGTGAAGAGTGGCAAAAGAATATTGCTTATATTCCGCAGCAACCTTATATTTTCCCGCTTTCATTAAAAGATAACATTTGTTTCTATGAAACAAATACAACGGATGAAGAAGTGGAAAGAGTTATGAATGAAGTTGGTCTTCGTTCACTCGTTACATCGCTTCCAAATGGAATGTATGAAAGAATTGGAGAAGGTGGGCGTATGCTGAGTGGCGGACAAGAACAACGTGTCGCAATGGCACGAGCCCTTTTAAGCAAAAAGCCAATTATTTTATTAGACGAGCCTACAGCACATCTTGATATTGAAACTGAATTTGAAATAAAGCAAGCGATGTTACGTCTGTTTGAAGGTAAGTTAGTATTTCTTGCAACACATCGTCTTCATTGGATGAAACAGATGGATCATATTCTTATTTTAAATAAAGGGAAAATGATAGAAAGCGGAACGTATGAAGAACTTGTAAAGAATGAAGCATTACATTTTCGCAGGAAAGAGAGGGGATAGAGATGAGTAACTGGATTAAACCGTATATACAGCAAAATAAAGGTAGAATGACTGTAACTATTTTCCTTGGTCTTCTTGGAGTTAGTTCAGGTGCGATGCTACTTTTCATTTCAGGTTATTTAATCTCTAAATCTGCTCTTAGACCAGAAAATGTAATGGCTGTATATGTTCCTATCGTTGCAACACGTGCGTTTAGTATAGGACAAGCGGTATTTCATTATGTAGAGCGTTTAGTTGGACACGATGTTGTATTACGCATATTAGAAAAGATGAGAACGAAACTATATGGGATAGTAGAACCACAGGCGTTATTTTTCCGTTCACGATTTCAAACGGGCGATATGTTAGGCGTATTATCCGAAGATATAGAGCATTTACAAAACCTATATTTACGTACAATATTTCCTAGCATATTAGCATTAGTTGTATATAGCATATTCGTACTTGTTATCGGTACATTTGACGTAGTGTTTGCACTTATTGCAGCATGTATGTTGGCTATTATCGTTTTTCTTCTTCCATTTATATCATTACTTTTAATGAAGAAACATCATGTTACTTTAAAGCAAGGAAGAAACCGTTTGTACCAACAACTAACAGATGCTGTTTTTGGATTATCTGATTGGCAAGCAAGTGGTAGAAAAGATGAATTCATTGATAAGTATGTAGATCAAAATGCTCAGTTGTTAAAAACGGAAAAAAGAATGAAGCGCTGGAATCATATTCGGGACAGTATTATTCAATTAGTAGTGGGTATTGTAGTTATTTCAATGATTATATGGACTGGAAATGAGGCGGCGAGTGAACAGATTGCTCCTACCGTTATTGCGGCTTTCGTCTTAATGACGTTATCTGTCACAAACGCGTTAATTCCTCTGTCAGATGCTATCGATCGGATACCATCATATGTAGAATCTGCTCATCGCCTCAATCAAGTAGAAGGTAATGGTGTTTTACAGGATGAAAAGGAATTACATGGAGATAAGGATTATGTCACATCAAAACATATAGATATTGAATTAAAACATGTATCGTATAGTTATCCAGATAGCAATGAATTTGTATTGAAAGATGTATCATTACAAATAAAAGCAGGGAAGAAAATCGCCATTTTAGGAAGAAGCGGAACAGGAAAATCAACTTTATTAAAACTGTTAACAGGTGCGCTAAGCCCATTACATGGTGAAGTGTTATTGAATAGTGAACATGCTCATACGAATCTTTTATCAAAATATATTTCTGTATTGAATCAAAAGCCGCATCTATTCGATACGACAATTGGAAATAATGTTCGAATCGGCAAACCAGAGGCAACAGATGAAGAGATATGGAATGCTTTAGAGAAAGCACAATTAGCTTCGCATGTTGTTTCTCTTCCAGATAGATTACAAACAAAAATGCATGAGATGGGGAAAAGGTTTTCTGGCGGGGAAAGACAACGGGTTGCTTTTGCTAGAACGCTAATGCAAGAAGCACCAATCATTGTACTAGATGAACCTACAATCGGCTTAGATCCAAAGACAGAATTATCTTTAATAGAAACAATGTTTTCTGCAACGGAAGAAAAGACAGTAATTTGGATTACGCACCATCTTGTAGGAATTGAGCATGTTGATGAAGTTATCTTCCTTGATCGTGGTAAAATTGTGATGCAAGGAAGTCATGAACAACTTCTGAAAGAAAATGAGAAGTATCGAAAGCTTTATGAGTTAGATAAAGGAATATAGTTTGAATAAGTAATAATAGTGAAAATAGCTACGCCTAATGGTGGAGCTATTTTTTGTTTTGAAATAAATATTCTATTCTTTTTTTGATGGATGGCAAATGTATATGATCGTTACGAATGAAAAATGAATTTCATATTATACATATAATGGAGGGGATATACGTGAAGGAGCAGTGTAAAATTATTGTTTTAAGTGATGAATTATCAAGGGAGAAGATTCAAAATACATTAGACAAAAATAAATGTAAAACAATCGTTCATGTTGTAGACGTTTCAGCTATTGTTCGTATAGAGAGTTCTTTTCAATATATAGTTATTTGGAGAGTGGACG
Organism: Bacillus cereus group sp. Bc061; assembly: GCF_027715825.1. Taxonomy (NCBI): domain Bacteria; kingdom Bacillati; phylum Bacillota; class Bacilli; order Caryophanales; family Bacillaceae; genus Bacillus; species Bacillus cereus group sp. Bc061. Next base: position 497,973 of record NZ_JAQFTZ010000001.1, read on the forward strand.
CAGAAAAACTTGTAAATGAATTAATAAACAGGGGCGTGCAAAGTACAAAAATTATTAATTTAACAAAATACATGTATGAATGGAGGAATAAATTAATTTCTATCTATCAAATAAATCCGGATCTTATGTCTTTATACATTTCTATGAAAAAAGCAAAGGGTGATCCGACGTATGAATTGTTTGCGACGGGCTTGTCTTATCCGCATTGTGGCATAAGTACAGAGCTCCTCTCAAAAAAGTCAATAAAACTAACACTTCCATCGCAAGATTTATACTATGATTATTTAATAGCATCACAACTTCTATCAAACGATCATTCTTTTCAATATTGTTTGATAGGAATAGCTTATTTCTCGTTTTACTTTGACATGTCGTTATCATCTGAATCATATAGAATTCACAAAGTATATTATCCATTGTTTCAAGACGGCCATCATACTGTAGTTCATTCTCCTCTATCCACTGATGGATTCTCACATCTAGATACCCCGAAACCACTTTTTTCTATTTTTAATTTGCATTTTGAATATATTTTATTAGACGAACTAACAGATGAATCATTGATATTGCCCTGGATAAATGCTGAATGGAATATCACTCCTCTTCACATTCCTTTTGAAGAACACGGAAAAATAAGAGCAGCTTCACATGCTAAATTGTCATATCCTCATACTTTAGTTGAAAATAAAACAATTTTTAAAACATATTTAGAATTACTTTTAAAACATGATATAAAACCACTAATTGTTGTATTCCCTGTTACTTCACATTATTTCAATTGTAGTAGTAAGAAATTAAAAGAAGATTTTTATAAAGTTATAAACGATTTTCAAGCTCAATATTCTTTTCAAATTATAGATTTATTTGATTCGCCATTATTTTGTGATGAAGATTTTTATGATAGTGATCATATGAATAAAAAAGGTGCAAATAAAATGTCCGTGTTATTAAATATGTTTATTCAGGAACGAAAAGTATGATATTTCGTTTCATTTCTGCATAAAAGTATATAGGCTCCATTCGGTTACAGTAATGTGATTTTTGTGTCGCGTATATAAATAATATGCGAAGAGGTGAGAGAGTAAAATGAGAACTCGTATTGAAAGAAATGAAGAGGTGGTAGATCAACTTCCGTTGGTAAGTGTATTAATTCCTACATATAATCGTCCTCGCTACTTTGAAGAGGCGTTACGTAGTGTGCTGGAACAAACGTACTCTAATATAGAAATTATAGTTGGAGATGATAGTACGAATGATGAAACAGAAAAGGTGTTACAAAAATACTTATGTGATCATTCAAATATTACTTATATAAAAAACAGGTCAACTCTCGGACAGTTTGAAAATGCTCTAATGTTATTTAATAAAGCGAGCGGTGAATATATAAATTTTTTAATGGACGATGATATCTTTCATGTGGATAAAATTGAAAAAATGATGAAGTATTTTTTCAATGATTTAGATAATGAAATTAAGCTTGTAACATCCCATCGTCAAGTAATTGATGAAAAAGGAAAAGAACTACGACATATTTATTCAACTGTCCGTTTATTTAAAGAGGATACGATTATAGAGGGAACAGAATTAGCAAATAGGGTAATTGTCGATCAAAAAAATTATATTGGAGAACCGACAACAGTTTTATTTCGTAAAAATGATTTACAAGAACCGTATGGGATTTTTGATAAGAGGAGGTATCTTTGTAACGTAGATATAGCTTCATGGTTATCTTTATTAAGTAAAGGAAAAGCGGTATATATAGCAGAGACACTGAGTTACTTTCGATTACATCCAGATCAACAGTTAAATGAATCTAATAAAATGATGGATGGATTAGAAGATTTTTCACATAGTATTATAGCTGGAGAAAAATATGGTTTCTTATCTAACGAAAAAGAGTTAGATGAAGCGATAACTAATTTTCTAGAATATGCAAGAAGGATAGTTCCATCATCAATATTATATACATTAGACTATTATCAAAAAATTAAAGAAAAGAAAATAAACATAGAAAAGAAAAAACAATATATAAATAATAATTCTCCTTTACCGAAAGTAAGTATACTTATTCCTGCGTACAATAGACCGTATTACTTGGAATTGGCGCTTAATAGTGCTCTGAATCAAACATATGAAAATATTGAAATTATTATTTCTGACGACAGTACAAATAATGAAGTCAATGCGATGATTCAACCGTATTTACGTGAATATGAGTGTATTACATATGTTAAAAATGAAACGCCGTTAGTTGCTGAAAACTTTAATAAGTGTATAGAACTTGCGAACGGGGATTATATAAACTTTTTATTAGATGATGACTTATTTCATCATGAAAAGATCGAGAGAATGATGAAATACTTTTTGACGTTAGAAAATATTTCATTTGTGACGTCTTATCGTGAACTAATTGATGAGAATGGAGAGATATTACCACCTTCAACATTAAATATGAAAATCGCGAAAGAAACTACGCTTTTTGAAGGAAAAGAATTAGGGAATTATATGTTAAAAAATTTGAAAAATGTAGTTGGTGAGCCGACAACTGTTTTGTTTAATCGGGAATTGTTTGAAGGGAAGTTTGGGTATTTTAAAGGGAAGGCTTATTCTGCTATTAATGACATTGCAACTTGGCTAGACATGATGAGGAAAGGAAAAGTAGTTTATATACAAGAACCTCTTAGTTATTTTAGACAACATAGTGGACAAAATCAAAAACAAATGCATTTTATTTTAATGACAATTGAAGAATGGATTGAATTAATTATTGATGCATATAATAGTGGGTTTTTAAGTTCTGAAAGAGATTATAAAGAGAGCTTATCCTATTGTTTAGAGAATGCGGGATTTATAGTTAAGGATGCAGTAAGAAATGGAGAACTAGATCAAATTTATAATGAAAAGATTAAACAGGGGTTAAACAAACTAGTTGCCCATATGTTTGAGAAAGAATGTTGTTATTGTCAATATTGCAATCAACAATTTGAAAAATTTTCACCTTGGCCAGCACATTATGATTTTCCAAAATATAAATTTGAGATGTGGAATAAAGATACAGGGATATGTCCAGTTTGTAGTTCGATGGATCGTGAAAGATTGTATCGTGTGTACATTGAAACGGAAACGGACTTGTTAAGTAGAAAATATACTATGCTTCATATTGCACCTGAAGCGAATGTAAGAGATTGGTTTAACGAGTATAAAAATATTACGTATGTGTGTGGGGATTTAGAGCCAAAGGATCCATTAATGAAGGAAATTGATGTTACAAGCATTACATATGATAGTAATACTTTTGATGTAATTTTATGTAGCCACGTATTAGAACATGTTCTTGATGATGGCAAAGCAATGCGAGAGTTATATAGGGTTCTAAAACCAGGTGGATGGGGAATTATTCAAGTACCCATCGTAATGAATGTGGATTCTATTATAGAGAATGAATTAATTGTAACTCCACAATTGAGGAAATTAGCTTTTGGTCAAGAAGATCATGTGAGAATTTATAATCAATCAGGGTTCATTCAACGATTAATGAATGCGGGGTTTAAGGTGGAATTATATAACCTAGCTGAAAAACAAGGGATGAAAAGTGCTAGGAAATTTGGCTTATCTGAAACAGATATGCTCTATATTGTTCGAAAATGATAGGAAGGAATAGATAGATATGGAGAATATTCCTTTTTTACGTGCTTCAACTGTACCTGTAATTGAGTATTTGGATGAATTGAAGGAAATTGATACATCTCACATATATACGAATTACGGACCTATAAATCAACGTTTTGAACAAACAATTATGTCGGGATTTTTTCAGAACAGGGGAGCTGTTACAACAGTAGCAAACGCAACGTTAGGGTTAATGGCGGCCATTCAACTTAAGAAAAGAAAAAAAGGGAAATATGCTCTCATGCCTAGTTTTACATTCCCAGCGACTCCATTAGCAGCTATTTGGTGTGGATTGGAACCTTATTTTATTGATATTTCAATAGATGATTGGTATATGGATAAAACAGTACTTTTGGATAAGATTGAAGAATTAAAAGAAGAGGTTGCGATTGTTGTCCCGTACGCAACTTTTGGATCATGGATGAACTTAGAAGAATATGAAGAATTAGAGAAGAGGGGTGTTCCGGTTGTCGTAGATGCGGCACCGGGATTCGGATTGATGAATGGAAGTGTGCATTATGGACAGGATTTTAGTGGAATGATCGTATATAGTTTTCATGCAACAAAGCCTTTTGGAATTGGTGAAGGAGGGCTCATATATAGTAAAAATGAAGAAGATATACAACGTATTAAAAGAATGGGGAATTTCGGATTTGATACAAATCGTGAATGTACGATGATGGGGTTTAATTGTAAAATGTCTGAATATGCAGCCGCTATTGGGATTGCAACTATGAAAAAATGGGATGAAAAATTAAAAGAACGCACCCGTATTTCTGAATGGTATAAACAATTGTTACAAAGTAATGGATTAATGAAAAAAGGGTGGCAAGTCCAAAAGACAGAAGCAGTTATTCAGCAATTTATGCCTATTCTTTGTCCGGAAGAAGTTCGCAACAAACAAGTAATAGAAGACCTGAAAAAACAGAAAATAGAAGCTAGATTATACTTTTCGCCCTCTTGTCACCAACAAGTTCTTTTTAGAAACTATAAGTCTACAGATTTAACAAGAACGAATAAAATAGCAAAACGAATAGTAAGTTTGCCTTTATGGGAAGGAATGACGAAAGAAATAGTAGAACAAATTGTAAGATGTTTAGGTCAGAGGGCGGTGTTGGCAGATGAATAGTTTTTATAGTCAAGAAGAGCTAAAGAAAATTGGATTTTTATCAATTGGGAAGAATGTATTGATTAGTAAAAAAGCAAGTATATATAATCCAGGTGTTATATCAGTAGGTAATCATGTAAGGATTGATGATTTTTGCATTTTAAGTGGCAAAATTACAATTGGAAGTTATTCGCATATATCAGCGTATACAGCGTTATATGGAGGGGAAGTTGGGATTGAAATGCATGACTTTGCAAATATCTCAGCTAAAACAATCGTATATGCAGTACTAGATGATTTCAGTGGGAATACATTAATGGGACCAACTGTTCCGAGTCAATATAGGAATGTGAAAACAGAAAAAGTTATTTTAAAAAAACATGCGATTATTGGTGCTAATTCTATTATTTTTCCAAATGTAACTATAGGAGAAGGTACGGCAGTCGGTGCGATGAGTATGGTAAAAGAGAGTTTAGATGATTGGTATATTTATGCGGGAGTTCCCGTAAGAAAAGTAAAACCTCGTCAAAGAAAGATGCTAGAGTTAGAAATTGATTTTTTAAAAAACATTCATTCTTAACAAAAAGAAGGAATGTTTTTTATTTTTATGGTGCAGCATAGTGTGTATATAAACGTATTATGTTTTAAATTTTGCTGACCAAGGCAATACTGAGCCATAGTGAATGTAAAGTTGGAGGGCGAGCGTATATGTTTGATGAGGATGGGATTGTTTTAATTATGGAACCGGCTGATGAAAGAAATTTGAGGAGATTTATTTTTTCAGTACCAAAGTCAGTGTATGAAAAGAAGGGGCTTACATTACACTATGGAACAGCTATAGGACAAGGATATACGGATATAATTGAAGATATTATTAGCGTACATATAGAAGTAGATGTTGTAACAGTAATCGGGCATGTAAGAGGGTAAATAGCTATTTGAAAAAAGGTTATAAGTAATGTAGCTAGAAGTTAGGATAGAGAAACTTACAGACAATTATAAAGACGAAGGGAGCCTAAAATGAAAATAAAATCAACTTTAGTAGTATTTATAGTTACAATTGGCTTAATGGGATGTTCACTAGTAGAACAAGGAAAGAACTCCATAGATTATGCTCAAAAAGCGACAGACTATATAAATGAAATAAGTGCGTTTGCAAATGATGCACCAGCATTAGCTGAAAAGGCTGTTAATGATAGTGAAGCTCGAAAAGAATTAGAAGCGAAGCTTAGTGAAATTAAACAAGATATACCCGCTTTTAATGAATTAACACCGCCTGATGTAGCAAAGGATCTTCATCAGCAAATCGTCGGATATAACGAAAAGTTAAATACGTTAATTGATACGGCGATGACAAAGATAGAAGAAGGGAAAGTGAATGTAGAAGAGTTTAAAAACTCGGAGCTTATGCAGACGGTAGATCAAGTTCGAGATTTGAAAGAGAAGGTGCAAAATTTAGGTCAATAGTAAAAGGCTCCGTTTGTGATAAACGGAGCCTTTTACTATTGGATACAATAAACGATTACACCAACGATAATAATCATGTTGCCGATGAGTTTACGTTTCGTTATTTTTTCTCCTAGGAAATACCAACCGAAAATTAATATGATGATATAACTTAAGGATTCTAATGCTGATGCTTGTTTTAATGCCATGCCCTTCATGGCGATAACATTTAATCCAGCGTTAATTACAAATAAAGAGTAGCCGATAATAACATAAGGATTCACATATTCTTTTATTCTAGAATCGTATTGTTGCAAAGTAGCTTTTTTTAATAATATTTGTGAGTAATTAGCTAAAATTATCCCGAAAATAAATAATAACATATAACTATTCATCTTTTGTCACCACCACAATTCCGACGATAATAATAGCTGCACCAAGTAAATGATTCCACTGAATCGTATCTCCAAATAGAAATACTGACCAAAGCATTGACCATAGTATAATAATCCCGCGATGTGAATATGCTTTTGATATTTCGAAATGTTTAATTACTTGTTGCCATAAAATTGCATATCCAAATAAAAGTATAACTAGTCCGAAATAAGCCATAAAAAATGAGATGGAAGCAATGGGGAATTTAGCCGCCCATTTCATGTAAACCATAATGATAGAATATATCAAAAAAGCTACATGTAAAAATAAGTAATTTTTAATAGTTGGTTTCATTTATTCACTCTCTTTTGCATATAAATATATATTTATACCTAATTTTTCTAATGATAGATATTGGAACGTATTTAGTTTAATCTTTCACATTCCAAATTATATAGTATCATGGCTTTTATTGTAAAACAATAAAAGCCATGTATTCATTTTTTCCAAGGTTCTACAATATGTATCGTTTTATTTGTTGCATCCAATTCTACTTGAACACCGATAGGCATGGTAATCATTGGATGTGTATGACAACAATCGAAGTCGGCTAGAAAAGGAATTCTTTGATTTTGAAGTACTTCTAATAGTATTTCAAAAGGTTTTCGATTTGTACCACAATCATCAAATTGCTCATGCTTTCCAAGAATGATACCTGAAATTTTATCAAATACACCGTTAATTTTAAGGAATGAAAAGCTTCTTTCAATAGTAGCTGCATCTTTTGAACTGTCCTCAATAAAGAGAATATCGCCTTCTTGAATACATGGCATAAAAGAGCTACCCCAAATTCCTTGTATTGTATTTAAGTTGCCGCCAATTATCCGTCCGGTAGCTTGTCCATTTGTTACAGAAATCCAATTATTTGGTCTAAGTTCTTTTTCTTTCGTTTTCTCTTCCCAATTAATAAATTCGTCTGACCAAAATAAAGGTTGTTTTATGTTGTATGGAAGCGCTTGATCATGCAGTAATGTTTCTACAAAATATTTGTATGTATCATCTACAAAAGGCTCAAATTCTCCAAAGGAGGGAACGAGTGCCGGGCCGTAAAATGTAGGGAGTCCTGTTTTTGCATAAATCCCTAGTAATAAAGCTGTTGCATCTGAATACCCAATCATTATTTTAGGGTTATTTAGAAAAGTATCATAATCAATATAAGGCAATAAGGAATTTGAATTCATGCCACCAATTGTTGACATGATACAAGAAACATTCGGGTTTCTTATTAAAGCATTTAGTTCCTCAGCACGCTCTTGTATACTACCCGAACGATAATAATCATATCGACCTGTTAGTGAACCTTCTAATATATGAAATCCTTTCTGTTGTAAGTAAGATTTCGCTCGTTCAAATCTTTTAGGAGAAGTGTAGGTTACTGGAGAAGAAGGGGAGTAAATCCCAATTGTATCTCCGTATTTTAATGATTTTGGAAGTGGCATTTGTATGAATCCCTTCTATTAATAGTTTTATTCATAAGGTTTATCATTGAATATTCTTATATTTCGGTATTGTTATTGTAACATACATGCATTGAAATAATAATTGCTGTAGATGAATAAATATGCTTTTTACCTTGACGATATAAAGGGAAAGTTGTTATGGTTAAATGTGAGTGTATAAAAGGTTTGTTAAAGGAGTTTTGAAATGAAGCGGTTAAAATGGGGAAGGCTGACAGTCCTATTAGTCATTGTTTTAGGGATATGTTGGTTCTTATTCCAAGGAACTCAAAAGAGTGCAACAAGTATAGAGGGACAACCTTTACAAGTGGCAGAACTACCTAAAACAGGATTAGTTGAAAAAGTAGTCCCACCAAAGTACATACCACCGGAAATTGATGCAAAAGCAGCTATGATTATTGATGCGAGTAATGGAGATGTTATTTATCAACATAATGAAAATGAGGCTTTTGCGCCAGCAAGTATGTCTAAGATGATGACAGCATATCTTCTATTAGAAAATGTACATAATGGGAAAGTTCGCTGGGAAGATCCGGTGAAAATGAGTGCGAAAGCGGCACAAACAGAGGGAGCGAGAATCCCAGTACAAGTTAATGACACATTAACTGTTAAAGATTTATATCATGCATTAATGATTGAGTCAGCTAATAATTCAGCTGTGGCTTTAGCAGAACATATGGCAAAATCGGAGAAAGATTTCGTTCAGCTTATGGATGCAAAAGCGAAACAGTTCAAAATGTCGGAACATGCTAAATTTGCAAATGCTTCTGGATTACAAGAGCCCGATGGAAGTGAAACAAAAATGACGGCTGGTGATGTAGCAAACTTGGCGTATCATCTTATAAAAGATTACCCAGAAATATTAGAAGTGACTCACTTACGTCAAAGTCAGTTAGCATTTAATAATATTAATGTTATAAGTACAAATGATATGTTAAACAAAAATAATAAAGCTTTATATATAGAAGGAATAGACGGATTAAAAACAGGATTTACAGATAGCGCAGGGTATTGTTTTACGGGTACAGCAAAACAAGGTGATACTCGTATTATTACAGTTGTTATGGGGACAAAAGGTAAAACAAAGCGTTTTACAGAGACGAATAAGCTAATGTCTTATGCATTTGGCTTAGTTAATTAAGTGAAATACTGAGTTAGATCATCATATAAAAAAGGCAATTTGTTGTTACGTACTATCGGTAACAGCAAATTGCCTTTTATTTTTTAGCACTAATAAAGTAAAAAGGTAAAAAATGTGAGTGTTATTATTTGAGTTTATTATTGTTTGTTTATATTATAAAGTTAGAAACTTATTAATGATAAGTTTTGAGGGGCATATGATGTGTACATAGGAAAAAGCCTCAAATGAAAATTGGAGGGAATTATGATGGCAAAAGATTTTTACTCAGCGATTGAAGACAGAAGATCTATTTACGCAATTAGTAAAGAACAAGTAGTTTCTGATGAAAAAATTCAAGAAGTGATTTATCATGCTGTAAAACATACACCTTCAGCTTTTAACTCTCAGAGTGCTCGCGTTGTCGTCTTGCTTGGAGAACAACACGATAAGTTATGGGATATTACGAAAGAAACGTTACGAAAAATTGTACCTGAAAATAACTTCGCTTCTACGGAAGAAAAAATGAATGCATTTAAAAGTGGTTATGGAACAGTTCTATACTTCGAAGATAGTGAAGTGGTGGAAGAACTGCAAGAAAAATTTGCATTATACAAAGAGAACTTTCCAATTTGGTCTCAGCAATCCTCTGGAATGTTACAATTTGCAATTTGGACAGCTTTGGAAATTGAAGGGTTTGGTGCTACATTGCAACATTACAATCCATTAATTGATGAAGAAGTGAGAAAAGAATGGGGAGTTCCAGAAAATTGGAAGCTTATTGCGCAAATGCCGTTTGGTAAACCGGTTGTACCTGCAGGTGAAAAAGAATACCAGCCTTTAGAAAACCGTGTAAAAATTTATAAATAATGTAGGAACGAGTGGGGGAATTGTTTATCCCCCACTAATTATTATTTGAACCAATCGGGGTTTTGCTACTTATAAAAAGGTGAACAGGGATACAACCTGTTCACCTTTTTATAAGTAGTAAGGATTTTTTTGATAGGAATTTTTCATCTGATTTTTTAATTCGTTTTTACGTGTTTCAATAGTTGATATTTTTTGTAAGGTAATAATTGAAACGAATTGAAAAAAAGCATAGTACAGTTCTATATTTTTATTTATAGGATCATCTATTATGTTATTCATAAATATACCTCCCTTTTGATTCCACTATTTGCAAGCAATAAAACGCTCATCTTAAAATTCAATTGCTTTCCGTGTAGGGTAAATAAAATGTGTATAGATTAAGACGCTACTATATATATGATAATATAAATACCCTATAAATTCCATAGACAGTTAAAAATGGGTAGCGGAATGTGTACTTTCGTCAAATTAGAACAGAATTTTTGAAGTTAAATCTTACAAATCGTCAAATCTTTTAAAAGTGATAGATAGTATCAAAAATAGTTTTCTAAAAATATTATACTATTGATAAAAAAAGTGTTTTTTGTCATGATAAGAGTATGCTTCATGGGAGGAACTATACTAAGTAATACATTCTTTGCATTGTGTTAGATGAATAGAATTTTTAAAAGTGGATAGAAAAATATTTACTAAGATAATGAATGGTATGTCGAATTTTCAATGAAATACATAAGAAATATGAAAAAAGCATTGCAAAAAGAGTGAGTTTAATGGTAAAGTTCACATGAAGTTCACACGGATTTCACTTCATTCATTTAAAATGAACTCTGTGTGAAAAATAAAACTCTTGCTAAAAAATGGAACTTAATGAATATTTTACTTTGATAATATTGTAAAGTATTAAGTTTATAAGTTTTTTTAAAGAGGATAGTAGGGAAAGGAAGTAAAGACAACTTATGAAAAAAGTAATTGCAGGTTTAGCAGCAGCTTCTGTAGTAGGTGTTGCAGTTCCAGGTATGGATTCTGCTCAAGCACAAGTTTCAAACGAAGCGCTAAAAGAAATTAATGGACAAACTCAAACTCAAACGACTGTAACTGAAACAAAAACTGTAGAAACAAAATCTGACTTAAAATACACAGTAACTGCTGATGTATTAAATGTTCGTTCAGGTGCTGGTACAGGACATAGCGTTATTTCTAAAGTAAAACAAGGTCAAGTACTACAAGTAATTGGACAAGAAAACGGTTGGTTCAAAGTAACTGTAAACGGTCAAACTGGTTATGTAAGTGGTGACTTCGTAACGACTGGTGGTAAAACAGGAACTACTGTTCAACAAGGAACTGGTACTTACACAGTAAACGTTTCTTCACTTAACGTACGTACAGGCCCAAGTACATCTCATACAGTATTAGGCTCTGTAAATAAAGGTAAAACAGTACAAGTTGTTGGTGAAGTACAAGATTGGTTTAAAATCAACTTCAATGGTGGAACTGGATACGTAAGCAAAGACTTCGTAACAAAAGGTGGTTCTGCTGTATCTAACCAAACACAACAACCAACTACAAACAACAATACTACTACAGTTCAAACTGGTGGTTCTTATGTTGTTAACACTGGTGCTCTAAAAGTACGTACAGGCCCAGCTACATACAACGCTGTAATTGGTGGCGTAACAAACGGTACAGTATTAAACGTTACTGGCGCTGAAAATGGTTGGTACAAAATTAACCATAACGGCCGTGCAGGTTACGTAAGTGCAGACTTCGTTAAGTTTGTAAAAGGCGGAGTAAACAACGTTACAAATAACAATAACGTTACAAATAACGTTCAACAACCAGGTAAAGACGTACAAAAACCAACAACAGGTGGAAATACATCTTCAATCGCTGGTTTCGCTAGATCTTTAAATGGTTCACCATACAGAACTGCTGGTACAACACCTGCTGGTTTTGACTGCAGTGGATTCATTCACTACGTATTAAATCAAACTGGTCATAAAGGCGCTCGTCAAACAGTTGCTGGATACTGGAGCTCTAAAACAAAAACTAGCAATCCACAACCAGGTGATTTAGTATACTTCCAAAACACTTATAAATCAGGTCCTTCTCACATGGGTGTTTACTTAGGAAACGGTCAGTTCATTAGTGCAGAAACTGATGCAACTGGCGTACGTATTAGTTCAGTAAGCAACTCTTACTGGAGCAAGCACCTTTTAGGTTACACAAAAGCATACTAAGAAAAAGTAGTTTATATACTTTTCGAATAGAGAAAAGGCTTTCCAGGGAAACTTGGGAAGCCTTTTTATAGTTGAATAAATTGGGAGTATAGTAGTTTTTACTTTAACTTCCCGTTTAAAAATCGATCGTATAGGTCATGGAAATAGTTAGGGCGAAATAAATTTGCTGCATGTCCTGCTAACGGTATTTCTTTATATAAAACGTTAGGAAGAATGGACTTTAAATCAAAAAGACAAGATTTATAGAGATGATCATGTTCACCCATTACCCATAGTATAGGGTGGGGAAGTGATTTTAATTTAGATTTTAAATCGAATTCTAACCGATGTCGTAATGATTGGACAATAATTGATGAATGTAATTGCAATCCGAAACGGTAATAAATATTTCTTGAAATGACTGCAAATGGGTTTGCTTTTAGTATGCCACTTGGAAAAATGGTATTTGCGTATTGAGAGAGCCATTTAGAGTAATCGTCTCCTCGTTTCTCCCAAAATTTTTGAAATACGCTATATAAAAGAGAAGGATTATTATAATGGCCGCCAATATGACAAATGCTTAATACTTTTTCTGGGTGCATTTGTGCAAAAATGGTAGAGATATAACAGCCATAGCTTAAGGCGCAAATATGAGCTTTTTGAATGCCTTCTTTTTCGTATAAATTCAATAATTGATCAACGAGGCGTTGTAATGAAAATTCGATAGCTTCACCTTTATCATCGCCGTGACCTAATAAATCATACGTAATAATGTTGTAGGAGGTTGAAAATCGTTTATGCTCTTTTTTGAAGGCACGACGATTGCCAACTAATCCATGAATAAAAATAATTGTTTCCTTTTCGGAATGTATATTTGTTTGCAAAAAGGATACTCCTTTCAATAACTGGAGATTTATATAGTATTTTAAATTAGTTATTTATAATTCACATAGAATAATATTAAGTACCAGGTAATAATATCAGATGTTTATATCTGTTGTAAAGATGAGTTTTTATGTATATTTTGTAAAAATACAAAATGTGTGTTTACATTCAGTTTACATTTGTATTGTATTCTATTTTTAGAAAGAACAGTTTTGTTTAACACGAGGAGATGAACATGAATGGAAGTTAGAGATGAAATAAAGAAAAAAGGGAATTGGAGGCAGTTTTTACGCCTTATTCAAGATACAAAGCCTCCGAAAGGGATTCTTATTTTTGCGTTATTAATGAGTTTGCTTTCTACGGGAGCAAGTTTATTTATTCCGATGTTAACGAAAGGGTTAGTAGATAATTTTTCACTTTCCTCAATTAGTACAGGACAAATTGTTGGATTAGTTGCATTCTTTATTATGCAAACTATAGCTGCAGGATTGTCTATATATTTATTAAATTATATAGGACAGAAGATTGTAGCTGGACTAAGAGAACGTTTGTGGAAAAAGGTACTTATATTGCCAGTATCTTATTATGATCAAAATAGAACAGGCGATACAATTAGCCGAATGACAAATGATACAGGTGTTGTGAAGACATTAATTTCTGAGCATTTGTCAAACTTACTAACAGGTGGTATTTCAATCGTCGGATCATTAATTGTATTATTTGTTTTAGATTGGAAAATGACACTTTTACTTTTAACGGTTATTCCATTATCAGTACTGATTTTAGTTCCACTAGGAAGAAAAATGTATAAGATTTCAAAAGCGCTTCAAGATGAAACAGCTTCTTTTACAAGTGTGCTAACGCAAGTATTATCAGAAATTCGTTTAGTGAAATCTTCGAACACAGAAAAAAGAGAATATGAAACTGGAAATAAAGGTATCGAAAAGTTATTGCAATTTGGTTTGAAAGAAGGAAAAGTGCAAGCGTTAATTTCACCAGTTATGTCGTTTGTTTTAATGGCACTGCTTGTTATTATCGTAGGATATGGTGGGATGAGAGTTTCTAGTGGTGCATTAACAACTGGGGAACTAGTAGCGTTTATTTTATATTTAGTTCAAATTATAATGCCGATGAGTCAATTATCTATGTTCTTTACACAATTCCAAAAGGCGATTGGTGCAACGGAAAGAATTAATACAATTTTAGAATATGAAGTAGAAGATCATGAAACTGGTGTGAAAGTCACAAATGCTAAGCAACCAATTGTTCTTGAAAATGTACATTTCGAGTATAACGAAGAAGAGCAAGTGTTAAAGAATATTGATTTCACAATTGAATCTGGAAAAGTAACAGCAATTGTAGGGCCAAGTGGTAGCGGGAAAACGACGTTATTCTCACTATTAGAACGTTTTTATGAGCCAACTAGCGGTGCCATTAAATTAGGAAAAGATGCAATTACGAACTATTCATTACAGTCATGGCGACGTCAAATTGGTTACGTTTCACAAGATAGTCCGTTAATCGATGGAACAATTCGTGATAATATTTGTTACGGTGTTGAGGGGGAAGTAACAGATGAAGAAATTGAAAAAGTAGCAGCGATGGCATATGTGGATGCATTTATTCATGATTTGCCAAACGCTTATGCAACAGAAGTTGGAGAGCGTGGTGTGAAGCTTTCCGGAGGACAAAGGCAGCGAATTGCCATTGCCCGAGCATTACTTCGAAATCCACAAATTCTTATGTTAGATGAGGCAACTTCAAGTTTAGATAGTAAGTCCGAGTCCGTCGTTCAAAAGGCATTAAATAACTTAATGAAAGGCAGAACAACGTTAGTTATTGCACATAGACTGTCTACTGTTGTAGATGCAGATAAAATTATCTTTATTGAAAAAGGGAATCTTACAGGAAGTGGTACACATGATGAATTGTTACGCACACATGACATGTATCGTGAATTTGCAACGCAACAATTGAAAATTAAAGAGGGCGTATTATAAAATGAATCATCAGTGGGGCTTATACTCCGCTGGTGATTCATTTTTAAAAGTTATATGAAAGATGCTACGTAGAAAGGAGAGGTTTTCTTTGCTACCAAAAATTTTAATAGTAGATGACGATCCGCATATTAGAGAACTTGTTTCTGTATTTTTAGAGCGGGAAGGATTTCAAACATATGAAGCAATTGATGGTCTAGATGCACTTCAAAAAATAGATGAAGTGAAAGTTGATATGGTTATTCTTGATATCATGATGCCGAATATGGATGGATTTGATGTATGTTTCGAATTAAGGAAGTACTATGATATTCCGATTTTGATGTTAACTGCTAAAGGGGAAACGTCTCAAAAAGTAAAAGGATTTCATCTTGGTACGGATGATTATCTTGTAAAACCATTTGATCCGATAGAACTAGTAGTGAGGGTTAAGGCGTTATTGAAACGTTACCAAATTACAGTGTCGCAATCAATTCAAGTTGGAACTGTACTGTTAAATCGTAAAACATTTGAAGTTACAATTGGAGAACAAACGGTTACGTTACCGTTAAAAGAATTCGAATTGCTATTTACTTTAGGCTCTAAAGTAGGAAGAACTTGTTCGAGAGAGCAATTAATTGAAGATGTATGGGGATATGATTTTGAAGGAAATGAGCGAACATTAGATGTTCATATGAATCGGTTACGTGAGAAGTTCCAAGAAGAGAAATCGAGATTTAGTATTAAAACGATAAGAGGCTTAGGATATCGCTTAGAGGTAAGTAAATGAGAAGAAGAGAGCGAATGAGTAAATTCAAGATGCTAAAAGTAACGGGAGCGATAATAGCACTCTTTTCTTTTCTTACTATTATTTGGTCTACAGCATTTTATGTATCATCTAGTATATTGGATGCACTTGCAATACATTTATCTCCTTTTGTTACCTACCTCATTAGTGACATACTCAGTTTTATATTTATGATTCTTCTTTGGATATTAATTGCAGTATTAATGAGACCGAAGCGAGAGGCGATGATTTGGACTATTATTGAACCGATACAAAAAATTGCAAAAGGGGACTTCTCCGTAAAAATACGAAATGAAGAGAAATATGATGGAGAAATTGGTGTGCTCGTAAAAAGTATAAATGATATGACAGATGAACTAAATGCGATGGAGAAAATGCGCCAGGAATTTGTATCGAATGTTTCTCATGAAATACAGTCACCATTAACTTCTATAAAAGGATTTGCTAGAGCGCTACAAGATAACAATCTTTCCGAGGAAAAGAGAGAGCATTACCTTACCATTATTGAAACGGAAACGACGAGATTATCTAAACTAAGTCAAAATTTACTGAATCTTACCCTTTTAGAGTCGGAAGAATATACACCAGAAAGAGTAACTTATCGATTAGATCAACAGTTAAAGCAAATTGTGTTAAATAGTGAACCGCTCTGGGCTGAAAAAGAAATTGAATTGGAACTTAATTTAGAGAAAGTGCACATTACTGCTGACCAAGAAAGTATGAGTCAAGTTTGGATTAATTTAATTCATAATAGTATTAAATTTACTCCAAGTGGTGGCACAATTACAATCCAGTTAAAAGAATATGAGAAAGTAGTGGAAGTACGTATTCGCGATTCGGGAATTGGGATATCTGAAGAACAGAAGCAACATATTTTTGAGCGCTTTTATAAAGCGGATTCTTCACGAAATCGTGCTTATGGAGGGAGTGGCTTAGGTTTGGCTATCGTAAAAAAAGTACTCGACCTTCATCAAGGAGAAATAAAAGTCGAGAGTGAGGAAGGCAGTGGTACGGAATTTATTGTACGTATTCCGAATCATGAAGAGAAATAGTGTTAGAAGGGGAACCTTCTAACACTATTTCTCTTTAAAAATACATTTCCCATTACTGCAACTATATTGATAAGCTTTTCCTTCATTATTCATCTTTTTTAAAGTCAACGTATGCTTCTGCATCGTTTTTATCATCATCTATATCAATGAAATGAACGTGTCGTATAGAATAATCCTTTTTTTCACTTAAACCTCTTTCTTGTAAGTTCGTATGAATCCCTTGTATTAGTTGATCGAACAGTGACCAATTTAAATTAAGATGCTCAAATGATTCAGTATGTCTTCCTAAAATGCCATTGTCTTGTATTATTTTTTTATTATTATCGTATGTATAAGAGTATGTAAAATAAGGTTCGTCTTTATATACTACCTCTGCATAATAGCCGATATTATAAAGGGAAGTATATTTTCCGGTTATGCTTTGTATTTCTTTTTGCTTATATCCTTTTATAGTATGGAGATATTCGTTAGCTTCTTTTTCTATTACTTTATAATATAGTGGATTACCAAATATAAAGTACATAGCCAAAAATATGCTAAATAGTCCGACTGCAGATAGTGACAAGAACCATTTTTTTATACGCATATGCTCTCCTTTATGGAATTTATTTCTATTTTACATGAATTATGGAAAAAAGATGAGAATTATAAATAAGAACTTTCTATAGTTACCTACAAGTAACCTACGCACATGAAAGTGCATCATTGCCTTTTTACATAAACATAGATACAATTTTAATATAATACATAACTGAGATGATTAAGGAGTGTTATACTTGGCAGAATTATTACAAGGCAAAAATGCTTTAATTACAGGAGCAGGTAGAGGGATTGGTCGCGCTGTAGCGATCGCATTAGCGAAAGAGGGCGTAAATGTAGGTCTTTTAGCTCGCTCAGAAGAAAACTTAAAAGCTGTAGCGAAAGAAGTAGAAGCAGAAGGCGTAAAAGCTGTTATTGCGACTGCTGATGTTTCTTCATATGAAGAAGTGACTACTGCAATTGAGACGTTAAAAAACGGTTTAGGATCTATCGATATTTTAATTAATAACGCTGGTATTTCTAAGTTCGGTAAGTTTTTAGAACTAGACGTTGCTGATTGGGAAAAAATCATTCAAGTAAACTTAATGGGTGTATACTATGCAACTCGTGCAGCTTTACCAAGCATGATTGAACAACAATCTGGTGATATCATTAACATTTCATCTACAGCAGGACAAAAAGGTGCACCTGTAACAAGTGCATATAGTGCTTCTAAATTTGGTGTTCTTGGCTTAACAGAATCGTTAGCGATGGAAGTTCGTAAACATAACATTCGCGTAACTGCTTTAACTCCAAGTACAGTAGCAACAGATATGGCTGTAGATTTAGGGCTAACTGATGGAAATCCTGATAAAGTTATGCAAGCAGAAGATATTGCAGAGTTTATCGTAGCGCAGCTGAAATTAAATAAACGTACATTTATTAAATCAGCAGGACTTTGGTCTACTAATCCGTAAGGGATACATGTATAAACAAAAGAAGGGATATCTATTTTGTAATGAAGTAGATGTCCCTTCTTTATTTTTTGTATATAAGACAGAATTTTATGTATAATTGAAGGTGAATAGTAGAAAAGTATTGAAAGCGATGGTATTTCCATGAGTATGATTGAGAAGTGGACGGCTGTTGATCAATATATGAGTGATGTATGAATACCGAAAGATTTTACATTTTCGTAAAAGAATACCGAAAGGAGATAAATAGAATGAAAAAGATGTTTGAAAAATTATAACTTGTATCGTATACAACGCAGTTAGCTCGTGGACCTCCTATATACATATCACTATATTTTATATAAAAAATTGGAGGTTGTGAGTAGATGAGAACAGAAAAAGAAATGATAGACTTAATTATGAATACAGCAAAAGAGGATGAAAGAATCCGAGCTGTCATCATGAATGGATCGCGTGTAAATCCACATGTGAAAAGAGATTGTTTTCAAGACTATGATATTATGTATGTTGTAAAAGATATACAATCCTTTACGTCTAATCATAATTGGATTCATAGATTTGGAGAAATAATGATTGTACAAATGCCGGAAGAAATGTCATTAGTTCCACCAGATGGAGACGGAAAGTTTCCGTATTTAATGCAGTTCATGGATGGGAATCGGATTGATTTAACACTAGTGCCAGTTGAATTAATAAATAATTTCGTTGGACAAGATAGTTTAAGTAAATTACTTCTCGATAAAGATAATTGTATAGAAGAATTCCCGCCAGCAAGCGATAAAGATTACTTAATAAAAAAGCCTACAGAAAAAGAGTTTTTAGGTTGCTGTAATGAGTTTTGGTGGTGTAGTACGAATGTGGCAAAAGGGTTATGGCGTGAGGAACTTTCTTATGCAAAAGGAATGTTTGATGGTCCAGTGCGGGATATGTTCATCGTAATGCTAGAATGGCATATTGGTATGAAAACAGACTTTACAGTTAATGCAGGAAAGTTTGGAAAGCATTTCGAGCAATATATTGAAAAAGATATGTGGGAGCAATTTAAGAGGACATTTTCTAATGCGGAATATGAAAACATATGGGAGTCATTCTTTGTCATGGGTAATTTATTTAGGGAAGTGGCGAATGAAATTGCTAATACATATGGGTATCGATATCCGCAAGATGATGATGATAAAGTGACGAACTATTTAAAACACGTGAAAGCTTTGCCGAAAGGTAGTACATCAATTTATTAATAATAGTCAGCAGTAAGACTGTCCAAATGACGGACAGTCTTATTTTTGTTTATGAATAACAATTTCTCTAACAAAGTGCAGAGGAATCACATATGAAAATTTAGGGAGGTTTTTATCATGTATTATTTTTATTCGCCACAAATGTTTACTCCATATCAATGGGGACTAGAACGAAATGTTTCGTATGCTTATATGCCATATAACTTATTTTATTACGGAGATTATATAAGAACATTGCCATACACATATATCCCTCAAAGCTATGAAGTACAAATGAAAGCAGATGAACGTGGATCGTGGACACCATTTTCTTGGGTCGAAAAATATGCGTACGCATTTTCAGGACCGTACAATAAAGCGGAAGTCGCACTTACATTTGATGATGGACCGGATTTAGAATTCACGCCAAAAATATTAGATAAGTTAAAACAACATAATGTAAAAGCGACTTTTTTCCTGCTTGGTGAAAATGCAGAAAAGTTTCCAAATGTAGTAAAGCGTATTGCGAATGAAGGGCATGTAATTGGTAATCATACGTATAGTCATCCTAATTTAGCGAAAGTAAATGAGGATGAGTACCGTAATCAAATTATAAAAACGGAAGAAATATTAAAACGTATAGCCGGCTATGCTCCTAAATTTATACGCCCGCCGTATGGTGAAATACTTGAAAATCAATTGCATTGGGCAACTGAGCAAAACTTTATGATTGTACAGTGGAGTGTGGATACAGTTGATTGGAAAGGTGTAAGTGCTGATACGATTACAAATAATGTGTTAGGGAACTCATTCCCTGGTAGTATCATACTTCAACATTCAACTCCAGGTGGACGCCTGCAAGGATCTGTAGAGGCGCTAGACAAAATGATTCCGCAGTTAAAAACGAAAGGGGCGCGCTTTGTAACGCTGCCAAGTATGTTCCAAACATCGAAAGAGCGGAAGTGAATGTGTTGTTGAATTGGAAAAAACAGGATTTTGTCGTATAATGAAGCTGTAGGTTGTTAGGAGGGAATATAATTGATGTATGCACTAATAAACATAGGAATGAGTATTTTAATAGGTATTATATTTATACTTGCGGCGATTGTCCTTCAAAAAAATCCACCGACCGATATTAATGCGGCATATGGTTATCGTACGAAACGATCTATGAAAAATAAAGAATTATGGGATGTAGGTAATAGGTATAGTGCAGAAGTGATGAAGCAAAACGGATTCATTATGATGTTAATTGGAAGTGTTGTTAGTATACTGTTTAGATATCCACATACAATGATAGCGATTATGGTGATTATGCTGTTATTAATCATTCGTTTATTTATACGAGTAGAGAGTAGATTAAAAATGCTTGAACAATAATGAAAAAATAGGACTTCATGCAATATAATGCTAGGAGTCCTATTTTATTTATAAACTATTATTTTCTAGTAAGTCTTTTCCTTGTTCAACAACAAATTCATAGTATGCAAGATCATATGGATAGATATCATCAAAAGTTATCGTTAGCGGTTTATTGCTCAAAACAGAAGTAGCTGTAAAAGATGAAATCTCTCTTTTTAATAGTTGTAGAAAAGAAGTTGCATGTACTTTCATCACATCATCTACTTCTTCACCTGGTGCGAATGGAAGTGGATCGATGACATTGTGGAAATACATATGACAAAACTCGCGATCCGTAAGATTTGAAATTTCATAATCTATTTTAAAGATGCCCTTATATGCTAAATCAGTCGTTTGAAAAGAAAGCCCCAATTCTTCTTCAATTTCACGAAGGCCACCAATTTGTACATCTTCATCATGCATAATATGTCCAGCTGAAGTAATATCCCATATACATGGGGCTTCTTTTTTATTTTTAGAGCGTAATTGGAAATATAAGAACATATCTTCATCATCTTTTTCTACAAACCAACAATGAAATGTTTCGTGCCAATCACCGTCACGGTGCACTTCATCACGTAATTTCTTCCCAAGTGTATTTCTTTCAGAATCAAATATCGTTAACCACTCTGTCATTTTAATTCCCCTTTCTGCAAATTTTATTATACAATATTTGTAATGAATTTTGGGAAAATAAAGAAAAAAGGAGAGGGTATAAGTGGGTATAGAGAGGACGGAAATAAAATCGATTATTTCAACTGAGGTAGAATTACGGAAAATATTAGGGGAACCAAGTGAGCGAGCTTTGAAAAAGGTTATTTCATCATTAGACCACCATTGCGTAGATTTTCTATCTAAATCTCCTTTTCTAGTATTATCTACAGCAAATAAATTAGGAGAGTGTGATGCTTCACCGAGAGGAGATGCACCTGGATTTGTTTACGTATTAAACCATAATAAAATTATCATTCCAGAAAGACCAGGCAACCGCCGTATAGACTCCATTTTGAATATTATTTCCAATCCACGTGTAGGATTAATCTTTTTTATCCCAGGCCTTGGGGAGACACTCAGAATAAATGGCCGAGCGTATATAACAAACGACGAAGAAATTTTGCAAGAAATGCAGGTAAATGGACGCAATCCGCTACTTGGAATTGTTGTTGAAATAGAAGAGTGTTATATTCATTGTGCAAAAGCTTTTATTCGTTCTAAAATGTGGGATCCGGAATCTTGGTTACATAAAAAAGAGTTACCTTCAGCAGCAAAAATGTTGTTGGAGCATGCGAAAGTGAATACTTCAGAAGAGGATGTTGCACGTTCTTTAGAAGAAAGTTATAGGGAAAGATTGTATTAAGAAAATTACTTTTTAAATATAGTGTTGAGGTGTGAAACTCTAAACGTTTTAGAATGAGAATTTAATATCAATCTTGTTAGTTTGTAAGTGATGAATACATGTGCAAGAGTAGAAATCTATATTAGATGATTTGTTATTTTAAAATAAAATGATTCGTATTTTTAAAAATAATGAACAAAAATAGGCTTGCTTTTTAAAAAGTTGATAACTATAATAAGTTAACAAATAGACATGAACGAAAAAGTAACGATAAGGATACGGAATCATTTTTACGGTTTACAGAGAGGGAAGTCAAGGGTGTGAGCTTCCTAACACGAGAAATGATTTTACCACCTTTGAACTTCAATAGTGAACGAGTAATCTAGTAATTATTGACGGAATCAGCCGTTATCTGAACTTGAGCAATCTAGGAGGAAATATGTCTAGATTGGAACAAGGGTGGAACCACGAAAACACATTCGTCCCTTTCCTAGGGATGAGTGTGTTTTTTTTATGGGTTACAGATTGAAAATTGAAAATAATTAAAAAATAGTATTGATTTTGTTTTTTATGCGAGTATAATGAGTTAACAAATAAACATGAACGAAAAGTAACGATAAGGACACGGAATCATTTTTACGGTTTACAGAGAGGGAAGTCAAGGGTGTGAGCTTCCTAACACGAGAAATGATTTTACCACCTTTGAACTTCAATAGTGAACGAGTAATCTAGTAATTATTGACGGAATCAGCCGTTATCTGAACTTGAGCAATCTAGAGAGAAATACGTCTAGGTTGGAACAAGGGTGGAACCACGAAAACACATTCGTCCCTTTCCTAGGGATGAGTGTGTTTTTTTATTACTTTGAAAGGAGGTGCTGTAACATGAAACGATTTGTACGTACGGAAATAACCACCACCTGCATGATTGAAAAGCAGAGTAAGGTGATTGATAAAAAATAAAATTGTAGGAGGAGATTAGAAGATGAATAATGTTGTTAATGTAGGGGTGTTAGGATTAGGTACGGTCGGAAGTGGTGTTGTCCATATTTTGAAAGAACATTATAAAAAAATTGCACTTGATACAGGGTATGAAGTGAAAGTGAAGACAGTCGCTGTACGTGATTTAGAAAAAGAACGTGATGTTTGTATTGATGGAATCGTAGTAACAAGTCATGTTGATGAAGTTCTAAATGATTCAAATATTGATATTGTAGTAGAGGTAATGGGCGGAATTGAAGAAGCGAAGCAGCATATTGTTAAAGCTTTACGAAATAAGAAACATGTCGTAACAGCAAATAAAGATTTAATGGCTGTATACGGTGCAGAACTTCTCCAACTGGCGAACGATAATGATTGTGATTTATGTTATGAGGCAAGTGTAGCGGGCGGTATTCCGGTGTTAAGAGGGTTAACAGACGGATTAGCATCAGATCAAATTGAAAAAATAATGGGGATTGTAAATGGTACAACAAATTACATGTTAACAAAGATGAGTCAAAATGGATGGTCGTATGAAGAGGCTTTACAGGAAGCACAAAAATTAGGTTTCGCAGAATCAGATCCGACAGCGGATGTAGATGGGCTAGATGCGGCGAGAAAGGTAGCGATTCTTGCAAACTTAGGTTTTTCGATGAATGTTTCTTTAGATGATGTGCAAGTAAGAGGGATTCGAAAGGTTGAAAAAGAAGATTTACAAATGGCTGAAAAGTTAGGGTTTACAATGAAATTAATTGGTAAAGCAGAGAAACAAGGATCAGCCATTCATTTAAGTGTAGAACCGACTCTTTTACCTAGTCATCATCCATTATCGAATGTAAATAATGAATTTAATGCAGTATATGTTCACGGTCAAGCAGTAGGGGAAGTAATGTTTTACGGACCTGGAGCTGGGAAGTTACCGACTGGTTCTGCTGTAGTAAGTGATATTATTTCAATCGTTAAAAATATGAATCAAGTTCAGAAAAATAAAAGTGCGTTAAAAGAACCAGAGCCGTACGAATTACAAGGGGATGAAGAAGTCGTTTCGAAATATTTCTTACGTATCTCATTACGAGATGAACCTGGGATGTTGCAAAAAATAACAGAATGTTTCGTTAATTATTCTGTAAGTTTAAAAGAAGTGATTCAATTACCTTTAAATCGTGAACTTGCAGAAGTCGTTGTTGTGACACATCAAACTTCAAAGTATCAATTTGAACGAGTTTTAGGAGCGATAGAAGATGTCGCAAGTGAAATAAACAGTTATTACATTATTGAGGAGGAAAAACAATATGTATAAAGGATTATTAAAACAGTATGCTTCTTATTTACCAGTGAATGAAAATACACCTGATGTGAGCTTAATGGAAGGGAATACACCGCTTATCCCGTTATTAAATATATCAAAACAATTAGGAATTCAGTTATACGGTAAGTATGAAGGAGCGAATCCGACAGGTTCTTTTAAAGATCGTGGTATGGTAATGGCAGTTGCGAAGGCGAAAGAAGAAGGTTCAGAGGCCATTATTTGTGCGTCAACAGGTAATACATCAGCATCGGCCGCAGCATACGCGGCACGTCTTGGAATGAAATGTATTATCGTAATCCCAGAAGGGAAAATTGCACATGGAAAATTAGCGCAAGCAGTTGCCTATGGTGCTGAAATTATTTCAATAGAAGGAAATTTTGATGATGCACTAAAGGCTGTAAGAAATATTGCTGCAGAAGAGCCAATCACATTAGTTAACTCGGTAAATCCTTATCGAATTGAAGGGCAAAAAACAGCAGCATTTGAAATTTGTGACCAATTGCAAAGTGCACCAGATGTTTTAGCGATTCCTGTTGGGAATGCTGGGAATATTACAGCGTACTGGAAGGGTTTCTGTGAATATGAGAAAGAAAAAGGATATAAGAAGCCAAGAATTCATGGATTTGAAGCGGAAGGAGCAGCTGCTATTGTAAAAGGGCATGTAATTGACGAGCCAGAAACAATTGCAACAGCGATTCGCATCGGTAACCCAGCAAGTTGGTCATATGCAGTAGAGGCTGCTGAGCAATCTCACGGTGAAATAGATATGGTATCAGATGAAGAAATTTTACATGCGTATAGATTATTAGCAAAATCGGAAGGGGTTTTCGCTGAGCCAGGATCGAATGCTTCATTAGCTGGCGTAATGAAACATGTTCAATCTGGAAAAATCAAAAAAGGAGAAACAGTTGTTGCAGTTTTAACTGGAAACGGCTTGAAAGATCCTGATATCGCAATTTCTTCTAATACATTAGATATTGCAAGTGTTTCAAATAATATAGAACAAATTAAAGAGCATATTAAAGGGGTGATTATGTCGTGATACCATTAAGTATTCGTGTTCCTGCTAGTACAGCGAATGTTGGACCTGGATTCGATTCAGTAGGAATAGCTTTGTCATTATATTTACATGTAGTAGTTAAAGAAAAAGCTGATAAATGGCAAGTAATCCATTCCTTTGAAGATTCAATTCCGACAGACGATAAAAATTTAATTGTTAGCACGGCATGTAAAGTATGTCCTTCTTTATCACCCTATATAATAGAAGTTACTAGTAACATTCCGCTAACAAGAGGTCTAGGAAGTAGTGCATCAGCAATTGTAGCTGGGATAGAGCTTGCGAATCAACTCGGAAAATTGAACTTAACGACTGATCAAAGAGTTCAAATTGCTACAAATTTTGAAGGTCATCCTGATAATGTTGCTGCTTCTATATTAGGAGGAACTGTAATCGGAGCACTTGATGGGAAGAATGTTTCGGTTGTAAGAATTGAAAGTAAGGAATTAGGTGTTATTTCTCTTATTCCAAATGAAGAGCTAAATACAGATGAAAGTCGATCTGTATTACCAGATGTATTCCCGTTTCATGAAGCTGTTAAGGCTAGTGCAATAAGTAATGTATTAGTAGCTGCTTTATGTCAAAAGAAATGGAAAGTTGTAGGCGAAATGATGGAAAGGGATCATTTTCACGAGCCGTATCGTTTAGAGCTTGTACCGTTATTACCATCTATTCGTAAATGTGCAAAAGAATTCGGTGCATACGGTACAGCGCTTAGCGGTGCAGGACCATCTATTTTTATATTAACGCCGTATGAGAAACGTCAAGAAATTGCTGAGCAATTAGCGAGAGTATTTACGTCTATGAAAGTGTGTGAGCTAGAAATTGATCATAGAGGGATTACTGTAAATAAAGAAGAACATATTGGATTATAAAGAAAGCTAGTATCGCTAGCTTTCTTTATGTTGTAAATATGTTTGCATATAAAAGAAAAATATGAATGTATAATTTAGTAAAGAGTATATTAACTTGGAGGTGAACGGATCATATGAAGAAAGAGTTACCGGAAGAAAAAAGAGAACGTATAAGGCAAAGTGAATTGAAAAACAATTCTACCGGTTCTTTACATGATGGGCTCAACAGAGCTGAAACGGGTAGTCCAGTTGATATGGCGGGTGGTATGAATTGGAAAGGTACAGCGATAGTAATTTTAGTGCTAGTTTTAGCGTATATTATATACACTTATTTTTTTAGTTAAGAAATGCATGTTAAAGCTTTGAATGATTTGCTTTTATAATTAGTGAGGATGAAAAAACACGGTTATTGTACTATATATATTCAGCAGATTATAGTTGCCCATATATATTTATTTTTAATCCCAAAAATAGAGCTAGCATTATGCTGGTTCTATTTTTTTGCCACATTCCTGTAACAAAGCCTCTGTATATTCAGTGGTGGAGGTGCAGAAGATGAAAAAAATGATAGCAATATGTCTTCTTACAACGATGTCATTTTCGACTTTAGTCGGGTGTGATGTAAAAGGTAGCAATACTGTTCAAGAGTCTAAAATAAAGAAAGCAACGTATAAAGAATTTACTTATGATGTCAATCCAGAGACTTTCACGTTAATTGTAGAACATGATGGCGTAAAGGCACTGGCATCACAGCCCTTGCCGAAAATGAAGGTGTTGAATGTAAAAAAAGAAAAGGATCGTACATCTTGGGAATATCCAGATCAAAAAGTAAAAGTGAGTCTAGAGAAGAAAAAAGATCACTTAAATATTGAAGTAGAATCGACTGGTGCAGAAAGCTTTACTTGGCCGAAAGTACAAGCTGAAAATTATACACTTCCGTTATGGGAAGGGAAGCAAATTTCGAGTAATGATGAAAATTGGAAGAAGTTTTTAAAGGATGATGCATATTCATTTGCTGAATCATTTTCTATGAAGTTTTTCGCATTAAATGGTTTGAAATATTCAATTGTATATATCGCGAACAATATGTTTAATAATGAGGTGAAATTTCATTCGGATCCGAAAATCGGGTTTGATTTTATACATGAATTTCCGCGTATAAATAAAAATAAAACATATGGATTTCAAGTATATGTGACAAATAATGATGTAGTAAGTATTGCTAAACTGTATAAAGACAATATCGCTCGAAAAGGTGAATTTAAAACATTAAAAGAAAAGGCTAGAAAAAATAAAGAGATAGAAAAGCTTTACGGTGCAGCTCATTTTTATTTTTGGAATCAAAATGGCTTATCAGAAAGTAATGTAAATTGGCCAAAGCTAAGAGAGAAAATAAATAGCCCTTTGTTTAGCCATATAAAAGAGCTTATTCAAAAATATAGTTCAGAGCCTGGGGAATTGAATGTATTAGATCAAGTAAGTAAACAAGATTTCATTGATAAGTATCAAAAAAATGTTATTTTACGTTATATAAACGAAGTGTTATCAATGAAAGAATTTTATAAAGATGATATTTTTCAAAACGTTAATCAGGAAGCTAGTGTGCTATTAAAGAAAGGTGTAGGTCACTTAACGAATACAGAATTGTATAGCTTAAATAAGCATTTATTAAAGTCGCTACTTGGTGATGCGGTTGAAGAGGTAAGTAAATGGGGTAATGCAGATGGAACGGACATACTAAAGGAAATGAAAGAGGCAGGAATAGAAAAAGCGTGGATTGGTCTGCCAAACTGGGAACAAGGATTTATGCAACCTAATTTCGTGACAGAAGCTAAGGAAATGGGGTATTTAGTTGGTCCGTATGACTCATATCATTCCATTCACGAAAAAAGTGATAAAAATTGGAACACAGCATCCTTTAATGACCCATCATTATACGAAGAGGCTACTGTAACGAAGAAAAATGGAGAAAAGGTGCAAGGGTTTTTAGGTAGAGGGCGAAAATTAAATCCAACTTTATCTCTTCCTAGTGTAAAAGAACGAATGAACGATATATTACAAAATGGACCTAAATATAATTCATGGTTTATTGATTGTGATGCGACAGGTGAAATTTACGATGACTATTCAGCGAAACATATAACGACACAAGAGCAAGATTTAAAAGCACGTTTAAAACGAATGGACTACATTGCGCAAGAAAAGGGTATGGTCGTTGGTTCTGAAGGCGGAAATGATTTTGCTAGTAGTACGATTGCATTTGCTCATGGTATTGAAACGCCTGTAATTAAATGGGACGATGAAGATATGAGAAAAAATAAAACAAGTCCGTATTATGTAGGTGGATATTGGTCACCGAATCAAAATGTTCCAGAAAAATATGCGAAACAAGTACCGTTAAAAGAAGAGTATAAACAAGTATATTTAAATCCTGCATATTCAGTACCATTATATAAATTAGTATACAATGATTCTGTAATTACAACGCACCACTGGGAATGGGGAAGCTTGAAAGTAAAAGATGAGGTTAGAAACCGTATGTTATACGAATTATTGTATAACGTTCCTCCGTTGTACCATTTAGATAAAGTAGAGTGGAATAAGCATAAACAAGAAATTACGCAGCACCTGAAAGTTTGGAATGAAGTTCATGAAAAGGCAGTAAAAGAAGAAATGACGAACTTTGCATATTTGTCAGAAGATAAGTTAGTACAATCAGCTTCGTATGGAAAAAATATTGAAATTATTGTGAATTTCTCAAATGAAGAGATAGAAATACAAAAGACGAAAATAAAAGCAAAATCAGCTTTCATTATTAATAATGGAAAGCAAACTATGTATACACCAAACTAATAAAATTATAATATATGAATTTAAAAAATAATTTTATATAAATAGTGACTTGCCAAAAATAAGCACGAGAGTATAATGTGAAATGGAGTACATATTGGATTTGCGCAGTAACCTTACAAAATTGTAAGGTAATTGAAAGGAAATTCAATATGAAGGTTAATAGACTTGCATTATAATTGGGAAAGAGAAAGAGAGGCGAATGGATATGAGCTCTGAATTAGAACAGAATACGAGAAGCAGTAAAAAACGTTCTAAAAGAAAATCAATAAAATGGTTCATTATAATTCCATTGTTCTTACTTATTTTTGGTGGAGTAGGATATGGATCGTTAATATATAATAAAGCAAAAGCAGTAGTAAGTGATGCATATGCACAAATTGATAAATCATCGAAGCGTGATAAAGAAGTTGAACCTTTAAAGGATAACATTTCAATTCTAATTATGGGTGTTGATGGTAGTGAAATGAGAAAAAGCCAATACGGAGAAGCTGTTCGAACAGATGCACTTTTATTAGCAACAATTAATAAAGATGATAAATCAGTTAAATTAGTAAGTATTCCGCGTGATTCACGTGTATATATTCCATCTAGAAAGAAATTAGATAAAATTACACATGCACACGTATTTGGTGGTGTTGAAAGTACACGCGATACAGTGGAAAGATTTTTAAATGTTCCTGTTGATTATTATGTGAAGTTTAACTTTGAATCATTCGTACAAATTGTCGATTCACTTGGTGGTATTGATATTGATGTACCAGTTACTTTCACTGAACAAGATAGTAAAGACCAAGCAGGTATGATTCATTTAGAGAAAGGCTACCAACATTTAAATGGAGAACAAGCACTTGCGCTTGCAAGAACGCGTAAAATTGACAGTGATGCAATGCGTGGTCAAAGACAACAACTTGTAATTGAAGCAATTGCTAAAAAAGCGATGTCTGTTCAATCTATTAGCAAAATGGGCTCTTTACTTGATGCGGTTGATAAAAATATGAAAACGAACTTAACTTTCGATGATATGCTTGCTATTACGAAAAATATGGCAGGATCTAATTTGGAAATGGAAAAAATGCAAGTGGAAGGTACGGATAAACGTATCGGAGGCATTTATTATTACATTCCAAATGAAAAAAATGTGAAAGATATTTCGAAAAAATTAAATGAACATTTAGGTGTAACACCAAAGCCAGTTCGAAATGAATAATAAAAAAAGATTGGCCTTTGCCAATCTTTTTTTATCGAGATGGATTTGTAACTTTTCTGTAACGATTTT
Organism: Bacillus cereus group sp. Bc061; assembly: GCF_027715825.1. Taxonomy (NCBI): domain Bacteria; kingdom Bacillati; phylum Bacillota; class Bacilli; order Caryophanales; family Bacillaceae; genus Bacillus; species Bacillus cereus group sp. Bc061. The sequence goes on from NZ_JAQFTZ010000001.1 coordinate 528,788, forward strand.
TTATACTTAAATCATTTCAATTTATATAAACAAAAGGTGCAATTATACGATATACTAGAGGAGAAGATTTGGCAATTAACTCCTAATGCTGAAGAGAAGCAAATGCAATTCATCAAAACTATAGAAAGAATCGAATTGATAGGAGATCGAAATAGACTAAAGCAAATTTTCTTGAATATTGTTTAAAATGCCATTAAATATTCACATAAAAATGGTAAAGTATATAGTGAAGTGACTAAAAATAAAGGACAAGCAGTGATAAAGGCGAAAGACGAAGGGATTGGAATTGCTAAAGAGCATTTACTGTATATAGAACAGTCATTTTACCAGATTAATAATTATGCTACAGGTGCGGGTCTTGGTTTAGCCATCGTTAAAAAAATGGTGGAGCTTCATGGAGGTACAATAAATATTATAAGTAAAGAAGGAATAGGAACGACCATTTTGATAAAACTCCCATTATAATACATATATAGGTCTGTTTATATAGTGTAATAAAATAAATAGATGTATAATTATATTGGGTGATTTATATATAAGATTAATAGGGAGAGGAATTCGATAGAATGGAAAAAGCTTTTAAAATTAAACGAGTAGTATTCGTTTTAATAGCGATTGCAGCAGTAGCTATTGGGTATTTCATGTTTCAATCCATTACTTCACCAGCAAAGGCTGTTGCAAAACAAGAAAATGTAGTACAACTCGCAAGTGAACAACCGAAAGTAGAAATGAATAAAACGGCACCAAGTCGTTTTAATGGCAAGGAAAGAAAAGTTGCTTATCTTACATTTGATGATGGCCCGGGGAAATATACGGCTGAATTATTAAATACGTTAAAACAACATGATGCGAAGGCGACATTCTTTTTAATTGGAGCGAATGTAAAAGAGTTTCCAGATTTAGTGAAACGAGAAAATGCAGAAGGTCATTATGTAGGAATGCATAGTATGACGCATAATTTTGCAAAGTTATATAAAAATGGCGAGTATGTAAATGAGATGAAAGAAGATCAAAGCTTAATCGCCAATATTATTGGGAAATCACCTAAATTAACACGTCCACCATACGGTTCAATGCCTGGATTAAATGAAAGTCTTCGAAATAAAGTGGTAGAGGGCGGCTTTAAAGTGTGGGATTGGACAATTGATTCATTAGATTGGAAATATAATAAAATGCAAGTTGATGCAGCTGCAGCACAAATTGCTCAAAATGTATTAACAAATGCAACAAAACCACAAGAAGTCATTTTAATGCATGATATTCATCCGCAATCAGTTGCTGCTGTGCCAGCAATTTTAAAAGGGTTAAAAGAAAAGGGTTATGAGTTTGAAGCTTATCATGAAGAGAGTCACTTCCCAGTGAATTTCTGGCATGATAACCGTATGTAATGGAGGAATGAACGTTGAAGTATGGAAAAGTAGCAGTAGTTGGAGCACTATCAGTAGGACTATTAACAGGTTGTTTCGGTGAAAAACCAGAAGAAAACCTATATACAGCTTTTGAAACAGCGGCGACACAAGAGAAATCATTAGTTGATGAAGCGAAAAAATTAGAGAAGTTAGAGAAGGAAGGCCAAGAACTATATTCTCAAATTTTACAAGAAGGTAAAGATCATAATGACGCTGTTATGAAGAAAATAGAGCAGGCTACTGCCAATGTAGATAATCGTGAAAAAGCTTTGAAAAATGAGAAAGAAATGCTAGAAAAAGCTCAGAAAGAAACGAAATCTGTTCAAGGAAATATAGAGAAGCTTGAAGATAAAAAGTTACAAAAACAAGCGAAAGCAGTAGAAGAGTCGTATAAAAATCGTTATGATGCATTCCAAAAGATGAATGAAAATTATACGAAGGCGTTAGCGACCGAAAAAGAATTGTATGAAAAATTAAAAGTAAAAGAAACGAAATTAAAAGAGATTGGTGAAAAAGTTAAGGCTGTTAATGAATTAACTATGGAAGCACAAAAATCAAAAGAGCAATTTAACAATTTTACAAAAGAGTATAATGACAGTAAATTAGCATTCTACAAAGATGCAGAGATTAAGATTAAAGATAAGAAATAAAGAAGAGTTTTAAGCGTAATAAAAAGCCGGAGAAACATCGTCACAAATGTTTTTTCGGTTTTTTACGTTAAATGAATAGAAAAGACTGGAATTGATATCATAAAAGAGTTATAGTGAATTATTCCAAGGGAAACATTGTAAAGTAAGGAGACTGGAAATATGTCATATGAATTTTTACTCAAATTAGGTTTAGCACTCTTTTTAGGATTATTCATCGGGATAGATAGGCAGCTAAAGAATAAACCACTTGGTGTGAAAACAAGTATGGTTATTTCTGTAGCAAGTTGTTTAATTACGATGGTTTCAATTGAATCTGTACATGTATATTCTGTTCCAGGGCATACAAATATGGATCCCATGCGTTTAGCTGCTCAAATTGTGAGTGGAATTGGTTTTCTTGGAGCAGGTGTTATTTTACGAAGAAGTAATGACGTTATTTCTGGATTAACGACCGCCTCTATGGTGTGGGCTGCTTCAGCTTTAGGTATTGCGATTGGAGCAGGATTTTATTTACAAGCGACGGTTGCTATGATTTTAATTATTTTAGCAATTAATGTACTTCCGCAACTTGTGAAAATTGCAGGACCGTATTCATTAAGACAAAAGGACTTGTCTATTAAAATTACTGTAAAAGAGCATCATGAGTTAGATGGTATATTTAAGCAGATTAAAAATTTAGGAATGCATGTAAAACGCGTGAAGATTAAAGATATAGATAGTGGAGCATTTCAGCAATTAGAGATGGTTATTTTAGCTCCAGAAGATTTATATACAACTGAGTTATATAGCTCACTAAAAGAGATAGATCGTGTTGTTTCAGTTGAAGTGGAAAGTAGATAATTGTAACAAAAAAGAGTGAAGTGAATTCACTCTTTTTTGTTTGGATTTTTAAGGAAGTAAATTGATATAATGATGAGTAAACGAGGGGGAGAAATGATGGAAATACATATTAGAAGAGCGATAAAAGATGATATACCAGGTATAGCAAAGGTCCACGCTGATAGTTGGAAAACGACATATCAAGGCATATTCCCTAACGAGATTTTAGAAAATATAACATATGAGAAACGGGAAAAACAATGGGAAAACATTTTTCAAAAAGAAAGTAACCATCAATTTAGATTTGTAGCAGAGACGTTAAATGGAGAAATAGTTGGATTCATCGATGGAGGAGCAGAAAGAACTTGTACATATAATTGTGATGGAGAATTATATGCGATTTACCTTTTACAAGAGTATCAAGGCATGAAAATAGGACAAAAGTTATTTCAAGCTTTACTATCTGAATGTACAAACAATAATATGCAATCACTTTTAGTATGGGTTGTTACGAATAACCCTTCTAAAACGTTTTATGAAAAGTTTAATCCAGAAAAAATGGATACAAAATTTTTAGAAAGATTACAGGTGGAAGAGACAGCGTATTGTTGGAAAGATATTAATAATATTATTATGTAAAGTGTATGTTTGAAAGAGGTATACCAATTAAAGTATACCTTTTTTGTTTCACTCGAATGGTTTGGACATAATGCGAAAGATATATGAAAAGAAGAAATGAAAGTACTAACAAATAGAAATTTAGAAGTAGTAACTTCTTAGTATAAAATGATGTAAGAGTCTCTCATTGTAGAGACTCTTTTTTAAAAATATAAATAACCAAAAATTACCATGTATTTAAATTAAAATTTAACACAATTTATATATAAATAAGGAGGTGATTGGTAATGGCTAGAAATCGTAATTCTAATCAATTAGCATCACATGGAGCACAAGCGGCTTTAGATCAAATGAAATATGAAATTGCACAAGAGTTTGGTGTACAACTTGGCGCTGATACTTCTTCACGTGCAAACGGTTCTGTAGGCGGTGAAATTACAAAACGCCTTGTAGCGATGGCAGAACAACAACTTGGTGGCGGATATACTCGCTAATTGTAGAAGGTTATAGGAGAAAGGAAGGATTCTTCCTTTCTTTTTTTTTCAATTAATTGGTATGGATATATTGTGAACTGGATTCAAAGAATAGGAATAATACTATATTTTCCCCAATTTCTTTTGTTGTGAATGGGAAGTAGTAAAAATGTAATAGCCCTGGTGGAATGAAAAGTTACGTTCCAGCAGGGCTATTATATGGTAAGAAATATATGATGAAAGGTTTCGAAGCCAACATGTTAAAAAAAGAAAACTGTTGTTTGATTGCGCTTGCATCAGTTCCACTTGTTATGACATTAGGGAATTCAATGCTCATTCCAATTCTGCCGACTATTGAAAAGAAATTACATATTTCATCGTTTCAAGTATCCATGATTATTACCATTTATTCTATCGTAGCCATTCTACTTATACCGATTGCTGGTTATTTATCAGATAGATGGGGACGAAAGATGGTAATGGTTCCGAGTTTGCTGATTGCGGCTATAGGAGGAGCGATAACTGGTTGGGTATCTTGGAAAGTTGATAATCCCTACACTTGGATATTGATCGGTAGAGCGATTCAAGGTATTGGTGCTGCTGGTGCAATGCCAGTTGTTATACCGTGTGTTGGTGATTTATACAAAGATGAAAAACAAGTTAGTACAGGTTTAGGAATCATCGAAACATCCAATACATTTGGGAAAGTGTTGAGCCCTATTTTAGGGTCTGCTCTGGCTGCCATTGTATGGTTCTTGCCGTTTTGGGCGATTCCAGTTTTATGCGTAGTATCAATTGTTTTATTACTTGTTCTAGTAAAGGCAAAGAAACAAGAAGGAGAAGTACCACCGCTTAAAGAGTTTATAAAATCAATTCTTGCTACGTTTCGAGAAAAAGGAAGATGGTTAATTGCCATTTTTGCATTAGGTGCAATTATTATGCTTATTTTATTCGGAATTCTCTTTTATTTGTCAACTATATTGGAATCAAAGTATGACATTCATGGTATTTGGAAAGGGTGTGTACTTGCAATCCCGTTACTTGTACTCTCACTTAGTTCATATATGGCTGGCAAAAAAATTGGAGATAACCAAAATGTGATGAAGAAGTGTATTTACATTGGTTTTTTAATGGCTGCTGCATCAGTCATCATTCCTTTATTTATAAAAGGAATTTATTTACTACTTCTTTGTCTCGTTATTATGGGGGTAGGAATTGGTATGGCACTCCCATGTTTAGATGCTCTCATTACACAAGGAATTGAAAAGGAGCAAAGGGGGACGGTTACGTCATTTTATAGTTCTATGCGATTTATCGGTGTAGCAGCTGGACCACCTCTATACTCTTTTTTCATGAAAGGTGCTGACCATGAAGTGTTTTATGTAACAAGTATTCTCGCTGGGATTGGTGCTGCTATAGCAATCATTTGGATTAAACCAGCAAAAGATGCAAAGAACGTAAAAAAGAAACCAGAACCTACTTCATAATTTGTAAGAGAATTGCATGATGTTTTCAGTAACATGCAATTCTCTTTCGTTCATTAGGAATAAATAACTTGTTTTAACATATAAAGTGCGACACTCCATATGATGAGACCAGAAAATTTATTTAATAATACGATTGTCTTTCCGGTTGAGTCTAGCCTTTTTAGAAATTTCCCCGCTAAAGCTAAGCTTATAAACCAAATCCAAGATACGATAATAGTTGCAAGTGTGAAAGCCCATTTTTCATTTCCTATGTATTGAATCGAATTTGTTCCAATTACACCGATTGTATCTAAAATTGCATGTGGATTTAATAATGAAACCGATGCAGCGAAAAGTATTTGTTTTTTTACTGGCATACTTTTTTCTTGTTTTACATCGTTGGAAGGGGTACTTCTCCAAATAACAAAGCCCATGTATAGGAGAAAGAAAAATCCAATTATATATAACGAGTTAGTTAGCCAAGAAAAAGTAAGGAGTACAAGGGAAACACCTTGTACCGCTATCAATATGAGTAACGTATCACATATAGAGGCAGTTAATACGACAGGGGCTGCCCTCCAAATGTTTGGTTGGCTCGCACCTTGGTTAAAGACGAAAACATTTTGAACACCTAATGGAATGATAAGACCAAATGCAAGAATGATCCCATGAATAATTGCTTCACTCATCATATTTCCTCCTATTTAAATTTATTATGATAGTGTATATTGTATAGAAGAAATGAAAATTTGTATCCATATTCATACGCAACATTAGAAGAAATTGAAATAGGTATAAAAAAACTTGCACAACTAATGAAAAAGTAAGAGGAGAAAGTAATGAAACAATATGTAATTTGCCAAATTATCAATGGAGAAAAATATTTAGCTGCTTATGCGGAGACGAAGCAGGAAGCAATTGAAAAAGCAGAATTGTTAGGATTACGAACGGGAAATCGATACACCGTTATTACTGCAGAGGAAGCAGAAGGGTTAACTTATCCTTAAACAACGTATAATAATGATACAGAAAGTAAATAAGCTTAGTAATATATTATATTACTAGGCTTATTTTTTGAAAGCGTTACGTGTTCTCGTATAAAAGATAATAATATTATGAGTCAAGTTGACGGAAATAACGATTTGATTTTCGATCCTGATTTCCGTTTCTATAGTTATCAATATATTGTCTGAAATTCCACGATTGTAAAAACTTATTTGCGGCGTTATAACCAGAATTGTATAGCCACTCTTTTTCTTCCATTGTTAACTCAAAGTTTGTACTAGTAATGGATCCTGTTGGGATTGTAATTGTTCTTGCTTTTGATTCCTTGTCTAAATGACGTAAATCATGGGCTTGCATCATTGTTTTAAAAAGTCCTTTGAACATGGAGATAGGCTCGTTGTAGTGGGCTGGGTCAGCTTGAATCTCATCTTTTACGAAATGAAACCCAAAAGTCGGCCAGCGGGGAGAGGTAGGGGAGTCGAAAATCCAAATTGGATAATTGCTTAAAATTCCTCCATCAACCATATAACAAGGCTGCTTCCATTTTGGGGTTCTCCATTTTACCGGTTCAAAAAAGAAGGGGATTGTACTACTCATTCGTACAGCTTTAGCAATAGAGAAGCGATAATTTAAAAATCCGTAGTTCGGTAAGTCATCAGGAAAGATAACCATTTTACCATTACTTATATCAGAAGCGATAATTTTAAGCTTATTTAAATCAGGTAAATCTGTAAATAAGTGAACTCCTTTTTTTCGAAGTAATTCTTCAATCCATTCTTCGATAAAAATATTAGAGTAAATACCAAGAGTAGTCCATGCGCTTAATCCTTTTCCAATAAACGGGATTCTGTCAATAAAGGTTCTCTTCGTAAATTTATCATAATCAATATTTGTTATAATCGTTTTTAGCTCTGAGCAAGAGTATCCTGCTGCTAGGAGCGCAGCGATAATCGAACCAGCTGATGTTCCAGCTACACGTTCCCATTCATAGCCTTTTTCAGCTAACGCGCAAATTGCCCCTACATGCGCAATTCCGCGTACACCGCCTCCTTCAAAAACACCATCAATCTTCATAAAGTCATACTTCCTTTCACATAAAATATTTGAAAATGGCAAAAAAGCACGTATTATACGTGCTTTTTTACAATAGTTTTTAAATTTACTAGCAGCCTACAAAGCCACCCCAACAGCTAGCTCCGATGATGATTAGAAGGATAAATAAAACGATTAATAAAGCGAAGCCTCCATAACCACATCCACCACAACTACCGCCGTAACCGCCGTAACCGTAACCGCCGCAACTATATCCGTAACCCATGTGGAATTCCTCCTTAAATTAAAAATAAAAATGAACGAGGGGAAAATGTACTGGAAGAAATAATGAACTATCGTGTTTGTAGGAACAATGTATACTATGCTTTTTTTAACTTGTTCGCGTATGAAGGAAGAGCCCGTTTTTTTGGAGGCTTGTTGTTTTTATAAAGAATGGAGTATAATTTTTGTGCGATGATACAAATAAGTATGTAAATATAAGGAGAATGTATGAATAAACAAATTGAAGTATTAATTGATAAATATGGGCTGACGCATTTAAAAGAGGAACTTATGAATACTGTATTTCCTTGTATAAAAGTTGTGCCAAAGCAGGAGGAAACAGTAGCGATAGGTAGTTCGAAAATGGGAGGGGTTCCTGACTTGCCATTTACATTTGAATATCCAACGCATAAAGGAAATACGTTACAGTTTATTGCACAATTTAATTTAAAGGATTTACAAAATATTGGTATGAATCACGATCTTCCTAAGACGGGGATGTTATATTTCTTTACCGTGGAAAATTACTTTGAAGAAGATGTGAATCCAACTGGAGCGGGGCGTGTGCTTTATTATGATGTTCCTGTAGAGCAATTACGAAGAGGAGATGAATTGCAAACGAATTATAACCAGTGTGCAATTACTTTTGAATTAACGTATAAATTGCCAGAGCTTTTCATTGAAGATGAGGCTGATTCGGACCGTTTCTTGCAATTACTTGAAGAGCTAATCCCAGACAACTATGATAACCATCAAATATTTGGTGAGCCATTTTCTGTACAAGATGAGGTATTATACGAGACTGGACAATATATGGACATAGATCCGCAGCAAATGACGCTTTTATTCCAAATTGATTCAGATACTAAAAATTGTAATATGATGTGGGGAGATTTAGGGATGCTTTATTTCTGTATAGGAAATGAAGACTTGAAAAATCGACGTTTTGAAAATGCAAGTTGTGTATTACAAACTTGTTAATGAAAAGGGTTGTTCTTGTAAAAAGAACAACCCTTTTACAATGTTAAATATGCATAATCTCATATGACCTATACGAAAAAGTATTGTATACTCTGAAACTATACGATACTTTTTCGTATAGTTATAGAATGTAAGGAGTGACATGATGGGAAAGACAAGTAAGTATGTGACAGCTGCCGCACTTTGTTCAACTATAGTAATGGGGGGCTTACACGCGTCATCTGTATCTTATGCAGCTACAAATCAAACTGTAGCGACATCGCAATCAGATACAAAGTTGTTAAATGATTTCAAAAAAGAATTAAAAAAACAGGTTGATAATCGAGAAGAAAATATTACAATCACATATAAAACAAAAGATAGAAATGCTAGAAGTATTATGGATGAATTGTATGGCGAGTTTAATAAAATTGTAGATGCAGATGAGTATGTAAAATATAATGTAGCGTCTACTAGATATTCCATTAAAGGGTTACCAGGAAACTATACATTTACACTGCAAGTGAAGTACCGTGAATCGAAAGAGCAAACACAATATGTAAAATCTCAGGCAAAAGCGATTATCGGCTCGATTGTAAAACCAGGGATGGATGATCATGAGAAAGTAAAAGCTATTCATGATTACGTTGTAAAACATGTATCATATGATACGTCTTATCAAGCATATACAGCATATGAAGCATTAGCGAATCGCTCTGCTGTTTGCCAAGGATATACGTTATTAACATATGAATTGCTAAAAGGAGCAGGTATCCAAAACCATATTGTAACAGGTACAGGAAATGGACAAGCTCACGCATGGAATTTAGTGAACATTGAAAACAAATGGTATCATCTTGATACAACATTCGATGATCCAGTACCAGATAAAGCTGGGCGCGTAACATATTCATATTTTAATATGTCTGATGAACAATTAAGTAAAGACCACGATTGGGATCGTAGCAAATATCCAGCAGCAACTACAAGCTACTTTAATGAATTAACAAACAAAATAAAAGCGGGTAGTTCAAAGACTGTGGCGTATGAACAAATGTTAAAAGAAACAAATTTAAAATATATGTCTACACAATACGGAGCAGAGAATTATAGTGATTTTAAGAAGAAATTACAGCAACAATTTGCTTCTAAGCCAGAAAAGGTAGAAGTACGATATAAGCAGTCTATGGATGGGACGATGCAAGATATAAAGAAAGTATTAAATGAAATAAATTGGCCAAAGGGTGCAAAGCGTGTATCTTATCAAGTAGCACCTTATAGTGCGATGGCAGATTATTCATTAGCGACAATTACATTTACGTATTAATCGGTGAAAGAGAGCATCTGTAAAGGATGCTCTTTTCCTTATGTATTACTACAAAAATCAGAATTATATGATAAAATGAAAGGAGGAAGGATGTGGAATCTAAATGAATTTGTTCGAGAGTGATATTTTTACATTGATATATACTTGTTTAGTAATCGGACTTATCGTTTTGTTTTTCCTATCATTTACTTTGTTTATTAGAAGAGTATTTCTAAACAGCGCTGCAAAAAAACAACAAGTGATGCATATGAATCAGAAGCTAGATCGAATTATTGAATTGCTTGAAAAAGATAAGGAATAGCGATAAAAGAAGTATGAAAAGGGGAAAGAGAATGGCCAATTATATAAAAGAATTACGCGAAAAAGTAGGGCATGATTATGTTTTCTTAAACTTTGCCGGTGGTTTTGTATTTAATAAAGAAGGAGAAGTATTACTGCAAAAAAGAGGTGACTTTAACGCTTGGGGCTTTCCAGGGGGGGCAATGGAGATAGGAGAATCGGCTGCGGAAACTGCAATTCGAGAAATAAAAGAAGAAACCGGGTATGATGTAGAAATAAATGAACTTATTGGAGTGTATACAAAATATTTTCAATCATATCCAAATGGAGACAAGGCGCAGTCAATTGTGATGTGTTTTTCATGCTCAATAGTTGGAGGCGACAAAAAAGTAGATGGTGATGAAACGTTGGATTTGAAGTTTTTCCCGTTAGACGACATGCCACCGTTATTTTGTAAACAGCATGAAGATTGCCTGCAAGATTTATTGGAGAAAAGGGTAGGGGTATATCGTTAACATATAAAAAAGAAGCTAAATGAGATTAGCTTCTTTTTTATGTTTTATTTATTTCCACCAATCATCAAACATTGATGCTGGTACTTGTCTTTTATGCTCACTCACTGTGTAACGTTTTTCAATCTTTTCTGCAACGTCAGCTGGAACTGTTTTACCTTCTAAATAGTCATCAAGTTGATCATACGTAATACCTAACTCTGTTTCATCAGCTTGACCTGGCTTTTCATCTAATAAATCAGCTGTTGGCATTTTTAAGTAAAGTCGCTCGTCCGCACCTAATTCTTGTAATAGAGCGCGTCCTTGGCGTTTCGTTAATCCCGTTAATGGTAATAGGTCTGCACCACCATCTCCGAATTTTGTAAAGAATCCTGTTACAGCTTCTGCAGCGTGATCTGTTCCGATAACAAGGAGCCCTTTTTGTCCACCGATTGCATATTGTGTAACCATGCGGATACGTGCTTTTACGTTACCTTTATTGAAATCTGTTAACGATTCATCTAATAAGTTTTCGTATTGATTTGAGAAAGCATCAACAGTTGAAGCGATATCAAATGCAACAGATTGATCAGCTTGAATAAATTGTAATGCTAATTGCGCATCATCTTCATCTTTTTGCACTTTATAAGGAAGGCGCACGGCGATAAACGTTGCATTACCACCTTCATTACGAATTTCCTCCACTGCAAGCTGAGCTAAACGTCCAGCTAATGTAGAGTCTTGTCCGCCACTAATTCCAAGTACAAATCCTTTCGCACCTGTTTTTTGTACATAATCTTTTAAGAAATCAACACGTTTACGGATTTCTGCTTTTGGATCAATTACAGGTTGAACGTGTAATGCTTTCATAATCTGTTCTTGCAATGTCATTATGTTTTCCTCCTATTCATATTAAAGCGGTAAATAAGTTTATATGTATATTGGTACATACTTCTATCCTTTATTATTTCGCAAAATTAACGAATATACAATAGGATGTGTGTATGAATATGAATGTAGTCATTATAATGAAACTGCATCATTTAAGCAATTTTTTTGAAACCTTTCAATAATGTAAGGTTTTTGTCATTTGAATCGATGGAAGGGATTTCCGTACTTTACTAATATAAGAACATAGTTAGTAGAAGGGCGGAGAAGTAATATGAATATTAGAGAACTCGCATATCGGAATGTGACGCGAAATAGACGAACATATTCAGCATATTTTTTAAGTAGTGCATTTGCTATTATGGCCTTTTTTGTTTATTCGTTTTTTGCGTTTCATCCGGCATTAAGTGCTGGAGAATTGGGACGATATGTGTTCGTAAGTATGTCTTTTGCACAGTCCATTATTTACTTATTTACATTTTTCTTTATTTTATATTCGATGGGAATGTTTTTAAAAACGAGAAAGCGTGAACTAGGAATTTTAATGATGTTAGGTATGACGAAATATCAATTAAAGCGTCTTATCTTTTTTGAAAATATTATGATTGGAATAGGGGCAATTATTTTTGGGATACTTGCTGGAATGCTATTTTCCGGAATATTACTATTTATAGCTCCAATGATATTAAAGTTAGATATTTCCTTATCTTATTACATTCCAATGAAAGCCATTGTTGTAACGAGTATTATGTTTTTCGTATTATTTATGATCATTTCATTGTTTAGTGCAGGAATGATTCGAAAAAATAAAATTATGAAATTGTTTAGAGGATCGGCAGAAGCGAAGCCGGAACCGAAAGCATCCATTATTTCTTCTATATTAGCAGTTATATTGCTTAGTGCCGGATATGCAGGAGCGCTTATGTCACACGGTGCAATGGTATTTATCATGATGATTCCTGTTACAACGGTAGTCATTATTGGTACGTATTTGCTGTACAAGCAGTTGAGTGTTTTTATTATTAGACTATGTAAAAAAAGTAAACGTTTTTATTGGACACAGACAAATATTATTACGTTGTCAGATTTAGCTTACCGTATGAGAGATAACGCAAGAATGTTCTTTATTGTAACGATAATTTCAACTGTAGCATTTTCAGCAATAGGTACATTAGTTGGCTTTACATCAATGACAAAGGCGGTTATGGAGAGACCAATTGCGTTTCACTATCATTCTAAGCAAGGAAATAGTAATGAATCACAGCATTTGAAGATGATTGACGAAGGGTTAAAGAAACATAGTATAGCAGCTTCAAAAACTAATATTTCAACAAAGAAAACGGAGGAGCAGTCGTTAAGAAGCGCCACGTTTATAAAGGAATCAGACTATAAGGAATATGCGAAGTTAACAGGAGAACCCTTTCATGAGGGATCCAAAAAAGAAGTTTTATTTTTGGCAGTTGATATACCAGGACCACCGATGAAAGAAAGAAAAGAAATTACGTTGCCACATTTGAATGAACCTTTAAAAGTGAAAAAAATTAATACGTCTTCATTAAGTAAAATAATAAGAGGTAACGTTTATGTAATCTCTAACAAGCAGTATGATGCATTACAAGATGGATTTAAAGAGGAAAAAAATTATGTATACAAAACAGAGGGAACGAAAGATGAAATTGAGGTTGGGAAAGAACTAACGCATCAGATGAAACCTTATGAAGAACATGCAACGTTTAGTGCAGAAGAGTACGCACAAAACCAAAGTTTACAAATTGCAGGACCAATTCTATTTGTAGGTTTCTTTATCGGTATTGTATTTTTCGTATGTGCAGGAAGCTTCCTTTATTTCCGTTTGTTTTCTGACTTGGAGGATGATACTCGTTTGTTTGAAATGATTCGAAAAGTAGGCTTAACAAGTGGAGAATTATCGAAAGTAGTTACAATTCGATTGGCGCTTTTATTCTTTGTTCCAATAGGTGTTGCAACATTACATGGGGCAGTAGCGTTAACTGCACTCGGACAGATGTTTGAGTACTCACTATTTAAAGAAAATGCGATTGTATTAAGTATTTTCGTAGGAATTCAAGTTGTATATTTTTTACTGATTCGATTTCGTTATTTAAAACAATTGAAAGAGAGATTACGTATTCGTTAAATGTGTTTTTTTAACTTGAGTACAAAATTTTCTAAAAAGAGGCAGGTATTACCAAAAAGTGATAAAATGGAAAAAGCGAGGTGAAAAAATTAATAAATAGTAAGGGAGGAAGTAATATGAAAGCAACAGGAGTTATTCGAAAAGTAGACGAATTAGGACGAATTGTAATTCCTAAAGAATTACGTGATGTATTGGGAATACAAATTAAATCACCGCTTGAAATTTTCGTAGAAGAAGACAAAGTCATTTTACAAAAATATCAACCTTACAATGCTTGTCAAATAACAGGTGATGTTTCAAATCAAAACATATCATTAGCAAATGGAAACATTACTGTTAGTATAGATGGAGCGAAATATTTAATAAAAGAAATAGAGAAGTTTTTAAACAAGAGTGAGGCTTAGTCTTAATTTATATTATTTTAAAAATTTCATATCATTCTTGAAAGACAGTAAAAGGACCAATTTAGTGGTCCTTTTATTTTGGTTATTGGTTGTACCAATCGGATTTTTGATGTCTACAAATTACGAGATAAATAAAAGAGTAGTATAAATTTCGTAAGCCTTATTGAGAAACATTTTTAAGGAAGGAAAACGAAACACATAAAACGAATGTTAAATGTAAGTGTTTTCAAAAGTGGTCTGAAATGAAAATAATATATTTTCAGGAGGGATTACAATGAATAGTAGTACAGCGAATAAACAAAAAGGTATACAATTGATTCCTTTTACAGTAGATAAGGTGGTTGAACAAGTAAATGAAATTCCGCCAGGTGTACAACTCATTCATGCTCCACAAGTATGGGAGAAGAGTACAAAAGGAAAAGATATTGTTGTTGCAGTATTAGATACAGGGTGTGATATGAATCATATAGATTTAAAGGATCGTATTATCGGCGGAAGAAATTTCACGAAAGATTACGAAGGAGATCCAAATATTTATCTTGATAATAACGGACATGGTACTCATGTAGCTGGGACAATTGCAGCGACTGAAAATGGAGTTGGTGTTTTAGGAGTCGCACCACTTGCTAAAATGTTAGTGTTAAAGGTTTTAGCAGGAGATGGTTCTGGAAGTTATGAGCAAATTATTGAGGCGATACATTATGCTGTAAATTGGAGAGGGCCTAATAAAGAAAGAGTTAGAGTCATTTCCATGTCACTTGGTGGCCCGCAAGATGTTCCAGAATTACATGAAGCAATTCAAAATGCAGTAAAGCAAGATGTTCTCGTCGTATGTGCTGCTGGAAATAATGGAGATTGTAATGATAATACGGAGGAACTAGATTTCCCAGGTGCATACACAGAAGTAATTGAAGTGGGTGCCGTCAATTTAGAGCGGAAAATCGCATGTTTTAGTAATTCAAATCAAGAAATTGATTTAGTGGCGCCAGGCGATGAAATATTATCTACGTATCCTGAAGGGAAATATGCGGTATTAAGTGGAACTTCTATGGCCACACCGCATGTCGCTGGAGCACTGGCATTGCTCATAAAGCAGTGTGAAAGGGAATATGGTAGAAAGTTATCAGAACCAGAAATATATGCACAACTTATTAAAAGAACTGTACCTTTAGGATATGAACGTACATCTGAAGGGAATGGTTTATTAGATTTATTAAAAGAATAGAAAATACTAAAAAACATTTCATATTCATATGAGATGTTTTTTAGTATGGTTCTGTCGCATATATAGTGGAATCTAGTCTTGAATTCTTTTCCAAGAAATGTTTGTCGTAGCTACATCTATTTTTTCGAAGTAGAAGTTATGCATACAATAAAATGGAAAGATTGAGTTACTTACGGGACAATTCTATCGGGATTTTTTTAGACATTCGTTAATTATTTCGTATTCTTTGCTCGGTAGTGATATCAAAAAAGTGTGCTTTCGCTAAACTAAAAGCTAATGGAAGTGTATCGTTAGTTTTAATCTCGGAACGAGCGTTAATTCGCGCAATAAAGTTTTGGTTTGAAAGTTTTCCATGAATCATCGTTTCAGCACCTAATAATTCAGCAACTTCTACTGTAATCTCGACTGTGGATTCAGGAGTAGATTGCAGAACGATAGGTTCATCATGAATGTCTTCGGGACGAATACCGAGTATGATTTTTTTTCCATTATACCCTTTTTGCTTTAATGTTTTTAGTTGACCATCTGGTACTTTGAAGCGTATATTTTCCATGTGAAAATAGCTATCTTGTAATGTCCCGGTAAAGAAATTCATAGCTGGAGAACCAATGAATCCGCCAACAAATATGTTCTCAGGAGTATCATATACTTCTTTTGGAGTTCCAACTTGCTGGATGAGCCCATCCTTCATAACAACAAGGCGTGATGCCATTGTCATTGCCTCTGTTTGATCATGTGTCACATATATAGTGGTCGTATTTAAACGGCGGTGAAGTTTAGAAATTTCTGAACGCATACTTACGCGTAATTTTGCGTCTAAATTCGATAGAGGCTCGTCCATTAAAAATACTTTTGCATCCCGGACTATAGCTCTTCCTAGTGCAACCCGTTGGCGTTGTCCACCTGATAATGCCTTTGGTTTTCGTTGTAAGTAATCTTCTAGCCCTAAGATTTTTGCCGCCTCCGTTACCCGGCGATTAATTTCATCTTTTGGAAGTTTGCGTAGCTTTAAGCCAAACGCCATATTATCATACACAGTCATATGCGGATAGAGTGCGTAATTTTGAAATACCATCGCAATGTTGCGATCTTTTGGAGCGACATCATTCATACGATCCCCATCAATATAAAACGAACCATCAGAAATGTCTTCTAGCCCTGCAATCATACGTAGAGTTGTTGATTTTCCGCACCCAGAAGGACCGACAAATACAATAAACTCTTTATCTTTAATATGTAAATTAAAGTCAGAAACGGCAGTGATTTTATTATCATAAACTTTAAAAATATGATCTAATACAAGTTCGGCCATAAATATCCACTCCTTTTTGTAATTGATAGAATTATAAGATTATTAAAGGCGTAAGTAAATTGGCATTGTGCACAAAAGAATGAGGAGCTTTTATGCAAGTTTACAGATTTAAGATACGAGAAAGCTCCTGTAGAACTTAAGTTCATCTATAGATATAGGAAGAAAGTATTCTTTTCTCGTAGAAAAATAAGTTTATAGAGTTTCCCAGTCACACAAGAGACTATAAAACGATGATGATATAAGAGAAATGAATATTGTATCGTCTTTCACGAGATATCTAAAGAAAGAAACGCCATATAAACTGCTACTGCACCTTCAAAGGTTTTTATATTAATCCCTGTTTTTTCAATGAATTTATCAATTCGATACTGCAAAGTATTACGATGTAAATATAATTGTTTAGCTGCAAGAGAGACATTTAAGTTACACTGGAAGAATACTTTAACGCTATCTATTAGTTCTTTATCGTTTGAAATATTTTCTAATAATTGATTCGTGTATTTTTTTCTTTCTTCTTTTGGTAATGAAATCATTAATTGATAAGGGAGAAGTTGTTCAATGTATGTAATTTTTTTTGATAAATAGGGAGAAAGAACAGAAAATAATGTTCGTTCCCATTGATACAGGTAAGTAAATTCAGTTGTTTGCGAATAACGTCTTCCAACAAAGAAGGATAGGGATATAAAAAAATCTGTTTCTAGTGTATCTAAGGCTGTTTGCAATACAGATTCCGTTATGTTTTCTTCTAAGATGAGGACACCGGCTTGCGAAGTTTCCCATAACATTGTAGTAGTAAAAGAAAACATAGACTGTAAAGCATCTTGAAATTCTTCTCTTTCTACAATAGATTGTGTTGTGAAGAAGTGTAAAAAACGAACTGATCGTATAGGGATATTGTTATTTCTGTATAATGCTTCGTACCATGATTTTTCTTTTTCCGTTTTATAAAATGTATCAGCATGAATGGGTGTTAAGATGGATGAAAGCAATTGATGTTCCTTTTGATGTAATCGAATTTTTCGAATCCCGACTTTATTTCCTTCAACTAAAAACCAGCTATAATCTTCTGACAACACAGCTTCATTGATTTTTATATCCTCACCATAATATGTTTTTAATTGTTGAATCATAGGAACACTCTCTTTCCAAAATAGTAGTAACAATATATTAAAGAAGTATAGATTCATTGCATTTATCTTTAAATTTTTGCACTAGAATCTAGTTTGTTTTTGCTAGAATTTATAGCGTTTCTGTATTGTGAAGGAGATAGATTCGTTTCTCGTTTAAATGATTGTGCAAAGAATGATTGTGAAGAAAAACCGGTAATGGTTGAAATATTAGAAATCGAATAGTTAGTAGTTTCTAACAAAATTTTACTTTCTCTAATACGAGTTTGAATTAAATATTCAATAGGCGACACACCGACGAATTTTCTAAAGGAATGGGATAGATAATATTTATTAATATGACTAATGCTTGCTAATGTATCTAGGCTGATATTT
Source organism: Bacillus cereus group sp. Bc061 (assembly GCF_027715825.1). NCBI lineage: Bacteria > Bacillati > Bacillota > Bacilli > Caryophanales > Bacillaceae > Bacillus > Bacillus cereus group sp. Bc061. The sequence goes on from NZ_JAQFTZ010000001.1 coordinate 547,085, forward strand.
TCGTGAAAATGCTGCTTAATATAGTTTTTAATAAATTCAATATCTTTATTAATTTTTTGAGTAGATGTTTTCTCTACATTAAAAGATTTTTTTCGCATCATCTTAAGTAATAAAATTTCCAGAATATTTTGTATAATCAAATCATAATCTTCTTGATGGTTTTCCACTTCTTCGACCAATTGCTGAAGGTAGAAGAGGAAGTTTTTTTGATCCTGTTTATAGTTATGAATAGTGACAGGACTGGGATTTTCTATGGATGAAAAGGACAGGCCTTGAATACCAAGTGCAATATATTCGAGTGGATGATTTGTATCAGACTTTTCCGTGTGCTCGATATTTGGATTGACGATAATCAAATTGTGTTCTTGAACAGGGATTTCTTCTTTGTAAAAGATAAAAGTGCCTTTGCCCTTAGTAATATACAATAGCTCTGTAAAGTGATGAGCATGAATGGTACTATGCCAATCTTTATCGTATTTTGATTTTGTTATATAAAGAAGTTTTACTGGAAGATGGTTTCGTTGAAATTGTGGAATCTCATATACTTCATTGGACAAATGAATCCCTCCTTCTTAGAATTTTTATCTATTTTATAAAGATTTTAGTGGGATATTCAGTAAAAAGCAAGATATCTAAAAAACAGAACAAGATGTTTATTGTGAAAGCGTTATCTATTTTGTATTCTTTAATTATGAAAGGAAGATTAGGAGATGGGGGTAAGATAAAGATGAAAAAAAAGTTATTGTTGTCTGGAATGACAGCTTTGTTATCTTTTAGTTTAATAGCTTGCCAAAGTAATACTACAAAAGTTGATAACGCTAAGGATGGTAAAGGCTCCAGTGAAAAACAAACCCTTCATGTGGCAACACTTGAATCGGCTTATGGTAAAGAGATGTGGAACAAAGTGATTGACGCATATGAAGCTGCTAATCCTAAAGTTGATGTTAAATTGACAGTGGACAAAAATCTTGAGGATGTCATAGGCTCAAATATGAAAGCAGGAAAGTATCCGGATGTTGTGTTGTTGGCAACTGGGAGAAAACAGGCGCTAACAGAAACTTTGATTAAAGATAAAGCATTAGAAGACATTACTGATGTTTTTGATAAAAATGTTTATGGTGAAGATGTTAAAGTCAAAGATAAGTTAGTACCAGGGCTTACTGGTACACCTGCAACTAATCCTTATAATGACGGTAAAATTTATATGGCACCGATGTTCTATAGTCCAACTGGCTTATTTTATAATGCTAGTTTATTAAAAGAAAAAGGTTGGGAAGTGCCGAAGACTTGGGACGAAATGTGGGCTTTAGGAGATAAAGCGAAAGCAGAAGGGATTTCATTATTTACTTATCCTACTACAGGCTACTTTGATACATTCTTCTATTCTTTACTACTAGGGGTGGGCGGGCCTGAGTTATTTAATAAAGCTATGAAATATACAGATGGTGTTTGGGAAACTTCTGAAGCAACAAAATCTTTTGAAATTATCGGAAAATTAGGAAAGTATACAGAGCCAACTACTGTTGCGAATGCAAATGATAAAGACTACAAGAAAAATCAACAGTTGATTCTCGATAACAAAGCTTTGTTTATGCCAAATGGTACGTGGGTAGTTGGTGAAATGAAAGAAGCTCCTCGATCTAAAGGGTTTGAATGGGGCATGATGGCTTTACCAACACTTGATGCTAATAGCGACCGTTATGCATTTACTTTCTTTGAACAAATGTGGATTCCATCGGCAGCTAAAAATAAACAACTTGCTAAAGACTTCATGACGTTTGTTTATTCGGATAAGGCAGCTGAAATTTTTGCTGAGTCGAGTGCGATCCAGCCTATTAAAGGCCTTTCTAATAAACTGACAGGTGAAAATAAATCATTCTATAGTATCTATGATAATGGAGTGAAAGTGGGAATAGGTGGATTTGCTGCAACGAAAGCTGTTGAAGGTGTAAGTATGCCAGATACATTATTTAGAACGATTGACAGTGTTGTTTCTGGTGATAAAAAGGTGAAAGATTGGCAAAGCTCTGTTGAAAAAGTGAGTGACCAATTACGGTCTGCATTAAAATAAATTCGTTTTCACTATGTACAATGGTGAGTCGCCTAGTCTCACCGTTGTACTTATTAATTGAGGTGATGGCATGAATAAGACGACAGAAAAAAGAATTTTTATTTTTGTTTGTACTGCACCAGCACTAATCCTGTTAGCCATTTTTATGATTGTTCCTACGATTGAGGTATTCAGGATGTCCTTATATAAGTGGGGAGGATTTTCTAATAATAAGGTATTTGTTGGGCTCGAAAACTTCAAGATTTTATGGAATGATATGAACTTCTTTCGGTCTCTCCAAAACAGTATAGTTTTGATTGTTATCGTCACACTCATCACGATGGTGATGGCGATCTTGTTTGCCACTTTGTTAACAAGAGAAAAAATAAAAGGAAAAAGCTTCTTTCGAATTATTTTTTATATCCCTAATATTTTATCGGTTGTAGTTATCGCGGGAATATTTTCTGCAGTTTATGACCCAACTACAGGGTTGTTAAATAATTTACTTGCTTTATTTAACCTGGAACACCTACAAAAGATGTGGCTCGGAAATCAGAAAATTGCCATTTACAGCATTGGCGGGGCGCTCATTTGGCAAGCAATTGGCTACTATATGGTCATGTATATGGCGGCAATGGCAAGTATCCCGGAAAGTTTTTATGAAGCATCTGCTTTGGAAGGTGCTGGACGGTTCAGACAATTTTTTAGTATTACTTTACCGTTAATTTGGAACAACATTCGGACGACGTTAACTTTCTTCGTTATTAGTACGATTAATTTAAGTTTTCTTCTCGTTCAAGCAATGACTGGCGGCGGACCTGATGGATCGACGGAAGTGTTTTTAAGCTACATGTATAAGCAGGCTTACACGAATTCTTCTTACGGTTACGGTATGGCTATTGGGGTGGTCATTTTCTTATTCTCATTCGCATTATCTGCAATTATCAGTGGTGTTACTAAAAGGGAAGTGTTGGAGTATTAAGGAGGTCCAAAAACGATGGAAACACAAAAAAGAATGACTACAGAAACAGCTTATCGAGATCCAAAAACGATAGAAACACAAAAAGAAGTGACTGTAGAATCAGCTTATCCAGCCCCAAAAACAATGAAAACACAAAAAGGAATGACTACAGAAGCAATGTATCGCTGCTTTATCTACGTAGCACTTATTACGTTAGCAATTTCAATTGTTATTCCTGTTGCATGGGTTTTCTTAGCCTCAGTGAAGCAAAATTCGGAGTTTTATGGAAGCCCTTGGGCCATGCCGAAAAGTTTCTATTTTCAAAACTTTATCGATGCTTTCCAAAAGGCAAACATGGGTACCTATATGTTGAATTCAGTCATGGTAACTGCGTTGGCCCTTCTTATTTTATTGATTGTGGCTTTACCAGCAGCTTATGTGTTGGCAAGATATACCTTTAGAGGAAGTAAATTGATAAATACTTTTTTTAAAGCTGGATTATTCATCAATGTGAACTACATTGTTGTGCCAATTTTCTTGATGTTATTGGACGGAGATAACTTTTTACGAGGCCAACTAGGTGATGGATTGCTATTAGACAATTTATTTATTTTAGCTGTGGTATATGCGGCGACGGCGTTACCATTCACGATTTACTTGCTGTCTAGTTTTTTTCAATCGCTTCCATCTACGTATGAGGAAGCGGCGTTGGTCGATGGTGCCGGATATTTCAAAACAATGATTTCAGTTATGATTCCGATAGCTCGTCCAAGTATTATTGCCGTCATTTTATTTAATTTTCTTGCCTTTTGGAACGAATACATTATAGCTTTAACATTAATTCCAGGGCCGAATAAGACGTTACCTGTTGGGTTAATGAACTTGATGGCAGCTCAAAAATCTGCTGCAAACTATGGTCAAATGTATGCAGGAATGGTTCTTGTCATGCTGCCAACTTTGATTTTATATATCATTGTTCAAAAAAAATTAACACAAGGAATGACCCTTGGTGGTTTAAAGGATTAGAGGAGGATTTACATGAAAAGGAAAACAGGCCGAGTTACTTTACCGAGTGAAGAAAATTTTCTTAAGGAAACGAAAGAATTAATGGAACGATGGGGTGCAGATGCGATTCGCGATAGTGATGGAACAAAACTAGATAATGATATTAAACAATTGGATGCGAAAATTTATACGACCTATTTTGTTGCTCGAGCTCACAATGAGTTCGCAGAGAAGCATATGGATGAATGCCAGCAACTTTATTTAATGAGCTTGTTCAATACTGCGATTACTGACACCCTCGAAATTGATTTTATGAAAGGCTACTTTGAGGAACAATTAAAACCGGATTACGTTCACAGTCCAAAAAAATACTGGGAGGTTATTGATCGGACAACAGGAGAAGTTGTTGACGTTAATGATTGGGAAGTAAACGAAGATCAAAATCGTGTTTTGATTACGAAGGCGATTCCTTGGCATGAATATACGGTTTCATTCCTAGTCTATGCGATTTGGGATCCAACCCAAATGTACAATCATATTACTAATAATTGGGGAGATAAGCCACATGATATTCCTTTTGATGTCAGGCAGCCACATTCTAATGAATTTATGAAAACCTATTTAAAACAATGGCTGACAGAAAATCCGGATACAGATGTGGTCAGGTTTACAACGTTTTTCTATCATTTTACCCTTGTATTCAATAATCTTGGCAAAGAGAAGTTTGTCGATTGGTTCGGATATGGTGCTAGTGTTTCAGTTGCTGCTTTGGATGCTTTTCAAAAAGAAAAAGGCTATCGCTTAAGACCAGAGGACATTGTTGATCAAGGTTATTATAATACTTCGTTTCGAATTCCAACCCCAGCTTTTTTAGATTATATAGATTTTGTTCATAAGTTCGTTGCTGAAGAAGCAAAGAAACTTGTGGATATTGTCCATGAAAGTGGAAAAGAAGCAATGATGTTCCTTGGTGATAACTGGATTGGTACAGAACCATATGGAAAATACTTTGAAAATATCGGATTGGATGCAGTTGTAGGCAGTGTGGGCGGTGGAGCCACATTGCGTATGATTGCAGATATACCACATGTTCGATATACGGAAGGGCGGTTCTTACCTTATTTCTTTCCAGATACTTTTTACGAAGGTAACAACCCGACGATTGAAGCGAATGAAAATTGGCTAACGGCGCGTAGAGCTATACTGCGTAATCCTGTTGATCGTATCGGATATGGGGGGTATTTAAGTCTAGCGTATCAATTTCCAGAATTCATCTCCTATATTGAAAAAGTTACTGAGGAATTTCGTGAAATTCATGACACAATCAAAGGTGTGAAACCATATAGCGGTCTTAAAGTTGCGATTTTGAATTCTTGGGGCAAGTTGAGAACTTGGCAAACACATATGGTTGCTCATGCACTATGGTATAAACAAATTTATTCTTATTTAGGCGTTTTAGAGTCCTTGAGTGGGGCTGCCGTGGAGGTTTCGTTCATTAGTTTTGATGATGTCATGAATGATGGGATACCAGAGGATATTGATGTAATCATTAATGCCGGAGATGTGGGCACAGCTTTTTCAGGGGGGGCTAATTGGATTAATGAAAAGTTAGTCACTACAATCAGAGCTTGGATGTATAATGGCGGAGGATTCATAGGTATTGGGGAACCTACAGCTTATCAGCATGAAGGACATTATTTTCAATTGGCAAATGTCTTGGGCGTTGACAAGGAACTCGGATTCAGCTTATCAACAGATAAATATTTTATTAATCCTGTTGAAAATCATTTTATTTCTGCTGACAGCACCCAATTTAATTTTGGTGAAGGAATGAAAAATATTTATGCGTTATCAGAAGAAACCGAAATAATCGAATATTCAAATGGAGAAGTTCATCTTTCTGCTCATCCGTTTGGAGAAGGCAGAGCTGTCTATATAGCAGGGCTTCCATACAGCGAAGAAAATACACGTCTGCTGATGCGTGCGTTATACTATGCTGCCCATAAAGAAGAAGAATTTCAAAAGTATCATGCGAGCAACATTTATTGTGAAGTTCATGCATATCCATCCATCCGAAAAATGGCGATTGTTAACAATTCGATGGTCGAACAAATGACGTTTGTCTACGATGGACAAGGAAACAGGATAGAAGTGACGTTGGCACCTAGTGAAATCAGGTGGGAGGATTTTTCAAATGAAGGCTAATATCGTATTCGTTATTAAAATTGTTGTGTTTCTCGTATGCCTATCTTTCATTATCGTCTACCAAAAGACAGCTGGTAAATTTGAACTGGGTATGATGTTAATTGGATTAGCTGGTCTCTTAGGGCTGCTTTATAATTACAATCGGAAATACGTATAAATCAATTGGGGAAAGTGGATTGATTACGAAATCGCAGGTCTATGTTCAACGATAATGAACATAGAAAACTACTCAGTGCATCAAATACAAACTTAGGGGTGCAGACAAATGAAAAAGGCAGTCGGTATTGATATTGGAGGAACGAAGATTGCAGCGGGAGTTGTTTCAGATACAGGCGAACTGCTCGAACGTACGGAAGTAAAAAGTGATCCTTTAGACCGGGAAAAAATGTTTGGTAGAGTTGTAGAAGCTGTGGAACAAGTTCTCAGAAAATTATCAGTTTCCATCTCTGATATTGAGGGTATTGGCGTTGGAGTACCGGGAAAAGTGGATTGTGAGAATGGAATTGCCGTTTTTCAAAACAATTTACCGTGGAGCCAGTTTCCTATTTCAGTCCGTTTGCAGGAGCAATTTGGAATCCAGCGGATTACGATTGACAATGATGTCTATATGGCGGCTTTTGCTGAATGGAGAGCAGCACATGTAAAAGGAAATGAAACCTTTGTCTACGTGACTATAAGTACGGGAATATCTTGTTCTATCATTCATAAAGGCTCATTTTTTAGGGGAGCAGGATTTGCTGGAGAACTAGGTTTGATCCCTGTTCTATCGAAGGGGATCAATGAACGATTAGAAAAAATCGCTGCTGGGCCAGGGATCCAGAGAATAGCCGAAAGAGACTTACAGGTAGGTAAGATTTCAACAAAAGATGTTTTTGCTAGTTATATAAATGGGGTACCAGAATATCAGTCCATTATCAATGAGGTAACTGATTATTTAGCTCAAGGTCTTTATAAGATTTCCTGTTTATTAGATCCACATAGAATGGTTTTTGGTGGCAGTGTCATTGTGAAAAATCCATTTCTACTGGAGTTGATCAAAGTGAAGCTAAAGAGTTTTCAGCTTCCTGAGCAACAACATCTTTTGGAGCAGATGAGCATCAGTACATTGGCACAAAATAATGGAGTTGTTGGTGCGGGATTACGAGTATTTGAAGGTATGTAATGAGGCGATGCTGGTCTTCTTTTCTTTTATGGAGAGAATGATGGCAAATAGGTAGAGGAGTGACGAATATGTTTACATTAAGTCAAGAAAAATTAGTTTCGTTAGGCGCATCGATAACAACGGCGGAAATAAGACGGCAGCCTGATTTATGGATTGAAACCTTTGCTTTGTATATGGAGAAGAGCGAGAGAATTGATGAGTTTTTGCAAAAAATAGTAACGAAACATAATCGGGTTCGAGTTATTTTTACAGGCGCTGGAACGTCTGCTTATGTCGGTGATACAGTCACCCCTTATGTAATAGAAAAAGTAGATGAACAACAGTGGGAAGTACTAAGTATCCCGACAACTACGTTAGTTTCAAATCCTTACCAATTTTTCAAAAAGGATTTTCCAACCTTACTCGTTTCATTTGCTAGAAGCGGGAACAGCCCAGAAAGTGTCGCTTCCGTACAATTAGCTGAGCAAATAGTAAGCGATTTGTATCAAATAACGATTACTTGTGCGAAAGATGGAAAATTAGCTAAACAGGCCGTGAATAATGACAAAAACTTATTGCTATTGATGCCCGAAAAATCAAATGATCATGGTTTTGCAATGACAGGGAGTTATACTTGCATGGCGTTAACGGCATTACTTGTTTTTGATTCTATATCGACTGAAGAAAAATCAAAGATAGTGAAAGAAATTTATCAAATGGGTGAAAGTGTCATTCAAAGAGAAGACGCTATCCAAAAGATAGTAGATTTGCATTTTGACCGAATTATTTACTTAGGTTCTGGTAGTTTAGAAGGTTTAGCGAAAGAATCACAATTAAAAATATTAGAACTGACAGCTGGAAAAATTGTCACCGCTTTTGATTCACCACTAGGATTCCGGCACGGTCCAAAATCATTTGTAAACGAAAAATCATTAGTTTTTGTGTTTGTTTCTAACAATCCATATACACGTCAATATGATTTAGATATGTTAAACGAAATGCAACAAGACAACATTGCCAGCTATATATGTGCCATCGAGGTTAATGGAGAAACGAATTACGCTGGGAATAGGTTTGTATTTGGTAGCGAGGCACAGTCTGTACCAGATGCTTACTTAGCATTACCTTTTGTTATGATTGGGCAAACAATATCACTGTTAGCCTCCGTGAAAGTAGGTAATACACCAGATACACCTTCACCGACAGGAACGGTGAACCGTGTCGTTAAAGGTGTTACTATCTACGAATATGAGTAACTAGGTTAGGGGAAACATACATGTCTATTTTTATCTTTGCAGATAAGTTTTTTCTTGAGGGGAAGGTCGTAGGTCCTGGTTTTTTGGAGATAAAAGATGGAAAATTCGGTATCTTTTTAGAGAACAGGCCAGAAGAAGCGGAAGAAATCATCGATTATGCAGGATATTGGATTGCTCCTGGTCTAGTGGATACACATATTCATGGTTTTAGAAATCACGACGTTATGGACAATAATTTTGAAGGACTAAATCAAATATCGGTAGGACTCCTTTCTTGCGGCGTTACATCCTTTTTACCGACAACTTTAACATCCTCAATAGAATCGTTGAATAATGTCGTTGAAATGATTGGTGCCAATTACAAAAAAGTACAGGGCGCAAAAATTAAAGGTATCTTTTTAGAAGGGCCGTTTTTTACTGAAAAGCATAAAGGAGCACAAAACACGAAATATTTTTGTGACCCATCAGTTGATATGTTGAAAGGTTGGCAGAAATTATCAAATGATTCTATTAAAAAAATTGCGATTGCACCTGAAAGAAAAGGAGCAGCGGAATTCATTGAATATGCTGTAGGAGAAGAGATTATAGTAGCATTGGCCCATAGTGATGCAACTTATGAAGAAGCCAAGCAAGCTAGTGAAAAAGGCGCATCCGTTTTTGTTCATACTTTCAATGGTATGAGTCCGCTGCACCATCGTGAGCCAGGGATGGTTGGAGCAGCCATGAATTTAAAAGATGTTTTTACCGAAATCATATGTGATGGACATCATGTTCATCCTGTTGCTTTAAATATTTTAATGAATGTCCGTGGCAGAGAAGAGGTTGTAATGGTATCCGATTGTATGATGGCCGGAGGTATGCCTGAAGGAACGTATCAATTGGGAGAATTTCCTGTGAAAGTAAAAGGTGGGATGGCTCGTTTGGAAAGCGGAAGTTTAGCAGGTAGCATTTTGCAATTAAAAGATGCTGTCAAAAATGTCGTCGATTGGGGAATTGCCGTGCCCGAGCAAGCAATTTACATGGCGAGTACTGCACCAGCTAAAAGTATTCAACTAGATGGCGAATGTGGGAAGATCGCTAAAGGATATGCTGCTGACTTTATAGTACTGACTCCAGCGATGGATTTAGCAGCTACCTATCTTGATGGTGTGTGCCATTTTCAAGCTTAAATATTTTTCTGAAAGAGGGATTTCAAATGATTTTATCTGTCACCATGAATCCATCTGTCGATATTTCCTATTCGACTCATGAATTAAAGTTAGATGTTGTTAACCGTGTGGAAACAGTTCATAAAACTGCTGGTGGAAAAGGATTGAATGTGGCGCGAGTGATCGCTCAAATGGAAGAAGCTGTTCTAGCGACAGGTGTGATTGGTGGTACGATTGGCGAATACATTATTCAAGAATTAAATAAAAACAATATTCCAAATGACTTTTTAAAAATTAAAAAAGAATCAAGAAATTGTATTGCCATTCTTCATGAAGGGATGCAAACAGAGATTTTAGAATCAGGGCCGACATTATCCAATGAAGAAGGGATAACTTTTTTAGAAAAATTTGAATGTTTACTTACAACAGCTTCACTTGTGACAATTTCAGGTAGTTTGCCGAAAGGGTTACCGACTAACTTTTATTATCAAATGTTAGAAATCTGTAATAACAATGGAATTCCAGTGATTATAGATTCATCAGGGAAATCTTTGAAAAACGCCTTGGTGCATAAAGAAAAACCATTTGCCATCAAACCAAATAAAGCAGAATTATCTCAGTTGTTGGGCATTAACATGGAAATGGGAATCATAGATTTGAAGCAAGCATTAAACCATGAACTATTTACTGGAATTGAGTGGATTATCGTGTCATTGGGTAGTGAAGGTGCCTTTGTCAGGAATGGTGAGGACTATTACCAAGTTACGGTTCCAAAAATAGAAGTGGTCAATCCGGTTGGATCTGGTGATGCGACAGTTGCAGGGCTAGCTGTGGCATTATATCAAAATCAAACGGTTGAGACTGTTCTTAAAACGGCGATGACTACAGGAATATTAAATACGATGGAAGTTGGTACTGGTTATATTAATATAAATAAGTTTAAACAATACTTTGATCTCATTAAAATTGAAAAAATAGATTAGTAGAGGAGAATGTTGATGTTAGAACTAACCAAGAATAAATTGGAAGCTCTAAAACGTTTATCTGCTGAAAATGGCATAATTGGAGCATTGGCTATTGATCAACGCGGTTCATTGAAAAAAATGATTGCGTCTGGCGGTGCAAGTCATGTTGGAGATGAGGGCATTATCCGTTTCAAAGAATTGGTTTCTGAGGAATTAACACCATTTGCAACAGCAATTCTTTTGGACCCGGAATACGGACTGCCAGCGGCAAAGGTCCGACATAAAGAATCAGGCTTAATAGTAGCGTATGAAAAAACCGGATACGATGCGTCAGAAGTAGGACGGTTACCAGATTTATTATCGGAATGGTCAGTGAAACGATTAAAGGCAGCAGGTGCCGATGCTATTAAATTCTTACTCTACTATGATTTCGATGAAGATGAAAAAATTAATAACTATAAACATGTCTATATGGAACGTATCGGATCTGAGTGTGCTGCTGAAGATATTCCATTTTTCTTGGAGATTGTTACTTATGATGCTGAAAATGATGATGCGAAAAGTAAAGAGTACGCAAAAATAAAACCACATAAAGTGATTGAGGCTATGAAGGAGTTCTCGAAATCTCAATACCAAGTAGATGTTTTAAAAGTAGAGGTTCCGGTGGATATGAATTTTGTGGAAGGGTATACGACAGGTGAATTCGTTTACAGAAAAGAAGAAGCTGCTTCTTTTTTCAAAGAACAAAGTGAAGTAACTGAGCTGCCGTTTATCTTCTTAAGTGCAGGTGTAAGTGCTAAATTATTCCAAGAAACATTGAAATTTGCTAAAGAATCCGGTTCTACCTTTAACGGAGTGTTATGTGGTCGGGCAACCTGGAAGGACGGTGTGGCACCTTTTGCTATAAGCGGCGAACAAGCAGGTCGTGATTGGTTAAAAGATACTGGTAAAAGGAACGCTGAAGAACTAAATCTCGTGTTGAAAGAGACAGCCAACTCATGGTTTGCTAAAGTAAAACAAACAGCGGATCTTCAAAGTTAGTACGATATCTTTCCTTCTATATGTCCTTTATTTCTTTCTAGCTTTAAGTGATAATTGCATCAGAATCAATTTTTAAACGGAATGACAAATTAAGAGCAGACATTCGTCTGCTCTTTTTTTAGTGTGTCCAACATGGTGAAAACCCTAGAATGAAAATCGAGAACAGCAAGGGCAGTAGTAACTATAGCTTCGGGTAAAGGTATATGGGGACCCTTTATATATAAAGAAAATGGTAAGTACTAATAGCTATGTACAATCAAACTAATTGAATTTTAGTGGGGTTTCGCCAAAAAATACACTTGAAAAAGCTAACAATATCTTTGTATTGTAAGCGTTTTTAAAAAGACAATATACCTAAAAAAAGAAACAATATCTTTATTGTGTAGGCACTTTAAAAAAACTATTCTAAACATAAGTGAAAGCGGTGCCTTTCAGGTTTTTGTTTATTTCAAAATTAATGTGCAGGTATCGTCTTTAACCAAAATTTTAAATTCAAGGGAGGAAAAGAATTGGAAAATAAGCATTTCAAGAGAGTTTTTAATACCCTTCTTGCATGTATGTTGATTGTGCCAACACTTTTAGTAAGCATGATTGTGCCGCGGCATGTAGGGGCAAATACGTCTAATCCATGGGTTACAATTTCATCTGTTGGAAACGAAATCAATGCATTAATAGAACAAAATGGTAAGTCATATGCAAGGCTTGGAGCAGGTGCTGGCAACGATAATGGGGCTAAAGCTGCAGTTTTTCAAGAACAGAATAAAGTCGCTAAAGAATCAGGAACGATGGAATATAGTTTTATTCCAGAAACAAAGGGACAAGATACTAGATTCGGTTTTTATCCTCATTATATTGACAATAATAATTTCGTTTTTGTAGGCTACGACTCACTTGGATGGTTCTACGAATACAAATATCAAGGGAAAGGTGAATGGCTAAAAACTAGACCTAATGTTCCACTTCCAGAGGCTGGAACTTCGCACTCTATTAAAATTGATTATAATAAAACCACTTTGAATATTACGTTAGATGGAAAAGATTTATTTGGACCGGTTACCTTATCTAATGATGTAAATAACCTTCTTACAGGTAAGGAAGCGATTAAACTTGGGGCTTATGGAGATAAAAATAGTCAAGTACTCATTGAATTAGGAAAGGCGCCTGGGGATGGAGGCACAGATCCAGGAAATGAAAAACTTGTCGATATTACGGATAATAAATTGGAAGAAGGTGATTTGAAAATTATCTCAGGTGACGGAAAAGTTACCTATAATGAAGATGGTTCAGCCACTTTCGGTGTTACATCTACCCAAAAGAATCGAATTGTCTACAACCAAATGAAGGCGATTAAAAATGGTGTTTTTGAAGCGGATGTTACTACTAATACTGATAAGATGAATCGTTTTGGATTTATCTATCGTGTTCAAAATTCATCTACATACACATATGTAGGAACAGGGGATACGAACGATCAGTATTTTGGAGAAACTTTTGGCCCTATAAACAATTGGACGTCGATGACTTCAAACGTGCCGTTAAAAGCAAAACAAACATACCATTTACGTTTAGTATTCATGGACGATGTTGCGACGTTATACATTGATGGTAAAAAGGTAGATTCTTGGACTTTAACAGGTGGTGTAGATCAAGCTGGCTTACTAGGATTTGAAAAAAGCCGAGGTGCTGCCGATATTACGATTTCAAATGTCAAAATAAAGGAATATAGTGCACCAAAGCCTCCAGATACTCAACCAGTAGAAAATATAATAAAGTCAAAGTATATGGACGTCACAATTGACCAAGTATTCCCGCGGATTGTGAAATACAAAGTGGGCGATAAAGTAATGAGCGGACAGGAAGCTCCTGTTTACGGATTGAAAGTAAATGGTGGACTATACTATCCTAAAGTAAACTTTGAAAAGTTAAACGATAGTGAAGCACTATATACATTAAAAGTTGTAGATGAAATGAAAAACCTTGATGCGGTATTTAAGGTATCTGTAAAGGTGAATGATAATAAGGTTGTTTATAGCTTCGATGAAATTAAGAATAATGGTAGTGCCAAAATCGAGACGGTTGAGTTTGCTGATATGAACTTTATATCGGTAAATTCGGAACAAAAAGGTGCAAAAGCTAAATTAACGAATATTAGTACAGATGTTAGGAAAACAGGTGATGTAGATGTAAGCGTAGATTCTTCTATGGGAGAAATAGGTACATCTACTAAAAATTATACAGCATTCTTGTCAGCTGACGAATTGAGCGCAGGTGTATGGTCTAGTTCAGAAGTGGACGGCTATAAAAATTTAGTTGCAAATCGATATGTAAATAAAAATGGTGCTAAAGCAATGGGAATCGGTTCTAGTGCACTTTATTATCAAAGAGATTTTATGCCAGAACCACAAAAAGATAAACCAACTATTAAAATAGCTATTGCTAAAGATTTGAATAATGATAATAAGGCAGACTGGCAAGATGCGGCGATTGCATACCGTGATATTATGCAAGACATTAAAGGATACCAAGATGTAAACAATAATGTTGGAATGCGTATTGCAATGAATTTCGGCTCACAAGCGCAACAACCATTCTTAAAAACATCCGATAATGTGAAAAAGGTTGCTCTTGCTACAGATGAATTGGGGCAAGCGGTCATATTAAAAGGATATGCAAACGAAGGGCATGATAGTGGTCATCCAGATTATGGTGATGTGGGCGAACGTATGGGAGGCGTTAAAGATTTAAATACGCTTATTAAAGAGGGACATAAGTATAATACCCAATTCGGTGTCCATATAAATGCTCAAGAAACTTATCCAGAAGCGAAAGCTTTCAATAATGATTTTATTGATCGTCCAAGTTCATTAGGATGGGGATGGTTAGATCAATCTTATACAATTAATAAATTAAAAGATTTGTATTCTGGATCACGTGCGAAGAGACTAGATGAATTGAAAACGACTGTTCCTGATCTTGACTTTATTTATTTAGATGTATGGTATCAAAATCAATGGGAATCAAATAGAATAGCAGATCAATTTAAAGATAGAGGTTGGAGATTAACAACGGAATTTGGTGGTTCTATGGCCAATTACTCAACGTGGCAACATTGGGCTACTGATAAAAACTACGGTGGACCGGAAAGTAAAGGGATTAACTCAGAAGTACTGCGTTTTATTAGTAATCACCAAAGAGATTCTTGGGTGTTGAATTGGCCTGAAGTAGGTGGAACTGCTGACCATCCATTACTTGGTGGATTTGAATTAGCTGGTTTCGAAGGATGGCAATCTGATAAGAATTTCGATAACTTTATTCGTATGACATTTGATACGAATTTACCTACTAAATTCCTACAAAAATATTATATAACGAACTGGACAAATGTAGAAGGGGATAAGAGCAAGACGAACTTAGAAAAGGAAATAAAATTGAAGGACCCAAGCAATGGGGATGTTGTCGATGTAACTAGAAAAGACAATGCTAGAGAACGTGTTATTAAGCTAAATGGAAATGTTATACTTGATGGCCATGCGTATTTAATTCCTTGGGTGAAACAAGACTTTAAAAATCCAACTCCTGATTCAGAAAAATTATATCACTGGAATTTGGAAGGTGGTACAACGACTTGGACACTTCCAGATGAATATAAAAATGCCACTACTGTTTATGTATACAAATTGACAGATCAAGGTAGAACAGATGTGAAAGAAGTAAAGGTCGTAAATAATAAGATAACTTTGACAGCAAGTGCCGCAACTCCTTATGTTGTCGTACCAAAAAGAGATAAGGGTTTGGAAATCTTTGACTACAATTGGGGCAAGGATGCTCATATATATGATGGGGGATTCAATACAGGAAAAGTAAGCGCATATACAACTATTGAGGGTGATAATAAAGCAGTAAGCGTCATCAGAACGAATCAAACTGGAAACAACCGTAATGTAAGTAGTGGAGATTACTACTTAAACATTGATAGTCCATCAAAAGATACAACTGTTTCCCGTGTCCTTACTGGTTTGGAATCAGGTAAAGATTACGTAGCAGAGGTATATGTTGAAAACAATAGTGATGTAAAGGCCGGAATTACAGTAACAGGTGGGAAAGAAGATGCTAGCAATTACACACTTCGCAGCCTGCAAAAGAACTATGTTAAGGCAGATTCACATGCCACAAATGATGGATACAACAGCAAAATGCAAATCATGCAAGTGAGCTTTACAGCTGTATCTAATAGGGCTAAATTAACTCTAAGCCGTGATTCTGGGAAAGGGAACACAAAATTTGATGACATTCGAATCGTTCAAAAGTCTTTAAAAAATAATGTCTCACCGACGGAATTTAAACAAGATTTTGAATCGGTAGTACAAGGTATTTATCCATTTGTTATTGGTAATACAGAAGGTGTAGAAGACAACAGAATTCATTTGTCTGAATTGCATGCTCCATATACGCAAAAAGGATGGGCAGGTAAAAAATTAGTCGATGATGTATTAGGTGGGAATTGGTCCGTTAAAGTGAACACCGGAAATAAAGGTTTGCTGTACCGTACTATTCCTCAAAATTATCGTTTCGAACCAGGCGTAACTTATAAAGTATCATTTGACTACCAAACAACAGCAAATGCATTCCGCTTTATTTCAGGGGATCAAGAAATTGATGTTCGAGACATAGCAAGTGCAAAGGGACTAAGTGTGAATAACACTCTTACTGCATCTACTGACACAAAAAGAGCAGAGTTTACTGTGACAGGTTCTGAGAATGCTCAAACTTACGTTGGAATTTTCAGTGATGGAACGAATTTAAACGGAGATACCGGAGCGGGTACGTTTATTTTAGATAATTTACGTATTGAAAAGGTGACTACAGGGGGAGAGACACAGAGGTAAAAATCTCAAATTAAGATAAAGCGAGTTTTATCGTTCGTGTAATATCGTGAAAGAAAAGAGGTTGACCGAAAGGTAGCTGAATAGCTATAAAGGTTAACCTCTTTTTCATATAAGTATGTCACCACAACGAAATTACGGGCAGAAAGGAAGGATTCTCTTAGGTTTGTAGAGTATAAAAAGAAGTTGTCACCAAAAGATCAATTTTAAGGATCCTTTGAGACAACCTCTTTCAATTTAAAGCAACTGATTCTATTTATCCCGCTTTAATGGGCAGTAAGACCCCCACCTCAAAATGCAGCGAAAGCAAGAAGTTAGGTGGGGGATGAAGAAAACCCCCATTGATTAAAGTTTCACTTTATTTGGCACTACTTCAATAACTAGATTATCAATCATAATATCTTTATAACCGTTAAAGTTAGCTTGTGAGCCTTTCACACCATTAGTATTAGCTGCTTTATTAGTGGAATAAATGCCAAACCAGCTTTGCCCGGATTTATCTCCTGTTAAAGTAAAGGAATATGTGCCAGCTCTTGCATTCTTATCACTACTCGCGGTCGATTTTAATTCCTCCTTCGTTAATACTCCTTTTTCTTCAAATGGAGCATTACCTGTCACCACTGAATACGTTCCATCACTACCTGCTTCATAATCAAAAGTAATTTTATAGGTTACTTCTGGTTTAAATGTGAAGTTTTGAGGGATCGTTTGGTACACAAGAGCATCACCTTCTGTTAATCCATTCGTTTTAAGTGACCATTTACCTGCGATAACATCATTTACTATTTTTTGGTTCCAACCTCTTTGTGTATATGGTGCATGTAATTCAGACAGGTGTGTTCTATTATCTTCTACGCCTTCAATATTACCAATTACAAACGGATAGATGCCTTGTACTACGTTTTCAAAGTCTTGTACGAATTTATGATCGCTTACTTGGTTTTCGGCATTACTTTCCACGATGCGAATATCATCAAAGTAACTTGCGCCATTTCCACTATCTCTAGATAAATCGATGGTTACATCTGATGTTTTATTGCCAGTTTCAAAAAACACATACATATTTTGAAAGTAACTTGTTCCATCCACAGTTGAAGTCATTTGACCATCAGCTTTTGCTTGCTCAGAGCCTAGTGTATTATGTGCGTATGCTCTTACATAGTTTTTAGCAATAGATTTACCAGTACTATTTGTGTACTCTTTGTCGTTAGAAGTAATTGTTAAGCTTGCTTGTGCTTCACTTCGGTTGTCTATACCCACATATGCAGCATACCTTGTATTAGGTTTTAGGTCTGTTAATTTTTGAGTTACATGTACTTTCTTTTTATTATTGGAGATTGTTAGCATATTATTATTACCTTCACTCTTCGTGATCTTAACAGCTTTTGAGTCTCCTTTAATTTTCCAATCTTTTAGGGAATTGCTATTAAATCCAGTATCTATAAGGTGCATTCCTTCACTCCATTTAACATCTTTATTGGACTTTGGCCCTTTATAAATTACATATGGAGTAGATTTTTTTGCATCTAATGTGATTTTTCCATTTTCAATTTTAACATTTTTCATTTTCTCTTTACCTAATTCTGTTAACTCATACACTTTAACGGTACCTTGCCAACCAGTAGGGACAGTCCACGTTGTTTTTCCACCGTTTGTGTTCCAGTGATATAATTTTTCATTCTCTGCTGATAATTTTTTACCATTTTGATCCCAAGACCATGGAAATAAATATTTTTCGTCACCAGGTTTACCTTCAAATATTCGTTTACCATTTAATGTCATAGTTCTTGTTCGATAGCCATCTTGATCATTTGCAAAATTATTTGATTTTCTTTCAATTGTAAGTGTATTTTCACTAGATTCATCCTTTAATACTGTCTTCATACCTGGTACCCAGTTGTAAGGTTGTTGCTTATCATCTTTCATTTCAACTGCTTTACCATTTTCCCACTGTGTGACTTTATAATGTTGAATGAATTTGGTTGGAATATTTACCGCAAATAAATTATCAATATACGCTTTGTAGTCACTCCTACCTTGCCAACCTTCAAAGTCTTTCATACTGTATCCACCTAATAATGGAGCATCTGCATCGCCTCCATACTTAGGATAGTTACCAATCCATGCATCTTTTTGATGGTTTTTAATGAAACGGGTGATTGTACTATTAATGCCTTTTAGCGTATACCCGCCATAAGTTAAATCGGCTGCCCAGTGTTGGAATGTAGAATCATACTCATTTGCATATCCCCACTCACTACCTAAGCGCCAACCTAAACTGTTTATTTCTTTACTTAATTGACGGCTCGGCCATGTGCTATTATCACCTGACTGTCCATTACCCCAAACATCTACATAAATAAAATCTAAATCATTTTTCTTACCACCAAGAGCATCATATAAATCTTTGAATCGTTGTGCTCTACCATTTCTTAAATCATAATCAGCGTTAATGTTTATTCCTTGGTCAATCCAGTTCCAACCATATTTATAAGTTCCATCTGGATTTTTTAATAAACGATCTTCTTGGAAATATTTTGACTCTGGATATGTTTCACTTGCATTCACATGAACACCAAAAGATGCCCCATATTCTTTCCCCTTTGTTAGCAATGCTTTCATGTCCTTTGCACCGCCAATTTGGGTTCCAATATCAGCATAATTTAAATGACCAGAATCATGTCCTTCACTACCATAACCTTTTAGTAGAATAGATTGTCCTAGTCCATCAGTATTTAAATAAAACTTTTTTACTCCGTCTAAAGCCATTAAGAAAGGATTTTGGGCTTGACTGCCAAAGTTCATATTAACACGGTAACCAACTAAGTCTGGAACCTTTTCTGCCCCTAGAGGTTCGTTCATAATTTTTCTATAAGCAATTGCTCCGTCTTGCCAGTTTATCTTTTTATCATCATTAGCGTCAGCAGTAATGATTACTTTCACGGACGGCATTTCATCAACCTTATTAACTGTTCCATCCTTTAGCTCTAGAGTGCCATCTTCTTTACGATGTCCTTCTGACTTTTGATACGTCCAGAAGGTACTACTTAGACCAAGTGTTTTTTTTCCTGTACTATTAGTCGTAGCAGTTGCCGTAATTCTTTGAGCATCGGTCTTTGCAGCATAAGAATCTGGAGCCAATTTTTTTGCTAAACTATTCTCTGTATTCGACCATATACTTGCACTTAATTCATCAGTAGAAAGAAAGGCATACATATATCCTTTTTGCTCTTCATCTTTCGTAATTAAACTTTCATCAACCTTTACCTGTCTATCACCATTAATACGTGTATTTGTTGACATCTGTACGCCATCTAGCACTGCGTTTTTTTGACTGTTATTTACAGAAATTAAATTATGATTTGGAATTTCGATAGTTTTTACGATTTTGTTGTCGACGATCTTTGTAATATTGAATTCTAATATATTCTCTTTAACAGCCAACTCAGCAGTAATAACCGCAGAGATATTGTTGGGAGTATCTATTACCGTCATCTCATATACAACTTTCTCGGAGGAAACTTTTGTTTTTACTTTTGGTTTTACTGCTACATCATTTATAAGGATTGTATTTAAGGTCTCAGTCTGTCCGTAAAAAGTCTTTCCTGCTCCATTTCCGGATTTTAAATCGTATTGAATGACTCTTGGAAAATTCACATCAACGAGAACATTCATTTGATTAGATGAAATAACCGCATTTGGGCTTTGAGAAATGATTTGATTTTCAGCTTGTTTAGTATCCGTGGTTCCTTCGGCTTGGATTAGGGAACCATTTGTAAAACAAGTAGAACCTACGACACAACTTGTTACAAGTGTTGCAATCTTCCTCTTGAATTTCCTTTTCGATTTTTTCATATGTACCCCCTCGTTTCCATTTTGGCAATTTTGATATGGATGGTTTTTCACAGGTATAGATTACTTTATGATCTTTTAAACTTAATATTTTGATAGAATGTGAAGCTTGTATAGTAGTTGAGAATCTATTAAAACCAGAAGTAGTTTCCAGTATCTATCTGTACCCATAGATTACTTTTTGTGAAATGCTTACACAAGTGAGATATTGCTATGTTTTTTAGAAATATTGTTTTTTGTAATGTTGAAAATAAGATAAATAACAAATAATCCTGGTTTATAAAGCTAGGGTTATTTTATTGCTAGTGTAATATTGTGGATGAAAGGTCTATCTCGGTGGAGGTAGGCCACATTGTGTTCATTGAATCGTCGGAAATCGTTCTTCAAAACATGTACTTTTTTATGTTTTTAGTGAGATGTTAAAAATGAAAAGCAAGATGTCTAAAAAATACGACAAGATGTTGATTGTAGAAGTGTTTTTACGTACGTATAATGTAACAAAATAGCTTGCTAAACGGGCGATTCTAGTATGCTAATAGCTTCTTCGGAGAAAGCAAAACGTATATTCGAATGGTGGTTATCCCATACGTCCGTTCATAAAATGATAAAAGGTATATAGAACTTGCATCGTAACAACCTAAAACGCTATGAGACTAGAGGAGGTAAATGATGATGATATATCAAGCTATCCAGCAGTTAATTGATCGTGCTATCAAAATTCAATTGATTGAACAAGAAGATGCAATATATACAAGGAATAAAATCCTTTCCTTACTTCGTTTAGATGACTTTGTAGTGGAAGCACCAGCTCCTGGGCCTGCAAAGAAAGCAATTTCGGAGTTGTTGGAAGAGTTAATAGAATATGCTTGTATGCATAAAGTCATTGAGGAAGTACTGGATGAGAAGGAGATTTTAGCAAGTGCAATTATGGATGTTTTTATGTCCAAACCGTCCGTTATCAATACTCTATTTTATGAAAAATACGAACAAAATCCGAAGGCTGCGACAGATTACTTCTATGAATTAAGTAAAAACAGCAACTATATCCAAATGAAGCAAATTGCCAAAAATATAAATTATAAAGTAAATACGGAATATGGTGCCATTGATATAACGATTAATTTATCAAAACCAGAAAAAGACCCTAAACAAATTGCTAAAGAAAGAGTATTGGAAAATACAAATTATCCAAAATGTTTACTCTGTATAGAGAATGAAGGATATAGGGGCAGAATTGGACATCCTGCACGCTCGAATCATCGTATGATTCGAATGAACATTACAGATGAAAGCTGGTTTCTACAGTATTCTCCGTATATTTACTTCAATGAACACTGTATTGTATTGTCCTCAGACCACCGGGAAATGAAGATTGATCGTCAAACATTTTTACGTTTATTAAAATTTGTAGAAAAATTCCCGCATTATTTCCTCGGTTCCAATGCAGATTTGCCAATTGTAGGAGGATCTATTCTAACACATGATCACTATCAAGGTGGAAACTATGAATTTGCTATGGCAAATGCATCGAACGACATAATTTTTGAACTAACTAACTTTCCAAAAATGCAATGTTCGATTATTAAATGGCCTATGTCAGTTATTCGCTTAAGAAGTAACGACATAGAACAAATAGTAAATGCAGGGGAGTACATATTAGAGAGTTGGAAGGGATATAGTGATCCTTCTGTTAATTTATTTGCATTTACGAATGATGTTCCGCATAATACGATTACTCCTATTGCTCGTTACCGGAATAATATGTACGAATTGGATCTAGTTTTACGGAACAATTATACAAGTGAGGAATATCCACTGGGTATTTTCCACCCTCATGCGGAAATACAACATATTAAAAAGGAAAATATCGGTCTGATTGAAGTAATGGGGCTAGCTGTACTTCCTGCTCGTTTAAAAACAGAACTTCAGGAAGTGGGGAAATTCTTACTTAATATTCCAAATAATATTCCAGCACCTCATATACAATGGGCAGAACAATTAAAAACCAAATATGAAAATAGGATGAATGAACAAAATATACAGGAGATTATGAGAGAAGAATTGGGACGGAAATTTATTCAGGCGCTTGAAGATGCTGGTGTTTTTAAACGAGATGAAGAAGGGATATCAGCGTTCAAACGTTTTATTCAAACTTTAATTTAGGAAGGGGTTTGGTAGTTATAGTGAAGAACAAAAGCCTCAATGAATAAAGCTTCACAGTATTAAAAAAATAGAAAAAACTAAACAACATCTCATATTCCTATGAGATGTTGTTTTAGTATGGTTCTGTTGCATGTATTATGACATCTAATAAACCGGGGAATCTAGCATTTAAGTCATCTTCACGAATTGAAATGAAACGTTGTGTGCCTTCAAGGCGTGTATACATAACACCAGATTCACGTAAAACTTTGAAATGGTGAGATAAAGTTGATTTCGCAATTGGAATATTTAACGCACCACAAGATTGTTCATTTTTCTCTAGTAGCATAGTTACAATTTGTAAACGAATTTGATCACTAAGTGCATATAAAATAGAAGAAAATTGAATTTCTTCTCGATTTGGATGATAGAGAGTACGCATTTTTTCACCTGCTCGTGTAAGTAATATATTTGCACTATAACATATAAAGTGGTATATTTCTATTGTTCGAATATATTCGAACAATAGAAATATAGGGGGAGAAAAAAATGAAGTATACAAAATTGCAAAAGGCAGGACTAAATATTTCAAAGTTGGGGTTAGGAACAAACGCTGTAGGGGGACATAATTTATATGCTGATGTGAATGAGGAAGAAGGAAAACGATTAATAGAAGAAGCTATGGGGCAAGGGATTACCTTTATTGATACAGCAGATTCATACGGTTTCGGCAGATCAGAAGAATTGGTAGGGGAAGTATTGAAGGGAAAACGCCACGAAGCTGTACTTGCTACCAAAGGTGGAATACAACCGTTATTAAATGGAGAGGTTTATATGAATAATGAACCGAGCTATTTAAGAAAAGCTGTAGAAAATAGCTTAAGAAGATTACAAACTGATTATATTGATTTATATTATTTACATTTTACAAACCCAGAAACAAGTTACATAGATTCAATTGGAGAACTTACTCGCCTAAAAGAAGAAGGGAAAATTCGTTCAATTGGAATATCTAACGTAAACGTAGAGCAATTAAAAGAAGCAAATCAGTATGGGCACATAGATGTTGTACAATCACCGTATAATATGTTAGATCGTACTGCTGGGCAAGAACTTTTGCCATATTGTATAGAATCAGGTATTTCATTTATTCCTTACGGGCCTCTTGCTTTTGGGATACTAGGTGGTAAATATACAGAAGATTTCAAATTGAATAAAGGAGATTGGCGTCAAAGTGTAAATCTATTTGAAGAGAATACATATAAGAGCAACTTTAAGAAAGTTGAAAAGTTAAAAGACATAGCTAAAGAAAAGGATCTCGAATTATCGCATGTAGCTTTAGCGTGGTTATTAAACCAAAAAGGAATTGATACTGTTATTCCTGGTGGGAAACGAGCGGAGCAAATAAGAGAAAGTGTAAGAGCGGTGGAAGTTTCATTGAATGAAAATGTCATGAAAGAGATTGAATCTATTTTAGAAGATTAGTTGAAAGGAGGGATAATTCCCTCTTTTTATATAAAAGGAGAAGATTTAAATGAAAAGAGTACTAGCTGTATTCTTTACAATCATGTTTATGATCGGTACAGATACTTTCTTAATTTCACCACTTTTACCCACATTACAACAGGTGTATCATATTTCAACTGAGTTGTCAGGGTGGATGGTGAGTTCATATGCTTTGGGATATGCTGCATTTGCACTTATCGCTGGTCCTATATCAGATAGTTTAAACAGAAAAAAAGTGATGGTAATAGGGATGAGTTTTTTTGCGTTAAGTACGTTTTTATGTGGAATTGCACCGAGTTTTCTATGGATGTTAATATTGAGATTTTTAGCAGGTGTAAGTGCAGCCTTTGTATCTCCACAAGTGTGGGCATCTATTCCGCTCCTTATAGAGAAGGAACAAATTGTAAAGGCAATTGGGATTGCAACAGCAGGATTGTCACTCTCTCAAATTTTAGGACTGCCAGTTGGATCATATTTAGCAATGATACACTATACAACACCATTCTTCATCATTGGTATATTATCAGCACTACTTGTTATTCTTATTTATGCAGTATTACCAGAAATGCAACCGGGTTATATAAATGGAAATAAAACAAATATCTTAAGGCGTTATAAACAATTACTTTCAGATTCTAAGGTTTCACTTTCTTTTTTTGCATATTTTGTTTTTCAAACTGGTAATTTTGCTGCATTTTCATTCTTCGGTGTGTGGCTGTCTATTCAATTTGGCTTGCAAATTCATGAAATAGGAACAGCTATGCTCGTATTAGGATTAGGAAATTTAACTGGTAATATTTTTGGACCTAGAATCGTAAATAAAATTGGTTATAACCTTTCATTCTATGGTGGAATTATATTTACAGCAGTTCTATATGCATTACTTCCTCATGTAAACAACATTATAATTGTGGAGTTATTATTTTTTGTTTTGTTTTTTGTGACAGGAATTTTGTTTGTATTAATGATGAGGCACTTACAAAACATATCTATCGTAGCAAGAGGAACAGGAGCGGCTCTAGCTAATGCTTCTATGTATATTGGTCAAATGATTGGAGCGGCAATGGCAGGAATGTTATTTGCAGCATCTCACAATTTTATATTTGTAGGTAGTTTTACTGCAATATTATATATTATAGCTGTATTTCTGTTTAGAAAAAGTGAAAAGCTTACTGAAAATAGTGAAACAGGAATTGCGTCATAAAGTCCTTACAAATAAAAAAAGCCCAAAAATAAAAATCCCTATAGAGATAGGGATTCATATATCGGCATATAGCTCCTTGGAAAAGGATATACTGAGTATAACATATAGGACTACTTATAATTGTGAAATAGTTGTGAAAGTAATGTGAAAAATAACATAATAAAAAGCACTGTTTTAGCTAATGAACTAAAACAGTGCTTTTCTCTTTGATTGAACAGTTGCTGCATTTTCATCATGTATGCCTGCATCTTTAATAATTCGTTGTTTAGCTTTATTTAATAGATGGTTTACTGCTTCTCCAAAATAGTTAGCTTCGCTTTTTGTGCGGGCTTCTCGTAAACATTTATAGTTTTCTAGCAGTTCCTCTTTTTCAGTGTCTGTTAAGAAATCTTCTATTTTCTTTTTTGTCATACGAAACACCCTTTCTTCTGACAAACGACGCAATAGAAAATATTTATTGTTTATTATAGCAATAATTTTCAAAAAAAGTATAGACTAACGTCGCAATAATTTGTCAATTTCTTGAATCTTCTCATCAGCTTTCCCGATTTGCGTATTTTTAGCCTGTTCGCCACCAAGAGCTTGATGTAGTAAAAAAGTCTGACCGGAAATAGCAGTCACAATGGATACTTTAATAATTTCTTTTATTAAGGTGACATCAAATAAAACGAGTCCAAGAAGTGCAGCTAGACTACCAGTGAAAATATCAGTCAAAAACCCAAAGTGAAAAAAAGTCTTCAAACGGCGTGGAAGCAATAACTTACCTTGGTTATTGATTAGATGGGAAACGAAACCGGTAATGCCACCAACGAGTATAGCGGTTAGCCATTGATACATTTCCATCGAATCCACTCCTTTTAGTGAATAAGATTCGATTATTTTATATTGATTCCTTTTAATATTTCATAGAAGCATATTGAGAAAGTTTGTTTGGGGGTATTACGTATTCAATTTAATTATAACAGAAAAATCTGATATATTTCAGTCTATTATATGAAGCTGTTATTCCTTAATATGAATACAGAAAAGGGTGCGTGATATGAATATAGATTACCGAATAAGAAGTGTGGCTGGTTATACAAAAAATATAGGGGAATTAGTAAGCATGCTGGAGCATACAAGGGCTGTAACATTCCTTGAAATAAGAGATCTATCGGTTGAGCAATTAGATTTAATGATACCGAGTGGAGGGAATTCCATTGGAGCGTTACTAAAGCATATAGCAGCTATTGAAAAAGCACATCAGCTTATTTCATTTCAAGAGCGTGACTTTACAAAGGAAGAATTAGAAATATGGAAAGACGCACTCTATTTAGGAGAATCGAGGAAAACGATTCGTGGTCATGAAATAAAGTATTATGTACAGCTTCTACAAAGTGTTCGAGAAGAATCACTGAAGTATTTGAGTGAACAAGGTGATGAATGGCTTATGTCAGAAAGAAAGTGGCCTAACGGTGTAGCTCATAACCAGTACTATTTGTGGTTTCACGTGCTAGAAGATGAGATTAGTCACCGTGGGCAAATTAGAATGATGAAAAATAAAATGTTTGAAAATTACGTTAAATAAGGTAGCTTTTTAAATGAATATTCCATATAATGAGAGTAATTAAAATGAGAACGGGGTGATGTATTATGGCGAAAATAACTTATATGAATAATAAACCAAATACAAAGGTGGATGGAAAGGGCGAGACTATATAAGGGAGCGCACGATCCTTCCGCTTAGCTTAAACTAGGGAGGATATCAATTTGAATCAAAATATTTTAGAATCGTTCGGCTGGGATTCTTTTTTTGAGGAACAAGCTGTTGAGAACTTTGAAGTAGGACGAATTTTACTTGAGCATAAGCATATATATCGAATTATTTGTAATGATGGTGAATATATGGCAGAGCTGTCTGGAAAGTTTCGACATGAAGCAGTAACGAAGGGAGATTATCCAGCAGTTGGTGATTGGGTGTATATAAAGAAAATAGAGAATGAAAAGAAAGCAATTATTCATCGTATTTTTCCAAGAAGAAGCTCTTTTTCTAGACAAGAGGCTGGTACTCGAACGGAAGAACAAGTAATAGCAGCAAATGTAGATTATCTATTTTTAGTGAATGCACTTAATCATGATTTTAATGTAAGAAGAATGGAACGTTATTTACTATTAGCGTATGAAAGCGGTGCAATGCCTGTAATTGTTTTAACAAAGAGTAGCTTATGTGAGGACATAGAGCAGAAAATTGTTGAAACGGAAGCTGTGGCAATTGGTGTTCCAATCTTCGTCGTTGATAGTGTAGAGCATACCGGTATTGAATCGTTGCAGCAATTCGTTACTTCAGGAAAAACAATTGCTTTAGTCGGGTCATCAGGGGTTGGGAAATCTACTTTGTTAAATGCACTTATAGGAATTGAAGTAGCAAAAACGGGAGATATTCGTGAGGAAGATAGTAAAGGAAGGCATACGACAACTCATCGTGAATTGTTCCGATTACCGAGTGGTAGTTTAGTTATTGATACTCCGGGTATGAGGGAGCTGCAGCTTTGGGAAGGAAGCGATGCGATTCAAACAACATTTTCTGATATTGAAGAACTAGCAAATACATGCCGTTTTAGGGACTGTAAGCATGAAAATGAGCCAGGGTGTGCAGTGCATAAGGCAATTGATAACGGAATGATTACGATAAATCGATTGCAAAGCTATAAAAAATTACAAAGAGAACTAGCCTATTTTATGAGAAAACAAGATGCTGTTCTTGCAAGAGCAGAGCGTGATAAGTGGAAAAAGATTTCTAAACAGCATAAAAAAATGTAAAAAACCAAAGGTATATTCCTTTGGTTTTTTACATTTGTAAATTTTATAATAATGTTATTCAAATATATAGACAAATAGAATTTATTTGTTTAAACTTTACAAAGTATTCATCATAATAGGTTATGAAAATAATAATTAGGGAATGGGAAATATTTATAATTCACAATATTTATCTTATAAAATTGAAAAGCAGGAGGTTTGTAATGGGTAGACTATTAAATTGGTTTCGTGATATGAAAGTAGCAAAAAAACTACTAATTTCATTTTTCGTCATTCTAATTGCGGCGGTCTCTATTATCGGAGGCATGTCTTATCAAACAGCTAAAAAGAATTTTGAATCACAAATTACGAGTAGTGCTCACGACAATATAAAAATATTAGATAATTTAATCAATCAAATGATTGAGGCAAAATTTAATGATATAAATAATTTTGCGCGAGTGATTCAAGGGAATATGTATCAAGGGGAAAATCAAGATGAATTAAGGAAGATGTTATCTCAATATATTAATTTAAATAAAGATGTTGAACAAGTATACGTTGCTGGAAATGATAAGAAATTTGTGCAAGAACCAAATATACAAATGGCAGCGGACTATGATCCAACAGAACGTTCTTGGTATAAAGATGCAGTGGCAAAACAAGGTGGTATTGTAATTACTGAGCCGTATAAGGCAAAAGGAAATGGACATATTGTCGTAACGATTGCAAAACAAGCAGAAGATAAAAACGGTGTTGTAGCGATAGATTTAAGTTTAGATAATTTATTAAAAACAACGAAGTTAATTAATATTGGTAAAAAGGGATATGCTTTCATTTTAGATGGGAAACAAAAAATAATTGCACATCCTCAAGAGAAGTCAGGAGAAAAAGCATCTGATTCTTGGGCGAAGAAAATTTATGAAGATAATCATGGTGCTTTTTCATATATGTATGACGGTAGCGAAAAACAAATGGTATTTGCTACAAATGTAAAAACAGGTTGGAAAATCAGTGGGACGATGTACTCAAATGAAGTAATTGAAGCTGCGCAGCCTGTATTTTATAATATGTTAATTGTTATGTTCATTTCATTAGTTATAGGCGGGGCACTTATTTATTTTGTGACACTTTCTATAACGAAGCCATTAAAAAGATTAGTTGTCACTTCTAAAGAAATAAGTGAGGGAGATCTAACGCAAACCATCGAAATTCATTCTAATGATGAAATTGGTCAACTTGCAAAAGGATTTAATGAGATGACTGATGCATTGCGAACATTAATCGGAAGAATTAATACTTCGGCTGGACATGTTGCAGCAGCATCAGAAGAGCTAACGGCAAGTGTAAGACAAGCGAGTGAAGCGACTGAGCAAATTACAATGGCAATGGATGAAATATCGAGCGGGGCAACAACACAAACAACAAGTGTAGAAAATGGTGCAATGTTACTATTTAATGTAACAGAAGGAATTCAACATGTAGCAAATAGTTCATCATCAATTAGTACGGCTTCTGCGCATACTCGTGAAAAAGCAGAAGATGGTGGAAAACTAGTAGGAAAAACAGTAAATCAAATGCAGTCTATTGCAGAATCTGTTTCACAGTCAGATGAAGTTATACAGTTATTAAATAATAAATCAAAACAAATTGGTGACATACTGGAAGTCATTCAAAATATTGCAGATCAAACAAATCTTCTAGCTTTGAATGCGGCAATTGAAGCTGCAAGAGCAGGAGAGCACGGAAGAGGATTTGCAATCGTTGCAGATGAAGTACGTAAATTGGCGGAGAAGTCTAGCGTATCTTCTAGTGAAATTAGTAAATTAATAAGTGAAATACAAGATGACATGAGTAAGACGGTAAAATCAATGGGGCATGTAAATGAAGAAGTTCAATCTGGACTTGTAATTGCGAATGAAACGAAGCAAAACTTTACTGAGATTTTACAATCTACAAACGAAATTGCCGATCAAATTAAAACGATGGTTGAAACGGCTAACGGGATGTCAAAAGGTGCAAATGAAGTGTCTATTTCGGTAGGACAAATTGCAATGACAGCGCAGAATAATGCGACGAGTACTCAAAACGTTGCAGCATCAGCGGAAGAACAATTAGCTTCGATGGAGGAAATTGGTTCTGCAGCTGGTACGCTTTCTCAAATGGCTGAAGAGTTACAAGTATTAATTGAAAGATTTAAAGTTTAATAGAGAACAGACTACTCCAAGATAGCAGTATGCTATTGGAGTAGTCTGTTTTTTTGTAAAATTAAATAGAAATACACAATACTTTTATGAGGTTTAAATATATATTTTGTATAATATTTGTCGAAAAATAAAGGTATTTGTTAACTTTGTGTATAATTATAATCATATAGAATACAAATAAAAGGAGATTCGTATGGGAGTGTATTGGGGGACAAAAAGACATTCTTGGCTTAGTTATGTCTCATTTTGGTTAAGTATTTCATTTTTTATTGTTTTTCTAATTGAAGTGTTTATTTTAAAAACACTTTCGAATAGTTCGGTACAAATTGTTAAATATTTTTATTTTATATTTGTACCAATAAACATCTTCCTTAGTTTAAAGTTACTTTTGAAGAAGAATGAAAAGAAAGCATTACCTATTTTTAGTTTCATTGTATCATTATTATTTACTATTTTAATACTAGTATTAGCGTTAGCAGCTACTGGGAAATTCTTTTAAGGAGAGTGATATAAGTCACTCTTCTTTTTTTATTGCATGGAAATAATAAATTGGAGGGTGGACAAAGAAAGTATTTACTTAAGTTTGATATGATTTGAAAGCTTTAGAAGGGGATTAAGAAATGCATTAAGAGACAATCCAGAAAGTAATGCAGAGAATCAGGTGTTTTATATACAGTTATGAAGCAAATGAATACGGTAAGAACGGCGATATATGGTACAATACATATGGATAGTGATAGAGATAAAGAGTATATAAAATACTCATCGTTTTTTAGTAAGAGAGGGGTTATCTTATGCTATACGAGGATTTGATGACATTATTTCAAGCAGCTCCGAAAGAAGAAGGTAGAGGCGCTTGGAAATATATAATCCAGGAACGAAATGATAAATATGAAATTGTTAATGAAATGTTGAAAAATCAAATGAGTGTTGAATTGTATTTTAATGAATATGATGAGGTGAAAATCACTTTATATAAAGATGGAATGCCTATTTCGACGATGCAAAGAATTGCGATTTCAAAAGTTGAATTAGACGAAGAGGAAGAAGGGATTCAATTCGTTTTAGAACGTATGCCTAGTCGAATGATTCGGTTGCAATTAAAGCCATATTTGGCAATCGAAATGGGGCCGTACTGGGAAGTATGTGATGATTGTGAGTAAATATATATATAAAGCATCCAATAACATGGATGCTTTTTATGTTTTTTGAAGTTGTTTAAAAGCAATAATCGGAAGTAAAATGATGCTAACCCACCCGATTACTGGATATAGAATATGGAGTAATTCACTGTAACCAACGTAACTAAAGCAATAACTTATTAGTAAAATGAAGAAAATAATATTGTTATTTTTCCAGCCAGTGATGGATTGCATTTGTTTTGTCATTCCGAACACATTGCCAACTAAAGTTGTGAATACTTCACCGAAAATGATAAGAACAAAGAAAAAGTGAAAAGTGGCATTGAATTTTCTTATGACTTCAGCCATTGGAATGTTATATTGATAAAATTGGTCGACTGATAAGATAGCTAAATGGCTACATAATAATATTAAAGAAAGTCCTGCCCCACCTAAAATACCGCCCCATAAAATGGCCTTTCGATCTTTTACTTCGCTGGCTAACGGGACGAGGACGCTTTGGGCGAGAGAAAGATTTAAGGCGACATATGTAATAGGACTAGTTATCCACTTCATATTCCAGCTTTCTGCAGGAATAGTGTTACTAATAGGAGTTGTACCGTGAAAAAACGTTGTAATAGCAAGTCCGATAATGAAAATCATCATAATAGGTACGACAAGTGTATTAACTTCAAAAACCCCTTGTAATCCGCGACTACCTATAATGAGACAGGCGATTACTGTAATGAAAATACCGAGTTGTCTTGGTAAACGAAGTTGCTCTTCAAATACCGCTCCAGCTCCTGATAACATAACGCTCGTTACACCAAATAATACGAGCAATAATAATGTGTTTACGACATTTCCAAATACATCCCCAAATAAATATTTGTTAAATTCTTGCGCTGAAAATGCACCGATTTGTGAGGAGAGTAACATCATTTTTGTACCGAGCCAAATAAAAAAAAATCCACTTATACATATACCAATTGTTCCATAAAAGCCATTCACTGTAAAAAATTCAACAATTTCTCGTCCAGTAGCAAATCCAGCTCCAACGACTGTTCCAATATAAGTAGCAGCGACTTTCTTTGCTACTTGCCATTGTTGATTGTCCATGTTATCCCTCTTTCTACTACGATGAGCTTGATTTACTATTATGCATATGTATGAGCTTGGACAATTAGACGTATGAAGTGTTTGAAAACATACATGAATTAATACATATTAGGGAAATATTAAAGGTGTTAAAACTTTGTTACATATAAGCTAATCGTTCGAAAGGATAGGAAATGTATGGTAACATGTAACTAGGTTATGAAAAGATAATCATTACAAAATGATAAGAGGAGTGGATTGTATGAGTACGAAAACAAATGTTGTTGAAGTATTAAACAAGCAGGTAGCAAACTGGAATGTGTTATATGTGAAACTACATAATTATCACTGGTATGTGACAGGACCACACTTCTTTACATTACATGAGAAATTTGAAGAGTTTTACAATGAAGCTGGAACGTATATTGATGAATTAGCAGAACGTATTTTAGCATTGGAAGGTAAGCCGTTAGCGACAATGAAAGAATATCTTGCAACATCTAGTGTGAATGAAGGGACAAGCAAGGAATCTGCAGAAGAAATGGTGCAAACATTAGTAAATGATTACTCAGCACTTATTCAAGAACTAAAAGAAGGCATGGAAGTTGCTGGTGAAGCTGGAGATGAAACATCAGCGGACATGTTGTTAGCAATTCATACAACATTAGAACAACATGTATGGATGCTAAGTGCGTTCTTAAAATAAAGTGAAACTTTAATCAGTGGGGGCTTACTGCCCATTAAAGCGGGATAAATATAAGAATATAAAGAAAAAAGTCATTGAAAAATTCTTTCAATGACTTTTTTGTGATTTTTCAGTTTTCTTTTATGCTATAATATAGTAAAAAGGAGGCGATGCGATGTTTCGCTTTTTCAAAACTGGAAAAGAAGAGCGTGAAATTACGAAAGATGAATTGGAACAAGCGATGGCTAAGTTTCTAGAAAAGAATGCTAATATCGTTTATACAGTATTAGTAAATGATGATTATACAGTGAATTATGATTTGTTAAAGCCGTATTTACCTGCATTTCCAACAAACCATTTTCTTATTACGAAGGAAACGCTTGAGGTATTTGAACATACAGAAGAAAACTTAAACCTAGTGAAAGAAATTGATATTGTACAAAAGGCAGTAGATCAGTATGTAACAGAAAAAGAAATGTTTCCAATTGTAGAAGGTAGTGAAGATCGCCTCATATGCGGAATGAAACTAGGACCTTACTTAGATCGTATATTAAAAAGAGACTTATATATTTCAGAAAAACATTATTTAGTTTCAAGTAAACCAGATAGAAAAAAACAAAAGAGTGGGTAGATGTATTGAGAACAACAATAAATATATTGTTGTCTTTTTTTTGGTTGTAAAAATATTTATTTTTCAGTCTATTAAACTTTATACTAAATTTATTGGGTAAAGAGGAGTAATAATTGAGTATCATTTTAAGAATAAAGTTATTGTTAGCTTGAGTTATATAACGATTACAGAATGATATAAAGGTTTGAGACATAAATATTATAACAGGTTACGGGGGAGTAGATGTATGAAAAATGGTATGACTTACATTCAATTATTAAATGAAACGTTACATTGCTATGCAAGTAAAGGAAGTTTAGAAGCGTACACTTATATAATGGAGCATGCTAAAGGTATAGTAGGGAATGAGGCTCAAATATATAATTTTAAATATGCATTAGCGAGTGCAGCAGGACTTGAAGAAGAAGCGTTGCATTTAATGAAGGAAGCTATTATAGAAAAGGGTTTTTGGTATGGAAATGAGTATTTAATTTCGGACGACGATTTAAAACCACTACATAAATTTGAAGAGTTTCATCAAATGGTTCAATTATGTAAAGAAAGAGAAGAGTTAGCAAAGAAAACAGAACGAGCAGATGTGAAATATATAGAAAGTAAGAAAAAAGAAAAACTATTTATTGCAATGCACGGTGATCAAGAAAATATAGGAATAATAGAACCATATTGGAAATCTGTTTTGGCACAAAATTATACGTTAGCTTTACCACAGTCTTCGAAAATCCAGTTTTCAGATGGGTTTGTATGGGATGATTTACATAGAGGGAAAGAAGAATTAAAAGAGCATTACGATAAGCTTATAGAGAACCGTACAGTAGAACATGTAATAATTGGCGGTTTTTCTGCTGGAGCAAGAGTAGCTCTATATACAATTTTACAAAAAAATATAGCTGTGGATGGGTTTATTTTTATGGCACCGTGGCTTCCAGAGGTTGAAGAATGGAATGAGTTGCTGGGAGTACTACAGGATAAACATATAAAGGGATATATAGTCTGCGGTGATCAAGATGAAGATTGTTTCGAATGCACACAGCAATTTGTACAATTATTAAGAGATAAGAATATAGAACATAAGTATAAAATTATACCTAACTTAAATCATGATTATCCTATTCACTTTGAAGAGGTATTGAAAGAAGCTATTGAATATATAGGGAATGAAAACAATAAGTAGTAAGAAAAGGAGATGCATCATATGTGATGTATCTCCTTTTTAAAATTATAAATTAAAAGCATTTGCCAATAAGCGATAAGAATTCAATTTATCTTCAAATCGATGAGTAATAGTGACAATCATAAATTCTTCAGTATTGTACGCTTTGCTTAAGTTTATGATTTTTTCTTTTACAGAAGACGGATCGCCTACTATCATACGTTGACGATTTTCTTTTATACGGAATAAATCATACGTGCTATATGAATAATTTTGAGCAGTTTCGATAGAAGGAGTACCAGTTGTACGCTTTCCTTGTTCTAGTAATAAGATTGATAAATCTAAACTAGAAGCAATTTTTTCCGCCTCTTCATTTGTTTCTCCGCAAATAACAAAAATAGCTACGATTGATTTTGGTTTATCTCCTAAATAGGAAGGTTGGAATTGTTTTTTATAGGCCTCCATTACCTCGGGTCCACCGTATCCGTTTATGAACTGTGCGAATGCAAAGGAAGCACCTTGTTGTGCGGCAATCTTTGCACTCTCTCCGCTAGAGCCAAGCAACCACATGTCAGGAGATGTGGGAATTACAGGAGTAGCCTTTAAATTTGCATAATGATGGTTTTCTGGTACTTGATCATGTAAGTACATTGCAACATCTGCAATTTGCTCTGGATATTGATCAAGTGAGACCATTTTTCCTTCTTGAAGTGCGCGAGTTGCAATGGGCATACCACCAGGTGCTCTGCCGACACCAAGGTCAATACGATTTGGATAAAGCGCTTCTAAAACACGGAAATTCTCAGCAACTTTATACGGGCTATAGTGAGGTAACATAACACCACCCGAACCAACTCTCATACGCTCTGTTTTTGCTGCAATATGAGAAATAAGTATTTCTGGACTTGAACCAGCAAGGCTTACAGAATTGTGATGCTCTGATACCCAAAAGCGTGTATATCCGAGTTTTTCAACTTCTTGCGCAAGCGTAACTGTATGTGAAAAAGCGTGGGCTGCCGTACTACCATCTGAAATAGGGGATTGGTCTAATACACTTAATTTGATCATAGAATATACCTCTCAATCTTAATGTACATCCTATTATATATTTACTTACGAAAAATGCGTAATGAAATGCTCAAAATAAAAAGTGGATAAATTATATATCCACTTTTAATGTGAAAATCCTCGTTCATAATGATTCATTTCGACTACATTTAAAATATATTCGTAGTTATCAATCTCAAGTTTTATTTGTTCACGCTCTTTTTTAGATAGATGCATATTACTAAGTTTGTTGCATAGCTGTTGTTTCTTTTCTTCTAAATACTTTTTTGTAGCATTGTAGTCGTAAGTTGGTTTCATTTTTAACCACTCCTTATTTGCTGTTGCTATATTATACGAAGCGTGAAGAGATGTGAGAGCGATCTCTTATGTATTTTCAGTGAATATTCAACTTGCTCTGTTGTTATGTTTATGGAAATTTATGAATAAAATGCACTAAACGACTAATGCCCATTTGATGAAGTAAGGGGTGGAATTGTGCAGAAAGATATAATGTATAACACGGAGATGGATGAAACGTTAAAAATTATAAATAAAGGATTAAAGAAGACGACGAGTCCAAAGCAAATTATTGTAGTAGGGGCTGGCATGGCTGGATTAGTTTCGGCATCTTTATTAAAAGCTGCGGGACATGAAGTGAAGATTTTTGAGGCAAACAACCGGGTAGGTGGCCGCATAGAGACAGTTAGAATGGAAGATACCGGTTTATATTTGGATGTAGGGGCGATGAGAATTCCGTATTCGCATACATTAACGATGGCATATATAAGAAAATTTGGGCTACAGGTAAGCCCTTTTATTAATAGGAATGAGACTGATATTATTTACGTAAACGGCCGAAAAACGACATTAAAACAATATGAAAAAGAGCCAAGTATATTAAAGTATCCTGTGGAAATGAATGAAGTTGGGAAAACGTCTGAGGAGCTATTATTGTTAGCGGTACAGCCTATTATAAATTTTATTAAAAAGAACCCAGAGAAAAATTGGGATGTTGTAGTAAATGATTTTGGCAGATACTCTACAGGACAATTTTTAAAGTATCACCCTTATCAATATAATACTTACTTTTCACCAGTAACAATTGAGATGATTGGCGTTTTGTTGGATTTAGAAGGTTTTTTAGAAAGGTCATTCGTTGAGACATTACGTTTTTTATACATTATGCAAGAGGAGAGCGGATTTTGTGAAATAATAGGCGGTAATGATAGATTGCCAAAATCTTTTTTACCACAATTAGAGGAAGATATTATATATAATCAAAAATTAATGAAGCTACATCAGCATGATAATGGTGTGACAGCTTTCTATCGAAACGAAGAAACGTTTGAATATAGTAGTATTACAGGGGACTTAGTTATTGTTACCATTCCGTTTTCGACAATGCGGTTTGTAGAAGTAGATCCATTTGATTCTATATCTCATGAGAAATGGAAAGCAATTCGTGAATTGCATTATATGCCAGCGACAAAAATAGGAATTCAATTTAAAAGTCGATTTTGGGAAGAACAAGGACAGTTAGGTGGCAGAATTATAACAGATTTGCCAATTCGTTACGCCTATTATCCAAGCTATGGAATTGGAGAGAAGGGACCAACTATGATGCTAGGAAGCTATACATGGTCTTATGATGCGTTGTTATGGGATGGCTTATCAAAGGGTGACCGTATTTATTACACATTACAAAACTTAGCAACGATATTAGGTGGCCAAGTATATGATGAATTCTTATCTGGTATATCAAAAAGTTGGACGTTGGATCCATATGCACTTGGAGGGTTTGCTCTATTTCAGGCCGGTCAAGAATCAGAGTTGCAACCAGCGATTGTCAAACCAGAGGGAAGAATATTCTTTGCTGGAGACCATACAACGTTATATCACGGATGGATACAAGGGGCAATTGAATCTGGCGTTCGTGTTGCGGTAGATGTAAATGAATTAAATGTATAAAATTCAGAAATTTCTTTACTGTATAGTTTGAGATGGATATTATTATATATAAAAGAATTATAGGGAGTGTTTACAGTGAATCCATTATTATTCGATTTTCCTTCTGAATTTTATACTGAAAGGCTATTGATTCGAATGCCGAAACCAGGTGATGGTAAAGCTGTATACGATGCCATTCAAGCTTCTATGAAAGAATTAAAACCATGGATGGTTTTTGCACAAAAAGAGCAAACAGAGGAAGAAGTAGAAGTGAGCATTAGAAAATCACATATTCAATTTTTACAGCGTGAGGACTTAAGATTACTAGTTTTTTCGAAAGAAACAGGTGAATTTATTGCATCGGCTGGATTACATCGCGTTAATTGGAATATACCACAATTTGAAATCGGATATTGGATTGATTCAAGGTTTAGTGGAAAGGGCTATATGGTCGAGGCTGCGAAAGGCATAACAGATTATGCTTTTTCTGAACTGAAAGCAAACCGCGTAGAAATTCGTTGTGATTCTTTAAATAAGAAAAGTAGAGCGATCCCTGAGAAATTAGGTTTTAAATTAGAGGGTGTTTTAGAAAGTGCGAGTGTTGCAGTAGATGGAAATGGATTAAGGGATATGTGTGTATTTGCGATGACTAGAAATACATATGAAAAAGAAGAGCTGTAGAGAAACGGCTCTTCTTTTTGTGTATTATGGTACAGGATGTCCGTTAGAGCTTTCGAAAATTGTAAACCATTGTTGACGGTCTAAGTTAACTTTTGTAGCAAGAGCGGCTGTTTTAACACGATCTAATTTACCAGATCCGATGATTGGCAACATTTTAGCTGGATGTGCAAGTAACCAAGCATACATAACCGTATCGATACTAGAAACACCTAGCTCAGTAGCAACTTTTTGCACAGTTTCACGTACACGTACAGCACGTTCTGATTGAGCAGTAAAGATTTCTCCGCCAGCAAGAGGTGACCAAATCATTGGATTGATTCGTTTTTCCTGACATAAATCAATTGTTCCCTTTTCAAAATGCTCAAGCTGCAGAGCTGATACTTCAATTTGGTTCGTAATAAGCGGGAAATCTAAGTATGAACTTAACATATTGAATTGGGAAGGTAAAAAGTTAGATACACCGAAATGCCGAACTTTTCCTTCTTGTCTTAAGCGTGAGAACGCTTCTGCCACTTCATTTGGATCCATGAAAGGATCAGGACGATGGATAAGTAATACGTCAATATAATCTGTATGTAAATTTTTAAGTGAAGCTTCTGCACTTTGAATAATATGTTTTGCACTAGTGTTGTAGTGAGCAACATAACGCTCTGGAAATTTCGGTGATGGGGGAGCGATTCCACATTTTGTGATGATTTGCATATTTTCACGTAAGGAAGGCTTTAGTTGTAATGCCTCTCCGAACAGTCCTTCACACGTATAACCGCCATAAATATCAGCATGATCAAAAGTAGTAATTCCCATATCCATACAATCTTCAATGAAAGAAAGTAATTCTTGTTTCGTCATATTCCATTCTGCTAAACGCCAAAAACCTTGAATCATACGAGAAAATTCGAGTGCTTCGGCCATTTGAACTCGTTCCATTATAGTACCCCCTTGATGAATGATTATTTTTTGAAAAGGCTTTCTTACTACATATTATTATATAGTTAGAGGGGCGTACAAACAATAAATATGTTTTGCTACAAAAACGATTATTTCTATATGATATAATGTAAAAACATATAGCTAGAAGGAGAGGTACAAAATGATTCCAGTAACAATATTAACTGGTTTTCTTGGTTCAGGGAAAACGACATTATTAAATCGTATTTTATCAGAGAATCACGGTCAGAAATTGGCGGTGATCGTAAATGAAATCGGGCAAATTGGTATTGATAATCAGTTGATTATGAATGTTGAAGAAGAAATTATGGAAATGACAAACGGCTGTTTATGCTGTACTGTACGTGAGGATTTACTCGTTGCGTTAAAACAATTACTGGACGTAAAAGCAGAAGGGAAAATGGACTTTGATGGATTAGTAATTGAAACGACGGGTCTTGCAAATCCAGGTCCTATTATTCAAACATTCTTTTTAGATCCTGTTATTCAATCTGCATACCAAATTAATGGTGTTGTAACAGTAGTAGATAGTTATCATATACATAAACATTTTGAAAAAGGGCTAGAAGCAAAAGAACAAATTGCATTTGCTGATGTTGTATTAGTGAATAAGTTAGATTTAATTGAAGAGAGTGAAAAAGAAAATCTCTTACATGAATTGCAAGGAATAAACCCGACTGCAAAGTTAATTCAGTCGACTAATTGTGATGTGGATATTCCATCGTTACTACAAATTCAAACGTTTAAAACGAAAGATACGTTACAAATTTATCCTCATACAGAGCATAATCATTTAGAAGGTGTAAAATCGTTTGTACTACGCGAAGAGCGTCCGTTAGATTTACAAAAACTAAATGAGTGGATGTCAGCTGTCGTTCAAGAACTAGGAGAATATTTATATCGCTACAAAGGAATTTTATCGATTGATGGAGTGGATAAACGTATCGTTTTCCAAGGCGTACATACGTTATTTGCTGCTTCGTATGATAGAGAGTGGCAAGAGGGCGAAGATCGAGTAAGTGAAGTTGTTTTCATCGGAAAAGATATTAATAAAGAATGGTTCCAAGCACATTTCGAGGAGTGTGTGAAATAAGTCTGCGTTTATTGCAGGCTTATTTTTTGGACTTAACTAAGTGTTTTGTAGAAAAATACTAGATTGCCAAAAACGAAGGACTAAAAAAACCTGTTTTCACAGGTTTGTATGTTCATCTAAAAGTAACTCCATTACAACACCTACAACAGGACCTTCATCATCAATATCGCCATTTAAACGGAAGCCAAATGACTCATATAATCCCATTGCAAGTTTGTTGTCTGGATGTAAACTTAAATAAATTGTTTTACATTCAAATTTATTTTGTAAGAATTGAATAAGCAAGCGAAGGAAACGTTTTGCGTATCCTTTTCCTTGATATTGTTGGTCAATCATAAAGCGGTCTAACCATACGCTTTTACGTTTTTTACAATACCATCCATACATTGCATATCCTACAAGTGTTTCTCCATCATATAAACCTACTGACGTTCCGTTTCCCTCATATAATGATTCTGCTAAAGAAAACGCATTGCTTTCAATAAATTGCTGCTGGTCTTTTGCGACGTTTAAAGCAGCTACCGAACGCCAATTTTTTTCTGTTACTTCACAAATGTGAAGAGTCATAATTCCAACTCACCTTCTAAATTAATATAGCTTAAAAGCTAATATGGATAATTTTACTTGTTATTTTGGTCAAGTCAAGCAGAAACACATAAACATTATGCTAATAAGAGCATCTCCATTGGTGAACTCAATATTTTTATTCACTGCACATTGCACTCGTTGAAGGGGCACTTGGTTTTGTATTGTCTGCTGTATGTAATATCCTACAGGAGAAATTCTGGATTGTGTTTTTAGGAACATATTGATCCTTATATTTATCAATTTGGATAGCTAGTTAAAATAAAGATGCTGGTTTAGGATTTGCTATTGTTACAAAATAGGTAAGGATTATAAAAGCAGAACCCTTATACGGTTCTGCTTTTATTTGGTGTAATTAATTGTCTATATCTAGTGTAAATCCCCATATAGGTTTTTTTTCTTCAATTAACTCAACATCTGTCCTATTTACTTCCATATGAAATTCCCCACGACCTGGTACAGACATATTTAGTTTGTGTCCTAACTGTGGATTATTTGTAGCAATAACTACTTTTAATTCGCTTGCAGTTAGTACTCCGAAATTATGTCCTTTATATTTTGCGTATGTTGTAATTTCATAAGCGGTATCCAAGTCTTCTTTTTTTATTTTTTTAAAGAAAATATTTTCATCCCAATCATCTTGAATAAAACCATTTAATAGTTCAGCTGGATCATTCGATATAATTTCTAGATCATCTTTCTTTCCAGCTAACATGTATTCTTGTCCATTATATAATCCATATTTTCCATCTCTAATCATTGAGTCACCTAATCTACTGTTTTTCGGTTGCCGGTATTAAACGGCAGAACCTTTGTGCTTATAAGGTTCTGCTGTTATCTATTGTAATTAATTCTCTTTATTTAGTGTAAATCCCCAGATAGGTTCTACTTTTTCAATTAACTCAACATCTTCTAGTCTTACATCTTTTACGAATTCCCCACGACCAGGTGAAGACATTCCTAATTCTTTTCCTACTTTGGGATCAATCGTATATATTGAAACAGTTCCCTTGTCTTTATTTTCTCCAATAATTCGAAACATAATTTCTTTATGCTTGGCAAAAGGTGTAATGTCATACGCTGTTTCTAACTCGGATTTTTCAACTTCTTTTATAAATAAATTGGGATTTCGTTCGTAGGGTGTAAAACCGTTTTGTAAGTCCTTTTGATTTGTAGAAGTTAATATAAACCGATTACCGATTTTGGATATACTATATTCTGTCCCTTTATAAACTGCATACTCATCTCGTCTAATCATTTCCATAATTCCTTTCTTAGTTCTTAGTCACAGCTGGAATAAATTTTTTATCTAGCTCGCTATATATTCCTACCAATCGTTCCTTTCCGTTTACAACTTCATATATTTCTGCTCCATCATGTGGTCTTAATTTCTGTGGAAATTGAGATTCATATTCTGGAATAATACGTCCGTTTTCAGACATTACAAATCCATTTCCTGTTTGAGGATATTGTAAGTAATCGCTAGGTTTTTTATTTATTGGGTCATTAAAATTATCGCCATAAGGAATAT
Source organism: Bacillus cereus group sp. Bc061 (assembly GCF_027715825.1). Taxonomy (NCBI): domain Bacteria; kingdom Bacillati; phylum Bacillota; class Bacilli; order Caryophanales; family Bacillaceae; genus Bacillus; species Bacillus cereus group sp. Bc061. The sequence continues at coordinate 589,946 of NZ_JAQFTZ010000001.1, forward strand.
ATAGTTTTTCCGCATCATCCGATGTAAATCTAATAACACCAAAATCACTTTCGGTAGTAAATTTGGTTTTGTGATAATCTAAACGTAATGAGTGAAATAAGTCATGTGATGATTGAATGTCTGCTACATCTTCAAATTTTGCAACGCATCCCCCGACTTCATTGAATCGCTCATCCATTAAGTATTTTTTTATATCTTCTAACGGAATTGCTTTCTGCATCATTGTAGTAGAAGTTGGTGCGGGAACACTGTCTCTAATCTGTTTCATGGCTACTACTTCTTCTGGACTAAGTTCATGATACATTTTTGTTTTTAGCTCATTAAACTTTTCACGTGATATATCTACATCCCGCAAAACAGAATCTATTTGATTTTCAAAGTTACTTTCAGCTAGATGTTCGATTTGTTCACGTGTATATCTCGGTTTGATTTCTGCCACTGTTCCGCCAGTATTCTCTAAATAACGTTTTACTTGTGCTTCACCTACACTTGTGACAGGTTGGGACCTATCACCTTTAGCAAACTGGTAGGTTGAAAGTTTTTCTTCGGCTTGTCTAAAACTAGCACTATCAAATACAGATCTACCACCATTACCGCCTGCGAAAGCCAAATTATCGCCTTTATTAAATAATTGTCCAGCTTTCGAGATACCTTGAGAGAATTTAGCCCCTTGTGCTAGCTTTGCAGCCTTACTGACCCCTTTATCTCCAAGAAGACCTAATCCAATTTGTGTTAAAGCGTAAGATCCCCATCTTGCACGGGTCTCTGCATCTCCATTTATCACATCTTTGTTAAAGGAATCTGATAACGCATTCCACATAGCAGGTAAAGCTTCATCTAAATGGGTGACAGTGTAGCCCATGCCTTTCCAAGTTTCCCAGTCACCTAATGCTTTTATACCGTCGATTGTATCTCCAACAGCATCTCCCGCACCGTCTACTATACCATCCCATACTTTTCCTAAGAAAGATTTTTCAGGTGCTTTACTAGACTTAGTCGTTTTTTGGGATGTTACATCTTCACTATCTGCAACGCGGAATTTCTCAGCAATTCTCTTTAATTCTTCTTCAACATGCACAAGCGCATTAATAGCTGTGAATGCGGATGGTCTTGCATTGTTAAACATTTGAACGAAATTTTGATTTGATGCGCCTGTCCATTGAAAACACATGTAATCAATTTGATTGCATAAGTTATTATGTATAGATTCTAATGCATGCTTTGTATCGTTTGCCCGTTTTGCAACTCGTTCCAATTCTTCGGGCGTTACTTTTATTTGAACCATTTTTTTCCTCCCTTTCCCGATTAAAATTATGAGGTAAGGAAGGGGAGATATAAATACTTAATATTAAGAAAAGACAGCTAAATTATATGAAATAATTATGGATGAATCTAATGTAAATGTGAAGTGGATATAGAGTTTTTATGAGCATGAAAAGATGTAGTTTCAATTGAAACTACATCTCTAAAATGAACTACTCTTGATTCTTAAAGATTTTCTCATCCATATTAAAGTTAAAATAAAAAACTGTCTCCAAAAGGTCTTGTTTAAAGACCTTTTGAGACAGCCTCTTCTTATCAAAAGTTGATTAGTTAGTAGCTTCTTTCAATGTATTTACGTTTTCTTCCATTAAAGTGAAGTAATCTTTATTATTTTTCGCATCGTCTTCAGAAATAGTAGCTAAGTGATTTAAGCGTAAAATCTTTGTACCTGTTTCTTTTTGAATAACGGATGCTACTTTTGGAGTAGAAAATGTTTCAAATAAAATATATTTTAGATTATGTTCTTTTACTGTTTTTGTAATGTCAGCAAGTTGTTTTTGAGATGGTTCATCAGAAGCTGAAATACCGGCGATAGCAATTTGTTTCAGGCCATAGCGTTGTTCCCAGTATCCATAAGCCGCATGAGAAACTAAAATATCTTTCGTTTTTGCATTCGCAACTGCTGCTTTAAATTGATCATCTAAATCAGTAAATTTTGTTTGAAGTGCTGCAAAGTTTTTTTCGAACTCTTGTTTATGGTCAGGTTGTAATGCTACAAGTGCATTTTTAATTTTTTCTGCTTGTTTCATTGCTAGAGTAGGGTCTAACCAAATGTGTGGGTCTTTATCGTGATGATGTTCATCCTCTTTATGGCCGTCTCCGTGATCATGATGCTCTTCTTCAGTAGAAGTACGCAGTTCAATACCTTTTGATGCATTTACAATTTTAACGTTTTCTTTTTGTAATGTTTTTTCCATTTTTTCAGCAAATGGTTCTAATTCAGCACCGTTATAAACGAATAAATCGGCTTTTGCAACTTGTACTGTTTGTTTCTGACTTGGCTCAAATGTATGAGAATCGGCACCAGGCGGATAAATTGCTTCAACAGTTACATAGTCGCCACCAATTTTTTTTGCGAAATCTGCAAGAGGAAAAATAGTTGTATAAACAGTTAGCTTTCCATCTTTCTTGGCATTACCTTCTTTTGTATTTGAGCAGCCAGTAAAAATTAAAGTGAAAATAAGTAAGAATGAAAATATAGTCAATCTTTTAGGCATGAAGTTCTCCTCTTTTCTTTTTTTACGGATATATTTTCCCCAATTATAGAAGAAAAATATCATTTTAACACAAAACGGAATAATTACGTTTTAGTTTGCGAACTTAGTATAATACATCTTTTATAAAGTTGCAATAAATAATAATCATTCCGATTTGATTTTGTTATAAAGTTGTCAAATATAGGTGTGTTATTTTTGCGAATACATGCATATGTGACAACGCTGTGTTCATATATATGAAAGGAGGGTGTAGAGGGGGCTGAGTGTTTGGGTTACTTAATGGAAGCTATTTTATTGATATTAGCGGTAGTATTACCATTAGCCGTAGTCTTAATTTTTTTAAGAAGATTAATAAGTAATTTAGGAGATGCATCAACCGTAACAAAATTACGAGAGAAAGATGAGAAAAAAGAGTGAGTAAAGCACTATGCGTACGCATAGTGCTTTACTTGTGGTAAAATGAGAGAAGGAAACTCCTAAAAGTTGTATGTTACTAAAGGAGAGAAAAGTAAAATAAGAGGTATATGCATATATGAATAAGCGAACAGCGTTAGTACTTGGTGCAAGTGGTTTAGTTGGGCAAGAGATAACGCGTCTATTACTTGAATCAGATTACTACGATTCGGTTACTATTTTTGTAAGAGAACCAATGCAATGGCAACATGAAAAGTTACAGCAAAAGCAAGTAGATTATTTGGCATTAGAGGAATATAAAGAGTTCTTTGCTGTAGATGACGTATTTAGTTGTCTAGGAACAACAATCAAAAAAGCAAAAACGAAAGCTAATTTCAAAAAGGTAGATTATGAATATACGTTACGAGCGGCTTGTTTAGCTGAAAAACAAGGGGTGCAAAATTTCCTTGTTGTGTCCTCAATGGGAGCGAATCCTAAATCGTTTTTCTTTTATTCACAAGTGAAAGGAAGAATGGAAGAGGAATTGCAAAAGTTAGTAATTGGTGGTATTCACATTTTTAGGCCATCTTTATTAGTAGGAAATCGACAAGAATTTCGCTTTGGTGAAAGAATGGCGGAAAAATTATCTCGTATGATTCCTTTTATATTTAAAGGAGCCTTCAAAAAGTATAAACCAATTTCCGCTAAAGATGTGGCAAAAGGGATGTATATAACTGCATTGCGAGAAGAATCAGGTATCCACATTTATAATTCGAATGAAATTACAACGATAGAATAAATAAAACCGAGAAGAAAAGCTTCTCGGTTTTATTTATTTGTACTGATTTTCCCAGGCGCTCGCTCGTATTGATACGGTTCTTCTAATTCAAAGCCAAGTTCATTGGCGGCTATTCTTGGGAAGTAAGGATTGCGAAGTAACTCACGTCCGATAAAAATTAAATCTGCTTCGTTATTATTTAAAATTTGCTCTGCTTGTGCCCCGGTCGTAATCAATCCAACTGCACCAGTTGCAATGTTAGCATGCTCTTTAATATGTTTAGCATATTGTACTTGATACCCAGGGTAAACATCGATGCGCGCAGGTACAACAGCCCCAGAGCTACAATCGATTAAATCTACTCCTTGTTCTTTCATCCATTTTGTATATTGTACATAATCTTGAACTGTTAACCCGTCAGGATGATAATCATTTGCTGAAATACGAACAAATAACGGTCCGTTCCAAACTTCATTTATCGATTCAATGATTTCGCGTAAGAAACGATATCGATTTTCAGGTGAACCACCATATTCATCAGTCCGCTTATTGGTAAGTGGAGAAAGAAATTCATTAATAAGATAACCGTGAGCACCGTGTATTTCAATAACGTCAAATCCAGCTTGTTTGGATCGTACTGCAGCTTGCTGAAAAGCTAATACAGTATCTTTAATTTGGTGTTTGCTCATTTCTATTGGCATTTTCATTGTTTCATTAAATGGAATGGCTGAAGGAGCTAACGCATCTGTTTCTAATTCTGCTTTTCTTCCAGCATGAGCGAGTTGAATGGCAGCTCTTGCACCATTATCGTGTATAAAAGTTGTCGCTTTATGTAAGCCTTCAATTAAACTGTCATCCCAAATGCCTAAGTCTTTATTTGAAATTCGACCTTCAGGTAACACGGCTGTTGCTTCAATCATAACTAAACCAACTTGACCAGCAGCTCTTGTTCCATAATGAATAAGATGGAAATTCGTTATTTGGCCATCCTCGTTTTTCGATGAATACATGCACATAGGTGACATAACAATCCGGTTTTTTAATGTAACGTCTTTAATTGTATAAGGTGAAAAAAGTTTGTAATTCATCCAATAGCCTCCTAGATTGAATTTTCTTACATTGTATCATTCTCGTTTTTGTTTCTCGAATAAAACGCTTATACGAAAAATTTTGTCTATTCGTGTTACAATAACAAATATGAATTGAATTGGAGGATGGCATATGTATCAGGCTTATTATGAAAGTGAATTAGGCTTGCTAGAAATTACAGCGAACGATAAAGGAATTACGTCTGTTATATTTGTTGATGAGAGACAAGAAGAACATACAAATGAAATGATAGATCAATGTATAAATGAGCTCGATGAATATTTTAAGGGGAATAGAAAAGAGTTCACAGTCCCGTTGTCTGCTGAGGGAACAGCATTTCAAAAAAATGTATGGGATGCGCTCTATACGATTCCTTATGGCGTAAGTGCTTCATATTTAGATATTGCAGAGAAAGTCGGAAATACGAAAGCTGTACGAGCAATAGGAGGAGCAAATAGTCGCAATCCGATTTCAATAATCGTTCCATGTCATCGTGTAATAGGAAAGAGCGGGAAACTTGTTGGGTATGCGGGCGGTTTATGGAGGAAAGAGTGGTTATTAAAACATGAAGGTATTTTGAAATGACGTATGGATGGGAAGAGGGATTGTTTTGAAATGTATAAATTGTGGGCAACTTTGCGAGGGAAATCAGCTGAATTGTGAAAGTTGCCAGCGGACTTTGCATACTGAACAGAGTGAAGGAAGTTCGCTAATAGACAAGGAATTAGAAGTATATGTAGGGAGACAATATCCGTATTACAAAAGGAAATGGGAGCTTGAGGAAAAGCGGATTGCTAGGTGGAGCTGGAATGGTTGGGCAGCTATTTTCAATGTAGGTTGGCTCGGATATCGTAAGTATTATTTACCTGCAGCTTTATTTGTAGTGTTATTATTAGCGTGTGATGCGTTTTCTTATTATATGGGCTTCAACGTAGCATTGCCGATCATTAATATGGTGCCTCTTACGTTTCTATTACTCGTTTTTATTTTATTTGGAATGGCGATTTTTGCGAATGGATTATATTATCAATTTGCAGAAAGGCGTATATATCGAATAAAAGCAAGAGAAATTCAAGATGGATCGGTTGAAAAGTACCTCATTCGTGATAGTGGTGGAACGAGTAAAATGGGAGCAACAATTGTTACGATTTTAGCGGTTGCTAGTATTTTTATCAGCCATTTCTTTTTCCCGACTGATCGAGATATTATTCAAAAAGTTCGTACAAGCTCGCTATATGAATATCCATTCCTTTCAATTGGTGAATCGTTTGAAAATTATTTTAGAAATCCGGGTTGGGCATATTATCGTGGCACGGAAGGATTAGAATTGGTAGAGTTCCAAGGGGATAGTCCGGATATGTCGAAGAAAAAGGTTACGATCCAATTTGTTGTTGATTATAAATTGGGTGAGATTGAGCCATACTCACTTATGATTAATGGCGAATCTAAAAATGAGGAAGAATTTTTAAAGATAATGGACGAAATATTTAAAGTTCAAAATCCATTTGACATAGAGGATGGATTACAAGTAAAAGAAAAAGAAGTGGATAGTAGAGCTCTCTATCCGCTTCTTTTTTTGTATATACGAAAATAATATTTGAAATAATCTGAATCTTTTGTATAATAATATGTATTATACTGGCTTTCATTTATACATATAGATTGGGGGAAGGAACAATGAAGAGAAAGGTAACAACGATTGCTGCAGTTGCATTATCGACTAGTATATTAGTTGCGGGTTGCGGAAATGGGGAGAAGGCATCTACAACGAAGAAAGAAACAGGTAAGGGGGCAGCAGATAAGCAAGTATTAAACTTACTAGAAACAGCTGAAATTCCTTCAATGGATACGTCAAAATCAACAGACTCTGTATCATTCCGTGCCTTTGTAAATGCAATGGAAGGATTATATCGTTTAGATAAGGATAATAAACCAACTCCAGGTATGGCAAAAGACGTGAAAATTAGTGAAGATAAAAAGACATATACATTTGAATTACGTGATGCAAAATGGTCAAATGGTGATCCAGTTCGAGCGCAAGATTTTGTATATGCATGGCAACGTACATTAGATAAAGCAATAGCAGCTGAGTATGCATTTATTTTATTTGATGTAAAGAATGCACAGAAAGTAAATAAAGGAGAGTTACCGTTAGATCAATTAGGAGTGAAAGCGAAGGATGATAAAACGTTAGTAGTAGAATTAGAACAACCAGCACCATATTTCCTTGAGCTTACTTCATTCCCAACATTTTTCCCTTTAAATGAAAAATATGTGAAAGAACAAGGAGATAAATACGGATTAGAAGCAGATAAATTATTATATAATGGACCATTTACGATGAGTGAATGGAAACATGAAAGAAGTTATCAGTTAAAGAAAAACCCTAATTATTGGGATAAAGATACTGTGAAGTTAGAAGAAATTAATGTGAATATTGTGAAGGAAACAAGCACAGGAGTAAATTTATATGATAGTGATCAAGCTGATCGGGTTATTTTAACTTCTGAATTTGTTGATAAATATAAAAAGAATAAGCCAGATGAATTTAAAACGAAGTTAGATCCACGTATGTATTTCTTACGTTTTAACCAAAAAAATGCAACGTTTAAAAACCAAAAAGTTCGTGAAGCAATTGATCTAGCATATGATAAAAAAGGAATTGCAAATGTTATTTTAAATGATGGATCATTGCCAGCGTATTTCTTAGTACCTGAAAAATTTACGACAGGACCTGATGGGAAAGATTTCCGTACTGTAAATAAAAATTTCCGTGACAGTAAAGATAATGCAGCAAAAGCGAAAAAATTATGGGAAGAAGCGAAGAAAGAACTTGGTCAAGATACAATTACAGTCGAATTACTAAATGATGATAACGGTAGTCGTAAAAAAGTAGGAGACTTTATTAAAGAAGAGTTAGAGAAAAACTTACCTGGTATTAAAGTGAATTTAAAACAACAGCCATATAAGCAGAAGTTGGATTTAGAAAAGAAACTTGAATATGAATTCTCTTTATCTGCATGGAGTCCAGATTATCCAGATCCAATGACTTATATTGATATGTTTGTTACTGGAAGCTCATTTAATGAAATGGATTATTCTAATCCGAAGTATGATGAGTTAGTAGCGAAATCAAAAGGAGAACTATTAAAAGATGATAAAGCACGCTGGAATGCACTTGCAGAAGCGGAAAAAATCTTAATTGGTCAAGATGCTGCCATTTCTCCTACGTACCAACAAAGTACCGCATACTTAGAGAAACCATACGTAAAAGGTATTGCAAATCATACGTTTGGTGGGGACTTCAGTTATAAATGGGCATATATTACAAAAAAATAGTATAATAAAAGATGAGAGAATTTTCGCTCATCTTTTATTTGTATAGGAGGAATTAGAGTTGTTAAAAGGAATCAATCATCTTTGTTTTTCAGTATCTAATTTAGAAGATTCTATTACATTTTACGAAAAAGTATTGGAAGGAGAATTATTAGTTAGAGGAAGAAAACTTGCATATTTTAATATATGTGGAGTATGGATAGCGCTTAATGAAGAAATACATATTCCAAGAAATGAGATTCATCAATCTTATACGCATATTGCGTTTTCTGTTGAACAGAAAGACTTTGAACGTCTACTGCAGCGATTAGAAGAAAACGATGTTCATATTTTACAAGGAAGAGAACGGGATGTAAGGGACTGTGAATCTATATATTTTGTTGATCCTGACGGCCACAAATTTGAGTTTCATTCAGGGACATTGCAAGACAGGCTTAATTATTATAGGGAAGATAAACCTCATATGACGTTTTATTAAGGGGGGCAAAGAAAGTTGCATGCGCTAGTAATTGGTGGAACAGGAATGCTAAAGAGGGTGTCTATGTGGCTTTGTGAGCAAGGGTTTCATGTTTCTATTATTGGAAGAGATGAAGTGAAATTAGAAAATGTTAAACGAGAGAGTGCTATACCAGAAAATATCACATGCCTTCCGTTAGATTATCATAATGATGACGATGTAAAGGTAGCTATTAAAAGCACAATTGAGCGGAATGGCCCAATAACATTAGTTGTCGCATGGATACACTCAAGTGCAAAAGATGCGTTATCACTTATTTGTAGAGAATTAGACTTGTCGCCTGAAACATACGAAGTTTTTCATATTTTAGGCAGTAAAGCGTCGAGAATAGCCTCACAAAAAATAGGTGGTACGCGATGTAGCTATCATAGAATAATTTTAGGTTTTATATTAGAAGATACATACGCAAGATGGCTTACTCATGAAGAAATATCGGATGGGGTAATAAAAGGAATTGAACGTAAATGTAATGAATGGATTGTAGGACGAGTAGAACCGTGGGAATTGCGGCCAACATGGTAAGGGGGAATTGAAGTGAAGACAACGGTATATGTAACAAGGCATGGTGAAACGGAATGGAATGTAGCGAAGCGAATGCAAGGACGGAAAAATTCTGCTTTAACTGAAAATGGTATACTGCAAGCTAAGCAATTAGGAGAGCGAATGAAAGATTTATCTATTCATGCAATCTATAGTAGTCCGAGTGAAAGAACCCTTCATACTGCAGAGTTAATAAAGGGAGAACGTGATATACCGATAATCGCGGATGAGCATTTCTATGAAATTAGCATGGGTATATGGGAAGGACAGACAATTGATGATATAGAAAGGCAATATCCAGACGACATACAGTTATTTTGGTATGAGCCACATCTTTTTCAGTCAACATCAGGAGAAAATTTTGCGGCTGTTCATAAAAGGGTAATTGAGGGGATGCAGATTCTTTTAGAAAAGCATAAAGGAGAAAGTATATTAATTGTCTCCCATGCGGCAGCAGCAAAATTACTTGTAGGACATTTTGCGGGTATTGAAATAGAAAATGTGTGGAATGATCCATTTATGCATAGTGCTAGTCTCAGTATAATAGAATTTGAAGATGGTAAAGGTGAAGTGAAGCAATTTGCAGATATAAGTCATTTTCAATAAAGCGGGATAAACGTAAAAAAGGCCGCAAAACGGCCTTTTTTTGTAGGCATAAAAACTAACAATTACGTTTTTTATACCAGAAGTGATCAAATTTCTTGTGTTTGCAAGATGGGAATTTATGTCCGCCTTTGCAATCATTCCATTTGTGTCCATCATCGTGACAGTCTTTACCATGATCGCATGAATCATCGCAAGAGCCGCCGTGTCTATGCGGGAAGAATTCGCACTTTTTACAGAAACTTCGTTTAGTCCAGAAAAATTTCTTTTCAAAGCGTATGCATTTTGTAATGAATGTACAATGTTTTCTGCGAGTACGTTTTGTAACTAAAACGCATTCTTTTCTACGCGTCACTTTCGTAACGAACGTCCATTTTTGAACGCGTACACGAGTACATTTTGTAACAAATGTCCATTTTTTCACATGTGTACATTTTGTAACGAACGTACAATGTTTCACGCGAGTACATCTTGTTCTTGGACATTTACCCCCAGTTGTACATTTACATCCAGTTGTACAAGTATGATGAGTGAATTTATCATCATCGCATTCAAAAGTACTTGGATCTTGGTGTAAGAAATCCTCCATCCCAGCACTTTTGATTTCTTCAACCGCTTTTCTAATATCACGTTTCATAGAAATCCTCCTTATCATGTATTAAGTTGAAAAGGTATTCTTTTTCCTTAACAGGATATGTATGTAGGTATCTTTCTGAACAGGACAAGAGTGTAATTTTATATAAATAGATGATAGCGGATGTATGGACAAGGCGAGTTGCATACATTGAATGAAGAGAACTGAGAAGGGATGAGAAAACATGCTACCTTCATATGATTTTTTTATTCATCCAATGTACTTAGTGGAATTGAAAAAAGACATTTGGTCAGACAGTCCAGTACCAGCAAAATTAACTTATGGAAAAAAGAAGTATGATATTGATATCGTATACCGTGGTGCTCATATTCGTGAATTTGAGAAAAAATCTTATCATGTTATGTTTTATAAGCCTAAAAAATTTCAAGGTGCGAAAGAGATTCATTTAAATTCTGAGTTTATGGATCCGTCTCTCATACGAAATAAATTATCTTTAGACTTTTTTCATGATATTGGTGTACTTTCACCGAAATCACAACATGTGTTTATAAAAATTAATGGTCAAATTCAAGGTGTATATTTACAGTTAGAATCAGTGGATGAAAATTTTTTGAAAAATAGAGGATTACCGAGTGGTTCTATTTATTATGCGATAGATGATGATGCGAATTTTTCTTTAATGAGTGAGAGAGATAAAGATGTTAAGACCGAGCTCTTTGCGGGTTATGAATTTAAATACTCGAATGAAAATAGTGAAGAACAGCTGAGTGAATTTGTATTTCAAGCGAACGCTTTGTCGAGGGAATCTTATGAAAAAGAAATTGGGAAGTTTTTGCATGTTGATAAATATTTACGATGGTTAGCTGGCATCATTTTTACACAAAACTTTGATGGTTTCGTTCATAACTATGCACTATATCATAATGATGAAACAAATTTATTTGAAGTAATACCGTGGGATTATGATGCGACTTGGGGGCGAGATGTACAAGGGAGACCACTTAATCATGAATATATTCGTATTCAAGGTTATAACACGTTAAGTGCAAGATTGTTAGATATACCTGTATTTAGAAAGCAATACCGAGGTATTTTGGAAGAAATATTAGAAGAACAATTTACCGTTTCATTTATGATGCCGAAAGTAGAAAGTTTGTGTGAGTCGATTCGTCCTTATTTACTACAAGATCCATATATGAAAGAAAAATTAGAAACATTTGATCAAGAAGCTGATATGATTGAGGAATATATAAATAAAAGAAGAAAGTATATACAAGATCATTTACATGAATTGGATTAATTTTGAAAGAGATTGGAACATTATCAATCTCTTTTTTTGTATAATAAAGAAGTATTGGTAGAATTGGCGTAATATATACTTAATAAAGGATGGAGATGTGGAAACATGACGGTAAAATGGATTGATTGGGTAAAACAAATACAATCTATAGCTCAAGCGGGTTTAACGTATTCTAAGGATGTGTATGATATAGAACGTTTCCAACAATTACGGGATATTTCCATTTCGATGATGTCACATTATACAAAGACAGATTGGGAAGTTGTAGAGAATTTATTTGCAAGTGAGACAGGCTATCAAACACCTAAAGTCGATATAAGAGCAGTCGTTTTTCAAAATGAAAAGTTATTATTTGTGAAAGAAAAAAGTGATGGGAAATGGGCATTGCCAGGTGGATGGGCTGATATCGGTTATACGCCGACAGAAGTAGCAGCAAAAGAGGTTTTCGAAGAGACAGGTTATGAGGTAGATCATTTTAAGTTACTAGCTATATTTGATAAAGAAAAACATCAACCATCGCCTTCAGCAACGCATGTATATAAAATTTTTATTGGCTGTAAAATTATTGGTGGTGAAAAGAAAACTAGTATTGAAACAGATGATGTGGAGTTTTTTGGTGAAAATGAATTGCCTAATTTATCGATTGCTAGAAATACAGAAGAGCAAATTAAACAAATGTTTGCCTACATAAAAGAACCTCAGAAAGAAATAGTAATAGATTAATAATGCGTATGCCTGTGATATTGTCGGCATGAAGATATTGGCAGAATGCAACCTTTATGTAATAATGAGATGGTATGTGAAGAAAAAAGGAGATAGAAAATAAGATGTTAGCAAGCATAATAGATCAGTTATTGCAATTTTTTGCAAGTTTAGGTTACTTTGGAGTAGCGCTAGCTTTAATGATTGAAATTATCCCGAGTGAAATTGTACTTTCGTATGCTGGCTTTTTAGTCGCAGATGGTAAAATTAGCTTTGTTGGTGCAGTTATTGCTGGAACAATTGGTGGTACTTTAGCCCAAATCTTTTTATACTGGCTTGGATACTACGGAGGACGTCCAGTTGTAGAGAAATATGGGAAATATCTGCTTATTAATAAACACCATTTAGACATAGCAGAAAATTGGTTTAAGCGTTACGGAGCAGGAGTAATCTTTTCGGCACGTTTTATCCCAGTCGTACGTCATGCAATTTCTATTCCAGCAGGATTAGCTAAGATGCCATTAAAACTATTCACACTGTATACAGTAGTTGCGATTATTCCCTGGTCAATACTATTTATATATTTAGGTGAAAAGCTTGGTGGAAATTGGCGACATATTAAAGAGTATGCATCTGATTACACACATTACATAATTATAGGAGCGATTCTCTTTATTGCTCTATACTTCGGTTTAAAGTATTTCAAAAAGAAAAAAGCAGCGCGTTAAAGTCAATGATTTTTCATTGGCTTTTTTTACTTGTTTCGGTTCTAAAAAAAAAGAGTTGTCCATAATGTGTAATAATAAAGTGTAGCGGGGGAATGTGATGAAAGGGTCACCGTTTATACGTGGAACGATATTTTTAACAATGGCAACGATGATATCTAAAATGTTAGGGTTTATATATGTTATACCATTTACAGCTATGGTCGGTACGAGTGGGTATGTTTTATACACGTATGCTTATCGTCCATATACAATTATGCTCAGCATTGCGACGATGGGACTACCACTTGCAGTTTCAAAGATGGTATCAAAATATGATCAACTAAATGATTATCATACGGTTAAGAGAGTGCTGAAAAGTGGAATTGTTTTTATGTTTATAATGGGAATTTTTTCGTGTTTTACGTTGTATATGCTAGCTCCGCATTTGGCTAAACTTGTAATCGATGGAAATGATCAAACGGGGAATAGTATAGCTGCGGTCACTACTAATATTCAAATTGTAAGTTTTGCATTAATACTTGTACCAGTCATGAGTTTATTAAGAGGCTTTTTTCAAGGGTTCCAATCGATGGGGCCTTCTGCTCTAAGTGTAGTTGTAGAGCAATTTTTTCGGGTATTAACCATCTTGATAGGAAGCTTTGTCGTTATATATATTTTAAAAGCCTCTATCTCACTAGCTGTTGGTATTTCAACATTCGGTGCTTTTATGGGAGCGGTAGGTGGACTAACTGTTTTAAGTGCGTATTACATAAGGAGAAGAAAGCACTTAAAGAAAAAAGAAATGGCAAGTATACCACAAACAACGAAATCTTTTTTCTCACTCTATAAGGAGCTCTTTACATATTCAATACCATTTGTTGTGGTTGGTTTAGCAATTCCGTTGTATCAGACGATTGACACATTTACAATTAATAAATTGCTTATACAAATGGGATATATGCAAGGAGAAGCAGAGAAGATTAATGCAATAATTGGACTTGTTCAGATGGTTGTACTTATCCCAGTTTCCGTTGCGACTGCTTTTAGTATGTCACTCGTACCTGAGATGACAAAAGCTTATACAGCAGGAAATGTGAAGTTACTGTACAAACATTTTACGAGGACGAATCTATTAGTAGTAGGTATTACGGTACCCGCGGCAATTGGAATGATAGTGTTAGCAAAACCAGTGTATACTCTTTTATTTGGTGCCGGAAATGATCCGGAGATGGGAAGCGTTATTTTACAGTATTACGCTCCTGCTTGTATACTATTTTCGCTTTTTACAGTAACGGCTGCAATGTTGCAAGGAATTAATCAACAACAGAAAACAGTGTTAGGGTTAGTGATTGGCATTATTGTGAAGATCGTTTTAAATATTGTATTGCTTCCGTATTTTGATTATGTAAGTTTTATTATTTCAACATACGCTGGTTATACGATTTCAGTTGGCTTTAACTTGTGGATGCTTTCTAAATATGTTATAAAGGCAACATAAGCTTTTTAAGGCAGAGAGCACTCTGTCTTTTTCTTTGTTTGTAATATTTTTCTTATAAAAACGTTTTCAAAATAATTTTTCTATTGAAATTTAAACGTATGTTTCATATGCTGAGAATGGCGGTTCAAAAACTGTTATGTAAGAGAGGTAGATTCCTACATGTAAAAAGAATCGGGGTGATAGTATGTTAAATATATATTTAACAGACCGAAACGGAAAACTACAAGAGGTTGAGGAAATGCAAAAGGGTTGCTGGATTAATGTACTTCATCCAACGGAAGAAGAAATTCAATATCTAGTACAAACTTTAAATGTAGACTTAGATTTCATTAAAGACCCTTTAGATGATGAAGAACGCTCTCGTATTGAAAAGGAAGACAATAATACTTTAATAATCGTGGATATTCCAACAGTTAGACATGATGAAGAAGGAAATTCGATTTATGACACGATTCCAATAGGTATGATTGTAATGCCAGATTGTTTTGTGACAATTTGTTTAGAGGAAAATCCAATTTTTGAACGTTTTATTAATCAACGTATTAAAGAATTTTATACGTTTAAAAAGACACGCTTTGCACTTCAGCTCTTATATACGATTTCTACTTATTATTTAAGATATTTAAAGCAAATTAACAGAAAAACAATCGATTTAGAGCATCAATTAAATAAGTCGATGAAAAATAAAGAGATTTTCACATTGCTAGGTCTTGAAAAAAGTTTAGTATACTTTACAACATCATTGAAGGCGAATAAAATTGTAATTCAAAAATTAATGCGTAACAGTACATTTTTAAAAATGTATGAAGACGATCAAGATTTATTAGAAGATGTATTAATTGAAAATAAACAGGCTATTGAAATGGCGGAAATATATAGTCATATTCTAAGTGGAATGATGAATACTTTTAGCTCTGTTATATCGAATAATTTGAACAGTGTTATGAAACTGTTAACGTCTATTACAATCATTTTATCATTACCAACAATGGTCTCTAGTTTCTTCGGAATGAACGTAAAGGTTCCATTTGAAGGTGAGGCTCAAGGTTTTGTAATTGTACTCATAATATGTGCAACATTATCTTGCGCTTTAGCATTTGTATTTTGGAAGAAACGTTACTTTTAACGATAAGAAAGCTGCTCTAGCATAGTTGTGTAACTGCGCTAGAGCAGCTTTTTTGCTATGAAATCCCAAATTTTGAATAGAATATAACTTATAAAATGTAATGTATATGAAAGGGATGAATTCCGTATAAGTCTTGTCCAATCAATAAAATGGGGTTAAAATTACATATTGTTAATGAAAAGTTGGAGGAAATACATCATGGAATTGTTTCAATTACCGAAAGCATTCCTGCAAATGAATACAATCTTTATCTCCATATTGATCGAAGCACTTCCTTTTGTGCTCATTGGTGTATTTATTTCAGGATTCATTCAAATGTTTGTGACAGAAGATATGGTAGCAAAATGGATGCCGAAAAACCGATTTCTGTCTGTTTTAATGGCTACTTTTTTAGGGATGATGTTTCCAGGTTGTGAATGTGGAATCGTTCCGATTGTTAGGCGATTAATTGGAAAAGGGGTTCCGCCATATGCCGGGATTGCATTTATGTTAACTGGTCCAATTATTAATCCGGTCGTATTATTTGCAACATACGTTGCCTTTGGAAGTAGTATGCACATGGTATGGTATCGTTCTATTGTAGCGATTATCGTAGCAATCATTGTTGGAATTATATTATCATTTATGTTTAAAGAACATCAATTACGAGATGATCACTTCCCAGAAGTGAATCATAAGCGTCCATTACGTAAAAAAATGTGGGATGTATGTACGCATGCTGTTGAGGAATTTTTCTCGATGGGAAAATATTTAGTATTAGGTGCATTAATTGCAGCTGCAGTTCAAACGTTCGTACAAACTTCAACACTTCTTGCTATAGGACAAGGGCCGTTCTCTTCACCAGCTGTTATGATGGGACTTGCTTACATTTTATCACTTTGTTCAGAAGCAGATGCATTTATTGCTTCGTCATTCCAAAGTACATTTTCAACAGCATCACTTGTCGCGTTCCTCGTATATGGACCGATGGTGGATATTAAAAATATGTTTATGATGCTTGCGACATTTAAAACAAAATTTGTAATTGTCGTTACAGTTACAGTTACAGTTGTTGTTTATGCAAGCTCACTACTCATTTATGCGATGGGGTGGTAGGTTATGTTTCGAGCATATATATTATTAGGTTTTACAATCTTAATCGCGCAGCTTCATATTTCAGGTAATATTACGAAGTATATCAATATGAAGTATGCCTATTTATCAACAACAGCAGCTATTATTTTAGGTTTCTTAACGATCGTTCAAATTATTATTGTTTTCCAAAAAGAACATGAGAAAGAACAAGGAAAACAGGATTGTAGTTGTGATCATAGCCATTGCGGGCATGACCATTCAAAAGATGAGAATACATGGTGGAAAAAAGCATTCTCGTACACATTGTTCTGTTTTCCAATTGTTTCGGGATTATTTTTCCCAATTGCAACGTTAGATTCAGATATAGTTAAGGCAAAAGGGTTTCATTTTCCTGTTGCACAAGCAGAAAGTACAGATCCATTTATGAGAAGGCAATTTTTAAGACCTGATACAAGTATATATTACGGAAAAGAAGGATACCGTGGTGTAATGGAGAAAGGGAAGAAAGAGTTTGTAACAAAGGATAGTGTTACTTTAAATGATGAAAACTTCCTAAAAGGAATGGAGACGATTTACAATTACCCTGGTGAGTTTACTGGGAAAAAATTATCATTTAAAGGTTTTGTTTTCAAAGATGATTCTTCTAAAAAAGAACAATACTTCTTATTCCGTTTCGGTATTATACATTGTGTAGCGGATTCTGGTGTATATGGTATGTTAGTGAAAAAGCCAGAAGGTGTAGAATGGAAAAACGATGATTGGATTCAAATAGAGGGAGAAATTTCTACTGAATTTTATCAGCCGTTCCATGCGAACATTCCTGTTTTAGAAGTAACGAAATGGAATAAAGTTGAACAGCCAAAAGAACAATATGTATTTAGAGGAGCCGATTGATAACATCGGTTCTTTTTTATGGACTAAAAGTTCTGAATGTTGTTAATATTGAACGTGTAGTTCATTTAGTATAGTGATTATTGAGATATTAGGGATACATCATTAAAGGGGTGATAACAATGACAGAAGTAAAGGGGAAAACAGCCAATGAATCAAGGGTGTTCAAAACGAGCCGAGTATTTCCAACAGATTTAAATGATCATAACACGTTATTTGGTGGAAAGATATTAGCCGAGATGGATATGGTTGCTTCTATTTCAGCAACGAGGCATGCAAGAAAAGAATGTGTAACAGCCTCTATGGATTGGGTTGATTTCTTACATCCAGTTCGCTCTTCAGATTGTGTTAGTTATGAATCCTTTGTAATTTGGACGGGTAGAACGTCTATGGAAGTATTTGTGAAGGTAGTAGCGGAAGATTTAATTTCAGGTGAGAAGCGTATCGCAGCAACGTCTTTTGTTACTTTTGTTGCACTGAGTAAGGAAAATAATCCAGTTCCTGTGCCGCGAGTAATCCCTGAAACAGAAGAAGAGAAAGAATTACATCGCATTGCAGTGTTACGTGCAGAACAACGTCATATACGTAAGGCAGAGAGTAAGAAAGTAGCTACATTACTAACTTTTTGAATTGAATATTTAGTTGTTAAAGGTATTATAACAGAGCGAAATGTTCTTCATATGAAAAGCGGACACCTAAAAATAGGTGTCCGCTTTTATAGTTTTTCTATCCGCATATCATGTGACAATAACTACTTAGCAGAAGCAAGCAGCACCGACGATGATTAAGAGGATAAATAATACGACTAATAACGCGAATCCATTACCATGTGCGAAGCCCATTGTTATTTCCTCCTTTTATTTTAAGATACAACATACAATATGCAAATGAGCTATCGTTTGATATGGACATATATCATGCAATGACATATTTTCTTGAATGATATTGTATTAAAAAAGGGAAGATATAGAAATAACAGTAAGTGGAGAAAGGAAAATATCCATGAAACACTTTTTCGTTGTAATCCTTTGTGTAATAGGTGTATTCATTTGGATGAACATCGATGTGGAAATGGGGAAAAAAATGGCTAGTGAATATGAAGTAGGACAAGTTAGATTAGGTGAATTTCAACTGTATACGAACGGTGAAGAGTTATATACGAATTTATTTGAGGATATACGTAATGCGGAGAAGTACATATATATCCATTTTTATATTGTAGGTAAAGATGAAATAAGCAAAGAGTTTTTGCAGTTGCTCGAGAAAAAGGCATCTAGCGGAGTAGAAGTGAAATTGTCAGTCGATCGAATAGGTGGATATAAGCTGAAGAAAAAGGTAATTCGTCAACTACAAAGCAATGGTGTCCAGTTTACGTTTAGTAAAAAACCTAAATTGAAACATTTATTCTATTCGTTGCATCAGCGAAATCATAGACGAATTGTTACGATAGACGGAAAAGTATCATATATCGGCGGCTTTAACATCGGAAAGGAATACCTTGGACAAGATCCGAAATTTGGCCAGTGGCGTGATTATCATGTGCGGGTTAAGGGGAATGGTGCCACGGATATGGAAAGAAAATTTGCTGCTGACTGGAAAGAAGATACGGGAGAAAAAATGCCTGTACATGAAAGTCTACCTGCAATTGGGAATGTAAAATATCAATATTTATTTTCAGATGGAAAAGGGTTATGGGAAAAATATGGAGCGTTTTTAAAGCAGGCTAAAAAGTCTTTAATTATTGCTACACCATATTTTGTACCAAGTAAAGAAATGATGAAAGAGTTAAAAGGTGCATTAAACCGCGGTGTCAATGTGAAAATTCTCGTACCATTTAAAAGTGATGCAGTATTGTTAAAACAAGCTGCCTATCCGTATTTGAGAGAGATGAACCATGCTGGAGCGGAGATCTATCAATATCGGAATGGTTTTTTTCACGGGAAAGTAACAATCATTGATGGAGAAATTGTTGATATAGGTACAGCGAATTTTGATAATAGAAGTTTTTATTTAAATTGTGAATCTAATTGTGTCGTATATGATAAAACAGTTGTTGCTGACGTATGGGATCGACTAAAAGAAGACTTCCATAAATCAAAAAGATTTTCGGAAGAAGATTTTGAGGAAATTAGTAAATGGGATTGGTTTTTAGCAAGAATAGCAAATGTTATAGCATCATATTTATAGCATATAGACAAAAAGTAGGGAGGCACTTTCATGGATTGTATGAAAGAATTGATGAGGTATAGTTATATGCTTATATATAAGGTTGGGGAGTATACAGGACAGGTAAGAGACGAAGAATTAAAGGAGCTATTACAGCATCATTTACCATATATGTTGCAAGCATATAATGAACAAGTGAACTTTCAAGAAGGAGAGAATGTACAGCATATAACTTGTGAACCAATTTCATTTCATTTTCATGAAATGGAAAAGGAAACTGATAGTAAATATACAGGTGATATGTATATTGCAACTTGTTATATTTCGCATTTGAAACGGTTAGCGTTAAAGTTTGCTCAAGTGGCAGTTGAAGTTGCAAATCCAGAATTTCGCTCGTTTTTAGAAAACTGCTTCCTGAAAATGAATCGTTATGCCTATAGTGTATGGCAATATGTCGTGAAGAAAGAGTATAAGATTAAACATGTATATGAAAATGAGAAATTTGCATAAGAGACTAGGGCGGAAAGATAGGCGCCTTAGTTTTTTACTTTTCGTGGAGAAAAATGAATATATGTACATATTTATTATCGGAAAATTTACAAATATTTACCGTTTATTTACTATTTTTCAATCTTTCCTTTAAAAATAGAGAGTAATATGGGATTGTACATATTCTATCAAAAGGAGGAAACGCAAATGAACAAATGGGTTAAATCATTAACTGCTATGGCACTTGCAAGTTCTTTATTAATGGTAGGTTGTAGTAAAGGTGAGGACAAGAAGAAAGAGGACGATACAACAACACAACAAGAGGATAAAAAGGATAAAGAAACAAGTGGAACTGAGAAGTCTACGGATTCTAAAGAAAAGAAATAATGTAATAATAGAGCTTCCTCTTTTATGTGAGGAAGCTTTTTTGTTGTAAATTGATTGAGATTATTGAAAAATAGAGAAAGAATGAAAGAGGGGGAAAACAAATGAAAGTATGTATATTGGGAGCAACAGGGCGAGTAGGTTCAAACATAATTAAATTAGCATTAAAAGATTCAGCAGAAGTGACTGTATTAGCGCGTGATTCAAGTAGGGTAGAAATAAATCATGAAAGATTACGAGTTATAGAAGGTAATGTATTAAATGAAAATGATATAAAGAAAGCGATAGAAGGAAGCGATATAGTAATTAGTGCACTTGGAACGGATCAAAATGGGACGTTAGCGAAGAGTATGCCACAAATAATAAAGAAAATGGAAGAAGAAGGAGTTCGTAAAATCATTACAATAGGAACAGCCGGTATTTTACAAGCAAGAACAAATCTAAATTTATATCGTTTTCAATCAACGGAATCAAAGAGAAAGTCGACAACAGCAGCAGAAGATCATTTAGCTGCATATAAGATACTTAGTAGTAGTAATTTATGCTGGACGGTCGTTTGTCCGACGCATTTAATTGACGGTGATGTGACAGGTATATATCGAACTGAAAAAGATGTATTACCAGAAGGAGGAGCAAAAATAACAGTTGGTGATACAGCGCAATTTACATGGAATCTGTGTAGTGAAAACAAATATGAGAATAGCCGGGTAGGTATTTCATATTAAAAAACCATCCCGAAATTGGGATGGTTAAAAGACGATATAACATACAAATATGATAATCATAATGATTTGGAGAATGGCTTTCGCTACTGTACTGCTTAAAAAACCAACTACAGTAGCAACTCCTACTAGAAAAGCGTCTTTTGGCGCTTTTTTATGCATGAGTTCTGTAATAAATACAGATAAGAACGGTATGATAATTAAACCGAATGGTGGGAAGAAGAAAGATCCGACAATGATCGAAATCATTCCGACACGTTCGCCCCATTTAGAACTACCGTATTTCTTTAAGAAATATCCATTTGCAATAAAATCAGCAACGAAAATGAATAGTGTGAAAATAGCTTGAATAATCCAAAAAGAAATCGTTAGTTCTCCGCCATTTATACCAAAATGGTAAATGAAATATCCAGCCCAGACAGCTAGGATGCCCGGGATAATAGGATAAATAAAAGCTAGAAATGAAATAATGAAACAGGCAATGATACAGATTGTTAAGAAAACAGTCACTTTATAACTCCTTTTGTATATCTAATTTATGTACAGCAATTTTTTTGACTTGATGTCCATCAAGTTCTAATGCCTTAAATTGAAAACCGGCATATTCGATGGAGTAGCCAGCTTCAATATTTACGTCAACTGCTTGCGATAATAGCCAGCCTCCAATTGTATCTAAGTCGCTCTCATCAATATGTAAGCCAAACATATCATTTACTTCAGAAATAAGTACTTTTCCATCTAGAACAGTAAGTTTAGGTGTACGTTTTTCAATCATAGGTGATTCATCTGCATCAAACTCATCTTGAATTTCTCCAATGATTTCTTCAAGAATATCTTCCATTGTTAAAAGTCCAGCAGTACCACCATATTCATCCATAACGATTGCCATCTGAACGCGATTCTTTTGTAAATGTACCAGTGTTTTACGAATTGGAACAGTTTCAAATACAGTTAGTACTGGATGTATGTAAGATTCAAGTGGCTTATGAATGCCTTTCGTTTGATCGTGAAATACTTCTTTCGTATTGATCATACCGATAATATCATCTTTATCTTTTTCGATGATAGGGTAGCGTGTATACTTTTCAGTTGCGACGATATCCATATTTTCTTCTAACGTATTTTCAGTAGATAAGCAAATCATTTCTGTACGAGGGACCATAATTTCTTTCGCAACTCGGTCGTCAAATTCAAAAATATTATTTACATATTTATATTCGGTTTGATTTATTTCGCCGCTTTTGAAACTTTCACCTAAAATGAGTCGTAGTTCCTCTTCAGAATGGGCAAGTTCATTTTCTTTCGCAGGTTCTAAACCGAGTAGTTTTGTGAAAAAGATAGCAGTACTATTAAGTAACCAAATGAACGGGTACATAATTTTATCAAATAAAATAAGTGGTCGTGCAAACTTAAGTGTAATCGCCTCTGCTTTTTGAATTGCGAATGACTTTGGAACTAATTCACCTAATACAACATGGAAAAATGTAATCACACTAAAAGCAATAATAAATGATAAAGTATTTGCCATTGTTCCAGTAATATTAATCTTTTCAAAGAGCGGTCGTAGTAAATGTTCCACAGTCGGTTCACCAAGCCAACCAAGCCCTAAAGAAGTAATCGTAATCCCGAGCTGACAAGCTGATAAATAAACATCTAAATTAGAAATGACACTTCTTGCAGCTAAAGCTTGTTTATTGCCTTCGTTTGCAAGCTGGTCAATTCGACTTTTTCGTACTTTTACAACAGCAAATTCTGATGCAACGAAAAAGCCGGAAATAAGGATAAGAACAAAGATGAGAAAAATATTTAATATGTCCAAGTGTATTCTCTATTCCGTCGTTTGGAATAAAGATGTCACCTCCTGCAATTATGTTATACTTTTATAATAAATCCAAATGAAAAGAATAGTCAAAGAAAAAGGGTAAATATTGGTATGTTTCTGCAATGGTTTTTGAATTTGCTGTTATTTTGTCCGCTATACAAAAGGAATAACCCTCTACTTTCAGATTCTAGAGAGTTATTTTAAATTAAGGTTTTGGAATACTTCTCGTTAAAGCGTATGATTGTTGTTTAAAGTGGTTTGTCGTCCATAGCGTTTGAAGGAATGAGAGTATACAATACGGGATATACAAAAGTAATAAGCTAATTGTAACAATAATAGGTGCATTTCCGCCGAATTGAACGATAAATTGCAATAGTCCACTTGCGTGAAAAACGCATTCCATAAAAACGAATGAAAGAATAATGGAACCTAAAATAGATTTATGATTCGAAGTAAGCGCTAAAAACAATGTATCTACAAGGAAAGAAGCTTGTTTTATTTCATATTCATTTGTATTACTTAAGAAAGGAATCCATTTTTTTATTGCTTGCATAACGATAATCATGGAAGTACTACAAACGATGATAAAAGATGAGTAGTAAGGAATCTTTATAAATTTTGTGATGTATAGGAGTAGTAATAAGACTGCGCATTGTAATAATACAGTACATAAAGAATAAGGAATCCATCTTAATAAAGAAGCGAACTTTTTAACCGATTGAGGTGCTTTAAAAAATAAATGGCCAATCCCTAAGCTGATGAAGAATCCGATTGCAAGAGTAAAGGTAAAACGAACAATCGATAAAAAATATATTTCCCACATGTAAGGGAATAACGGTGTTGATTGATTAGCAGTATGTACCATCTCATTTGCTGAGAAAAAGATAGATTCGTGCATCCAATCAATCTTAGGAATTGTCATCGAAGAAAGTTGTGCGAAGTTATGGAAAATGCTTATAAAGCCGGTGATGTATGAGTATTTATGTGTAATGAATAAAGTTGGAATAGGACTAATGATAAATATAATGAGAACACCAACGATAAATTTATATATATGTGAGCGCAATAAAGACATGTAATCACCTACTCTTTGAATATTCAGAAAATTCTTATTCTTATTTTAGCTTTTTTCGGAGTAAGTTACAATATATTTTTCTTAAAGAAGTTTAGTATTGTAGTGGATAGAATTGAATGAAACGTGAATAAATTATGACAAGAAAATGAATAATTTTCAGAAAAATAAAATAAATTATTTATTTTTTTCTGAAAATATAATATAGTTATGGCACAGAAAGTATTTTAACATAAGGAGGCTGTTTATGAGGATTAAAGGGAATTATGTGCCGAAAAGGGAAGTTTTATTTTGCTCAAGTTCAATTACAGTAGGGGAAGCGCTAGAGCATTTAAATAAAACTGGTTATCGTTGTGTACCAGTTTTAGATGAAAAAAAAGAGAAATATTTAGGGAATATATATAAAGTAGATATTTTAGAATATAAAGGTTCAATGGAAGAGAGTGTATTAAAACTATTAAACGATAAAGAAGGATATGTCAGAGAAGATTCTTCGTTCTTTAAAGTATTTTTTACAATAAAAAAATTACCTTATTTATCAGTAGTTGATGAAAAAGGAGTCTTTCTTGGGATTTTAACGCATAAAAAAGTTTTTGAGCTATTAGAAGATGCTTGGGGCGTTCATTCTAGTAAATATTCTGTCATGATTGGGACACAAGATTATAATGGGGCTATTCAAAAATTATCGACAGTATTAAAAAAATATACAGGTATCCAAAGTTTAATGACTTTTGATAATGATGCCTTATTAGTTCGTAGAATTATGTTTACATTAGGAGAAGAGTTTAACGATGGTGAATTAGAGACGTTATTGAAAGATTTAGAAGATCACGGATTTAGAGTGGTGTATGTGGAAGAGATGAAAAATCCACGTGAAGTTGAAACGATAGAATAATATGCAAAAGCCGTCTAATTATGTTGGATGGCTTTTGTTATGTTACGTGTATAAAATTATTTAAAAATAACGATAGGATAATAAGTGAGTTTGGAACAATATTTGTGCAAAAGAATAAAAAATGTAGATAATTTTGATTTTCAAAAAAGTCAATTTGAAAATATGTTTTTATTTTTCAACTAAATATGTTACTATATGTGTGATAAAAACAAAGAGGTCTGACAACTATACTCCGCGCAATACCACTCTAACGATTTAAAAATTCAAAAAAATCAAAAATTAATAATTAGAGTAAAAATAAGGGGACTGGAGAAATTATGGAGAAAGACACTGCTTTGTAAGGGGCATATTTTATCAGCTTGAACAGAGAGGAGGATGCATAGCATATTGTGAAAATAGAGATAAACAATGAAAAAGTGCTATGCAAATGAAAAGCATGAAGGGACGTTTAAGGCCAGGTGATACGGTAGCAATTGGTTTAATGTTATTTGCACTATTTTTAGGAGCAGGAAATTTAATTTTTCCACCAGTTTTAGGGCAACAAGCTGGAGAGAATGTTTGGGTTGCTACAATTGGATTCCTTGTAACGGGAGTCGGATTACCCCTATTAGCTGTAACAGCTGTCGCGTTTGTAGAGGGGGACTTGAAAGCGCTATCTTCTAGAGTTCACCCTATATTTGCGTTTGTTTTCCCATTAATTAGTTATTTAGCGATTGGACCTTTTTTCGCGATTCCGCGTACGGGAGCCGTTTCATTTGAAATGGGTATGAAGCCATTTTTATCAGAGGCATTAGTTTCCGAATGGTACATGCTATTTCTTTTCAC
This sequence comes from Bacillus cereus group sp. Bc061, assembly GCF_027715825.1. Taxonomy (NCBI): domain Bacteria; kingdom Bacillati; phylum Bacillota; class Bacilli; order Caryophanales; family Bacillaceae; genus Bacillus; species Bacillus cereus group sp. Bc061. The sequence goes on from NZ_JAQFTZ010000001.1 coordinate 616,010, forward strand.
TATAATTTTCTTCGGAATAACTTGGTATTTATCTTTAAATCCATCAAAATTAGTGGATTGGTTCGGGAAATTTCTTACACCATTGTTAGTATTAATTGTTGCTGTAATTGTCGGAAAGGCAATTGTTGATCCGATTGGAGAACCAGCTGCACCGCTAGAAGCATACAAGGAAAATGCTTTCTTTGGTGGATTTATTCAAGGATATTTAACGATGGACGCAATTAGTGCGCTTGTATTTGGAATTGTAGTTGTACAAGTTATCCGCTCTAAAGGAATAAAAGAGAGTAATCAAATTGCAAAAATAACAGTAGTATCAGGTATTATCGCTGTACTTGGTTTAACGTTAATCTATTTATCACTTGCTTATCTTGGTTCAACAAGTACATCACTTGGGGTATCAGAGAATGGTGGACTTATTTTAACGAATGTTGTAAATGAGTTATATGGAACAAGTGGTAAAATTTTATTAGGACTTGTTATTGTACTTGCTTGTTTAACAACTTCTGTTGGATTAACATCAGCCTGTGCTGGCTTCTTTACAAACTTATTCCCAAAACTTTCGCATAAAACGATTGTAACAATGGTATGTGTATTTAGTTTAATTGTATCTAACCTAGGTTTAACACAATTAATCGCAGTTACTTTACCAGTGTTAATGATTATTTATCCAGTTGCAATCGTATTAATTGTACTTTCTTACTTCCATAAATGGATTGGGAAGCGTAATACCATTTATATTGGAGCTATTTTAGGTGCATTGTTAATTAGTTTCTTTAACGGTTTAGAAAGTGCGAATATTAAAATTGACGCGATTTCTAACGTACTACAAATGTTACCATTATATAAAGAAGGAATAGGATGGTTAATCCCATCATGTATTGGCGGGATCCTCGGTTTCTTCTTCTATAAATCAAATGAATCAAGTGAATTACAAAAGAAAGGTGCTTAGGCGCCTTTCTTTTTTTAAAGGGGATTTTTTTGTTTTGTCTAAGTAATAAATGAAAGGAGTGATAAAATGGCTAATTTTGAAGATTTTTTAACTTTGGATTTACGGATTGGGACTGTAACACATGCAGAGGAATTTAAAGAAGCGAGAGTTCCAGCGATTAAACTAGAAATTGATTTTGGAGAGCTTGGAATGAAGCAGTCAAGTGCTCAAATTACGAAGAGATATAACCCAGAAGATTTAATCGGTCAGCAAATCGTTGCTATTGTAAATTTTCCGCCAAAGCGTGTAGCGGGATTTAAATCAGAAGTACTTGTTTTAGGAGGAGTACCTGAAGCGGGTGATGTCGTATTACTGCAGCCTAATATGGAATTACCAAATGGAACAAAAATTAGTTAATGTAAAGGCGGGGGAACATGGATATTGGACGCGAATACGTACAGTGTGCCATTTCGAATTTTGAAGCAACAAAGAAACAAGGGGAACGGGTGCTTTCACAATTATCATATGAACAGATTGAATGGTCTTCTCATGAAGTAACAAATAGCATAGCAATTATAATTAAGCATCTGCACGGTAATATGCGTTCTAGATGGACGGATTTTTTAACATCTGACGGTGAAAAAATAGATCGTAACCGAGATGCTGAATTTGAAGGTGGTTATTCTTCTAAGAAAGAGGTACTCGCAGCATGGAATGAAGGTTGGGAATATGTTTTTAAAACGATGAATGCACTAACGTCAGAACATTTATTGCAGACGGTATATATTCGCGGTGAAGCACATACTGTCATGCAAGCAATTGAAAGACAAATTTCTCATTATGCTTTGCATATTGGACAAATGATTTACATTGGTAAAATGTTAAAAGAAAATGAGTGGGAATGTTTAAGTATTCCTAGAGGAAAGTCTAACTTTCATTTAGAGAAAAACGTTCAACATAATAATAGGAAAGAAACCGATATAAAATTGGAAGTAAGAAAACAAGCCAAATGATAGATGGCTCTACAGTCATAAGAATGCTACCAACAATCAGCCCATATATAATAAGAAAGAAATTAATAAGTGTATTCACAGGGATAAATCGTGAGATAAAAACTTGCTGTCGTTTAAAACAATCACTATGAAATACATAAAAGCGGAAGTACCATGTGGTAGTAATAAGATCTTTCTTTCGCGTAATTCTTTTTTTGCATGTATGACAGATGAACGGTGGTTGCATTTCATTGCGCTCCATTTTCTATATTTGTAATAATGTAGGACAAAAGTAGGTACAAAGTGTATATCCCTATATACGCTCCTGATATAAGAAAAAATGGATTTAGTAAAATCCCATGAATACTTGTCATAAAAACTAAGTCTTGCATTAAAACATCATATATATGAATAGAAATGATTGTACCGAGTACATAAAGTGCTAGATATGCTGAAATATGTAACACAACACGGATGGTAGGATGCTTAGCAAGCCAATAAAAAATAAATGATAGTACAACGGGGAGTGTTCCTATTAGTAGTTTCAATTCATTTCACCTCATTAACAATATAGCCTGAATTTAGACGGTCTATTCTCTAGAGCTTGTACATAACTTGAAATAGAGAGGTGATAGTATGAATCGAGGCTTTTTTTATGTGAAATTCACGAGTGTACGTAAGTTAGTATTATTTATTATTGCTACAGTACTGGCGACTTTTTTTCTTATTAGTATGATGGTAACTTCTATGAAAGAGACAAAGTCAATGTATTTATATAATTGGTTAAATGAGTTATCAATGAATGGTTACATGTACGTTCTTGGGAAAGAGAATCATTATTTTACACAGGAATATAGAAATTTAAATCAAGATTTTTCAATATCTTCGTTTCTCTTTTCTATGGCTACGAATATTCGTTTTAACGATGTACGCAGTTTTGTCGGCAAAGAGCTACCTGGTTTCGGTAAGTACGATACAGAAATTGTTATTGCGGGTGAAGGAACAAATTATTCTAACTTGCCTATAGAGTCGAGCGTTCCACTTGAAGAAGTAGTAAAAGAACGGACTGGAGAAGGTGGACAGGCTCAAAAGCCGGATACGAATAAAGAGAAAAAGCAACCAGCTCAAACGACAGGAAAACGACAAGTTGCATTTATTTATCATTCGCATAGCTGGGAATCTTATTTGCCATTATTGAATTTAACAAATAATCCAAATCCGAATAAAGCCACAAGTTCCGTAACGAATATTTCAATAGTCGGCGACCGATTTCGTGAACAATTAGCAAATGAAGGAATCGGAGCAACTAACGACAAGACTGATGTTGGTCAAAAGTTGATTAGTAAAGGGTTAAATAGTAATAGTTCATATAAAATGTCACGGGAAATTGTACAAGAAGCAATGGCCGGCAATAAAGAATTACAATACTTCTTTGATTTACATCGTGATAGTGCTCGGAAAAATGTCACGACAAAAATAATCGGTGATAAATCATATGCGAAGCTTGCGTTTGTAGTAGGGAAAGGTAACAAAAACTATGAAAAAAATTTGCAATTAGCAACGGCCTTACATGAGACGATTAGTAAGAAATATCCAGGCGTTAGTCGTGGTGTCATTCAAAAAGGATTCCAAACAGGAAATGGTGTCTACAATCAAGATTTGTCAGGACAAGCGATATTAATTGAAGTTGGTGGCGTAGATAATACAGAGGAAGAACTAAATCGATCGATTGATGCGCTAGCTAAAGCGTTTGGTGAATATTTCTGGCAGGCAGAAAAAGTGAATGGATAAAGTGAAACAGAAATGAATGCGAGAGTCTGAAAAAACGTGAGTGTAATGTAAAGCTTGCGTTTTTTTGTAATTAATGATGCGTCACAGAATAGACATAATTTGTCGATGTTATAGTAAGATCGAAATTTGTCAAATTATACTGGGAGATTTACAAAGGGATTTTCGGGAAAGTAGAGAAAATCTTTTTACAAGGAAAGCTTTTTATTATGAAATTGGTAGGGTGATTGAAGTGATTAGGGAAATCAAAGTAGAAGATGCAGCATCATTTTTGCAATTAAGTAAGCAATTAGATGAAGAAACAAAATTTATGTTGTATGAACCAGGAGAAAGGAAATTCACAGCCGAGCAACAAGAGCAAATGATTCAGCGTTTTGTAGAAAATAAATATGCAACAATATTGGTAGCAGTTGAAGAAGAGAGAATAGTAGGGTTTATTTTAGTGAATGGAAATCATATTCAAAGAAAGAGACATGTAGCAAATATTGTAATTGGGATTTTGCAAGAGTATAGCGGGCGAGGTATTGGGACTAGATTGTTTAAAGAGGTCGAGAAGTGGGCAAGATTACATGATGTATGGCGTTTAGAATTAACGGTAATGGCCCACAATACAAGAGCTCAGGCACTATATAAAAAAGCTGGATTTGAGAAAGAAGGTGTCAAAAGAGCTGCTCTTATTATCGATGGAGAGAACATCGATGAGTATGAAATGGCCAAATTATTAAAATAAGAGGTCGTTATATGAAAAAAAGATGGATACTACTTGGTATCGTAGCGGCGATACTCATTGTTGGAGTAGCGGGAATCAATTATAAAATGTATAAGGATAAGCAAGCGCGCGAGGTGAATGTAAATAACATATTTCCGAAAGCGAAAGAAACGATTGCGAATATGGATGGAGATATTGCGGTAATTAGTAATCCGAATTCAATGCTTGTGCTTGTGAATAAAAGTAGGCGTTTACCAGACGGGTATAGACCGCCAGATTTAGTTATTCCGAAAGTGCGCTATTCTAGTGAAGGTGATCAAGAAAAGAAAAAAATGAGGAAAGAGGCGGCCGGTGCGCTTGAGGAAATGTTTCAGCAAGCGGATAAGGAGCGTGTTTTCTTATTTGCAGTCTCTGGATTTAGATCTTTTGATCGGCAAAAAGCGTTAAATACAATGTATAAAAAACAAGATGGAGAAGCCAAAACGGCAATGTCGAGTGCAGTTCCTGGAACGAGTGAACATCAAACAGGACTAGCTATGGATATCACATCACAATCTGCTAAGTTTCAGTTAGAGACAATTTTTGGTGAAACGAAAGAAGGGCAGTGGCTTTCTGAAAATGCCCATAAATTTGGTTTTGTCATTCGATATACAAAAGAGAAAGAATCGATTACGGGCTATCGATTTGAACCATGGCACGTGAGGTATGTGGGAAATCCACAAGCTACATATTTATATGAAAATCAACTGACACTTGAAGAAGTAGCGCAGTGAACAATTGAGGGGAGAGAAGGATTATGACGGTGTTATATAAGAAGAAAGTACACGCATATGTGACAAGAGAAAAAGAAGGAGCTATGCAACTGCTTGTTTTTAAACATCGTGATACACCTGAAGCTGGTATACAAGTGCCAGGGGGAACAGTTGACGAAGGGGAAACGCTAGAAGCAACGATTTTACGTGAAGTACAAGAAGAGTCTGGGTTACGTCATTTATGCATAGAACGATTCCTAGCTGATTACATCATACATGTGAGAGAAAAAAAGGAATATGAAAAACGCCATTTCTTTCACGTAACATTACTAACAGATGTAAAAGATCGTTGGGAACATATTGTAAGTGCCGGTGAGGAAGATGAAGGCTTAGTATTTTGCTATGAATGGATTGATATTGCAAAATGCCCTGAATTAGCGGGGAAACAAGGTGAGTTTTTACATTTGTTAGATGAGGTATACGTGCAGTAATAATAGGGTCTGAGGCGAAGGTGAAATCGTTTCAGACTTTTTTTATTTTTCAGGAAATAAAAGGTTTTTACATCGGTAAGTTGAATTCTTATAGAGGGATTGTAGTTGTATATGTGAGGAGCGGAGAAAATGAAAAAGTAATAGAGATATGCTATCAATAAAGGTTTATAGAAGGAGAATGAAAATGGAGATTCAGTTCAATACACTACTACAAAAAGAATTAACAATTCATGATATACAAAGAGCGATGGAAGATGGAAAGTTAACTTCAAAAGAACTAGTTATGTATTACCTTCATAGAATCGCAAAGTATGATCAAGATGGACCGGAAATTAATTCTATTTTAGAAATCAATCCAGACGCCATCTTTATTGCTGAAGCGTTAGATTATGAAAGAAAGATTAAAGGTAAAAGAGGTCCATTACATGGTATACCGGTTTTACTTAAGGATAATATTGAAACGAATGACTCTATGCATACAAGTGCAGGTACAATTGCGCTAGAACAACATATAAGTAGTGAAGATGCATTTCTCGTTACGAAGCTGCGAGAAGCAGGAGCAGTGATAATAGGGAAAACAAATATGACAGAATTAGCAAATGCAATGTCATTTGAAATGTGGGCTGGATATAGTGCAAGAGGTGGGCAAACAATAAACCCTTACGGTACGGGTGAGGATGATATGTTTGTTGGTGGCTCAAGTACAGGATCTGCCATAGCAGTTGCTGCTAACTTTACAGTAATATCGGTTGGAACAGAAACGGATGGTTCTATTTTGAGTCCAGCTGTTCAAAACTCTGTAGTCGGTATTAAACCGACTGTTGGTTTAATTAGTCGTAGAGGTACTATTCCATTTACGTATTCGCAAGATACAGCAGGACCATTTGCTAGAACGGTAACAGATGCGGCTATTTTGTTAGGGAGTTTAACTGGGGTAGATGAGAAAGATGTAGCCACTTATAAAAGTGAAGGGATAGCAGAGCATGATTATACAAAATACCTTGATGTTAATGGTTTAAATGGAGCGAAAATTGGTGTATATAGCAATGCACCAAAAGAGTATTATGAAACTGGTGAGTATGATGAAAAATTGTTTAAGGAAACGATTGAAGTATTGCGTATTGAGGGAGCGACAGTAGTAGAGGATATTAATATTCCGTCTTTTCATAGAGAATGGAGCTGGGGTGTATCGCTTTATGAATTAAAGCATAGTTTAGATAACTATCTTTCGAAATTGCCTTCTACTATACCAGTGCATTCTATTTCAGAGTTAATGGAGTTTAATGAAAACATAGCAGAAAGAGCTCTGAGATATGGACAAACTAAGTTAGAAAGAAGAAAAGATTTTCCTAATACGTTAAGAAATCCACAATATTTAAATGCAAGATTAGAAGATATATATTTTTCACAAGAACAAGGCATTGATTTTGCACTGGAAAAATATAATCTTGATGCGATTCTGTTTCCTTCTTATATAGGCTCCACTATATGTGCGAAAGCAGGTTATCCGTCTATAGCAATACCTGCGGGATATATGGATAACGGGAGACCATTTGGAATTACGCTTGCAAGCACTGCTTTTCGTGAGGGGACTTTAATTAAACTCGCATACGCTTTTGAACAAGCGACAAAGCATCGGAAATCTCCTAACTTATCATAAATAAAATAAATAGGGCAGGAAATCCTGTCCTATTTATTTTGTTCATTAAAGTGACATGTTTTTTTGCTTTGTCTTATCATATTTTAATAAGTTAAATGATAAACAAGCAGAGCACAATATAAGGATTGAAGCGAGAATATAGATCGTACGAACACCGAACAAATCGGTAATAATGCCAACACTCAGCATAGAAAGGCCAGAAGCTGTTGAGAGAAGAGCGCCGTGAGCTGTATACATCTTTGATAATAAAGATGGAGCGACGCTGGATTGTAAAACAGTTGTTTGAGAAATATCTCTAATTTGGTAACATGGGCCCATTAGAATGCATAGGAACAGCGCAATGAATCCGCTACTTGTTATACCATATAAAAATGTAAGAATACTAAACAGAAGAGAGCCTATCGCCATAGAGCGTATTAAATTGTTTTGAATGTATGTACTCATTTTCCACGCTAATAGACCGCCAATTAACGTTCCAACATAATAACTTGTATTAATAAATCCCCACCATTCTTCTCCTTTATGAAGGACAGTTGTTACATAAGCCATCGTAATAGCACCGATCCATATTGTTCCTGCAAAAGTTTCAATTAAGTCCATACATGTAACAGTACGGAGGGAAGGGTTTTTAAATAAGAGTTTCCAACCTTCCAATAAAGTAGCACCTTTTGAAGAAGAAGGCTCTATTACTCGTTCAGTATGTATGGACCGTAAGGAAATATGTAATGCAACACATCCAAAAATCATCAATATGTTATTCATCATAAGTGTAGTAGTAGCGCCGACGAGAAGAACAATAATACTTGTAAATGAATAAGCAGCGGCTTGCGCAATTTGTGTGGAAAAGGAAAATATACTATTTACTTTTACTAATTTCTCTTTCGGTGTAAGGCGCGGAAGAATACCGTATAATAATGGAGCACTCCAGCCGCTACACAATGAAATGAAAAAGATGAAAATGAATAGTGTTACAATGCTTGTGGAAACGATCGGGAATAATATCATGAATAAAAATAATAGAGCAGTTTTTATCCATTGCAGTGTAAACAGTAATGAATAAGATGAAAAACGATTCATTATAAGTGGTGCAGATGTATTTGCTATAAGATTAGTTATGACTTGTAATAATGGAAAAAGAGCAGTTAATGTAGCTGATTTCGTTGTGATATACATATGAGTTGTAATAATCATTATGTATACGATGTCAGCGAGAGTAATGCATATTTTCGATCCTAAATAGTAAGTCAATGAACGTTGTTGCAATAAGAACACCACCTTCCAAAAAAGTAATATTTCAGTAGTTAGAATAATTATAATTTGAAAATTAAATTTTCGAAAGAATTTAATTTTTTGTCACTTTTTGAAAGGGATTTTCATGTATAATGAAGAATATATTAATATAGTATTTTAATAATACTCATTGTAACAGTGAAAATGTACAATAGCTTGTAGTAAGCGCCCACGTATGAGAAAGGGCGGATAAACCATTCTTTTCTTCATATACATATAGAAAATGAGAAAGAAAGTGAGGGTTGCAAATGGCTGCTTGGGTAATTTGGTTTATAATAGCTGGTATTTTATTTATTGCGGAAATGCTGTCGATTACATTTTACATGCTTTGGCTTGGAATTGGAGCTGTTGTCGGAGGTCTTATTGCTTTGTTTGCTCCTGAAGCACTACTATTACAAGTTGTTGCTGGTGCGATTGTAAGTTTAACGTTGACTTTCTTTACGAAAAGAATATCAAAAAACTTTCGAGAAGCAAAAGGTTTTACTGATACAGTAGATATGTTAGTCGGTAAAAAAGGGATTGTTATGCAAGCGATTACAAATGAAACGAACGGTATTGTGAAGGTGAATGGAGATACTTGGACAGCTGTTGCAGATGCTCCAATTGATACTGGAGAAAAAGTTGTTGTTATAAAGAGAAATAGTACTATATTACAAGTGAAAAAGGAGAGTGAATAAATATGGTAGCATTAACGTTAACGATTATTTTTGCACTAATTGTTGTTACATTTATCGCATTAACAATTAAAATTATTCCACAGCAAAAAGTTGGAGTCATTGAAAGATTTGGTAAGTTTCAGCGGGTTATGCAGCCGGGATTAAATTTATTAATTCCGATTGTGGATCGCGTTCGCGTATATCACGACTTGCGTATTCAACAAACGAATGTACCACCGCAGAAGGTAATTACGAAAGATAATGTACAAGTGGAAATTGATACAATTATTTTCTATCAAGTCGTTGAACCGGAACTTGCGACATATGGTATTTCGAACTATGAATACGGTGTACGTAACATTACTTCAGCAACGATGCGTCAAATCATTGGTAAAATGGAACTGGATGAAACGTTATCTGGTCGTGAAAAAATTTCAACAGAAATTCGCTTAGCGCTTGATGAAGCAACAGAAAAATGGGGCGTTCGCATTGAACGTGTTGAAGTTGTCGATATTAATCCGCCTAAAGATGTGCAAGCGTCAATGGAAAAACAAATGAAAGCAGAACGTAATAAACGTGCGATCATATTAGAAGCTGAAGCTGCAAAGCAAGATAAAGTCCTTCGTGCTGAAGGGGAAAAGCAAAGTAAAATCTTAATGGCTGAAGGGGATAAAGAAGCACGTATTCGAGAGGCGGAAGGTATTAAAGAAGCAAAAGAATTAGAAGCACAAGGGGAAGCAAGAGCGATTGAGGAAATTGCGAAAGCAGAACAAAATCGAATTGAATTACTTCGTGAGGCGAATTTAGATGAACGTATACTTGCTTACAAATCATTTGAATCATTAGCTGAAGTTGCGAAAGGGCCAGCGAATAAAGTCTTTATTCCATCTAATGCAATTGAAACACTTGGTACTCTCGGGGCAATTGGAGAAATCTTTAAAGAAAAACAAGCGAAGAAACTGCCTTTAAATAATACAGAAAAAGAACAATAAGAGTGAAAAAGAGAAATGGGATGCCGTTTCTCTTTTTATTTTTTATCATTTTTTAATTTATAAATTAAATGAGTAAGGGACGGGGGACCGTTCCTTACTCATTTACACTAAAAAATTTTTAAGATTTCATAATATGAAATAAAGGAGAATCTGTAAGAAATAGAATTGATATAATGATTGAAAATTCAGTCATCTGGTAAAATTTCTAAACTTTTTAGTATATTATTATTGGAAATTGGAGGGGAAAGAATGGCAATTAGAACAGGGGAACAGTATATTGAAGGGTTGCGAAAAAGAAATCCTGAAATTTGGATTGGAGGAAGAAAAGTAACGGATGTAGTAAATGAAGATGTTTTTCGTGAACCAATTATACAAATTGCGAACTTATATGATATGCAGCACAATCCAGAATATCAAGATAAGATTACTCATATATGCGAAGAGACAGGAGAAAGGGTATCAAATGCATTTTTAGTACCGAGAAATTATGAGGATTTAAAAGTACGCCGCGAATTATTTGAAGTGTGGGCAAAAGCCACTTATGGTTTAATGGGTAGAACACCTGATTTTTTAAATGTAACGGTTACTTCAATGGCAAGTAATTCGTGGTTTTTTGAGAAGTTTAATCCAGAATGGGGAGCGAATATAAAAAATTATTATAAACATATAAGGGATAATGATTTGTTTTTAACACACGCAATTATTAATCCGCAAAATGATCGGAGTAAGGCCTCCCATCAACAAGAAGATGAAACAATGCATTTAGGGGTAGTAAGTGAAACAGCGGAAGGAATGTATGTTAGTGGTGCTAAAATGTTAGCGACACTGGCGCCGATTACGGATGAGGTAATAATATATTCCTATCCAAGTTTTAAGCCAGGTGATGAACGTCATGCAATTTCTTTTGCAGTTCCAATTGACGCACCAGGTCTAAGAATTCTATGTCGTGAGCCAATGCAAGATGGAAAACGATCTTTATTTGATCATCCACTCGCATCAAGGTTTGAGGAAATGGATGCATTACTAGTATTTCATAATGTGTTTATCCCGTGGGATAAAGTATTTATTTATCAAAGTGTGGAAGCTGGGAATCAATTGTATCCTAAAACCGGAATTGGTCATCAACCAGCACATCAATCTGGGGTAAGAGGGTTAGTAAAACTATCTTTTGCAGCTGAAGTAGCTATGAAATTAGCAGATTCGATTGGAGTAGATGGTTTTTTAAATGTACAAAACCAGCTAGCAGAGCTTATGCAAGATGTTGAAACGATACGTGCTCTCCTGCAAGTAGCTGAATATGAGTATGAAACGAATTCATATGGAGAAGTTATTCCTGCGAGGTTACCGCTTGATACGATACGCAGTTTATTACCTAAGATGTATCCGCGGGCTATTGAGATTATTCAAACTATAGGTGCGGGTGGATTATTAATGTCACCGACAGGTGCTGATTTTATGAACCCCGAGATTCATGATGATATGCAAAAGTATTATATCGGGCGTGAAGGAGTATCCTCTGAGGAACGGGTTCGTTTGTTTAAATTAGCATGGGACTTATGTGGTGAGGCTTTTGGACAACGGTTATTACAATATGAGCGTTATTATTCTGGAGATCCGGTGCGTAAAATGGGAATGTTTTATAATGCGTACAAAAAACAACAAACTTTTTCACTTGTGAACAATGCGTTGCAATCGAGTTCATCTGAAGGGGCCTTAAGTTAAATAAAAATGTTTGCGCTTACATTTTTGTTTGGAAAAGGAAGGAGCAATAGATGATAGAAAGAATTTTACTGTTAGGATGTAATTCTTCTTATATTTTTAACAATATCTAGAACGTGAGAACTGTAACTGGAATAGGGGAGGTATATGATTTGATCGCTTCCATCAGTAAAATTTGCAAAATTCTAAATTGTTTCACAAGCGATGAGCCTGTGCTAGGTAATTCGGAAATAGCGGAAAAGCTAAATATGAATGCAAGTACGGTTCACCATCTTGTTCGTACGTTGTGTGCAGAAGGAATGCTCATACAAGATGAGCAAAGAAAATATAGATTAGGTTGGAAATTGTTAGAGTGGGGAAATCAAGTCATGTTTCAGCAAGAGATATATAGTGGAGCGATTCCGCTTGTTGAAGAGCTAGTAAGAAATTTTAGTGGTACTGTGCATATCGGTATGTTTGACCGTGGTGATGTTGTATTTATATTGAAAGTTTCATCGAAGGAGTCCGTTCAAATTTCAACACATGTTGGATCAAGAGAACCTGCATATTGTACAAGCACAGGGAAAGTGCTGCTTTCATTTCATTCATCACCCTTAGAATATACTTCAGAAAAAGGGCTTTTACGACGAGCACCCAATACCATTACATGTGTCAAACAATTCCAAACAGAGTTACAGAAAATTCGTAAGCAAGGTTATTCAATTAGTGATAACGAAAATGAGCATGGACTGTATGGAATTGCAGCTCCTATTCGATCTTATACTGGGAGAACTATTGCGGCACTTAATATTGTTGGACCTATATCGTATATGCAAGGAAGTAACCGTGAAATCATAATTCAAAGTGTGATGAATACGGCAAATTTGATTTCAAAGGAATTTGGTTATTTGGAAATTTAACTTTAGAAGAAAAGAGATGAGTATCATTTATATACATGAGCAGTGTATACCTGAATTAACGGAATCTATTGTTTCAATTGGAGCATTTGATGGTGTGCATAAAGGTCATCAAGCCGTAATTAAAAATGCGGTTGAGAAGGCAAAAGCATTAAAGATAACAAATGTTGTGTACACATTTGATCCACCACCACGCTCATATTTTCAAGGAGCGCAAGTATTCACGACTATTGATGAGAAAGTGAAACGTATTCAAAACCTTGGTGTTGAACATGTGATTGTAATTCGGTTTGATGAGTCTTATATAACAAAAAGTGCGAGTTGCTTTATTCAAGATATAAAAAGGTTAAGCCCTGTAGAAATTTTTATTGGTCAAGATTTTAGGTTTGGAAAAAATCGTGAGGGAAATATTGAGCTACTAAGAGAACAATTCAACCTTTCTATAGTGAAAGATGTTTGCTGTGATGAAGGTGAGCGAATATCTTCAACGAGAATTAGAGATTATATCTATCATGGGGATTTGCAAAAGTCTAGTTCTTTACTCGGTTGGTCTTTTAAAACGATATAAATAAAAAGGAATTATAAGGAGGAAATAGTATGTCTAAAACATTGCAATCTTTTAATTTACTAAAATGGATTGATGAGAATAAGGAGTTATTGAAGCCACCAGTAAATAACAAAGTTATTTGGCAAGATTCAGAGTTTATCGCCATGATATTAGGTGGTCCAAATAGAAGACGTGATTTCCATGTAGATCCTTCAGATGAATTTTTCTATCAAATTAAAGGTGAATGTTATGTGGAATGTATTACAGAAGAAGGGAAGCGGGAAGTCGTCACAGTAAAAGAAGGGGATGTATTTATGCTCCCAGCTATGGTACCGCATTCACCACATCGCGTTGCTAACACATATGGGCTCGTAATTGAAAGAAAACGTAGCCAAGGAGAACTTGAGGATTTCGTTTGGTTCTGTGATGAGTGTAATCATGAAATGCATCGTGTACGCGTCCAATTAAGTGATATTGAAAAACAAGTAAAAGAAGCAATTCATAGTTTTAATTCAAATAAAGAAATTCGAGCGTGTAAAAACTGCGGTCATATTATGCCAGAGGAAGTGGAGGAATGGAAGTGCGAATAGATTTTCATACACATATTATTCCTGAAACTTTTCCAGATTTTGAAGAGAAGTTTGGTGGCGGTCGTTGGCCGATATTAAATCGGACTTGTACATGTGGTGCAAGTATTATGGTTGGAGGTAAAAATTTTCGAGACGTGACAGACCAAGTATGGTGTCCTAAGAAAAGAATTGAAGATATGGATCGTGAAGGTGTTGATATTCAAGTTCTATCACCAATCCCCGTTACATTTTCGTATTGGGCAAAACCAGAGGAAGCCGAAAGTATGGCACGTATTCAAAATGATTTTATTGCAGAAACAGTTTTAGCATATCCAGATCGTTTTGTAGGGTTAGGAACGGTTCCGATGCAAGATGGAGAAACTGCGATTCGTGAAATGGAGCGTTGTATAACGGAATTAAATTTACATGGTATTGAAATTGGTACAAACGTAAATGGAAAAAATTTAGATGACCCATCGTTTATTGAATTTTTTCGAATGGCTGAAAAATGGCAAGTTCCGATTTTTATTCATCCATGGGAAACATTAGGGCGTGATAGAATGCCACATCATAATTTTATGTATACAGTTGGGATGCCGAGTGAAACGGCACTTGCGGCAGCTACATTAGTATGGAGTGGAATAATGGAGAAGTTTCCACTGCTAAAGGTTTGTTTTGCGCATGGCGGCGGCTCTTTCCCATATATTTTGCCAAGGTTAGATCAAGGCTGGAAAGTATGGCCGCATTTACGATTGACTACGCATCCTCCTAGTTATTATGCAAAGAAATTTTATTTTGATTCTTTAAATTATGATCCTATTAATTTGAAATATATGATTGAAAGGTTTGGGCATGAAAAGATTTTCATGGGTTCAGATTATCCATTTTTATTGCGAGAAGTTGATCCGGGTAAAGTGATTGATGAAACAGCCAGTTTATCAGAGGAACAAAAAGCAGCAATGCTTGGGGGAAATGCTGCGGAATTTTTAAATATTGATATAAAAAAACGAGGTGTAGCATATGCAGAGAGTACAAACACCTGAGGATAAACTAAGTGAGTTGGGAATTACACTACCAGCTATTCGCCCGGCAGTTGGAAATTATGTTAGTTGTGTAAGAGTAGGTAACTTATTATTTACTGCTGGACAAGGTGTAGATGAGTATCACGGGAAATTAGGAAAAGATATTTCAATTGATGAAGGGTATAAAGCGGCAAGGCAATCGATGTTGAATTTGTTAAGTGTTGTGAGAAATGAACTAGGTGATTTAAATAAGGTAAAACGAATTGTAAAAATACTTGGTTTTGTAAATAGTACGGAAGACTTTATTAATCAGCCAAAAGTAATGAACGGTGCATCGGATGTATTAGTAGATATATTTGGAGAAAAGGGGAAACATGCTCGCTCAGCAGTCGGTATGGCTCAGTTACCTAATAATACAACAATTGAAATTGAGATGGTTTTAGAAATTGAGGAGTAGGAGGTAAAGAAGGTGAACAAAGAATTATTAGCGGACAAACTGAAAGTGAAAGATGCGAAATTGTTTATTGATGGACAGTATGTGGATTCTGTATGTGGTGAAACGTTTGATACGTTCAATCCAGCAACGAATAGAAAGCTTGCATCTATTGCAAAGGCAAATGAAGAGGACACCAAAAGAGCAATTGATGTGGCAGAACGTACATTTAAAAGCGGTATTTGGAGTAAAATGCCTGTGGAAGAGCGATCAAATATTTTATGCAAAATGTCGGATTTGATTATGGAAAGAGTGGATGAGCTAGCTTATATAGAAACTCTGGATGTGGGAAAGCCAATTAAAGAAAGTAAAGGATTCGATATACCACGTTCGGCTCATAATTTTCGCTTCTTTGCTGAAATGGCTAAATATATGGTGCACGAGCACTATGACAAACATAATTTTATGTCATATGCAAAGTATGCTCCGGCGGGAGTGACAAGTTTAATCATTCCTTGGAATTTGCCATTTATGCAAATGACATGGAAAGCATCAGCGGCACTTGCTTCTGGTAATACTGTAGTTGTCAAACCGGCCTCTTATACTCCATTAAGTGCAGTTATGCTTGGTGAAATTGCAAATGATGCAGGACTACCACCAGGTGTACTTAATATTATTACAGGTCCGGGAAATACTGTTGGGACAAAAATGACAACACATCCAGCTGTTAGAAGAATTTCATTTGTTGGAGAAAGTAATACAGGCAAGACAATTATGCGTAATGCATCAGAGAACTTAATACCTGTTTCATTAGAACTAGGAGGTAAATCAGCGAATATCGTATTTGAAGATGCGGATTTAGATGAAGCAGTACAAGGCTCAATTGAAGCTATTTATCGGAATCAAGGAGAAATTTGTTTAGCTGGTTCAAGATTACTAGTGCAAGAAAGTGTATATGAACAGTTTTTAGAGAAATTTGTAGAGGCTGTAAAAAGAATAAAAGTTGGAGATCCTCTTTCTGAAGAGACAGATATGGGAGCGCTTGTATCAAAATCTCATTTAGAAACAGTTAATCGTTATGTAGAAATAGGAACTTCAGAAGGGGCAAAATTAGCCTATGGTGGAAAAAGAGTAGAGAGTCTAGTAGAAGGAAACTTTTATGAACCTACTATTCTATATGATGTTGATAACAGTATGCGTGTAGCGCAGGAAGAGATATTTGGTCCAGTTCTAGTTGTTATTCCATTTAAAACGGAGGAGGATGCAATTCGCATTGCGAATGATTCCATTTATGGACTAGCTGGAGTTGTTTGGACAAATAATCTTAGACGAGCACAACGAGTGGTTTCACAAATTGATTCAGGTTTACTATGGATTAATTGCTGGTATGTCCGAGATTTACGTACGCCATTTGGCGGTTCGAAGGCAAGTGGAATTGGTAGAGAAGGTGGACGTCATAGTTTCGAATTTTATACGGAAGCTAAAACGGTAACGATGAAATTATAAGGATAATATTTTAACTTAATTACAAATAGCCCTCATTTAATGTTTATGAAAATAAGTCGATGGGTGGGGGCTAGTTACAATGTAGTGGATTGGACATATATAAATTTTTAAAAATGAGGTGAGAGCAATTGTTAATTAAAGAATTAGCTAATGAACTATTACAGGCTGAAGATTCACGTGTAGGAATACCTCCTTTTACTGAGAGATATGCTAATTTATCTATTGAGGATGCATATAATATTCAACTTGAAGTAGTAGAAAGAAAGTTGGAGAAAGGGCGTTATGTAATCGGAAAGAAAGTTGGACTTACGAGTGTTGCGATGCAGCAGATGCTTGGGGTAAATGAACCAGATTATGGACATTTGTTAGATGACATGAAAATAGAAAATGGAAGTACAATCTCAATAAGTTCTTTTGTAGCTCCGAAAATAGAAGCAGAAATAGGATTTGTTTTAGAGAAAGATTTAAAAGGGCCTAATATTACATATATTGATGTACTGATGGCAACGAAGTATGTTGTACCTACACTTGAAATAATTGATAGTCGTATTTCCGATTGGAAAATAAAATTGGTCGATACAGTAGCGGATAATGGCTCGTCAGCAAAAGTTGTAATTGGGAACAGATTTTCTAGCATCGATAAAGTAGATTTACGTACAACTGGAATGACACTTTATAAAAATAATAGTTTAATTGCCACGGGGGCTGGTGCTGCTGCATTAGGGCATCCTGCACAAGCTATTGCTTGGTTAGCTAATAAAATACATGAATTTAATATTGAATTAAAAGCAGGAGAGTTAATTTTACCAGGGGCGTTATCTGGTGCAGTCTCAGTGAATAGTAAAGATAGCATTCAAGCTGACTTCGGTTCACTAGGATCGGTTTCAGTTACATTCATATAGGTTAAAATGTTATGAAAAGGTGGGATAGATGTGCAGAAAGTAAAGGCGGCCATAATTGGATCAGGTAATATTGGTACGGATTTAATGTATAAATTAAGAAAAAGTGAAGTCATAGACCTCAATGCCATGATTGGAATAGATGTAGAATCGGATGGTTTAAAGAGGGCGAAAGAAGCCGGATACGAGGTTTTTGATAATGGAATACAGGCGATTATTGATAATCCCAGTTTAGCTGATATTGTATTTGATGCAACTTCAGCTAAAGCACATAGGTATCATGCGAAAACGTTAGAAGAGCTTGAAAAAATAGTAATTGACTTAACACCGGCTGCATATGGGCCATTTGTTTGTCCTGCTATTCGAAATAATAATTTTTTAGATAAGAAAAACGTTAATATGATTACGTGCGGGGGACAAGCAACAATCCCGATTGTTCATGCTATTAATGAGGTGGCGAATGTTACATATGCAGAAATCGTTGCTACAATTTCCAGTTTAAGTGCAGGTCCAGGTACAAGAGCAAATATTGATGAATTTACAATTACGACAAAGCGTGGAATTGAAGAAGTTGGTGGGGCTGATAAGGGGAAGGCGATAATTATATTAAACCCTGCAGAGCCACCTATATTAATGAGAGATACGATTTATTGTGAAGTTAAGGATATGAATGAGGTTTCTATCTATGAAGCAATTCATAAAATGGTAGAACGGGTTAGGACGTATGTTCCTGCTTACTCTTTGAAACAAGAACCAATGTTTGATGGGAATCGTGTAACTGTATTTTTAGAAGTTGAAGGAGCTGGAGATTATTTTCCTCCTTATGCCGGTAATTTAGATATTATGACAGCTGCAGCATTAAAAGTAGGTGAAGAATTTGCAACGCAAATCATTTCAGAGAAGAAAAGAGGTGTAATGAATGAGGCGAAATAGTGAAAGACCAGTGAGAATAACGGAAGTTTGTTTACGTGATGGAAGTCATGTAATGAAACAGCAATTTACAGAAGAGCAAGTTCGATCTGTAACAAGGGCATTAGATGAGGCAGGTATGCATTATATCGAAGTGAGCCATGGAGATGGTTTAGGTGGCTCTACTTTACAATATGGGAAGTCATTAGTTAATGAAATGAAGCTCATTGAAGCTGCGGTAGATGAGTGTAAGCAAGCTCAAATAGCTGTCTTGTTAATTCCTGGTATTGGAACGATTCATGAATTAAAGCAAGCTGCAAATATTGGTGCGAAACTAGTTCGTGTAGCAACACATGTAACAGAAGCGGATGTTTCCGCTCAGCATATTCAATTTGCGCGTGAGTTAGGTATGGAAGTGTGCGGTTTTTTAATGATGGCACATTCTGCATCGGTTGAAAAGTTAGTAGAACAAGCAAAGCTTATGGAAAGTTATGGTGCAGAAGCAGTTTATGTAACAGATTCTGCAGGAGCTTTATTGCCTCATGAAGTACGTGAACGTATCCGTGCTTTGCGTCAATCTTTAAATATTGAAATTGGTTTCCATGGTCATAATAATCTTTCGGTTGCAGTAGCAAATACAATTACTGCAATTGAAGAAGGAGCGACACGTATTGATGGAAGTGTACGATGTCTTGGCGCAGGAGCTGGAAATGCCCAAACAGAAGTATTACTCGCTGTTTTGGATCGTATGGGATATAAGCTAGATATAGATTTATATAAGATGATGGATGTCGCAGAGGAGATAGTTGCCCCTTTATTACCAGTACCACAAGAAATTCAAAAAAGTAGTCTAGTAATGGGATATGCAGGGGTATACTCTAGTTTTTTATTACATGCTGAAAGGGCGGCACAACGCTTTAAGGTAGACACACGTGATATTTTAATAGAACTGGGGAAAAGAAAAGTAGTTGGAGGACAAGAGGATATGATTTTAGATGTAGCTGCAGAATTAGCAAAGATAAAAATGGAGGTGTAACATATGGCTTTAGTGAAAGGGGCAGATTTAGAAATTATTGACTATTTACTTCAAGCTGAAAAGGAAAGAAAAGAAGTAGTAAAAGTAACGGATAAGCATCCTGATTTAACAGTAGAGGATGCTTATAAACTGCAAAAACGTTTAATTGAACAAAAAATGAGCGAAGGTTCTAAAAGAGTTGGTGTGAAACTTGGATTAACGAGTAAGGCAAAACAACAAATGATGGGGATTGATGAAGCGATTTACGGATATTTGTTGCATGATATGCTTGCATTCGAATGGGAGCCATTGCAATATGAAACGTTGATTCATCCGAAAGTAGAGCCAGAGATTGCTTTTTTAATAGGTGAGGATTTACAAGGAACGAATGTGACAGCTGATGATGTATTAAAGGCAACAAAATATGTTGCGCCAGCTTTAGAGGTGATTGATAGTAGATATTTGAATTTTAAATTTACATTACCTGATGTAATAGCAGATAATTGTTCCTCTTCAAAATTTTTGTTAGGAAGCAAATGGATTGATGTTAAGAATATAGATTTAGCAAATGTAGGAATGGTTATGTCAAAGAACGGTAAGATTGCTACGACTGGGACAGGAGCAGCTGTGCTGGGACATCCAGCAGAGGCAATCGCTTGGGCGGTAAATAAACTTGATTTACAAAATGAAGGATTAAAAAAAGGTGATATTGTATTAAGTGGAGCATTATCTGAAGCGATTGCATTTAAATCTGGAGATTCTATCATTGCACAATTTGATGATTTGGGAAGTGTAGCGATGTTTTGTGAATAAATAGTAAAGCGAGAGATAAAAATGCCCATTATACAAATTCAAATAATAGAAGGTAGAAAGCAAGAGCAAATTCAAAATCTAATATTTGATGTTACAGAAGTAGTCGCGAAAAACTTGGATGTAGATGTTGGACGAGTCCGTGTTTTAGTGAATGAAATCCCAAGTTCGCATTGGGGAGTAGGAGGAAAGTCTAAAGAGTGTTTAAAAGAAATTTAGTTAGTAATAAAAGCAATTTTCATTCTCTTATGAATGGGGGTTGCTTTTGTTGTTTTGAAAATTTCTAATAATATGTTAAAATTTATTCTTGGTTTTAAGGAGAAAAGGGGAGTGAAGAAACATGCAAATACTACTAATACGCCACGGAGAATCAGAAGCTGATATTTTAAACGTACATGAAGGACGAGCTGACTTTGAATTAACAGAAAAGGGAAGAGAGCAGGTGCAAAGACTTGTACAGAAAGTGAAAGCAGATTTCCCGCCAGATTTCATTTGGGCAAGTACATTAAAACGTGCTCGTGAAACTGGTGAAACGTTAGCAGAGGGAATTGGGTGTCCAATTCAATTAGAAGAGGAATTAATGGAGTTCAATAATGGAGTGCAAGCAGGTCTTTCATTTGAAGAAGCAAAGAAATATCCCGAGCCAAAGTTTCTTCATGATCGATTTGAAAATGGGGAGTCATTTATTGAGTTTCGAATGAGAATAGAAGGCATCTTTTCTAAAATCGTGACAGAGAATACGTATGACCGAATTGCAATTGTTGCACATGGTGGTGTAATAAATAGTCTATTACGTGCGTTTTTCAAAATGCCCATTTCAATGGAATATTATTTTAAAATGGGAGATACGGGAATAAGCTTAATTGAAATTGATGGCGAACAAAAAACAGTACATTTCATTAATGATACGAATCATTTGGACGGGATGTAAAGATCTATGTACAAAGTAGTATTTTTTGATGTTGACGGTACGCTTTTAAGCGAAATTGATAGAAGTATGCATGAGAGCACAAAAGAAGCAATACAAAGATTAATAGAAAAAGGGATTCACGTAGTTGTTACTACAGGGAGACCATATAGCTTATGTTCGCAATTTAAAGAGCTGGGCATACATACAATTATTTCTGCAAATGGTGCACATATCAAGTGTGGGGAATCAGTTATACATAAATCAGTACTTTCAAGTGAAATTGTACATGATATCTCAGAGTTTGCAGAATTACATGGTCACGGTATTTCTTATTTTACCGAGGATTTTGCAATGAACGGAATAGCCTCGGATAATGAGCGTGTAATGCAAGCGCTTAGCGAGACGTTGAATTTAGAGGAGTATCCAGAAAAAAGCAGAGATTTGTCAGAAGAAATCTATTGTTTATGTCTGTATGCAGATGAAATAGAAGCTCAAAAATTTCTTGAAAGATATCCAGCACTTACGTTTGAACGTTTTCACGGTTACGTTATGAATGTGTTGGAAGATAATAAAGTATCAAAGGTAACTGCAATTCAAAAGGTATTAGAACACCTAAACATTTGCAAATCAGAAGCCATTGCTTTCGGCGATGGTAGAAATGATATTGAGATGTTAGAGTATGTAGAATTAGGTATTGCGATGGGGAATGCTGGAGAAGAGTTAAAAACAAGAGCTGATTTCGTTACAAAGAAGGCGAGTGAAGGTGGTATTTTATTTGCCTTAGAGAAGTTTCATATCGTCTAACATACCTTTATTGAAATAAAGGTATGTTAGGATCTTTAATGTGCTCGCATAATAAAATATGTATTTGTCCACGATGATGATAAAAGTGTGCAACAATTTCAAGTAACCATTCAAACCGAGAATAAGAAACACCCCAATAGGCAGTCATAACTGCCGCTAATTCTTCATGGGAATAGGAAAGAAATGTTTTAGAGAGAAGGTTGTATCCTTCAAGCATTATTTGTTGCATGTACGCAATTGTTTCTGGTGTATGTTCTAAATAAAAGGTACGTAACTCTTTTTCCGTACTACCATTTAAAATGAGTAAATCAGCATGGCAAATAAGAGAAAGATGTGCACACATTTCAAATAATGATCGCTTCGAGTGAATTGGTTGTATTTTTAATTCGTCTTCTTTATATCGGTTAAGCATTTGAATAGAAGTATTAACAGCAACTTGTAGTTGGTGTAATGCAGATTGTACAAACATTGTAATTCTCCTCTTCTACGTATATAATAGTTTCTTGAGGGTATTATATCGTACTCAAAATTCCGAAAATTCTAGTAGTTTGACTAGCATATTGAAAAGTATTATATTGTAAAAGGTCATATGAAACGTGAAATAGAATGGAATGCAATTATTGAGTTAGGAGTTAGACCAATGAGTTTGAAATATGGAAGAGATACAATTGTTGAAGTTGACTTAAATGCAGTAAAACATAATGTAAAAGAATTTAAAAAAAGAGTGAATGATGAAAATATTGCAATGATGGCTGCTGTAAAAGCGAATGGGTATGGTCATGGGGCAGTTGAAGTTGCAAAAGCTGCTATTGAAGCAGGAATAAATCAGCTTGCAGTTGCGTTTGTAGATGAAGCGATAGAGTTAAGAGAAGCAGGAATTAACGTGCCGATTTTAATTTTAGGCTATACGTCAGTAGCATCTGCGGAAGAAGCAATTCAATATGACGTTATGATGACTGTTTATAGAAGTGAAGATTTACAAGGTATAAATGAAATCGCAAACCGTCTACAAAAGAAGGCGCAAATTCAGGTGAAAATTGATACAGGAATGAGTCGCATTGGTTTACAGGAAGAAGAGGTTAAACCATTTTTAGAGGAATTAAAACGTATGGAGTATGTAGAGGTAGTAGGAATGTTTACACATTACTCTACGGCAGATGAAATCGATAAATCATATACGAATATGCAAACAAGTTTATTTGAGAAAGCTGTCAATACAGCAAAAGAATTAGGAATTCATATTCCATATATTCATAGTTCAAATAGTGCGGGTTCAATGGAACTTAGCAATACATTTCAAAATATGGTTCGTGTAGGTATTGGAATTTATGGAATGTATCCTTCAAAAGAGGTAGATCATTCAGTTGTTTCTCTGCAGCCTGCGTTGTCGTTAAAATCAAAAGTAGCTCATATTAAGCATGCAAAGAAAAATCGCGGTGTAAGTTATGGGAATACGTATGTAACGACTGGTGAAGAATGGATTGCCACTATACCGATTGGTTATGCTGATGGCTATAACCGTCAGTTATCTAATAAAGGGCATGCATTAATAAATGGAGTTCGAGTACCTGTTATTGGTCGTGTTTGTATGGATCAGCTCATGTTAGACGTTTCAAAAGCAATGCCAGTACAAGTGGGAGACGAAGTAGTATTCTACGGTAAACAAGGCGAAGAAAACATTGCAGTAGAAGAAATAGCGGATATGTTAGGTACAATTAACTATGAAGTTACATGTATGTTAGACAGAAGAATTCCACGTGTATATAAAGAAAATAATGAAACGACTGCTATTGTAAATATACTAAGAAAAAACTGAATCGTTATGATTCAGTTTTTTTATTTTTGACAAATGAAAAATGTTCTATTTGTACCGTGTGATTGAATGTCCTTAAAACCTACGGATTCTAGCAAAGAAATTATTTCTTCATTGGAATAACAAGCTTCTTCAAAAGAAAAGTCACTTCTTGTCCAATTATTATCTATGTCATGTTGAAATAGTATAAAGTTCATGACTGCTTTTTTATTGTCATTATCATATGTAGAATCGATTGTACAAACATATTCCGTTTCTGAAATGTGAAAGGAAGCGCTCCAGTTTTCAAGAAAACCTTTTTCCATATTCATATCAAATACGAATGTACCTTCACTATGTAATATAGAATAAACATTACGAAAAACACTTTTTAATTCATCTAATTTTAAAATATGGTTTAAGCTATCGCCAGTAGAGATAACATATTGAAATTGCTCATTTATATTGAAATAGCGAGCATCATCGACGATAAAGGCTGCGTCTGGAGCGTTTTGACGTGCGTATTCAATCATTTGAGCAGAACCATCTATACCAGTTACTACAAAATGATTCTCAATTAATTTCTTAGTAAGGTGACCAGTCCCGCAGCAAAGATCTAAAATATGAGAATGTGGTGGTGCATATTGTAAAATGAGTTTTTCCAAAAGTAGATAGGAGTGTTCAGCATAATGCCCCCAATGTTTATTATAAATGGATGCGAAAATATCATAATCAGAATAAATTAGTTTTTTAGACACATGCATTCACCTCGAAATTCATTACATTATAATAATCATACTTCGTTTTCATTTCAAAACCACATTGTGTATACAATTTTAAAGCATGGTTATTTTTCGTTTCGACGTCTAATTTAATTGTTGAAACTCCTTTTGTAATAAGGGTATGTATCATGGACGTAAGAATATCTTTACCGTATCCTTTCCCTTGATAAGAAGGGTGAACGGCGAATCCTGATAGTGTAGTAGATTGGTCTTCTTTAGAAACTGTAATTGTTCCTATCACTTTTTTATCGATAAGAGCACTGTAAACTTGATGGGAAGATGAATCCATCATCTTTTGTAACCATGTAGCGGTGTTTTCTACTGAATCTCCAAACGCTTTACTAGAAATTTCAATCAGATCAAGCAGTGATTTTGAAGATGCAAGAGTAAGTTGTATAGCATTCTTCGTTCTTTTTTGCGCTTCATTTGCTTTGAACTCCATACTATATTCACTATATAAATAAGGCAGCTTCATATGTATTGCAAATGCTTTCCCAGAAGCAGACTCCCCATTCATAATAAGAAGAGCTTCGTCTGCCTCTCTTAATCGTATTTCTTTCATTGCGGTTTGTAAAAGAGTAGTACCTATATGTTGTTTCCTATAGTTCGGATGAACAAAGCCTATTAACTCAAGTTTGGTAGGTCTTTCAAAGTCATACATACTTAATGCACCGACTAATTGAGTATCGTCATAGAGTAAAAAGTCATGTATCTCTTCTTTATTACGAGCAGTTAAAAAGTTTACATGTAAATCTGAAGAGTAATCAATTTGATCGTGTTGCCCGCAAATATGAGCTAAATCTTTCATTTGTTGTATTTCACATTCTGTTAAAGAACACTTTTTCTGAATTTCCATTTCATAACCCCTCACCTTCGTATTTAAAAATAGGATGGATGATTTAGCCACTTTTCTAATTCCACACTGCCCTGAACAGATAATAAACGGTACAAATATCGATAGGGACGTCTACATTCTACAAGATTAGGAATAGGCATGATGGTTTCATAACCTTGTTTAAAAGCATGAGCTTCCTTTTCTGTAAATACATATTCTAAGCCGATAAAATCAAATTCTCGGAGAGCAACTGCATAAGCTTCTGTATCTACTAAACCTGTAATAGTTGTACCATCTGATAAAAACTGAGTAGGGTCCATATCAATTAAAACGAGCGTAGCTTCCTTTGGTACCGGTAAGGAAGAAAGTTGTTGTTCAAAAGTAGGAAATGCGTTACGGATGCTCGCATTATTGGAATAAAATCTATTTACAAGTTCTTTACTGACTTTTAATATGTGAGACTTACATTCTTCTAGTGGAACTTGGAAAGTACCTGATGGGTTTCCTATAAACTTTGCTTGAAACGAATGAATTTCTGCTAGTCCTTTTCCAAGGCTGAATAAAATTGAATCAGATTGTCCGATAAAGGATTGTAGCGTATTTCCTGTTAGTTTTTCGACACTAACAAACTTCCGGCCATTTAAAACATGTTTTTGCAAAATAGTGGGGATGGGCAAGTTAGTATGCTTTTTCAATAATTCGTGTATATGCTCTAAATGATGTACGTTCCTTGGATCGATTCCAAAAAGGTTTTTACATCCCCACCAAAAATCATTATTTGGTTCTTCAGTCATTTTTGAGGAACGAACAATAACTTCTTCAAATGCTGTTTTAACAAGAAACACATCGCTTGCATGTTCTTCATAACCTGGGTGTAAAGTTTGAATAGATAAAATAGGTGAAGCGAATAGTTGTTGTAGCATGAAATTGCTCCTTTTTCTGTAAATTCGATAAATTTATTATATAACAGAATATGTTGCAAGTGGATAATGATAGGGACAACATAGAATTTAAATAAATTTAAGGTGAGAAATCAGTTTGGAAATTATATTTTTCTACTTTTGTATGAATTATCAAAATAATGTTTTTGATGATAAATCTGTAAAAATATCCAAATATAAATCTCATATTTTTCAGTAAATGAAGAGTTAAGCGCACTTTCAATAGGGGGATAAGGTAGGTTATGAAAAATATTTCTCAATAATAAAATGAAGAGAAAAATGTGAAGAAATAGAATAGATTCCTTTATAATAGTTTTAAATTAATTAATATAATTAATTATTAATAATATTAGATAGGAGAGAATATGATGGCAAACGTACTCGTAATAAATTTCCCTGGAGAAGGTCATATAAATCCGACTTTAGCTATTGTAAGTGAGTTAATTCGGCGAGGGGAGACAGTTGTTTCGTATTGTATTGAAGATTTTAGAAAGAAGATTGAAGCAACAGGTGCAGAATTCCGAGAGTTTGAGAATTTTCTCTCTCAAATTAATATTATGGAGCGAGTAAATGAAGGTGGGAGTCCTTTGACGATGCTGTCTCATATGATGGAAGCATCAGAACGTATTGTTACTCAAATTGTAGAAGAAACAAAAGGGGAAAAGTACGATTATTTGATATATGATAATCATTTTCCAGTAGGACGTATTATAGCCAATGTTTTAAAATTACCTAGTGTTTCTTCTTGTACAACGTTTGCTTTTAATCAGTACATTACTTTTAACGATGAACATGAATCAAGAGAAGTAGATGAAATGAATCCATTGTATCAATCTTGTTTAGCGGGAATGGAAAAATGGAATAAGCAGTATGGAATGAAGTGTACTAGTATGTATGATATTATGAACCATCCTGGTGATATTACGATTGTGTATACTTCAAAAGAATATCAGCCGCGTTCAGATGTATTTGATGAATCATATAAGTTTGTCGGTCCATCAATTGCTACTCGAAAAGAAATAGGTAGCTTTCCTATTGAACATTTAAAAGATGAAAAAGTGATTTTCATTTCTATGGGAACAGTTTTCAATGAACAACCTGAGCTATATGAAAAATGTTTTGAAGCTTTTAAAGATGTAGAAGCGACAGTCGTATTAGTTGTTGGTAAGAAGATAAATATAAGTCAATTTGAAAACATTCCGGATAACTTTAAGTTGTATAATTATGTGCCACAATTAGAAGTATTACAGCATGCTGATGTATTCGTGACACACGGTGGTATGAATAGTTCGAGTGAAGCACTGTATTACGGTGTCCCGTTAGTTGTAATTCCGGTAACAGGAGATCAGCCTTTAGTTGCGAAACGAGTAAATGAAGTAGGGGCTGGAATAAGGCTAAATCGTAAAGAACTCACTTCTGAATTGTTACGAGAGTCTGTAAAGAAAGTGATGAATGATGTAACGTTTAAGGAAAATAGTCGTAAAGTTGGAGAGTCACTTCGAAAGGCTGGTGGATATAAAAGGGCAGTTGATGAAATATTTAAAATGAAAATGAATTCGTACTTGAAACTTAAATAAATGTTTGAGGCACACTTACTACAATGGGTAAGTGTGTTTCAATAAAAAATTACATAAAAATCACTATAAAGGTGAAACTTTTGTGTATATAAACTGATATCTTTGTATTAGTAGAGAAATTACGTTAAAATAATACTAAGAAAATATATAAGTTTTGGGGGTAATGAATGAAGAAAGTATTTGAATACGTATTATTAACAATTGGCTCAATTATTGTAGCAGGTTCATTAGAGCTTATTTTAGCGCCTAATGGATTAGTAGATGGCGGGGTAACAGCCATTGCTATTATGGCGAATAAAGTTGCAGGATTGCCGCTTTATGGAGTGTTCTTGGGGATTAATATCCCGATTTTATTATTTACTGCAAAAGTAATGGGAAAGAAGTTCTTTATCCGTACGTCCTATGCAAATGTTGTGACAACACTCGGATTGATTTATTTGAAACCATTTCCAGCAATTACAACTTCTGAATTGTTAATTGTTCTTTATGGAGGAGTTCTATTTGGTGTTGGTGTAGGAATTGTAGTAAAAATGGGCGGAGCAATTGATGGATCAGAAATGTTAGCTGTTTGGATGAATAAACATTTTAAAGTGCCGATTAGTACATTTTTACTTGCTGTAAATGCGGTTATTTTCATCTTTGTTGCCATTTTGTTTTCAATTGAACAAGCGATGTTCTCATTAGCAATTTTCTATATTGTTACGAAGATGATTGATTTCATATTAGATGGCATTAATCAAGGAAAGAGCGTTATGATTATTTCTGGTAAAAATAAAGAAATAGGCGATCTACTTATGAAAGAATTGCAATTATCCGTTACGTATCTACATGGAGAAGGTGGTTTTTTAGGAGAACATAAGAGAATCATTTATTGTATTACAAACCGTTTCATTTATCCGAAAATGAAAGATCTCGTTCTCTCTGTAGATCCAACTGCTATTATTGAAGCTTCCTATTCAACAGAAACAACTGGTGTCAAACGTCCGGGAAGGGCAATGAGATCAGAAAAATAGTGCATAAAAATAGCTCCACGTAAGTATAACTTGCGTGGAGCTATTTTTATTTAGGGAACCACGCTTTTTTCAGTAATTTGACAACAGTTTCAATACATTCCTCTCGAATACTGCCAAAACCGAGCAATACATATGACTCCTCCCTTACATTATAAACAGAATCGTATGTGGAGAGAGGGTATAACTTAATACGTTCTTTTGCAGCTGCATGAATAAGTTCTTGTTCATTCATCCCGTTATGAACGTGAAGTACAATATGAAGCCCGGATTGTTCACCGAGTATATGCACGTTATTTCCCATTTCGCTTTTAATAGATTTAATTAAAGAAATATGTTTTCTTTTATATAACGTACGACTTCGGTTAAGATGACGTTCCCAATCCCCATTTTGAATAAAGGTGGCGAAGGTAAGTTGTTGCATTGTAGAGACAGTTTGTTTAAACATACCACCAAGTTCTTTATAGACTTTTAAAAGATGAGGTGGTAAAACGATATATCCCATTCGTAAAGAAGGTAAAAAAGATTTCGAGAAAGTTCCCATATAAATAACACGTTCATTTGAATCTAGCCCTTGTAAAGAAGGAATAGGTTTTCCTATATAGCGAAATTCCCCGTCGTAATCATCTTCAATAATATAACCATTACAATCATTCGCCCATTTTAATAACTCGAGTCTTCTAGATAATGGCATAATGATTCCGAGTGGAAATTGATGAGATGGAGTGACATATGCCACATTGGAACCGGATTCACGTAAAGCGGAAATATGAATCCCTTTATCGTCTAAAGGGATCGGGTGAACAGGAAGGCCACAACTTTGAATCATAGCAGGTATACGGTGAAATCCAGGATTTTCGATTCCGTATTCTTTTTTTGAACCAAGTAGTTGAAGGAGTAGCCAAAGAAGAGGCTGCGTACCTGCTCCAATAATAATTTGATCAGGTGAAGAATGTACCCCGCGAGCATGATATAAATACTTTGAAATATGTTCTCGTAGAACGAGCTCACCTTGTGGATCTTCTTTAGCAAATAATTCATTTTCATACTGCAATAAAGTTTCGTGTAACGCTCTTTTCCAGTTTGTTATGGGAAAAGCTTTTTGATCAATAAGTCCTTGACTACAATCATAATCATATTGTTCTTTTTCTTTATTGTTAGTACTGCTTGACGCAATTTGTTGTTTCTTTTGAATGACATCAATATCTACTTCCGCAACAAAAATCCCGCGTTTCGGTTTGCTTTCTACGTAACCTTCAGCTAGTAATTGTTGATAAGCGGATTCAACTGTAATACGACTCACATTAAGTTGCATAGCTAAATTTCTGTGAGAAGGAAGACGTGTACCGGCACGTAGTGATCCATGAGAGATTTCTCGTTTCATATATTCGTAAATTTGTAAGTAAATAGGTGTTTTATTTTGTAACACTAATGGGATAGTCAGATCCATTTGTAGACGCTCCTTTTTATACTGGCCTTATAAAAAAGAATAGAACTGTCACTTAAGTTAAGGGCAGTTACTTTCTATAATGATGATATAACATTTAGAAAATTTTATAAATAGTAAGGGGAGAATCATAATGAATATTAAAGAAGTAGTAACAGAAGCTGATTTACATGAAGTATTTCCCGTATTACAGCAATTACGAACAAAACTTTCAAGAGAAGAAGCAAGTTCTTTATTTCAAAAAATGAAAGAAGAAAATTATAAACTATTTTCGCTGCGTAACGAAGAGAATGAAGTTGTTAGTCTAGCTGGTGTAGCAATTTGTACGAATTTTTATAATGAGAAACATGTTTATGTATATGACCTTGTAACCGCGGAAGCTCATAGATCAAAAGGGTATGGTAATGTTCTGCTGTCATATGTAGAAAAATGGGGGAAAGAAGAAGGGTGCAGTTCTATCGTACTTACATCTGCATTTCCAAGAATTGATGCACATCGTTTTTATGAAAGAGAGGGCTTTAATAAGGTAAGCTATTCTTTTTATAAAGAGTTATAATACTAAGTAGGTTCCGTGTGTAAAAATATATGGAACCTATTTTCTTTTTCAGATTTGAGCTAGGGATAGGTCTAGCGATATGATTTGTCGAATATTAGAAATTTAAAATGGAATCTTGAATTTAGAGAATGTTAGGGGCGTTTATACTTGGAAAAAATAAAGAAATTATCTATACCAAATGATGTAAGAGTCATCATTATTTCTGATATTCATGGAGAATTAGACCTTTTTAAGGAACTACTACATAAAGTTAATTTTCAAGATGAAGATTATTTAATTATTAATGGCGATCTTTGTGAGAAAGGAAGAAATAGTATTGGCGTCGTAAACTATGTGATGGATCTAGTAGTTAGTAAGCCAAATGTGTATGTAATAGAAGGGAATTGTGAAGTTGTAGTTGAAGCACTTGTAAATGAAAATCCTGCTTTAATAAATTATTTGTGTACGCGAAAAAATACAATTTTTAATGAATGGCTAGCGCAATTGAATATTAACGTTCATAAAGAAAGTGATATCCGTGAATTGAAAACAAAATTAATGAGCCATTTCTCAAAAGAAATAAAGTGGCTAACAGAATTACCAACAGCGATTGAAACGGAGGATTATATCTTTGTACATGCTGGCCTTGAAGATAGAGAAGATTGGAAAGAGACAGAACGAAAAAATGCGATAGCAATGCCGGAGTTTTTCAATCAATCACATAAAGCAAATAAGTATGTAGTTGTCGGTCATTGGCCTGTTGTAAACTATTCAGAGAAGGCACCATCTAACAATCCTGTTATTGATAAGGAAAAAAAGATTATTGCAATTGACGGTGGAAATACGATTAAAGAGGCAGGACAATTAAATGCATTTATCATTCAGAGGACAAGTGCAAGTGATAAGTTTTCTTATACATATGTAGACTATTTTCCAGAATATGAAGTAATAGCAGATTTTCATGCCGATGCAACAATGCAGGGCGGGGTTACCTATCCACATTATTACATAGAGCCTATGGAGAAGAAGCAAGATTACACAATATGCAGGCAAAGGGAAACGAATACATTACTTTATGTGAAAGATGAATATATTAAGCAACTTGATTCAGGTGAATACACAGTGAAAACGGATATATCTTGTGCGCAAATAAGCGTAAAAAAAGGGGATATTGTTTCTCTCATTGATGGTAGCTGCTCAGGATATGATTTAATTAAAAAAGATGGAGTAGAAGGCTGGATAGAGAAAGGGATTTTAGTTGAGATAGAAAAGACGAAAAAGAAAATATTTAGCTGAAATAGGAGGGATGTAACCTCCTATTTTTTTTAAGAAGTAGATTGCTTGCTATCTTTAATAAGTAAATAAATCGTACTCGGTAAAATGACAAGCGTCATTCCT
Organism: Bacillus cereus group sp. Bc061; assembly: GCF_027715825.1. NCBI lineage: Bacteria > Bacillati > Bacillota > Bacilli > Caryophanales > Bacillaceae > Bacillus > Bacillus cereus group sp. Bc061. The sequence continues at coordinate 648,624 of NZ_JAQFTZ010000001.1, forward strand.
AAAATAATTGTTAGTATAGCATAACCTCTATAAGGAGTAGAAACGATAAATGGAAGCCCCGCTAGTAAAATACCTGCTATTATCATTGAAATACTACAAATATTTGAAGCTCTTTTTTCGAGGTGCTTATCATTCCATTCCAATGAAACAGTTGATTCAGTCGTATCAATTTTGGAACTGAAATAACCTATTAATATAAATAAAAGCCCTAATCCTAAAAATATAAAATGATCAAGAGGAAGTGAAAAGCCAAGAGCGATAAGGGCAATGACAATATCGACAAAAAATAAGAATAGTAAAATAGTATTGCCGATCCAAAGGAGAAATTTCTGATTACTCGCTGCTTTAGATAAAGCTAAAAATAAAAAGAATACGAAAGAACATATAATTATATTTACGATAACAAAAGTAGCTTTATCCATTGTTGATGTAGGCGTTCCATTGAAGTCCCATTTCGTAACAATATTTGATGGTAAGAAGAAATAGAGAATAATATTTGTCGTAACAATAGTGAGAAATAAAGTAATACTAAATCGATTATTCATTGAATCACCAGCTTTCTACATGAATAATTGGTATCTTATAACAAAATTATACAATATAATAAACGATATCTGTTTTGATTTTTCAGAAAAAACATTATAATTATATATGAAATAAAGAGGAGTGTAGGAGGAAATTATGAAAAGCGTAATCATAAAAGGGGATAGAGTAACAATTCGTACAATTGAAGAATCAGATATAAAAACATTATGGAATCTCGTGTTTAAAGAAGAAAATCCAGAATGGAAAAAATGGGATGCACCGTATTTTCCGTTTTCGATGCAAGAATACTCAGCCTATAAGGAAAAGATGCAAACTCGTTTAAAAGAAGAACCGCTATCCAATTTAATTATAGAACATAACGGTCAAGTTATAGGGACGGTCGGATTTTATTGGGAGTATAAACCGACGCGTTGGTTGGAGATGGGAATTGTCATTTATAATCCGGCTTACTGGAATGGCGGTTACGGTACAGAAGCGTTAACGTTATATCGGGATTTACTATTTGAAAAGATGGAGATTGGTAGAGTAGGGCTCACGACTTGGTCTGGTAATGAACGTATGATGAAAGTAGCGGAGAAAATAGGAATGAGCTTAGAAGGTAGAATGCGAAAATGCCGTTATTATAACGGAACGTACTATGACTCTATTCGAATGGGAATGATTCGTGAAGAATGGGAAGCGCTATGTGTAACAAAGGGGTGAAGGGATATGTACGCTATTATTGCTACATTTGATCGTGTATTTACTAATAAAATTACAGAATTGCAAAATGAATTAACAAATATCATTGGCACAAATCAATTAGCCGGAGCAGAACCTCATATTACGTTAGCTGATTATAATGAGTTAAATGTTCATTTGTATAAGGAGAAATTAGGGGAGTTTGTAGCTATTCAAGAAAATATGGATCCAGTAACTTTTCCTTCTATTGGAACTTTTCCTACTAACGGAACGGTCTTTCTAGCACCGACTGTTACTGATGCATTGTTAAAATTTCATCATTCTTATCATGATTATTTTAACAATTTTCATGACAACCCAAATTCATATTACGTACCGGGAAAGTGGGTTCCGCATTGTACGATTGCAAATAGATTACATACAAATCAGTTTTTAAGCGTAATGGAATATATTTATGAAAAATTTGATCATGCAACAGCTTCAATTTAGAAATTAAAATTAATAAAGGTGAATTATGAAAATGGTTCTGCCATTTCTTCTCGTATATTAGCAGAATATAATTTAAAGAGAATGGAGACATCGAGATGACATATGTAATTAGAGAAATGAAGCAGGAAGATATTCATGCTGTACAATCAGTAGCGAAAATAGCTTGGCATGATACATACGAAGGCATTATTCCGAGAGAGATTCAAGACAGTTTTTTAGACGAGGCTTATTCTGATGAAAAAATGAAATATCGTCTTGAGAATACACATTTATTCGTTGCAGAAGAAGAGGGAGAAGTCATTGGCTTTGCAAATTTTTCACCTGTTAGACTGCAAAACGAAGCAGAATTAGGAGCAATTTATTTGTTACCAGATCAACAAGGGAAAGGGATAGGAAGTGCTTTATTACAAAAAGGGTTAACAGTATTAAAAGGAATTCGGAAACTATACATTCATGTAGAAGCAGCGAATGAAAAAGGAAAACGTTTTTATGAAGCGAAAGGTTTTGCACAATTAGAAGAATTTGAAGAAGATTTTGAAGGACATATGATGCAGACAGTAAGGATGGTTTTATACATATAAGGAGGACTAGAAGTGAAAATCTTTGATTTTAGTGAAAAAGTAGGAAAGTAAATTACAGCATTTCAATCTAATTTCATAATGTCGAAAATAGTAAACCATCAAGGGAATATACATATCGGTGCTATGCATTTAAAAGAGAATGGAATAATTGGATATCATGAAGCAGTTGTATCGCAACTGCTTCTTATTGTGGACGGAGAAGGATATGTATGCGGGGCAAATAAAGAAAAAGTGAAGGTGGAAGCGGGACAAGCTGTGTTTTGGGAGAAGGGTGAATTTCATGAAACGAGTACAGAAAAGGGATTGATGGCAATTGTTATGGAAGCGGAGGATCTTGAACGAGCGATATTAATGCCTATTAAAGAGGAGAGTTGTAAAAAATGATAGAAAAGGCAAATCGGGAAGAAACGGACGAAATAATACAATATGCAGCTCAATCGCTTTTTGAAGGTACGAGGGGAAATTGTCGTTTAAATACAGAGAAAGCGATTGAAATTACAAGGCCGATTGTAGAAAAGGGAGCGTATTATTTAGTCGTTAAAGAAGAAAACGTTGTAATGGGTTGGATATTAATAGGGGAAAATACGGACTATTTTTCTCATGAAAAACTAGGGTTTATATACGAATTGTATGTTTTTCCAGAGTACCGCGGGAAAGGATTGTCAAGAAAGTTAATGGAGGCTGGTATTAAGGAATTACAAAAGAATTATTCAGAAATTCGTTTGAATGTATTTGCTGGAAATTTTGCAAAAGAGATGTACGAACAGTTTGGTTTTGTTGAAAGACAGATCATTATGACTTTGAAGTGAGAATAATAGTTTGAACGGGAGAAGAGAAAGAATGAGAAAAGAAAATGAGTATGTTGCGTATTTACAAAGGTTGTATCCTGAATTACAAATAAATTCTGTTTATATAAATGAAATAGGTCAAAATAATGATAAGAAAGCTTTTGAAGCTGGAATAGCACAATATGTATAAAAGCCGATTTTAAATCGGCTTTTTATTATTATCGATACATCGTCCACATCCCAATGTCTTTAAACCCTAGTCGTTTATAAATTCGTCCAGCAGTTGGATTGTTATAAAACAGGCAAAGTGTTCGGCTTTCTTTCGTAAAGTCTTGAATCATTTTTTGTAATATGAGTGAAGCAAATCCATTTCCGCGGTAATTCTGGTGTGTACATACGCCAACAACCATTGCAGATAATGAATTTTCAGCGGAAGTAGAGGCGGATGCGATGATTGCACCGTCTTTTTCAATATAATATGTACGTCCTGTATTTGTTTCGAGAGCTTGCCTTAAAATTTTTTCTGATTCATGAGCAGTCGGGAATTCATCGATGCTACTTCTTAATTGCATAATTCGCTCTACATCATCTAGTTTGGCAAGTTTAATTGTTTCTTGGGCAGGCGTACTAGGCAAGTTGTCGGCATCTATACATTCGCAAAAATACATTTCATTTTTGGAGCCTAATTGTAGACTGGAAGCAGTTTCAAACCTTTCTACAATAGTTGACTTACCAGAGAGTTTAAGCGGCTTATATGCGGAAAGAATTGTCTCATAATCAGTGGTAACAAGTTCTTCTTTACTATAGGGTATAAATGAATCGTGGAATCGGAGTAGAATTGATTTTAATGTTCCATTCTCTTTAAATACGCCCCATAATTCTTGAAAATCTGTGTCATAACCGAAAGCTTCAATATCTCCAATAATAAACAAGTTAAGGGCTGCTTCTTCTTTTAGGTAAGCGAATACTTGTTCATGATCTTTCTTTGTTAATTTTCGCATCATAACGAATCGACCTCTTTTTTTATTTTTCTAAATATTACAACTTAAGTTTTTTGAAATCAATATAAAATTTTATGTTTAGTTCACAAACTTTCGGAAAAACTAGGAAAGATATGACAAAGGAGGTTATGAACGGTGGATCATCCAATTCAAGGATTAATGAAAGCGGCAATGGAAAATTTAAAAGAAATGGTCGATGTAAATACGATTGTTGGAGAGCCTGTTCAAACGGCTGACGGTGGTGTAGTGTTAACGGTTTCTAAAGTAGCGTTCGGTTTTGGAGCAGGAGGTTCTGATTTCCAAACGAATGATGGACAAAGAGCGAACGGTAACCCTGCATTTGGTGGCGGTAGCGCGGGTGGTGTTTCTATTACACCAGTAGCATTTCTTGTGGTGAATAAAGATGGAGTAAATATTCTTCATTTGCAAAATGCGACACATTTAGCAGAGAAAATGATTGAATTAGCTCCACAAACAATTGATAAAATTCAATCGATGTTCCAAAAAGATGAAAAGAAAGAGGGAAATCATCATCCTCAAAACCCAGATGAAATCCTTTAAAAACGCCTGCTTACAAGCAGGTGTTTTTTCTTGTAATCACTATGTAATAAAACACATGAAATTGTAAATAGTTTTTGAAGTTTTTTCTATGTTTCTAAAATTTTTCATGTTAAAATATGCTATAGAATTGAAACATATAAAACGAAGGTGGCTAGGTGCTTTGTCTGGAGGATCTGACCAAGTAAAGAATATGATATATATTAATGGTAATCGTCGAGGTCATTGTTTTATTACATCAGGAATTACGTTTAAAGAGTTTGCAAGTAACATCCCTTCACCGCTTCATCAAGTGTTGCTTTTAAAGCATAATTTTGAATGGACAGATTTTCATTATCATACTTTATTTGAATATGTTGAGGAAGAAAATATACATAAGTTAATTCAAGCAGAGATTGATGAATTTGATGAATTTTGTTGGGTAGATTTTGATGATGCAAGCGATTTAGATGAACTAGAGCCAAAAGAAATTGCAGAGCTTTTATATTTGGCTCACAAAAAAGAACCACTTGCAAGAACGTTCTTTCCGTTATTGAAAAATAGATTTGTTTATTTTTCACATGATGACGGATGGTACAACAAAGTGTATTATCGTAGAATTGCTGATTTTGTAGGAATGTTAAGTAAAGTTATTCCTTATAAACTCGGTGCTTTCGGTAAGAAACGTTTTTCTTTCTTCCAAAAATCAAAAATTTTCCCAGCAATTTCAAAAGAAGTGATTATGGGGCTTATTCCATTAATGGAAGATGGTCTTTATATTGATCTGGCAGGGAAAATTGAGTCAAGAAGGGGTCTTGAAATTCCAGTTTATGTAGTCGGTTCGTATGAAAGTACGGATGAGGTACTAGATAATATCGATGAATTGAAAGAAGAAGCAACAGAGACTGGTTGGCTTATTTTTGATAAGAAAGAACAAGAGTGGCAATGGGTTGTGGACTAAGAAAACTTGGCGCATGCAGTCAAGTTTTCTTGTCTTTTGAAAGGAGTACAAATGAAGAAATATTATACAATTGTGGGTATTGTAAGTATTATTCTTGTGGCAATTTTACTTATCACTTGTCCGAAAGAATCAGATTTTAAATTGTATCTAGAAGATAAGTATGCATTGAAATGTGACGAGGGTAGTTTTGAATGCACACAAAATGTAGATGGTAAAAAAGAAAAACTAAAATTTGAAAGTACAGATGCACGAAATGGTGTATTCTTTATGACTGTAAAGCAAACATTTAAAACAGAAGCTGATGTTACAAAAGAATATAGCGGGGTAGGAATGTTTGGTACATTTCTTTTTGTTTCAGAGAAGACTTTCTAGTAATAGAAGGTCTTTTTTTTATGCTTATGTTCATATAGATGAAGTAAGACAAGCATAGGAGGGATATTGATGAAGAAGGAATGTATTGTTTGTGGCGGTGAGGAGTTTTTCTCTTCTACATTATACGCACGTACGAAACAAGATTGGGCATATGCGCCAAATATGTATCGATTTGAAAAGGTATTTATTGAGCATCGGGATGAAGAAAATTATCCAGTGTTTCAAGAAATTACAGCGAAGCATTGTTGTGGATGCGGTCATATTATGTTGTATCACGAATGAACACACCAAGTATAACTTGGTGTGTTTTTTTAAAACGCTGACAAAGCAAGCGGATAAAGTAAAGTAAATAAAACAGAAAAACTACCAAAACCAATTGCTGTATATCCAAGTGTTCTTGCTCCAAAATTGACAGCTAATAAGCCAACTAAAATCGCAAGAGAACCGAGTGTAACCGGATAAAATGCAATGGAGAAAAGCGAAAGAAATAAAGCGACATAGCCTATCATTGCACCGGTATTTGTACCTTCTATTTCATTTGCAATTTCTTTACGTTTATGTCTAATTGGAATGCCAGCTGGTGATATTTCAGCTGCATACTCTTCGTTTTTTTCACCACTTTTAAAATGATGATTTCTCTTTCTTCGCATGTACATCCCTCTCTTTCAATTGGGTGTACTTATATTATCTTTCATAAAGAGAAGAACATGAGTATGAGTTAAACCCAAGTAAAGCAAAAATTGGAGAATAAAGATTCCTTTATTAGCATGTACATTTCCTAATGAAGATAAAACAGGAATTTTGGAAAATGATGTAGAATGAAATGAGTGATAAAGCGTGAAGGTAGGGGAATGTATGACGAAATTTAATTGGCATGAATCAGCAGAGAAGAAATGGGATAGTAGTGCAGAGTTTTGGAATCAAAATAGTCAGGAGATGTGGGATAGTGGGAGTAGGAGTACGATTATTCCATTTTTTGAACAATATGTGAAGAAAGAAGCCAAGGTGCTTGACGTTGGTTGTGGAGATGGATACGGTACATATAAATTAAGTCGCGCGGGCTATAAAGCAGTTGGAGTAGATTTATCAGAAGTGATGATTCAAAAAGGTAAGGAGCGCGGAGAGGGACCGGATTTATCCTTTATAAAAGGAGATCTTTCTTCCTTACCGTTCGAAAATGAACAATTTGAAGCAATTATGGCAATTAATTCTTTAGAATGGACCGAGGAGCCATTACGAGCATTAAATGAGATAAAGCGTGTTCTAAAAAGTGATGGGTATGCATGTATTGCAATTTTAGGGCCGACAGCAAAGCCAAGAGAGAACAGTTATCCTCGTTTATACGGCAAAGACGTTGTTTGTAATACGATGATGCCTTGGGAATTTGAACAGTTAGCGAAAGAACAAGGTTTTGAAGTTGTAGATGGAATCGGTGTATATAAGCGCGGAGTAAATGAGAAGATGTTAGGTCAACTTCCTATAGAGTTACAACAATCGTTAACATTCTTATGGGTATTTATGTTAAAAAAGCATAAAGAAATGAAAGAATTTTTAGGAGGTAAATAAGTGCAGAAAATACAAAAAACTGATACAATATCATCAGAACCAATTAAAGGGGGACTAGGGTATATGACAACTACTACAACAGTTAAATCCGACATTGAAATCGCACAAGAAGCAAGTATGAAGAAGATTCAAGAAATTGCAGCTGAATTAAATATTTTAGAAGATGAATTAGAGCCATACGGTCATTATAAAGGTAAGTTATCTCTTGATATTTTTAAGCGCTTACAGAATGAGAAAGACGGTAAAGTTGTTTTAGTAACAGCGATTAACCCAACTCCAGCTGGAGAAGGTAAATCAACAGTAACAGTTGGTTTAGGTCAAGCTTTTAATAAAATTGGTAAGAAAACAGTAATTGCACTTCGCGAACCATCTCTTGGACCAACGATGGGGCTAAAAGGCGGAGCAGCAGGTGGTGGTTTTTCACAGGTTGTACCAATGGAAGACATTAACCTTCACTTTACTGGAGATATCCATGCGATCACAACTGCTAATAACGCGTTAGCGGCGTTTATTGATAATCATATCCAACAAGGAAATACACTTGGAATTGATACGCGTAAAATCGTTTGGAAACGTTGTGTTGACTTAAATGATCGTGCCCTTCGTAACGTAGTAATTGGTCTTGGTGGACCGGTTCAAGGTGTACCACGTGAAGACGGTTTTGATATTACAGTAGCATCTGAAATTATGGCCGTATTCTGCCTTGCAACAGATATTCAAGATTTAAAAGCACGTCTATCACGCATCGTAGTTGCTTATAATTTTGCAAATCAACCTGTAACGGTTAAAGATTTAGGGGTAGAAGGTGCGTTAACATTATTATTAAAAGATGCATTAAAGCCAAACTTAGTGCAAACGTTAGAAAATACACCAGCTATCATTCACGGCGGACCATTTGCGAATATCGCTCACGGTTGTAACAGTGTTATCGCTACTACAATGGCAGCAAAATTAGGTGATTATGTTATTACAGAAGCTGGATTTGGTGCAGATTTAGGTGCTGAGAAGTTTTTAGATATTAAAGCTCGTGCAGCTGGCATTAAACCAGAAGCAGTTGTTATTGTTGCGACGATTCGTGCGCTTAAAATGCATGGTGGCGTAGCAAAAGATCAATTAAAAGAAGAAAATGTAGATGCATTAGCAAAAGGTATGGAGAACTTACAGAAGCACGTTGAAACAATTCAAAGCTTCGGTGTGCCTTTCGTAATTGCAATTAATAAATTCATTACAGATACAGATGCAGAAGTTGCATACTTACAAGAATGGTGTAATGAGCGTGGCTATGCGGTATCCTTAACAGAAGTTTGGGAGAAAGGTGGCCAAGGCGGAGTTGACCTTGCTGAAAAAGTGTTAAAAGAAATTGAAAAAGGTGAAAACAACTACGCACCACTTTATGAATTAGAATTACCATTAGAAGAGAAAATTCGTACAATTGCTCAAAAAGTGTACGGCGCAAAAGATATTGAATTTGCTCCGAAAGCACGTAAGCAATTAGCTCAATATGAAGGCGAAGGTTGGAGTAACCTACCAATTTGTATGGCGAAAACACAATACTCTCTTTCTGACGATGCAACGAAATTAGGTCGTCCATCTGACTTTATCGTTACAATTCGTGAGCTAAAACCATCCATTGGTGCAGGCTTTATCGTTGCGTTAACAGGAACAATGTTAACAATGCCAGGCCTTCCAAAACAACCAGCAGCACTACAAATGGATGTAAATGAAGATGGAAAAGCAGTAGGTTTATTCTAAAAGGTTGTAATTCATCTCGTTTATCTGTAAACTATATATACATCAAGTGGCGCCTTTCCATCGAAAGGCGCCTGTTTTTTGGAGGAAATTATGTTTGATCCAACTGCTTTTGATAATTTAAAAGTAATCGTAGAAGGCGCTGTTTATGATTTTGATTTACATGGAGATATTCTTGTAACTGATCGAAAAGATATGATGGACCTTGCTTCATTAAGTCGTATATATCATATTTCATTTCAATTAACAGAACCATTCGAACCGTTAGTAGAAGCAACATTTTCACTATCTGTAGATGCAAAGAACTTGTCTGGTGAAATATTAGAAGTACCACAATTTACACCAGGTTGTGAAATGAAATTAGCATTTTCATTCCCGATAGAAAAACCAGAAGTAATGTGCGAAGAAATTGAAACTTTCATGCATTCTATATGGGGAAAAGAAAGAATGATTACGCAAAAACTTTCATACGAATATAATAAGCAAGCGATTTCATATCATAATAAGGTAGAGGTTCTATTTCAAAAAGCGATTACAGAAGACCATGTTGATGATTTAATAGCTGTTATTTCACACATGATAGAAACGGTGCGAACAATACAACATTTTCTTCAAAAATAGAGATAAAGGAGAAAAACAAATGATAAAAGATATGCAACCATTTTTACAACAAGCTTGGGAGAAGGCTGGTTTTAAAGAGTTAACTGAAATTCAAAAACAAGCGATTCCAACTATTTTAGAAGGACAAGACGTTATAGCTGAATCTCCAACTGGAACAGGAAAAACATTAGCGTACTTATTACCCCTTTTACATAAAATTAATCCTGAAGTAAAACAGCCACAAGTTGTTGTTTTAGCACCAACACGTGAACTTGTCATGCAAATTCATGAAGAGGTTCAAAAGTTTACAGCAGGAACTGAGATCTCAGGTGCATCTTTAATTGGTGGTGCAGATATTAAGCGCCAAGTTGAAAAATTAAAGAAACACCCAAGAGTGATTGTCGGTTCACCAGGACGTATTTTAGAATTAATTCGTATGAAAAAGCTAAAAATGCATGAAGTGAAAACAATTGTATTTGATGAGTTTGATCAAATTGTAAAACAAAAGATGATGGGCGCTGTACAAGATGTAATTAAATCTACGATGCGCGATCGTCAATTAGTATTCTTCTCGGCTACAATGACAAAAGCTGCAGAAGATGCGGCACGTGACTTAGCAGTTGAACCACAATTAGTACGTGTAACACGAGCAGAGTCAAAAAGCTTAGTTGAGCATACGTATATCATTTGTGAGCGACGCGAGAAAAATGATTACGTAAGAAGAATTATGCATATGGGCGATGTAAAAGCAGTTGCTTTCTTAAACGACCCATTCCGTTTAGACGAAATTACAGAGAAATTGAAATTCCGTAAAATGAAAGCAGCGGCTCTTCATGCAGAAGCAAGTAAACAAGAGCGTGAAGCGACGATGCGTGCTTTCCGCGGAGGAAAATTAGAAATTTTACTTGCTACTGATATTGCAGCACGCGGTATCGATATTGACGATTTAACACATGTAATTCACTTGGAATTACCAGACACAGTAGACCAATATATTCACCGCTCTGGACGTACTGGACGTATGGGTAAAGAAGGAACTGTTGTATCTCTTGTAACACCGCAAGAAGAGCGTAAATTACTACAATTTGCGAAAAAACTAGGTATCGTATTTACGAAGCAAGAAATGTTCAAAGGATCATTTGTAGAAACAAAACCGAAAGCACCAAAGAAAAAGAAACCAGCATTTACTGGGAAGAAAAAGCCTAGATAAATGATGAGGAAGGCGTAACTATTTGTAGTTACGTCTTTTTTATTTGTAATCAAGTGATAATGGGAATTGTATTAGTGTTTTTTATGTGCCTATCATATATATGCTTTTACTGGGAGTATCGAAAAAAGGGTAGTTTATTTATTTCGTTTATACGAGGAAATAATATAAAAAAAGTCGAATATTAAACTGATACGAAATAATAAAAAGAAGGTACACATATGGATAGGAAATTAGGAATGTTTTTAAATACGAAACATATTGAAGTAAACGAAGGAATAAAGAAGGCGAGAGAATGGGGGTTAGAATATATTCAATTATATGCTATGAATTCGACTTTCAACTTAGCTAACATTTCAAAGGTACAATGGAACACATTAAAAGAAAACTTATCTTTTAATGAGATTCAAGTCCCGTCATTAGCAATTAGCTTCGGAGAAAATGGAATGATAGGAACTGAAGCTGGATGTGCAATAGAGAGTCTTAAATATATTACTGATAAAGGGTTAAGGTTAGGAGCTAACATAGTAACTGCCCATATTGGGAAAATCCCTGATGATGAAAATAGTGAGTACTATGATAAAATGATACGTGTTTGTAATGAAATAGGAGACTTAGCGTTCAGATTTGGAGGATTTTTCGCTATTGAGACAGGATCTGAAAAAGCGATAGTGTTAAAGCGATTTATAGAAAATATAAATTCAAAAGGATTAGCGGTTAACTTTGACCCAGCAAATTTAATTAGTGATGTAAATGAAAATCCGGTAGAAGGTTTATTGCTATTAAAAGATTATATAGTACAAACTCATATTAAAGATTGTACAAAAGTGAAAAGCGATAGTTCAAGTAAGTATATTGAAGTAGCAGTAGGAAATGGTGAAGTGGATTTCGATATATTCTTCAAGGTATTAGATGAAATTGGATTCAATGGATATAACATGATTGAAAGAAATGATTATTTTGATGAACTGGATGGGATGAGTCAGTCGATAAATTTTGCAAAGAAGTACATACCAACTCAAAAGGAATAACGATAGTATTTGTAGAAAGCTACATAGAATATAAAAACCATTAGGGGGAAATGCAATGATCCATAAAGTAGGACAAATTATGTTATATGTAAATAATCAAGATGAGGCAGTAAATTTTTGGACGGAAAAGGTAGGATTTCATGTAGTTGCAGAGGAAGATAATAAACAAGGAATGAGATGGATTGAAATCGCTCCAACTAACGGTGCTGAAACGAGCATTATATTACATAATAAAGAAGTTATCTCTAAGATGAGCCCAGAATTGAATCTTGGTACACCGTCTTTAATGTTCTTCTCAGAAAATCTTGATCAATTATATGCAGATTTAAAAAATAAAAATGTTACTGTTGGCGAAATGGTAACTATGCCTTCTGGTAAAGTATTTAACTTTGCTGATAGTGAAGGGAATTATTTTGCGGTTATGGAAAAGAACCGATAATAATATTGTTATGTGAAAATCCCCCTCAAACATATTGAGGGGGATTAAATCTTTGAAATGAATTTATCATGAGAGAGTTGTTTAATAAAAAATGTTCCTTTTTCAATAGCGGTTTCCATATAACCGACAATTTGATTAAACGTAAACACCTGTAAGTCTTCATGCAAATGTTGCTTTGGATACAACATATCTTCAAAAAGATATTTTCGAAATTCTAAAACATTTTCTTTAGAAACCTCTTCAATATCGACAATGTGAGCATCTTGATTGAGAAGCGAGAAGAGCTGTTGTTCTTTATCGTAATGATGAAGCAACTTTGCATTTAACAATTTAAAATCGTTATAGTACATAGGTGCGATCGTCTCGTCATTTTCTATTCTATTTTTTAGCCAAGGAAGAAAAAAGCCGCTTAGCCAATTATCATCAGCAATGAGGTGAGTGTAATAGCCTAAGAGAAAAGGGGAATCCATTTGAGCTTTATATTTTTGAAAAAAAGAATTAAAAGCTATCCTTCTCGTATAATTTTTCGTTGTGCCAGCGTAAAAGTGTGAAGTTCCTTTTTCTTCTGCTGAATGAACCGCATCAGGTGCTACACCTCCGAGTATGAAAGAAGTTCTATCTTGAATACATAGTTTTTCGGCAATACCGTTAGCGATAATAGCATGCATAATTCGTGATCCCATGAATGACACCTCGGTTTCAAGTATTCATTTCAGGAAGAGGACTGAACAGTTAGTATTACTTTCCCTGTACTTTTTCTACTTTCGACCCATTCATGTGCTTTCCCTGCATCTTGGAGTGGAAAAGATTTTGTAGCCTTCATTTGCAAACGTCCGTCACGCAAATAACGGAATACTTCATTTGCAGTTTCTTGGAGTAGTTCAGGACGTTTTTTTCGTGTAGTTCCAAAGCTAAAACCGAGTATAGAACGGCAACTTGCATGTAAATCTTTCGTATGGAAATTGCCAATTTCACCACTAACATTACCGAAATGAACGAGGCGACCGTAATAAGCAAGACATTTTAAACTTCTTTCCGAAACAGATCCAGAAATAGAGTCCAAAATGATATTCACTCCTTCTCCATATGTTAGCTCATTGACTTTCTCTACAAAATCTTCATCTTGATGACAAAATACATAATCAGCCCCAGCCTCTAAAGCAATTTCTTTTTTTGCTTCACTTCCGACAGTACCGATAACTTTTCCAGCCCCTAATAGTTTTGCAAGTTGAATAGCAGTAGTGCCAATTCCGCCAGCCGCCGCATGAATGAGTACAGATTCACCTTGTTGAAGCCTTGCTACATTTGCGAGTAAATTATAGCTTGTGAAAGATACGATAGGGCATGCTGCTGCAGTTTGAAAATCGACTTCATCAGGTAAAACGAAAGTAAGATTTTCATTTGAAACAACGTATTCTGCGTAAGATCCATTTTGAGGAAAAGCAATGACACGTTGGCCAGGGTGAATATTTTTCACATGAGAGCCGACACGTTCTACTATACCAGCGACATCTATCCCTGGAATAAAAGGTAGTACTTTATTTCCTTTTTTGCCATAACGTGATTTAATATCAGCGAAATTTACACTTGTAGCAACAACGCGAATTAAAACTTGATTTTCTGAAATAACCGGCATATCCACATCTGTATATTTCATCACTTCAGGACCACCGAACGATGTTACAATGATAGCTTTCATTATTTATCCCCCTAAATTTGACTATATAAATCATTTTAAATCTTTATCAGGAATTGGAAAATTATATAATAGTTATGCAAGGTTATAAGTGAAGCTTATGAACGTATTGAATCATTATATTAATTTATATAAAAAACTTTTGAAAAAATCGAACGAAATATAGATTACTTGCCAATATAAAGTGTAAGACAAAGGAGGGGTGGTATATGAAGGATGAAACAGTGTATACAGATTTGATCCAATTAACTTTATCAGGAAATAAAGAAGCGTATAGTGAATTATATGATGTAACGATTCACGAAGTATATAAGACAGCACATTTTTTAATAAATGATAAAGCGGATGTAGATGATGTCGTTCAAGAAATATACATACAGCTATATGAATCGCTTCGTAAGTATGATAGCGAGAAGCCATTTCGTCCTTGGCTAATTGGACTTGTAATTAAACAAATTCACTCTTATAGAAGAAAGAGGTGGATGCGACTACGAATTATAAAAAAAGCAGAAGAGCAAAGAAAACCGGTACAAAGTGATTTTTCTAACGATGTTGTAAGTAAAATATCAAATCGAAAACTAATCGAACTTATTCATAAATTACCGTATAAATTGAAACAAGTTATTATTTTAAGGTACTTGCACGACTACTCACAAGAAGAAGTAGCAGAAATATTACATATTCCAATTGGTACTGTGAAATCTAGAATTCATTCGGCCTTAAAGAAACTACGTCAAAAAGAGCAAGTAGAAGAAATCTTTTTAGGAGAGGTAGGGAATGTGAAATGAGTTTAGATTGTAGAGTTCGAGAATCTATACAAGAAGAAGCGAAGGAGATTGTTGCGCCGCCGGAGTTGAAAGAAAAAGTAATCGTTCAAATAAAAATGAAGCGTGGGGGAAGTAAGAAGAAGAAACGCCTTATCGCAGGAGTACTTGCAGCGGCGTTTTTAATCCCGACAACTGGTTTTGCATATCAATCTATTATGGCAGATGGTATATACGGGTCTTTTGAAAACTTAAAAAAACATGCTGGAACGATGACATTAGAGGCGTACATGCGTTTTAGTGCAAAGCTATCAAAAGCGAAAGATGAAATGAGTACAAAAGAATATGAAGTGTTTACAAAAGAACTGAAGAAATTAACGAATGCAAAGCTTGCGTATGGAGATTCGAACGGTAATATTGATTATGATGCATTATCATCAGCAAAAAGAGAAGAAATGAAAAAGGTAAGTATGGGCCTTCAACCATACTTTGATAAATTAAATGGTCATAAATCAAGTAGGGAAGTATTAACGCAAGAAGAGTTTGATCGCTATATGGAAGCTTTAATGACACATGAAATCGTACGAGTGAAGACAAAATCAACTGGTGCAATAAAAGTAGAAGAAATACCTGAGGCATATAAAGAAAGATTTATGAAAGCAGAGCAGATTATGGAGTATGTAGACGAAAAGGTGAGATAAGTAAAAAAGCTCAGAGTCTAAGCTCTGAGCTTTTCTTATTGAAACGTAAATATATTAACCACCTATGCCTTTTGCTAGCAATAGGAAATATGCAACTACTAGTATTATTCCATTTAATGCTGTACCAACTATTCCGAATAACCAATTCTTTGAAGCTATCGCAAAAATAATGCCGAGTAATGAGAGAATACCCAGTATCGAAATAATTAAAGTTAAATTTGCATTAGGCCCTCTTAGAATAAAGAAAGAAAATATGCTTGCGAGAAACATTAGACACGAGAATCCCAAAAATCTATACATAATAATTCTCCCTTGATTGAAATGTAATTTGACTTAGTACGTGATTTCTTTTAGTTTAACATAAATTTCCTTTTTTATGTGTAGCGACTATTACAAGTAATATTGCATTTATAAATAAACCGCCGAAACCAATGACATTTAAGTATTGGTTATCAATTATATTTTTTCATATTTGCAATGTCTTTTTTTATAAAACAATCTAAAAGGGAATAACCAGCTACTAAACTAATTATCGTAACAAAAGTTGTATTGATAAGAATAATATTAGCTAAATAAGGTAGGTACGCACCAACTGGTGAAAAGAGTAGAGCTGGAGAAAAGGAAATGAATAGTGTAGGCACAGTAATGGCGATAAATTTATCCGGTTGAAAGCGCCAGTTTTGTTTACTTGTTTCACGATTAATAGATTGAAGGAATCGTAATAAAATGCCGACTATAAGAGGGAAGAGTGTAAAGTAGAATAATCTTGGATAAACGTTAAAGTTTACTTGTGCGTCTGTATCTAAATAAAATTGAATTTTCACTCCGATAAATAATAATAAGACGATAAATAATGTAAAGCAGAGGTATAGCATCACTTTTTGCATTATATTCCACCATCCTTTACTCAAAATATATTCAAAAAAAGAAGAGATATACAATAACTACTGTTGTATATCTCTTCTTTTACGGTTATTTAATAGTGGTGTTTGCTTTTTCTTGCTTCGTGAAATAATCTATAATGCCCATCGCACTAATTTCTATATCTAGATGTAAAATGTTATAAACGGAATGATCTGATGGAACGTTTAACTTTGTAAGGTGAGAAGAGACCTTATCTATTAATACAGTTTGCAAAGCTTTAGTAGCTTCATCGAAATCATTATATTTTTCAAAGACCTCTTTACCAGTATGAACGAAAATAGGTAACCAATGTTCTAGTTGCTTATATATTTCTGTAACATTGGATGATGCGCCGTAATGGCCGAAATAAATAGTATCTACATTCATACTTTGAATATGATTTTTAGAAGCAATCATCGCATCTGGTTGGAATTGTGAAGGGGACGTTGATGGTAAATACAGTTCTACACCAAGGTCTGCGAGTTCTCTATAATAAATTCCAATTGTATCGCCAGTAAAAATGCCGTTTGTTAATGAATCGTGAATGCTAATATGGTGCTTTGCATGTCCCGGTGTATCATAAAATGTAAGGATGCGGTCTTCTGCAATTTGTAACGTATCACCATGTTGTACAATATGAACACGTTCTTCTTCAATTGGAAGAATTGGATCAAAAAGTTTATCGAAATCTTCTTTGTACACAGCTTTTGCACCTAAAATGAGTTTTGTTGGGTCAATCATATGACGAGCACCGCGAGAATGCACATATAAAGTAGCATTTGGACATTTTTCCATCATTAAACCAGCAGCACCGGCGTGATCTAAATGAACATGTGTAACGATAATGTTTTTAACTTCGTTTAAATCAATATGTAATTGTTGTAAGCCGTCTAAAATATACGGAAGAGAAGGGGCTGCACAAGTTTCAATTAAAGTAATATCATCACCTAATAAAACGTACGTACCAGTTCGTTCATTATGTTGTAAATCAAAATCATCAATCAGATATAGGTGAGAAGATAATTGTTCTACTTTTTTCATCTTTACCACTCC
This sequence comes from Bacillus cereus group sp. Bc061, assembly GCF_027715825.1. Lineage (NCBI taxonomy): Bacteria > Bacillati > Bacillota > Bacilli > Caryophanales > Bacillaceae > Bacillus > Bacillus cereus group sp. Bc061. The sequence goes on from NZ_JAQFTZ010000001.1 coordinate 666,289, forward strand.
TTATATACGGTATGTAACTATTATACGCTAAAAATACAAAAAGGCAGAAAACGAAAGTTTCGTCTTCTGCCTTTTTGTAATGTTCTTATTGTCTTTGTTGTTTATTAATAGACATAACGAATAGTCCAACAATGCCGCCAACTAATGGAAGCATAATCTCTCCCGCTAAATTAAAGTAGGAGCTTAAAAATAAACCATTTACATCGATTACCCAGCCAATCACATACAATAACATCATATATAGTACGAAATAAAACTCGCGATTTGAAATCGTTTCATGTTGTGCAGTTTTCATATTGAACACCATCCTTTTCTATAATAATAGAATATAAACTGTCACATTTTGTTCACAATTCAATTGTAAAACTTTCCATCATAAAAGTCTAGTAATTTGTGTCGAATTTTCGAACGAAAATAAAGCGTTTTCAATTGTAGAGAGAAATACGTAATAAGAGCTGTAAATTCACGAATGTAGTATAGTATAAACATGGAATGATAGTGAAGAGAGGGGTAAGGACAATGACAGTTTATGACTTTTCAGCTAAAACAATTACAGGTGAAGAAAAATCGTTAAAAGATTACGAAGGAAAAGCACTTCTTATTGTAAATGTAGCTAGTAAATGCGGGTTTACACCGCAATATAAAGGATTACAAGAAGTATATGATAAATATAAAGAACAAGGGCTAGAAATACTCGGTTTCCCTTGTAACCAATTCGGAGGGCAAGAACCAGGAACAGAAGCAGATATTACTAGTTTTTGTGAATTAAACTACGGTGTAAACTTCCCAATGTTTGCAAAAATTGATGTAAAAGGTGATAAGGCTCATCCTCTGTATACATACATGACAGAACAAGCACCAGGTTTACTCGGTATGAAAGCAGTAAAATGGAACTTTACAAAATTTCTAATTGGAAAAGACGGAAAAGTAGTAGGGCGTTTTGCACCGCAAACGAAGCCGGTGGATTTAGAGGTTGAGATTGAGAAGGTACTTGGCGAATAACTAGGAGTTTCACTTTATTAAAAAATGCCTCAAAGAACTATTTTGTTCTTTGAGGCATTTTATTTACATTCACATTGTCAATATTAAATCGCTGAATGGAAGTCATTTGATTTAGGTGGAGAAGCAGCTTTTTTCATAAGCACTTCCCATAAGTGTACGGATTTTTTCCATTCTGCTGCGGCTTGTCCTTTTTGATATATAGCATTCTCATAACTGAAAGTAAGTTGTTGCATATCATTCGAGTTGTAAAGTGTATCAACATGGAGAGCATATTCTCGGAATGTTTGACTCTCATCTCGTCTTATACCAATTCGCGCAAATTGTTTTAGGAGAGAATCGTAAGCTTTTGTATAAACGGCATCATCTTTTCGATATTTATAGAAATGAATGATAAAAAACGTAATCCATTTCATTCTAGTGATGAATAGAATGTAGCCTATAATACTAATCGGTATTGTAGAAAGGAATACGTACCACCAAGAAAATCCATTTTTAGAATTTGGAATCTTTTTAGTAGAAGCTTCTTCTGTATCTTCTATTAAACTTTTGAGCTTTGCTTCATTGTTTCGTTGTTGTATTGGTTCGTTATTAGAATTATATACTTCGTTATTTTGTAAAGTAGGAGCAGGAGTATTATTTATAAAATTATAGGGATTCGTAAATCCTTTTGTCGGTTCGAATGGAATCCATCCGTATCCAGGGAAATATACTTCGACCCAAGAGTGTGCGTTATCGTTCGCGATTTTATAAACATCCTCACCTTCAGCACCCACCAGCGTATTATCAAGAGTTCCTTCTGTATAACCTTTTACCCAGCGAGCGGGAATTCCAGCAGAACGAAGTAACACGATCATAGATGTCGAGAAATTATTACAGTAGCCGCTTTTTGTATCGAAAAGAAATTGATCTACATAATCTTGGTTTTTGGCAGGGAATGAGACATTCGTTGTTTCATATATAAAAGAATGGTCGGTGAAATAGTTTTCAATAGCTAATACTTTATCGTATCGGGTGTCTTTATCCTTTGTTAGACTACTAGCTAAGTCTCTTACTCGCTGCGGTAATGATTTGGGAAGTTGCGTGTACTTTGTCATGAAATAAGGATTTGTTTCTTGACCTTCATTCGTTTTTACAGCTTTTAAGTTTTCTATGGAAAACTCCGGGACCTCATATGTTACTTTATAAGAATGTAAAGTAGTAGAAGAGTCTCCGTCCATCGTATAGATTTTTTCTGAAAATGGGTCAACGCTGTATGATACATCGGAAGAAGCCTCAACTGATACTAACCCTGCTGGATAGGTAAGGTGCGGATACCTTTTTTGCATGGTGATTGTTGCCTTAGTTGTCTCTGTTTTTGTATTTTGTTCGTACCAACTCACGACGTCGTTTTTATTTTTAAAAGTAACCTTCTTTTGATTTTCAGAAACTTCCCAACCTTTTCCGGTATAAAAATCTTTCGTTTCTACTCTCCAATATTGTTTGTTTTGCGTTGCTGCTGTAAAAACAATTGTAGGATCTGCTTTAAAAGGACCACCTAATCGTGAGTCATCTAAACCATACCCAATTTTAGAAACTTCTTGCTGTTTACTTGCTTCGGATGTGTTGAATTGTAAAAAATCCATTGGGTTTGGCCATTGAGGACCAAATTTTGGAGCGAGGTATGCGATGGTTGCTGATAATACAATAAATATTGTAATAGGTCTAAGTAATTTTGAGATTTCTCTAGCATAATTTTGTAAGTGTTCACTCTCTTTTATTCGTTCTATGCGAAGAAGACTAAGCATAAAAAAGCCGATGACAACAGTACGAATAATAGCGTAGTTTGCATTGTATAAATGTAAGTTATGAAAAATTGTGATATAAATAATAGTCAATATAAGAAATAACAATCCACGCTTTTTATGAATCAACCAAAAAGAGATGAAAGCACTCAAAAACCAAAATGATAGAAAAAATAAAACGGTTGGAAAAACAGGAGAAATATCTAGCAAATTCCCCTGGAATAACAGGGAGGAATTTCGAGAAATATCAGTAAAAAATGTCGTTAGCCAAGATGGATTTATAAAAATATTTTTATAATATAGGAGATGAATGATGAATAAAATCGTCACGATCTTTATCGGAATCTGCCACTTTGTTTGAAAAAAAGAGAGTGTGAAGCAAATTCCTATAAATATTACAAAAATATCTAATCTACCTACGTTTGTAATACCTATAAGGGGTCGTATCCATTCTAGTAAAAGTAGAAATGCGCATGCATGCATGAAGAATCTAGTCATATCCCATTGTTTTTTTGTCTGTAATGTTATCATTTGCTCACCTCAAAAAACACGTTTGTATATCGGTTTTCATAAACCACATTTACAAATATTTTTCGTTTTTGTAGAGTTTCTAATATATTTAGTTCTCGATGTGAGAGCTGATTCGGTTTTTCTTTCACGACAAAAACTAGTAATTTTCTATTTTGTATAGCGGCATAGTCAGCTGCCTTTTGAATATCGGGAGAAAGATCGCTTGTCACGAGTATAATTGTTACGGGCTCATAAACTTTTCTTAATTCCATTTCTACACTCCGGGAGAGCGGGAATACACTGTCCGCTTGTACTTTCGCTAAATGACAAAAGATTTGCTGCAACTGACTATCTCCATTGTCTAAAGGGAAAAAAGTTCGTTCTTTTCCGACAGACACAAATGACGCTGGTGAATTTTGCTTCAATACAGCCCTGACAATAGAGGCAGTAAATGTGACGACTGATTCGAATAGAGGAGACTCAGTTCTGTCTATGAATATCATAATATTATGGCTGCGCTGTTGTTCAAACTCTTTCGTCATAATGTTGTTTGTTCTTGCAGTTGCTTTCCAATCAATCCATGAAAAGCGGTCACCAGGTTTATAGTCTCTCACACCGACAGAAATGGTAGAGTCTTTTGTGAAATTTATATTTGCTGAGAGCGCTCCTTGCTCGAAATGGTTTTCCAATTGCTGATACGTTATATCTACATACTGAGGATAGACTAAAAATGTATCCGGAACTGAAAAAGTTACTTCTTTCTCCATCATACCGAATAGATCACCAGTTTTGACGCGTATGCTTGAAAAAGTGTGCTCTCCTCTAGGGATTGTGTCAATTGCATATTGAAACGAAAAATTTCGTTTTAATCCTGGAAAGAGTATTGTTTTATTCATCTTTGTTTGTCTACAACTTGTAAGGTGTGGTGGCAGTTCATCTTCTATAACTAAATAAAGTAAGGGGAAAGGAAATTTTCTTTTTATTGTAATCGTGCTTACAAATCGTTCTCCTGCTACATAATCGTTTTGATTTGTTATTCTTTTTACTTCAGCACCCCGTAAAGCGTAGAAGGGGAATAATAGTGAATAAAGGCCAATAGGAACCATACTGTAAAATAAAAACCAACTTACAAATCCTCCTTGAAGCATAGCGTACACAAATGTTAACACTAGGCATAAAGGGATTAGTAATAACTTCAAAACGTGATATAGTGTTCGTAGCATGCGTTTCATCAAAGGTTCATCTTCCTTTGAGTCGGCACGGTAGTTCGCGCAACGATTTTTGAAATAACTTGTTCCCCTGTTATTCCTTCAAATTTTGCTTCCATTTTTAGAATGAGTCTGTGAGCTAACACGTAAGGAGCTAAAAATTTAACATCGTCTGGAATAACATAATTTCTGCCATGGATGAATGCATAAGCTTGTGAAGCTTTCATTAAAGCAATCGAGCCACGTGGACTTGCACCTAGTTGTATAGAACTATAAGAGCGAGTTTGACTAACAAGCTTTACAATGTAATGCTTGATTGCTTTGTCCATGCTTATTTCCCGTGCGCTTTGTTGCAAATAAAGTAATTCTTCTATTGTAGTAATAGCTTGTAAAAGGGAGAGGGGATTTGTTTTTTCCATCCGGTTTAAAACTTCAAATTCTTCTTCTGGTGAAGGATATCCCATTTTTAGCTTCAATAAGAAACGATCGAGCTGGGCTTCTGGTAAAGGATATGTTCCCTCATATTCGACTGGATTTTGTGTAGCCATTACAAAGAATGGTTTTGGTAACGGTCTTGTCATACCATCTATTGTAATATTGCCTTCTTCCATACTTTCAAGTAAGGCAGATTGTGTTTTGGGAGATGTACGATTAATTTCATCAGCAAGTATAAAATTCCCCATGATTGGTCCAGGCTTGAACTCGAATTGGAGCTCTTTCGGATTGTAAATAGAAACACCTGTTACATCTGACGGTAGTAAATCAGGTGTGAATTGAATTCGCTTGTAATCAGCATCAATAGATTTAGAAAGAGCGCGTACTAACATTGTTTTCCCAACGCCAGGAACATCTTCTAATAGTACATGACCTTCAGCTAAGAGAGCTGTCAAAGCTAAAATCGTTTCTTTTCTTTTTCCGACCATTATTTTTTCAATATTGTTCATTATTTTTTCTATAATGGGATGTAATGAATCAAGTTGGTGCATCGTAATCCTCCTAATGTTATTATCGTTTTCTAATCTATTTAGTGGAAAATAGAACGTACCTCTCTATGTGCGAGTATAAAACTATTACCTTTAATTCTAAGAATATTCAGATTATTTATTCTGATTACATCTAGTATAATTGTTTCAGTAACTAAGGGCAATATGGTAAATAATGATTTCTCTTTTTATGTGAAATATGTCTTGATATAGAATAGTATCATCGGTAAAAGTAGAAGAGGGGAAGGAAAGATTGACCTCAATGAGCAAAATAAATAGCGTAGGAAACCCTACGCGTATAGTTTGGAACATATATTAATACCCCTTTGTGAATAAAAAATAAAGTCGACTTCTCATGAAGAGGCCAGTTATTTAAATTATTACACTCCTTTATTTTTTATCTTTCTTATATTCTTTTCGTTTATTTAACCAAATATGAATTAATTCTACCAATTCCATTGTTTCAATCTCACAATATTCTCCTTTACCATCTTCGGCTAAATTGTCTAACACAGTAGTTGTGTCGTTCCGAATTTCTAAACTGCAAATGTTGCCATTTACTACTACATAATTTTTTTCTCCGTTTAAAACATTATGTATTTCTTCTAAAATCCAATCTCCAAAAGATGTAACTTCAATTCCTAAAAAAGTTTCAACAAGTTTAATTTCTTGAGGAAGTCTCATAACTAAATCACTACTGTTAAGCACTTCAAAACTATATGGATATTTCATGACTATTTTACTCCTTTATTTCTGGCTTTAGTGACTCTATTTACTTCTCTATTAATCTCATAAGCTCTATTAAGGTAATAAATTCTTATACTATCATCTCTATTTTCCTACTTAAATTATAGTAAAAGTAAATTATTATTAAACTTATCTATCCAATATTTCTCTGATGTAGGTATGAATTCAGTGAAATCTTCATATGTACCACTCCAATCTTTTGGTACATAGTTTTCATATGATGCCGGTTCTGGAAACATTGAATATAGTATTTTATTATCAAAGTTAATTAATAAGATTGGACTAAAATCTAATAGATCTTCTCCTGCATTTTTCCTTTTAATATTTTCAAGTAGTAAATAATTTAATTCTTCTTTAGTTGTTTTATATTTATTAATCCTTACTAAAAATACTTCTACATTTTCATGATCTAATACTTTTATTCCATTTCTTTCTTCTGTTTCGTCATTATCTTCAATGCTTATACCTAAATTTTTATATGCATTATCTAATTTATTATAATCTAAAAACCATAGTTCTTTATCTGTTACATACCATCTAAACTCATTTTTATATATGACGGCTACGATAATGTTTTCTGCATAAAGCGGTTCTAATTTCATAATATACTCCTTTTATTATTATCTTAAAATCCTGACATTCTTGGTGTATTCTTCTATTGATTCAATCCAAGTTGCTGACAATTCATATGGATTTCCTGGCGTTTTTTGTTCAACTATTTTCAGGATAGTTGCCCTTGATATGGTGAATTTAAAGTATTGTATTTTCATTTATTAACTCATCTAACGATTTAGGTATATCAAATTTAACTACTCCCAAATTACTTCCTCTATTATATAAGAAATTTTTTTACAAGCTCATTATTATCTGTACTTCATCTTAAACTTTGCTAGAAGCAAGGAAGTAACTTAACAGTCAGTGAAGGATGTGAGCCCTCCACAATGATTAGATTTTCACCTTTTTATATTTTTTTCGGAATTTTTGACAATCTCTTGAACTGTGCGAAATGTCACATCTGTATTTTACAACCTCTCTTATAGTAAGGGTATGTAAGAGAGACGTATTAAAGGAGTGAACAGTATGAAGAAGAAACCTTCAGCACTAATGAGACGTTTAAAATATTTTTCACCAATAGATCGTTATAACGATAATCATACACAAGAAACATATGAAGATCGTGAATGGGAAAATGTGTATAGAAAGCGTTGGCAGCATGATAAAGTAATTCGTTCTACACATGGTGTGAACTGTACTGGTTCATGTAGTTGGAACATTTATGTGAAAGATGGAATTGTAACTTGGGAAGGACAGGAGCTTAACTATCCAACAACAGGTCCAGATATGCCTGACTTTGAACCACGAGGGTGTCCACGTGGAGCGAGTTTTTCTTGGTACATTTATAGTCCACTTCGTGTGAAATATCCGTATGTACGTGGTGTTCTTTGGAGTATGTGGCTAGAGGAATTACAAAATAATGGGTCACCATTAGATGCTTGGAAAAGCATTGTGGAAAACCCTGAAAAAGCACGCAAGTATAAGCAGGCACGTGGTAAAGGGGGATTCGTTCGTGCGAATTGGGATGAAGTGTTACAACTCGTTTCAGCTTCATTATTATATACAGTAATGAAATACGGTCCAGACCGAAATGTTGGCTTTTCACCAATTCCAGCTATGTCGATGTTAAGTCATGCTGCAGGCAGCCGCTTTATGCAACTTATGGGTGGACCGATGCTTAGTTTCTATGATTGGTACGCAGATTTACCACCAGCTTCTCCGCAAATTTGGGGTGATCAAACAGATGTACCAGAAAGTAGTGACTGGTATAACTCTGGTTACATTATGACATGGGGTTCAAATGTACCGATGACAAGAACACCAGACGCACACTTTTTAGCGGAGGTTCGATATAAAGGAACGAAAGTCGTTTCTGTCAGTCCTGATTTTGCTGAGTCAACAAAGTTTGCGGATGATTGGATTAGTGTGAAACAAGGTACAGACGGTGCACTTGCGATGGCAATGGGGCACGTGATCTTACAAGAATTTTACGTAGATAATCAAGTGGAATACTTCACAAAGTATGCGAAGCAATATACTGATTTTCCTTTCTTCGTTACATTGAAACAAAAAGGAGACCAATTCGTTGCGGATCGATTCTTAAATGCTTCTGATATTGGACGCGAAACAAAGTTAGGAGAATGGAAACCTGTACTTTGGAACGAGAACACGAATGATTTTGCAACACCTCATGGCACAATGGGGTCACGTTGGGATAACGAAAAGAAATGGAATTTACGTTTAGAAGATGAAGAAACAGGCGAAAAGATTGATCCACGTCTTTCTGTACTTGGAATGGAAGATCATGTTGGAACTGTACAAATCCCGTACTTCTCTGATAATGGAAACAAAGTATTAGAACGTACAATTCCAGTGAAAAAGGTTATGACAGAAGAGGGCGAAGTGTTCGTTACTACTGTATATGACTTAACGTTAGCAAATTACGGTGTGAACCGAGGGCTTGGTGGACAAGAGCCGAAAGACTTCAATGATGACGTGCCGTTTACACCTGCATGGCAAGAGAAAATGACAGGAGTAAAACGTGAGCTTATTATTCAAATCGCTCGTGAGTTCGCACAAAATGCTGTTGATACGAATGGTCGCTCAATGATTATTGTCGGGGCTGGTATTAACCATTGGTTTAACTCTGATACAATTTATCGCGCCGTTTTAAATCTTGTACTTCTCGTTGGAGCACAAGGTGTAAACGGCGGTGGCTGGGCGCATTACGTTGGGCAAGAAAAATTACGACCAGCAGAAGGATGGCAAACAATCGCAATGGCAAAAGATTGGCAAGGGCCACCGAAATTACAAAACGGTACATCTTTCTTCTATTTCGTAACAGATCAATGGCGCTATGAAGATACACCAGTGGGACATTTAGCATCACCAGTCGAAGGCAACTCTCGTTATCAACATCACGGTGATTACAACGTATTAGCGGCGCGACTTGGCTGGTTACCTTCTTATCCGACATTTGAGAAAAATGGAATTGAACTATATAAAGAAGCTGTTGCTGCTGGTGCAACAACACAAGAAGAAATCGGAAAATATGTTGCACAAAAATTAAAAGAAAAAGAACTAAAATTTGCGATTGAAGATCCAGATAACAAAAATAACTTCCCGCGCAACTTATTCGTTTGGCGTGCAAACTTAATTTCAAGTTCTGGTAAAGGACACGAATATTTCTTAAAACATTTATTAGGTACAACGAACGGATTAATGAATGATGATAGTGATTCATTACGACCAGAAGAAATGAAATGGCATGAAGAAGCGCCAGAAGGGAAGCTTGATTTGCTCATTAATTTAGATTTCCGTATGGCTGGAACAGCGCTTTATTCTGATATCGTCTTACCGGCTTCAACTTGGTATGAAAAACACGATTTAAGCAGTACAGATATGCATCCATTTGTACATCCATTTAATCCGGCAATCGGTTCGCCATGGGAAGCACGTTCTGACTGGGATATTTTCACTTCACTTTCTAAAGCTGTGTCAGATTTAGCAGAGAAAATTGATCTTGAACCAATGAAAGAAGTTGTTGCAACACCACTTCTTCATGATACACCGCAAGAATTAGCACAACCACTTGGTAAGATTAAAGATTGGAGCAAAGGTGAGTGTGAACCAATACCAGGTAAAACGATGCCGCAAATTCATGTTGTCGAAAGGGATTATAAAACGATTTATGACAAAATGACAGCACTTGGACCAAATGCTGGGAAACAACCGATTGGTACGAAAGGAATTTCTTGGTCGGCAGAAAAAGAGTATGAGCAATTAAAAAGCCGATTAGGAGTTGTTCGAACAGATTCTATTGCGAAAGATTGTCCAGACATAAAAGAAGCAATCAATGCTGCTGAAGCGGTATTAACGCTTTCTTCTACAACAAATGGTCATATGGCTGTAAAAGCATGGGAAGCACTTGAAAAACAAACAGATTTAAAATTACGTGATTTAGCAGAAGAACGTGAAGAAGAATGCTTCACATTTGAACAAATTACAGCGCAGCCAAAAACAGTAATTACTTCTCCAGCCTTTACAGGTTCTGAAAAAGGTGGGCGCCGTTACTCACCATTTACAACAAATGTAGAACGTCTCATCCCTTGGAGAACAATCACTGGACGACAATCTTTCTATTTAGATCATGACATGATGAAAGAATTTGGTGAAACGATGGCAACATTTAAACCAATTCTGCAACATAAACCGTTCCGTAAATCACGACCTGAAGTAGAAGGGAAAGAGATTACACTAAACTATTTAACACCGCATAATAAGTGGTCCATTCATAGTATGTACTTTGATTCATTACCGATGTTAACGCTATTTAGAGGTGGTCCAACTGTTTGGATGAATAAAGAAGATGCTGAAGAAGCTGGTGTTGCAGATAATGATTGGATTGAGTGCTTTAACCGTAACGGTGTTGTTGTAGCACGTGCAGTTGTAACGCACCGTATACCGAGAGGAATGGCGTTTATGCACCATGCGCAAGATCGCCACATTAACGTACCTGGAACGAAATTAACAAGTAATCGCGGGGGAACGCATAATAGTCCAACTCGAATTCACGTAAAACCGACACATATGATTGGTGGATACGGTCAATTAAGTTATGGATTTAACTATTATGGTCCAACTGGGAACCAGCGCGATTTAAACGTTGTAATTCGCAAGCTGAAGGAGGTAGATTGGCTTGAAGATTAAAGCACAAGTCGGAATGGTAATGAACCTAGATAAATGCATCGGCTGCCATACTTGTAGCGTAACGTGCAAAAACACCTGGACAAATCGTCCAGGTGCTGAATATATGTATTTCAATAACGTAGAAACGAAACCTGGCATTGGTTATCCGAAGCAATGGGAAGATCAGGAGAAATATAAAGGTGGCTGGGAATTGAAAAATGGTGAAATTCAGCTGAAATCCGGTTCGAAAATGAAGCGCCTTATGAATATTTTTCACAATCCAGATCAACCAACAATTGATGATTACTTTGAACCGTGGAACTATGATTATGAAACGTTAACAAATAGTCCGCAGCGTAAGCATCAGCCAGTTGCTCGTCCGAAATCAGCAATTACAGGCGAATTTATCGATAAAATTGAATGGGGCCCAAACTGGGAAGATGATTTAGCGGGCGGACATATAACAGGATTGCAAGACCCGAACGTAAAGAAAATGGAAGAAGAAATTAAAACAGATTTTGAAAATGTTTTTATGATGTATTTACCACGCATATGTGAACATTGTATGAATCCATCTTGCGTATCGTCTTGTCCATCTGGTGCGATGTATAAACGGGAAGAAGATGGGATTGTTCTTGTAGATCAAAATGCATGTCGTGCATGGAGATTCTGCGTATCATCTTGCCCATATAAAAAAGTGTATTTTAACTGGCAAACGAATAAAGCGGAAAAATGTACAATGTGTTTCCCGCGTATTGAAGCTGGTATGCCAACAATTTGTTCGGAAACATGTGTCGGACGTATCAGATATATTGGGGTAATGCTATATGACGCTGACAAAGTAAAAGAAGCAGCTTCAGTTGAAAATGAAAAAGATTTATACGAATCTCAGCTTACTGTTTTCTTAGATCCAAATGATCCAGAAGTAGCAGCTGAAGCGAAAAAACAAGGCATTCCTGAAGAGTGGATTAAAGCGGCACAACAGTCACCAATCTATAAAATGATTATCGATTGGAAAATTGCTCTACCACTTCACCCAGAGTATCGTACAATGCCAATGGTTTGGTATATCCCACCGCTTAGCCCAATTATGAATATGGTGGAAGGGAAAGGTAGTAACTGGCAAGCAGAAGAGATTTTCCCTGCTATCGATAATATGCGTATTCCAATTCAATATTTAGCGAATCTACTCACTGCAGGAGATGAATCACACATTCGACTTACATTGAAAAAAATGGCTGTTATGCGAACGCATATGAGAGCACTGCAAATTAATAAAGAACCAAATGAAGCTGTATTAAAAGAACTTGGTTTAACGAAACAGGATGTAGAAGATATGTATCGTCTTCTTGCCATTGCAAAATATAAAGATCGCTTCGTCATCCCGACATCTCACCGTGAACAAGTGGCAGATTTATATAGCGAACAAGGAAGCTGTGGTTTATCATTCACAGGTGGTCCAGGCTCTTGTATGACAATTTCTTAAATAAAGGGGCAGAAAATTATGAGACAAAGTTTACAAACTGCTTTTTCTTGTTCTTCATTCCTTCTCTCTTACCCGGAACTTGGGTGGAGAGAAGCTTTAACTGAATTACTAGAAGAGATTGAAGCGATTGAACAAGAAGACGTTAAAGCATCACTTACAACATTTATAAAACAAGCACTACATAAAACGAACGATCAACTTATTGATAGTTACGTATATACATTTGATTTTGGTAAGAAGACAAATATGTATTTAACGTATATGAACACCGGTGAACAAAGAGAAAGAGGTATTGAATTACTAGAGTTAAAACAGCACTATAAAAAATCTGGTTTTGAAGTAACAGATAAAGAACTACCTGATTACTTACCGCTATTACTCGAGTTTTTTGCAAATGCAAATGAGCAAGACAGTGAACCAATTATGAGTAAATACAAGGAGAATATACAAGCATTACACGTTCAGTTAAAAGAAGCAGATAGTATGTATGAACCAATTCTTTCGGCTGTTTTACTTGCTATCGATACATGGGGTGTACAGACAAATTAGAAAGGAGAGTTGTCAAAATGATGGATCAATTTCTATGGGTATTGTTTCCCTATATCATTTTTGCAATCTTTATCGGTGGACATATTTTCAGATACAACTATGATCAATTTGGTTGGACATCAAAATCTAGTGAACTATTAGAAAAGAAAATGCTCCGAATCGGAAGTATATTATTCCACTTTGGGATTATGTTCGTAATTGGCGGGCATGTTATGGGGATTTTAATTCCAGAAGCTGTATACCGTTCCATAGGTATTTCTGAGCATATGTATCATGTAGTAGCAATTAGTTTTGGGCTTCCAGCAGGGGTTGCTTCAATCATCGGTTTAATTATATTAACGTACCGCCGCGTAACGGTAAAACGTATCATTGCAACGAGTACAAAGGGAGATTATATTGCGCTTATTCTATTACTTATCGTAATGCTAGCAGGACTTTCTTCAACGTTTTTAAATATCGACTCAAAAGGATTTGATTATCGTACAACGATCGGTCCATGGTTCCGAAGCCTCTTCGTTTTTCAACCGAAAGTTGATTATATGAAGGAAGTACCTGTATGGTTTAAAATTCATATTCTTGCGGGAATGGGGCTTTTCGCAGTATGGCCATTTACTAGACTGGTACACGTATTTAGTGCCCCAATTAAATATGTAAGCCGTAGCTATGTAATTTACAGAAGACGTATTCCAAATGAATTGAAAAAATAAATTAGTTTTATATGTTTCGTAATTTATAAGGAAAGCCGAGATCTAATTGGAGACCTCGGCTTTCCTTATAGGTATAAGTACCTAAATAAGACGCTAATCAATACTACAAACAGAAGCAGAACAATCTTCACAAGCAATTTCACATTTTAAAAATTGTAAATCGTGTATTGTAATCTTTCCTTTATGAATAGAAATTGTACCTTGCTTTTTTAATTCATTTAACATTCGATTTACACTTTCACGTGAAGTTGCACAGAAATTAGCAAGTTCTTGATTCGTTAACGGTAAATCGATGAGAATACCATTTTCCTTTAAAACACCATAACTATTTGTCATTCGTATGAGAGTAGAATATAAGGCACCTTTTTTGCCGTGTAATACTAAATCTCGGAACTTCGTTTGCATTCTTCTTAAATGTTCACTAATCCATTTCATAAATTCAAATACAAGAGCTGGTTTTTGGAGTAATTCTTTTTCTAACGCTTCACGCTTTATAACGCCTACTTCAACATCTTCAAGGCATTTTGAATTTAATAAATACTTCGCATTATCCGTGAACAATGTTAATTCTCCAATAATGTCGTATGCCGAACAAATTCGAAGTGTTAGTTCTTGTCCGTCAGCACTAAGTTTACTAATTTGTACTTTTCCTGAGTGGATGATATAGAGTTCGGTTGCCTCCATACCTTCTTGAAAAATAAAACTACCTTTTTTTATCTGCATTTTATATTCAACAGATGCAAGTAATTCTTTTAAATCTTGAGATAATGTCATACTGTTTGCCACAGCAATCACCTTTCTTCTTATAAGCAATACATTTCCTATTTTGAGTGTAAATATGATGAAAATGCAAGAGCTATTTTAAAAATAATGTAAAATTTCAATGACCGTAAGGAGTATGGCCTGAAGATGTGAACAAAATGCGAACGGATTTGTGAAAAGTTTTTGAATGGGGAAAGTGATGTGAGAAAAGTCACATTGAATATGTAGCTTCTTTTTTATAATAAAGGCAAATAAAAAAATGAAAGCTTACTAAGGATTGCAGCAGAAAAGAAGGGATATAGATGCACGAAAACATGAAAGATTCTTTAAAGCGACCACTTCAAGATTTACGCATTTCAGTTATTGATCGTTGTAATTTTAGGTGCACATATTGTATGCCTGCTGAAGTGTTCGGACCTGATTATGCTTTTTTACAGGAAGAGTGTTTATTAACGTTTGATGAAATAGAAAGGTTAGCGAGATTATTTATAAGTATGGGAGTTAATAAAATTAGGCTTACTGGCGGTGAACCTTTATTGCGTAAAGACTTACCGAAGTTAATTGGAAGACTTGCAAAGCTAGAAGGCTTAAAAGATATTGGGCTCACAACAAACGGAATTCATTTAGCAAAACAAGCTAAGGCGCTAAAAGAAGCAGGATTAAAGCGTGTAAATATTAGTTTAGATGCAATAGAGGATTGTGTCTTCCAAAAAATTAATGGAAGACATGTAAGTACGAAACCTGTACTGAAAGGAATTGAAGCAGCGAAGGAAGCTGGATTAGAAGTAAAGGTAAATATGGTCGTAAAAAAAGGGATGAATGATAGTCAAATTCTTCCTATGGCTCAGTATTTTAAAGAACAAGAAATACAGTTACGTTTCATTGAGTTTATGGATGTAGGCAGTACGAACGGATGGAACTTTGAACAAGTCGTTACGAAGGAACAATTAATAGAGAAAATTAATCGTGTATATCCAATTGAACCTGTTAAACCTCGTTACTTTGGAGAAGTTGCGAAATTGTATCGATATGTAGGAAGCGATGCCGAAGTTGGATTTATTACTTCAGTATCTGAGTCATTTTGTTCTTCTTGTACGAGAGCCCGTATTTCGGCAGACGGCAAGTTTTATACGTGCTTATTTGGAGAAAAAGGAACGGATTTACGATCGCTTCTTCGAGAAAATATTTCTGATGCATCACTATTAAAAATTTTACAACATACATGGCGATATAGAACAGATCGATATTCAGATGAAAGAACGGCGGAAAGTACAAATAAACGTCAAAAAGTTGAGATGTCTTACATTGGTGGATAGCGAAAGGAGGATTCCTTATGCAAGAGCGATATTCAAGACAAGTATTGTTTTCTGGAATAGGTGAAATGGGACAAAGGAAAATAAGGGAAAAGCATGTGCTCTTAATTGGTGCGGGGGCGCTAGGAGCTGCAAATGCAGAAGCGCTCGTTCGGATGGGAATTGGGAAATTGACAATTGCCGATCGTGACTATGTCGAATGGAGTAATTTACAACGGCAACAGTTATATACAGAAGAAGATGCAAAACAATGCAAACCAAAAGCAATTGCAGCGGCAGAACATGTAAGAAAGATTAATTCTGAAGTGGAAATTGTACCAGTTGTAATGGATGTCACAATGCAAGAAATAGAAGAGTTAACAAAAGAAGTGGATCTCATTATAGATGCCACTGACAACTTCGATACGCGCCTACTTATAAATGATATTTCACAAAAAGAAAATATACCTTGGATATACGGTGGATGTGTTGGAAGTTACGGTGTAACGTATACAATTCTTCCAGGAAAAACACCATGCTTTCGCTGCTTAATGGATCATCCGATGGGCGGTGCAACATGTGATACAGCGGGAATTATTCAGCCAGCTGTACAGATGGTTGTTGCTCACCAAGTGACAGAGGCGATGAAAATATTGGTGGATGATTTTGATGCGCTGCGAGGAACAATGTTATCATTTGATATTTGGAACAATCAATTTCTCTCATTAAAAGTAAATAAACAGAAAAAAAGTACATGTCCATCTTGCGGAAATACACGTACGTACCCAAGTTTAACATTTGAATCACAGATGAAAACGGATGTGTTATGCGGGCGGAATACAGTTCAAATCCGTTCAGGAATAAAGAGAAATCTTAATTTAACCGAAATTCAAAGACAATTACAAAAAAGTGTACATGTTCAAAAATCACCTTACTTACTATCATTTCTAATTGATGAATATCGTTTCGTTTTATTTACAGATGGTAGGGCATTTATTCATGGAACAAATGATGTGAAAATGGCAAAACGACTATATGCAAAATATATAGGATGAACAGAGAGAGTTTCTCCTTATTAAAACGAGGTGAAAAAGAATGTTAGAAAAACGTATACCGATTCCAGTGGCAGAAGCAGTTGCACGAGTAATGAAATATGCTCATCAAGGTGAAACAGAAGAGGTTTCTCTTATAGAAAGTTACGGTAGAACGCTTGGAGAAGATGTTATTGCAGATCATGATGTCCCACATTTTGATCGCTCTCCGTACGACGGATTTGCGATTCGAGCGGAAGACACAAAAGAAGCTAGTAGCAGTAATCCCATTCAGTTTGAAGTGATTGGCGAAATTGGAGCAGGGTTTGTTTTTACAGAAGAAGTGAAAGCATTTCAAGCTGTCCGTATTATGACAGGAGCCGCAATTCCGAAAGGGTGTAATGCGGTTGTGATGTTGGAGATAACGGAAGGGTTTGAAGAAAACGAAAAGACTTATATGGTATTAAAACGGTCTTTCTCTCCTGGTGATAACATTTCTTTTAAAGGTGAAGATGTAAAGCAAAATACTATCCTTGTGAAAGAAGGGACTGTTATTAACCCGGGAGTTGCAGCACTTCTTGCTACGTTTGGTTATAGTTCCGTACATGTTGTAAAACAGCCGATTATTGGAATTGTAACGACGGGTAGTGAACTGCTTGAAGTACATGAACAATTAAAGCCAGGGAAGATTCGAAATAGTAACTCCTATATGATAGCTGCGCAAATTGAACGAGCGGGCGGAGTTGTACGGTATTATGGACAATTCATTGACGATTTTGAGACATGTTATAACAATGTGAAAAAGGCGATAAAAGAAGTTGATATTTTAATTACGACTGGTGGCGTTTCAGTAGGAGACTATGACTATTTGCCTGCTATTTATGAGAGATTACAAGCTAATGTACTTTTTAACAAAATAGCGATGCGACCAGGAAGTGTGACAACTGTAGCTGAGGTAGAAGGAAAACTACTATTTGGTTTATCTGGTAATCCTTCAGCTTGTTATGTCGGTTGTGAATTATATGTTAGACCAGTCATTGGAACATACTTGCATAGAAAAGATTCGCACGTATTTCGTGCAGAGGCAATTTTACAAAAAGACTTTCCGAAAGCAAATCCGTTTACTCGATTTGTAAGAGGGAGAGTAGAAATTGTAGATGGTCAATTACAAGTTACACCAGTTGGTTTAGATAAATCTAGCGCAATTTCTTCACTTGCAGAAGCGAATGCATTTATCGTTTTGCCAGGGGGAACGAGAGGATTTAAAGCTGGAATTACTGTTTCGGTACTGTTATTAGAATCAACCAACGGAAGTGAATGGCCATGGAAAGAATTGCTTCGTTCATACAAATAATAGAAAAATAGGTTGCTAATTTATACAAAGATAAGAGGTGCGAAATGACACATACGTATTATGAAGTAATAGATACACCTATATCAATTGAAGAAGTTACAAACAAAGTAATTCGGCGTGAGTGTGGTGCGGTTACTACTTTTATTGGCACTGTTAGAGAATTTACGAAAGGCCGTCGTACCCTTTATTTAGAGTATGTAGCTTATAAAACAATGGCGGAGAAACAGCTTGAGAGAATTGGTACCGAAGTAGGGGAGAAATGGCCTGGGGCATATGTGGCAATTACACATCGCATTGGTACATTACAAATTTCTGATTTGGCTGTTGTCGTTGCTGTTGCTACACCGCATCGGAAAGCTGCTTATGAGGCGAATGAATATATTATGGAGCGTATAAAACAAATCGTTCCAATTTGGAAGAAAGAGTTTTGGGAAGATGGTGAGTCATGGATAGGTGATCAGTTAGAGCGGGTAACATATGCAAATGGTGAGCCTAGAAAGGAGATGAGAATATGATTGAAGTGCTATTATTTGCACATTTACAAGAAGAAGTAAGTAAGCCAGCATTACACATAGATTGTGAAAATATTACAGTCGCGAAGCTGAAGGAAGTACTCATTAAGAAATACAACGTATTGATTTCAAGTGAGATTATGGTCGCGATAAATGAAGAATACGCAAATGAGGATGACATTATTCAAACTGGTGATGTCGTAGCAATGATTCCGCCAGTAAGTGGTGGTTGATTCTTTTCAGCCTAATCATGTAAGAAC
Organism: Bacillus cereus group sp. Bc061; assembly: GCF_027715825.1. NCBI lineage: Bacteria > Bacillati > Bacillota > Bacilli > Caryophanales > Bacillaceae > Bacillus > Bacillus cereus group sp. Bc061. Next base: position 685,216 of record NZ_JAQFTZ010000001.1, read on the forward strand.
GTGATTAGGCTGGAGGGAATGAATATAACTACGTATACATAGGAGGGAACAGGATGAAAAGTCCTAATTTTCAATTAAGTTTACAAACTTCTAATCTAATTATCGGTTTTATGGTGTGGGTTATTTTATCATCATTAATGCCCTATATTAAAGTGGATATCCCATTAACTGCGGGACAAATTTCTATGGTAACAGCAGTACCCGTTATTTTAGGTTCTGTTCTTCGCATTCCAATTGGTTATTGGACAAATCGTTTCGGAGCAAGAAAATTATTCTTTATTAGTTTTATTCTATTATTATTTCCTGTTTTTTATATTAGTGTTGCCAATTCTATGATGGATTTAATTATTGGTGGATTATTTGTAGGAATCGGTGGTGCTGTATTCTCTGTAGGAGTAACTTCTTTACCAAAATACTTTCCAAAAGAGAGTCACGGTTTTGTAAATGGTATTTACGGTGTCGGTAACGCTGGAACAGCAATTACTTCATTTTTAGCGCCTGTTATCGCAACTTCAGTTGGCTGGAGAACGACAGTACAATGTTATTTAGTTTTACTTGCAGCTTTTGCACTTATGAACTTTTTATTAGGTGATCGTAAAGAGAAAAAAGTGAATACACCACTAATGGAACAAATAAAAGGTGTATATAAAAATGAGAAACTTTGGTTTTTATGTATCTTTTACTTTTTAACTTTCGGATCATTTGTTGCATTTACAGTATATTTACCAAACTTTTTAGTATCTCATTTCGGATTAGAGAAAGTAGATGCAGGTATACGTACAGCCGGATTCATCGTACTCGCAACAATTATGCGTCCGATTGGTGGTTGGCTCGGTGATAAGTTTAATCCATTTAAAATATTAATCTTCGTATTTATCGGTTTAACACTTTCAGGTATTATTTTATCATTTATGCCTAGCATGAACGTATATACATTTGGTTGCCTACTTGTCGCATTTTGCGCAGGTATCGGTAATGGTACAATCTTCAAACTCGTTCCAATGTATTTCTCTGAACAAGCTGGTATTGTAAACGGACTCGTTTCAGCTTTAGGCGGACTAGGAGGATTCTTCCCGCCTCTAATTTTAACATTACTATTCCAACTAACAGGTCATTATGCAATAGGATTTATGGCGTTATCAGAAGTCGCACTTGCTTGTTTAATTATTACAGTCTGGATGTATAGTCAGGAGAAACTCTTAGTGATGTTAAAGAATCATTAATAAGGAAAAAGAACCGTCCCAAAGTATTTTGGGATGGTTCTTTTAGTAATAGGCTTCAACATGTTTTCTATTGATATCTTAACGAACGTTTGTTTCCTGAAATAATGTGGTTTTAAAATGAAAAACAGAAGAGTAATGGGATTTTATGTTAAAATATAAATATCAGATGTTATTCAATTAAAGGGCAGGTTAGTTCAAGCATAAAGATTAAACTAATTTTTAGAAAGCAAATATTTAATTGGATTGGGGTGTTTAGATGAAAAAGTTATATAAGTCCACTCAAGATAAACAAGTATCAGGTGTGTTAGGTGGCTTAAGTGACAAGTATGGAATTGATGTTAGTATCCTTCGCATAGTAACTGCATTATCAGCCTTTTTTACTAGCGGATTTACAGTGTTAATTTATATAATAGCTGCAATTGTTTTGCCTACAGATAAAGAAATTAAGGGATAAATGTATGACCTTAAATCTAATTCTACAATCGAGAACTCAGTTTTTTGTCTATTGAAAGTTTACAAAGTAAAAGAAACAGTACGATTGTTATAAGACTGAAATGAATAAACGAAACATCCTCATAAAACATTCGGAATATATCGAGAATGAAAACAATAACTTTTGAATTAAACGATATGACTATTGATCGCTAATGAATCGATTAATAGTCACTCCTTTCTAAAAAATATCTATCAATCTATATCAAGAAATATAAAAATTGAAATTCCTCGGAATTTTAAAAAACATATGACGGTATCTATAACAAGAAAAAACTTCATATTTTATTAGAACCAGCTTTTTGATAAGGCTAATGAGTATTGTGAAAAAGTATACTTAAACTAAAGAATACAGTTCAGTTCGATAAGATAAAATTATAAATTTCTATAAATAATCCATAATTTTCTTTATGGATCATATTTGTTATGTTAAAGAAAAGAAAGGGGAGGGAAATGAAACGAGTGTTTTTTCTGATTATTGAGAACTAATGGTGTTTTCCGATGAATTAAATGTGATCCATATGTAGTAAAGTGTTTAATCCAACTAAAATATATGTAGAATGAGGTTGTAAATGTTTGTTTTTATTATATTAGACGTAATATTACCGATATTAATATTGATGCTAATTGGTGCAATCTTACAAAGAAAGTTTCAATTTGACTTAAAGCAACTATCTACACTTATTACGTATTGCTTGATGCCTGCGGCTGTATTTGTGAATATATATGATATTCGTATAGAAATAGATTTGTTGCTCCAGATAATATACTATTTAATGCTTTACAGTCTAAGTCTGATCATAGTAAGTCATTTTATTTCAAAAATATTAAAGTTAGAAAAAGGGGAAAGTGCAGCTCTAAAAAATAGCATTTCGTTAATGAATTCCGGTAATTATGGATTACCAGTAAGTCAATTGATTTTTAGTCACAATCCAGTGGGGGTTTCCATTCAGATTTTCATTGTTATTTTCCAGAATCTTTTAACCTATTCATATGGAATATATAACTTACTATCAGCAACAAAAACAATCGGAGGTATTATTCAATCATTTCTAAGACTGCCTGTATTTCATGCGCTCGTATTAGGGATTCTCTTTCAATCTTTTACAATTCAATTACCTAATTCTATCTTGCTACCTCTTAATCAGCTTGCGAATGGTTTTGTTGCAATAGCACTCATATTGCTAGGGGCGCAATTATCCAACATTAAGCTTAAATTTTTCCATCGAGTCATAACATGGGCTTTAATTGGAAGGTTACTGATGGGACCATTAGTAGCACTTACCATGATCTACCTACTAAAGATTGATGGTATTGTTGCACAATCATTATTTATTGCAAGTTCTTTTCCTACTTCAAGAAATACAGCAACCATTGCTATGGAGTATCAAATAGAGCCTGAACTACATGCGCAAATCGTTTTATTTTCAACACTTTTTAGTATTGTTACAGTAACTGTCGTTATTTATTTGTCATATATTTTGTTTTGAATTTACATGCAAAAACGAATAGATTTGAGGTGGCGAGTGATGGAAGGGAATCGATATGAGAAAAAGCAGTCTTTCATATATTAGGTGTCGTTTACAATTGTATCGTGTCTGATAATTAAGCGGCTTAATTCAAAAAAGGAAACTCATTAAGGTTTATTTCGTATACAAATCTTTAAAGCATTTACATATAGACTTGCGAAAAAAGACGCAATCTCGCTTATAATTAAGATTACATGAGCTTAGGATGATAGCGATGGGGCGGGAGTGTCAAGTAAGAATTTTATCTTTATTGATTTTATGAGGTTTTTCCTCATAATTGTATTTAAGGGAGATGATTCTAAAATGAGTAAACAGAATATTAGTACAACTATTTCAGGAGATTTGATTGTTACCCATCTAATTGGCCAGATTAAAACAGAGGATGTGTATGAATGGTTTAATGGCTTTGAGCAGGTTTGTCAGCAATTTATTTCTGAGGGGCGGAAATACAAATTGTTGGTGGATAGAAAAGGATACACGCCAAATCATTTTTCTGTTCAAAAAGTATGGAAAGAGAAGTTCTTCAATGAAACTATTTTGAATCATAGCAAGGCAATTGCATTTCTTCTTGAAGAAGGAGAGATACTGAAGTATTTGCAACAATCCAATACAAAAGAATCCGTAGAGTTTTTTGACGATTATGAACAAGCGCTAAATTGGTTGAATGAATATCCAATATAAAAACTGAATAGAAAGAGTTGCTCGTAATGTTGCACTTGTCATGAAATTTACTTGCTTACAAGTTGCAAACACCATTCATTTTCTTCGTAGATTGCTTATGGAATAAAAGAACGGAACTACAACAAAAAGAACAAACGTCCCCTAACAAACGTTTGTCCAAAGGTAATTACGATTTTAACTAAGAAATAGACTACAATTTATGTGTACGAGAAATCTTTTTTATAAGTTTAGGCAATATAGATGTTAGTTCTTGCTTCAAACGCTTCGTAAACGATGGATCTTTACCTGAAGTTGAAATAGTGACAACATATTCATCATGTCGAATGACGCCAGGTGTGTGAAAAGATGATTCTGTACCATCACTTACAACGTTAACCCACTGAAAATCGTGGGCGGCCTGCTTGACCATCATATTTACAGCATGTTGATTTGTAGCTGCATAAATAAGGTGAGCATCTTTAATATCATCATTACTAAAAGTTTTTTGCTTCCAAGTAATAAAAGGAAGTTCCTTCATCTCCTCGCAAATTTCTGGGCTGATAACGGTGACAAAAGCGCCTGTATTTTTTAATCCAGACGCTTTTCGATATGCAATTTTACCTCCACCAATGATAACGACCACTTTATTTTGCAGATTAAACATAAGGGGGTACATGTTATACATATATGCATTCCTCCATTCGTTCTAACAATGTTAATTTCATATATGTATCAAACTGTAGGCAATTACAAGTCGTCACGTGATCGTATTTTTTTGTATACAACTTAATTTTTTGAAGCAATAATCCGGTAAAGAGAAGGTAGGGCATGACATATACATGGGATGCAGTTGATGTTATTGTCTTTAGCTCAGCAGTAAAAGAGGGTGTTCCTTTCGTTAAAAAGGAGCACGATACTGGTATACTGAGTTTTTGTTCGACAGCTACTCCAATTTGCTGTAACTCATGTATGGGCTGGGGGTCACTACTACCTCTTCCTACGAGTAAAATACTACTATTTTGCATTGGCATAGCTTCACGTATTCTTTTCACTACAAGTTCAACCATATGCGGATGCGTACTAAAAGGTGGTACAACTGAAAATGTTATATGTGGATATTGCTTTTGCATTTGTTCTATCTCAAAAGGAATATCACATTTATAGTGAGCTGCTGCAAATAATAAAACAGGTACAATCATTATTTCAGTTGCTCCCTCTAGTATCGTTTCTGTAACTGCATCCGAAATGGTAGGTGTCGTTAGTTCTAGAAAAGCTATTTTTTGAATGCTTTCGTTACGTTCTTTCATAACAGATTGAATAAAGTGAATGAATTGTTCGTTCCCTTCTTGTAACCGGCTCCCGTGTCCAACATATACAATTCCTTTCATTGTCTTACCATGTCTTTCTGCATAAGAGTTTCTTGTAATTGATGATCAATGTTATGAAACCCGACTTTATTTGCATAGTGTAAAGTTGGAACGTCGGTATATGAGAATGGGAGAGTAACAATATCGATAAAGCCAAGACGTTTTACTTCTGCTAGAAACGTATCAATAGAAGCGCGTCCTTCAAATACAATGCTATCCCATAAGAATTCTGAAAGCATACGAGAATGGACTTCATCGAAACGATGATCAATTGTATACTTATGAGTCATCATATAGGAGCCGGCACCAATTTTCTCTTGAATAAATGCAATCCGATTAATATTTCTGCCTAAATAAACAGTTGTATCGGAAGAGAACTTTGCTTCTTTACTTAGTAGGCCATATTGCATAAGTTTTTCTTGAGTGGCAACGTTCATGTGTTGCAGCTCTGCCTGTAAGGAACGAATATCTTTCTGGTATTTACTACATGATTGCATCAAAATTTCTACACTTTCAGCTGAACAAAAAACAAGACGATCAACGTTAAAAATTTCATTGATTTGTTCAAGGGTTAATGTATATTCTTCCTTTTTGAAAGTTGGAATTTGATATATTTCTGCACCAGCTTCTTGTAACCTTTGCTTCATTACACTTGTTTTATTTGTTGCGGATGTAAATAAAACTTTTTTACCATGTAATGGTTTACGTTCTTTCCAAGCGATTTGATTACGTAAGGAAACGACATCACCAATAATTGTCATAGAAGGGTTAGAAATATTTTCATTTTTGACGATAGAAACAATGGTAGATAGTGTCCCTGTGACAACGCGCTGTTTACCAGTTGTACCCCATTCAATGACTGCTACTGGCGTATCTTCTTTCTTTCCTGCTTGTCGTAAGTTTTCGCAAATTGTAGGTAAGTTTTTTATACCCATGTAGTAGGCAATCGTATCGCTATTGTGAGATGAATTATATTTTCCATGATCGGTTAAAGGACCTTTTGCATGTCCGGTTAGTAAAGTAACGCTATTACTGTAGTTACGGTGGGTAAGGGGGATACCTGCATAGCTACTAGCGGCGATGCTAGATGTAATGCCTGGTACAATTTCATATGGAATATTTGCTGCTGCTAAAGTTTCGGCTTCTTCACCAACACGGCCAAAAATAGATGGATCTCCGCCTTTTAATCGGACAACAATTTTTCCCTCTTTTGCAAATTGAAGAAGGTGTGCGTTAATCATTTCTTGTCGCATAATATGATTCTTTGGCATTTTTCCGCAATACATAAGTTCACATGTTTGTTTTGTATAGCTAAGAAAGAAAGGGTTTAGTAAACGGTCATATAAAACAATATCTGCACGCTTTAAACACTCTATCGCTTTCTTTGTAATAAGCCCTTCATCACCTGGTCCTGCACCAACTAAATATACATATCCGTTCATATAATTGCACCTCATCTAGTTTTATTTAAAAGGAAGCCAGGGGGGGAGGCTTCCTTTTGTAAATTACATATATATATAAATGTCATCATCAATGACTTCTACTTCGTACGTTTGAATACAACCGTCATCAGGTTTTTGAACTTCACCTGTTAGTAATGAAATCTTCCAATCATGCAGTGGACAAAAGACGAATTCACCAGATACAATTCCTTCTGCTAACGGTCCGTTTTTATGAGGACAACGATTTTCTACAGCTCGAATATCACCATTTGAAAGGCGGAATAGGGCGATAGACATACCTTTCATTTGTACCTCTTTACCGATTTGAATAGGAAGATCTTCTGCACGCATAACTTTTATTTTTTCTTTCGTTTGTATCATATAGATCACAGCTCCTTATTTCACAGTTTCTACTTCATACATCGCTTTTAATGATTTCGTTTCTAGTGCTTGTCCCCAAGCTTCTTTATATGTGCCACGAGCTGTTTGGAAACGTTCATTTAACTTAGTGACCATATTTGCATCTTGCAGTATTTCTTTTATGTGATCGAAGCCTAATCGTTCTGTCCAGTAGGCAGTACGCTCTCCGTAAATACCAGTTTCACGATAATATTGCATGTAAGCTGTAGCGATGCGAAGAACATCATCTTCAGTAGGTACAATCATTACAAAATCAGCTTCACGTACTTCTGTACCACCATTTCCACCAATATAAAGTTGGTATCCATTTTCGACACAAACAACGCCAAAATCTTTCGTAAGTACTTCCGCACAGTTACGCGGACAACCCGTTACACCCATCTTCATTTTATGAGGTGTATCTACCATTTCTAATGATTGTTCAAGGAGCATACCAAGTCCTAATGAATCTTTTGTACCGAAACGGCAGAAACGAGAGCCAACACATGATTTTACATTACGAAGAGATTTTGAATACGCATATCCAGAAGTCATATTTAAGTCAGCCCATACGTTAGGTAAATCTTGTTTCTTAACACCGTATAAGCCAATTCGACTTGCACCGGTAATTTTCACAAGTGGAACATTATACTTTTTCGCAACTTCAGCAATTTTCATTAAATCATCTGCTGTTGTAACGCCTCCGTACATACGTGGAATAACAGAGAATGTACCATCGTGTTGGATGTTACCATTCATTCTTTCATTAACGAAACGGGAGGCTTTATCATCTTCATATTCTTCTGGAATCGCCATACGTAAATAGTAGTTCAAAGCAGGACGACATTTCGAACAGCCATCTTCATGTACAAAACCAAGAACATTTCGTACTTCTTTTGGTGATTTTAAGCCTTTTTCATGAATTGCCGCTACGACTTCATCACGTGATAAAGGTGTACATCCGCACATACCAGCAGACTGGGCTGAGGCATCAAAAGCATCTCCGAGTGTATGAGATAAAACTTGTTCTACAAGTGGACGACATTTACCACATGACCCTGCGGCTTTCGTACAGCCTTTAACTTCTTCAAAAGTCGTTAACTCTTTTTCTAAAATGGCATGTACGATTGTTCCTTTCGTAACACCATTACATCCACAAATCGTGTCATCCGCACTCATTGTAGCAACATCAAATTCACTTTCTTCACCAGCTTTGTGAAGAATGGACGCTGGTGTATATTCTTGTATATCTTCTTCTTTCTTTAACATGCTAAAGAGGCGTGTACCATCAGCTGTGTCACCATATAAAACGATACCGACGACTTTATTGTCACGAATTAATACTTTTTTATAGGAACGTTTGCATTCATTAAAGATGGATATTGCTTTCGTTTGATCATCTTCATAAATTTGGCCTGCAGAGAATAAATCACAACCAGCAACTTTTAATTGCGTACCGACGATACTGCCCGAATATCCATCAGTTTGTAAATTTGTTATATGTTTTGCTAATATTGCACCTTGTTCATAAAGAGGGGCAACAAGTCCATATGCGATACCGTCATGTTCTGCACATTCGCCAACTGCATAAATGGACTCATCATTTGTTAGCATATAGTCATTGACTACAATGCCGCGATTGACAATTAAACCAGCATCTCTTGCTATTTGCGTATTTGGTCGGATTCCGACAGCCATTACGATTAAATCACAATCTACAACTTCACCATCTTCAAATTGAATGCCCTCAACATGGTTTGTACCAAGAATTTTTACAGTTTTCTTTTCCATTAAAAACTTCATGCCTTGTGCTTCTAAATCTTCACGCAGTAGAGAAGCTGCTTTCGTATCTAGTTGTTGCTCCATTAAGCTAGGCATTAAATGAACAACATGTACGTCCATTCCTAAGTCAATAAGACCTCTTGCTGCTTCTAAACCAAGTAATCCACCACCAATGACAACGGCCTTTTTCTTTTCTTTAGCAGTATCCATCATAAACTGTGTATCTTCAATAGTTCGAAAACCTGTTACACCAGGAAGAGTGGAACCTTCAACCGGTAAAATAAAAGCACTAGAACCTGTTGCAATAATAAGCTTGTCATATGTAAGAGTACGATTCTTTTCTGTAATAATAACTTTTTCTTCTCGGTCAATACTTTGAACTCTTTCATTTGTATACAAAGTTATTTCGTTTTCTTCATACCAACTGTATTCATTCATAATGATATCTTGTATATTTGTTTTACCTTGTAAAACATGAGAGAGCATAATGCGATTATAGTTTGGGTGTGGTTCATCTCCAAAAATAGTAATCTCATATGAATCACAATCATGTTTTAATATTTCTTCCATACAACGTATGCCAGCCATACCATTTCCGATCATAACTAAACGTTTTTTCATTTTCGTTTCCCCTTTTTATGTGAAATGTTGAACAAAGGATTATATTTTTATTATAGAAAATCAAGAAAGGGGGAGATGTGATATTTATCACATTTTTATAATGATTCACAAATTGTTAAAATTCTGATTTATGTGAGGGTGATGTGGATAGGTTTCGCAAAATGAAAAAGCAGGACATCAGTATGTATACTCATGTCCTGCACTTTATTTACGCTCTCGTAATGGCACGTGGAAATAAAATATTATTTTCTACATGAATGTGCTCAAATAAATCAGACTCTAACGCTTCAAGGCGATTGTAAACAAGTCGATAAGTGCCGCAAGCTCCTTCTGGAGGAGTAAAGTCATGTGTAACTTTACGAAGCTCTTTAATAATGTTGCCAGCGTGGTTATGTTCATTTTCTAGTTCATCTACTACTTTACGTAACTTTGCATAGTTTTCATCAGTTGGATTTTTTTCAAATTCTAAAATTAATGGGAAATCTTCTGTTTCTTCTTTAATTAAATGCTGTTCTAATTCCATTTTAAGTTCATGAAATAGCTTATGAATTTTAGCTAAATGCGGCTGATTTGCTCCATGAACACGTAATACTTTCGTCACATAAGGACTTAACTGTGGTAACTCTTCATTTAAATAACGATGATGCTTATGAATTACATAATCAATCAATTCACGATAAGAAGCATTTTTCCAATCAATTTCAGATTCATTTAATCGTTTCGTATTATGATAAAGCGTATTTAACTCTGTAATTACTTCAGTAGCTGATAAATTTCTTTCATGAATTGCATCAATAAGTGGCTTATTACCGCCACAACAAAAATCTATTCTATAGGATTTAAAAAGATCACTAGCTTTCGGAAACTGTGTAACAATCTCACCGACAATAGAAGTTTCAGTAAATGTATGTTCCATATGAATGCCTCCATAAAGTTTAAATGTAATATCTAAATTAAGAATAGCGATAAATGAAAAACAACGTGGTGATTGAAATCACTTATTATGTGTCTGATTTGAGAATAATAGGATTATTCTTCAACAGAGGACATTATAGAAAAGATGGCGAAGAATTTTGGGATAGGAAGTATATCTTTTATAGGAGGTTTTTATGGAATATGTTTATCATATGGTACCAGAAGAACTAAAAGGAGAATATTTAATCCCATTAAATGAATTGAAAAGGGTATATCCAAATTTATATCGTGAGTATATACAAAAATATAAAGATCATACTCAAAGAGAGAACTTATTAACACGTAAAATACCAAAACTAGAATGTTTATGGAATGATGTCGTGCATTTTTTACCACTGCATCCTTATGAGATTTATAAAGTATTGTTGGAAATAGGAGTAAACATTCATACAAATAAATTGTTTTATAAAATTCCTATTAGCGCACTGAAGGGTCAGTGTATGGCAATATACAAGTACTCAAAGCACAATTGGGGTGGAGCAAATAGCGAATTAAAAGAATGTGAAATAGAATTCATCAATTTTAATGAATATAAAGAATTAAAGCAATTAAATACCTGCACCAAAGAATATTATAGAGATGAATACAAAAATGGTAGAAGATTTGGGATGTTTCACTTAATTCCACATGTTCTTGTCAAAGGAAAAGTGGAGGTGAAAAATATTGAAATCATTAATTGGAGTATTGCTCCAGTTAATGGTTAATAGTACAAGTATTTAAAAAATAAGATGCCATTTTGAATTGATATAGGGCTTAAAAGAATGGAAGAGTAATTAGATCTTATACGTAATAATAAAAAAGAAGCTTACTAGAAGCTTCTTTTTTATTGCTATTTTTCACATGCGACTCCATCGCCATCACGATCAAGATGTGAGGCATAACCTGGTTGTCCTTTATATAGGGGAGCTTTCCCAGCAGCTCTAACTGCGGCACAATTTTTGTAATATGCACTACTAGTATTTCCTGAAGCAGGTTGTGTTTGAGTTTGCTGTGTTTTTTGCTCTTCTTGTTGTTTACGAGCTTGTTCATCAGCCTGGCGTTTTTGCTCTTCTTGTTGTTTACGAGCTTGTTCATCAGCCTGGCGTTTTTGCTCTTCTTGTTGTTTACGAGCTTGTTCATCAGCCTGGCGTTTTTGTTCTTCTTGTTGTTTACGAGCTTGTTCATCAGCCTGGCGTTTTTGTTCCTCTTGTTGTTTACGAGTTTGTTCATCAGCAAGACGTTTTTGTTCTTCTTGTTGTTTACGAGCTTGTTCATCAGCAAGACGTTTTTGTTCTTCTTGTTGTTTACGAGCTTGTTCATCAGCCTGGCGTTTTTCATCCTCTTGCTTACGAGCTTGTTCCTCGGCTTGACGCTTCTCATCTTCTTGCTTTTGAGCTTTTTCGTCTGCTTCTTTTTTTTCTAGTTCTTTTTTGTCGCTATCTTTTTGTTCTGTAGTGTTAGAAGCAACTTTTTTACTAGTTGCTGTCGTTTTTTCAGAAGTAGGATTTGAAATACTTGATAACGCACCAAAAATAACAAATAAAATAGCAGTGATAATAAATTGTTTTTTTGCTACACCTGTCTTTTTAATTACAGATAAGATTGCTAGTACAAGGAAGAAAATAAATAAAATGAAACTTAAAATAGTAAAAAATTCGATGACTGGATGTTCTGAATTTGTTGAGCCAGTTACCATCAATATAATCGAAATCATAAAAAGAATAACAGTAGGACGACCATACTGTGTTGCTTTTCCATTTTTCTTGAAAAATGAAATAATACATAAGATTAAAAGAATAAAAGCAATAAAAAATAAAGCTGCACCAATATTACTCAAAATTGCCATTTTTATACCTCCATTTGTAAGATTTTCATTATTGATTATATAGGAACTTACTGGATATTACACGATTTATATAAATTTAGAAAATTAATATTTTTAATAGACTTATAAACATTTATTTTGTATATAAGGAAAAATAGATATATTTCCTATTACGTTTTTAAAGAGAATTCATAAAGTATAGTATATCGATTGAAAGGAGGAGATTTGAATGGAATTTCAATTGTTAGTGAATTGTGTGTTACAAGAAGGTAATGCTTACTTTCTAGTAACGAAGGTAGACGATGTAATTACTTTGAAAGTACCGATTACAGCGGGAGTAGCAGGTTTATTCTTAGCTTTCGGTGTACCAAGATGTTCTTAATTTAAATCTCTGCAGTAGAAAGAGGAGGACAAGCCTCTTTCTACTATTACATAATAATTTTATGTAAACTAAAATTATATTTTATTAATAGCACATTTAAAATGGACATGCATATACTATAATGTTTTTTAAGTTATGAAAATTAAAGAGGTGCTATTATATATGAAAAGAAGGACATTTGATATTCCAGTTACATTGCGAAGAGAGTGGTTTTTAATAGAATTAGCCCATTTAACGAAGAAATATGGAATTGAAATTGCAACTAGCAAGATGGAAGCTGCACCGTTTTTAAGAGATCAAGTTACGGAATCAAAAATAGGGTCAGGGCTCCAATACGATAAATATGATGATGAGTATATCATTGAAAATTAAAGGATAAGAGCAAAACAAATTTCTTTATAACAAAATATAAAATAAAGCAGATTCTAAATATGGAATCTGCTTTATTATGAAATACTTTTAGTCAACTAACCTCTTTCTAGTGTTTTTCCTACATATTTCACTTGCGTTATTCCAAAAGATTCACGAAGAATGCGAGCATAATCTTTTAATTCTATTGGACGTTTATTTTTGGTGCCTTTAAAGGTTTCTGTATAATTTTTATTTGTTAATGATATGTGACCATAATTAGTTAATTTACAAGTGATAGCTCCTTTATTAAAAGGAGATTCTTTATGTTCTACAATGATTTTCTGGATATTATTAACCTTTTTCTCATCTATTGGATTTAAAGTGAAGGCATAGCCTATTTTCCATTCATCTGAAGGTTCAGATTGCAAGAAATTTGTAGATTCCCCGTTAGCTCCTTTTCTCATTTCTAAAATGTGTGTACCTTTTCGGGTAATTCGTTTGCGAATTCGATATTCACCCGTTTGAGAAGAGATGACTTTTCCGTTAAAAGGGACTGGATGTAAAGGTAGATGAGAGGCAAAACCGGCGTCTATAACATAATCTTTATTATTATGATGTAATATGATAATGACATGACCATCATCGGGTTTCCATTTATTATCATAAAGGTCATAAACAGTACCAGCTACTTTATATACTTGAAATCCACAATCCATTAAAAAGTAATACAATAAGGAGTTTAATTCATAACAAAGACCGCCTCGTTTTTGAATAAGTAACTTTTCTATTAAGTTATTTTTTGAGATGTTTTTAATAGTACCAGCCATAATATCGAGATTTTCATAGGGGAGAATCAATCCCATTTTTAAGAGAATTGCATCTAAATCATCAAATGTTATTTCTTTTGCAGGAATTTTTAATCGTTTAAAAAACTCCTTTTGTAAATCGGTCATCACAAAGCATTCTCCTTTCTTTTTACAGAATTTTCTTCTGCTCACCAATAGGTTAGTACTTCTAAAAGTTTAATTCAAGTCTGCGAAAATTATCATAATATATGTTTCTGGAAATATTAGTATCTATTCATAAAATTCAGTTTAATATTTAATGATAGGAAAGTCTTACAATATTAGCTTCTATTTTGTTTAGTTTGTATTTAATTAAATAAAAGCACATATATTCATTAACTTTTTTTATAACTAGCTGGTAATAAAGTGTTTTTTTACTAAAGTTTTTTCAAGATTTGTATGCTTTATATAAACAATAATAATTGGGGGATATTAGATTCAGTAAAGTTAACAATTGTTGAGAAACTTTTTTGTAGCATTCACTCAAAAGGAAGAGATAGAAACAAAGAGAATAACGTGTGTTAAGGAAGAAGGGGGACTAGTAATCTCTTAAGAATAGGGACAGGGTCTTGTTTAAGTACAAAGATTATCTAGTATTAAGAGAGAAGATAAAAAATATTACAACGAGCGCCTTCTTTCAAAAAATGTGGGGGGAGTAACATGCGATTGATGAGAAGATGTGTTGCCTTACTAATTGTATTTTTTATCATGGTTCCAATGATTAGCACAAATGTGCGAGCAGAAGTTGTAAAAGAGCTTAAAACAGGCTTTCCAGATCAAGAAGTCTTTACACCTGGAGAATGGTTTTTAGGTCAAAAACCTGCTAATTATGATGAAAGTAAGCCTCCAATTCTCTTTGTGCAAGGAAGGAATGGGAATGCTGATAGTTGGTATGGAAAGACAGTATATCACGATATGAATGATATGTATGACTATGCTTTGAAAGCAGGCTATCAAACAGTATTTATACAATTATATGATGCTGCTGGGAAAGGGTCAGCTAGTCAGTGGGATAACGGAAAATTGTTAGCACAAAAATTAGAAGAAATATATAATCATTTCGGTAAAAAAGTTAATATTGTAGCACATAGTAAAGGTGGTATCGATACACAAGCTGCATTAGTAGAATATGGGGCAAATCGATTTGTCGGAAATGTTATTACACTTGCGACGCCACATCATGGATCAAACTTAGCGGATTTATCATATAGTTGGTGGGCAGGATGGCTTGCTTCTATATTAGGTCAAAAAGATGATGGTACGTATTCATTACAAATGGGCGAAATGGCAAAATTTCGTTCAACGATTGATAATAATCCAGCAGCTAAATTAAACCGTTATTATACAGTTACTGGGACTAGCTGGGGCCCTGTATTTTCGGCGTTATCAATGGGTGGATTATATTTGTCATCATACGGTTCAAATGATGGACTAGTAAATGAGTGGAGTGCTAAGCTGCCGTATGGAACGCATTTATTTACAGATTCTAGATTTGATCATGATAATATACGAAAAGGATCTGCTGTGTTCTCACGAATTGAACCGTATTTACGTACAGCAAATGTACCGGTTCCAGCTTTAGTAGCATCCAGCACTAGTTCAAATGAAAATATAGAACAATTAAATACAACTTCAAATCAAAGCATTTTAGGAGGGGAATTGCCACAAAATCAGTGGATAGAGCAAACTGTTGCGGTTGATAAAAAGGCAGAAGGAATTGTTTCTATATTAACTGCTTCGTCGGATGTAGAAGTACAAATGATATCACCAAAAGGAAAAGTGTATACAAATAAGGATAGTGTTATAACTACTGGTGAAGATGAATCTTTCTTTGGTGGCGCGACAATTAAAACATTTAAATTTGATAAAATGGATGTAGGAGAATGGAAAGTTAAAATGATGGCGAAGCAGTCGGAAGATGCATATTTAGTTGTAAGCGATTACAAGAATAGCGCACCATTTGTTCTTCAAATGCCTACAAAAGTAAAAGCAAATAAATCTGAGTATAAACTGAAAAAATCACCTATGGCACCTGAAATGAAAGGAAATCTTTCCATAACAGTAAGAGTCGTGAATAAAGAAGGGAAACTAGTCTCTGAATATAATGAATTACAAAATGTGAATAACAATACATTTACTGGTGCTTTGAAGGACATAAAGCAACCAGGAGTATATAACGTTACGATGGATATAAAAGGGATGAATAAAGAAGGACAACCATATAATCGTACAATCGTTAAGTCGGTTTATGTGGAGAAATAAGAAAGAATGAGAAAAAAGTACCGAATTTTTGTAATAGAAGAGCTCGGTACTTTTTTCATGTTTATTAGATTAACAGAAAGGTATAATGGGAATTTTTGAAGGCACAAAGGTTAAGTATTTGGTAGAGAATTCTTGAAATGTAGCAGGGATGCTTTTTAAATTGTAATTGCACCTGCAAAAGTAAAACGAGTATCTTCAGTTACAATGATGTGATTGTTTAAGTGAATTTATATCTTTTAAATATTTGTATATATAAGGTTTGGAGTCGTTGACCTTTATTTACGTAGCACGGCAGGAAGAAGAGAAAAAGTATCGAATGAATGTACATATGTAGTATTGTTTGCTTTTGGTGTGAATAGTAGTTAAAGATACGTTGAAATATTTTATACGGTAACAAAAGAGTAATTAAATAATAGAGGGAGCAACTTACATGGAAAATATATTAAAAGTATCTTCAAAATCAAGCCCCAATTCAGTCGCAGGCGCAATTGCAGGTGTACTAAGAACAAGTGGAAATGTAGAAATTCAAGCGATTGGAGCGGGTTCATTAAACCAAGCGATTAAAGCAATTGCAATCGCAAGAGGATTTGTTGCTCCAGGTGGTATTGACTTAGCCTTTGTTCCAGCATTTCAAGAGGTTACTATTAATGATCAAGAAAGAACGGCGATTAAATTGATTATAGGTCCTAGGAAGAAAAGGTCTTAAAAGAAAGTGTTGATATGAATCATTTGAAAAGGTTGATAGATAAAGTAATAAAAAGACCACTCTCATTTTGAAGTGGTCTTTTGTATTTTCGTATTTCATATTGTGGATACGCCCCACATACTGAATTCGTAGTGATATTCAGTGCGCTCAATAACGATCCCGAATTCTAAATCATCCCCAACTAATACAAAATCTGCATATCCAGTTAGAAATTTTGATATGGTTGATAACTCTTCTAAATTCTCAAATACTTCACCAATGTTCAGTTTAACTGCTTCAATTTTACCACCCTTAGAGAAAAAGAGCCTCCCTTGATCAACTGGAAATTTAATGGTTTTAGCTGTTTCTTTTAACAGTACTATTGATAGTCTTCTGTTTTCTTCATAATTAGTGCTACCAAAGTTTTTTATGTTTGAAGTTTGTGTTAGCGTGTTAAATAAGTCTTTACAAAATAAATCATTAGATTTTGGATCCATAAATGAGTCCATAGAAACTGTAACAATATTAGAAAGTTCGTCTACGAGTTCTTTTCTACTACCAGTTCTTTTTGCTTTCATTTTTAGAATTTCAATTCGGCTTTTATTCATATTACTCAAAAATTTTCACACCTTTACTCACGTAGTGGATGAATAAAACCACTTACTTCGACAAAGTAATAATAACATATGGGAGTAATCTTGGTGGGAATTAGAAAAGAAAATCTTGTTGAAATGACAGCTGAAATTGATTTAGAAATAAACGGAATATATATTGTTGAAAATGGTCAGGTTCAGCTAATAGAACCACCCAAAAGTGGATTTGGTGAACAATCATTTGTATATCAAAGTGGAAAAGTAATTCGGATAGAAGAGCGGAAGACAAGATTAATTTAATACTATTTTAGAAAAGATATAACGTGAAAAATAAAAAGTGCCACAAATGTTTGTACAGCAGACATTTGTGGCACTTTTATCTTTTTATATAGCATAAAACTAAAACTGCTCATTCTTCTCCCAAGATTCCACAATATAATGTGCAATCGTTGGATTAAAGCCTTTCCCAACTAAAAACATAATGGCAGCAACTTCTGTTAAAGCGTGTTTATGTGATGTATGTTTTGCTTCATTTAAACCGTAATCTACCCAAGGTTTTACGAAATCTAGTACAGGTTTCTTTAAAGGTAAGAACTGTGTACCGACAACTTGTTGAATCTGTTGTTGCGTTGGTTCTGTAATTGGTCCAGGTGGTAAAATTTGAGGCTGTGTAATATCCAGTGTTGGTCCAGGCGGTAAAATTTGTGGTTGTGTAATATCTAATGTTGGCGGTTTAGGTGGTGAGACACGTGCGTCGTAGTTTGGTTGATACATTTGTTGTTGTACTTGAGTTTGTTGTGGCTGAGTTGGGTATGGGTTTTGTTGAAACTGTTGTTCTTGAGTTTGTGCTGCTACATATGGATTTTGTTGAAATTGTTGTTCTTGAGTTTGCGGTGCTACATATGGATTTTGTTGAAATTGTTGTTCTTGAGTTTGCGGTGCTACATATGGATTTTGTTGAAATTGTTGCTCTTGAGTTTGTGGTACTGCATATGGATTTTGAGGATATTCGTAACTTGGACGTGTGTCATATGGATTTTGTTGAAATTGTTGTTCTTGAGTTTGTGGCGCTGCATATGGATTTTGTTCATATTGTTGCTCTTGTTCTTCATATTGTTCTGTATATCTTTGTTCTTGTTGCTGAGGGTAAAATGGTTGTTGTGGGTAAGGCGGTTGATTATTATAGAACATATTTATTCCTCCTTCATGATGATGCCTACCACCTAGTGTATGGGCGGACAAGAAAATATGTGATGAAAAAATGCGGGCGTGTTACAATAAGTAACTGGGTGAAGATAAAATGACAAAACAAGAAAAGATAGAAAGAACAATTACTTTTGTAAAACATATTTTAGAAAAAGATGCGAGTGGGCATGATTGGTATCATATTGAGCGTGTACATAAACTGGCGATTTCTTTATCCGAGCAAGAAGGAGGAAATCGTTTTATAATTGAAATGGCAGCATTACTTCACGATGTGGCAGATGAGAAGTTAAATGAAAGTGAAGAAGCAGGAATGAAAAAAGTTTCTGATTGGTTAGAAGAGTTACATGTTGAAGAAGAGGAAAGTAAGCATGTTCTTCATATTATCGCCAATATGTCTTATAAAGGTGGTCATGGCGGTAAAGTGGAGTCAATTGAAGGGAAGATTGTTCAAGATGCAGATCGCTTAGACGCTCTTGGTGCAATTGGAATAGCTCGCACATTTGCGTATGGCGGGGCGAAAGGGAGACTAATGTATGATCCAACTATTCCTCCTCGTGAAGTGATGACGAAAGATGAATATAGAAAAAATAATGACCCATCTTTAAATCATTTTTATGAAAAACTTTTAAAACTAAAAGACTTAATGAATACGAATGCAGCAAAACAAGAGGCTGAAGTTCGTCATCGTTATATGGAACAGTTTATTGAACAATTTATGAAAGAGTGGAATGCACAAATATGAAAATGTTAACTGTGGAAAACTTATCAAAATCATATGGAGAGAAACCGTTATTTGATGGATTATCATTTAGTATTGCAGAAGGACAACGTGCCGGAATTATTGGTGTAAATGGTACTGGTAAATCAACGTTATTAAAAATTATTGCAGGGGCAGAAATTCCTGACACAGGTGATATGACTCATTCACGTGGGTATACAATTAGTTATTTATCACAGCAACCAGAGTTTGATGAACAACTAACAGTATTAGAACAAGTCTTCCATGGTGATACACCTTTAATTCGTCTTCTTCGTGATTATGAAAAGGCGCTATTACATATCGAAAAAGATCCAAGTAATGAGAAAGTGCAAGAGCAGTTATTTGCAGTGCAACAACGTATGGACGCAATGAGTGCGTGGGAAGCAAATGCGAATGCAAAATCGTTATTAACGAAACTAGGAATTACGGATTTCACAGCAACTGTTGGAAATTTATCAGGTGGGCAGAAAAAACGTATTGCGATGGCGCAGTGTTTTATTGAAACACCGGATCTATTAATTTTAGATGAGCCTACGAACCATCTTGACCATGAGACAGTTGAGTGGTTAGAGGAATATTTAGCAAGGTACACAGGTGCAGTATTACTTGTAACTCATGATCGTTATTTCTTAGATCGTGTGACGAATCGTATTTTCGAATTAGACAATGGAAAACTGTATAGTTATGAAGGGAATTACAGTACGTTTTTAGAAGCGAAAGCACTTCGTGAAGAACAAGAACTTGCACAAGAATCAAAACGTCAAAACTTATATCGCCGCGAATTAGCATGGATTCGCCGTGGTGCAAAAGCTCGTTCGACTAAGCAAAAGGCACGTATTCAACGATTTGAAGAGTTAAAAGGTCAAGAAGGTCCAGCTGCAAAACAGTCAGTTGATATTGCGCTTAGCGGTAGTCGCCTTGGGAAAAAAGTACTTGAGTTAAAAGATGTAACGAAAAAATTTGGCGATAAAACAGTATTAAACAACTTCAATCATATCGTGAAACCAGGCGATCGTATCGGAATTATTGGAGCGAATGGAAGCGGGAAATCTTCGCTATTAAATATGCTTGCAGGTAAAATATCTCCTGATAGTGGTGAAATTGAAGTTGGGCAAACAGTAAAAATCGCTTACTATACGCAAGAAAATGAAGAGATGAATTTAAATCAACGTATGATTGAATACATTAAAGAAATCGCTGAAGTCATTCATACGACAGACGGAAAAGTAATTGGTGCGTCTCAAATGTTAGAACGTTTCTTATTCCCGCCGCATTCACATGGTACACCGCTTGGCAAATTATCTGGCGGTGAAAGAAGACGTTTATATTTATTACGTATATTAATGGGAGAACCGAACGTACTATTACTCGATGAGCCTACGAATGATCTAGATACACAAACATTAACTGTATTAGAAGATTATTTAGAAGATTTCCCAGGTGTCGTTTTAACTGTATCACATGACCGTTACTTCTTAGATAAAGTAGTAGATGAATTATTCATCTTTACGGGAGAAGGAGAAGTGCGTGAATTTCTAGGTAGTTATACTGATTATTTAGAAATGGAAAAAACGAGAGAACTTATTGAGAAAGCGGAAGTACAGAAAGAGAAAAAAGTAGTGGAAGAAGCACCGAAACAACAACGTAAGCGTAAACTTTCATATAACGAGCAGCGCGAATGGGAAACTATTGAAGATACAATTGCGGAACTTGAAGAAAAGCTAGAATCAATTGGAGAAGAGCTTGCGAATGTTGGTTCTGATTTTACGAAAGCGCAAGAATTGTCTGAAGCACAGCAGAAAACAGAAGAAGAGCTAGAAAAAACGATGGAAAGATGGAGTGAACTATCGGACATTGTTGAAGGATTAAAATAAAAACAAGCTGCATATATTGAAAAGTAAAGAGAAAAACTTTACACTATTGGTAGAACCTATTTTAGGAGGGAAAAAATGAGAACATCTAATCCAATGTTGAAAAAAGAGGCATTCCGTAAAGAGGGAGCAAGTGCTTCTGCGATGACTATTGGCGGAACAGTAGGCAAAACGTTTATTATGCTTATCTTGCTACTTGCAACGTCTGTCTATTCATACATACAGATGATAGAGGGTACGATGAAGATGCCAGTATTAATTGGCGCTTTAATCGTTGCGGCAATCATCGCATTTGCATCTATGTTCTTCCCACGTATTTCACCTTTTGGTGCACCAATCTATGCAGCAGTAGAAGGGGTTGTGTTAGGTAGTATTTCAGCGGTTTATACAATGAAATTTGGCGATTCTATCGTTTTAAATGCTGTTTTACTAACAATCTCAATTCTATTTGCAATGTTAGTGTTATATGCAACACGTGTAGTAAAAGTAACGGATAAATTCCGTACAGGCGTGATGGCAGCAACACTTGGAATTATGGTTATGTACTTAGTCGTATTTCTACTAAACATGTTTGGTGTAACGGTTCCGTACATTCACCAAGGCGGTACAATCGGTATTATTATTAGTGCAGTTGTTATCGTAGTTGCTGCACTAAACTTATTACTAGATTTCGATTTAATCGAAAATGGTGTACGTAGTCAAGCTCCGAAATATATGGAGTGGTACACTGCAATGGGACTAATGCTTACATTAGTTTGGTTATACTTAGAAATTCTTCGTTTCGTTTCTTACTTTACGAAAAATGACTAATAAAAAATCCTGCATGAAAAATGCAGGATTTTTTTATTTTCAAAGATAAATTGATGATGTGGTATAATATGGATGTTGGTAACTTTAAATTGAAGTGGATGGAATATGATGAAAGAGAAGAAAGGGATTATGAAAAAATTATTTTCTAAAAGTTTTTTCATAGAACTAGATGATGCTTTAACGTATCCATCGGGAGAAGTTATTACTTCAGCTATTGAAAGTTATGCAGCTGAATGTAATGAACAACTTAAATTTGAGAGTAAAGTAAAACCGATAACTTTTTACTTAGAAGAAGTATTGTATCGTGCGGAAATAAAGATGGCTCGTGGAGGATATTACATTTCATGCAGTGAAGTATAATTTTTGAAACCTTACATGTTTAAAATATGTAAGGTTTCTTTTTTTCTTTTATAGCATAAAAAATAATCTTTTTTACTTTAAAATATATTATTTTACGCTTTTTACCCTTCAGACATTTTTATTTACAATGAAGAAAAATATGTGAGGTGGTATAACTTATGATGAATCGAGTTGTATTAATCGGTAGATTGACAAAGGAGCCAGAATTATACTACACAAAGCAAGGCGTCGCATATGCACGAGCATGTGTTGCGGTGAATAGAGGATTTCGAAATAGTTTAGGTGAACAACAAGTAGATTTTATTAATTGTGTCGTATGGCGAAAATCGGCTGAGAATGTAACTGAATATTGTAAGAAGGGCTCACTTGTTGGGATTACAGGGCGTATTCAGACGAGTAATTACGATGATGAACAAGGCAAGAGAATATATAGAACTGAAGTTGTGATTGAGAGTATAACCTTTTTGGAGAGAAGGCGGGAGGGGGCATCGTAATAAGAGGGTCTAGTAACATAGCCCTCTATCACTTTTGATTAATACCTTCCCAAACAACATCTAATTGTTGATTGAGAATATTTTTCGCAATGATTTCATTTCCATGTAGTAGCGAATGCGACATTAGTGTATAAAAATAAGTGCTCATAACAGTAGAAGTGATAATATTTATATCCCATTGACTGTTTAATTTTCCTGCCTCTTTCGCTTCTGTAATAATTGAAGACAAACCTTCTTGTAGCTGTTGTATACTTTTTAATTCATTTTCTACTAAGTAGTTTGACTTTATAATCTCAAAGACGGCATGCTTCATTAAATCACCATGTCCAGTAAATCGATCCAGTAAATCGCCTAAAACAAGTTTGATTCTTTCTTTTGGATGTTCCACATTTTCGTAAGTTTTTAAACTTTCATTCCATAGCTCAATTTGAGAATCACCTAAAAATAATAATATGTTTTCCTTTTTCGGAAAGTAGTTGAAGAAAGTGCCCTTCGCTATCCCACATGCAGTAGTAATATCTTGAACCGTTACATTTTCGTACCCGCGTTCTTGAAAGAGCTGTACTGCTTTTAGGAATATAAGTTCCTTTAACTCTTTTTTTCTCGTTTCTCTAAGCATTTTATCTACTCCTAACAAAAACAATTATATCTGTTTAAGAGATAATCTCAAATAGAATCTTACGTCATAATTCTGTTTATAGTTTTCATTATAGTTACATGTTATAAATGAAAACTATATAGTTCATGTGTTTGCTTTTCAGAAACCCATTTTGGCATACGTTTCATTACTTCGTTTCTTACTATAGTTAAAGGTTTACTTTCTATTTGTGCCATTTTTCCAACTTTCCATGCAGTATTTGAGATTTTTTCAATTCTATCTCGTCGTTTTTGTTCGTATTCTAAAAATGCTTGACGATAATGAGCATTATTTTTAATGCATTCAGCCAGAATAATCGCATCTTCAATTGCTTGGCAAGCACCTTGGCCTAAATTCGGAGTAAGTGCATGGGCAGCATCCCCAATGAATACGATGCGTTTGTCAAAAAACTGTTTCATTGGAGTGATGTCTATAATATCACGATGAATCATATCAATGTCCGATGCGTTCTTTAAAATAGATGGGATTGGATTATGGTAAGTTTTGAAATGATTATATAAATCTGTTGTTGTGTAAGCTTTGTATTTTTGATCTCTAGCTTTCGCGTTTATGAGCGCATACCAGTATACTTCGTTGTTAGGAAGAGGGACGATACCAAATCTACCGTTTGTTCCCCAAGTTTCAATAAAATCATTTGTTAAAGAAAGATTATTAGCAGGAGTTACGCCGCGCCAACACGTATATCCTGCATAACGATAATTATCGCCTTGTGTTACTTGCTTTCGAATGACAGAATGAATACCATCAGCCGCAATGAGTATATTACCGAGTGCTTCACTACCATCTTGAAATACTATCTTTAAGGCGCTTGCTTCATTCTGTTCTATTTTTACGCATTCTTTTCCCCACTTGACAGTATCTTCTTTTAGTTCAGAAAGTAGTAATTGGTGTAAATCTTTTCTATGAATGGAGTACATTTTTGGATAGCAAGTTGGAATAATTAACTTATTGAAAGTAGTACCTTTTTCGGATACAAGGTTAAAACCGTCACTTTCGTTGCCGAATTTTTTGATTTTCTTAGAAATGCCGTATAGTTCAAGTGCTTGCATTGCGTTTGGGGCAATGATAATACCTGCACCAGCAACAGTAGGCTCATTGTTTTTATCATATACTTTTACTTCTATTCCTATTTTTTGTAAGGAAATTGCTGCGCAAAGTCCAGCAATACCGCCACCAATAATTATGACATTGTTCATTTGTTATCACTCCACCTTTGAATGACTTTGTTCATAAAATGACCACGGTCATTTTATGAGTTAAGGTTAATCCCTTTTTATGTAATTGTCAATTATACTTTTAACTATAGTTATGGAATGATTAGGTGAAAATAGAATGAATGAAACTTTCCGGCGATGTAGAAAGGTAAATAGTAAAATTAAGCATCCGAGTAGGAGTATAGCGTGATAACATGTTACAATACAGCTAAGAACATGCAATAAAGGAGAGTTATTTACGTGAAGATTAAAGCAATTGAACCGACGCCAAGTCCAAATACAATGAAAGTTATTTTGAATGAAGTATTACCATCAGGAGCACGTAATAATTATACAAATGAAAATAAAGAACAAGCGCCAATGCAAGT
Source organism: Bacillus cereus group sp. Bc061 (assembly GCF_027715825.1). Classification (NCBI taxonomy): domain Bacteria; kingdom Bacillati; phylum Bacillota; class Bacilli; order Caryophanales; family Bacillaceae; genus Bacillus; species Bacillus cereus group sp. Bc061. The sequence continues at coordinate 710,369 of NZ_JAQFTZ010000001.1, forward strand.
GCAAGAAATTTTGAAAATTGAAGGCATTAAAGGTGTATATCATGTAGCTGACTTTTTAGCAGTGGAGCGAAATGCAAAGTATGACTGGAAAGTGTTATTACAACAAGTTCGTGCTGTTTTTGGCGAAGAAGTAGTGGAAGAAAGTGAAGAACAACAACTTGCTCATTTTGGGGAAGTGAAAGTGTTTGTTCAAATGTTCTTTACAATTCCAATGCAAGTAAAGTTAACAGATGGAACGACGGAAGAACGTGTTGGTTTACCTGACCGTTTTAAAGAATCAATTATGAAAGTGCAAATGTCTGCACCAAACGTTGTAAAAGAACGTAAATGGGTGGAACAAAGTACACGTTACGGTAATTTTGAAGAAATCGGGAAAGAAGTAGTAGAAGAGATTGTTGCTGCTTATCCGGAAGAACGTGTAAATGAAACGGTTAAAGAATTATTAAATCAGGCAGGTGCTGTTGAAGTAACGATTCAAAAGCGTGAGCCATATAAAGTAACAGAAGAGATGATGAAAGATGCTGACTGGAAAAAACGTTTTGCAGCTTTAGAACAAATGGATCCTACTGAAGAAGATATTCCAGTGTTGAAGATGGCGTTAGATGATGAAAAAGTTTCGATTCGCCGTTTAGCAACAGCATATTTAGGTATGGTAAAAGGTGATGAAGTATTACCGTTATTATATAAAGCCTTATTAGATCGCTCTGTAAGTGTTCGTCGTACAGCAGGTGATTGCTTATCAGACGTAGGTGACCCAGCAGCGATGTTCGTTATGATTAAATCTCTGAAAGATCCAAGTAAATTAGTACGATGGCGTGCAGCGATGTTCTTATTTGAACTAGGAGACGAAAGTGCGATTCCAGCATTAAAAGCAGCGCAAGATGATCCAGAGTTTGAAGTAGCAATGCAAGCACGTCTAGCGTTAGAGCGTATTGAAGGCGGAGAAGAAGCAAAAGGTTCTGTATGGAAACAAATGACGGAGTCTCGTAAAGGGGAATAATGTATGATTGTTTTCTATGATAGTTGGTGTCCGATGTGTACGGCGGTTGCAGAACGTACGAAAAAATTAGATAAAAAGGGTAAGGTGAAATTTTTTTCATTTCGAGATGAAGATGTAGTTGAGAAGTATGAACTTTCTCAAGAACTACAAAGTAAGATGGAACAAAGATTGTATATTTTAAAAAATAATAAGTGGTATGACGGCATTCATAGCATATATGTATTAGCAAAGGTCGTTCCATCTTATTGGTTTGCCGTACCTTTTATAAAGCTATCTATCGTACTTGGTTTTGGAAGTAAAGTATACGATTATATCGCTAACAATAGAAAACTTGTCCCAGTTGGACATTGCCGCGAAGGGATTTGTGAAATCCCTACAAAAAAATGAAATCATCGTTATCTTTCTTTTGCACCTATTAATAGAGCGTGATATGATGAATTTGGAATGAAAGTTGAAGGAGAGATTACAAGATGTCAAATGCTTATGAAGAATACATGCGCCAAATGGTAATCCCAATGCGCCAAGAGTTAGTGCGTTCTGGGTTTGAAGAGTTAACTACAGAAGAAGCTGTAACAGAATTTATGGAAAATGTAACAGGTACAACTTTAGTAGTTGTAAACTCTGTTTGTGGTTGTGCAGCTGGTTTAGCACGTCCATCAGCAGGTCAAGCGGTTGTTCGTGCTGAAAAACAACCTGATCATCTTGTAACTGTATTCGCAGGTCAAGATAAAGATGCTACTGCAAAAATGCGTGAATACTTCGGAGAAATTCCTCCGTCTTCACCATCTATGGCATTGTTAAAAGGAAAAGAAGTTGTTCACTTCATTCACCGTCATGAAATTGAAGGTGCAACTATGGACGAAATTATTACGAATTTAGAACAAGCTTTCGAAAAGAATTGCTAAAGAAGGGGGAGAGTAAATCTCCCTCTTTTCTTTATATAGAGGTGAAAAAATGATAGTAACAACAGCAGGAAGAACGAACAAAGAAATGACAGCTTATGCAAACAGGGTAGCAGCAGAATTAAATGCTTCTTTCGTTAAACGTAATGACATACCAGTACATAAGCTGCATGAACAGTATGAACAAGATGTACTTGTCGTAGGGAAGAACCGATTAGCTATTTATCCAAAAGGTACGGAAGAATCGTTTTTCTTTCATCCGAACTCAGCGATGTTTCGTGTGAAAAGGTTAATGCGCGGAGAACATGATCCGTTTGTACAAGCCACGCAATTAGAGAGAGGAATGACAGTGTTAGATTGTACGCTCGGGATGGCATCAGATAGTATTGTAGCTAGTTATATTGTTGGTGAAAGCGGAAAAGTAACAGGACTTGAAGGCAATGAGTATATGGCTTATATTATGGAAAATGGTTTGAAAACATGGTCTTCATCTGTTTCTGAAATTGATGAAGTAATGCAACGAATTGATGTAAAGCAAACGGAGCACTTCGCATTTTTAAAACAATGTGAAGATAATAGCTATGACATCGTTTATCTCGATCCGATGTTTGAAGAAACTGTCATAGAATCTGACGGAATTAAAGGATTAAAACATTTCGCTTTGTATCATGATATTACTGATGAAACAATTGCGGAGGCGAAGCGAGTGGCGAGAAAGCGTGTTGTATTAAAAGATCATTTCCGTAGTTCTAGATTTGAAAAACACAATTTTCACGTATACAAAAGAAAAAGTGCTAAGTTTCACTTTGGTGTAATTGACCCTTGCTAATTGTTTGAAAAGATGTATAATAAGCAATAATTAATTAAATATACTGTCTGTGATGAAGAGAGTAGTCTTTTTTAGAAGGAAAGCGAGCTAGGGATGGTGTGAGCCTAGTGCGGAAGAAAAAGATGAAGCGCACTTCGGAGATGCTTCTTGAACGAATAGTAGAGTAAGCCGAGGCCCCCTGTCCTCGTTATAAACGGGAAAGTGGTTCGTAATGAACAACAAGGGTGGTACCACGGGTTCAAACTCGTCTCTTTTTTAGAGACGAGTTTTTTGTATTTTAAAAATGAAGGAGGTTGTAGCATGGATTATAAAAAGCAGTTTGCAGAAAGTTTATCTAATATTTTTACGAATGAATTAACGCAACAGCAAATTTTAGATTTAATTGAAACACCGAAACAAGATGAATTCGGAGATGCAGCGTTCCCATGCTTTTCATTAGCGAAGCAATATAAAAAAGCACCGGCTATTATTGCAAAGGAAGTTGCACAGAAATTAAGTGATCCGTTTTTTGCGAAAGTAGAGGCTGTTGGTCCTTACGTAAATGTCTTTTTTAATCGTGAAACGGTAAGTGATACAGTATTAAAAACGATTTTAGCGGAGAAAGAAGAGTACGGTCACAATCATTTTGGATATGAAAAAACGGTCGTTATCGATTATTCCTCTCCTAATATCGCAAAGCCATTTTCAATGGGGCATTTACGCTCTACAATGATAGGAAATTCATTGAAACATATCGCTGAAAAATGTGGCTATGAAGTTGTAGGAATTAATTATATTGGAGACTGGGGAACACAGTTTGGAAAGTTAATTACAGCTTATAAAAAATGGGGAAATGAAGCAGTAGTGAAAGAGGATCCAATACGTGAATTATTTAAGTTATATGTTCAATTTCATGAAGAGGTAAAAGACGACGAAGAATTAGAAGAAGAAGGACGCGCTTGGTTTAAGAAATTAGAAGAAGGTGATGAAGAAGCTGTTGAGCTTTGGAATTGGTTCCGCCACGAATCCTTAAAAGAATTTTCTCGTATTTATGAACTTCTCGGTGTGGAATTTACTAATTTTCAAGGAGAAGCTTTTTATAATAATTTAATGGAAGACTTTATTGGGATTTTAGAGGAGCATGATTTGCTTGAAGAGTCAGAAGGCGCATTAGTCGTTAATTTAGAAGAAGAGGGAATGCCGCCTTGCTTAATTAGAAAATCAGATGGTGCGACGATTTATGCAACGCGTGACTTAACAGCAGCACTATATCGTCAAAACACATTTGGTTTTGATAAAGCGTTATATGTAGTTGGCCCGGAACAAAGTTTACACTTCAATCAATTTTTCACTGTATTAAAAAAGTTGGGCTACACTTGGGTTGATGGAATGGAACATGTACCGTTTGGGTTCATTTTAAAAGATGGTAAGAAAATGTCCACACGTAAAGGAAGAGTTATTTTACTCGAAGAAGTACTTGAGGAAGCAATCGAACTTGCAAAACAAAATATTGAAGAGAAAAATCCAAACTTAAAACAAAAAGAAGAAGTAGCAAAGCAAGTCGGTGTAGGCGCAGTTATCTTCCACGATTTAAAAAATGAGCGTATGCACAATATTGAATTCTCATTAGAAAATATGCTGAAATTCGAAGGGGAAACAGGCCCGTACGTACAATACACACATGCACGTGCTTGCTCTATTTTAAGAAAAGAAAGCGTAGAATTTGAAACGTGTACGTTTGCATTAAAAGATGATCATAGCTGGAGCGTTGTAAAATTACTTAATAAATTCCCACAAGTAATTGAAATAGCCTTCAACAAAAATGAACCATCAGTTATTTCGAAATACGTATTAGATGTAGCGCAATCGTTTAATAAATATTACGGGAATGTGCGTATATTAGAAGAGAGTGAAGAGAAAGACAGTAGACTGGCATTAGTGTATGCTGTGACGGTTGTATTAAAAGAGGGATTACGTTTACTTGGGGTGGAGGCACCTGAGGAGATGTAGCATAGTAATAAACTGACAAACTGGGTTTAGTATATAAACCTGGTTTGTTTTTTATTTGGATATATAATTAATTTTCAAAATCAATTAAAATCTTTTTAGAGAGGAGGATTTATATTGATTCGAAATATGATTTTACAAATTCCTTGTCATAGAAGATCAGATAGAAGTTTTCTTAAACTACAAAAATACATACCTTTATGTGCGCGTTGTACAGGCATGCTTATCGGTATATTAATGTTTCCAATTTATTTTTATATAACACTTTCATTTCTTTTTGCAATTATACTATCATTTTCTGCTCAAATTCCGTTACTTATTGATGGATTTACCCAAAAGTGGAAATGGAGAAGTAGCACAAATTTACTAAGAGTAACTACTGGTGTATTAAGCGGTAATGGTATGGGGTTATTTATTTCATCAAGTGTTATTTGGATATTATCTTAAGGTATATAGTAACGGAGGTATTTACATAGATGTTCTGGTTTTACTTAATTCTAATTTTTATTTCAGGTGGAAGTGGAATTGGTTTTATGATTCAAAATAAGTATACAGAAGCAATAATAGCTTTTACTATTTGTATACTATTGTTTGGGCTACTGTATTATTATCTTAAGAGAAACAAAAGAAAGAGAAAAGCAGATTGTGGCGATTTAGATTGTACGGATTGTACGGATTGTACGGATTGTTTTGATTGTGATTGTACTTGTTAAATTTTTCTTCCAAATAAAAAGCTAGTGTATTTTTAATAATACACTAGCTTTTTGCTTTGAAATTTTAAGAAAAGTGTAGGAATACGACTATTATATAGAGAACTTTAGTTTTGTATATAAAAGGAGGCGTTAGACGTTGGAAACGTATGATTGGAACAGTAAACTAACTTATTTAAAAAATACAAGAGATTTATATTACAATGACGATTATGTAAGCTTTTTAGTAAATACAGTTTGGAGAATCACTAAGCCAGTACATATCGTTGATTACGGTTGTGGATATGGTTATTTAGGCTTAATATTAATGCCATTACTTCCAAAAGGATCAAAGTATACAGGCATTGATAGCGGGGGAACATTAATAGCGGAAGCGAGAGAGTTGTTTCGTTTACTTCCGTATGATTCAGAATTTCTTGAAGGAGATGCTACAGAAATTGAACTGAACGATAAATACGATATAGCAATCTGTCATGCTTTCTTATTACATATGACTACTCCAGAAACAATGCTACAAAAAATGATACATTCAGTTAAAAAGGGCGGAAAAATAATCTGTTTTGAACCACATTGGATATCAAATATGTCTTCATACTTTTTAGATGGGGAGAATCAATCGGAATTTATTAGGTTAGGCACTTTGCAGAAGTTATTTGAAAATGACACACAGAGAAGCGGAAAAGATGGAAATATTGGTATGAAAATACCGATATATTTAAGTGAATTAGGCGTGGAAAATATTGAATGTAGAGTAAGTGATAAAGTGAACTTTTTAGATTCTAATATGCACCATCATGGTAAAGCGAAGTTGTATCATTCATTAAAGGAAGAGGGGATTGCGGGGAATCCAGGTGATAAACAGCAATTTATAGGACGTTTAATAGACAGAGGATTAACATATGATGATGCGCTAGCTCAATATGAAGCTGAACTACGATTTTTTAAAGCATTTCATATACATTCTTCATTAGTGTACGCTCCGAATATGAAAATTACATTTGGTGAAATAGTATGTTAATAGGTAGTAATACGATGAAACATGTCGCTGAATGTCGATAAGTCGATATTCGACATATAATCGCTGATATATTTGAATTATCGCCGATATAATTTCATGTACTGATTTCAGCTATATAAAAATAAGATCCACATGTTACGTTATTCCATATAATCAAACAAAATACAGAGAAAAACAATCATTTTTACTATATTTTGTTATAAATTCGAATAATATTAAATAATACTATCCATTATAGGAGATTTTAGTTGAATACATACAATATGATGTGTAAAATCTAAGCAAGTAGCAGTATAAATAAATATTCGAGGTGAATACATGCTAGATTTTAAGCAGTTAGATGCTTGTTTGAAAGACAAGAGATTTATAGATGGATTACAGGAAATAAATAATGAAATTTCATATATAAAAGAAAAGAATACTTTATCTTATGTAAAGAATTGGCTTGCTAATATTCCTTCACATAAGGAGTTTGATATATTAATACGTCTTACTGATGAAGGGCTTATGCACCAATACAGTTCATTCCTCATTCGCTACGCCTATAAAAAATTCCCAAATATGAGAACGCTCTCTTTATATTGTGATGAGTTAATTGATGAGCGGAAAATCCTTGAAGCAGAACAGTTGTTAAAAGACTCATTAGAAGAGGTAAATAAAGAAGAAATTGAAGTTGATCTTTTAGCGAAAACATATTTTACTTTAGTACGATGTTTGTTGGAAATGAAACGAAATGAAGAAGCGCTAATCTATATGCAAAAAGCAGAGGAGTACAGTGAACGTGCCGTGTTTGATAAATGGGGATACGTCTATATGCATACAGGTGAATGGGAGAAAGCAGAAGAACAATTTATAGCTGGTATGCAGCATAAAGATTGTGAAGAGTTATCTACCTATTTATTATCACAGTTATATGCGAATAAAGGAGAACAAAAACGTGCATTGCAGCTAATTGATGATGCAATTGTAAAGTTCCCACAAGTACCATATTTTCATTTTGAAAAGATAAAATATGTATTAGATTTAGGGAAGTACGAAGATATGTTATCAGTAATAGATAACATAAATAAACAGCTTCCTTATCATGCGTATAAAGCTTATTTCGTACATTTACGAGCAGAAGCACTGTACAAAATGAATAAACTTGTAGATTTACAACAGTTATTAAAAGAAGAAAAAAGTTTAAAAGGGTCTTTATATCATAATTTAGAAAAAAATCCAGATGGAAAAAAGGTTCACCTGCCGATCGTTCCCATTGTACAAAAGGATAATTATTGTGTGCCGACAAGTTTAGAAATGATGTTGCAATTATGGGGAGAAAAACGTACACAAGATGAAATAGCAGAGTTTATTTTTGATATGACAGGATCGAAGTTTTCAGATACTGTTTCTTATTTAGAAGAATTAGGTTATGAATATCGTTATTTTAAAGGTAATGAAGAGAATTATAAGAGACTGATTGATGAAGGAATTCCTGTTTTATTAAGTATAGATATTGAGCATGCTTCACATGTACAAGTACTAGCTGGATATGATGATACATTGCAGGCCTTTTATGTTCAAGATCCGAACTTTATAGAGCCAGTTATTGTGGAATATAGTAAGTTACAAGAAAAATATCGTTATACAGGTTGTTTAGCAATTACGTTTGTTCCGCAAGAAAAGAAGGAACTACTATCATTTTTAAATGAAGAAGAACATCATTATTTTAAATCTATTTTTTCTTTAACAGATCATTTGGATGAACAAGATAAAGAGGGGATTCATGACTTAGTACAGTTTTTAAAAGGGACGAGTGATAATCCGAATACGTGGTTATATACGGTTAAGCATTTAGATGTTGAAGTAGATAAAGAATTTATTTTATATTGTATAGAAAAGTTAATGGAGAAATTTCCTAACTCAGATTTTGTTAAATTACATGGTGCACAGTGCTTTATTCGCCTGGAAGAGTTAGAAAAATCTGGGCACATGCTTGCGAGTGTTGAGAAGAAAAATAGTCGTGCCTTATATCATTTCATAAACGGAAGGTATGCTTTTGAGCAGGAAAGTTATTTAGAAGCGATTTCAAGTTTTCGTTCCTCATTACAATTAGACGCAGATCAGCCGATTGCTTGGAGTTTCCTTGCGTTATCCTATATGTATATCGATCAATCTGATAAGGCATTGCAGTTTTCTCAAGTTGCTTTAGAACGTAGTCCAGAAAGATTTACTTTAACGAATCACGGGTTAATATTAATAGATTTAGAAAGATATGAAGAAGCGTATGAAATCTTTAACGACCTGTTAAGAGAGTATAAAAATGAGGCACATGTATGGTATGAGCGAGCGAGATGTGCGCATCATTTAGGGAAATTACATTTAGCGATAAAAGGGCTTAAAGTAGCGATTCATTTGGATAGTAATGCACCTTACATTTATACGAAACTTGCAGAAATATACGAATCTGGTCTGAAGGATGAAGAAAGTACGAAAGAAATTTTATTAAAAGGTATTGAGAATTGTGATGATAAGGCACCTCTATATGTAAAACTGGGTGACTATCATTTTCAAAATGATAGCCTGGAAGAAGCAGAATCGTTGTATACTCGTGCTTTAGAAGAAAATCATGATGATGTTTATTCTCACTTCGGACTTACGCAAGTTTATATGGCAAGAGAACAATATAAGGAAGCAAAAGAATATATTCTCGGTATTGAAAAACAAATTGAAAAGAGCCAAGATTTTCTTATGAATGCGGGAATGGTTTTATGGGATGCTGAAGTTGAACTTGGTGGAAGTGAAGAAGGGTTTAAAGTAGCATTGTCTAAGTTAGAGAGTGGTATAAAGCAGAGCGAATATAATGTAGCAAGCGCGTTAGATGAATATGTGAATCGAATTAAAGGAACGGTATTTGTGCAGCGAGGTATAGCATTCTTAAGAACGTTACAAAAAGAAAGAAATGAAGTAAGTGAATATGGTTGTTATACAGGTATTTTATATGAATCTATCGGACAGTATGGCCAAGCGATGAAAAGATATAAAAGGGCGATAGAACAAAAGGAAACGGCATTACCGTATTACCGAATTGGTGAAACACTTATGGCATTAGGACAATTGACGGAAGCAAAACAGGCATATGAAACATGTTTAGAGCTTGATGGGAATTTCGTCGGTGTACATTTACAGCTTGCGGAAATATATGAAAAAGAAGAAAATCGTTCTAAAGAACAAAGTCATATGGTTCAGGCGATGAAAGAAGAGCCGCTGCATATTAATATGGAATATTTGGCGCAGCTTTCAGTAGAAATGAATCTTCAGAAAGAGTTGCTGACTGAACTAGAACAATTAGTGGACGAAGTGCCTGAAATATGGCGATTAGATGCGATTGCATATGTGTATGGAGCGATGGATGAAATAGATAAAGAACAAGCACAGATTGAAGAGGCACTACGATTAGATAGTGAGCATACAGAAGTTTTATATCATTATGCAAAAGTATTAGTGAAAAATAGAAATGCAAAAGCAATTGAAATTGCAATGAAGGTTATACAAAAAGATGTAAATAATGAACGTATATTTGATGTATATGTAAAAGCGATAGAACAACATAAGAAATGGTCTAACATACGAGATTTTCTTCACATATTAAAAGTCAAAAAGGCAGAAAGAAGTATGGCGTTTATGTACGCTGCATCTGCAGTTACAGAAAGATGGATTGAACGTCAACAAAATGAACAGCCGAAGAAATCCATATTTACGAGAGCTCTTTATCGTATGAAAAACCGTGCGAAAGAAATTTCGATTATTACTACAATCATTGATTTATATGAAATTTCGTTACAGTTAAATCCGAAAAATAGTATGGCAGCTCAGCGATTTGCGCTATTTTATGAGAATGTAGAGATGAATAGAGAAGCAATAGAGATTCTGCACACGTCACTAGAAAATAAATGGGATTATGAAGTAGCGAAGCAACTTGTAAATCTTTTCGTTGAGTGCGAGGAAGAAGGTATGTTAAGAGATGCTATGGAATTAACGAAGCAAATGGTTCGAGAGTTACCAGATGATTACGATACTCTTCTTCTTCAGGCACAAGTATTCTTTAAAGCAGGAGAAGAAAGAAAAGCAGAAAAGATTACTTTACAATTAACGGAGCAAACACCATTTGTAAGTAGAGCATTTCTTGCTTTAGGAGAAATATATCAAAGTCAAGAGAGGTTTGAAGAGGCAATTCACGTATTAGAAAATGCTTCTATCCATCATCCGAATGAAACAGCAATTCTTCTTTCTTTAGCATCTTCATATCATGGTGCTGGCCAAACGATAAAGGCAGAAAAAATAACAAATGAAGTAGTAACAATGGATGCGAGTGATTTGTTAGCAAGATATGATCGTGCTTGTTATTTAGCACAGTTAAACAGGAATGAAGAGGCGAAGGAAGAGCTTGAAATTGTACTTCGTGAGGATGAGTCGGGATTTTTCGCTGAACTTATCGAGGATGATGAAAATTTAGCAGCACTGCGAGAATTTGAAAAGTAATTGTATAAGAATAGTGAAAAAAGGGCATAATTAAATATATATTTCGAATTAGTTGACAATTGATTACCAAATGGCATAAAATAGCTTTTAACAAAGTATACAAATCTGAAGACGAGAAAGAGTAAAATAGTGTACTGTTCCCCAGAGAGCCGGTATGTTGCTGAAAGCCGGTGTGCAGACGTTATTTGAAAATCATCTCCGAGGAGCCGAGGCTGAAAATGAGTAAGCTCGGACGGATGTCTACCGTTACAAAGAACACGTATGATAGTACGTTGCTAAGTGCTATTAGTGAAGAGCTAATAGAATTAGGGTGGTATCGCGGGTAAACCCGTCCCTATTTTATAGGGACGGGTTTTTTGTGTGCTTTAAAACATTCAAAAGGAGTGATTGTAGATGAAGAAAGTAGATGTAAAAGAGTCAGCTGTAGGGAGAGAAACACGTATTCGTAAACAGTGGAACGAGCAGAGCATTTTCGAACAATCAATTCAGAATCGAGAAGGCGCACAATCTTTTGTGTTTTATGAAGGACCACCAACGGCGAACGGACTACCACATGTAGGTCATGCACTTGGACGAACAATTAAAGATGTAGTAGCAAGATATAAAACGATGTCTGGTTATAAAGTATTAAGAAAAGCGGGATGGGATACACACGGTTTACCTGTAGAATTAGGTGTTGAGAAACAACTTGGTATTTCTGGTAAACATGAAATCGAAGAGTATGGAATTGAACCATTTATTAAGAAGTGTAAAGAGAGTGTATTCACATATGAGAAGCAGTGGCGTGAATTCACTGAAAGTATCGGTTATTGGGTAGATATGGATGATCCATACGTTACGTTAGGGAATCCATATATCGAAAGTGTATGGCATATTTTAGGGACGATTCATGAAAAAGGATTATTGTATAAAGGGCATAGAGTTTCACCATATTGCCCAAGTTGTCAAACTTCACTAAGTTCACATGAGGTTGCCCAAGGGTATAAAACAGTAAAAGATTTAAGTGCAACAGTTAAGTTTAAAGTGAAAGATAGTGACAATGAATACTTCCTAGGTTGGACGACAACACCTTGGACACTTCCAGCAAATGTTGCACTCGCTGTACATCCAAATATGGAATACGTGAAAGCGAAACAAGAAGGTCATGTATACATTGTTGCGAAAGAACGTGTACGAGATGTATTAAAAGAAAACTATGAAGTATTATCTGTTCATAAAGGAGAAGAATTATTAAATACTTCTTATACAGCACCGTTTCCGATGAAAGAAGTTACAAATGGGTACCGCGTTATCGGAGCAGATTTTGTAACGGCAGATAGTGGTACAGGACTCGTTCATATTGCTCCAGCATATGGAGAGGACGATTATAGAGTCGTTCAAAGTGAAGGGTTGTCATTCTTACATGTTGTAGATGAGAAAGGTGAATATACAGAAGCAGTACCATTTTTGAAAGGTAAATTTGTAAAAGATTGTGACGTAGATATCGTTCGTTATTTAGCGAAGGAAGGTTTACTTTATCATAAAGAAAAGTATGAGCATAGTTACCCACATTGTTGGCGCTGTGATTCACCACTTCTTTATTATGCAGGTGAAAGTTGGTTAATCCGAACGACTGCAATTAAAGATACATTTTTACAAAACAACGATACTGTTACTTGGTATCCAGATCATATGAAACATGGACGATTTGGTAAGTTTTTAGAAAACATGGTGGACTGGAATATTAGCCGAAATAGATATTGGGGAACACCATTAAACGTATGGGAATGTGAAAGTTGCGATCATCAATTCGCACCGAAAAGCATTGCTGATTTAAGAAAGCATAGTATGAAAGAGACACCTGAAGACTTAGAATTGCATAAGCCATATGTAGATGAAGTGCAAGTTTGCTGCGAAAAATGCGGAAGTACAATGAATCGCACACCAGAAGTAATTGATGTTTGGTTTGATAGTGGTTCGATGCCATTTGCGCAATATCATTATCCGTTTGAAAATAAAGAGTTATTTGAAGAACAGTTTCCAGCAGATGTAATTGCAGAAGGAATTGATCAAACACGCGGCTGGTTTTATAGTTTATTAGCTGTATCAGCACTATATACTGGAAAAGTACCGTATAAACGAGTGCTATCACTAGGGCATGTTCTAGACGAGGAAGGACAGAAAATGTCTAAAAGTAAAGGGAATGCACTAGATCCAGTTGATTTAGTAGAGAAGTTTGGTGCTGATGCTTTAAGATGGGCTTTACTCGTTGACAGTGCTCCGTGGAATGCGAAGCGTTTTTCTGAAAGAACAGTATTAGAAGCAAAATCTAAATTTGTAGATACATTAGTTAATGTGTATAGCTTCTACGTTTTATATGCAAATTTAGATGAGTATAATTCGAACGAAACGTATGACGTAAAGCGGACGAAATTGGATGAATGGGTATTATCAAGATTGCATAGCACAACGAAAAAAGTGAGAACTGCACTTGATGATTATCAATTTACGAATGCAGCTCGTGAAATCGCGACGCTTGTAGATGAAGTAAGTAACTGGTACGTAAGACGATCACGTAATCGTTTCTGGGAATCTGGTATGAATGCTGAAAAAGCAGCTGCGTATGAGACACTTCATGAAGTGCTTGTAACAATTAGTAAACTAATTGCACCATTTACACCGTTTGTCGCTGAAGATATTCATTTGAATTTAACTGGAAGTAGCGTTCATTTAGAGGATTATCCAGTTGTAAATGAATCACTACTTCAGCCGAAATTAGAAGCGGAAATGGATGCAGTTTTACAAGTTGTTGAACTTGGAAGAAGTAATCGTAATCAACATTCTTTAAAAGTAAAACAGCCGTTAGCGGAACTTGTATTACTTGAGCATAATGAAAATGATATGGATTGGGAATCTTACCGTGATATCGTTATGGATGAGTTAAATGTGAAGGCGTTCCATGTTGAACTCGATGAAACGAAATACACATCTTATCAATTAAAGCTGAATTTTAAAACGGCTGGGCCGAAGTTCGGTAAAAATGTGAATGCAGTAAATGGCTGGCTAAAACAATTATCACAAGACGAGGTACAAAACTTTGTCTCTACAGAAAGAGCAGTTTACGAAGTAGCATCAGGAGAAGAAATAGTTGTAACGACTGAAGATGTATTAGTAGAGAAAGTTGCGAAATCTGGATTCTCTAATACAACTAACGGACAATATACAGTAATGTTAGATACGAATGTAACGGAAGAATTGCTACAAGAAGGGGTAGCACGTGAATTCATTCGCGCCGTTCAAGAATATCGTAAGCAGTTGAATTTACCTGTTAATTTACGAGTAGATGTAATTCTTGATACAGAGGAAGAACTACAGCAAACGTTAACGAATCATAAAGAGTTGTTGGAAGAAAACTTACTCGTTAAACAATTTACATTTGGTCACTTAACGAATAAAGACGATGAAATTTCTTTAGGTGAGACAAAAGTCCGCATTAAATTAAGCTCAGTTAATTAAAGAAAAGGAAGTTGGAATGATTCCAACTTCCTTTTTGTATGATGGAAATTTATCCGGCTATTTTCTGCATAATACATTCGATAGGACCTCTAGAAAAATTCTTTCTCCATAACACGCTAATTAAAATGCTGTTAAAATTTATTTCTACAGTATTGTTTTCGCTTTACACATAAATATTGAGAAAATTTCACTCCCCCTAAATGGAAAGGTAATAGAATTGTTCATAGAGAATTACTCGTAGATTCAATTTTTATTCCCCCCATTTTATGGGGAATGATTGCCTAGTGGTAATGGGATAAGGTTGAGCTACTTTATTAGGGGGAGTGGTTCTATGTTTAATAAAAAAATGGTGGCAATGGCAATGACTGTGCCGTTAGTAATGGGGACAATTTCTACAGTTTCGGCATTGGAAAAACAACAGCAAGTAAAGCTAGAAGCTTATTCGCCGCAGAAAAAAGCAACAGAATATTTAAAAGAAAATGCTGCGCAGTATGGATTAAAAGCAGACCTTTCAGACTTACAATATATTTCTACAACAGAAACGTCAGTAGCTTCATATGTTAGGTTCCAACAAGTTGTGAATGGTGCGCCTGTATTTTCAAAACAAATTACAGTTACTCTTAACGGAGAGGGAAAGGGAGTACTTGCTGTTTCTGATTATCAATCTGTTAAAGGTGTGAAGGAAGCTACTACAAAAATTAGTGAAAAAGATGCAATACAAAAATCAATGGCGTATGTTGGAGAAGTAAGTGAACAAAACTTATGGGCTCCTACAGAGAAAGAATTTGGATATATTGTTGAAGAAGGAATTGCTCGTCCAGTATATAAAGTTGTAGTCCATTCTAATAATCCATTTGGTGCATGGGAAACATTTGTTGATGCAGAAAATGGAAAGTTAATTAAAAAGGTTGATATAAACCGTAAAGCAGAAGGATCAGGAAAAGTATTTTTACCTAACCCAGTCGTATCTAGCGGTAGTAAAGTAGGTTTAAAAGATAACAATGATGCAGATTCAACAGCATTAACGAACCAATTAAAGACTGTTACGTTAAAAGGTTTAGATGGGACAGGATTTTTAATTGGAGAGTATGTAACGATTTCCTCAAAAGCAAAAACGAAATCTACAAACTTACAATTTAACTATACACGTGCAAATGATAGCTTTGAAGATGTGATGTCGTATTATCATATCGATACTTTACAACGTTACATTCAAAGTCTAGGTTTTAAAAATATTAATAATCGCTCTATTAAAGTGAATGTAAATGGAACGACGGCGGACAACTCGTTTTATTCTCCGACAACGAAAGCTTTAACCTTTGGTACTGGTGGAGTAGATGATGCAGAAGATGCAGGTATTATCGCACATGAATATGGACATTCAATTCAAGATAACCAAGTTCCTGGCTTCGGTAGTTCTGCAGAAGGTGGAGCGATGGGAGAAGGGTTTGGTGATTTCTTAGGTGCTACGTATGAAGATGCAGTATCGACAACAGGCTACGGAAAAGCATGTGTTGGAGAATGGGATGCGACTGCTTATTCTAGTTCAGATCCAACGTGCTTACGCCGATTAGATAATAATAAAGTGTATCCGAAAGATATTACGAATGAAGTACATGATGATGGAGAAATTTGGGCTCAAGGACAATATGAGATGGCGCAAGCATTTGGTCGTGATGTAGCAACGAAAATTATTTTACAATCGCACTGGTCGTTAACACCAAACTCTAAATTCAGTGATGGAGCGAAAGCAATTAAGCAAGCAGATGCTCTTTTATATGGCGGACAACATGCCGCTGATATCGATCGTATTTGGGCAGCGAGAGGAATTAGTACGAATTAATATAAAAAGTCGTGGCATGTATAAGCCACGACTTTTTAATTTGCCTTAGAACTGGTACTAGTAAAGTAAGCTATATGAATGATAATGTGAATTTATTCGCATTTCATTTATTTTTTTCGTCTTTAAAAACAAAATGCTCTTTAAATTTTCTAGACTCCACTTTTTGACCATTTCGCATGGAGCGGAAAGGGTGTTCTTGCCATGTAATAATAACATCAACTTCATCTGCTTTTGTAGCAACAGGTAAATTAGCGTGTTCAAATCCAGTTTTTCCACTTGCTAAACGACTTTCCTTGAGAGAGAAGAGTTCATATTTCGTTTTTGTTTTTGGTTCGTTGCGGAATACTTCGACTTGTACGTTATATACTTCACTGTTTCCGACATTTTTTACTGAAAATTGATAAGTTTGGAATTCATCTTTTTTAGCTTGAAGCTTTTTTTTGTTTACTTTTTTCGGTTCAGCAATATTCACTTGCCATTGATCAGAGTTTTGAGAGATTGGTAAAGATTTTGGTGAATAGGCGTATGTTTCGTTTACTACAATTAGGCAAAACAATAGGAGAAAGAAACTAATCGCTTTTTGCATATACACACCTCGCTATAAAATTTTTATTAATATGTGTAAATAAAACAGTAAGTATGTAATTTAATGGAAAAAGGTGATACTTTGATTCAAATGAATTTGAAAAAACTTGAAGAAGTAATAGATGGAGAAGGGTTATACGAATCATTTCATCATTTAGAAATACATGGTGTCTGTATAGATTCCAAAAACATGAAAGAAGGAAATTTATTTGTTCCAATCATTAGGATGAAAGATGGGCATGAGTATGTGAAAGAAGCAATGGATAATGGAGCTGTCGCTTCCTTGTGGAAAAAGTCTTACGGTACTCCGCCAAAAGGGATTCCAATTATATTTGTGGATGACACTTTGTTTGCTTTGCAACAATTGGCACAATTTTATCGAAGAGAGATAAATGTAAAAGTAATAGGAATTACAGGTAGTAATGGCAAGACTACGGTAAAAGATATAATAGGAAGCATTTTAAGTTCAACTTATAGAGTGCATAAAACAAAAGGTAATTTTAATAGTCAAATCGGTTTGCCGTTAACAATTTTAGAAATGGAACGAAATACTGAGTTCTTAATACTTGAAATGGGAATGAGTGAAAAAGGACAAATTCGAAATTTATCACGAATCGCACAGCCAGATGTAGCGATTATTACAATGATTGGACAGTCACATCTAAAGACGCTTGGATCAAGAGAAGAGATTGCGAAGGCTAAATTTGAAATTATAGACGGATTACATGACGATGGACTGTTCCTATATAATGGTGACGAGCCATTACTTTCTCAAAATATTAATATGCTAGGTATAGAAAGTAAGTCATTTGGTCGAAAGTATACAAATGATTTGTTTCCAACGAACGTACAATTAGATGGATATGGTGTTCATTTTAAATTAAATCATACAAAAATACAGTACGATGTTCCCTTACATGGAAAACATAATATTTTAAATGCGATCGTTGGAATCGCTGTAGGGCAATTTTACAAAGTCTCTACAGAAAAAATACAAGAAGCATTGCAACAAATAAATATTACACAAATGCGCTTTCAGTTTTTAACCGCTAAAACAGGTTTTACAATTATTAACGATGCATGGAATGCCAGTCCTTCCTCCATGAAGGCTGCAATTGAAACGTTACAGAAGTTAAATGCCTATAAGAAAAAAATGATAGTGATTGGGGATATGTTGGAGTTAGGGAAGAAAGGTGAAACATATCATAGAGAAATTGGTAAAATGTTAAATGAGGAGAGCATTCAATATGTATTTACGTATGGAGAGTTAGCCAAAATTGTAGCGGAAGAAGCAAGAAAGAACTATCATGCAGGAAAAGTACAATCATTTGATAATAAAGCCGAGATAGCAGAGGAAGTATTAAAAGTAGTAACGAAAAAAGATGTTGTTTTATTGAAAGGTTCACGCGGAATGGCCTTAGAGGAAATTGTACAAAAGTGGATGTGAAAAATTAAAATATATTTAAAAGTGCTTGCATTTTATAGTGCGAAGAGATAGAATACTCTGTAAATATAAAAAGTGATGATCAGGAAAAGTACATGATGCAAAGGTCTACAGAGAGCAATCGGTTGCTGAGAAGATTGCGATACCGCATGATGGAAAGACACCTGTGAGTGTTGCTTTGAACGTGATAATTAGTAAAAGCAAACGGTACCTACCGTTATCAGGACTAAGATGGTCATTATGACAATTTGGGTGGTACCGCGGAAAAATCCGTCCCTATTTATAGGGGCGGATTTTTGTATTCTTTTAAGGGAGGTGAGTGACCGTGGATGATGACGATGACAACAATAACGTAAATAAATATAAAATTATTGGAGGGCAAAATAATGGATCAAATAATGAAGCGTTCACTCACAAAAGAATGTACGAAGCAAAGCGGAAAGGTTGTATTACTTCAAGGATGGGTAAAAAAGATTCGTCATCTAGGTAATGTTAGTTTTTTATTAATAAGGGATCGATCAGGGGTTATGCAATGCGTATTAGAAAACGAGCTAGCTGGATTTAAAGTAGATGTGGAGAGTGTTGTTCAAGTCGTAGGCCAAATAGTAGAGACTTCGAAAACAGAATTAGGGATTGAAGTGCTTGCTCACGAAGCGAAAATATTAAATGGCGCAGAACCACTTCCATTTGAAATAAATAAAAAGAAGTTACAAGTTGGCTTAGATCAACTACTGAATGAACGGGTATTATCATTAAGACATGAGCGAACCGCTGCTATATTTAAAGTGAAATCTACGCTCGTCCAGAGCTTTAGTGAATTCCTTATAGAGAACGATTTCACACGTATATTTACTCCAAAAATTGTTTCGCAAGGGGCAGAAGGAGGAGCAAATGTTTTTAAGCTTCCATACTTCCAAAAAGAAGCGTATTTAGCTCAATCACCACAGTTTTACAAGCAAATGATGGTAGCGGGAGGATTAGAACGTGTTTTTGAAATTGCACCTGTATATAGAGCGGAACATCACAATTCTTCCCGTCATTTAAATGAATATATATCGTTAGACGTAGAGATTGGCTTTATAAATGATTTTCATGAAGTGATGCAATTAGAAACGGATGTATTACGATATATGTTTCAACAAGTAGCAAAAAACTGTGAGAAAGAACTACAACTATTACAAATAGAAGTACCTGTCATTACAGAAATACCGAAAATCACATTGTTAGAAGCGCAAGAAATTTTGAAAAGTAAGTATCGGAAAGAATCGCCAATTGGGGATTTAGATACAGAAGGTGAGAAGTTACTAGGGAAATATGTGAGGGAAACATATAAGAGTGAGTTTGTTTTCATTACACATTATCCGAAAGAAGCGAGACCGATGTATACGATGCCGAATAAAGAGAATCCAGCTATAACTGATTCGTTCGACTTACTATATAAAGGATTAGAAATAACATCAGGAGCACAACGAATTCATAATTATGAAATGTTACTCGCTTCGTTTCACGAAAAAGGATTACATCCCGATAAATTTCAATCGTATTTAAATACATTTCGATACGGTTGTCCTCCGCACGGTGGTTTTGGAATTGGGTTAGAGAGAGTTGTATATAAACTATTAGAATTAACAAATGTACGAGAAGCGAGTGCTTTTCCGAGAGATTGTACTCGTCTTATACCATAATTTTAAACCCCTTCTATATTACAGAAGGGGTTTATGTATTTCAACATATGTTAAAAGGAATAATAGTTTTTTTGTGTGAAAATATGTAAATTATATTAAGAACATTTTATAATGAATTGAGAAAAAGAAAATTCATAAGTTATAATGAAATATGAATATAAAAAAAGTTCATATAATAATGTATGGAAGGGTATGAAACATGTTATATCAAACTCAAGCAACACAACAAACACCAGCTTATATAATTTATCTTCTTGATGTAAGCGCATCAATGAACCAAATGATGGATGCAGGCGGAGAAGAAAAAAGAAGAATTGATATTGTAACGGATGCTCTTTCTTTAGCGATTCGCCAAATGGTATTTCGTTCAACAAAAGGTAGTCGCTTGCTCCCGAGATATAAGTTATCTATTTTAGCCTATAGCGATCATGTTTTTGATTTATTGGGTGGGGTGAAAACAATAGACGAGGTAGCAAGACTTCGCCCTCTAGAAAAAATACAAACGCATCGTTTAACTGATACAGCAAAAGCTTTCTCTGTAGTAGAGAAGTTATTGCAAAAGGAATTACCAAATTTACAAGACGGGCCAGCTCCTGTTGTTTGTCATATGACAGATGGTGCTTCTACTGGTGAAGATCCAGAATTAATTGTGCGAAGAATTATGAATATGTCTGTACCTGATGGAAATGTACTAATTGAAAATATTTTTATTTCAGATGAAATCATGCAAGAACACATTACTAATATAAAGAAGTGGGAAGGCATTATGCCAAATACAGAGATTACAGATGAATATGGTGCAAAGTTGCAAAGACTTTCATCGCCTATCCCTCAAAGCTATCGTGAGATGATGACAGAACATGGATTTCATATTGCAGATGGTGCGGTGATGATGTTTCCTGGGACAAATGCGGATTTAGTATCACTTGGATTTCAAATGTCGGCTGCAACGCCGGTTCGATAGGAGGGGGAAGTATGGTGAAATATATCCTATCGCAAAAGAAAGAAACGGTATTGCAAGATAAGAAAACCAATCATTTTTCTTATCGATATAGCTATGTAAGAGCAAAGGAAACGCAGGATTTAAATGAGTGTGGACAGGACTTCCTAGCATTTCAAGATAATGGAACTAGTTTCATATTTGCGTTATGTGACGGTGTAGGGCTGTCTTTTCATGGTGAAATTGCTGCGGAATTTCTTGGTATGAAGTTAGTAAACTTGTTTGAAACATGTCAAGAAAGTGAAATGGATATTGCTACATTATTAAATGAACAGTTAAATAATTGGATTGAAGAAGCTTCAGAGGAAGTGAGTGCATTTCGGTTGCCAGAAAAAACACCGTGGTTACTTCGCGATGTCTTGGAGGAAAAGCGAAAACAAGGTAGTGAAACGATGTTTATTGGCGGGAAAATAGAACTCATTCCAAATGAAGATAAAGTACAAATAACGATAGTTACACATGGCGATTCATTTGTACAATTGTTTCAAGATAAGGAGAATTGTTCGAATGTAATGAAGTTTAAGAGAAATATAGAGAAAAGATGGTCTACACAGCGAGGTATTATTGGTGGGGAATTGGCGGTTTTTTCAAAGGCATTATCTAGGCAAGAAGCGAATCGGATAGTTATTCACTCAGACGGACTTGTGCCGCTTAAGCAGTATAACTTTGAGGAAGTGTTAAAAGAAATTGAGAGGGCACAGAACTCTCCGACAAGCGATGATATTTCATTTTTAGATGTTTCTTGGTAATAAACACGATGGAAAAAAGGTGAATTAACGTGGAAGAGATTATTGTGACATACATAAAACAGTCAAATGAAGAAATTGATATTGCAATTCCAAATGACGTAAAAGTGGTACAAATTATTGAAGCGATTTTACATCATGAAAAAATAGATGAAGCATTGAGCGGGATCTATGAAATTAGAGTGGCAAAAGATAAAGAAGAGTGGCATTCTATTCGAAATGATGAAACGTTGCGCGATAATGATGTGTGGGATGGACAATATGTAATGCTACATAAAAAAGGAGCAATTATCCCTTCTTTTGAAATGATGCCAGCAGAAGAAGTTTATAATGAACCTGTTAAACAAGATATGTCTTCTAGTGAAGAAGATTATGTATGGAAAATCATTGAGTAATAGTTTTTGGATGGGGAAGGAGAAATGTTTTGTGCAAAAATCACCGTATTTTCAACGCTCTCCGCGTGTGAAAGTAGATATACCAACAGGGGATGTTATTATTCATGATCCACCGAATATACCGGAGGAGCCGAAGTTTTCAATTGAAACAATGTTACTGCCTGCAATGATGACAGTTTTAACATTGGTATTATATTTTGTAATGATGAAATTTATGAAGATGAATTCAAGTTATATGCCATTAATGATGGTTTCAAGTATTCCGATGTTGGGATCATATATAATTACAACGATGGGGCATTTCCGTAAAAAGAAAGAACATCGTCAAATGGTTGAACAATTACAAACAAGATATTTAGAGCAAATTCAAAAGCATCGAGTGGAATTAGATACGTTAAAGGTTGAACAAGCAAAATATTTAATTACACAAAATCCAAGCCCATTAAAAAGTGTACAAAGAATTGAAAACAGGGAAAGTAATTTGTGGGAGAGAACACCTGAAAGTCCAGACTTTTTAGATATTCGTATTGGTACAGGAGAAAGACCATTCCTTGTAGAATTGAAGGTGCCTGAACAGAAAGGTTACGAAGAAAATCCATTAGTTACAGAAGCACAAAATGTGAAAAGAGATTTCAATACGATACCGAATGGACATATTTCAATTTCTTTGAAAAAAAATGATGTAATTGGTGTAGTCGGAAATAAAGAAGATAGACTAAACTTTATTCGAATTGTAACGACACAAATTATGACGCATCATGCACCAAATGAAGTGAAAATAGCAGCATTTTATCATGAGAAGGAGAAAATGCAGTGGGATTGGATGAGGTGGCTTCCTCATGTATGGGATGAACAGAGAAGTATGCGCTTTTTATCTGAAAATCAACAAGATGCACAGAAATTAGCTGAAGTACTATTTACCCCACTTAATATGCGTAGAATCTATAATTCCTCTGCGCAAGCAGATGCAAAAGTTCCTTTAATTCCGATGTATGTATTTTTCTTATCAGCGAGAGAGTTTTTAGAAGATGATCCTTTAACTCCAATGTTACTTAGAGAAGGTGAAAGTGTAGGAGCTTCTACATTTATTTTTGCGGAACAAAAGGAACGCTTACCGATGGAATGTGATCTTGTAATAAGCTTAAATGGAGAAAATGGTGAGTTAGTAGAAACGTTTTCAAGTTCAGCTGAAAATAGTGGAACAACGCGTGCTAGTTTTAAAGTAGATCGACTTTCATTCGAGCGATGTGAACTAGGAGCGCGAAGCATTGCTCCAATTCGAATGAAAAGTTCTACAGCAGCCAACATTCCGAAAGTATTAACATTTTTAGACTTGTTTCAAGCTAAAAATATGGAAGAGCTACAAGTGCTAGAGAGATGGAAAGAAAATCGATATCCGACTTCATTACCGGTTCCAATTGGTGTAAGAGAAGGAAGTAAACCTGTTTTTCTAAATATTCACGATAAAATAGAGAAAAAAGGGCATGGTCCACACGGCCTAATGGCTGGCACAACAGGATCAGGAAAAAGTGAAGTAATTCAGTCTATAATAGCAGCGTTAGCAGCAACCTATCACCCTCATGAGATGGCATTTATGCTTATCGATTATAAAGGTGGTGGGATGTCAAACACATTTGCGGGATTACCGCATATTATTGCATCTATTACGAACTTAGAGGACCCGAACTTAATTGAGCGTGCCAGAATTTCATTAAAGGCAGAACTAGAACGGAGACAAAAATTATTCATTCAAGCTGGAAATGTTCAGCATCTAGATGAATATTATGAAACAAGCTGGCGTGAAAAAGAACCTTTACCACATTTATTTATTGTTATTGATGAGTTTGCTCAAATGAAAAAGGAACAACCAGAATTTATGGACGAGCTAATTAGTGTCGCTGCAATAGGAAGGACATTAGGAGTTCACTTATTATTAGCAACTCAAAAACCTTCAGGGGTTGTAAATGACAAGATTTGGAGTAACTCACGTTTTCGAATTTGTTTACGTGTACAAGATGACGCGGATAGTCGTGAAATGTTAAAGATTCCAGATGCATCTAAAATCAATGTACCAGGGCGAGGATATCTTCAAGTTGGTAGCAATGAAGTATTGGAATTATTCCAATCTGCATGGAGCGGAGCACCTTATAATCCAGATGAAGAGAAAGTTCTTGATATTGTTGACTTTACAGAAGTGAAGCTTTCCGGTGAAAGAATAAAAGTGAAAAAGCGTCCAAAACCAATGACAAATAGTCCAAAGCAATTACAAGCTTTTATTCAATATGTACAGAGCGTATCAGAAAAAGAAAATATTAAAGCATTACCAGGACCTTGGCTGGATCCATTACCGGAAAAATTATTGTTAAAAGAATTTTATGCTATGGAAAATTGGACAATTGCTGAGTGGAATAAACCGAAAGAATATTTACAAGTAACAGTAGGATTAATTGATGATGTTGCAAATCAAGCGCAATATCCTCTGAAGTTAGATTTACAAGAAGGGCATTTAAATATTTATGGTATGCCAGGTACAGGGAAAACGACGATGTTGCAAACAATTATTATGTCCTTAGCTGTATCGCACACACCAGAAGAAGTGAATTTCTATGTTATTGATTTTGGTCGAATGTTCTTAGATTTTAGAGACTTACCTCATATAGGCGGGATTATACAAGAAGGCGAAAATGAGAAAATGAAACGTCTATTTGGATTTTTAAAGAAGGAAATCACGCATAGAAAAGAGAGTTTTTCTAATATCGGTGCAAAGTCATTCTCTATGTATAACCGAATGGTGGAAAAGAAAATACCAGCTATAGTAGTAATGGTAGATGGTTATATAAGATTCAAAAATGAATTCGAGAAAGAAAATGAAGTATTAGAATTGTTATTGCGTGAATCAAGTACATACGGAGTTTATTTCTATTTCTCTCTGAATCAAACAATTGATATGTTCGATCGTGTTCGTAATAATATACCGATGGCACTTACATTTGAATTGCAAGATGGAACAGAATACCATAACTTAGTAGGCAGACCTAAATTCCCATTAATTGAAGTTCCTGTTGGCCGTGGATTAATGAAAGGGCAACCGCCGGAATTATTCCAAGCAGCATTGCCGTTTATTGGGGAAAGTGAACTTGAGTATTCTCAACAATTAAAAACAATTATTCAAAAAATGAATGGAGAATGGGATGGTGAAAAAGCAAAAGCTATTCCAATGGTACCTAAAGAAATATTTGTAGAGCATATGGTTGAAAAATTAGAAACAGCCCAAATTTCAGCAGGTATAGAAACAGAGGATATTCGCTTACAAAGCTTTTCTTTAGATGAAATGAGTCATATATTTATTGGGGGAAGAATAGAAGGTGGAAAAACATCGTTATTACAAACACTTCTATTCACTACTACATACCAATACTCTCCTGAAAAGGTTGAGCTATACTTAGTAGACCTTGGTGAAAGACCTACAGGCTTATTAGCTCTTGGAGATTTACCTCATGTGAAGAAGAAAGTTACAGAGGGTATGCAATTAAAAGAAATGTTAGATGAATTGTTAGAGCTAATAAATAATAGAGAACCAATAATGCCTTCTATAGATCCAAACGTAACAGTAGAGTTTCCATATAAGAGAATAATCATTGCAATTGATGATATTGATCAAATGTTAACTGTATTATCTACTGATTATGAGGCGAAAAATAAAATGGAACTAATAGTCCAAAACTGTAAAAATAAAGGGATTCACTTTATGACAGCGGCTACAACGTCTAGTTTAAATAGCTATTCTCATGAAAAATGGTTTGCGGAAATTAGAAAGAGAAGTATTGGTTATTTATTGGGAACGACACAAAATAACGATGTGTATTTCTTTAATATGAAACTTCCACATACTGAAATGGATCAAGAATTATTAAGTGGGGATGGATATTGTATACGTAGAAAGCCAATAAAAATAAAATGTGCATATACACCATTACATTTACTTCGCACGATGATAGATAAAATTAGTGTGAAATGGGCTGAATTAAAAGTGAAATAATATTAAAATAGGGTTAAATTACTAGAAAATAGAATTTTTTTGTAATTTAGCTCTTTAAAAATTGTATGAATATAGTTTATAATCTAATTGTTGTATCATTTATGATTTGAAAGGGGAAATTATTACAATGGCAGAAATTAAAATCACACCAGAAGAACTTGAAAGAATCGCAGGAAACTTTAAAAACGCAGCAGGAGAAGCACAAAGTCAAATTAATAGACTTGAAGGCGATATTAATAGTTTAGAAGGACAATGGGCTGGGGCAACACAAGCGAAGTTCCGTGGAGAATTTATCCAATCTAAACAAGCAATGCAACAATACATTCCAATTTTAGAAGGTATTTCAACAGATTTAAAACGTATCGCTGATAAATTCCGTAACACAGATAACGCATACTAAGAATAGAACAATTGCAAAAGACCAGGAGCTATTGTTCCTGGTCTTTTTTTGAAAAATTGTTATACGAGAGTAAGGGGATAAAATGGGATTCCGACCAGAAGTAGGAGAAAAAATTAATCTTAATAAAGATGTTTATCGTTTTGAGAAACACCCAGCTGTAATTGGTATTGAAATGCCCTATGGCCAAGAGGGAAGGCAAGGAACCGTTTATCAATTACAACAGGAAAATGGTGTAGAACGAATTGCATTAAAAGTTTTTAAGGAACGCTATCGTGAGGAAAAACATCAACTAGCATTTCTGAAACCACTTTCTTCCTTAGCAGGTCTGAAAGTATGTTCACGCTATATCGTTACTAAAGAAGAACATACATCTGCTATCGAAAAATCAGAAGATCTTGCTAATAGTATTGTAATGCCTTGGATTGAAGGTCCAACTTGGGCTGATATTTTACAAGAACAACGAATGTTATCAAAAGAACAATGTTTCTTTATTGCAGAAGCATTTCTTACAACACTTAAAATGATGGAAGAAAATGAAGTTGCTCATAATGATTTATCGTCTAGCAACGTACTTGTACCTTTCTTAAGTGAAAATGCAATTGAAGGCCAACACAATATCGAACTTGTTGATGTTGAGCAAATGTATGGCCCAAAAACGAAAAGACCGTCATTATTGCCAGCAGGTTCAGCGGGTTACGCACCAAAGTATTTGACAAGTGGAGTATGGCAAAAAGAAGCCGATCGATTTGCAGGTGCTATTTTAATAGGAGAAATATTAAGTTGGTGTAGTGAAGAAGTTCGAAATAAAAAATGGACGGATGCAAGTTACTTTAAAACGGAAGAAATGCAGACAGAATGTGAAAGATATACGTTACTTCAGCAAGTATTACATAATCAATGGAACGGGGAAATTGCAAAATTATTTAAGCAGGCATGGAGTAGTAATTCTTTCGCAGAATGCCCAAGCTTTGCACAGTGGTACGATGTATTTAATAGCGCGAGAGAAATAATAAAAATTGATGCGGAAAGGCAGTCAGCAGAAGAACACTCTCTTTTTGTATCAAAATGTTTGGAAATTGCAAGATTATTAGAAGAGAGAGGATTTAAACAAGCGGCATTATATGAATATAAAATAATTTTCAATTCACTCAATTCATCAACAGCTCTGCAAAAAGAACTCGCATATATCATTCAAACTATGGAGAGTCAAGAGCCTGAAATAAATAATAAAATGGTCCTACAACATTATTTGGAATTAGCTACTGAATTGGAACGAGAAAACAATGCAGCATTTGCTTGTTTCGTCTATTCACGAATCGTACAATTTCCAAACATTGATCAGGCGTTAAAACAGGAAATTGAAAGCATTATTAAAGAGATAGAAGAAGAGCAAGGAACAGAGTCGCAGCAAGAAGTAGCAGCTACAATTACAGTGCCAAATAGCATTCTACAGAGCCGAAAACAAACAAAAAAACAAGTGGAATATGATATAGATGATGAGATTTTAAATGCAAAAGCATCCAATCAACCACTTACAGTAGCGCATGAACAAAGTGAACCGTCACCTTTTTCTAAATGGTGGAAAAAGAATAAAAAACGGATTTTGATTATTGGTTCAACTGTAGTGGTTGTAATAGGTGGTTCGACGTTGTTTTATTTCTACACAACAAATGCTAAATATCAAAAGTTTATGGAACAAGCACGACAAGCTTATGATGATAAAAAATATACAAAAGCTGAAGAAGCTGTTGGACAGGCAATTGCTGTGAAGGGTAAAGACGAGGCTTATCTCCAATTAGCAACGATTTACGTTGCTGAAGGAAAAAATAAAATTGCAATCGATTATATTACAAAACTAATAAAAGATAGAGAAATAGATAAAGAAAATAATGAAGCTGCTTATTTATTAGCTTCAGCGAATTTCCGCATTGGGAAATATCAAGAAGCAGTGCAAAATTTTGAACAAGCGCTAGCGAATAATGCAAAAGGAATTGAACCATACAAAAAAGATGCAATGCGAGATTTAGCTGTAAGTCATATGAAAATGAAGGAATTTGAAAAGGCAGAAGATGTTATTGTCAAAATGAGTACGAAAACAAATGAAGATAAAGCAATTGTTTCGTATTTAAAAGGTCAACTATCAACCGCAACTGTACAGTTAGACAAAGCAGAATCTTTCTTTAAAGAAGCTATTATGCAAGATTCAAAGAATGCCATATATACAATTGAACTTTCAAATTTATATGTGCTTTGGAATAAAACAAACCTAATTGATAGTGCGAAGAAAGAAATGAATTATCAACAAGCATCTCACATCTTACAAGTTGCAATTCAAAAAGATATGAAAAATATTGAGTTGTTAAATCAACTAGGAATTGTGTATTACGAAGCGGGCCAATTTTATGAAACGCGAGATGGCGCAAAGAGTACGGCTGCATACCAACAAGCGTTAGAAGCTTACAATAGAGTTGTCGGCAGTGGAACACGCGATATAAATACGCTTGTAAATATAGGGATTTTATACGATAAAGTGGGACAAGGAAATGAAGCAGAGAAGCTTTTCACAGAAGCATACTCACAAAACGATGAAAATCCGCATGTGAATTTTGCATTCGGGATGTTTAAAATTAAACAGAAAAAATATGAGGAAGCAAGTCGCTTCTTAAGAAAAACAGTGCAAGCAAATGAAAATGAATCTGAAGTAAGAGCTGCGCAAGAAAAACTAACAGAAATGAAAACAAACGGTTGGATTCAATAAAGATAGGAAAAGGGGAAAAGGACATGGAGGAAAACAATAATAACTTAGGGAAAAAAGTCGCTATATCAGTAATGTCGGTAGCATTACTAGGAACATCAGGATATCTTGTGTATGACAAAGGCTTTAAGACAGCAGGAAAAGAACAAGTAAAACTAGCAAGTAATACAGAAGAGAAAAAAGATGATCGTATTACAGGGGGCGATTTACAGTCTATGTTCCCGAATTTAGTCGCTGATCCTGCAAAAAAAGATGAAAAACCCGGCGAAAAACCAACTATTAATTTAGCAGACTTAATTGGGAATAATAAATCACCAATTACACCAGTGACGTATAAACCAGATGAAGTATCGGTGGAAAAGAAAGATCCACAAATCAAATTATCGGATGCACCAACTCCACAAAAGTTAGATTTGCCATCTAATATGGGGGGACCTGTGGCGGAGCCAAATAAAAATAATGATAATGCTCAATTACCTACATCCACTGTAGAACCGCCAAAAACTAATACTGGAACAGGAGGAACTGAAACAGAAAAACCAAAACTAGACCCAGAACCAAAACCGGAACCAGAACCAAAACCAAATCCAGAACCAAAACCAGATCCAGAACCAAAACCAAAACCAAATCCAGAACCAAAACCAGATCCAGAACCAAAACCAGATCCAGAACCAAAACCAGAACCAAAACCAGATCCAGAACCAAAACCAGATCCAGAACCAAAACCAGATCCAGAACCAAAACCAGATCCAGATCCAGAACCAACACACCCAACAATTACAGTATCACCAAAAACGGGAGATATTTTAGTTGAGTGGTACGCTGGCAATGGAAAATACTACTCATCTGTTTTCTTTAATGATTTTTATACGAGTCAAAAAGAACTGGATGAAAATGCATTAAATAATTTAACGAACTACTATAGCAAAAAAGAAGACTGGACGCTCGTTAGCCAATTGAATACACCATCAAAATCAAAATCAATAGCTGAACATAAGCTAGCATTAGATAATGTAGAACAAATTCTTACAAGTGGTGAATATTCAAATGAGAGAGCACTATTCTATTTACGTAATCAAATGAATGTACTAAATGAATCGGTTACCACTCAAGAAGAGCTACAAAGATATTTAAGTGAAAATAAGAAGGATTATATTAAATCTGTAGCAGAAAAAGTTTATCAAACAGCAACAAAAGAAAAAAGAGAGTGGTCAAATACAGGGGATGTAGCATCTTTAGAACAAGCATTAAGTAAATTTTATTTAGTTACATCAGTATTTGAAAGCGTAGATCCTACATTAGTAGAAAAAGCGAATCAAGATGTAGAAGATATTTTCAACAAGCTATTACAAGAAGAATTACAGAACCTTAATATCCAAACATCAGTAGTGATGTCTGCAACTGAGACAAAAGAAAAAGCAAGCCCTGTAAAAGAAAAGACTAGCAGTAATGAAGGAAAAGCAGTGAAAGAAGTTCCTAGCAGTAATGAAGGAAAAGTAGTTAAAGAAGAAAATGTAAGTGAAAATGAGGAAACAGCTACATCAAGTGAGAAAAATCTAAAAGAATCAATAACTGAAGGTGCCACAAATAACAATAAAACAAATAATGTAGATTCAAGTAATCAAAAAGAAAAAGTGAAATCTGATCCGGCTGAAGAAGCAATTGCTCAAATTGATGTATATTTAAATCCAGCGAATCCACAATATGAAAATGCTTTACTATTAGCAAATCAGTATATTGACGGTGCAACAGGAGAACAAAAAGAAAAATTAGAACAGCAATTTAGTGCGGCTGTAGAGGGACTTCGTGGACAAATTAAAGATTCTAATTTCAAAGTCGAAGATGCTATAAATAAAGCGAATTTATTAGCAAATACGGCAAGAGTAGAAAAATCTGTTCAAGATGAATCTCATAAATTATTAATGCCGCTAATGTTTGAAAGAAAAGCAAACGATGCTGCAAATAAGGGAGAATATTATACAGCGGTATTAAATATTGCAAATGCAATTCGTACAAAGCACCCATTGGAACGCTCAAGAGAAGAAATGGTTAATTATGCGAATAAATTATGGATAGATACAGAAAATGAATGGAATAAAATAAATGGAACGACAGGATGGCAAAGTGAAGTAAGTAAAAACTTATTACCATCATACACATTACTTGCACAGTTAAAAGATATTGATAAAACGATTGGCCAAATTAGTGGTATGAATATGATTGATAATGCATCCAAAAAAATGGAGGGAATTCAACTTATTCAGTTAGCAGGTGATGAAGCAAATAAAAAAGGTCAAACGAGCCTTTATAATGCTTTACATTATTATGGTCAAGCAGCTTCCCGAGGTGTTGTTGACAAAACAGGATTTTCTAATGTAGCTGGTCTTGTAATTAAAGAAGCAAAACAGTTAGAGAATAAGGATGCTTTAAACAACTATCAAATTTTATATAAAACACCAGGAATTGAAGAGCTAGGAATTAAAGATGAAGTAAAAGTGACAATTGAGTATTTGAGTACATTTGAAGCTGCAAAGGTAAGTGGAAATAAAGATACAATTGAAGATTTAGCTTCAGCAATTGAATTAACTTATCGTTCTATGGAATTAGGATATCCAGAAGCAGATGCTAAAGAATGGATGAATACGGTAGCTCTAAAAATGTTGAATAAAGGTGCAGGTTATATGTCCGCAACTGATACGAATAATGCATATAAATGTTTTGAATTTTTAACTCGTGATAAATATGCAAATGCTATTAATGGAGAAATAACGAAACAAGCAAAAAAGAATGTAGAAACAATTAAATCTATGAACGTTAAAAAATAATTAGATTTAATATTCGCCATCTTACTTTGAGTAAGATGGCGAAATTATTTCGCATAAGGAGTGAAGTTCAATGAGTTTACTAGAAATTTGTCCATTAGATGAGGCGTTAGTGGAGGCTTTACAGAATGAAGAAAAAAGAGTTCGTTTTTATGAGATATTACAGAAATCAAATTTGTACGTTGTTGCTTCGGTAGAGGGCGATACAACTGTAGATGAAGAAGGAAATTTGATTTCAACTGAAAATACACAATTGCAAATTCATTATTTTGAAATGGAAGAAGGATTAATGTTACCACTGTATTCTGATTTGAAACATTTAGAAATGGTTATTCCAGAAGAATGTCCGTATGTCTCTATGAATGCAGTTGAATTATTAAAGACGATAGATTTAGAGGCAAATGTAATATTAAACCCAGGAACAAAATTTCAAAAATTATTTGTAAAGGAAGAAATTGAAGCGATTTGTGATAATAGTATTTTTGATGTTTTTTCTAAAGGGGATAAGTAAAATTTGATGCAGTTCTATTCATTTTTGGTATAAAATAGAGGAAGGTGGGAGAAGGTTTGGAAATTAAGGTCAAACCTGAACAACTCGAACAAATTGCCAAAAACATATCAGAGATGCAAACACACAGCCAGAATATACAACAGAATCTCAATCAATCTATGTTTAGTATTCAAATGCAATGGCAAGGAGCAACGAGTCAACATTTTTATGGGGAATATATGAGATCAATGAGACTCATGGAATCTTACATACGTAACTTACAAGTTACAGAAAAAGAATTACGGCGTATCGCTCAAAAGTTTCGTCAAGCTGATGAAGAATATCAAAAGAAACGAAATGAAAAATTGAAAGAAGCCCATCAAAAAGAAAAGAAACATGAAAAATCATGGTGGGAAAAGGGAATAGAAGGAGCAGCTGAATTCATCGGAGTAAATGATGCAATTCGTGCAGTTACCGGTAAAGACCCTATTACAGGAAAAGAATTATCACCAAAAGAAAGACTCATTGCCGCAGGATGGACGCTCCTAAACTTTGTTCCTGTTGGAAAAGTGGCAAGTCTTGCTGGAAAAGGAATAAAGTATGTCGCTTCTAGCTTTGGGAAGACAATTGTAAAAGCAGGAAAAAAACTAGGCGAAGGCGTAACAATGGTAGCCGGAAAAGCTGGAAAAGCAGCTGTCGATGGCATAAAAACAGCCAGCCACAAAGTAAAAGAGGGTGTAAACTTTGTAGCCTCCACAGCAAAAGGATTTGCCGACAAAATCGGAAGTCTATGGAACAAAGGTGCCACAACCGTAAAAACAACTTTCTTGCAAGGGAATGAAAAGATCCAGCACGCAGTAAAAACATTAATGGAGTACAAATGGATCCCAGGCGAGGGAAAAGGCTTCGCCATAGCTGGAGTAGGAAAGGTCTCAGGAGGAGGACAGTATTCTCTGAAAGAGGCTTATCAGTATATGGAAAGTAAGGTTGTTAAGGGTACGGGTAAAGGCGGCAGTACTGTAAGTGAAGTTAAAACATTTGTGGACAAAGGTAAACATTTTACAAATGGAAGAAAAAATAGATTAAAGCCTAATGTTAGATATAAAACGGGAGAGTATGATTACTTTTATGAAACAGATAATCTTGGAAGAATTGAAAAATTTGAAACAGATAAGTTACAATTAACTGAGAGAGAGAAGAGATTATCACATAGCAAAAATACACCAGGAAAAGTAAAAGGACAAGACCATGCGGGGCATTTGGCAGGTGATAGGTTTGGAGGCTCGCCTAAAATTGACAATCTAGTTTCGCAATTATCTGATGTTAATATGAAGCAGTATAAGAAAATTGAAAATGAATGGGCTGCAGCTTTGAATGAAAAACCCCCTAAAGAAGTAACAGTTGATGTTGAAATAATTTATCATGACAATGATATGCGTCCAAAGGAATTTATAGTTAATTACTCGATTGATGGTAAGGCGGAATTCAGAGTTATTAAAAATTGATTTAAGGAGTGAAAAAGTAGTATGAAAGAATTTGAAGATAAATTTAGTGAATTGCAAGCAGATATGATATCTATATGTATGGAATATGTTGAAGATAGGGCGGATAAAGTGTACGTTTATGCTTCGCGTGAGGAAGGAATTATTTCGGGAAGTTTCTTTTATTGCATTAACAATAAGTATGTAGAACGTCATAAAGTAAATGATGCACTGGAAGATGAAGACGAAAGATATGATGTGTCTACTAAAAGACAGTCTATGGTATTGCGCATTATATGTGAAGATATTGAGAAAATTGAAGAATTATGCAAAGAATATGAGCGTGACATGCCAACTGAGATGAAATTGATATATGATGTTCATAGTAGCAAGTTTAAAGCTCAATATAAGTATGATTTAGTATATACGAATGATGAAGTTAAAACAGCTAGCCATATTGCTGATGAGTGGTTTGAGGAAGTGAAAAATAATAAACTTTAAAAAATTTATAGTAATAGATACATTTAAATTGAATTAATAATTCATGAAAGTTTTAGCATCTATTTGTAGAATAGCATTTGCATACAGGAGTGACAAAGTATTGCTGTAATTAATTTAAAACATGTTATGGAGTACTATGTGCAATGATAGAATAGAAAAAGAAGTACGAGCTTAGACGAGATGACATTTTATATGGCGATAAATATAAATACATGGAATGTATATGAAACTAATGAACTCGTACAAATTCGTAAGTTTTAACGTAGTAGTTTTTATGACATACAAAAGGTTTCATACTTTTACTGCAGGATTTACAAATTTATGCTACTTAAAAACATATGAACTTAAAGCGCTTGTTTGTCAATTAAAGGCAACAAGTGCTTTTTTCGTCTCAGTATAAAAATGATATATAATAAAGATAAAGTTAATATTAGATTGAGATTATAAAAAGTGAAAAATAGGTACTAAAAAGCAGCTGTCGATGGCATAAAAACAGCCAGCCACAAAGTAAAAGAGGGTGTAAACTTTGTAGCCTCCACAGCAAAAGGATTTGCCGACAAAATCGGAAGTCTATGGAACAAAGGTGCCACAACCGTAAAAACAACTTTCTTGCAGGGGAATGAAAAGATCCAGCACGCAGTAAAAATATTAATGGAGTACAAATGGATCCCAGGTGAGGGAAAAGGCTTCGCCATAGCTGGAGTAGGAAATGTCTCAGGAGGAGGACAGTATTCTCTGAAAGAGGCTTATCAGTATATGGAGAGTAAGGTTGTTAAGGGTACGGGTGAAGCTATAGGGAAAATAAATATTCCTTCTATTAGGAATGGAGAGTTCAATAAATGGTTTGACGAGTTATCTTCAAAAGAGTTTAATAAAATGTGGGAGAACCCTAAGTTAAGAAAAAGGATTGAAGATAGAATTCGAAGACCGGGAGGATATCATGAGTGGCATTTGGTGGCAAGAACTCCAAAGTTTAAAGAGTGGGGAATATCAATGAATGATATAAAAGAAATGAGAACTTTAACAAAAGATGTAAAATTTGTTAATCCACCTGGTGTTCATGGTGGCGAAGGTTCTACAGTAGCTCATAATCAAATTCTAAGAATTATAGATACATCAAAAGATTATGAAACCTTTGTAAAAAGATTAAATAATTGGGCAGAAGATAGATTGGAAAGCGGAAAGATGGGATTACCAATTGAATTAAGGAGGTAGTAAAATTATGAATGACCATGTATCAATATGGATTGGGAATTTTGAGAATGAGGAAGAGTTAATGAATTATACAAATATTGAGTATACAGAAGATGGAGACAGTATTTCTTCAACTTTCGAAAAAGACTTTAACTTAGATTATTATGATCGCGATTTAATTGAAAAGAAATGGATTAGTAAATCGACAAACAGTGTGAAGGATTTATTAGATGGATTTTCTTACTCCGATCAATTTTTAGAACAGTTTGATACTATAAGATATAGTGAAGAATTTAATGCTGCTATTCTAATTTACAATTTGGAATATGATGCTCAAAAAACAAAAGGTAAATTTAAAAATAGTGATTTGAAGTTTATCGGTGTGGCACAATATACAATTACTGTAGATGATAGATGGTAATTTTTTAACTTTATGAAAGTATATGAGTTAAATTAAGCGTATTAAAAACCTTGAGTGGCTGATTGCCTTTCAAGGTTTTTTTACTTTAGTTTAAATTAAATAAGCTAATATTTGAGTGGAACAATTTGTTAATCCAATAGGTAAACATGGTGATATAGGTTCTACTACAACACATAATGAGTTGTTAAAAATTATTGATAGTTCTTTAGATTATAGTACATTTAAAAGAAGATTAAAAAATTGGGCACATTATAGATTGAAAGGTGGAATAAATTCATTACCTGAAGGCTTAAGATAAGTGATGTTACTATAATTTATATATAGGGGGATTCATTATGGAAAAACCGGGCGTAATGTCTTTATGGATAGGTAATTTTAGAACTAAGCAAAGTCTAAAAGAATATGTTGAAATTAAGTTTGATGAAGTTGGGGACAGAATTCAATCTAAATTCATGAGAGACTTTAATATTGATTTTATTGATTATAACCAAGATTTATTAGAGAGTATCTTGATAGAGGGCTCCACTACATCGTTGACTACCCTTTTAAGTGGTTCCTCTTACGAAGCGGAAATTTTATCACAATTTGTGGAACATTATGGGGAAGAATTGCCAGAAACCTATGATTCTGTTATTAGATTATATGATTTTGAGTACGATGGAGATATAGATGAAGTTAAATTTAAAAGTGGAAATTTAATTTATATGGGGTCAGTTGTATATGAGGAATGGGATGAATAGTTTGTGATTTAGTGAAGGAAACTAATACAATTAGCTATAGTAACTGCCTAAGTATTTATTACAGGACTTATAGGTTATATACTAGAGTGATAAAGCATGTGGTACTAAAATTGTATACACAGTCAGGTAAGGCATGAGAACGAAAAAGAATAGGCTGTTAAAAAGTAAAGACCTCATGATGGTTGTACCATCATAGAGTGTTATGTGCAATGATAGAATAGAAAATAAAGTATGAGCTTAGGCGAGATGACATTTTACCGGGCGATAAATATAAACACATGGAATGTATATGAAACTAATGAACTCGTACAAACTCGTAAGTTTTAACGTAGTAGTTTTTATGACATACAAAAGGTTTTATACTTTTACTGCAGGATTTACAAATTTATGCTACTTAAAAACATATGAACTTAAAGCGCTTGTTTGTCAATTAAAGGCAACAAGTGCTTTTTTCGTATCAGTATAAAAATGATATATAATAAAGATAAAGTTAATATTAGATTGAGATTATAAAAAGTGAAAAATAGGTACTAAAAAGCAGCTGTCGATGGCATAAAAACAGCCAGCCACAAAGTAAAAGAGGGTGTAAACTTTGTAGCCTCGACAGCAAAAGGATTTGCCGACAAAATCGGAAATCTATGGAACAAAGGTGCCACAACCGTAAAAACAACTTTCTTGCAGGGGAATGAAAAGATCCAGCACGCAGTAAAAACATTACTGGAATACAAATGGATCCCAGGCGAGGGAAAAGGCTTCACCATAGCTGGAGTAGGAAAGGTCTCAGGAGGAGGACAGTATTCTCTGAAAGAGGCTTATCAGTATATGGAGAGTAAGGTTGTTAAGGGTACGGGTAATACTCCTAAGATAACTGAAATAAAAGAGGGGGATCTTGGGAAACAAATTATTAAAGGGAAAAATGGAAGGAAAGAACTTGCGCCAAACGTACGTTATATTACTGAGGATGGTTATAAATATACAACAGATGAGCTTGGTAGAATAGTAGATGTTGAGGCAGAAGAATTAATACTTCAAAAAGGAAAAAGAAATACAGGAATGCAGGTAGCAGCAGGACGAGAAAATAGGTTGCCTGATGATGATGGTGGTCACTTGATAGGGACACAATTCCATGGATCCGGTGACATTGATAATTTAGTCGCTCAAAATAAACAGATTAATCGGTCAGGTGGAGAATGGTATAACATGGAGAAAGAATGGGCTAATGCTTTAAGTGAAATTCCGCCGAAAAAAGTATCTGTAAAGATTGAACCAGTTTATCAAGGGACTTCACTAAGACCAAATTATTTTGAGATAGTTTATGAAATAGAAGGAAAAGGAATATTTGAGAAAACGATTAGAAATCGCGCAGGGGGTTGATTAAAGTGGAAAAAGAAATGAATAAGTTGTATAGAGAAATAGCCGAAACAGTTAATGAAATGATTCCAGAAGAATGGGAGAAATTTTATTTTTATGCTCAGATATCGGAAACTGGAGGGGGAACTTACTTTTTTTATAATACACCTGAAAATAGACAATGCTTTAATTACAGTGTGAAAATCCCATTTAACTATGCTATTGATAAAGAAGAATTTAAAAAAAATAAAAGAAAGCTGTTTGAATTGAGCGATGAATTAAGAAATGTTTTTAAAGATAATGAGCAGGAACTTTGGTATTCTTTTACAATGTCTCTTGAAAGTAGTGGGAAATTTAAGATGCATTACGATTATACAAATTGGTTCGATACAGAATATAGTTTTAGTGACCAAATGATTATATGGAAAAATAAATATTTAGGTGAAGTACCAAATGATGAAAATTATAAAACATTAATTGATAAGTATCATAGTGAATTTCCGAATAATCCTATTTAACTAATTAAAAGACAGAAAAAATAATAGGGTGTTTGAAAACATATACTCCATGATGGTTGTACCATCATGGAGTACTGTGTGCAATGATAGAATAGAAAATGAAGTACGAGCTTAGGCGAGAAGACATTTTACTGTGCGACGAATATAAAGACATGGAATGGACATTAAATTAACGAACTCGTACAAACTCGTAAGTTTTAACATAGTAGTTGTCACGACATATAAAAGGTGTCATACTGTTACTATAAAACTTACAAATTTATGCTACTTAAAAACATATGAACTTAAAGCACTTGATTGTCAATTAAAGGCAACAAGTGCTTTTTTGCGTTTTAGCGTAGAAATTTAAAAGAGCATTATAATTTTATAAGTGCATTAAGTGTTAAATTTTTATTGTTGTTTTATAGACTGTAATGGCTATGTACAGTATACGACGATAGTAGAGGAAAAAATAAAGGGTTGTGTTATGTTTTGAAGTCATCGTAAAGTACGTTTTAACGGATGGACGTTATGCACACGTTATCCGCAAAAACGGGTAAACGTTACAGGAACTTTAATTGCTGTAACGAGAAGGGACTCAATATGGAAGAAAAAGTAGTTGGTTATGTACGAGTTTCAACAGAAAATTTTCTTACTATTACTACAAAACTTACAAAATATAAATTTAAAGCAATTGCTTGTTGAGTATAGCAAACGCGAAATCGTACAAGTATTGTCCCGTAATAGAGAAATAAAATTAAATAAAGAGTAAAGGAATGCATCCGTTGCGCTATTTTATAGTGTAGCGGGTTTTTTAGTGCGCAAAATTCAGCACTTTCTCATCAAATTTTAATGTAAGCTTAATTGTGCTCTCTTTTTTCACCTTTAATATAAGCCGTAGATACGAAAGATATATAAGGTGAAGGGAGACATAATACATGCGTATTTTAGTTGTACCATCAGGGTTTAAAGAAAGTTTAGGGGCGAAGGAAGCTGCCGATGTAATGAAAGAGGGGATTTTAAAAGTTATGCCACTTGCTACTGTAGAGACTTTACCGATGGTTGATGGCGGGGAAGGGTTTACAGAGGCAATTATAAATATTACTGGTGGGAAAATGTATGAAGTACAAGTAACGGGACCTGTTGGAGATGAGATACAATCTTATTTTGGTGTTTTTGAAACGAGAAACGGTGAGCGTACAGCTGTTATTGAAATGGCTGCGGCAGCTGGGTTACGCCTTGTACCGAGAGATTTACGTGATCCAAGGAAAACGACTACTCACGGTGTTGGACAGTTAATAGAATTAGCTTTAAACAAAGGAGTAGATCGTATATTAATAGGATGTGGTGATTCAGGTACGTCTGATGGAGGTGCTGGTATGGCTGAAGCGTTAGGTGTAAAGTTTTTAAATGAAGATGAAAAGGAAATACAAATTCAAGGTGGCACCTCTTTATTACAAGTTTCAAAAATAGATACGTCACAAGTAGATCCTAGATTAAGACATGTCCAAATCGATGTTGCTTGTAATTGGTTTAATCAATTATGCGGTGAGCATGGAGTAGCTAGAGTGTTTGGTCCGCAAAAGGGTGCTAACGAAGCACAAGTAATAGAACTAGAAAAAGCATTGGAACGCTATGCTTCTATTATAAAAAAAGATATAGGGATAGATGTACATCATACACCAGGAGGTGGTGCATCTGGCGGTCTTGGTGCTGGACTGCAAGCTTTAATTGGGGCAACGCTTCACCCGAGATACGACATTATTATGAAGTATATGGATCTAAATAAATTATTGTTAAAGTGTGATCTTGTATTTACCGCGGAAGGAAGTATAGATTTTCAAACACCACGTGGGAAAATTCCAGCTGAGGTGGCTAAATGTGCAAAAAGATATGGATTACCAGTAATAGCGTTAGTAGGGACAGTTGGTAAAGGGGCACGTATTAATTACGATTACGGAATTGATGCATATACAAGCATATTACCAATGCCATCTTCATTAGAAAATGCATTTTCTAATGCGGAGAAATGGCTTCGTGATTGTACAGAGAGTACGATGCGTACAGTTTTAGTTGGCTATCAAATCGCTTCTCGTTTAAATAAAAGTGGGTACGTATCATGATTGAAAAAAATGTAGTGGAATTACATGTGGATAATAATGATACTCCGAAAGTTAAGTCATCCTGGGTTCTGCCCGTAGCACTTATATTAATTGTAGAAATAGTTCTTTTGCTTCCATCATCATTAACGATGGAAGCAAAATGGAGTTTGTTTGGGTTTTGCTCTGCAATTATATTATGGACAACAACAACGATAAATTCGGCCTATATTGCACTCGGTTCTGTATTATTTCTAATTATTTCAGGAACAGCAAAGCAAGATCTTTTATTTGATTCGCTAGCTTCGGATGTCATTTGGCTTATGATCGGTTCGTTTATTTTAGGAAGAGCACTTCAAATTACCGGTCTAGCTGAAAAAATGACGTACTTTGTTGTGAATCGTGCTCGTAATATATCAGGATTATGCTGGATTTTAACAATGATTATTCAAATACTTGCCTTTTTTATTCCATCTACATCGGGACGCGCAGCGGTTGTATTACCTGTTTTTCAAGCTATATGTAAAGAAATTGGAAGTAGAAGAATTGCGAAAGCATTAGCAATTTTAATGCCTACTGTGATTTTAGTTTCAACAAGTTCTACAATTATTGGGGCAGGCTCACATTTAATCGCTCTAGATATGTTAAATGAATTTAATAATAAAAACATTACATTTGTAGAGTGGTTAATATGGGGATTACCATTTGGAATTATAATGAGCTTTATAAGTTGTCGCGTAATATTAGTACTATTTTTAGACAAAGAGGAAGTAAAAATGAAACTGCAACAGAAAAAGGTTAAGTTTGAATTATCGCGAAATGAAAAGTATACAATAAGTATTTTATTAGCGATGGTAGCATTTTGGCTAACGGAATGGTTACACGGTTTGGAAATTGCAACCGTAACTATAATAGGGGTATTTTTATTAACTTTACCAAAACTCGGCGTAATGCAGTGGAAAGAAAGTTTAAAAGGTGTCTCGTGGAACTTAATTTTATTTGTTGGAGCAGCAATTGCATTAGGGAAATCATTAATGGAAAGTGGTGCAGCGCAATGGATTATGCAGAAGTTATTTTCTATAACAAAATTTATTGATGGTCAATCAATTTTCATTGTGCTACTAGTAATTGTTATTCTTTCCGTAACATCACATTTATATATTACATCTCACACTACGAGAGCGGTAATTTTTATTCCGCCACTACTATACTTTGCAAGTAGTCTACAATTAAATGAAGTAGCTGTCTTATTTTTAGGTATTGTTGGAATGAATTATTGTTTAACCTTTCCGGTCAGTTCTAAAGCACTACTATTATTTCAAGAAAGTGATAGAGAAACTTTTCAACCACAAGATTTATTAAAATTAAGTAGTTATTTAAGCGTTATTTATATATTTGTAATGGTTATATTTTACTATGCATATTGGCAATGGGTTGGATTGTCTCTTTAAAAATCAGGAATATATTTCATTCCTGATTTTTTTCATTAAGGAGAAAATATATTGGGTATTTTTTCTTTTGAAGGAAAGTATTACTTGTTATACTAAAATGGTGCAAATATATATTATAGGAGGCTTTTATGGGAGAAAGGATTTTAATCGTTGAGGATGAAGAAAAAATTGCTCGTGTCGTGCAGTTAGAATTAGAATTTGAAGGATATGAAAGTAAAATTGCAAAAACAGGTACAGAGGCAATGGAAAAGTTCGGCAATGGTAACTGGGATTTAATATTACTTGATGTAATGCTTCCAAATATAAGTGGGTTAGAAGTTCTTCGAAGAATACGTTTGAAAAATGCTGTAATACCTATTATTTTATTAACTGCTCGTGACTCAGTTGTTGATAAAGTGAGTGGCTTAGATCAAGGGGCAAGTGATTATATTACAAAGCCATTTCAAATCGAAGAACTTTTAGCGAGAATTAGAGCATGTTTAAGAATTTCAAACGTAATAAAAGAAGAGGAGCATAGTAGTTATCAAGTTGCTGATTTATATTTAGACGAGAAAACACGTGAGGTAAAAAGAGGGAATAATCTAGTCGACTTAACACCACGTGAATTTGATTTATTACACTTTCTAATGAAACATGAAAATCAAGTGTTAAATCGAGAACAGATCGTAACGAATGTTTGGGGATTTGATTATTATGGTGATACAAATGTAGTCGATGTATATATTCGATATTTACGTAAAAAAGTAGATTGTAATATAGACGTACCGCTTATTCACACTGTTAGAGGTGTTGGTTATGTCTTAAAGGTGTAATATATGAAAATTAAAAATAAAATATATTTATTTTCTACAGTATGGTTACTACTTATTTTGTTACTTATTAATAGTTCTATATATTTTTTGTTTTATAAAGTGACTACGAACGGAGAGTTAGAACGTTTAAAACGTGAGGCAGTACATATTATAGAAGGAATGAATGCAGAATCAGCAAAAGAAATAGACGCAGTAAATCTGTTGCAACCGTACTTACCATCAAACGGTATGATTAGAGTTATTAATGAAAATTCAAAGGTAATGATTAGACAAGAAGTAGATAGTACAAAACCAATCCCAGCAGTAAATACGAAATTTGAAAGAAGAGAATCGGCGGGAATTTATGAGAAGAATGGAGGGGAATTTGCTTATATAAAAATACCAATCATTTGGCATGATGGAAAAATCGTTTCGTTAGAAATGACAGAACGTTTAGATAGTTTGCAAGAGAATTTGAATATGTTAAAAAGTGTATTAGTTATTGCATCACTTTTCGTTTTAATTCCGTCTTTTTTTGCGGGAAGAATGTTAAGTAAACTCATTTTAAAACCTGTAAATTCTTTAATACAAACAATGGAGCATATACAGGATAGAGGGATATTCAAAAAAATACCGCTTGAGAAAAAATCAAAAGATGAATTGCACAAAATGGGAACGACATTTAATAAAATGATCGATTTATTACATCAGAACTTTGAAAAGCAGCAACAGTTCATTTCAGATGCTTCGCATGAATTAAGAACACCGTTAACAGTTATTGAAAGTTATGCAAAATTATTAAAAAGATGGGGAATGAAAAAACAAGATGTTTTGGAAGAATCTGTAGAAGCGATTTATTCTGAGGCAGTAAGAATGAAAGGTATGACGAATCAAATGTTGCTTCTTGCAAACAGCAGTGCTGAGTGGAATTTGGAGACTAACGAATCAGATTTGGTCCGATTATGTAAGATGACTGCAGAACAACTAGAAAAAACATATAATCGGGATTTTCGTGTTATTACAGAGGAAGAAAAGATTGTTGTAAATATTGACGAACAAAAAATAAAACAAGTATTAGTAGTTTTATTAGATAATGCAATGAAATACAGTAAAGATTCTATAGATATTATAGTAGGAATACAAAAAGAAA
Source organism: Bacillus cereus group sp. Bc061 (assembly GCF_027715825.1). Classification (NCBI taxonomy): domain Bacteria; kingdom Bacillati; phylum Bacillota; class Bacilli; order Caryophanales; family Bacillaceae; genus Bacillus; species Bacillus cereus group sp. Bc061. Next base: position 754,709 of record NZ_JAQFTZ010000001.1, read on the forward strand.
AAGTCTATTTTTCTATTCAAGATTACGGTTTTGGAATTCCTAAGGAAGATATACAGAAAGTGTTTGATCGCTTTTTTCGAGTTGATAAAGCGAGGAGTAGGGAAACAGGCGGTACTGGTTTAGGTTTATCGATTGCGAAACAAATTATTGATGCTCATGAAGGTGATATACAACTGGAAAGTGAAGAGGGAAAATGGACGAAAGTTACAGTGTATTTGCCTTTTTTTTATAAAGAGATGGGAGCTTGAAAATGAAAAAGAAATGGAAGGTTGCATTGTTACTTTGTTTTGTGCTTGTTAGTGTAGCTTTTGTATCACAACGTATCATTTCTAAGCAAGGAGACACAATATTATCTGAAAAACAAATTCAAAATATTGTGTCGGAACAATATCCTGGAAAAATTAAAAGCATGAAATTAGTAAATAAAGGGGAACTAGATTTTTACAAGGTAAATCTATCAAATGAACAAGGCTCATATGAAATAATAGTAGATGCTCAAAATGGAGAGATAAAACGCGCTAAAGAAATATCATTAAAAAGTAATACAATAACGAAAGAGAAAGCGGAAGAAATGGCGCTACAGAAAGTACAAGGTGAAATTAAACTTACTATATTAGAAAAGAGAAATGAGATAGAAGTGTTTGTAATTACGGTAGAAACAAATGATAAACAAAGTAAGGTAGTTGAGATTGAAAAAACAACTGGTCAAATTCAATTGTTAGAGAAGCCGATGACAAAAATTACAGAAGAGCAGGCAAAAGAAATTGCAGTGCAGCAAGTGCCAGGAAATGTAAAGAGAATTAGGCTTGAGCAAAAAAATGAAAAGAATATATATGTAATAGAAATAGAGAAAAGTGCAAATGAGAATGTGATAGTAGAAATTGAAGAAAATACAGGCGCTTTTATTGGTACTTCACAAATACAAAAAGTTATAACAGAAGAGCAGGCGAAAGAAGTTGCGTTACAAAAAGTACCAGGTGGATTTATAGAGAAGGTAAGTGTAGTTGATATAAATGGTACGTCTACCTACCAAATTATTATAAAAAAACAGACAGAAACGGTCGATGTAAGGATACATACGATAACAGGTGAAGTCATTTCTACTACATCGGTAAATAGCGCTATTCAGCAAAAGGAGTCATCACAACAACAAGATGAAGATGATCAAGAAGAAGGCAATGATGATCAAGAAGATGATGACGAAGGGTAATCACAACAATAAACGGATTCTCATCAAATTTTAATGTTTCTCACAGTTTTCTTTCATTTTAACATTTTAGTATGTAAGGAAGAAAGAAATAAAGAGGAGGAACATGAAATGAAATTATGGATTGGAATCGTAATGGTGCTTTTAATTGGTGGAGGGACAACATATGGTGTAAATGCAATGGAACATGAAGAAACGGGATTTGAAGAGATAAAAGAAAAAAGTTATAAAAGTAAAGAGCTTAGTCCGGAAACAGCTAAACAAATTGCAGTTGAAAAAGTAAATGGAGTTGTAGAGGGAATTGATGTAGAACGTATGGACGATAATGGTGTATATGAAATAGAGATAGAAACAAATGTAGGTGAGGAAGAAATATATATTAATAAGAAAAACGGGAATATTATAGCGAAAAAGGAATTTGAATTAATAAAAAATGAAGATGATATGGATCATGATGATCTAGATGATTAATAACATTGCTTTATTGTACAAAGTTACAATGGAACATTCTTTTCGACAAAAAAATTAATATATAGCTTGACAGTTACAAATATAACCGATATACTTCATATTAATTTCAAAAGAAAATATATTCTAAATATTAAAATGTGTTGAATAGGAGTAGTAAGGTCGTATATTTGTACAGAGAGCTATGGGTTGGTGTGACATAGTCAAATGACATCCTGAACTCGCCTAGGAGCAGTAAGGTGGAACGGAATCACATTCTTAGTAAATCTTAACGGTTAACCTTCGATATTAGGTTTGTAATCAAACGATTACTACTAAGGTGGATTCATAATGGAATCAATAAGGGTGGTACCGCGTTAAGTAAATGGCTTAGCGTCTCTTTATATAGAGACGTTGAGCCATTTTTTTATTTTATGGAAATAGAAATGGAGGGTTTATTCGGATTGGTCTATAAAATTTAATTATTTATATAAAATGATTTTATTAGGAGGAAAATGAGATGAAACAGACGGAGCAATGGACTTCGAAATTAGGTTTTATAATGGCTGCAGCCGGATCGGCAATTGGACTTGGCGCAATATGGAAGTTTCCTTATATCGCCGGCAAGAGCGGGGGAGGAGCATTCTTTTTAATCTTTATATTATTTACTGTATTAATTGGATTACCACTACTTATAGCTGAATTTATGATTGGACGTAGTACGCAGAAACAAGCAGTTGGCGCATTTAAAAGTATTGCACCAAATACAGGGTGGCACTGGATTGGACGCCTTGGCGTCGGAACGTGTTTTATACTACTTTCGTTTTATAGTGTTGTAGGTGGATGGGTGTTAATTTATTTATTCAGAGGAGTAACGGGACAACTTATTACTCCAGGACAAAATTACGGTTCATTATTTACTGAAACAATTGGAAATCCTGTTTGGGCAATTATGGGACATTTCGCTTTTATGTTCATTACGATTTGGGTCGTATCAAAAGGTGTACAAAACGGAATTGAAAAAGCAAGTAAATATATGTTGCCAGCGTTGTTCGTTTTATTTGTCGCTCTTATTGTTCGCTCATTAACACTTGATAATGCAATGGAAGGTGTGAAGTTTTTCTTACAACCAGACTTCTCAAAGATTACTTCAGAAAGTATTTTGTTCGCAATGGGGCAATCTTTCTTTGCGATTAGTATCGGGATCTCGATTATGGTCACATATAGTTCCTATTTAAATAAAAAAGAAAGTTTACCAAAATCAGCAATAACAATTGTTGGATTGAATTTATTTGTTTCATTATTTGCAGGACTTGCAATTTTTCCGGCCGTATTTTCATTAGGAATGGAGCCAACAGAAGGGCCTGGATTACTATTTATCGTATTACCATCAGTATTTAGTCAAATTCCATTTGGTGGGTTTTTCTTAACAGTATTCCTTGCACTATTTACATTTGCGACATTAACATCGGCATTTTCACTATTAGAGACAGTTGTTTCAGCAGTAGCAAATGGCGAACAAGAAAGAAGAACAAAGTTATCATGGATGATCGGTTTCTGCATTTTCTTAGTAGGTATACCATCAGCGTTATCATTTGGAGTATGGAGTGATATTACGATTTTCGGAAAGAATATTTTTGATGCAGTAGACTTCTTATCTAGTAATATATTAATGCCACTTGGTGCACTATTCATTAGTATTTTCGTTTCATTTAAAATGGAAAAAAAGGTATTAGAAGCAGAGTTTTTTGTAGGTGGAAATTATGGAAAGAAAGTATTTACTTGTTGGGCGTTTTTACTTCGATTTGTAGCACCACTCGCAATCATTATCGTCTTTTTAAATGTAATAGGGATTATTTAACAGTTGATGTTATAATATTCAGTAAAAAAAGAAGGTGATGATCATAAAGGCGAATTTGATAGAAGCAGGGAAATACATGCATATTAGAGGAAAAAAGCTATACGTTGAAACGCATGGAAACCCTAAAAATAAACCAGTTCTATACTTGCATGGTGGACCAGGAGAAAGTTGTTACGATTTTTCATTTCATCAAGCGGAACGTTTAAAAGATTCTTTATATGTAATTATGATAGATCAAAGAGGTGTTTGTCGCTCAGAAGAAATTACTGAGGACGAAGATTTTGGATTAAAAGATTTAATTGAAGACTGTGAGGAATTAAAAAAAGTATTACAAATTGAGAAGTGGTCTGTAATTGGACATTCTTTCGGTGGATATGTAGCATTGTTATATGCGTCGATATATCCAAGTTCAATAGAGAAAATAATATTTGAAGGGCCAACTTTCGATTTTGCATTAACAAGTAGAGCTTTATTACAAAAGACAGCGGACTTATTAAAAAAATATGGAAAAGAAGAAGTAGCAAAAGCGTGTATATTTTATTCATCTAGCAATGCTTGTTCAGAAGAGTTGTTAGAAGCTTATATAAGATTAAGTGATGAATTAGAAGAAAAAAGAATGGAGATTTACAATAATAAGGAAGATGAGACAGATGAGAGTTTATATAGTGATGAAGAGTGGGAAGAATTTTCAAATCGCTCCAAAATTCACTTTGATAGATTAAAATTAGAGGGAGCATGTCATACGTCATTATTATCTAAAATAAAAGATGTACAGAATCCAATGTTATTAATAGTAGGAAAATATGATGTTGTAACGTGTGAAAAACAAATTGAAATATTTAATAAAGATGCCCGAAACGGCAAGTATATCGTATTTGAAGAAAGTGGTCATTCACCTCATTATGAGGAAGCAAATAGGTTTGCAGAAACAGTCATACATTTTTTGAAATGAAGAAAAGGGTGCTTCTCTAAATAAGAAGCATCCTTTCTAAATTTCTGGATATGTGATTGTAATGCTAGGCCACTTACTTTGCCAGTTCTTTTTAATAACTCTGTTTTTGTACATATGTATACGCTCTTTCGATTCCAGAAAATGAGCTGTTGGTCTCACTTGTAAGGAAAGAACATCTTCAATGCCGCACGGAGCTGTTAATATAACATTGTTTTTTTCGTCTAATGTAACCCCTAAAGACGTTGCTGTTTCAGGGAATTTAGAAATAGCATCAACAGAAGAAGAATACGGTGGCATATTATTTACTACGTGCATACGAGCTTGATTCTTTACAGACCAAGGGATAGTAGCATCCATATTCATTAATTTCGTTTCTAATGATTGTTCGTATATCTCATCTTTATGTAGACTATCATAATAAATCACATCAACATCAGGCATAGTCGTTTTAGCTTCATAGTTATGTAAAGTATCCCAAATTTTAGAACGAACAAACCCGGCACAAATCCACCAATCAGGTAATTCTAGTGATTTTGCTAATTGTAATACGTCCATCATCCATTCGTCGTTTTCTATTAAGCGAATGATATGTTGCTCTGTTTGGATATTCATTGATATATTCACCTTTCTAGTAAATTAATGTATTAGTTCAATAATCCATAAAATCCAGTAAGCACCTGGTACAAATAGTAGTTGTGCTAATAATGTACCGAAAAGTCTAGAAATCATTAGCCAACCGTACATTTTACTCATAGACTCAGCACCATTCTCTGATTGTAAAGCACGTTCTGTTAAAAGAGCGATGCGTGGATCGAGTAGTACGGTTAATAAAATTGTAGCAAAACCATTTACAAGACCAGAAGCTGTACTTGCGTTTGTTGCATAATCTGGATTTAGAAATGAAGCGTAAAGGGCAGAAAGAACACCTGCTGTATAAATGGCAGTAGCAAACATATTAATAAGCATAATACGTTTTGGAATACCACCAATGCGTAGTCTATGAATCATTTCTAACTTTGGAAAGCGTACATATTTTTTGGTGTACTTTAACTTTTGAATGTTATTCGTCTTCATCATTCGAATGAATGAACCATCTGTTTCAAAATTTTGAATGACGTATCCAAATAGTTTTGTCAAAGTTGGATACAGTATAATCGCAAGTAATGTACCGATAGAAGCAGATAATAGAACGAGACGTATAATATGCTCTAAATCAATAGAAGAATCTAGTTTTGCTTCATCGACAATACCACCGATTAAAAAGGCTTGTAGTAAGTTAGATGTTCTAGAAATAAGCAGTACCATTCCTACGACGGATAAGGCAACGGCAATCTTTTTTAAACGTACACCAGCTAATCGAATACTATAAGAGCTAGTTTCAACCGCATGGATAATAATTGTGAAAGCCATTATAAAAATTAACGTAATTGACATTTGTTTCACCAGTTTCTATTAAAATAATTGTAACTTTTTCACTTTACCATATGTATCTTTTTTTGTAACTGAAAGTATGTGACATAGGAAAAGTAATTTTTCAGAAAAAAAGATAATGATAGTATTATAATAGAAGGGAAAGAGGGGAGATCTGTTATAGGTTACTTATAAAGTAAAATGAGTGGGGGATTGAAACGTGTACACAACATATTTATTTGATTTAGATGGAACATTGACGGATCCGAAAGAAGGGATTGTCAATTCAGTATTGTATGCATTAAAAAAGGTTGGCATTGAAGAATTACATATAAGCGAGTTAGATTCATTTATTGGTCCACCCATCCAGCAATCATTTGTAGAGAGATATAATATGAATGAAGGAGAAGTTGAACGAGCTGTTTTTTATTTCAGAGAATATTTAAAGCAACGTGGATTGTTAGAGAATAATGTTTACGAGGGTATTCCAAATCTTTTAAAACAATTAAAAGATACTGGAAATCGTTTATTTATAGCAACTTCAAAGCCTACTATATTTGCTGAACAAGTTGTAGAGTATTTTCAACTAACAAATTATTTCGAAGGTATCATTGGAAGTAATTTAGATGGTACAAGAATAAAAAAAGAAGAAATCATTGCTCATATTTTACAAACAAATGAAGAACTTAATAAAGAAGAAATTGTTATGATTGGAGATAGAAAGCACGATATAATCGGCGCGAATCATAATGAAATTGCATCGATCGGCGTTTTATATGGCTATGGTAGTGAAATGGAATTGACTGAAGTTGGTGCGACTCATATCGTAAATGATGTAAAAGAACTACATCATTTTTGTTTAGAAAATAGTTTGATAAAGAAGTAAATATAGAGACTAATAATCCCTTTATAACGTATGATGATGAAATCGTTTTTTGTTTAAAGGGATTTTTCATATGTAATCGAATACTTATAATTAGACATTTTTAGCATGAAAAATTTGTATGAATAAGAGGAGGGATGTCAGAATCAAAAGATTAGTAGTAGAAGTTTATCAATAAAAGTTTGAATCTTCTGTTAAAGGAGGGGTATAATTGGAGCTAGTTATTATATTATTAGCACTTAGTTTACTTATGTTTGTAGCTTATAGAGGCTTTTCTGTTATTTTATTTGCACCGATTTTTGCTTTATTTGCAGTGTTTTTGACAGAGCCTAGTTTTGTATTACCTTTCTTTTCGAATATTTTTATGGAGAAAATGGTAGGTTTTATTAAACTATATTTTCCTGTATTTTTACTTGGAGCAATATTTGGGAAAGTAGTAGAAATGTCAGGAATTGCGGACTCAATTGCAAAGACAATTATAGAGTTAGTTGGTGAAAAACGTACGATATTAGCAATTGTATTAATGGGGGCTATTTTAACATATAGCGGTGTTAGTGTGTATGTAGTAGTGTTTGCTGTATATCCATTCGCAGCAAAGCTGTTTCGACAAGCGAATATTCCAAAACGTTTAATCCCTGGAACGATTGTTCTTGGAGCAGTCACGTTTACGATGGATGCGCTACCTGGATCACCACAAATTCAAAACGTAATACCTACAACGTTTTTTAAAACAGACATTTATGCTGCGCCGGTACTTGGTATTGTAGGGGCAATTTTTGTACTTACGTTAGGTTTACTATATTTAGAGAGTAGACGTAAGAAGGCGAAAGCAGCTGGAGAAGGATATTTTGGTTTTAACGATGGGAATACGGAAATGGCAGCTTCTTTACAAGTAGAACAAAAAGATATGCCGTTACTGAAAAGCCTTGAAATTACAAGAGCACAGCAAGTAATTGCTTTTATACCACTTGTTTTAGTAGGTGTAATGAATAAAGTTTTTACTATCATGATACCGAAGTGGTATCCGAATGGTTTTGATTTTTCTACAATTGGTATGAAAGCATTTGGAAAAGTAGAATTAAGTGCAGTAGTTGGAATTTGGTCGGTAGAATTGGCACTTATAATAGGTATTGTAACAACGTTATTATTATATTGGAAACGAGTCGTAACAGGATTTCAAGCTGGATTGAATACAAGTATTGGCGGAGCGTTACTTGCGACAATGAATACAGGAGCTGAGTTTGGTTTTGGTGGTGTCATCGCCGCACTTCCAGGTTTTGCAATCATGAGAGATGGCATTTCTGCCACATTCACAAACCCTCTCGTGAATGGAGCAGTCACGACGAATATTTTAGCCGGTATTACAGGCTCTGCATCAGGAGGAATGGGAATCGTTTTAAGTGCAATGGGAGATAAGTTTATTGCAGCGGCTCATCAATTTGATATTCCGTTAGAAGTAATGCATCGTATCGTATCAATGGCATCAGGAGGAATGGATACACTACCACATAACGGGGCTATTATTACTATTCTTACAGTAACCGGATTAACTCATAAACAGTCATATAAAGATATTTTTGCAATTACAGTTTTGAAAACGCTTGCTGTATTTTTAGTTATCACGTTCTATACTTTAACAGGGATTTATTAAATAGATATTTTATAGACGAAAACATGAATTAGGGAAAGAAGAGGTGGAGTGGTTGCAAGAAGTTGCTGAGTTTCGTATGCCGAAGTCTGTATTATATGGAAGAAATTCGCTTGAAAAACTGGGGGAACAATCCAAGAAATTCGGGAAAAGAGCGTTTATAGTTACGGATACAATTATGGAGAATTTAGGATATGTTGAGAGTTGTATACAACAATTAAATACAAAAGGTATTACCGTTATTACATATAATAAAGTAAATGCTGAGCCTACAAATATACACGTGTTAGAGGCGTTAACTATTTGTAAAGAGGAAAAGTGTGATTTTATTATTGGTCTTGGTGGTGGAAGTTGTATTGATGCAGCAAAAGCAGTTGCGGTGTTATATACAAATGGCGGAGAAGTAGAAGATTATGTCCAAAAGGATATGGAAATAGACAATGATCCGCTACCGCTCATTGCAATTCCAACAACTTCGGGTACTGGGTCAGAAGTAACAAGTGTAGCAGTAATTACGAATAAACGAACAGATGTAAAAATGATGATGAAGCATCCGAGTTTTACCCCGCAAGTAGCGATTATTGATCCGATTTTAACACGTTCTGTACCACCTCATATTACAGCAGCAACAGGGATCGATGCATTATGTCATGCAGTCGAAGCATATATTTCTAAAGTTTCACAATCACTTACAGATGTACTCGCTCTTTCAGCAATTGAAAGTATTATGAAATATTTACGTATTGCTTATGAAGATGGGGAGAATATGGAGGCAAGAGAAGCGATGATGATTGCTTCCTTACAAGCTGGAATTGCATTTTCAAACGCATCTGTTACGTTAGTTCATGGAATGTCGAGGCCAGTTGGGGCATTATTTCATGTACCACACGGTATATCAAATGCAATACTATTACCTACAGTTTTAGAATATACAAAAGGTAGTGCGGTAAAAAGATTAGCGGAAATTGGCCGCTGTTTAAATAAAGATTTGCATTCCTATTGTGATGAAGAAGTAGCCGACTACACGCTGGGGGAAATAAAAAAACTTTGTTTTGATCTTCGTATTCCAAATTTAAAAGAATACGGAATTGGTGAAGTTGAATTTGAAAAAGCTATTTCTAAAATGGCGTCAGATGCAATTGAAAGTGGAAGTCCAGCAAATAACCCACGTGTGCCATCATATGATGAAATTAAACAGTTGTATCGAGAATGTTTTCATTATCGATATGAAGATTCTATAAAAACATTAGGTGATTAATTTCAGAATATTCTTATAAAATTTCCTTGGAAATAGTTAAAGCAAGACTTTATATATCAAACGTAAAGTCTTGTTTTATTATGTATAATATACATAATAAAATTTCGAAATTATCTTGAATAAATAGTATAAGGTGGGTGTGGGTTTAATGAAAACGATAGGTCTTATTGGTGGTATGAGTTGGGAATCAACTGCTGAATATTATCGAATCATAAATGAAGAAATAAAAAGTAGATTAGGTGGGTTACATTCAGCTAAATGTTTAATTAATAGTGTAGACTTTGAAGAGATTGAAGGATTCCAGTCTAGCGGTGATTGGGATAGTGCAGGAGAAATTCTAGGGAATGCAGCATATTCATTACAAATGGGAGGCGCAGACTTTATTATTATTTGCACAAATACAATGCATAAAGTAATTGAGAAAATAAAGGAGAATATTCATATTCCAGTTTTACATATCGCAGATGCAACTGCGAAAGAAATGAAAAGAAAAGGTATTCAAACTGTTGGTTTACTTGGAACAAAATATACAATGGAGCAAGATTTCTATAAATCACGTATTAAAGAGAATGATATAAAAGTCATAGTGCCATTAGAAAAAAATAGAGAAAAAATAAACGAAGTCATATATACAGAATTATGTTTAGGAAAAATCGTATCTCAATCCAGAGAGTATTATAAAACAGTTATAGAAGATTTAGTGCAAAAAGGCGCACAGGGTATCATTTTAGGATGTACAGAAATAGGATTATTAATAAAGCAGGAAGACGTATCCATTCCAATATTCGATACGACTTATATACATGCAGTTGAAGCAGTTAATTTCGCTGTAGGAAATAGATTATAATTATATTATGTAACCTGATTTGTATATGTGGAAAACATTCAGAAAATATTTTATAATGTAAGTGGTTACATGTAAGGGGGAATGCGTATGTTTTCAGTTCAACCAATCGCATTTGTACATAATGAAAGAAAGGAAATAAAAGACGATGAGTGGGGAGAAGTAAAATCCTATATTACTTTAACGGAAATGTATACAGAAGAAAGTATACAAGGGATTGAAGATTTTTCTCATATTGAAGTAGTTTTTTATTTTCACAAAGTAACTGATGAACAAATTCAATATGTTGCTAGACATCCTAGAAATAATCATGATTATCCTAAAGTAGGGATTTTTGCACAGCGCGGGAAAAATCGTCCGAATCGTATAGGAGCAACCATTGTAAAGGTAATGAAAAGAGAAGGTAAATCAATTATTGTTGAGGGGTTAGATGCTATTGATGGTACCCCTATATTGGATATAAAGCCGATAATGAAAGAGTTTATGCCGAAAGAAGAAATCGTACAGCCTAAATGGGCCACGGATATAATGAGACAGTATTGGAAGGGGAATGGAGTAAAATGAGAATATATGAGGCAACAATTGCAGATTTAGATGGACTAGCATCAGTTTTTAATAACTATCGTATGTTTTATAGACAAGATTCCGATTTAGAAGGAGCAAAAGTATTTTTACGAAATCGAATCGAGAAAAAAGAATCAGTTATTTTCGTGGCAGTTGAAGACGGGGAATATATTGGATTCACGCAATTATATCCATCATTTTCTTCTATTTCGATGAAAGAATTATGGATTTTAAATGATTTATTTGTGCAAGCTGCTAAGCGCGGAGCAGGAACAGGAAAAAAATTATTAGAAGCTGCGAAAGAATTTGCCTTAGAAAATGGTGCAAAAGGTGTAAAATTACAAACGGAGATTGATAATTTATCAGCGCAGCGATTATACGCTGAAAATGGTTATTTGAGAGATAATCGTTATTTCCATTATGAATTGACGTTTTAAAAAATATTAGATGAAAAGAGGCGCTTTCATTTTGAAGGCGTCTCTTTTCATTTGCATTATAGTTGACTTAAAAGCCAATTTGTCGCATCTTCAAAGTTTTCTGCAATGTAGTTTGGTTCAATATGTGCCCACTTGTCTCGGTACGTATGTAAAGCGTCGTATCCAGCGCCTGTTCGTACTAAAATCGTTGACGCATTCACTTTTGCTCCTGCAACGATATCAGTCCAGCGATCACCAATTACAGCACATTGTGTTAAATCAAGCCCGTGTCTTTCAGCTGCTTGTAGCAGCATGCCTGTATTTGGTTTACGACATTCGCAACCATCACCGTGTTTATGAGGACATACATAAATATCATCAAAACCGAAGCCTTCTAATTCTTGTACAAAATCGGTTACAGTTGCTATCCCGTCAGCGATACCTGGCTGGTTTGTAAAAGAGAAAATTTTTATATGATTAGCTTTTAGTTTTTGCAAGGATGTTTTTGTAAAAGGAAATAATGTAAATGATCCTGGGTAATGTATTGTAGTATCGCCACCAATTGTACCGTCACGGTCAATGAAAATTGCTTGAAAGTTTGTCATAGTTATAGTCCTTTCCGTTAAAAAGTAGTTTAAAAATATTTTACAAATCGGTAACCATTTACTTCATATCCTAATTTTTTGTAAAAAGGATGAGCCTCTACTCTTTTTGTTCCACTAACTAGCCATGTGCCAATGCAATTATGCTTCTTTGCTAATTGCTCTGCATAATCCATTAATACTTGCCCAATGCCTTTTCGTCGTATTGTAGAATCAACGCTAATAATTGAAATTTCCCCATAACGAGTTACATCTTCTAAATTTTCACGTATACGAAACCCAAGTAATCCAAATATAGTTTCTTCTTCCTCATAAACATATAAAAAATCAAAAGGACTCATTTGTACGAATTGCAATCGGTTGTTCATATCTTCATAGGAAATAGAGGAACCTTTTAATTCTTTCGTCAAAGAGCAAAGCGCATCTATATCGTCTATCGTCGCTTCACGAATTTGAAAAGACATATTATCCACTCCAATAAAATGTAATCAAACATTTATTATTCTGTTAAAAAATATTTTTTCCTGCTAGGAAAGTAAATATTTTATAATGATATATAAATAGTTATATATTATTCTTTTCCTTGTTTGTATTGGAAATGGAAAGAAGGGGAATGTATGTTAGAAGTAAATATCCGTTCTGCTGGATATGAAATAGGTGAAAAAACAATTCATGATATCGCTTTTTCTATTGAAAAAGGTGAATTAGTTGCTCTTATTGGTGCAAATGGTGCCGGGAAAAGTACGACGATTAAAACGATACTCGGGTTACTTGTAAATGTGGATGGTGAAATATCATTTGGCGAGAAGAAAAATCCGTATGCATATGTGCCAGAACACCCGACATATTATGATTATTTGACGCTTTGGGAACATATTGAATTATTAATGGCAGCTCGCGAGAACGAAGCCGGAAGCTGGGAACGGAAAGCTGAAGAGTTATTACATATGTTTCGAATGGATAAGCATAAACATGAGTATTTATCAAAGTTTTCTAAAGGTATGAAACAAAAATCGATGCTTATATTAGCGTTTTTAACAGAACCAGATTTTTATATCATTGACGAACCTTTTATCGGACTAGATCCAGTAGCTACGAAAGAGTTTTTAAGTTATTTATATAAAGAAAAAGAACGCGGGGCAGGAATTTTACTTTGTACGCACGTATTAGATACAGCTGAAAGAATTTGCGAAAGATTTTTACTCATCTCTCAAGGTACATTAGTCGCAGATGGCCATTTAGAGGCAATTCAAACGTTAGCAGAAATGCCAGGAAGTTCATTATTAGATTGTTTTGATGTAATCGTAAGGCGTGAACAGCATGATTAAAAAACAATTTTATAAAAGATTACGCCATGAACTGGGGCGCAAATGGAAGTCCATACGTTCTATAACTGATTGGACGGTTGCGCTATATATTATTATTCCGGCACTTATATTTATGGGAATTTATTATCGTTCACTATGGATGGAAGAACTAGCGATAGGAGAGACGGTTTTTTTCGGATTAGGCCTACTCGCATTTTATGTGATTACATATGCAAGAGGAGTTCGCTCATTTTTTGAGCAAGCGGATAGTTTATTTTTAATTTCGTATCCTGTTCACATGAAAAAGTTAATCCAGTATGGCATGACATATACGTTTATTCGAATAGCGATAACGAATGTAGTAGTTGTTGTTGCGATGTTACCAGTGTTGATGAAAAGTATTGGAGTGACGAAGATACAAGTCGTATTATTTTGGCTATTCTTTACTATATTTCGATTTTTGTTGGCGTTATTAACGAGATTTATTCATGTACGTGTGGGGAAACGATGGCTACTATGGATTATAAAAAATGTAATATTTTCTATAAGTCTATCCTTTTTTGGATTGAGTTTGTTTCTTATTTATAAAAATCCATTGTATTCTATACTAAGTATCGGTCTAGCAGTGTTTCTAATTATCATATTGATAAAAGAAAAATTAAATTATAAAAATTGCTTTTTTAAAGAAGTTGAGAGAGAAAAAGAAGAAAGTATGCGCTGGACGAGTGGGATTATGCAAGTTGGTGGTCATGCAGCTAAACCGAGTAGTTCGAATAAAAAGCCGTGGATGTTTCCGCGTTCTAAAAAGTTTTTAGGAAAGAAAACGGATTATCGTATTGTTGAATCCTTTTTAAAAGAATTTTTCCGTACAAGTAGTGCACGAATATTTTATATTCAAATTGTATGTATAAGCATTGTCAGTATTATTATGAGTCCGAAATGGATTGCCGCTATTATTCTTGCATTTGCTTTATTTGCAATTTCCCGCTATGCACGCGATTATTGGACTGAGTTTGCGAAAAAAATGTTTCTTCATTTATATTGTGATGAAGGAAAATTACTATTATTAAGATGGAGGGCAGATCGCTATTTATTACTTCCAGTAATACTTTTATATGGAATAGTTATACTTTCTCATTTTTATTTATTACCAGCTTTAATTGCTGGAGTCATTTTTATAGTATGGATTGGTTGGATAGTATTCTTACCATAGAAAAAAGAGCCGAAAAATGGCTCTTTTTTCTAATCCGTAACACATTGATAAATAAAATATACTAAAACGAGTATGCTTGCGGCGGAATACATGGCATCTAAAGTCATCGGAGCTCCTCCTCATTATTGTTGTATTTTTATTGTATGAAATCTTACAATTTCATATTCAAGTGAAAAATATGTGAACGTTAACAAAATTGTAAAGTGCAAAAATTACAATCATTTTGTATAATAGAGAAAACAACCGTTATATAAAATATAATGAGTGAAAGGGGAGGAAACATACATGCCAAATTGGTTTAGAAAAACCTTAGTCGCATTAATTACCGTATTTACATTTGGTTTAGTGACGCCTCCTTCCATATTGCTTGATAATGCCAAAGCTGCGGACAAGCCTACGAGCACAGCTGGGCAACAAAATTTGGAGAGTACGTCCTATACATATGAAGAAACGAATGACAGGTTAACCACCGATACTTTTATTACTTATGCAATGCAAGAAGCAGAGAAACAGTCGATGCAAAAGTTTGGTACTAAAATTGGTCCAGTAATTGAAGATGAGTTTAAAGATGTAATATTACCGAAGATTGAAGAGGCAATTGCTGAACTAGCAAATGATGTACCGGAAGATTCGTTACAATCATTAGCGATTTCTCAAAAACCAGCTGGTGGAAATAATGAAAAGATTTTTCACGTTTACGATACGAAAACAGGAAATGACTTATTGCGTTTCCACGTAAGAAGAGATCATCCACCGCAAGATGGGTATTATTTTAATTTCCACTATCACCGTTTTGATGATGGGTACTCCGGACATCATGAGTTGGGAAATATTTATTGGAATACGAATGTGCCGCCAAAATGGCTTTCTTAAAAAGAACAAGAGAAATCTTGTTCTTTTTTTATGTTTATAGAAGGGTAAGACGACTATGTTGTTGAATAAAATAGGTTTAGAAAAAGAAGTAAAGGGAGTAGGACAATGCAAAAATATATTGTTTTTGACTTTGATGGCACATTAGTAGATTCACAAAATATATTTGTACCAATTTATAATCAACTTGCTGAAAAGCACGGATATAAAACGGTAAGGGAAGAAGAAATTGAGTATTTACGTAAATTAACGATGCCAGAAAGATGTAAACAACTTGATGTACCGCTGTATAAACTACCAATATTAGCGCTGGAGTTTTATAAATTGTATCAACCTGCCATAAAAGATCTTATTTTGTTCCATGGGATGAAAGATGTATTAGACGAACTACATAAAGAAGGCTACGGAATTGCAGTCATATCATCGAACTCAGAGGAGCATATTCGTGCGTTTTTACACAATAATGGTATAGAAAATATACAAGAAGTGTATTGTTCTAAAAATTTGTTCGGTAAAGATAAAATGATTAAAAGGTTTTTAAAATCGAAAAAGATAACGGAGAAAGATATGTTATACGTTGGTGATGAACAGAGAGATGTAGCGGCTTGTAAAAAGGCAGGGGTGAATGTAATTTGGGTATCTTGGGGATATGATGTCATTGAAACAGTGAAAAAAGATGCACCAGATTATATGGTCAATACACCTATGGAAATTGTACAAGTAGTACAAGGGGCGTATTCTTAATATGAATACACTTCGAGCAGGTATTCATCATATTGAATTTTGGGTAGCGAATTTAGAGGAGTCCATTTCTTTTTATGATATGTTATTTTCTATAATTGGCTGGAGAAAGTTAAATGAAGTAGCATATAGTACAGGAGAAAGTGAAATATATTTTAAAGAAGTAGATGAAGAAATCGTAAGAACTTTAGGACCAAGACATATTTGTTACCAAGCTATTAATAGAAAAGTAGTTGATGAGGTAGCAGAATTTCTTTCTAGCACGAAAATAAAGATAATACGTGGTCCGATGGAAATGAATCATTATTCGGAAGGGTACTATACGATTGATTTTTATGATCCGAATGGGTTTATTATAGAAGTGGCTTACACACCAAATGTAGAATTGTAAGGAGGAATATACATGAAAACAATTACAACATGGCAAAACAATATACAAATAGTAAAAGATGCAACGAATATTGTAGGAATTTCTAAAGGTTTTTCACTGGATAAGAAATATATAGTTACGACAATTGATGAGGAAAAATATTTGTTACGGATTGGCGATATACAAGAGTATGAAAGAAGAAAAATAGAGTTTCAAATTTTAAATGAAATGGAAAAACGTAACATACAGGCACAAAAGCCGATTGAAATAGGTATATTGGAAGATGAAAGTGTATGCTATAGTATTTTTTCGTATTTAGAAGGGGAAGATGCAAAGAAGCTATTGCCTACGTATTCACCAAAAGAACAATATGAAATTGGTATAGAGGCAGGAAAAGATTTAGCAAAAATGCATACATATGAAGCTCCTAAGGATTTACTTCCATGGTATGAAAGAGCAATGAAAAAACATCAAAAATATGTAGAGGCATATAAAACGTGCGGAATAAAAATAAAAAATGATCATAAAATCATTAAGTTTATCGATGAAAATGAAATGTATTTACAAAACCGCCCAAATCGATTTCAACACGATGATTTTCATTTAGAAAATATAATTGTGCGAGATGGGAAATATGTAGGTGTTGTTGATTTTAATGGTTATGATTGGGGCGACCCACTTCATGATTTCGTAAAAATTGCACTATTTGCACGAGACATTAGTATCCCATATGCGATTGGGCAAATTACTGGATATTATAACGGGAGAATACCTGAGGAGTTCTGGAAATTATATGCAGTGTACGTTGGCATGACAGTTTTCTCTTCAGTTGTCTGGACATTACGAGCAGCACCGCATATGTTAGATGATACGTTAGAACGTCTTACTATCGTTTTAGAGGATCATAAAGACTTTGAGCTATTAAAGCCAACTTGGTTTCAACCAGAAAAGATTAAGATGAAATAAAAAAGGTAGGTGTGATTCACATCTACCTTTATTTTTTACCATTCTTCGTTTTGAAGTAGTTGCAATGCTAATTTTAAATCCACATCTTCTTGTATATGTTCCGGAGTCCACGGGATATGTATATGTGGTTGTATACCAATTCCGGACATTCCTTCACCTTTATCTATAATGGAAAGTCGTGAAGTAGGGTAGTAAAGAGCGAATGTATCAGCCCATTCCATTACTGCTAAATTAGAATAATCATTTACACCAGCAGTAGGACGACCTATTACTTTTACTTTCAATGATTTTTTTGCAACTTCTACAAAAGAATCGCCAGAACTCCCACATGTAACATCTGTTAATATAACTACTCTACTAGGTGATTTTCGTCCGTGTATTTTTAATGATTGAAGTTCTTTTGGTAAACTAGAAGTATTAAATGTAACGAATCCTTTTTTATAATTCTTTTTTAAATCTTGAATAAACATATTAGTGAATAACTTGGAAAGTTCGTCTAAAGAATCATAATCTTCCATTTCCATTTTCATGTCTTTCATACGTAAATGAAAGTTTCGTTCTGTATGATTTAATTGCATTGTTTCTGAAGAATCGAAAAGAGAAATTTCTTTGTCTTCAAATAAGTAAGGAAGTAGGTTGAAAAATGCATCATCACTTCCGCCACGATTTAATCGCACATCTATGATTAAATTCGGAAAAGCATTAAGCTCATCTTTGTGTGAGTCTAATAATGTATTGATAGCTTCAGCATTTGCGAAGTCCGTCAAAGTAATTAAGAGTGTATCTTTGTTATGTTGTTTAAATGAATAAATAGGTGTGTATTCGTTTTGTTTATACTTTTGTAAACGAATGGTTTCGGTTACTCCGTTTTCATCTATAAGTGTACAATTTGATGATTTTAATAAAACATAATCCCATTTTTCACGTTCATATGTATTCTCATTTAAATACTTCTTATATTTTATTAATAACTCAGGAACTTTCATATTATCTAATGCTAGAATAGACTGTCCCTTTTTCACTCTTATCTCCTGTGAAGTAGATGTAATATATAGTCGGTCTTCGTATCTTTTTACTTGAAAGCCAACACTATTAAGGGGTTGATTAGTAGAGATCATTTTGAAAAACATATGATTATCTTTAAAGTCTAATAAGTAATCACGTACAATTTCAGTAAAGCGTACTGGTGTTAGTTCTCCTTGTCTCTCTAGTTTCTCGATTGTCTGTAAATAAGTAGTGGGATCGTCCCATCCTTTTTTATCTATACAACCTGAATAATCGTGATGAGTAATTGAAACAACTTCTTTAAAAATTTCTGAGTACACGGCTTTTTCTCCTTGTAATTCAAATAGTTAAATAAAAGGATTCTTTACTCAATGCTTAAAATCCTTTATTTGGATGGTAATTGTAATGAAAAATAGAGGGAAGTGTTATCATCCCTCTATTAAAAATTTATTTAATTTTCTTAAATGCAAGCGGCTGAGTACTTAGCGTAGCTGGTACATGTAACTGAAGGGAAGGGAATTCACCGTTCACACTCATTTCATATGCAAATAATAGATTCATCTTCATTTGGAATAAATCAACTTTTGCAGAAAAGATGTCGTAATGATGATGTGTTAATTGAATGTCCATCTCCATAAATTGTACAAATAACGAATCATCTCGCTTGTATACTTGTAATGTTCCGTATGCCGGATGTTCGAAAGTACCAGTATAATCCTCTAATTTATGAGAAGGTGTAGTTCCTTTAATTTGTTCTGGAATGGATTCAGTTGCTTCTTTTATCATTTCCTTCATTTTTTCAGTATCTTCTACAGCACGTTTATGCCAATCAATGGATTCTAATTCAAGTAGTTCGTCATAAATTTGATTAGCGAGATAAGTAGGAAGTAATGTTCCTCCAGCATTCGTTAAAATGACAAGGCCTATGTTTTCTGTTGGTATGAAAGAAACAAGCGCTGAAAATCCATCAATATTACCACCATGATGAATCACCTTATTACCACGATAAGCGCTAATAAACCAACCAAGGCCGTAACTATTTAATGGAGATTCAGGAAGTGATAAAACCGGTTGGTCTGGAATGGAATTGTGTGGTGTATACATTTGTTGTAATAATTCAGAGGAGATTAATTCATGATCTCCAAATTTTCCTTCATTTAAGTGGAGAAGTACCCAATTTGCCATATCTTTAATTGTAGAATTGATACAACCAGCAGCGCCAACGGTATCAATGTTGCGGAATGGAACTTCTTTTACTTCACCGTCATTTTCGATGTAAGGTAAAGCATAATCATCTGTAGTTTGTGAATCTATAACAGAGAAGTTTGTATGTCTCATATTTAAAGGTTCTAAAATATGTTCTGTAGCGTATTGCTCCCACGTTTGATTTGTGATGTTCTCTACAATATAGCTAATTGTCGCATACATTAAGTTGTTATATAGAAAGGAAGTCCGAAACGGTGCATCAAGTGGTAAATGTTTTATTTTTTCAACGAGATCTTTTCGAGATAAGGAAGAGCTATACCAAAGAGCCTCATGGCGGCTTACGCCAGTTCGATGAGAAGCTAAATCTCGTCCGGTAACTTGTGAGCTAGCAAGTAGTTCAGATAAAGAGAAGTTAGGTATATAAGACTGGACAGGAGTATCCCAATTAAACTTTTTTTGCTGTGCTAACAAACTTAATGAAAGTGTGCCAAAAGCTTTCGTTGAGGAACCAATTGCGAACAAAGTACGCGGTGTAACTAGTTCTTTTGTCTCTAGATTTCGATAGCCAAATCCTTCTGAAATAATAACTTCACCGTCTTTTATAATAGCTACAGCAGCTCCCGGAACGTTTAAATCCTTCATCATTTTTTCAACCGTTGTTTGTAAAGAAGTCATAACAGGCGTTTCAATTTTAGACATACTTCTAACCTCCAAATATAAATTTTGTTCTACCGCACTATACTTTCGGTAATAGAAAATGAAAACCTTTTTAAATATGGAAAGTTAATAATTTTGTAAGGATGAATAAAATTATTATTTATTTAGAATTTTATTTTTATTATAATTAATTTAAATTAATATTTAGAAAAGATGGTGAAGAAGTGTGCTAACAATAAAAAAATTGCTCTGTGATAATAAAAATAATCCGATAGGTATAGATTCGAAAATTGTTAAAATTAGTTGGCAAATCGAGTCGAGTAAACGAAATGTAAAACAACTTGCGTATCAATTGCAGGTTGCGAAGGATAAAGAGTTTCAAACTATAGTATTCGATTCACAGAAGGTAGAAACAGATCAAAGTTTATATATACCAATTAATTCGTTTTCATATAGTACGGAAACACGCTATTTTTACCGAGTGAAGGTATGGGATAATTACGGAGAAGAATCACCTTGGTCAGAAGTAGCATTTTGGGAGACTGGATTACAAGGGCAAAACTGGAGCGGAAAATGGATTGCTGCGAAAAAAGAACGCACGCAAGTTATGTCTTTTCATAAAAGCTTTTCTATTAAAAAATTAGTTAAAAAAGCACGTTTATATATGACTAGTTTAGGATTATACGAGGCTTCTATAAATGGAGAGCGTATTGGAGATTGTTATTTTACCCCTGGATGGACAAGTTATGATAAAAGGATATTGTATCAAACATATGATATAACGCATGTATTAAAGATTGGGTATAATGATATTTCTACTCTGGTAGGTAACGGCTGGTATAAAGGGCCGATTACTATGCAGCATGTACGTAATTATTACGGGAAAAGACGTGCGATAATTGCTCAAATACATATCACGTATGAAGATGGAACGAAAGAAAAAATTGTAACAGATGAAACATGGAAAGTAACTCCAAGCCCTATTTTGTATTCGGAAATTTATGAAGGAGAAGTTTATGACGCTAGGCTAGAAGAAAGTGAACAAGTGCTAGAAGATGGTGAAGTAATTGAGCATTCCAAACAAATAATTGTTGCACAGGAAAATGAAGCGATTCGTAAAGTGAAAATTATAAAACCAATCGCTATTTCAAAACTACCCAATCATGAATGGCTTATTGATATGGGGCAAAATATGGTAGGTTGGGTTCGGTTTAAAGTCCGTCATGTTTATACTGGACAAAAGATAGAATTGCATCATGCTGAAATATTAAATAAAGACGGTTGCTTTTATACTGGGAATCTCCGAAAGGCAAAACAAAAAATAGTGTATATAGCAAAAGGAGAAGAGGAGGAAACGTTTGAACCTCATTTTACTTATCAAGGCTTTAGATATGTGAAAATAAGTGGATTAACCCAGCCCCCTCAAATAGCAGATTTTGAAGGGTGTGTATTACATACAGATATGGAAAAAGCAACAGCATTTGAAACGTCTAATCCATTAATCAATCAACTTCATCATAATGTGGAGTGGTCTCAAAGAGGGAACTTCTTTGATGTGCCAACAGATTGTCCGCAGCGAGATGATCGACTTGGATGGACAGGAGATGCACAAATGTTTATTGGGACAGCTACGCAAATTATGAATGTGCAATTGTTCTTTAAAAAATGGCTCCAAGATTTATCATTAGATCAAAATGTGAATGGAGCTGTGCCATTAGTTATTCCAGATGCATTTGGGAAAAGAGCGGATTTTGATTTACATACTTCTGGCGGTTGGGGCGATGCAGCAATTATTTGTCCATGGGTTCACTATTTACATTACGGAGATGTATCCATTTTAAAAGAGCAATATAACAGTATGAAGAAGTATATAGATTACATACGTTCACAAGGTGAAAATGAGTATTTATGGGATACAGGCTATCACTTAGGGGATTGGCTCGCATTAGATACGAAACCTGATGTATATGAAGGCGGAACAGACAAGCATTTTATTGCGACAGCTTATTACGCGTATTCTACATCGCTTTTACGAAAGGTTGCTGAGATTTTAGGTGAAAATACAGATGCTAAGTTTTATGCTGAGCTACATGGAAATATTGTTCAAGCGTTTCAAAATGAATTTGTTACACCGAATGGTAGGTTAATTTCAAATACCCAAACAGCCCACATATTAGTACTTCTTTTTGAACTAGTGAAAGATAATGTGAAGGAGAAAGTATTTAATCGATTAATTGAGCTTTTAAAAGCAAATAAAAATCATTTAACAACAGGTTTTATAGGAACACCGTATTTAAATTTAATATTAAGCAAGTTTAACCGTCATGACCTTGCTTGTAAGCTTCTATTTCATGAAGATTATCCATCATGGTTATACCAAGTGAAACGAGGTGCCACAACGATCTGGGAACATTGGGATGGTGTGAAAGAGGATGGAACCCTTTGGAATGATAGTATGAATTCGTACAATCATTACGCATATGGTTCTATCGTTGAATGGATATACCGATATATTATTGGATTAGAAGTGGATGAAACAAAACCAGCATATAAACATTTTTATATTCAGCCTCATTTTAATTCTAATCTAGATTGGGTTTGTATTAAGCGTGAAACAGCATATGGGGAAATTAAAATTGATTGGCGTGTAGAACATGGACAAGCAGTATTAAACGTTGATGTGCCAACAAATACATCTGCTACATTACGAATAGTGGAAGATGATTGGAGGTCAAGTGATATGCCTGAAATGAAATTAGGTTCAGGCGCATATGAATTTAGATTTTGTAAGAACATACAGAAGTAGAATTTTGTTAAGTATAGAAATGTTTTTTTATAAATTTAGTTTGTTCAATCTGTTAGCATTAAATTTATGATAAAATCCATATAGACTAGAGATTTGAAAGAAGGTTTTTCTACATATGAAACATGCTGAAAATGAATACTTAAATTTATGCCGCCATGTAATGGAGCATGGTACGAAGAAAGAAGACCGTACAGGGACAGGCACTGTATCTGTATTTGGATATCAAATGCGTTTTGATCTAAGTAAAGGTTTTCCTTTATTAACAACAAAGAGAGTGCCGTTTCGACTTGTAGCAAGTGAGCTACTTTGGTTTATGAAAGGTGATACAAATATTCGTTATTTATTGCAGCATAATAACAACATTTGGAATGAATGGGCATTTAAGAGTTGGGTAGAAAGTGACGAGTATACGGGTCCTGACATGACTGATTTCGGTCTTCGCTCACAACAAGATGAGGAATTTAAAGTTCAGTACGATGAGCAAATGGAATTGTTTAAAAAGAACGTTTTAGAAGATGATGACTTCTCAAATAAATATGGTTATTTAGGAGACGTATACGGTAAGCAGTGGCGTGCTTGGAAAACGACAGCTGGTGAGACGCTTGATCAATTAAAAGATGTAATTGAAATGATTAAAAAAACGCCAGATTCACGTCGCCTAATTGTATCTGCTTGGAATCCTGAAGATGTACCAAGTATGGCATTACCGCCTTGTCATACGTTATTCCAATTTTATGTAGCAGATGGCAAACTTTCTTGTCAGCTATATCAAAGAAGTGGTGACATATTCCTTGGAATTCCATTTAACATTGCAAGTTACTCGTTACTAACACATTTAATTGCACATGAATGTGGACTTGAAGTAGGAGAATTCGTTCATACAATTGGAGATGCACACATTTATACGAATCATTTTGAACAAGTAGAAAAGCAATTGGCACGTGAACCACGTCCATTCCCGAAACTTATATTAAATCCAGATGTGAAATCTGTGTTCGATTTTGAAATGGAAGATTTAACAATTGAAGGATATGATCCACACCCAGCAATTAAAGCACCGGTTGCAGTGTAATTGTAGAGGAGATGAAAAGATGATAGTTTCATTTATGGTCGCAATGGACGAGAATAGAGTAATTGGTAAAGATAATAATTTACCTTGGCGCTTACCGAGTGAATTACAATATGTAAAGAAAACAACGATGGGTCATCCGCTTATTATGGGAAGAAAGAACTATGAAGCGATTGGTAGACCACTGCCTGGAAGACGTAATATTATTGTAACTCGCAATGAAGGGTATCATGTTGAAGGATGTGAAGTAGCAAATTCTGTAGAAGAAGTATTTGAGCTATGCAAAAATGAAGAAGAGATCTTTATTTTTGGCGGAGCACAAATTTATGATCTCTTTTTACCTTATGTAGACAAGTTATATATAACAAAAATCCATCATGCATTTGAAGGAGATACATTCTTCCCAGAAATGGATATGACAAATTGGAAAGAAGTTTTTGTTGAAAAAGGTTTAACGGATGAAAAAAATCCGTATACGTACTATTATCATGTATATGAAAAGCAACAATAATAATAAGGATTGATGTGAATATTCGCATCAATCTTTTTATTTATATCCATCAATATAGGTTTATAGATGAGATTCGATAGTGCTATAATGAAAGGTAGCATGTGAAAATGCTAAAATTTTCAAGAGTATTAAGAGAGAAAGAGGAGGAGAATCGATTGAGAAAGATATGGGGGATTCTTTTTCTTTGCTTAACATTCATGTTAGTCGGATGTGGTAAAGAAGAAAAACCACAAGAAGCATTTGATACATATGCAAAAGCATGGAATAAACAAAAATTTGCAGAAATGTATGATCAATTATCAGAAAAGGCAAAAAAAGATATTTCAAAGAAAGAGTTCACTGAGAAATATGAAAAAATTTATTCTGGCATTGAAGTGAAAGACTTAAAAGTAGAAGCAGGAGAAGTAAAAGAAGATAAAAAAGATGAAGGTCCTGTTCCTTTTAAAGTAAGCATGGATACTGTTGGTGGTAAAATCAATTTTGCCCATGAAGCAAAAATGGTGAAAGAAAAGGATGGAGATAAAGAATCTTGGAAAATAGATTGGACTCCTGATTTTATATTCCCAGGTATGACGAAAGATAGTAAAGTGCGTATGCAAACGACAGAGCCGAAGCGCGGAGAAATATATGACCGTAACGGTAAATATCTTGCGGTAAATGGTAAAGCTTCTGAAATCGGATTGATTCCTGAAAAATTAGGGGATACAGCTCCGCAAACGAAAGAAACGGTAGCGAAGTTACTAAATATGTCTGTCGAAGAAATTGATCAAAAACTAGCAGCTAAATGGGTAAAACCAAATTACCTTGTACCAATTGGAATATTGCCTGAAGGAGCAACACAAAATACGTACATAGATTTACCTGGTGTTGCAACAAAACCAGTAAATGTTCGCTCATATCCATTAGGAGAAGAAGCCGCACATCTTACTGGCTATATTGGAAAAGTGAATGCTGAAGATTTAAAAACGTTACAAAAGAAAGGTTATCAAGCAGATGATCCAGTAGGTAAAGCTGGTTTAGAGCAAGTACTGGAAGAAAAGCTACGCGGTAAAAAAGGTGGGCGTGTCTTCGTAGAAGATGCACAAGGAAAAGAAATTAAAAATTTAGCAAAAACAGATGCTGTTGATGGAGAAAATGTAACTTTAACGATTGACAGTGCAGTTCAAAGCGAAATTTATAATGAAATGAAAAATGAGGTAGGATCAAGTGCAGCAATTAATCCAAAGACTGGAGAAACACTTGCACTTGTGAGCACACCAGCTTATAACCCAAATACCCTTACAAGAGGGGCGTCAAAAGCGCAACGTGATGCGGTAAATAATGATCCGAAAAAACCGATGACGAATCGATTTACACAATTATCAGTTCCAGGTTCTGTATTTAAGCCTATTACAGCAGCAATTGGTCTTGAAACGAAAACGATTGATCCAAAAGAAGAGTTAAAAATTGAAGGATTGAAATGGACAAAAGATTCTTCTTGGGGTAATTATTATGTAACGCGTGTAAAAGATGCAAATCCGATTGATTTTGATAAGGCGATGAAATACTCGGATAATATTTATTTCGCACAAGAAGCTTTGAAGATCGGGAAAGACAAATTTATGAGTGAAGCGAAAAAATTCGGATTCGATGAGAAATTACCAATTGAATATGGATTCCCAGCTTCTAAAATCGCAAATGATAGTATTAAAAATGATATTCAAATGGCAGACACAGGTTATGGACAAGGACAAGTATTAATGACGCCACTCCATCTAGCATTAACGTACGCACCAATTGTTAATGATGGAAACATACCTTCTCCATATATTATTAAAACAGATAAGCAACCAAAAGTTTGGAAAGAGAATGTAATTTCAAAAGGCAATCAGGATATATTAAAAACTGCTATGACGAAAGTAATTAATGATCCAGATGGTACTGGGAAAATTGCTAAAATTGATGGCATGACTCTTGCTGGAAAAACAGGTACAGCGGAATTAAAAGTATCAAAAGAGGCTGAAGGAAAAGAACTAGGCTGGTTCGCTGCATTTGATTTAAATTCACCAGATATGGTTATTACTATGATGATTGAAGATGTAAAAGGTAGAGGCGGAAGTAATATTCCAGCTGAAAAAGTAAAACATGTATTTCAAAAATAATATGTAATAAAAGGTTAGCTCTATAATTTGTAGAGCTAGCCTTTTTCTATGAAAGAATTCTTAATATCTATATACTGAATTTT
Organism: Bacillus cereus group sp. Bc061; assembly: GCF_027715825.1. Taxonomy (NCBI): domain Bacteria; kingdom Bacillati; phylum Bacillota; class Bacilli; order Caryophanales; family Bacillaceae; genus Bacillus; species Bacillus cereus group sp. Bc061. Next base: position 781,746 of record NZ_JAQFTZ010000001.1, read on the forward strand.
AAGGAAACAAAATAAATCATTAACTTACGAAAAAAAAGTAGCTATTTTTTATTGACATCGAATGAAACTTTTTGTATTATACTTACATAAGGTAAGTTATTTACTTTCAAATTATAAATCTCAAATTAAAGATAAAATGTAGAAAAGGGAGAGAATACAATGACAAAAGTACTATTTATTACAGCAAATCCAAATTCAGCAGAAGGTTCTTTCGGAATGGCAGTAGGGGAAGCATTCATCGAAGCTTATAAAAACGAACATCCACAAGATGAAGTTGTAACAATTGATTTATTCAATACTACAGTACCGGCAATCGATGCAGATGTATTCGCTGCTTGGGGTAAATTTGCAGCAGGTGAAGGATTTGAAGCTTTAACTGAAGCTCAACAACAAAAAGTTGCAGCAATGAACACAAACTTAGAAACATTTATGAATGCAGATCGTTATGTATTTGTAACTCCAATGTGGAACTTTAGCTACCCACCAGTAGTAAAAGCATACTTAGACAACGTAGCAATCGCAGGTAAAACATTCAAATATACTGAAAATGGTCCAGTTGGCTTATTAGAAGGTAAAAAAGCACTTCACATTCAAGCGACAGGTGGCGTATATTCTGAAGGAGCATACGCAGCTGTAGACTTCGGACGCAATCACTTAAAAACTGTATTAGGATTTGTCGGTGTAAATGATACTGAATATATTGCAGTTGAAGGTATGAATGCAAACCCTGAAAAAGCACAAGAAATTAAAGAAGCAGCAATTGCTAATGCTCGTGAATTAGCAAAACGTTTCTAATCTATCATACTTAAAAATGTCCAAACACTTGTTGTTTGGACATTTTTTCTTCTTTTTCCTTCGTTTGTCTAGTATAATGAAGGTCGGAATGATAATAGGTGGGGGTTCTGTATGATTCAAACGTTTTTTAAAATCTTTTATTTAATTTTAATCGTAATTGCGATTACACCGAGAATGTGGCGTCTTAAAAGACAAGTAAATACGATGTCGCCACAAGAAAAAGATAATGCTGTGTACAAAACGACAAATTGGTTTGGTAAGAAAATGGTACGTGTAGCTGGAGGAACAGTAGAAGTTAAAGGACTTGAAAATGTTCCGAAAGACAAGCCGGTACTAGTTGTAAGTAATCACCAGAGTAATATGGATATCCCTGTTTTACTAGGTTATTTAAATAAACCAATTGGCTTCGTTTCAAAGGCAGAGATTAAAAAGTTCCCAGTTGTACCAACTTGGATGGAACTTATGAATTGTGTATTTATGGATCGTAGCAATCGCCGCCAGTCACTTCAAGCGATTAAAGATGGGATTGAACTATTGAAGAATGGACATTCTATCGTAATTTTCCCTGAAGGAACGAGAAGTAAGGGTGGGGAAGTTGGAGAGTTTAAGGCTGGTAGTTTTCATCTTGCTGTAAAATCTGGTGTAGCAATCTTACCTGTAACATTAGATGGGACATATAAAATGTTTGAAGCAAATGGAAATCGTATGAAGCGAGCTCGTGCAACAGTAACAATTTCTAAGCCGATTACACCTGAAGAGTATGCGACTATGGATATTAAAGAGTTAACGAAGTATACACAGGATGTTATCGCATCACAATTACATAAGTAATAAAAAAGGTTTCAGCTTACATTAAGCTGAAACCTTTTTTATTATGCTGTAGGTAAGACGTAAAAGAGTACGCAGAAGAACATCATCGCACTACCACCTAATACGAAAAGATGCCAAATGGCATGGTTGAAAGGTAACTTTTCCCAAAGGAAGAATATAGCTCCTACAGAATATAAAATTCCACCTGCTAAAAGTAGTGAAAAACCATGTCCAGTTAGATTTTCATAAAGTGGTTTAATAGCAACGATTATGAGCCATCCCATTATGATATAACATAGCGTCGATGCCTTAATAAAGCGACGTACAAAGAAAATTTTGAAGATGATACCCCCGATTGCTAGTGTCCATATAATTGCGAGTAACGTCCAACCTAATGGTCCACGAAGCGTAATAAGTAAAAAAGGAGTATATGTGCCAGCGATTAATAAATAAATGGCTGAGTGATCTAGTATAGTAAATAATTTTTCTACTTTTGGATGGTGAATGCTATGTAACAATGTCGAAAACAAGTACAGTAAGAACATGCTTACACCGTAAACCGTAAATGCAACAACAGCAGATGCGGTACCATGTTTAGAGGCATGAATAATCAATATGATTAAGGCAGGGATGCTTAAAATGGCACCGATACCATGTGTAATTGCATTTGCAATTTCTTCTTTCACAAATTGTGTCATTCGTGTCATTTTTTCAGTCATAATGCCAATCCTTTCTACTATTATAAAATAATATGTCATTTCCCTTACCATATCATACACAAGGGCAATAGAAAATGAAATTTGTATAATTGATTATATTTTTGAATTTTTTTGACAAAAGACAATGGATTTGTTGACGTTTTCAAACTTTTTTGACAAAATAAAATTATGTAATAGTAGGACAAGGAATCTACTAATAAAGGGGATGGAGAAATGTTTTCAAATATTGGCTTTCCAGGATTAATTTTAATTTTAGTAGCTGTACTTATTTTATTTGGGCCGAAAAAATTGCCGGAAATCGGAAAGGCTTTAGGGGAAACGTTAAAAGAATTCAAAAAATCAACGAAAGAGTTGACTGATGATGCATTTCAAGAGAAGGAAAAGAAAGAAAAAATGTAAAGAATTTTCCTCGTAATGGATAAATAAAGTGTGGTGAACGAGATGGAAGATCGGGAAATGAGCGTCGTAGAACATATAGTTGAGCTTCGCAAACGAGTAATATATACAGTGTTATCCTTTGTGTTATTTTTAATTATTGGGTTTACTTTTACGAAGGATATTTATTTTTGGCTTGTAAAAGATTTACCAATGAAATTGACTGTTCTCGGTCCAAGTGATGTATTGTGGATTTTTTTCTCGATTGCTACAGTATTTGCTATCGTTTGTACAATTCCTTTTGCTGCTATACAAATTTGGTTATTTGTAAAACCGGGTTTACATCCAAATGAACAAAAGATGACAGTAATGTATATACCGGTATTGTCTATATTATTTATTGCAGGTTTATGCTTTGGGTATTTCGTTGTAATGCCGTTTTTATTTCATTTTTTAACTACGATAGGTAATGAAATGTTTAATACGATGTTTACGACAGAAAAGTATTTTCATTTTGTTCTTAATTTAACAGTTCCATTTGCTGTAATTTTTGAATTGCCAGTAGTAGTAATGTTTTTAACGAGTATTGGACTATTGACGGCGGAATTTCTAATAAAAATAAGAAGGTATGCTTACGTAGCATTGATTATCATTGCATCGTGTATATCACCGCCAGATTTTTTATCACATAGTTTAGTTGCGGTACCGCTTATTTGTATTTATGAAATTAGTATCGCTTTATCAAAGATTGTGAGTAAGCGAAAAAAGAAAAGAGAAGAAGAAATTCAGTCGAAAAGTGCCTCGTTATAAAGGCACTTTTTTTATTTATTTGTTATACTCTAGTTATAAACGTATACAATATAGAGAAGAAAAAAATTATAGAATCTCCAAAATTTAGACAAACTTTGCGCTTTTATAAGTTTATACTGAATATATTAAGCAATATACGGATAACGAGTCCTTATCTTATTAGGAATTTAGGGTGGGGGATGGATTAGGTGAAGATGAATAGAGTATAAATCTTCTAACCAAAAGGACTACAGAGATTGTCTAAGGATACTTTTGTATTCATGGGAGTCGCCACTTTAAACAACGTGTTACAGCGTAAAGTAGAAGAAGTTCAAAAATCCAATGAAAAAGAGGATTGATATTGTGATTACGAAAAGTTTTTATTTCACTCATTCAACAGGGGAGTGTATTAAAATATTTGAAATCCCTGTCCTACAAGCGCAGCATCCATTATCGTTTCTAATACAGTCTCGTCTTCAATTATTTATTGCAAAAATTCAAAAACAAAAACACCCAAGATTTTCGTATTCTTTCCGTGAATATTTACAAAATTGTTTGAAGTGGAATGATTATTTAAATGTATATAAAACAAATACTCTTGAAAAAAATGCATGATATAGAGTGGGGACAGGGTTAAGAGCTCTGTCTTTTTCATTTTAGATATAAAAATATAATTAATTTAATGAAATTTCGTTTCAAATTGTTGAAAGCAATGGGAATACTAGTATAATAACAAGGAGAGCGTATTGGAAAGGGAAGAATATAATATGCAAAAAATTAAAATTGTAACAGATTCAACGGCAGATTTATCACAAGAGGTAATTGAGAAGTATGACATCCATGTTCTACCATTATCAATCTCTGTAAATGGACAAACATATTTAGATCGCGTTGATCTACAACCAGATGAATTTATTGAAGAAATGATTAAATCAGAGGAACTACCAAAAACATCACAACCAGCAATGGGTACATTTGTAGAAATGTATGACAAGTTAGGGGAAGATGGAAGTGAAGTACTTTCCATTCATATGACAAGTGGAATGAGTGGTACTGTGGCAACTGCAAATAGTGCTGCATCAATGACCGACACAAAAGTAACAGTTGTTGATTCGCAATTTATTACACATGCTTTAGCATATCAAGTAGTTGAAGCTGCGAAAATGGCAAATGAAGGACGCTCACTAGAAGAAATTTTAAAACGTGTAGATGAAGTAAGGAAGAATACTCGATTATATGTAGTAGTAGATACATTAGAAAACTTAGTGAAGGGTGGGCGTATCGGTAAAGGAAAAGCGTTTATCGGTTCGCTACTTAATATAAAGCCAATTGCTAGCCTTGAAGATGGTGTTTATAACCCTGTAACGAAAGTGCGTAGCCAAGGTCAAATTGTAAAAACGTTAGCTAAGTTATTTGAGGAAGATACAGCTGGCAAAGTTGTAAAAGCTGTGGCAATTCCGCATGCGAAAGCAATTCCTTTAGCTGAAAATGTAAAAGCGGCTGTTGAAAAAGTAAGTGGATTTGCTAAATCAGAAATTTTCTTTACAACGCCTATTATTAGTACTCATACAGGTCCGGGTGCAATCGGATTTATGTATTTAGCAGAGTAATAAAAAAGCTACTTGAAATTTATTTCAAGTAGCTTTTTTATGTGAATAGAAAGTAAGAAATAAGAAGGGCTATACAGGCACTACCGCTAATGATATAGCGAGTCTGTAAATATTCATTCATAAAAAACACCCTTTATGATTTTCTATATTATATGTTGAATATAGAAAATCAGTAGTTACGTTACACATGTAATGTTTCAATTTTTTCATTCACTTTCTTATAATGTGTTTCACTATTATAAATGAAAGTTTGACCTAAAAAGAGTACATGCAGTTGTTCCCACGGTAACATACGTAAATTCCAATTATTTCGAAGCCTTGTTATTGCCTCGCGAGGTGTTTCATCAGCGAGTGCAAAAGCTCCGTAATGCATTGGTATAAAGTGTGTAGCATTTAAATCTAAATAAGCTTGCACTGCTTCTTCAGGTGAAACGTGAGATATTTTCATAAACCATTCTGGTTCATAAGCTCCAATTGGCATAAGGGCAACATCAATTGAAAAGCGTTTGCCAATTTCTTTGAAACCTTGGAAATAGCCACTGTCTCCACAAAAATAAATGGTTTCTTCCATATTGTCATTTTTAATAATCCATCCACCCCAGTGAGATGTGTTCATATCAAATAATGATCTTCTCGTCCAGTGCTGAGCAGGTACGAAGTGAAAGGAAACATCATCAATAGTCGTACTTTCCCACCATTTATACTCTTCTACATTATTGAATTTTTTACGAGTAAATAATTTTTTTAGCCCAATGGGTACTAAGTATAATACGTCATCATTAAGTTGGCGAAGTGTTGAAAAATCTAAATGATCATAATGACCATGTGAAATGAGGACAATATCAATTTTAGGTAGTTCTTGTATAGAAAGACCAGGTTCAGTAAGTCTTGAGACTAGCTTCAATTTATTGGCCCATACTGGATCCGTTAGTATATTAAGTCCATTCGTTTGGATAAGAAAAGTAGAATGCCCAATCCATGTGACAGTCGTTTTTTCAATATTACTTTGCAAAAATGCACTTTGTTTAACGGGTGATTGTTCTACTAAGAAAGAAAAATCTTTTTTGTTTTGCTTTCGTTCTTTACGCCAGCGTATAAAAGAGCGAATTGATTTTTTTGTACTCACATTATCCATATTTTCATAGCGCTTTGCCATGAACATCACCTCATTTAAAATCGTTGTAATTGTATTGTACCGAAATGTTGTTAAGGAATACAGTGTATAACATGGATGAATGTTTAAATAATTGTAAAAAAACAGGAAGGTGCATTTACAAAAATAACAATAAAATTAGTTTTGCGACGATTATTTAGAGAAATAATAGTAAAAAAATTATTTTGTCTAGTAATTCGCTTGAAATAAAGAAGTAACATACGTAAATTCGTACGATTTCGTGAACAAATGTAGTAAACAATTTTCTCGTAGTGTTAACTTTTGTTATGATAAACATAACCTATTTAAATTTAGGATAGAGAAAAGAGGTTTATAAATGAAGCGTTATCAAAAAGTAATTGGTCTTATGGTTGTATTTTGTCTCTTTGTACTTGCTGGATGTAGTGGATCAGGTTCAAAGCTTCGTAAACCATTGAATTGGGATTTAGAAACTTTCCAATTTACTAATCAAGATGGAAAGCCATTTGGTACAAAAGATTTAAAAGGGAAAGTTTGGGTTGCAGATTTTATGTTCACAAATTGTCAAACAGTTTGTCCGCCAATGACTGCTAATATGGCGAAATTGCAGAAAATGGCAAAGGAAGAGAAATTAGATGTTCAGTTTGTATCATTTAGCGTAGATCCTGACCTTGATAAGCCAGAAAACTTGAAAGCTTTCATTCAAAAGTTTACAGAAGATACAAGTAACTGGAACCTGTTAACAGGTTATTCGTTAGAAGATATTACAAAGTTTTCAAAAGATAATTTCCAATCACTTGTAGATAAACCTGAAAATGGTCAAGTGATACATGGTACGTCATTTTATTTAATTGATCAAAACGGAAAAGTAATGAAAAAGTACAGTGGCATTAGTAATACGCCGTATGAGGACATTATACGTGATATGAAGCGATTAGCAGAATAAAAAGAAGGGTGCAGATTAAAGCACCCTTCTTTTTTACATTAATCTATGGATAAAATGTCATGTTGCTGTGGAAGTTTTGGAGCCCGAATTTCTAACACGCCATTTTGATACGAAGCTTTTGCTGCTTTTTTATTAATGGAGTACGGTAATTTAATTAATCTGGATGCTTCTGAAATAGAACGTTCTCGGCGATAATAGTTATGAGAAGTTTCTTCTTCAGCCTCTTCAAGTATCTCTTCTTTTACAGAGACTTTTAAGTATTCACTTTGTATTTCAATTTGAATTTGTTCTTTTTGTATACCTGGTAGTTCAGCTGTAACAACGAGTTCTTCACCAACTTCATATAAATCTACAGGGAATGTTAATAAACGATTTCCTTTTTGGAAAAAATGATTTAAATCAGCAATTACATTGCGAAGTGGTGTTTGCTCGAAGAAATCATCAATTTGCTTTAAATAATTGCGAACCGGTGGGCGAGAAGAGTCTTTTTTTTCTTCACTCATGGTATTCCCTCCTAGAAATCAATTTGCAATATCATATGACAAAAGCGGAGAAAGGTGATTGCCTAATTTTCATGTTTTCATAAAAAATTGTTAAAAATGTGAAATGGAGTGATTTTTTTATAGTTTTTGGTCGCCATATTCAGTTGATTATGCTAGTATAAATAGGGTTGATATAGTAGTATAGAGACAGAATGAAAACTGAAAGAGGGTAAGAAGTATGTGTGGTTTTGTAGGATGTTTATGTGAAAACCCTAGAGAGTTTTCAGAAACAGAAAAACATCAATTTGAAAATATGAACACGATGATTTTCCACCGTGGTCCAGATGACGAAGGATATTTTCGTGATGAGCATGTACAATTTGGCTTCCGCCGTTTAAGTATCATTGACTTAGAGGCAGGACATCAGCCGCTAACTTATGAAAATGATCGATATGTAATTATTTTTAATGGTGAAATTTACAACTATGTAGAATTACGTGAAATGTTACTTGAAAAAGGTGCAACGTTTGCAACGCAATCTGATACAGAAGTTATCATTGCATTGTATGCACATATGAAAGAAAAATGTGTAGACTACCTTCGTGGTATGTTTGCATTTATGATTTGGGATCGTGAAGAAAAGAAACTTTTCGGTGCACGTGACCACTTCGGTATTAAACCTTTATACATCGCACAACAAGGTGATACTACATTCTTCGCATCTGAGAAGAAAAGTATTATGCATGTGATGGAAGATAAAGGCGTTAATCCAACGTCTCTACAACATTACTTTACGTACCAATATGGTCCAGAGCCAGAAACATTAACAATTGATGTTAATAAAATCGAACCTGGTCATTATTTCGTAAAAGAAATCGGTAAAGAGATGGAAATCCATCGCTACTGGAAACCTTATTTCAATGCTTCAAGTGCAACGAAAGAGGAGCATATCCAAGCAATTCGTGATGTGTTATATGATTCAGTAAAAGTGCATATGCGCAGTGATGTACCAGTAGGTTCATTCTTATCTGGTGGTATCGATTCATCTATCATCGCTTCTATCGCAAGAGAAATGAATCCAAATCTTTTAACATTCTCTGTTGGTTTTGAGCAACGTGGTTTCAGTGAAGTTGATGTTGCGAAAGAAACTGCTGAGAAATTAGGTGTTAAAAACCATAACGTATTCATTTCAGCGAAAGAGTTTATGGATGAGTTCCCAAAAATCATTTGGCATATGGATGATCCTTTAGCAGATCCAGCAGCTGTACCGTTGTACTTCGTTGCAAAAGAAGCACGTAAGCATGTAACAGTTGTTCTTTCAGGCGAAGGTGCAGACGAGCTATTTGGTGGTTATAACATTTATCGTGAGCCAAACTCACTGAAAATGTTCTCTTACATTCCTAGCCCAGGTAAGAGCGTTCTAAAAGCACTAAGTGGTGCTCTTAAAGAAGGCTTTAAAGGAAAGAGCTTCCTAGAGCGTGGATGTACGCCAATTGAAGAGCGTTACTATGGAAACGCGAAAATCTTCCGTGAAGAAGAGAAAGCTGAATTAATGAAGTATTACAATGAAAGTGTTAACTATATGGATATCACGAAACCATTGTATAACGAAATTAAAGATTATGATGATGTAAGCAAAATGCAATACATTGACATGTTCACTTGGTTACGCGGTGACATTTTATTAAAAGCTGATAAAATGACAATGGCGAACTCATTAGAACTTCGCGTACCGTTCTTAGATAAAGAAGTATTCGATGTTGCATCTAAAATTCCAACTGAATTTAAGATTGCTAACGGAACTACGAAAGCTATTTTACGTGAAGCAGCACGCGGAATCGTTCCAGATCACGTATTAGATCGTAAAAAACTTGGATTCCCAGTACCAATTCGTCACTGGTTAAAAGACGAAATGCATGATTGGGCTATCAATATTATAAACGAGAGTAAAACAGAGCATTTAATCGACAAACAGTATGTATTAAACTTACTGGAAGCACATTGTGCAGATAAAGGCGATTATAGCCGTAAAATTTGGACTGTACTTGCGTTTATGGTATGGCATCAAATTTATGTTGAGCATAAATACGATACGAATAAGTTCCACGAAGAAACGAAACGTGCGTATAGCTTAGTTTAATTAGAAAAACCTTAAGATCGCATATGGTCTTAAGGTTTTTTTCATAAATAGGACGTATTATTGATACAATAATAGTAAAAGGATGGACAACATATGATTACGTTTGAAAAAGTAACTGTAGAAAATGAAAGCGTTGTTAAAGAAATGTTTTACTCACATAGTTTAAGTGAGAAACAGGTACAGTATTGTGTGAAAGTCGATGATACATATATTGGTGTAATAGATTATCGTGTTCAAGGGGAGACTGCGGTTTTATCTCAGTTAATTATTCACTCTGATTATCAAAGTTACGGTTATGGGACAAATACGTATTTTACATTTGAAATGATGATGAAAGAAAGAAATGTGAAAGAGATAAAGGTATTACAAACGGAATTAACAGAACAAGCGAAATCTTTCATAGAGAGCTTTGGATTTAATGTGGAAGACGGAATATATGTGAAGAAAATATAACGATGAGTAGTTATGCGGGATAAATATAAGGCAGGTGGGTGTATGACGATGACTTCTGGTCTTGTATTAATTGGAGGATGTTTTTTAGTAGCGGAGCTAAGCCATATGCTTATTCGAAAAAGAATGAATAAGAAGAGAAAGCCATATGAATTACAATATGCCCCAGTGTTTTTCCTTTTGTTTTGTATGCTACTTACATTACAAAACATAACGAACTTTCCACCGCTGTTAAATATTTTTTTGAAGTTTGGTTTGCTGTATAGTACCACTGGAATAGCCCTTTTATTTCTTTTATTTTGCATACGTTATATTCACTATCAATCGTATATATTTATTTTAAATTGGTTAAAACAAAATGATAGAAACCGCCTTACATAAGGCGGTTTTTTAATTTGTAATTGTAATGGCTTTGTATATAAAACTCAAAATTCCATTGAAATTTATAAAAATGATTAGAGGATTTAACATATTATCTGTTTTTAGTATGTGGTACTATATATTCTTAATCTGTAACGTAAGTGGGTGTATAAATTGGAAATGTTAATCAACTAGTTTATCTCGCTTTAATGGGCAGTAAGACCCACACCTCAAAATTCAACGAAAGCAAAGAAGTTAGATGGGGATCGGGCTGCCCATAAAAGTCCGATTGGTTAGGGCTGATTAAAGTTTCACTTTATATGAAGTGCTAAAAAATAGCAGAATTAAATTTTAGGGAGGTATCGTGTTTGTATGTTTAATATTGATATGTTATTTCTTGAATGGATGATCAGTCTGGAGGGAAGTGTACTTACAGCATTTTTTAAACTTGTATCTATTATTGCAAATGAAACATTATATTTAATTGTTATTTCAATTTCGTATTGGTGCGTTTCTAAAAGAAAAGCATTTCATATGATTGTTATGCTTTGTTTCTCTGGATATATAGGGATAGTGATAAAAGAATTTATGAAAATTCCGCGACCGTATACATACGACGGAATTCAATCTTTATATGAAAAATCAGCTGCAAGTTATTCTTTCCCAAGTACACACGTGCAGTTAGCAACAACGTTTTGGGGTTCATTTATGATTTTATGTAAAAAGAGAATCATTTGGATCATTGGTATTGTTTTTATTATATTAGTTTCTATTTCTCGTCTATATTTACGTGTACATTGGCTCAGTGATATAATAGGTGCCGTTTTATTTAGTGTCATAGTTGTTTATTTATATACGAAGGTAACAATGGGATTAAGTGATAGGAAATTTATATTGTTACAACGAATTATATTGGCTGTTTCACTCATTATGTATGTTATGACAAGCCAAGTAGATAATCTTAAATTACTAGGAGTTTTGACAGGTTCTACGATTGGTATCATGTTAGAGAATCATTTTATTAATATGAATGAAAGTAATGATTTTAAAATGCAAGTGGTAAAAACAGTATTGGGTCTTAGTATTTTGTTAGTGGTACAGCTCCTATTAAAAAAAGTCATACCTGATATGTATTATTTACGTTATGTATTGACTGGATTTACAATTACTTTCTTATGTCCATTTATGTTTCACATGTTACGAATAAAAAATGTGAGTAGCAAATAAATATAAAAATAGTTTGAATAAAAATGAGGTCTAAATTATATATATTGAAAAAGTTTTCTGATATATCTATTGACAATGTATGATATATACATTAATCTTTAAAAAGTAAATGATAATCAATTTCAACTAGGAGGACTTATGGCACGCACTAAAAATATACTTATATTTTGCGTTATGCTACTAACGATCATAATCGCAGGGTGTAGTAAAGAAGAGAAGAAAGAAAATGAGACATCAGCTAAAGCAAAAGATTCGTATACGATAAAACATGCAATGGGCGAAACGACAGTAAATGGTACGCCAAAAAGAGTTGTTGTTTTAACAAATGAGGGCGCTGAGGCACTTTTATCTGTTGGAGTAACACCAGTTGGAACTACAAAACCACGAGCTGGTGATGAATGGTATCCTCATTTAGCGAAAGAGTTAAAAAATACGAAAGTAGTAGGAACTGAGCGTGACATTAATTTAGAAGCAGTAATGAAGCTTCAGCCGGATTTAATTATCGGAAATAAAATGCGTCACGAAAAAATATACGAACAATTAAAAGAAATCGCGCCAACAGTATATGCTGAAACATTACGCGGTGATTGGAAAGAAAACTTTACACTTTATACGAAAGCTGTAAATAAAGAAAAAGAAGGGCAAAATGCTCTTAATGATTATAAAAAGCGTATTGCAGGAATAAAAGAAAAATTAGGTGATAAAGTTAACTCTAAAGTTTCTATTATTCGTTTCGTCCCTGGTGACGTTCGTATTTATCAAAAAAATTCATTCTCAGGTGTTGTATTAAATGATATTGGATTTAAACGACCACCATTACAAGATAAAGATGAATTTGCAATTAAAGGAATTACAAAAGAGCAAATTCCAAATATGGACGGGGATTATTTATTCTATTTCACATCTGATAAAGACGCGGATAAGAATAATGAAGGAAATACATTAGCAAAAGAATGGACAGAAGATCCACTCTTTAAGCAACTGCAGGCTTCTAAAGAGAATAAAGTATTCCAAGTAGATGAAGTGATTTGGAATACAGCAGGTGGTATTGTAGCTGCAAATCTTATGTTAGATGATATTGAAAAATATTTACTTCAGAAAATTGCTTCTTTTGATCGTGCATAAGTTGTACAATTAAAACAATCATGTAATAAAGGAGTGGGAATAAATGAAAGCTACTCATAAAGATTGGATTTTATTTAACGGAAGAATTGTAAATACGAAGGAAGAACAGCCAATGATTCCATTAGAGGAGAGAGGCTTTCAATTTGGTGATGGTATATACGAGGTATTCAGACTATATGATGGGAAGCCACATTTATTAGATTTACATTTAGAACGATTCTTTCATTCTATGGAAGAAATAAAATTAATTCCACCGTTTACTAAGGAAGAGTTAGTGGAAGAGTTATATCAAATGATTGAAAAAAATAAATTTCAAGAAGATGGGAATGTATATTTGCAAATATCAAGAGGGGCTCAAGCACGTAATCATGTATATGAGTCAAATATGCAACCAACATATTTCGCAAACATTGTTTCTTTTCCACGACCAATTGCTTCTATGGAACGAGGAATAAAAGTTACTGTAGAAGAGGATATACGCTGGAAGTTCTGTCATATAAAATCCTTAAACCTGCTACCTAATATTATGATTAAAAATAAAATAAACGAACAAGGCTATCAAGAAGCGATATTAGTGCGAGATGGAATTGTAACGGAAGGTTGTCATTCAAATTTCTTTATGGTGAAAAATAATAAATTGATTACACATCCGGCTGACAATTTCATTCTACACGGCATTACCCGTCACTATGTTATTACATTAGCGAAAGAGTTACATATTGAAGTAGAAGAAAGAGAATTTTCACTTCAAGAAGTATATGAGGCCGATGAATGCTTCTTCACAGCGACGCCACTTGAAATATTCCCAGTCGTTCAAATTGGTGACGAGCAGTTCGGGAACGGGGAGAGAGGAGCGATCACAAAGAAACTCCAAGTTGCATATGAAGAAAGTATTCGTTTGTTTAAAGTTACGAACTAATATTGAAGAAAAAAGCTGGTATTACTCCAGCTTTTTTTCATGATATAATTCAAACATAGGACAAGATTTGAAAACGCTGTAAAAAGGGGATTTAATGTATGAATTATGAAGATTTTAAAGAAGTAATTCACGGTAGACGAAGTGTTAGAAAGTTCACAGAACAAGAAGTATCCACTAGTGATATAAAAGAAATTATTGATTGTGCTCGTTATGCACCGAGTGATACGAACTCACAAACTTGGGAGTTCTTGGTCATTATGAATCGAGAGAAAATTAAAGAAATTGAACAAATGACATGGGATGCATTACATAAACTTGCGGCAAAAGCGGCAGAAAACGGAGAAGAGAAAGCAGGGAAATTACTTACACGTTCTTTTGGACCATATGCAACAGCTTTCTCGGAGGCACCAGTATTAATCGTATGTTTGGCAACGCCATATGAATCAAAGTTTCGTGAAAAAATATTTGATCCGATTGCTTTTGTTCCAGATTCAGTTTGGGAAGAAGAAGGAATTAAGAGCAGCTGTTTAGCGGCACAAAACTTAATGTTAGCTGCACATGCGAAGGGGCTTGGTACATGCCCAATGACAGGACCGGTATTGTTAGCTCAAGATGAACTACGACAATATTTACAAATTGAGCCTGAAAAGCAAATAAATATGGTTATATCACTCGGTTTTCCGAAAGATAAGCCGAAGAAACTTCCAAGAAAAGAAGTAGATGAGATTACAACATTTGTTTTTTAAAGCTCAAAATAAAAGGACATTGAATAAACAATGTCTTTTTATTTTGGATAGGTATGTAATTAATCTGTTAGGCTAAAATGATAGATAAGAGGGAATTACTATTTATTTCATAAAAAAAATTAATGTTCTATTAGGGAAAGTATGATACATTAATCGTGAGCAAGATTCTAGTTGTTCATGAAAGTGTTGAAAGTAGTCTTAAAATTTAAAAGTTATTTTTGTATAATAAATTATAATGAAATGACAGGGGGGATGAATTTTGAAAAAATTCATAATCACTGGATTGTCTGTATTGTTATTAGTTGGTTGCGGTGCTCCAAAGGAAAAAGAGGGTACACAATCAAAGCCTGAAGAACAAGTCGTAAACGCAAGTAATGAGAATATAGTTGTATTTCCTGAAGGCGTAATGCCAATTGGAGAAGGAAAAGTGAAAGTTATTACTCCAGACGGTACTTCTGAGAATGGTAATATACCAGCTGTATTCATTAAAAAGGATACTTTAATTCAACACGTTGAATTAGAGCTCTCTAATTTTCAAAATGATAAAGAAACATTCGTATTTGTAGATCGAGTGTTTGCAGATAAATATCAAGTAACTAGTACAACACAGACAACAGTACAATTAAAAGAAAAGACGCTTGAAACAGGTAGTCATACGATTACGGCAGTTCAGTATGAAAACAATGATCCGAAAGGAAAGGTTATTAGTTTTAATCAAGCAACATTCGAAACAAAACCAGCGTCATAAGAAGAATAAAAAGTACATTACTCAAAAAGTAGTGTACTTTTTTGTTTATACTAGAGGTTGTAATAGTGAATCACTTGTTTCGTTTTCTAATATGATTAAATTAGGAAGAGACCACTTGTTACTACTATGACAGAAAAAGCGGTTGAAGAGGTGAACTGGTGTATTTGTATCTTCTTGATTAATATGATGATGTCAGTAATTTGGTTTATGATGCAAGTTACGTTCCATTATCAAATTTATGACTTATCGATAGGGTCTATTTGTTTTACCATTGTTTAGCTATTATATGATAAACTCGGAATAAGGTAAGTTTCAGAAGAAAAATGTAGGTATTTCATTTGAAATGTCGAATAGTACATACGATGTCGTAATAACAAATTTTCTATTGTTTACTGTGAAACAGGAGAAGGAGAGATAGTAATGAAACGAGCTCTTATAAATATTGATTATACATATGATTTTGTAGCGGAAAAAGGTGCTTTAACTTGCGGAAAACCCGGTCAAGAAATTGAGAAAGAACTTGTACATATAACGAAGCGATATATCGAAAATGGAGATTACGTTGTCTTTGCTATTGATAAACATGAAGAGAATGATGTATATCATCCTGAATCAAAATTATTCCCGCCTCATAATATAGCAGGTACAAATGGAAGAAATTTGTTTGGTGAATCACAAGGTGTATATGAAACATATAAAGATGATGAGAATGTATATTACATGGATAAAACACGGTATAGTGCATTTGCAGGAACAGACTTAGAGATGAAGTTAAGAGAAAGAGGAATTGAAGAGGTTCACCTTGTAGGGGTATGTACTGATATTTGTGTTCTTCATACAGCAGTAGATGCTTATAATAAAGGGTTTAAAATTGTAGTTTATGAAAAGGCGGTTGCATCTTTTAATGCGCAAGGGCATGAATTTGCACTTGGACATTTTAAATCTTGTTTAAACGCAGAAGTGAAGTAAAAAAAGAGGCCTTTAAAAAAGGTCTCTTTTTACGTTTAAATTGAGACGAGGTTTTGCTCAATTAATTTTTTTATAAATGGGCTAATATTTTCTGGTAGCTTATCAAAATCAAAAAATTGTACACTTAATGATTCGATCCTATCAGCTTTTAGCAAGCCGCCTTTAATGTCTTTGCAAAGATATGCGATTGTTATAGGATAAAACTCATCCCCGTTTGGTAATTTTACAAAAAATTCTTTTCCAGAAAATACGCTTATTAACTGTAAGGTTCCTATTTCAATCCCTGTTTCTTCGAACACTTCTCGTCTCCCAGCTTCTTCTGTTGATTCACCAAGTTCAACGAATCCACCAGGAACACCCCAAATACCATTTCGCCTTTGTTGAAGTAATATTTGTCCTTGTTCATTGAAAACAGCTACAGCAACTCCTGCTAGATTGAGTGGTTTTGATCCGACAACTTTTCTAAGTTCTTCAATATACCCCATTGCATGTAACCTCCGTAAGAAAAAATAAGAGCAAATATACTATTCGTTGTTATGTGAATATTTTCCTCTTTATAAGAGGGAGAGAAGTCATATAACTTATTTGTTTTATTTGGTAAAATATACATCAAAAAAGGTCAAATAAAATCTTTGACCTTTTTTGACCAAGTGTTATAATAAAGGCAGAAAGAGATAATCTTTCATTCATAAATAATAAGGAGGAAAAAATATGCGTAATTTATTTCCAGAGATAACAAAACGTCAAAATGGTATTTTTGATTTTGGGCCTTCTTTATTAGAAGGGATGACAGATGCTTTCTTTAAACCGATGAACATGGATACTTTTAAAGTAGATGTTCATGAACAGTCTGATAAATATACAGTAAAAGCAGATTTACCGGGTTTTCAAAAAGAAAACATTCAAGTTGAATTTGAACAAGATGTATTAACGATTCAAGCAACTAATCATAATGAAGTAGAAGAAAAAAATGAGAATGGCATATATATTCGTAAAGAACGTTCTATAGGTTCTGTAACTCGACGCTTTAATTTTCAACGAGTTGAGGAAGAAAATGTTAAAGCAAATTATAAAGATGGCGTACTGACAATTGAATTGCCAAAATTGAAAGAAGAAAAAAACAGTAAAACAACAATTAATATCGAATAAAAGAGCTGATAAATTCAGCTCTTTTTTATCTAGTTAATGAATAAATTAGTTGAAATCGTAATGAGTAGAATAAAGTTTTAACGCTTAAAAAATTTCACGATTAGCTCCCTTTAGGTTATTAAAAAGGGTATATTTAAAGGGAAAGGAAAAGAACATCTAGACATACTGTTTAAAGTGAATTAGTAATAAAGTCAAAATACATAGTAAGGGTAGCGACGTTTTAGAGAAGATAATAGATTTTCCTAGAATAAACTGAGACGATTATGAATTTTTTAATTAGTAAGGAAGTGGTTAGATGAGTTTATTAACGTATACTGAAGAATTTTTTAATTATGTAAGAGAGTTTTTACTTTTAAGATTTTTACTATTTGCTTTCGTTCTAATCATTATTTCATTTGTCATAAACCGCATTATTGATTGGTTTTTTAGGAAATCAAGCTTTTTTGATGAAGAGGTAGAGCAAACGATTCAAAGTGTGATTCGATCTATTTTTAGATATATCATTATCATTAGTCTAATCATATATTTAATTAGCCAATTTGTAGATATAAAAAGTATCATTGCAGGTGCAGGGATAGCGGGGGTTGTTATCGGTTTTGCTGCACAACAGATGCTGAAAGATGTTATATTAGGCTTTGCGAGATTAGCGGACAAAGAGTTTCGTGTTGGCGATTTTGTTACTTTTAACGGAACAAACTCAGGAACGATTGAGGAAATTAGTATTCGTTTTATGCAAATTCGTGAATGGTCAGGAAAACTCCTTACCATACCACACGGAGAGATTAGAACGATACAAAATTTTAATAAAGGCTGGATGCGCGTAATTGAACGAATTACGGTAAGTTATCAGGAAGATCCGACAAGAGTTAAGGAATTGTTAGAGGAAGTTTGTGTGAATTGTAATGAAAAGTTGGCCCCAAGTCTTTATAAAGTAGAGGATGAAGCTGTTGAACCTTTTAAATATGTAGGTGTTACAGATTTAAATCCGAATCTGAAATACGTTGGATATGAATTTTGTATTACAGGTTTAATAAAGCCAGAAGATTATTTTGAAACTTCTAGACAAGTAAGATTTGAATTAATGTCTATGTTCCATAAGAATCAAGTGCAAATGCCAGCAGCAAATATGCTTGTTACTACTGAAAGTTTACAGCATAGCCAAGGTGGACAATCTTTATCGGATAGCTAAAGTAGAATAGTTTGGTAACGGAAATGCTGCTTTCAGCATTGGATAGAAAAATAATAATAAAATGATTGATATAAAAAAGAGCTGAAGGAATTCAGTTCTTTTTAATTTGTAGAATTTAGAAATTTCTTAATGTTATAATGATAGATGGTGATGAAAATGAACTTTGAAGAAAAAGAGATGCATCGTTTAGAGGCATTAAAAGCAATTGCTGAATTATTAAATGAAGCAACAAATTTACAAGACATGTTAGAAAAAGTGTTACATACTTTGTTACAAGTTATGAATTTACAAACAGGCTGGATCTTTTTTATTGATGAAAGTGGAAAACACCGTATGCTTGTAGATCAAAACTTACCGCCAGCTCTTACGTGGCAAGAGAAGAAGCCGATGTGTGAAGGAGATTGCTGGTGTGTAGAGCGTTTTGTAAATGGCAGATTGGAAAAAGCGACAAATATTATTGAATGCAAGCGAATAGAGGATGCGATTGAGTGTAATTGGGGAGATACTGAAGATGTTACGCACCATGCGACAATTCCATTAAGGTCCGGGTCGGAGAAGTTTGGTCTCTTAAATGTGGCCGCGCCTCAAAAAACACATTTTTCAGAGGAAGAATTAGCATTATTAGAATCAATTGCATTTCAAATAGGGACGACAATCCAACGTATTCAGCTAGTGGAAAAAGAACGTAAATATGTAGTAGTAGCTGAGCGAAATCGACTTGCACGTGATTTACACGATTCAGTAAAACAATTGTTATTTTCTATCATGTTAACCGCAAAAGGTACTCTAAATATGACGCAAGATAGAGACTTGCAAGAGATGTTGAGCTATATTGGAGAATTATCACAGGAAGCATTACAAGAGATGACACTTTTGATTTGGCAATTAAGACCGGAAGGATTAGAGAAAGGGTTAGCTGAAGCAATTAAAAATTACGGAAAGTTGTTAGGGATTCACGTGGAAGTTCGAATTGATGGAATGGTTTCAATTGGTGATGAAATAGAAGAAGTTTTATGGCGTATTAGTCAAGAAGCGATACATAATTGTAAAAAACATGCTTCATGTGAAAAGGTACATGTTCTTTTAAAAATAGAAGATAACCAGTTGTATTTTTACATAGAGGATAACGGAATAGGATTTATACAAGAGCAAGTAAGAGAGTCAGCACTCGGTTTAAAAAGTATGAAGGAACGTATTCAGTTAATGAGGGGATCATTTCAAATAAAAACGGAGCTGAAAAAGGGTACGAAAATTGAAATTCAATTGCCAGTTTGAAGGGGAGAAGAAGGTTGAAAATTAAATTACTACTAGTTGAGGATCATCATATCGTTCGAAGAGGACTTGTATTCTTTTTGAAAACGAGAGAAGAATTTGAAATTGTTGGGGAAGCAGAAAATGGAGAAGATGCGTTAACATTCGTCCAAACAAAAAGGCCAGATGTAGTATTAATGGATCTATCAATGCCGAAGATGGATGGCATCGAAGCAACAAAACAAATAAAACAATATGATGAAACGATAAAGATACTAATATTAAGCAGTTTTTCAGAGCAAGATTATGTTTTACCAGCACTTGAAGCCGGAGCAGATGGTTATCAATTAAAAGAAGTACAACCTGAGCAACTTGTAGCTTCTATTATTGCAGTACATGAAGGGAATACGAATTTTCATCCGAAAGTAACACCAGCACTATTAGGACGATCAGTAGTCAAGAAAGAAAACCCTTTTTCTATGTTAACGAAAAGAGAACAAGAAGTACTTCGTGAAATTGCGAAAGGGCGAAGTAATAAAGAAATTGCAGCAGTGCTTCATATTACAGAACAAACTGTAAAAACACATGTTTCAAATGTTTTAGCTAAATTAGAAGTAGATGATCGTACGCAAGCTGCATTGTATGCAGTGAAACATGGGGAAAATAATAATAAGTATGAATAAATGTTTCGCATAGTATGACAGAATACATAGGAGCAATTAAAATGTTATAGTTAAGTCTAATAAAGGTTTTTCTTCTTTCAATAATTAGGTACAATAAGATGAAATTTTAATCCGTGGAGGGTCTATACCCACTGATTATTAACCCACACCAATTGTTTTTTTACGGGATAAAGCTACGATGGAAGGGGAAGATATGCTATGCCTGGTACAAGAAGTGGGATTGGAAAGATTCAAGCTTCGTTAAACGGTTTATCACCGGAATTGCGAAGTATTGCTGAACATATTTTAAAACATCCACAAGATGTTGTACATAGATCTATTACTGAGTTAGCAGAAGTTACGAATAGTTCTGAGGCTACGATATTTCGCTTATGTAAACACCTCGGTTTGCAAGGATTCCAAGATTTAAAGATTACATTAGCTCGTGAAATTGTCCATACACCGATGCAAAATATTCATGAAGAAGTATCAGCAGAAGATAGTATGGTAACTGTTGCTAAAAAGTTTTTCATTCGCATATTACAGGACTACAAGATACATTGCATTTGTTAAATGATACGGCATTAGAGCAAGCTGTAAAAGCTTTGTAAGAAGCAAATCGAATCGAGTTTTACAGAAATGGTGGTTCTGGTATTATTGCGATGGATGCATATCATAAATTTATGAGAACGGGTATTTCATGTATCGCTCATACTGATTCGCATTTTCAAATTATAGGAGCTGGTTTGCTCTCGAACAATTCAGTTGTTATCGGCATTTCTCATTCTGGTAGCAATAAAGGGTTACTGGAAGCGTTAGAAGTAGCGAAAGCAAGAGGAGCTAAAATTATTGCGATTACGAGTTATCAGAAATCGGCATTAATTCAACTGGCTGATATTACATTATACACTTCAACACGTGAAACGGAATTCCGCACAGAAGCAAGTTCATCAAGATTAGCGCAGTTAAGTTTATTAGATACTTTGTACGTTGGGTTATCGTTACAACGCCAAGAAGAAACGTTGCAAAATCTACAAAGTATTCGTGAAACAATTTCGATGAAACGAATATAAAAAAGAGGCTGTCTCAAAAGGTGCTTTTTAGCCAAAATCGTATAAAAAGTGAAAGGCAGAAATGTTGATTTTATAACGTTTCTGCCTTTTCAATTTCATGTGATCTTACTTCGAAAGAGACTTATGAGACAGCCCCTTTTTTATTAGTGAATAGTTTGTTTATTTATTTATTTTCTTGTAGAAATATGAGACTTACTTATAGCCAGTGATGACTCTCATTTAAAAAAATATAAAACGATTTATACAACAATTCAAACATTGTTCATAATTTCACAATTTGTTTTTGAAGTGTCATGTTATGATGAACATGTAATGATGATTGAACATTTAAACTTGGCACAATGATTAGCCAAACTAGTGAAGACAGAAGTTGTGAGATGAACTCATGAAAAATTCTAAAACACTAAAGGGGAGATCACATATGAAAGCAGTAGTAGTTAATAAAAATAGTAAAGCAAACATTGAAATTATTGAAAAAGAATTACGTCCGTTACACTCAGGTGAAGCGCTAGTAGATGTAGAGTATTGTGGAGTTTGTCATACTGATTTACACGTTGCAAATCATGATTTTGGAAACACAGATGGCCGTATTCTTGGTCATGAGGGTATAGGTATTGTGACGAAAATCGCTGATGATGTTACGTCACTAAAGGTGGGAGACCGTGTAAGTATTGCATGGATGTTCCAATCTTGTGGACGTTGTGAATATTGCGTAACAGGTAGGGAAACATTTTGCCGTGAAGTTAAGAATGCTGGTTATTCAGTAGATGGTGGTATGGCTGAACAATGTATTGTGACAGCTGATTATGCGGTGAAAGTACCAGAAGGGTTAGATCCAGCTCAAGCATCATCAATCACATGTGCGGGTGTAACTACATATAAAGCTATAAAAGTATCCAATATTAAACCTGGCCAACCTATCGTCATCTATGGTTGTGGTGGATTAGGTAACCTAGCTATTCAATATGCTAAAAACGTATTTGGTGCAAAGGTAATTGCAGTAGATATTAATGACGATAAATTAGCCTTAGCAAAAGAGGTTGGAGCTGATATGACAATCAATCCAATTTCTCAAGGTCCTGCTGATAACATTGTTCAAGATGAGTTTGGTGGTGCTTATGCTGCTGTAGTAACAGCTGTTTCAAAAGTAGCATTCAACTCTGCAGTTGATGCAGTACGTGCTTGTGGTAAAGTCGTTGCAGTAGGTTTACCAGTAGAAACGATGGATTTAAACATTCCGCGACTTGTACTAGATGGAATTGAAGTGGTTGGCTCTCTAGTCGGTACTCGTAAGGATCTAGAAGAGGCATTTATATTCGGTGCAGAAGGAAAAGTAGTGCCTGTTGTTCAAACTTGTTCTCTAGATAAAGTACAAAGTGTATTCGAAGAAATGGAACAAGGTCGAATTCAAGGACGTATGGTAATCAATTTTAAACAGCATAATTGTGATTGCAAATAATTCACATTAAATATAAAAAATATGAGTCTAACAAAGTACATGTAAAAAAGTTAGACTGCATAAAAAGATGATCCCTGTATGCAATAGGGATCATCTTTTTATATTCTACTAATATCAATGCCAATTCATACTTGATTTATGAGAGATGATTAAAGGTTTACTTTATTTGCAAAAGAAAAAGAATCTTTATGTTTAACAAATTTTTTATGATCAGGAACAGATTGAATTGCTACAGTTTGCGAATCTCTTGCTTTCAGTGCATCTTGAATCCCGATTGTCATAAGCTTAATAAATAGAATCGTAATAAAGAATGAAGCGAGAGAATAAAAAATAATCCACCACGAAAGATTCATTTCATAACGATTTAATCCAATAAGGCCAGCCCAATCATTAGATAGAGAAACAGGTTTGAGCACTCCGTCATACAGTTCACGCATTTGTATCCCGCCAATTATAATATCAAGCAACGCTAAATGGATAACGAGTATGAGCGCTTGGACGATATGTTCCATAAATAACACAAATAAGCGATCAAGTAACAAGACTCGTAAGTGTTTTTTGATAATATGAAAATGGCTAGCTCCTAGCAATTGGGAACTTAAAATGTAATCTTGTTTCATAAATTCATCAACCTCTGAGGATATATATAAAGAAAGTGTAGGCAGTGCGACGAATATAAGTACGAGTACTTGATAAAACGCAAATGAAATATTTGGATCTAATCTATCAGCATTTGATACGATTACAATATTAACAGGTGTGATGAGTATAAATGCGATAAATAAAGTAGGAATATAGTAAAAAACTTCTGAGCATGCTTGGAAAAATCTCTTGAATTTTGAAGCGTATAAACTTAAGAGTATTCCTATACATGTTCCGAATAAAATTCGAAAGAAGCTAATTGCCACGGCTAATAAAATAGTAAATTTTGCTCCTTCTATAATTTGTAAGAAAACAGACTCTCCAAAACGATCAGATCCAAAAGGCGGTATTAATGATGGTGGAAAGGGAGCTTTTCCAAGTAATTCGTTATTGTCATTGTAAAGTAACTGGGGAGCTTTTGGGATGGTATCTTTAAAGAACCAACTATAAATAAAACTAGCTGAAACAAGTATGAATAAATAAGTAAAGCCGATTAAAAAGCGTTTTGATTTCCAAATAGATTTCATAAAGCTGCTCCTTTCAATTGCTTTTGCCACTTATTCATCATGAAAGAGATGATTTGAAAAATGGTGTAAAACGGTAAAATAATCATCACAAGTATGATAAATGCAGCTGGTGGTGAAATAAACGCCTTTTTAAATAAAAATTGAATAATGCCTTGCATATTAAAAACGAATTCTAAAATGAATAAGTTAGACAGTAAGAAAACAAAAATCGTTTTTAAATGGTGGAAGAAGTGGATAGATATATTTTTGAATAAATGAATACAAAGTATATAACTTGATGAAAGGCCTTTTCCATATGCAACCTCTACGTAATGTTTTCCATGTTCTTCTTTTATGTATAACACCATCATTCGAAACATTTGTAATGTAGGTAAAACAGATAAAGATAAAATAGGGAGTAAATAAGCTCGATTTTCATTATAGGAAATAATAGTGAAAGGAGCTTCTCCGAATTTCTGAAGTACCCATATGAAAAATATTTGCAAACAAATCATCATCATCATATCAGGGACAGCTTCTAATATGAACACAATTCGGTTTATCCATTTTTTTATATAATCTTTTGCTAAAAAATAAAAAAATGCCATGCTAGATGAAAAAAAGAGCGCAAGCAAAAAGGCTAAAAATAAAATAGTAAATGAATATAGATAAGGCTCTAAAACAGTTGGAAATAATGGTGTTGTTTTTAAATGACCATACTTGGGGTCTGATCCTATAACCAACAATGATTCAGGGGAGAAAACCTGTTTTAACATAGTAACGATCTGGTCAAAAAAATAAATTGGTTGAAAGGTAAATCCATTTTGAGTGATAAATAAATAAGGTAAATTTAATAATAATAAGAGTGATAAAAGAATTGATGAAAGCTTCATTGTGAATTGAGATATTTTATGTAACATTAAATCCCTCCGACATCTTTTTACAACATTATACAATAAATTCCGGGATGTTTTTATATTTTTCTGAAAAATAAGAAATTAATTAAGTTTTATAATTATAATGCGGAATATACTTACATAAGGAAATCTCTATATTGAGGACCGGATTTCTATGTCCATCAAGAGAAATTCCTAATATTCCCATTTTTGAAGCATTTACTTTACTTCAATTGATTGGCATTTGGTGTTATTCCAATGTTACCAAGTTAATAGAACTAAGTTTTCTTAAAACAAAAACCACCGAAATATAGAAGTGGTTTGGAACGTAAGGAATTTGTAAGGAAGGAGTAAGAAAAAAGAGATTTTCAATGTGTATGATCAAAATATAGAGAAGAACGGGAGGGGGAGTAGTTACTATCTATTTATATAAAAACAAATTAATTAATAAAACGCTATGGAAGAAAAGAAGAAATTATAGAAGTTAACAGATATCTGAAGAAGAGGGATTAATCATTTATTAGGTCAGAGAGTTGTTTGAAGAAATAATTGGTCTATAGATGATTGCAAATTCAGTGTTGACCCTTATCATGGGGAGAGTTGATAGCTGTGTGGTTAGACCTATCAATCATTAATACAATTTAAATAGAGGAGAGGAATGCTTTATGAAAACACGCAGTAAAATTATATGTGGAAGTCTAGCATTATTAATAGCTGGGAATTCCCTGTTATACATAACACCAGCCTCAATTGTAAAAGCAGAATCGTCGCAAAATGTATCTAGTTCTTTACAAACAAGTACGCAAAGCGATCGTACTTCCGTTAAGAAAGCAATGCGAGATGCACTACAACTTGGATACCCAGGAATACTCGCTCAAATTTCTAAGGGTGGTAAAATTTGGAGTTATACCGCTGGGGTAGCAGATGTGAGAACTAAGAAACCAATGAAAGCAGATTTTCGCTTTCGTATTGGCAGTGTGACGAAAACGTTCATTGCAACAGTGCTACTGCAATTATCTGGAGAGAACCGTTTGAATCTAGATGACTCCATTGAAAAATGGTTGCCTGGTGTCATTCAAGGAAACGGATATGATGGTAACCAGATTACAATCCGGCAAATATTGAATCATACAAGTGGTATTGCTGACTATATAAATTCAAAAGACTTCGATATTACGGATATAAAAAAATCGTATACGGCTGAAGAATTTGTAAAGATGGGGATTTCTCTTCCCCCAGACTTTGCCCCGGGAAAGGGTTGGTCTTATTCAAACACAGGATACGTATTACTGGGGATCCTTATTGAAAAAGTAACTGGCAACAGCTATGCGGAAGAGGTTGAAAATCGGATTATTGAACCGCTTGATTTGCCAAATACATTCCTACCTGGTAATTCAAGCGTGATTCCAGGCACTAAGCATGCCCGTGGCTATTTCCAACTAGACGGAGCAAGTGAGCTAAAAGACGTTACATATATGAACCCAGGTAGCTCGGATGGAGATATAATTTCTACTGCTGACGATTTAAATAAATTCTTCTCTTACTTACTTAGTGGTAAATTACTGAAGGAACAGCAACTAAAACAAATGCTTACTACAGTTCCTACAGATAGAGAAGGAGCGGGATATGGTCTTGGAATCGTTGAATTTAAGCTTCCGAACGGTGTCTCGGTATGGGGACACAGAGGTAGCGTTCTAGGGTTTTCCACTTTTGTTGGTGGAACACTTGGAGGCAAGCATACATTGGCCGTCAATTTGAACAGCTTTAACTTTAGTAATCCTGATCCTTTTAAAAGTATTTTACTTGCTGAATTTAGGAAGTAGGCAAAAAGGCGAAATGGATAAGTTTTGTCATAGGTTTATAGTTTAAAATATATCATTTTGGTGCAAAAAACAACTTGCTCTAAAAAAATTTAATAATCGTAATTAAGTATAAAAGAACGCTATCGTTTTAAGTAAATATTTCAGGAGGGTTTTATGAAAAAGAAAATGATTACTGCACTTGGTGTTTCTGCTATAATACTGACTAATTTTGTAGGAAGTACTTATGCAGACTCTAAAACAGGAGTTTCTGTTACAGCTCCCTACAATAAAAATCAAATAGTGGAATGGTTAGAAATGCACGCGAAGCCTTTAAAAACAACAAATCCAAATACACCTTTTAATGATTTAAAACCATTTAAGAATATGGTGGGTTCAGCTTCAATTGTAGGTTTAGGTGAAGCTACACATGGGGCTCATGAAGTTTTTACGATGAAAAACCGTATTGTAAATTATTTAGTATCTGAAAAGGGTTTTACCAACCTAGTTTTAGAAGAGGGGTGGGACAGAGCTTTAGAACTTGATCGATATGTTCTTACTGGTAAGGGAAATCCAAGCCAGCATCTATCACCTGTATTTAAGACGAAAGAAATGTTAGATTTACTTGATTGGATTCGGCAATATAATGCTAATCCAAAACATAAATCTAAAGTGCGTATCATCGGGATGGACATTCAATCAGTAAACGAGAATGTTTATAATAATATAATAGAATATGTTAAAAGAACCAATTCAAAACTTGTGCCGAGGATAGAAGAGAAGATAAAAGGTCTTATTCCTGTAACAAAGGATATGAATACTTTTGAAAGCCTTACGAAAGAAGAAAAAGAAAAGTATATTTCAGATGCTAAACAAATTAGTGCTTTATTAGAGGAAAATAAAAGTTATTTAAATGGGAAATCTAAAGAGTTCGCATGGATAAAACAAAATGCTCGTATTATTGAACAGTTTACTACAATGTTAACGTCACCTCCTGATAAACCATCTGATTTATATTTGAAACATGATATCGCAATGTATGAAAATGCAAAGTGGACTGAAGAACATTTAGGAAAAACTATTGTATGGGGGCATAATGGCCACGTTTCGAAAACAAATATGCTTCCTTTTGTATACCCTAAAGTAGCTGGGCAGTATTTAGCAGAGTATTACGGAAAACGGTACGTATCTATTGGAACATCAGTTTATGAAGGACAATACAATGTCAAGAATAGCGATGGTGAATTTGGCCCAAATGGAATATTAAAATCGGATGATCCAAACAGTTATAACTACATCTTTGGACAAGTTAAAAAAGATCAATTTTTTATTGATTTACGTAAGGCAAACGGTGTGACAAAAACTTGGTTGAACGAACAACATCCAATTTTCGCTGGAGTAACTACCGAAGGGCCTGATATACCAAAAACAGTTGATATATCATTAGGTAAAGCGTTTGATATACTTGTTCAAATTCAAAAAGTGAGTCCATCTCAACTACATCAATAAATTTAGAATAATGTACCTTAATGAAGTGTAGTGTTAAGTGTCAATAGAGTTGTTTGAATATGTCAGTTAGGTTATTTTCATTAAAGGATTATTAAATGGAATAAATGTTTTCAAATTAGAGACGATGTGGGATAGAAGCACAGTATCATCAAGTTAACAAAATAAAATTCTACCTAAAATGAAAAAAACGCTATTCTTTCTATAGAATCATAGGAAAGGATGGCGTTTTTTGATCTAATCTATTACTACAATTTGCTCATGAAATTTAAAACTTTTTGTCCCCTAACACCTTACGAAATCTTACTAAAAATGTTGAGTTTGTACAACAAACCACATACCTATTAAGCTAAATAACAAGTTACTCAAAAACTAGAAAAAGAATTTGTTTCGAAACGGATATTATGTAACTTTACCGAACGGATCCGTTATCCGTGGTTGGTTAATGGACTTAACTGAAAAATCATTTGCAGAAGGTCCGAAACTAGATGGCATTAAAGGTGTAATGAACTCTTCAGGAGAAGGAAAATGGACTGTTGAAACGGAACTTGAACTGCAAGCTGCAGCACCAGTTATCGCTATGTCATTATTTATGCGCTATCGTTCTCAGGAAGATGATACATTCCATGGAAAAGTAGTTTCAGCATTACGTAATCAGTTCGGTGGGCATGAAGTTGTGAAAAAATAGAGGATGATTTTTGAAAAGAAACTTGTGCATAAGCGCAAGTCTCTTTTTTATAGTTTAAGAAATTACTAATTTAAAAATACCAATCAATCATCGTTTTTTTGTCACAAATGACAGCTTCAACGTTCATTGATTGAATAATATATTCTATATTTTCTTCTTTAGCTAATAATAAGGTTGTAAAGGAATCGAATATACTCATAAACGCATACTCATTGTCTTCGCTAGTAATAATTAACTCATTATTGCTAATGTCCCAAATATCTAATGGAGTAGTATTATCTACTTCTAATAATCCGTTTGTATCAAGAATTGGTTCAGAGAAATATAAATTTTTTGCACCTTTAGAACCGAGGAGTTTAAGTAATTTATGTAATAAAAATATAGACGTATAATCTTCTGTTGGATAATAAAGATCTTCTTTTAAGTTTGAATGTAGTTTTTCAGCTAAATCCTCTCTTTTATATTCTTCTGTAAAAGCACCAATGGAAGTCAACATGGCCATTGCTAATTCTGCGTATGAATGTAATCCACTATAAGACATCATTTCCTTCCAAGAAACGGATTTCCCATTATGAATGATTTCTTCAGCGCTAGGATAGATGTGCTCATATAGTTTTTTTCTCACAGACTTTTCCCATTCTAAAGGCATTTGGACAAAAGGGTGTAGCAATATAGCTGCAGATTTAAAGGTGCTTGGTAGTTGTTCTAAAATTGGTGATTTGTCATCTAGCCAAATGTAATCCAACAAAATATAACCTCCTCTTAGACTTTGAAATGTACGGATTCCCGCATTATGTTTTTTGTATTGGTTGTATTAAGTATAAAGCGCTGCATGAAATATGTCCCAACATAAAAATAAGAATAAATAAAATGAAGTTTTCATAAATAGTAAAAGAATGATTATGTCATCAGTGTAGCTAAGAAATGATGTTACATATGGAGAGAGCGTGTTAAAAAAATATGAGGTGGTTAAATGGGAAATGAGCAAGTGAAGAATGTAGGGGAAGAAAAAAAGTTATGTCTTTGTATGATTGTTAAAAACGAGTCTAGAATTATGGAAAGATGTTTAAATGCTACGAAATCAATTGTAGATTTTGTTTCTATTTGTGATACTGGATCAACTGATCATACGCCTGAAATTATTGAAAATTGGTGTAAGGAAAATGAGATACCTGGGACGGTTCATCATGAGCCGTTTAAAAACTTTGGTTATAACAGAAGCTTAGCTGTTTCGTTAGCGCAAAAAACATACCCAGAAGCAGATTATTTATTAATATTAGATGCGGATATGATTTTAGAGGTTGATCCGAATTTCGATAAAACGAGCTTAACGGAAGACCATTATCTTACATTACAATATGATATTCATATTAAGTATTGGCTTACACGGCTTTTAAAAGCGTCTTTACCATGGAAATCAGTCGGTGTTACTCATGAGTATTGGGATATAGATCGTTCCAAAGTTGGAGAGGATTACAATACGAGAGTAGCTAGACTGGAGACGCTTGTCGTTAATGACCCTGGTGATGGTGGGAGTAAAGCGGATAAATTTGAAAGAGATGAGAGGCTGTTGTTACAAGGGCTGAGTGATCCAGAAACTACGCCAGATTTGCATATAAGATATTTATTTTATTTAGCCCAAACGTATTTTCATTTAAGTCAATTTGAAGATTCGATTAAATGGTATAAAAAACGAGTGGAAGCAGGGGGATGGGTTGAAGAGGTATTTTATTCGTTATTGCGAATAGGATTTTGTTATGAACAATTAGCAACTCGTTCAGCAAATAAACAACTTGAAGTAACAGAAGTGGATGAAAAAGAAAATGCTAAGAAACAAGAAGAGCAATATACAGCATTAGCTGTTCTTTATTTTCAAAAAGCGTGGGAATATAGACCAACTAGGGCTGAGCCATTATATCAACTTGCAAGAATGTATCGATTAAAATCTCAAAATAATATTGCTTTGATGTATGCCCTGCAAGGGAAGGAAATTCCTTTTCCGAAAAATGATCTTCTATTTGTAGATTATCATGTGTATGATTACTTATTTGACTATGAGATTTCTATAAATGCTTTTTATATACCACATAAAAAGCATTTAGGTGCAGTGTCACAAAAATTTTTGGAATCGAAAAAAGATGAGTTACCGTTGCATATAGCAAATATGGTAGAAAGTAATGCGAAATTTTATTAAATACAATTTCGGTTAAAGGAGTAGTGGAGTAATAATGGAATTAATACGATGGGCGCTAGAACTAGGAGAATCTGTGCATGGAAATACGTATGAAGAATTGTTGCCACTACTAGATTATTATTATGATCGTGATCATTTAAAAGCGTATTGTATCGCAAATCTTCTGTTAAACATGGACGTATCAGATGAACATCAGCAAAGAATTGAATTAAGAAGGTGCATTGCTGCTTATTATGCTGGACTATATAAAGTAGCAAAAAAACATGCAAAGGATCTTTTACTGAAATATCCGGATGTAGATTTATATAAGAATAATTTAAGGCTAATGGAAGCTTATTTGAATAAAGAATATGATTATTGTTTGTTTATATGCCCAAAGACGTATGGTAGTTTTATAGATGTTGCACGAGCTTTGAAATGGCGATTGGAGCAAGAGGGAAATACAGCAATCATATCAGAAACAATACTCGAAAATGTGGGGAATACAATTGTTTTTGGAGCGCATACATATGCACATAGCCCACATCTCCTTCCGAAAAATGCAATTATTTATAATTTAGAACAGCTATATGAAGGAAGCCCTTATGCGCATCCTCTTTATTTAATGTTATTAAAAGATAAGGAAATTTGGGATTATAGTAAACAAAATATAGAATGGTTAAAACAAAGAGGAGTAGGAAAAGAAATAAAACATGTAGGCATGAACTATGCACCAACTTTAGAAATAAAAAAAGATGCATTTGATGAAGAATTAATTGAAGACATTGATATACTGTTTATAGGTGCTCTTAACCCAAGGCGGCAAGCTATATTGGATCAATTAAAAGTCGTTGCCCCGAATTTAAATATTGTTTTTAAAAATAATGCATGGGGAATTGTTAGAAATGAGTTAATTGCCAGGTCTAAAATTATATTAAATATCCACTTTTACTTATCTGGTATTCTTGAAACTCCTCGAGTTTCTTATGCAGTGGCAAATAAGAAATTTATTATTTCGGAAAATAGCAACCCAGAGGACGAAATAGATTGGCCGGGTATTGTATTTACTCCGTATGAAAAAATAATTGAAAACGTAATGAAATATATAGAATTATCAGAAGAACGGAAAAGATTAGCGGAAAAAGCATATAACCATTTTAAAGCAAATGAAAGTTTAGGTACATTGAGCATGAGAGATGAAACAAAGTAATTGTACGAAACTCATACGAAAGTATGAGTTCTTTTTTGTTTATCATACTATTTTATGAAACAAGTTAACTCTTTATATTGTGTTTTGTGTAGAAATTTCTGATAATATATAAGTAGAAATTGAAAACAAAGGGGAGAAATAATCATGAAACTAGTTGTTATTAACGGTACACCAAGAAAATTTGGTAGAACTCGCGTGGTGGCAAAATATATTGCGGATCAATTTGAAGGGGAATTATATGATTTAGCAATTGAGGAGTTACCTTTATACAATGGAGAAGAGTCACAACGTGATTTAGAGGCAGTGAAAAAATTAAAAACGTTAGTGAAAGCTGCGGATGGGGTTGTATTATGTACACCAGAATATCATAATGCGATGAGCGGTGCGCTGAAAAACTCTTTAGATTACTTAAGTAGTAATGAATTTATTCATAAACCAGTTGCGTTGTTAGCGGTTGCTGGTGGCGGTAAAGGTGGAATAAATGCATTAAACAGCATGCGAACGGTCGCTAGAGGTGTTTATGCAAATGCAATTCCAAAACAAGTTGTTCTTGATGGATTACATGTGCAAGATGGTGAACTTGGGGAAGATGCAAAACCATTAATTCATGATGTAGTTAAAGAATTGAAAGCATATATGAGCGTATATAAAGAGGTGAAAAAGCAACTAGGAGTTGAGTGATATGTCATCTCTTTATAAAGATTCACGCTTGTATTTCATTCTAGGGGCCAATAGTCTATCAGCTATTGGTTCCGGTATTGTAATGATAACGATTCCATGGTTGTTAATTAAAGAGAGTGGAGGAGAGACAACGTTTGGTTATGTTTCCATCATCTCAACACTGATTATGTTTTTGTTAACTCCGTTTATCGGGCAAAGTATTGATCGTTTTTCAAGAAAATCTTTATTATTATGTAATGAAGGTATTGGGATAGCCGTAATCGGAATAATGGTTATATGGGGATTTGCTGGGCAATCCTATCATTCTATTCATTATATTCTTATTTATATAGCGGGCTCTTTTTACTATCTATTATTTTATCCTACAATTTTTGCGTTCAACCAAGAAATTTTTCAAGCAGAACATTATAAAAGTTTAAGTGGAACGATGGAAATACAAGGACAGTTAACACAAGTTATTTCAGGAGCAGCCGCGAGCTTTCTAATTGAAGTTGTGTCTTTGAAGTGGATATTGTTAGTAGATATGTTAACTTTTGTAGGAGCATTTTTGCTGTTTTTATGTATACCGTATGTCAAGAAAAAAGAGATTAAAAAGAAAATAACATTTAAGAAGCAATTGTTCGAAGGAATTCACTTTATGAAAAAACGTCCTAAGCTCTTTTGGTTCTTACTTGCTACTTATATGCCGTTTATAGGTGTCATGATGGCAAATTATTTAATACCAGTTTATATTTCGGATATACTTAAAGCTAATGCCTCTGTATACGCGATAGAGGGAATGATGTACGGTGTTGGAGCTGTTGTTGCAGGAATCTGTATTCCACTCATAATGAAATATGTCAAAACAGAAGTTTCAATCGTTATGACGATGTGCATTTATGTAATTTCAATTACCGCAATGATTATTGAACCTTCCGTAATGTTGTTATATGGACTAGCGATTTTTCATGCGATTGGAAATGCGGGGACAAGAGTGGCGAGAAATGTATTGATGATGGAGGAAATCCCAAACGAAGTAATGGGACGTGTTGACAGCTTATTTCGATTAATTGGTACAGGAATAAGAATTGTATTATTAATGCTGTTTACAGCTGGTGTATCTAAAGCTGGGGTAATGCTCCCGTTTTACGTACTTAGCTGTATATTGATTCTATCATTAGGAATTGCTCTTTATTATGTATATTCACAACGTAAAGTAGGGACGAAAGTTTTTAATAAATCAATCGTTTAAAAAACACTTCTGCCTTCCAATCTTTTTTTATATAATAAAAAGAAAGGGAGTGCAAACATATATATGAACAAATGGATATTACTTATAATCTTATTATTACCACCACTATACATTCTTTATATGACCTTTCGAATGAAGAAAGTTGCTCGTGAAAAGCTGAGCCATCACTCTCCGTACGTTCTTATATTAGGTGCAAAGTTATTTGGAGATAGACCGTCTTTATCTCTTCAAAACCGTTTGGATGTAGCATTGGAATATTTAGTTTCTCATCCTGAAGCGAAAGTAATTGTTTCAGGTGGTCAAGGAGAAGATGAAGATATACCGGAAGCTCATAGTATGAGGAACTATTTAATGGTACATGGTATAGATGAGAGTCGTATTTTAATAGAAGATCAATCTACAAATACGTATGAGAATTTAAAGTTTAGTATAGATTTATATGATGTGAAACATGCGGTAGTTGTAAGCAATACGTATCATTTATATAGAACGAAAATAATTGCAAAGCGTTTAGGCATGAGGATGGAGGCACTAGCTGCTGAAACGCCAATGCGCTCTAAGAGAAAAATGTATGTGCGTGAATACGCCGCTATAATGAAAACAATATTGTTAGACCGTTAGAGCTCAAATGTGAGCTCTTTTTTTGTTGAATAATGCGTATCATTTGAAATGAATTCCATATTCCATCAAAATAAAGGAAACAACGATAAAGGAGTTGTATTTGTGATTCAGTTTAATCAAGTGTCAAAATCATATGAAGATGGCACAAAAGCAGTGGATTCATTGCATTTAGAAATTAAAAAGGGAGAATTTTTTGTTCTCATTGGTCCGAGTGGTTGCGGGAAAACAACGACAATGAAAATGATTAATCGTTTAATTGAAACGACAGAAGGCTCAATTTTAATCGATGGAAAAGATATTCAAGAATACAATATTAATGAATTACGATGGGATATAGGGTACGTGTTGCAGCAAATCGCTTTGTTCCCTCATATGACAATTGCTGAAAATGTTGCAGTTGTTCCTGAAATGAGAAAGTGGAGCAAAGAAAAAATAAAAGCTCGTGTCGATGAGTTGCTCCAGATGGTCGGGCTAGATCCAGACGTATATCGCGATCGCATGCCTGATGAATTATCAGGAGGACAAAAACAACGTGTAGGTGTCGTGCGGGCATTAGCCGCAAACCCGAAAATCGTTCTTATGGATGAACCATTTAGTGCGCTAGATCCATTAAGTAGAGAACAGCTTCAGAAGGATATCGTACAATTGCAAAAGAAGATTCAAAAAACAATTGTATTCGTAACACATGATATGCAAGAAGCATTATCACTTGGAGATCGCATTTGTGTTATGAAAGAAGGAAAAGTTGTTCAATTAGATACGCCAGAAGGAATTATACATAACCCGAAAAATGAATTTGTAGAAGAATTCATTGGAAATCGTGGAAGACCTTGGTATGAGGGGAAAAGTATTGAAGATGTATTGCCACATGATGAAAGTATGCGGATAGAAGGGGAGGCACTATCATTACATTCTTCTTTACAAGAAGCATTAGTTCGCCTGCGAGCTGATGAAGTCGTTCCAGTTGAAGAAAATGGTCGATATGTTGGAGCTTTAACAAGTCGTCATATTGTCAATTATATCGTTGAACAAATGAAGGAAAGAGGCTAAACAGTGACTGATTTTATACAGACGTTCCAAGAACGAAAAATAGAATTACTAACTGCATTAAGTGAGCATTTACAAATATCGCTTATTTCATTATTTTTTGCAGTAATTATTGCGGTACCGCTTGGCATTTTATTAACGAGAAAAGAGCGAATGGCTGAATTTATAATAGGAACTTCTGCAGTAATGCAGACAGTGCCATCACTTGCATTGCTCGGACTATTAATTCCGTTAGTAGGAATCGGAAAACTTCCAGCGATTATCGCATTAGTTGTGTATGCACTATTACCTATTTTACGCAATACATATACAGGAATACGGGAGTTAGATGAATCTTTAATTGAAGCAGCGAAAGCTATGGGGATGAATAGCTGGAGAAGACTGTGGAAGGTAGAGCTTCCTCTTGCGTTACCAATTATTATGGCCGGTATTCGTACGGCAATGGTATTAATTGTTGGAACGGCTACATTAGCAGCTCTTATAGGTGCTGGTGGGCTTGGTAAACTCATATTGCTTGGTATCGATCGGAATGATCATGCGCTTATCATTTTAGGGGCCGTACCAGCCGCGTTACTTGCTTTATTCTTTGATGTAGTACTTCGGGTGCTTGAGAGTCCAAAACGTTCGTCTAAGCGTGTTATATTGACGATATGTATTGTTTGTATAATGGTTGCTTCTCCATTTCTTTGGAATACCGAAAAGAAAGATATTGTTATTGCGGGCAAACTTGGATCAGAACCTGAAATTTTAATTCAAATGTATAAGCAGCTTATTGAACAAGATACCGATTTACATGTACAATTAAAACCAGGTCTTGGAAAAACATCATTTGTATTCGAAGCGTTGAAATCAGGGGAAGTAGATATATACCCTGAGTTTTCGGGAACAGCTTTATCTACATTCGTGAAAGAAGAGCCAAAAAGTACAAATCGGGATGAAGTATATGAGCAGGCTCGCGTTGGAATGGAAAAGAAATATAGTATGGTTATGTTGAAACCAATGGAGTATAACAATACATATGCACTAGCTATGCCGAAAAAAATAGCAGATCAAAAGAATATAAGTACAATTTCTGATTTAGGAAATATTGCACAGGATGCTAAAGTAGGGTTCACATTAGAATTTGCTGATCGTGAAGATGGTTATAAAGGAATGCAAAAATTATATAACTATAAGTTCTCGAATGTTAAAACGATGGAGCCGAAGCTGCGTTATAGCGCAATTGAATCTGGAGATGTTAACGTAATCGATGCATATTCAACAGATAGTGAATTGGAACAGTACGGACTTAAAGTGTTAAAAGATGATAAAGGGTTATTCCCACCATATCAAGGTGCACCGTTATTAAGAAAAGAGACATTACAAAAATATCCTGAACTTGAAAAAGTATTAAATAAATTATCTGGAAAAATTACAGATGAAGAAATGCGAAAAATGAATTATGAAGTAAATGTGAATGGTAAAAGTAGTGAAGAAGTCGCAAAACAATTTTTACAAAAAGAGAATTTACTTCGTTAAATTTACAAAAAATATACAAATTCATATGTATGAAATGACCGTTCATTATAAAATGAACGGTTTTTTTGTGCATACTTATACATTTTTTCAAAAAAGTATTCCATTTTTCTTCATTTTCTTTTAGAATAAGTAATGTTTTCCTGAAAAAATATAAGAGAAGCGTCTATTAGAGAAAAAGGTGACTTTAATAGTTGAACGAACATAACACCTAGAATGACAGATGGGGTGGTACAAATAGAAAAGAAGTTAGGATTTTTTCCATTAATTGCATTAGTAGTCGGAACAATGGTTGGTGGCGGTGTTTTTAGTTTACCGCATGATTTAGCAGTAGGAGCAAATAGCGGCTCTATCATAATTGGCTGGTGTATTACAGCGATGGGAATGATTCCACTCGCGCTCGTATATCAAACGTTAGCAAGAAAGAAACCAGAGCTTGAGGGCGGGATTTATAGTTATGCACGTGCTGGTTTCGGTGAATATATCGGATTTAACAGTGCTTGGGGATACTGGTTAGCAGGAATTTTAGGAAACGTTGCAACAATCATGTTACTGTTTAGTACATTAGGTTATTTCTTCCCCATTTTTAAAGGTGGAAATAGTGTTGCGTCTATCGTAGGAGCATCACTTTTATTATGGACACTTCATTTTCTAATTTTATTTGGCATTCGTGAAGCATCTATTATGAATGTGATTGCAACAATAGGGAAATTGGTACCAATCGTATTATTTATTGTTGTAATGGTAACAGCGTTTCGCTGGGATACATTTACACATGATTTTTGGGGAGAAGGAACTATTTCAGTTTCCTCTATACTTGGTCAAGTGAAGAATACAATGCTTGTAACTCTTTGGGTTTTCATCGGGGTTGAAGGAGCGGTAGTATTATCTGGAAGAGCGAAAAATAGTCGAGACGTCGGTAAAGCGACAGTATTAGGACTTATTTTAGTAATGTCTATTTATATTTTAATTTCTGTCTTGTCAATGGGAGCGATGACAAGAGGAGAACTTTCTGTTTTAGAAACGCCGTCAATGGGACATGTATTAGAACATGTTGTTGGGACGTGGGGCGCAGTAGCGATTAACATCGGGTTAGTTGCTTCACTTGTAGGTACATTAATAGGTTGGTTTTTACTTGTTTCTGAAATTTCCCATGTAGCAGGAAAAGATGGCGTGTTTCCGAAAGTCTTTACGAAAACAAATAAAAAACAAACACCGCATATGGCATTATGGATCTCAAATGGCGTTGCCCAAGTTATATTTATAATCGTTCTGTTTTCAGAGTCAACATATCAAATTATGTATTTCATAGCGTCAACATCAATTTTAGTACCATATTTATTATCAGCGTTATTCCAATTCAAATTAGTGATTACAAATGAACTAAAAGATGCAAAAGTGAAAAATGGTTCGCTAGCTTTAATTGCTTCACTTTACTCTATATGGCTTATTTATGCAGCTGGTTTGAAGAATTTATTGCTCGTTTCAATCGTATACGGAATTGGGATCATTGTTTATGTGTACGCAAGAAAAGAAAAAGGAAATCGTTGTTTTACTCGTATAGAGAGATATGTAATGTGGGCAATTGTCGTAGCAGCTGTTACATCTCTTTATATGTTATTGACTGGAAATATAAAAATGTAAAAGTCCTTTTCATTTAAAGGGCTTTTTTCTTTGTCTATAGAATATTTAATACATAAGATATTCAGGAGGGATGAAAATGGAAGGAAAAGAACAGTTGAACAGAATTGTTGATTTAGCGAGTGAAGTAAGGAAAGTGTTAGTGCAAGAATCTTTTTTTAATCATCATCCTGAACTGCGAGGAGTGATTGAAAATTTAGCGAGTGCGGTAGAGAATTTGGCGGAATTACAGCAACATAAAGATGAAAACGCTGAAGATCGTTTACGATATGTACTTGCTAAAATGAAAATTGCTCATAATGCCATCTTACAAGAGAAAAACGCATTTCCATCTCATTAATATACGATTTCATTTTGAACCTGGCGGATAACGTCAGGTTTTTTGTTTCTAGTTTTGCGTTTCTTTCATACACTAAGAATAGTATGAAAAAAAGAAGGTGACGAAGGTGAAATTACATAAAGCTCTTCAGCCAAGTTTTATAAAACGAATGTACTATATGAGGTTTATTGGGAAGTTTACAAAAGCAGAGAGTGAGAAGAGTGGAGAGAATTTCTTTGTACAATGCCTATCGCCAATACCATTCACATTGCAAGAGCAATTGAAAAATGAACCATATGTATTTGAAGGTTTATGTAGCAATAAAAAGAATGAAAAAGTCTTTTCGGAATTAAAGAAAAGAAAACTAGAAAAGCAATTGATTATGTTTCGTCTCTATTATGAAAGAGGACATATATACGTGGAGTTAATTTGTACAGAAGAAGCGCGAGAAATAGCAAACGGTTATAAAATGATTCCAGTACCTAAAGTTTCCGATTATAAAAAGGGAGAGTCTTTAGAAAGAAAACTTAGTAATGGTTATTTGTCATTTCTAATGCCAAAATATCCGAAAGACTTTGAGCCCCCTGAGTTATTGTGGCATGAGGGAAGGTTATATGGAAATATATCTTTAAAATCATCGTCAATTAGTTCAATCGCATATTTTGAACAGCAGCGGGAATGTAAGTATATAGAACTTAATGACTGGATGAAGTATGTAGAAATAGCGGTAGAAGATCAATTATATTTTGTAAGCAATCATGTGTATGAGCAATTAAAAAAACGAATAACTGAAGAAGGTAAGCTTGTAGAGGTAGAGGAAATAAAAGTGCAAAAGGATGAATGGGAATGGGATGAGCGTGAATCCGTCTTTTTACAGTATGTGAAAAGTTTTATACGTAATAAAGGGCTATATTTGGATGAAACAGATATTTATAACTTTCATATAAGTACAAAAACAAATATGTTGACGATTCTGGGGGGGATACCAGGTGCTGGAAAATCCCGTTTTGTGCAAGCTTATGCAGAAGCACTTGGATTACAATACGGGGAAGAATTGGTTTGGATCCCGATTTCACCATCATATCAAGAACCACATGATTTACTTGGTTACCTTCATCCAAATGGTACTTTTATTGAAAGTGAAACAAAATTAGTTAGGGCGTTAATGAAGGCAAAAGAAAATCAAAATCAGCTGTATATAATCGTTTTTGATGAAATGAATATGTCACATATTGAGCATTGGTTTACTCCATTTCTATCTGTTCTTCAACTTGAAAAACAAAATCGTATTTTAAATTTATATGAAGGTGTGCAAGAAAAAGAAAATTCAATTCCGCCAACAATTGAAATTGGAGAAAATATTATATTTGTTGGTACTGTGAATTTTGATGAAACAACGAAGGAGCTCTCAGATCGATTATTAGATCGGACGAATGTAATAACTTTACGAAAGATTCCGTTTTGTGAGATGTGTATGGAGCAAGAGAAAGTTGTATTACAACCACCTCTGAAAGTAACTGCAGGAGAATTTCGCATAAATTGGGTCAGGAATAAAACGATGATTGAGGTGTTTTCTGAAGAAGAGTTAGAGCTATTAGATAAGTTACATGGTGTATTGTCATCACACGATACGTCAAAGGGAATTTCTTTTCGATGTGCAAATGCAATTGCTACTTATTTGCAAAATATACCGTTCCAAAATAATCATTCTTATATGATTAGTAGAGAGGAAGGATTTGATTTACAAATAAAGCAACGTGTATTGACGAAAATAAGAGGGACTGAAATGATGGTTGGGTCTTTACTTTCAGAGGAAGTAAAAAGGGGGGCAACATTAGTACCTCTTTTGCAATCTCCACTTGCAAACAGAGTATCTACATTTGAACACTCTTTAGCATATATAAGAGAAAAGCGTAGAGAACTGGAGTTGTATGGTTATGCAAAATGATGGGCGATACGAAACAGAAATCGTTGATACGAAAGAAACGCTTCCTTTTGTATTAAAGTTAATTATTGGAACGGAGTCAAAAGGAGAATATATTTTATTAAATCGTCTTTGTACCTCTGCAACAGCATTAGTTCAATGTATTTATAAAGTGCAAGAATTAAAACCAATTAGATTGCAATACCATTATGAAAATCCAATGAATATTACTTTTATATGGAATAAAGTCTATGAGGGACAGAAAAATATAAAAGAGACAAAATATGAAATAAATGAAAAAAAACAAAAGGTATTAATATATGAACATGGAAAAACGGAATTCTTTTATCCATGGCGTTGTGGTTTATATCATTTTGAGGTGAATATAGAAAATCGAACGTATTATGGCGCTTTTCAAGTCGTTCCAAAAAATTTTTTTGATGATCAATTTGAAATGATTCAAAACTATGTGAAGTCAATTTTAAATGAGTTGATTTTAGATAGAGGTTATTATAAAAAGACTTTCTCTGCACTTAGCGATATTGAAGATTCTTCTTATCTAGTGTTACTTAGAAAGTTGCCGCAAAAAATGAAAAAGATAAAGCAAATTTTTAAGAAAATAGAATCGAGTTCAAAATTTATACATGAATATAAATGGGAAGAAAAGGAGCGGAAAGTAACGAGGAAAGGAGCGGTAGTGGCGGAAAGAAAACCGTACGCAAAATATTATAATCGTAAGTTTATCGAACAAAAAAATAGTATAGAAAATGCATTTCTTAAATTTAAAGCGATGCAATTTTATTTTTATTTACTTGAAGCCGAAAGTTTTTTGCGTCAAACAATTGAAATATTAGAAAGAGAAAAAAAGAAGAAATCAGAAGAATTTCAAGCTGTAAAAACGATTATACAAACAATTGAGCGTAATGGATCAGTGACCGATAGAGAGAAACAAAAATATAAAAATATACATTTACTAAAAGAGGCGGATTTACGAAAAAGTTCTATGAAGATACAAGAATATAAAATTTTAGCACATTTCGTACATGATAGTGTACAATACTTTCAAACTTTAATGCATTCTCCATTTTGGAGAGAAGTTTCTGAAACGGGTAGAATGAACGCACATAATTTACCGATACCACATCAACAATTACTACAGCATTTAGATTTACTCCCACAATATACAGATCAATCTCCATCTTTATTATTTGTTTATAAACCAACTTTTTTAGTGTATGAATATTACGCTTTTTTTATCGTTATTTCCATGTTAGAGCAGATTGGTTTTGAAGCTAGAAATTCCATTCGTGAACAAATACAAGAACATTTTTATGTAGATGGATTACAAGATGGAACGACAGTAGTTTTACATCGAGATGATATGAAAGTCCATGTCGCATTTAATGATTTAATTGAAACACATCCTCTTATTGCATTAAGTAAAGGGAGTAATTTTTATAATGGAGAAGATACGAAGAAGCCAGATATTCGCTTAGACTGTTATGTAAAGGGGGAAGAGAAATACGTCTATCAATCTTCTATTATTATTGAAGTGAAGTATAGCCCAATGTACAATATTTTTCAGCACGTTGGGAATACGAAAGCAACTGAGCAAATGTATAAGTACTGGTCTATAAAATTTGTAGAAGAACAGGATGGAAAGCGAGTCTATCATCGAAGGGCCATTTATGAAGTCATTTGTGTATATCCAGGAAGTCATATGCATAGTAAAAAAATTGAGTCTGGTTGTGGTATTTTCTTACAATTATATCCATATAAAACAAAGCAAGGGGAAGAGAAATTAGCTGGAAAACATGGAATGGTACAAATTTTTGAGAAGTGGTTAAAAAGCATGAAGAAGTAAAAGAAATCCTTTTTTATAAAGGATTTCTTTAGATTAAGAAGAATTATATGCAGTAGGGGAGACGGCTTCATACGATATAAATTTGCAAGTAATATAAATATATTGTGAGAAGGATGGTACATGAGGGATAAGAGATGATTATGATGGAATTTAATTCGTTTTGCAGAATATAATAAGTCATAAATATTTTTAGTTGCATACGAAGATTTGTTCTTATATGATAGATAGTGAAAGCGTTATCAAAAACAGAGCGGCGATGGGAAAGGCGGGGAAATATGTTCCAGCGTGTTCAAACAAAGGAAGAACATTTTTGGTTCGAGCAACTATGGGGAGATTTTTGTGAAGAAAGAAACTTAATGTTCGTAGAACGTAATTTAAATCCATCACGATTTTTATTAATAGAAGATGAACATCATATCGGTACAGTAGAATGTATGAAGTATACGGTACCAGAACAATCAAATTCTGAGTTTTTCTATCCGTTTTCTAAAAATGATTTAGTGAAAGATTTGCAAAATGTATATGAAATAGGCAAGTTAAGTATTGCGAAAACGTCTCGTGGGAGAGGACACTTCAAAAGACTAACAGCTATTTTATTTATGCATGCATTAGAAACAAAAGCAGAATGGTATATCGCAGCGGTTACAAAAAGAATGTATATGTATTTATTAACACTCGGTTTCCCAATTGAACCGATAGATAAGCCATTTCAATTTCATGATACTTTACAAGGTGTACCAGTACGAATTCATGCCCGAAAAGGGGCTACGCATTTGTATTCTTTAAAAGAATTTCGAGATGTAATTCAAGGAAATGCCCATGCACAGGCATTAATCGCAGAATACAGTAAGAATATTATGTTAACCAAATAAAACGA
Organism: Bacillus cereus group sp. Bc061; assembly: GCF_027715825.1. Classification (NCBI taxonomy): domain Bacteria; kingdom Bacillati; phylum Bacillota; class Bacilli; order Caryophanales; family Bacillaceae; genus Bacillus; species Bacillus cereus group sp. Bc061. Next base: position 826,011 of record NZ_JAQFTZ010000001.1, read on the forward strand.
AATGAATATGTATAATAAAGAGAATGCGATTTTAAAATGAAATTATTCTTCATGAAAAAGACCCTTATTATTTTAATAAGGGTCTAAAAATTATAATCCAAATATACTAAAAATCATTTTACGGCGCTTCGGTTTCTTTTCACGTTCATATATTGGCTTTGTATCGGGAGTAATATAGATTGGTTCTTCTTTCTTGAGGGTAGCTTCTAGTTTTTGAATTCGCTCTAACATTTCCTCCATTTCACGGCGATGTTGTAAAAGTTGGTACGTAACAACATCATTTGCCTTATCTTGCATTTGTTCTTCCATTCGATCTAGTCTTCTCGTAATTGTGTTTAATTGAGCGGTTAATTGCTCAAAATCATGTGATGATATGTTTTGAACAATTGTATTTACTTGAGTTTTCAATTCTTCAACATCATTTGATGATGTTTTTTGAGTAGGGTGAGTGTTTTGGGACTTCTCTATTTGTGAAAGATGGTATTCTAACATTTGGTCTAAATCATCTTGTGTAAAAATAAAGTGACCATATTTATTTTTTTCTATAGTAAGATTTAATTGTTGTGCAATCCGGACAACAGCCTTTGGGCTAACACCTAATTTTTTTGCGATAAATGGTGTTTTATATTCCAAAATAATCCCTCCTATATATATCCTGTTGAATGATTTCGATCTATGAAGTAAGTTCCCTTCCAGTGTGACAAAAGAAGTGTGGAATCGGCAAAGAAAGTGTTTTTTCACGAAATGAAGCTAGGAAGAATATATCGTGAATATAAAAGTTTTTATCTTGAAATTTAGAATCATTTGACTGAGGGAAATGAATTAGATTATCATAATGATAAATATCTTTTTTATGTATGCATATAATATATAAAAAGGTGGTTGCTAATGTAGAATTTTGTTAGAGTATTAGAATGCTTACTTCACTTGAATAAAATTAAGTAGGAGGTGGCTTCCTTGCTTACAATGTAAGTAAGGAAAAGTATTTGGACATATATAGTATAAGTATAGTGATTGTTTTAATTGCCTTAACGGCATTTTTCGTTGCAGCAGAATTTGCAATTGTTAAAGTGCGAAGTTCAAGAATTGACTATTTAATTGCAGAAGGAAATAATCGCGCAACATCTGTCAAAACAGTCATTACAAACTTAGACGAATATTTATCTGCTTGTCAGCTAGGAATAACAGTTACAGCACTGGGAATTGGGTGGTTCGGTAAACCTGCGTTAAAGCAAATGTTTGACACATTTTTTGTGAATTTGAACATTTCTACTCAACTAGCAGATATTTTTGCTGTAATTTTAGTGTTTTTGTTTATTACATTTTTGCATGTTGTAATAGGGGAATTGGCTCCAAAAACATTTGCGATTCAAAAAGCTGAACAGGTGAGTTTATTTGTTGCTAAACCGTTAACTTTCTTTTATCGTATGGCGTTTCCATTTATTTGGCTATTAAATGGATCAGCCCGAATAATTACGAAGTTGCTAGGGCTGAAACCACCGAAAGGGCACGATGAAGTTCATTCAGAAGAAGAATTACGGTTATTAGTTTCAGAAAGTTACAAAAATGGAGAGATTAATCAGTCTGAATATAAATATGTAAATAAAATCTTTGAATTTGATGATCGTATAGCAAAAGAGATAATGGTACCCCGAACTGAGATGCATATTATAAGTAAAGAAATGCCTGCTGAAGAAGCGTTGCAAAAAATGTCTCGGGAAAAATATACGAGATATCCAGTTGTTGATGGCGACAAAGATCACGTAATAGGCTTTGTGAATTTTAAAGATATTTTCACAGATTTTGTGCAGCATAATGCGGTTAGTAATAAGAAAGTAGAGCAATATATTAGGCCGATTATTTTAGTTATCGACTCTATCCCAATACACGACTTATTTTTAAAAATGCAAAAAGAAAGAACACATATTGCTATATTGATAGATGAATATGGTGGTACGTCTGGACTTGTTACTGTTGAAGACATTTTAGAAGAAATAGTTGGAGATATTCAAGATGAGTTTGATACAGATGAACAGCCAGAAATTCAACAAGTTAGTGAAACGAAAACAATACTAGAGGGAAAAGTACTTGTTAGTGAAGTAAATACGTTATTAGGTTTAACGATTGATGATAATGGTGTTGACACAATAGGTGGATGGATTTTAACGAAGAATATAGAAATAGCCGAAGAGGATTTCATTGAAATCGAAAATTATAAGTTTTGCGTAAAAGAATTAGATGGACACTATATAAAGAGACTAGAAGTTACAAAAACTGTAGAATCAATTGTTATTTTAGAAGATGAAAAACAAATTTCATTACAAGAACAAATTAGTTCGTAGACTCTGCTAGATGGCAGAGTTTTTTTTGAGCATAATGTTTTTGGCAGAATAAGGGCTATGTTACAATGAAATAAGTCAGACCTTTCACTAGGTGAAGTATTGTTGTATACATATATTTGAAAGGGGAAGAATTATGAAAAAGCATTTATATATAAATGGAGATTGGAAGTCTGTAAACACGTATAAACCATTATACGCACCATACTCTGAAGAAACATTAGCGGAAATTGCGCAAGGAACGGAAGAAGATGTAAAAGAGGCTGTTACTGCCGCAAAAAATGCAATGAAAGAAATGAATACATTATCTGCATATGATCGAGCGACTATTTTAGAGAAAGTCGCACAAAAAATGGATGAAAGAAGAGAAGAATTTGCAGAAATTATTGCAAAAGAGGCTGCAAAACCAATACGTGCTGCAAGGGGGGAAGTAGATCGTACCGTTCAGACATACAAATTTGCAGCTGAAGAAGCGAAGCGTATATACGGTGAGACACTGCCACTTGATGCGGCACCTGGTGCAGATGGGCGTATTGCATACACAATACGAAAACCGATTGGGGTTATAGGAGCTATTACACCATTTAATTTTCCATTAAATTTAGTGGCACATAAAGTGGGCCCCGCAATTGCTGCTGGAAATACAGTTGTATTAAAACCAGCTGATCAAACGCCTCTATCATCTTATGCATTAGTTGAACTATTTGAAGAAGCAGGATTGCCAAAAGGGGCTTTAAATATTGTTTCTGGTCCTGGTTCAACTGTAGGCGAAGCAATAGTTACAAATGATGATGTTGCTTCCATTACTTTTACGGGAAGTCCGAAAGTTGGACTTGGAATTAAGGCAAAGGCTGGGTTAAAGCGAGTTACGTTAGAACTAGGATCGAATGCCGCTGTTATTATTGATGAAGATGTTGAATTAACAGATGAATTAATTGAACGAGTAAAATGGGGAGCATTTGTTAATAATGGACAAGTTTGTATTTCGGTACAACGCGTTTTTGTACATGAAGAGAGACTGGATGAATTTTTATCTAAGTTACAGAAAGCGATGGAAACAGTTGTTGTTGGTGATCCGTTGCTTGAGGAAACGGATGTATCAGCTTTAATTTCGAAAAAAGATGTCGAGCGTATCGATAACTGGGTGCAAGAAGCAGTTAAAGAAGGAGCGAACGTTTTGTATGGTGGTAACAAACGTGATGAAAGGATTTTTGAACCAACTGTATTAACGAATGTTCCAGAGCATGTATCTGTACAGTGCCAAGAAGTGTTCGGTCCACTTATGACAGTAAATACATTTAAAGAATTTGATGAGGCTATAGAGCAAGTAAATCATTCACGTTACGGTCTACAGGCAGGTGTATTTACAAATAATTTGTTTAAAGCTATGCGTGCAATTGATGAGCTTGAAGTTGGTGGTGTCATGATAAATGATATTCCAACGTTCAGAGTAGACCATATGCCTTACGGGGGTGTGAAAGAAAGTGGTACGGGGCGTGAAGGAATTAAATATGCAATCGAAGAAATGACAGAAATGAAATTAGTGTGTATTAAAAAATAAAGGAACTAGAACTTAAACATCGAAAAAAACGAGTAGGAAATGTTTACGATTCCATACTCGTTTTTTTTGTTTATTTGACGTTTCTTAGAATGATTTCATTTAATCAAGTGTACCTTTTACTTCATTTCTTGTTTGAAAATAGCATCTTCTACATAAATTTGTTCTTTGTCGACAGCAGTGCTATGAGATAATACTAAACCGATTGGTGTTTCTGTACCTTTATTTTGAACAATTGTAAAAGGAACATTTTTTTCGTTCGCTAATTTAATGTATTTTGATAAATGTGGGTAAGCAATGCCGCCATTTAGGAATATTTGTAATGATTGAGAAGAGTGCATGCTACTAGCTACTTCAGAATATACATTACTTTGCATTACTTGACCGATAGTTAAAGCGATTTCTACACGCTCACGTAATGTAGTTAAATACATATTACGTTCTTCTGGTTTGTTTTGCTTTTGGCCGTAAATGCCTTCTTGGAGATAATCTTCCACATTTTTATTTACCATATTTTTCACACCTTTCCTTTTCTATTGTACGAAAGAATGAAGCAGGATGCAAAAAAAGTCGCATCGAATATAAAAAATTTGAATGAAAGGAAGGAAAATGGAATGTAACAATCTAAACAATTAATAAAGTTATAAAAATTTTATCAACACATATTAACAAAATGTGACAATAATCTATTAACGAATCATGTTTTTTGTGTTAATATTCAAAATATAAAGGGTGTTCGTCGCATGGAAATGGAGGAATGGAGGTTTTTCCAATCGATAAGGATATTAAAGAAGTATTTTGTTCGCACTTGAAAAACAACAGGCACCAATTCGTTGAGAACTGGAAAAACAAAATGATAATTTCCGATAAAGATCCATTTAGACTAGAAGCAGTTCAAAATGGAGAGGATTTATTAGAGTTTATTATTGAACTTACTATGGAAGAAAAAGATATAAATTATCTTCAGCCATTATGCGAGAAAATTGCTATTGAACGTGCAGGAGCAGATGCGAATATAGGTGATTTTGTTTATAATGCAAATGTAGGAAGAAATGAGCTTTTCGAAGCGATGTGTGAATTAGATGTTAGTGCACGTGAATTGAAACCAATTATGGCCCAAATACATACTTGTTTTGACAAATTAATTTATTACACTGTTTTAAAATACTCGGAAATTATATCAAGAAATTTAGAGGAAAAACAGCAATATATTAACGAAACACATAAAGAAAGGCTGACGATTTTAGGGCAAATGTCAGCTAGTTTTGTACATGAATTTCGTAATCCGCTTACTTCCATTATGGGGTTTGTCAAATTATTAAAGGCAGACCATCCTAGTTTATCGTATTTAGATATTATTTCTCATGAATTAGACCAATTAAATTTTCGCATTTCGCAATTTTTACTCGTATCGAAAAAAGAAATGTGGACTGAATCTGAACGGTTTTGGCTAAATGATTTGTTTCAAGACATTATACAGTTCTTATATCCAAGTTTGGTCAATGCAAATGTTTCTATTGAAAAGAATTTGCCATATCCAATTCCGCTTACTGGTTATCGGAGTGAAGTGAGACAAGTATTTTTAAATATATTAATGAACTCAATTGATGCTCTTGAATCAATGAAAGAAGAACGAAAAATTATCATTGATGTATTTGAAGAAGATCAATCGATTCGGATTGTAATAAAAAATAACGGGCCAATGATTCCAGCTGAAAATGTAGAAACGATTTTTGAACCATTTGTAACTACTAAAAAGTTAGGAACTGGTATTGGGTTATTTGTATGTAAACAAATTGTAGAAAAGCATAACGGGTCCATCATGTGTCGTTCAGATAATGATTGGACAGAATTTCAAATTGCATTTCAAAAATAAACAGTCTACACCAAATGAATGGTGTAGACTGTTTTAATTCGTAAGTATAACGGCTTCTAATTTAGGATCTTTCGTTGAATAACCTAAAATTGAAATTGTATAAATAATGTTCGGTTCGACTTTGAAATCCGGTATAGTTAGTAAGACACTTTGATGATCTGCGAGTGAAACTTCTATATCCGCTGTACCAGGGCTAACTTCTAAAAAATCTGTTATTTGTTTAAAGAGTACATTTTCAAATAAATGATCGCCAGCTTTTAAACTTACATTTACAACAGGGGTATCAGGAGAAAAGTGTGCAAAGCGTATTTTTGCCTGACCTGCTGGTAAATGAGTATTATCAAGCATAGGTTGTAATTGTAGATGATTATCACTATTTATTGCGGCAAAAGTATAAGTGTGATTTCCCATTATTGGTACTAAAGCTGAAAAGATGGGCGTTTCATTTCCAACAGGAACGATATCTATTCGGTACTTACCTTGTACTAATGTTAAATAAGGACTAAATTGTTTAAATGAAATATTTTTAATTACCTTTTGCCCGTTTACTAAAATGTCAACGGCAGGTGTATTTGAAGCAGAGTGAAAAAATCTTATGTGCGATGGTAAAGCAGCTTCTTGTGAATTTCTTTTTTCGTATGCCTGTACAAGATTCGTAAGCGCATCATAATATTTCATATATAGTTCTACATATTTTTTTGGATTATGAAATTGATAGTAACGAGCGAGCTGTTCGTAACGTGCAGCTTCTTGTCCATATTTTTCGATTTCAGATTGAGACATGAACATTCCTCCTTTGTCATCATTAAAACTATATGCTTAGCAAGAATGAGGTTATGCGAAAAAAATTTTTTTTAAAGGGGAAAGGTTGAAAATTAATAATAAGTATTTTTTAAGGATAAGATAAGTTTAGGTGAACGAGAGTTATAATTTTCTAGAGGATACAAAAATATATCATCCATATTGGCAGAGGAAGTGTGTATTTCGAAATGAAAAATTTGAGAGCATAACACGTGACATGTCGAAACCATGTCCTGAAACCCTTAGGAAACTAGGGATTTTTTTAATTATGGGCAAATACACATACAAAGTAATAATTGTCCTACATAAATTATAAAGGAAAGGTAGTTTGAAATTAAGGAAAGGAATGAAACCTTGGGATGGGGATATCCCGCAAGGAATTGTAAATGGAGTTATGGACGGTTTTGTGCTTTATACTGTAGGATGAATTGTGATTTTGTAATACTATTGTTTCTATTTATGTTAGCAAGTGACGGTATTAACTGATAAAAGAGCGTCGTGCCGAACTGATTAATGTGGTTAATCGGTTCTTTTTTTATTGTATAAAACGGATGGAGTTGTATGTGAAATATTGATTTCTTTAAAATAATTGCTATGCATTTAGTAGGATTAATTGTCGAGTTTTGTTTAAAAATATGCAATATAAAGTAGGAGAACAGGAAGGAGTTTAAAGGGAGTTTCGTCGAAGTTTACACAATGTCGGCATTTGAGGGAAGCTGACATTATGTTAGAAAAACATTTAGTGAAGCGTTAACTTTACATAAGGGAGGGGTATTTGAGCGTATAGATAAGGGTTGGTCTTTAAAACAAGTTCTGAATTTTCTGTTTTTGAAATTGGTATTTAGCACTCATTTGTATATTTTATAATAGTTTTTTGATAAATTCACTGCTTTCGCAGAGGGTTCTTTTTTATGAAAGAAACGTCAATTTTCTTCATATATATATACAAATTGGAGAAATGGGGGAGCGCTATGCGCGATTACTTAATTAAACCACTTGTTGGTCAGCCGTATCCAATGATTTCACATGGAAAAGGTGTCTATTTGTATGATCAAAACGGAAATAAATATTTTGATGGCTCGTCAGGAGCAATTACGGCAGGTATTGGGCATGGCGTAAAGGAGATTGCGGACGTTATCAAAAAGCAAGCTGAGGAGATTGCTTTCGTTTATAGATCACAGTTTACGAGTGAACCAGCTGAAAAATTAGCTAAGAAACTAAGCGATTTAAGTGTAGGAGATTTGAACTGGAGCTTTTTTGTGAATAGTGGTACGGAAGCAAATGAAACAGCTATGAAAATTGCAATTCAGCATTTTCAAGAGCGAGGTATTCAAGGGAAACATAAAATATTGTCACGATGGATGAGTTATCACGGTATTACGATGGGAGCCTTATCAATGTCTGGGCATCCACTGCGTAGACAACGTTTCGTGTCAATTTTAGAAGATTATCCAACTATTCCAGCTCCATATTGTTTTAGATGTCCGGTACAAAAGGTATATCCAACTTGTCAGCTTGCTTGTGCGACTGAACTAGAAAGATCAATTGAAAGGATTGGGGCAGAACATATTGCGGCTTTTATTGCTGAACCGATTATTGGAGCAGCTGGAGGTGCAGTCGTTCCGCCGAAAGAATATTATAAAGTTATTAAAGACATTTGTAGTCATTACGATATTTTATTTATTGCTGATGAAGTAATGACTGGGCTTGGGCGTACTGGTGCATGGTTTGCGATGGAGCATTGGGGTGTAGAACCGGATATTATGACCCTTGGTAAAGGTTTAGGAGCTGGATACACACCGATGGCAGCGACGGTTGTAAGTGACCGTGTTATGGAGCCAATTTTACGAGGATCGCGTTCTGTTATGAGTGGACATACGTTAAGTGCAAATCCATTATCTGCAGCAACAGCTCTAGCTGTTATTGAATATATGGAGAAACATAATCTACCTGAAAAAACAGCGGAAAAGGGAGAGTATTTAATAAAAGGATTACAGAAAGTTCAGCAACAATCGACAATCATTGCTGATGTGCGTGGAAAAGGATTGCTGATTGGAGTAGAATTGCAACCGTTTACAAAAGCGTCGGAACTTATTTCGGTTGCAGCTAAAAATGGTCTTCTTTTATACCAAGCTGTTTCAGGGCAAGCAGGAAAAGAAGATAGCGCACTGCTTGTAGCACCGCCAATGACAACTACATATTCCGAGTTAGATGAATTACTTTCAATTTTTGCAAAAAGTGTTGAAGAAATGATGCAAAAAGGAGGGCATAGTATCGCATGACAACTATTACGAATACATTCAGTAAATTAAAAGAGATAGAGGAGGTAATTTCTTTATTCCACGATGATATGACATTAATGTTTGGGGGATTTGGGGGGATTGGCTCCCCTCCATCTTTAATACAGGCCATTTTAGAAAAAGGAGTTACAAATTTAAATTTAATTGGAAATGATACAGGATTTCCTGATGTAGGAATCGGTCGTCTCGTTACGAATGAAAGAGTAAAATCATTAATTACTTCTCATATTGGATCAAATCCAAATGCAGGAAGACAGCTAAACGAAGGAAGGTTACAAATTGAGTTTTCTCCTCAAGGAACATTAGCAGAGCGTATTCGTGCTGGTGGTGTAGGACTTGGTGGCGTATTAGTTGATGTAGGTGTTGATACGATTGTAGAAGAGGGAAAACGTACTGTTGAAATGAATGGTAAAACATATTTAGTTGAAACAGCATTAACTGCTGAGGTTGCGATTGTATATGCGAAAAAGGCAGATCCGTTCGGCAACCTTGTGTTTGATAAGAGCGCTCGTAACATGAACCCTCACGTTGCTATGGCCGGGGATATAACGATTGTAGAAGCAGAAGAAATCGTTCCACTGGGAAGTTTAGATCCAGAAGAAATTGTTGTCCCAGGAGTATTTGTAAATTATATCGTACCGTCGGAAGGAGTGAATTGGAAATGGGTATGGGCGTAGAAGTGAGAGATAAGATTGCTAGACGTGCAGCGAAAGAAATACAAAATGGTATGATTGTAAATTTAGGAATTGGTATACCATCGCTTGTACCGAATCATTTGCCTGACGATATAAACGTTATGTTTCATGCAGAAAATGGAATTGTAGGTATGGGACCTACGCCAAGCAAAGGAAATGAAGACGAAAATTTATGTAACGCAGCAGGTTTGCCAACTTCTCTTATTACAGGAGCAAGTTATTTTGATAGTTGCACAGCGTTTGGGATGATTCGAAAAGGTTTACTAGATATAACGATTCTTGGTTCATTACAAGTAAGCGAGAATGGTGATTTAGCAAACTGGATTGTTCCAGGAAAACGTGTTCCAGGTATTGGAGGAGCAATGGATTTAGCTCAAAAAGCGAAGCGGGTCGTTGTTGTGATGAATCATGTCGATAAATACGGAAATGCAAAAATTGTTTCGGAGTGTACATTACCATTAACTTCAAAAAAATGCGTAGATTTAATTATTACGGATATGGCAGTAATGGAAGTAACGCAGGATGGACTTATTTTACAAGAATTGATGAGCCCATACACAGTGGAAGATATAAAACAACATACAGAAGCGGATTTTAAAATTGGCTCTAACTTACTAGTAATTGAATGAGGGGAGATGTAATATATGGAGCAATTAAAAAAACAAGTTTGTGATTATATTGAGAGTCATGAAGAAGAAAGTGTAAAATTTTTAAAACGATTAATTCAAGAAAAGAGCGTATCTGGTGATGAAAGTGGTGCGCAGGCAATTGTGATTGAAAAATTACGTGAGCTAGGTTTAGATCTTGATATATGGGAGCCATCATTTTCTAAAATGAAAGATCATCCTTATTTTGTATCACCGCGTACAAGTTTTGCAGATAGCCCGAACATTGTGGCAACTCTTAAAGGAAGCGGCGACGGGAAATCCATGATATTAAATGGGCATATTGATGTCGTACCAGAAGGAGATGTGAATCAGTGGGACCATCATCCTTATAGTGGTGAGAAAATAGGAAATCGTATATATGGTCGTGGAACGACAGATATGAAGGGCGGCAATGTCGCACTAATGCTTGCGATGGAAGCAATTATTGAATCTCGTATTGAATTAAAAGGAGATATTTATTTTCAAAGTGTAATAGAAGAAGAAAGCGGTGGGGCAGGAACATTAGCGACTATACTACGAGGATATAAAGCGGATGGTGTCATTATTCCAGAGCCAACAAATATGAAGTTTTTCCCGAAACAACAAGGGTCCATGTGGTTTCGTCTACATGTCAAAGGGAAAGCTGCACACGGTGGGACGCGTTATGAAGGAGTAAGTGCAATTGAAAAAAGTATGTTTGTTATAGATCATTTGAGAAAGTTGGAAGAGAAGAGAAATGACCGAATTACAGATCCATTATTTAAAGGAATCCCGATCCCAATTCCAATTAATATTGGGAAAATTGAAGGCGGTAGCTGGCCAAGTTCTGTTCCTGATTCGTTAATTTTAGAAGGAAGATGCGGTATTGCGCCGAATGAGACTATAGAGGCAGCAAAAGAAGAGTTCGAGAATTGGATTGCTGAATTAAATGATGTGGACAATTGGTTTGTTGAAAATCCTGTAGAAGTGGAATGGTTTGGAGCAAGATGGGTTCCAGGTGAACTAGAAGAAAATCATGAGTTAATTACAACGCTTGAACATAACTTTGTTGAAATCGAAGGGAACAAACCGATTATTGAAGCATCACCGTGGGGGACTGATGGAGGTTTATTTACACAAATCGCAGGTGTACCAACGATAGTATTTGGCCCAGGAGAGACGAAAGTAGCGCATTATCCAAACGAATATATAGAAGTTGATAAAATGATAGCTGCCGCGAAAATTATTGCATGTACATTACTAGATTGGTGTGAGGTGAAAAAATGAAATACTATGAATCTTTTAGAGAACAGACGAATGGCTATACAGTAGAAGGCGTTTTGGACTATTTTAATAAACGTATTCGAGTAGACCACTACACAGGAAATGTTGAGAGAATCATCCAAACAATTGACGAATTAGCAGAGAAACATTCTTTCACTAAATGTATTGTTAAAGGAAAGGGAGAGCATGTTTCAACATGGCTCTCTTTCGGTTTTTTATTAGAAGCAACAATACCACATTATTTTCAAGGTCACGATGCATACTTCTTCGTGAAATTTAATAATGATGAAAGACGAAATAGTATTCATTGGGCTGAGGAAGATACCATTTTAAGCGGAGTAAAAGCAAAAGAAGTAAAGGAAAAAATAGTTCCGGAAAAATTCCTATTAAGAAAAGCGACAGAAGAGGACGCAGAAGAATTAGCAGCTGTCTTTGGAGAAGTATTTGAAGTGTATCCAACTCCTTTAAACGAAGCGAGTTATGTAAAACAAACGATGAAAGAAGACGATACAATTTACTATGTGTATGAATTCGAGGGGAAAATAATTAGTACAGCGTCTGCAGAAATGAATATAAAAGAAGGAAATGCAGAATTAACGAATTGTGCGACCTTACCCGAATATCGTAAACATGGGTTTATGAAAAGTTTATTAATTAAGTTAGAAGAAGAACTTCAAGAAAAATCGATTTTCTGTTCTTATACAATTGCTCGATCGCTTTCTTTCGGAATGAATGCAGCCTTTCATCAGTTAGGCTATACGTATACAGGAAGATTGGCGAACAATTGCTACATTTTTGATAAGCTAGAAGATATGAATATATGGGTAAAAGATTTGTCTAAATAGTACGTTATAAAAATAGAACGGAATCGTCATGCTTATAATCGCACATAGGTATGCCGGAAATTCGGCATAGTATTTGCTGGATTTTCGGCAAGAGGGGGGATGACATTGCTAGCAGTTTCGACACAAGAAGTCATTGAGGCGATTTTGGGCAGTATTGATGAGGCTATACACGCAGTAGATGAAAATGGTATTACAATTTTCTATAATACTGTAGCTGCAAAACACGATGGATCAAAAATTGAAAAAGTGTTAGGTAAACATTTGTTAGAAGCGTTTCCTTCTTTATCTAGGGAAACAAGTACGTTGATGAAAGTATTAGATACAAAAAAGCCAATCGTTCATCAAGTGCAGCATTATCAAAACTTAAATGGGGAAGACATTTGTACAGTAAATACGACGTTACCTATTTTCATAGATGGAAATATTGCTGGAGCTGTTGAAATTGCAAAAGATTATTCCACAGTACAAAAACTTACCGATACAATAGTCGATTTGCAGTCGAAAATAAAGCGGTCATCTAGAAAAAAAGCGGTCAAAAAGGATGTTGCATTTGAGACGATCGTGACGAATGATGCTCGGTTTAAACAGACGAAAGAATTAGCACAAAAAGTAGCCCCAACTGATGCGAATGTTTTAATATATGGGGAAACAGGAACAGGGAAAGAATTATTTGTACAAGCGATTCATGAAGCCTCTAAGCGGAAGAACAAGCCGTTTATTGCACAAAACTGTGCAGCTTTGCCAGAGTCTCTATTAGAAAGTTTATTGTTTGGAACGACGAAAGGTAGTTATACGGGGGCAATTGAACGAGCGGGATTATTTGAACTTGTAGATGGAGGGACATTGTTTTTAGATGAACTGAATTCAATGCCACTCGATTTACAAGCGAAAATGCTACGTGTATTAGAAGATGGTGTTATTCGTCGTATTGGTGATAATAAGACGAGAAAAGTAGATGTTCGCGTTATTACCGCAATGAATCAGCCACCAGAAATATGTTTAAAAGAGAATAAAATTCGCACTGATTTATACTATCGATTAAATGTCTTTTCATTATATATTCCGCCGCTCCGTGAAAGAACGGAGGATGTATTATTGTTAGCGTCTTATTTTTTGAAAGAATATAATAAAAGTTATAAAAAAGGTGTACTTCAAATGGATAAGGAAGCGAAAGAAAGACTACAAGCTTACCAATGGCCTGGAAATGTTCGAGAGTTAAAACATACGATTGAACATGCTGTCATTATTGCAGAAGGGAATACATTAACAGCCAATTGTTTACCGCGTACATTTCGGAAAGAGAGTTTTCCAAAGAAGAAGGGCATATTGCCTCTTAGAGAAGCACTTCATCAAACGGAAAAAAAATTAATAGATCAAGCGTTAATTGAAACAGAAGGGAATATATTACAGGCTGCAAAAATGTTAGGTATCCCTCGTCAGACGCTTCAATATAAACTGAGTAAGTACGACAAAACCGCCGAATAATTGGCGGTTTTTGTGTGTTTGCACCAATAAAAGAGCGTTTACATATATAAAAAGTAATGAATATGATAGTATGTATGGATTTCATACAGTGCTTAAAAATATTTTTTTCGCTTATATAATAGGGTTATCCGTACGTTTACTTATCAATAAAGTAAAGTTGGCATAACTATTGCTTATATAAAGGATGAGCGTATAAAAAGGGGGAATAGCAATGTTACATGATGTATACAAACCAAATCGTCACTGGAAGGATATCGAATTATGGAAAGATGTTACTGAAGAGCAATGGAATGATTGGGTTTGGCAATTAACGAATACGATCAAAACGTTAGATGACTTAAAGAAAGTGATTAACTTAACACCTGATGAAGAAGAGGGCGTTAAAATTTCAACGAAAACGATCCCGTTAAATATTACACCGTACTATGCTTGGTTAATGAATCCTGATGACCCACGCTGTCCGATTCGGATGCAATCTGTACCGATCTCGGAAGAGTTATATAAAACAAAATATGATTTAGAAGATCCGCTTCATGAAGATGAAGATTCACCAGTTCCAGGGTTAACACATCGTTATCCTGACCGCGTACTATTCTTAGTAACGAATCAATGTTCTATGTATTGTCGTTACTGTACACGCCGTCGTTTTAGTGGACAAATTGGAATGGGTGTGCCGAAGAAACAATTAGATGATGCAATTGCTTACATTCGTGAAACACCACAAGTACGAGATGTATTAATCTCTGGTGGTGATGGTCTTCTTATTAACGATAAAATTTTAGAATATGTATTAAAAAATTTACGAGAGATTCCGCATGTTGAGATTATTCGTATCGGAACGAGAGCGCCGGTAGTATTCCCGCAGCGTATTACAGAAAACTTATGTAACATTATTAAAAAATATCATCCAGTATGGTTAAATACACATTTCAATACATCTATTGAAATTACTGAAGAATCGAAAAAAGCATGTGAAATGTTAGCGAATGCTGGTGTTCCAGTCGGAAACCAAGCAGTAATTTTAGCTGGTATTAATGACAGTGTTCCAATTATGAAAAAACTAATGCATGACTTAGTAAAAATCCGTGTACGTCCATATTATATTTATCAATGTGACTTATCTGAAGGTATTGGTCATTTCCGTGCACCAGTTTCTAAAGGTCTTGAAATTATTGAAGGTTTACGCGGACATACGTCTGGTTATGCAGTACCAACATTCGTTGTTGATGCACCAGGAGGAGGCGGTAAAATTGCGCTTCAACCAAACTATTTAATCTCGCAAAGTGCAGATAAAGTTGTACTTCGTAACTTTGAAGGTGTTATTACAACGTATCCAGAGCCAGAAAGCTACATTCCAGGAAGAGCAGAAGGGTACTTTAAAGAAATTTATCCAAACTACGAAGAAAAACGTTCAGATGTTGGTATCGCAGGCCTTATGAGTGATAAGAAATTTAATCTTGTTCCAGACGATTTACAGCGTATGAACCGTCGTAAAGACTATGAGGATAATGAAACGCATGCAACATTAAAAGATAAACGTGATAAGCGCGACCAATTGAAAGATAAAAAATATCAAGCACAAATGGCTAAATTAGAAGAAAACGACAAAAAAACTGAGGGTGATGCAGTATGAATTGTATGTGGTGTGACAGTACAGAAGCAAAAGAAAGCTTAAATACTGTATATTGGGAATTACCAGATGGTACGAAAGCCATTGAAATCCAAGAGACACCATGCATTTCTTGTTCCTCATGTGGTATGGACTATCAATCAGATCAAACAGTGAAAGAAATAGAAGATCAATTGTTTCTAATTTATACGAAAGACTTACCAAAACAACTAACATATGAAGAATTAATGGGAAGACCACGTCTATTAAAAAGAAATTATTTCGACTTTTAACCAGCTTTTATGCTGGTTTTTTTCTTTTTTGCCTTGTATAATGTACCCAAGCTAGAAAGGTAGGGAATATTTTTGAAAAAGACATTTTACCACTATATGATGAAGCATCGTGCAGCTTTATTTAGTAATGAAATATCGAATTTAGCAGAGGCAATGTATGATGATTTAAGTTTTCCGAAGCAATCTGAAGATTACGATGAAATTAGTTCATACTTAGAGCTAAGTGGAATGCTAGAAAGTATGTCTATATTTGATGAAGCGTGGGATTTATACATACAAGATAGATAAAAACTATATGAACTTTTTTCGACATGAAGCTAGTCTATTTGCTAGCTTTTTTTACGTTGTAAATAAATTTTTATATGATGATATTTTTTATTGAAAAAATTTATGAATATACGCTTCTGTGATAAGCGTTTTTAAGTAGGTTGCATATACTGTTATCAAAATCACGACGTCAAAAAAAGGAGAGATATAGATGGCAAGGAAAAAGCAACCTAAATATAACGTAGGGGACATAGTCGTGATTACGCTATATGGAACCGTTGGTAAAATCACAAATATGAAGGTTTTAGATGGAGTTTACGTATACGAAGTCAATAATCACGATGGATTTTACGTAGAGCAAACATTGCAGCACGTTACAGAGCAAGATATGAAAAAAGGTGAAACTGAGTGGATTGAATTAAACTATAATTTCACATTTGGTGATCTCGTGCAAGTAACAGGATATGATAAAGATGTGTTTCGTATTGTTGGTTTTCGTACAGAAGTATGGAGATATAAAAATGATGCATGGGAAGATACAATATATGAACTGTCACGAATTACGGATGGTGAATGGTTAGAAGCGGATGAGTCAGATTTAACGTTACTTGCCAATGCTCAAACGGCAAATGCAATTTTGAAGAAAATGAAACAAGATAAAGCAGGTATGAATAAATTAGATTTAGGAAAATTAAAGTCAATTAACAACTCGAAAAAAGTGAGTGTTAAGACAAATCGTCAAGAAATCATTGATGGATTACTTGATATTTATAACGATTATCAATTGCTATTTGATACATTTAAAGATGAAGAATACAAAATTGTTATGGATGTTGTTCATAATTATTTAGTTAAATTGACAGAGAAAAAATAGTTAACTAGAAAGAGAGAATGAATTGAACAACAACATATGCAGTATAAGGTATGCCTACAATTATTAAAAAAATAAAAAGCCATTTAATAAGAGAGTCTGCCCATTGATCTTCATGCATGAACTCTTCTTTTGTTTGTCCTACTTCTTGCTTTACCTCGTATTGATATTCCATAATTATATCCCCCTTTTTGATAGCTTGTACTACCATCGTATGCACCTTGTCCAAAGGATATGACCTATAAAAAAGAAAAACTATTTTTCTAATCTCATATACATATTTTTGAGATTTTTTCATAAAACAGAAATAAAGGAGTGATGCTCATGAAGGAAATTGAAGTCGTAATTGATACGGAAGAGATTGCGGAGTTTTTTTATGAGCAACTAATTGAAAGAGGATACGTCCCAAAACGAGAAGAAATTGAAGATCTCGCAGATATTACATTCGAGTATTTATTAGAGAAATGTATGATTGATGAAGTGTTTGATGAAGAGGATGAGTGAAAGTAACGACGGGCTTAACTCGTCGTTTTTTACTCTTTACAAACTTGTCACAAATGTAGCCAGCAATACTTGGTATAATTAAAAGAAAATTTTACTCAAGAGGTGAAGGGATGTTCAAAAAAATTATTGATTCTTTATTAGGAAAGAAAAAATATCGTTCGTATTCTAGTAGTGATTATCGCCATAGAGGTCGCTCTTATTCAAGTAGCGATTATAAACGACGTTCATCTGGTTATGGGCATCATCATTATAAAAGAAAACGTAAAAGCCGTAGCTTCTTTTCAAGTAGTTGATGAAATGGCGTCGTATACTAGCTTTATTTGATAGACCACTGCGAAAAAATACAATTGTTGTAGAACGTTATAAAATTGAATCAGTAATTGGAATGGGTAGTTATGGGGTTACATATGTCGTTAATGATTTACAAATAAATAGATATAAAGTCTTAAAACAATTAAGACAAAGTAAACAAAGATATGAGTCTGGTAGAAAATCATTTGAACAAGAGAAAATGATTTTACAAACATTAAATCATCATGCAATTCCTAGTTTATATGATCATTTCGTATGGGAGAAAAAAAGCTTTTTTGTGATGGAATATATGCCTGGTAAAAATTTTGAAGATTATATTTTCTTAGATGGACATGTATATACAGAACGTGAAGTTTTAAAAATTTTATATAAAATATTAGAAATTGTATCAGTGTTTCATAGTAAAGGTATTATTCACCGAGATTTACGCATTCCAAACATATTAATGAAAGAAAACCAAATTAGTATTATTGATTTTGGGTTGGCGAAATTGAAAGGTGAGGGTGATGAACGAGCTACAACGTATGAAGGTGAACAAGCTTTGATGCGAGAAGTTCACTTTCGTAGCGATTTTTATGCGCTTGGTCATTTCTCATTATTTTTATTATATGCAGGCTATGAATCTAATGAAAAATATGAAAAACCATGGTATGACGAATTAACTTTGGAAAATTACAACCGTGAAATGCTGATGCGTATGTTACAAATAAAAACGCCGTACTATGAGAATGTACGAGATTTAAAAAAAGATGTAGCTTTTGCTTTAGAAAGGATGGAGGATCCATGTTTCAAAAGTTTTTAGCAAGCGTTGGTATCGGTAATGCAAAAGTAGATACAGTTCTTGAAAAAGATGAGTATATTGTTGGTGAAGAGATATACGGAAAGGTTCATATAACTGGAGGTTCCGTTAGCCAACAAATTGAAAGCATTTACTTAACGCTATCAACATCGTATGTACGAGAAGTAGATGATAAAAAAGTAACAACAACATATGATTTAGAGCGAGTTCGTTTAACAGAACCTTTTTCTGTTGAGCCGAATGAAAAAAGAGAAATTCCATTTTCATTTAAAATGCCGCTTGAAACACCGCTTACTCTTGGAATGAAAACAGTTTGGGTTCACACAGGCCTTGATATTAAACGTAGTATAGATCCAAGTGATCGTGATTACATTCAAGTGTTGCCAAATGCACTATTAAATAGTGTGTTAGAAAGTGTGAATCAATTAGGTTTTAAAGCGCGTCATATAGAATGTGAAGAATTACCGTATCGATTACGTAAGCAAGTTCCATTTGCACAAGAATTTGAGTTTGTTCCTGTTTCCGGACAGTATTATGGGAAATTAGATGAACTAGAATTATTAATTTTACCAAGTGCTTACGATCGCCTAGAGATTATTATGGAAGTAGACAGAAAATCTCGTGGATTAGCAGGTTTATTTGCAGAAGCACTTGATCTTGATGAGAAAGTGATGCGCTTTACAGTAACGAATGAAGATATTCCAATGATGAAAGAAACAATTAACAATTATATTTTTTAATAAACTATGCATAAAAAAGAAATGGAGAGGAAAACTAAAACAACCGCTCCATTTTTTTGCATAGTGAGGTTATGTATGTGAAACGATATCGACATTTATACTTGTTAAGTTCAACGCTACTCATTTGTTTTGTCGTATTATCACTTTCGTATCATACCGCTTGTATTGAGAAATTTGACAATATAGTCGCGCATTTTATTCGAAGTTTTCGAAACGATTATTTGACAGCCTACTTTACTTGGGTGTCGTTTATCGGTTCCAAAAGAATATATTTTCCGTTACTCATTATTCTTGTAATGTATTTTCTCGTTAGAAAAAAGTTGCTTAGTGCATTACTTCTAACAATTAATTATTATGGATCTCGTTATTTAAACAGTATGCTTAAACTATGGTACGAGCGAGCAAGACCTGATGTGTCGCAGCTTGTTACTGCAACTGGATATAGTTTTCCGAGCGGTCATACGATGAATGCTACTGCTTTTTTAGGATTTATTGCATACGTCACGATTACAGAAGAACGTATTACATTGCATAAAAAATTGTTGATTATTTTTATAGCGAGCTTTGTTGTATTATCTATTTCAGTTAGCCGAATATATCTTGGCGTTCACTATCCATCTGACATATTAGCAGGATGGGCAGCTGGCGGTAGCTGGCTCGTTTTATGCGTAATATTTCATAAAACGTTCATTAAAAAAGAACCTATGTCATAATAGGTTCTTTTTCCATTGGCTCAACATGAATGTGCGCATGATAAATGCCAAACTTTTTCCGAAGCATAGCCTCGATGTTGTCAGTAATACAATGACTTTCTCCAACATCCATACGAGCATCTACCTCAATTGTAATATCAACGTACGTTTGATTCCCGTACATACGAGCGCGAATATCAACGATGTTTTCCACGCCACCAATATGTTCAATCGCATCAGCATACTCTTCCATCTTATCTGGATCGATTCCATCCGTTAACATATGAGAAGCTTCTACGAAAATTTCCCATGCAGTTTTACAAATAATAAGACCGACAATTAAAGCGGCAATAGGATCTAAAATAGGCATTTGGAACTGTGAACCGACAATGCCTACTACTGTACCGATACTTACGAGGGCATCTGATAAATTATCCTTTGCAGCTGCTTCTAATGATTTACTTCTTGTTCGTGCTGCAATCTTTTTCGTATACAAATACACACAGTACATAACGACAGCAGAAAATAAAGCTACCCATGCAGCAAGTACATTAGGTGCTGCTTGTTTCGGATTTAAAAAAGATTGAATGGCACTAATAACAACTTCTAATCCGACCGTTGCCATAATAAAAGAAGCAACAAGTGATGCAATTTGTTCTGCACGCGAATGCCCATATGGATGATCTGGATCACGAGGTTTCCGAGAGATTTTTAGACCAATTAATATCGCTAAAGAAGCACCGATATCGGTTAAGTTATTTAAACCGTCAGCACGTAATGCGCTAGAGAGGGTAATATAACTGATGATGATTTTCATAGAGGATAAAAATATGTAGGCCAAAATGCTGACAATAGCACCTTTATCAGCTTCTTTATGAGAAAGAGTATCCATTTTAATCACTCACCTTTCTACAAGGAATTTCTTTCTATAAATAGAGTATCAAACGAAAGTCGTGTGGGTCTATACAAACATTGTTGACGTTTTATAGCTTTTTAAGAAGTGGATAACAAAGTTTCGTGAAGGAAAAATATGTTGTAAAGTGCAAAGTTAAAGTGTGAACTCGATTTTGATTGAGGAAATAGGTGAAAGGATACAAGTATTATGAGGAATCCGTATACTACAGCGCTCAAAGGTGATTAGGAAAAATAAAAACCCTCTAGAAAATATTTTTCAGAGGGTTTTCATCTTAGTATGCTTCTAAAAACTCAGTAACTTGCTCTTCAGTTTTTGCGTTAGCACTATGTAAGTGGCCTAGCTTCTCGCCATTTTGATATACAAGTAAACTTGGAATACCCATTACTTGATACTCTTCAGCGATATTTGGGAACTCATCTTTATTAATAGAATACCATTCAAACTTATTGAACTCTTCCATTACATCTCCGATAAAGTTGTCCATACGTACACAATCTGGGCACCATGTAGTAAAGAACTTAACAACTACTGGCTCCTCGCTTGCGATGATGTCTTTAAATTCCTGTTCAGATTTGATTTCTTTCATGTTAGTTTCTCCTTTTTCACTATCAATATTTTTGGTTATTTAGTTGGTGTATTTGCTGTGAAAGGAAAACTTATAACGAGAACCTTTCTTTTCGGAAAATTCGTTAGCAAATTGATCCACCGCAGTTTCTTGAAGTCCTGGTACATATGAGTAGATATCCAGTGTGATTCTACTTTTTATGTCCTAGTCTTATATGCATCTTAAATTTAGAAATGAATATTAGGAACCTCACTTTTCTTTATAAGCTTTTTCGTGAGCTGTGTCAAACTTCTGAAATTGTAAGGCTACTATTTATTAGTAAGGTAAATTGTATTCATGATAGCCATTGCTATAAAGTTCTTTTCCCCATATATTTTTATGAGGTGTTGTGAGAGAAGAGATTAAGTGGCGTTAGCGGAGTTCCAGCAACAATTACAGCTAAATAAAGTAATGCAGGTAAAAGAGCAAGGCTAACTAGAAGGGAAAATTGCGGCACTGTATAGAGTGAAAGAAAAACATGATATGGAGCGAGAAAGGAATCGTAAGAACATGTTAGGAAGTATTTAGCGGTAGAAGTCAGGGGGAATGTAGATGTGATAGAAAGACAGTATTACATTATTCTTTCAAAGGGGTAACTAGGATGGTGAAATGGGTAAAGAAACTATTTTTTTAAAATGCCCACCCTGCATTGTTTGTGAGAAACAAGAAGGTGAGCTTCAATTAAACGAAATGAATGTAGTTTGTGAAAAATGTTCCTAAATTACGCATGAACAAGACATATAAAGAGATTCCTACACCCTTTATATCTTATTCCATAAATAACAAAGCTGGTGAGCTTCTGATTCAAGAGCTATTACATGATCATTATTAATAGAGTTATTCGTATACATTTTGTTCTTTTGGATATTAAGGACCGTATAATTCACATTGTTATGTTCATTCGAAAATGTTGATTCGTTTAATAATGTTAATGTTGAGTTGATGTTATATTTATCAATTCGCTCTTTTTTTCCTTTGAAAAACAGTTTAATAAGATGTGGCTCATCATTAATGAGCAAACCAAGTTCAGGTGATGAGCGGACGATTAAATTATGTGATAACCAATGTGATTTACCTGGATCAAACCAAGAGACGTCTTTGTTTTTAATAAATTTTTTATACTGCTTTATAACATCAATGTAGTTTTGCTTTTTCTTCTGGTCAACAGTTTGTACTAATGTTTCAAAACAGTCAAAAGCTAGTTCGTTTTTATGAAATTTAATAACAGTTTCTCGTAATTGTTTCCAGTAATCAAAAACTGGGTGATATTCAGGTTGAGATTTAAGATTCTTTACAAAATTTGTTTTAGCTGCACTACTTTTCAGTGTAAAGTCTAAAAATTGTGTAAGTCCTACTTTAATTTCCGCCATGTTACACCCCCTTTCCGAACATTACTAATTCGATAGTGGAAAGGGAAATCCTGCATTTTTAAGGAGGTGAACGAGATGCTAGATGATGAAGAGTTGACGGAACAAGAACGGCTCTTTTGTTTGTATTATGTGAAATACTTTAAAGGGAAACAAGCTGTACGGAAAGTTAGGTATGTAAAGAGAAGCACGCATAGTACGAGTAGTCGATTACTTAGAAGAGAACATATAGCATTTCAGGTCAGAGAGCTTAAAGCAAAAATGGTTGAAACTATATTTGGGGAAGTAATGAGTGGGTTAAATGAGTAAATCAAGATTGCTTTTACTAATACGAAAAAGGTCCTGTTGTTTCCAACAGGACCTTTCCTAAAATGGCAAAGAGTAACTCTTACCTTACTCTTCTCGTATATAATACATGAAAAAGATAGATGTGTATACAACAAGAAATTCCAATATAATTATTTGAATATAGTGTTTAAAAATAAAAGAGTGGAATTTCAAATAAGGAATTAAATTACAAACGCTGATTTATCAGGTGATACAAATGAATTTCTATCAAATTGTAGTTAATAAAGTAATATTGAGATAATAAGATATGTAATTTTGCATACCGGATTGTAAAAGCGAACAAGGGTATAAATAATCTAAATAATACGGAAGTTGAGGGAGAGTAATACTAAAATTTCATTTATTTTTTACTGTAATAAATTCATTTGAATAGAAGTGAAAAATAGAGATTTGCCTTAGTCATTTATGAAAGTCAAGAATATTTATAACCATAGGAGTAAATACACAGGTCCGATTTTTGTAATGATGGAGGGAATTGATGTGGACATAACTCAAAGCATGGCAAGAATAGTAGTTAATGGGAAAGATCTTCCGTTTCGTTTAGTTAGTACTTCTGTATGGAATCAAGGGCCTGTAAATGATTTAATTGTTTCAACAAACGAAAGAGTCGAGGATTTTTATCAATTTATGTGGTCGCAAGTACCAGTAATGCTTGCGATGTATTTTCTTCAAGGGGCAGACTTAATGAGGTTTGCTAGAATTACTGGGATTAATCAAAATGTAACGGGAGAATATATTTATCATTTCTCTTGGGGATAAAATGAATGTAAAGTAGCGTAACAGCTGCTTTTTTAATTTTTAAAGGAATTTAATGAGGTTAAGAAAATAAGATTAGAGCGTGATATAGATAATTTGTGACTGTTTTTAAACTCATAAATATAATTAGTTGCTTCTTTTAACACAAGGGAGCGATTGATAGACTAGCTTAAAAAATAAGATTGTAACTATCTTTTAAAATAATAAATGGTAATTTTTACTTTTTTGGATGAACTATTTTTATATAAAAATCATATAATATGTTGCGGGACAAGCAAACAGCTTATAAACTATTGAATACTCAATGAGATTACCTTTTGTATATCTTCGTATTTACTGATCCAGATGTTCTTTTTTATCGAACAAAACGCCCATTATGATAGGAGGTTAATAATGGGGATGACATTAGAGGAATTAGAAAAGTGTTATATTAAAGCCTTAATTGAGGGAGCAGAGTACGTAGCTGTTCAGATTGAAATAGATGGATTTCATAGTGAGGAAGTAATTATTAACGACAAATATAATATAGATTCTGAATTAAAGTATTATAAGAAAACATACAATGAAAATTTAGAACATAGATGGACCCCAGGGATTCGTATTATAGGTTTTGCATATGGCTATTCGTTCTCAGAAATTCTACATGAATTAGGGTTGCTAGTGAAGTAATGATAAAACAAATCGCAATTATTGTACGTGATGCCGTGATTTTAATGGCGTCTTTTTTTGTTGTGAAGGAAAGGTGAAAATAAAAAAGAGGGCTTAAGCCCTCTTTTTATAAATGCCTAACTTTTATGCACAGATTGGAATTCCTAATGCTATTAAAGTCAATGCTACTTGAAGAGAAAGTTCTAATCTAGCAATTTCGATTCCAGCAACTGATACCACTAAAAGAGGTTGTCCATTAACGAACAAAACACAACTTTCCATATTTACACCTCCCTTCTAGTAATCTACTACAATATATGAATCAAATTTAAAAAACGTTATAGTTAAATTAATGGATTTTATAAAATTGATAAATTAATCTATCATATAAAATGAATTTTTATTGGTCTAACAACTGCTTCTTTATCACCTTATATAAAGGGTATGAATATATTAGTAGTATATAAAAGCATAGGAGTGATAGATATGTTTTTTGCAAAGCTACGTGGTAGAAATGAAGTTCCACCAGTAGAAACAGACGCTCGAGGGGAGGCTTTCTTTAAATTAAGCCAGGACGAGCTTAGCCTAAAATTTAAGTTGGATTTATTTGATATAGAGGATGTAGTAGTTGCCCATCTGCATATTGGAGCAAAAGGAACTAATGGTCCTGTTGTAGCTTTTTTATTTGGACCTATAACAAATCCGGTTTCAATAGAGTGTGCAACGCTTACGGGAATAATTACTCAAGAAGATTTGGTTGGGCCGTTAGCGGGTCAAACATTAGCTACTCTTGTAAATGAAATCATATCTGGAAACATTTATATTAATGTTCATACAGTACAACATCCTAATGGTGAAATTCGTGGACAATTGAATTATTGCTAAGAAATTATAGTAGTGAAAAATAAAGCATCCGTTTAGGGTGCTTTTATTTTGTGGAGGATGTATAGATAGATAATTTACCTTTAATAATCTTAAAAATTCATTTGTATAGTTTTGAAGGTAATCGAATGGAATTAGAAATAGTGAATTTTTTACCTTTTTAGTTTGTAAAATAATTATCGAAAACTTGTAAATGAAATGCCCCTCCGAAAATTAAATTAGTATTAGGAGATAAACTTTGTAAATGAAATATGAAAGTGTAAGAGAGAATAGAAATTTTTAAACCTAATCAAAGCTAATAGACTAACTTTCAGCACCCACTGAAATAAAGAATCATAACATAATTTGTAATAACTTATATGAAAGTGAGCTGAAAAAAATGTTTTATTCGTATTTTTATTCTCAAGCGGGTATGCGACCAGCATATGGTACATCAATAACGTTTAGCGGAGCACAAAGTACAGTTCAAGCTGTTCAACAAGCGTTACAAATGCAACAACAAATACAAATGCAACAACAAGGTATCCAGCCGTATTATTCATCCATGGAGTATTTTTATCCAGTGCATCAAATCACACCGTATGGAAGTTCTTTTCTTACGATTCCATATGGAACTGTCTTCAATCTATAAGCTGAAAATTTTATGAATAGGAGCAGGTATCCCAAACCGATTATTAACCTAACCATTACCAATTGGATATATACGGGAAACCCAGCTCCCACCTACCTTTATCACAGATGCCGAATTTTGAGGTATCCGCAAATAGCGGAAATAATTGAGGGGGGTGAGTGTATATGTAAGCGTCAAATAGTTCCATCTACAATTTGTAAATAGCTGATGAGATAATCTTTGTACATACTCTACAAGTTGTTTTTTGGTAAGAAAATATCGTCGATCGAAGAAAGAATGAGAATTATCTTATCATGACAAATGATGGATAGTGGCACTATATGAAAAGATACATGAACATTTACTAACGCGAACCAGGACGAGAGGTAGCAACGAAATCCTATCTGTGGTTATATCGTACAGGAAGATTGTCCTATGACTATCAATTTACAAGAGCAGGAGAACATCCGGACCGTTTTTCCCCATTTTGAAGTATATTTATAGCCATAACATCTTATGTTTTGTTTATAATTGTAAATAGTTATTGAAATGTATAAATATTTTTTATGAATAAAAAGGAAAAATAATGCAACTTTTTAATTTGTTTATTCGTGTTATATATGAAAGGAGGAGGGGGATGGAGATTGAAGAAATATATAAAGTTTATATAAACGATGTGTACCGGTATTTATTTTCCCTTTCTCGTAGCCATCATGTAGCGGAGGACTTGATGCAGGAGACTTTTTATCGGGCGTTTCTTTATCTAGAAGACTATGAAAACCAAAAGGTGAAATCATGGCTTTTTAAAGTGGCATATCATACCTTTATTGATTTTGTTAGGAAAGAGAAAAAAGTAGCTTTTGTAGGAACGGAGGAATTAGAAACAATTCAAGCAGGTGAATCTACAGAAGAGTATGTAGTCGCAAAAAATAGTTATGAAAAATTAATTCAGATTATTCATACTTTACCGGTGGTAGAGGCGCAAGCTATTTTATTATGTGACGTACATCAATTAACGTACGAAGAGGGTGCTTCTGTATTAGATTTAAAGTTAAACACGTATAAAAGTCACATATTTCGCGGGAGAAAGAGATTAAAAGAATTGTTAAAGGAGGAAAAGAGTCAAAATGACAAATGATAAACCTCATTCTGAACAAGATGATTATAAAGAATTGTTACAAGAAGCTCTTCATCAAAGGCCGGATGCACTTTCTAATGGAAAACAGGAGCAAGTGATGAAAATAGGGAAAAAAAGAGCGCGTATTACGAATGTTTTAATTGTATTTACTTTTTTATTACTTATTCAACCTATATTATATATATCTACTCTCGCATACTATGTATTTGCACCTACAAACGCAATGGAGATACGGAATGTAGTAAATCAAACATTAAGTGTAACAGAACCAAATGTATTTTTGAAAGATAGGGACATGGAGCAAACATTGTTACCGCTTAGTTTACAATTGCATTTTGATTTGTATAAAAGGGTAGGAAAGAAAGATATTCGAATAGGGGAAGAGAAAACAGATTATATATTTAGTAGAGCAACGAAAGTTAGCCGTGAATATACAACAGATGAAAAAATTCCGGAAGTCCCATATATAGATAACGAGGTATTGTTTCATCCTAATAATTATAATTCATCCTATAATAGTAGTGAAGAAGCGCAAGTATTAAAGGGTCTTCCGCAAGAATCTGTTGTAGAAGCATTTATATCTTTTAGAGAATTGTTGAGTGTACAAGAGGTAACGAATATGTTTCCCACTATTGATATCGTCTGGTATGCCGTTAATACAGGGTTAGAGGAGAAGCAAACGAATGACGAGGGTATGTATGTTGCTCCGATTGGCTTTCCAGCAGATATGATTTCAGGACCAAGTGGTGCTTTTGTGAGTGATTCACCTCATGAGGAACAATTTATTGATGTGTTAAAGTCATTACAAAAGCATGAAAATTTAGCAGTGAAGCTATCTAGAGCGAAAGTATTAGAGTTGTCAAAGCGTATTTCTTTCCTTGAAAAAAATGGGGTAAAAACATATGGGGCAGTTGTAACAGGACCTAAAGCAGAAGTTGAAAAATTAATGAGCCACGAAAAAGTTAGAAAATTGAAAGTAGGTGAAGTGAGGTTATGGAATTGGCATTCTTAAAAAAAAGAAAGAATCATATTTATAAACAGGAAACGTGGATGGGGACTATTTCATTAATTATTGCCTTTCTGGCGTTATTATATTTGAACATTATATTGCTTATACAAGAAACATTTATAGGTAAAGGTTTTCTGCAAATAGTTGGTATTGGATTGGTATGCTCAGTCATAGGAATGATCACAAAAAGAAAAAGTCGGAAATATGCATTGTGGGCATGTAGTTTATATCTTTTTATGCTATTGTTTTCTATATTTGGATTTATGTTAGGTTGGATGATAAGCTTTGGACCATAAAAATGTGTGAAAGGACGAATGTAAGTTCGTTCTTTTTTATGCATAAAAAGTAAAATAGAAAGGAAAGGGATTTATCAAATTTGAATAGAGATTACTATACTACTAGGTTGTTGTGTTATTGAAATGTCTTCCGCTTACGTGTATATAAATAGGCGACAAGTATAGGGGGAAAACAATAGTTCGTCCAAACATTGTGAATCTCTTTTACATAATATGGAGTAATAAGCATGAAAGGGGAACGAGTATGTCTTGCTATTACTACTGTAAGTATTGTAAAGAATATAAAAAGAAACAGCATAACTGTTGTAAGAACGATAGTAAGTGTAATGACAACAAGGATAGTCTTGTTAGGGCATCAGCATTTAGAGCTAGAAATACGGTGAATCAACCTGTTCCTGCTAATACTTTTGTAAAAGTATTGTTCCAAAATGAACAATTTGATTTAGCAAATGAGTATAATCCAACAACGTCTATTTTTATTCCGAAGACTAAAGGAGTATACTCTGTTATTGGAACGATTGGTTTTTTTCCAAACGATCCTAGCTTAAATTATAGAGCTCGTGTAGAAATTCGTGTGAATGGAAACGCGGCAATAGCTATAGATAATGACTTTTTTGGTCCAATCGGTTTTGGAAATGTAGTAAGTGTTTCGACGATTATTCAATTGCATGCAGGAGATCAAGTTGAGGTTTATGCACAAAGTAGCATAGATGGAGTTTTAAGTACTTCGGAAGACGGCTCACATTTTGAAGCAGCAAGATTCCCTTCTCCAATTAAATAACGAAGAGAATAAAATACTTTTCAGTAGGTCTAGTTAATCCCCTGTACCGAATGGTGGGGGATTATTATTGTTTATTTAAAATATACAAGTGAATCGATTAAATATAGTTTGTTTCATGAGAATTTCACATGCTAAAGATGTAATGATGAAAGGTAAATTTTAGAAATTATTTTTTACAGTTTTGATGTTGAAAGGGCTATCTTATTTTAAGTATTAGATCTTCTGCAGGTAATAAAAAGAGTAAGTAACTAGGTTGTAAAAGTTCTTTGGCGTTACATTTGCTAGTTGCCTAATGGTATAAAAAGACATCTTAATTTATGTCCGTATAATTAAAGGCTTTTTCATTACTATATAGAAATTACATATTTAACATCGGTTTGTGCAGGTATTACTATTGTATGGAAAGGAATAACATGAAGGCAAGTACACTATATAAAAATAAAATAAATCCTAAGATGAGTAGTATGGGATGCAACTTGAACATATTTGACCTCCTTGAGTATATAAAGAATTTTAATACATCTTTGGTGAATTTAGAAGGGAAATATATTAGATAAATGGTGCTTGAATGGATACACGAATTTAATAGAGTAGTGAATGTCTAATAAATAAAGAAGTATTATGGGAGACACCTTGACTAGATTATTTATAAAGGGCAGGTCGATTTACCCGACGTGAAATATAAAAGTGATCAGATTTATATGTACAGAATAAGGGATAAATAAAAAAAGAGCATACATAAAAAGTACGCTCTAAAGAAAGATAGGTTTTATGAGTGGATAATCTCCATACGATAATATATGTTCGGTTGATGTAAATGTGTGAAAAATCAATAAATTATCAATGAAATATCATGAAATGAGTAATCTTAGTCTATTAATAAGGTTTTGTAGTTAACCAAATTGTAAGGATTTTGTATAGAATGGATTAACAACTCGATAATAATCGTACTTCAGTTTCATATTTCGTATAGTTTGGATATTGTGTAATAGTTTGACATTTAGGTGTGGAAAGTTGATTAATTATAGAAACATTTGTAATTACTTCGTTACAAGGACCGAAAAATGTAACTTTTAATTTTGAATTTGGTGGGACTTTGAAAACAATAGGTTTTTTCTCCATGAAATCAGCTCCTATGATGCAGTATTATTGTATACTGCGTTTTTTGTTTAGATTATAAAGGCATATTAGTATAATATGAATCTTTAGTTGATAATGATATAAAGTTCACTACTATGCAGAGCCTGAATGTATAAATTATTAAGGGAATATTAATGAATCAAAATTTTTACATGTGTGGGCAGAGCGAAAAATGCGGTACATATTGGATAAAATAATTGGATACTAGAAGAGCATGTAACTATAGGTAGTTACATGTGTTATGAATACGTAAAGAGTCCCTTTACTGATACATAGTTTATTCAAATGAAATGAATTACATCTAGAAAACACATTGTATACACAACAACACTGTATAGTTATTCTTATATAATAATAAAAGTGAGGTATTTTGAATTGAAAAAGAAAAAGCTATTTTTAGGAACAATTATTTCATGCGTAGTACTGGCATTATCCGCATGTGGCTCCTCAGACAACGTAGTAACATCAAAAGTAGGAAATGTTACAGAGAAAGAGTTAAGTAAAGAATTAAGACAAAAATATGGGGAAAGTACTTTATACCAAATGGTGTTAAGTAAGGCGTTGCTCGATAAATATAAAGTTTCAGATGAGGAAGCAAAAAAGAAAGTAGAAGAAGCAAAAGATAAAATGGGTGAGAACTTTAAAGCGACTTTAGAACAACTTGGATTGAAAAATGAAGATGAATTAAAAGAAAAAATGAAGCCAGAAATTGCATTTGAGAAAGCGATTAAAGCGACTGTTACAGAAAAAGATGTAAAAGATAACTATAAACCAGAAATGAAGGTAAGTCACATTTTAGTAAAAGATGAAAAGACTGCTAAAGAAGTGAAAGAGAAAGTAAATAACGGAGAAGATTTTGCGGCTTTAGCGAAGCAATACTCAGAGGATACTGGTTCAAAAGAACAGGGCGGGGAAATCACTGGTTTTGCTCCAGGGCAAACGGTAAAAGAATTTGAGGAAGCTGCATATAAATTAGATGCAGGACAAGTAAGTGAACCAGTAAAAACAACTTACGGTTACCATATTATTAAAGTGACAGATAAAAAAGAATTAAAGCCATTTGATGAAGTAAAAGATTCAATTCGTAAAGATATAGAACAGCAAAGACTACAAGACACGACAGGTAAATGGAAACAACAAGTAGTCAATGAATTATTGAAAGATGCTGATATTAAGGTGAATGATAAAGAGTTTAAAAATACATTTGAATTTCTAGAAAAGAAATAATGACTGTAATTAGAAAAGGGAACCTTTAAAGGTTCCCTTTTCTAGTTAGTGTGTGAGTTATAAATAGATAGTAAGACAATACAATATTACATATAAATATTAAGAATTACAATGGGAATTTATGTAATTATTTTGAAGTAGGTTAATCATCACTTCATAGAATGTTGATATTATAATGTTTTGTTTCATCTCATTAAATATAAAATGAATTAATTAATTTTAGCCCATTATTTGTAGGCAGTAAGATTTGCGTAGGCTAATTATTAGTCAGGAATGAACAAAGATTGAGTGGATTAAAGTTTCACTTTATAGAAGTGGATAAACATAATTTGCAGAATGAAACATACAATAAGATTGAAATATATTGACGTTAAATGAAGTGAAAAGCAGAGCATTCTATTAAGATGGATGTTCTTTTTCGTATGAAATTTTAAGGTGAAGAATGAATTATTGGATAGATAAATAAATGATGTAGGGGGAGAAAATGTGAAAGTGATTTTTCAAAGAGAAGACGGAGGGAAAATTTTTGAATCGTATGATGAAGATATAAATAACCTATTAGCTATTTTAAAAGAAACGAAAGGGATTAAGATCGGGATGGTTGAATATGAGGTATTAAAATACGAATTAGAGTATTTTCGAAACCCGAAAAAAGCAGTAACAGAGAGGGAGTTACATATAATAGTACAACCAAAATATATTTAGTAATTAGAGTGAATTATAAATAAATAAATAAATAAATAAATAAATAAATAGTTTGACGCAGTATGTACGAACAGAGAGTGTTTAAATTGCTCTCTTTTCATAGAAATTTATAAGGAACGAGTTTTGATTCTTTATAAATCTCATAGATTTTTTGAATTTAGGCAGGGATTTTATATTTGGGTAGATAAATGTTCATATAAGTTATTTTTATGTGAATATTGGAGGAGTAAAAATGAGTTTAGCAAGTTATATAGGATGCAATGTAGAAATTCCGTTAACGGATCCAGATTCTAATGATGTAATTGTTTTTGGACCATGTTTTTCAGATGAAAGTATGCTTGAAATTGTACAAGAGTTTCAATTTCAAACAAGTTACACGTATGAAATTTCAACAATGTGAGGTATTGAACTTGATGAGTGGCAAACAGAAAGTGAGAAGAAGGAAGCTAAAAAAAAGCTAATAGCTTTATGCACGATTATGGAAGGTTATTTAAATGATGGGGACTATTTTGAATTATTCAGTTGTTGGGTTGGTAATGAAGATAAGGAACGATTGGGAGAATTAAAATTAAAAATAAATCATTTTCATATAGATGAGATTCGTATTCCAGAAAGAACACTTGTCAGGATAGAAAAATAAATATAGAAATATAGGTGATTAGAAAAAACGACTTCTCTTTAAGTGAAGTCGTTTTTTAGTTGATACGTGAACTTCCTATTAAATGGGAAAAAGGCTCATTTGGTGAAGAAAAAATAAATTCCTTCTCAAAAGAACGTAGGTTCGTGTATAATTAGAACGAACGTTCTTGTATATGTAGATAGTATACGATTTAGAATAAAGTGAAAATGTAATTAGTGGGTGTTCATCATCCACTAATTACATTTTCACCAATCGGCTGTTTACGGGAAGTTGATCTTCGACTTACTTTCCTTGTATGTCTTGAGTTTTGAGGTGGGAGATTTCTTACCTGTTCATGCAGGGGAAATATGAGCCGAGCAATTATTAAAGAATAATCGAAGCGCAATATGTTTGAAATAGAATGGATAAATAATCGAGGAGATAAAGAAATGAATGATGTAAAGATGCAAAGAGCAAAAAGAGAATGGGTTCCATTTACAGTAATGTCGGAACAGTTATTAAGTATGCGAAAGGTTATTGGGGAGAAATTTAAAGTACAAAAACCATTTTTAACAAAAGAAGCAAAAGATGGAATTTCTGATAAATTATTAATGTCATTATTGTCTGAGAAAGAAATATTGGTGACATATTTTGAAGATGGATACATACTTACAAGCTACATGACAGTTGTACATATAAATCCGCTAAAGCGCATTGTAATGTGTACTGACGCGTTTTATAAAACTTACGTATTTAATACCACGGATATTATTGAAATAGCGTAAAGTAAGCTATGTTAGATGTGAAACAGAAAAAATGAAACGGAAAAGCAGCTAGCTTCATACTAGCTGCTAAGCCCCAGGGAAAGGGAGAAAAAGATAGGGTACTCCAAAAATCAACAATAGCTGTATAACAGCCTGATTATAGTATGGACAAATTAAAAATTCTTAAACAGAACGATGAAAAAATAGGGTTAAGCTGTACCGACTTGGTTTTGATCCGCAAGGTCAGAATCAAACGTATTAGTCGCACTCACACCATTAAAAGTATTAACAACAAAACCAACGTTGGAAGCACCAGATCCATTATAAGCCTTCGTGTTTTCTTTTGGAGAAACGTTATAGAAATCACCTAAATTAAATGAACCGTTACTATTTTGTACAACTAAATTCCCTACAACTGAGGGCATAGTTCTCACCCACTTTACAATCATTTGTTAACACTACTATATGGTCTTATAGTCCAAAGGGTTCATCTAACGAAAATTGCGGAATAATAAAAGGTTTGAAGTGTAGCTTAATCCTATAATAAAAGTGTGTTACACTGAATGTAAGGTTACGTAATTAAAAATGGAAATTGTATAATTATCATATATGAAAACAAAGGAGGCAAAATGTAATGAATAATGTTATAAAAAAAGTAGATTTAACAGATGCAAAGTCAAGTAATCTTGTTGCACTTATTTATAGCAATGAAGTTATATTGGTGGAAGAAGCATTTTGTCCAAAGGAAATAAAATTAAAGTTTAATGAAATTGCAATTTTATCGGCTATTAAAACAGCGCATATAATGAAAGTATCCATTAGAAAAGAGCTTGACGCGTTTTTTCATGACACGGGTGTTTTATTGGTGAAGCATAGTGCTGAGTATGGAAACAGTCAATCTATCACTATGCATTTTGAACAATTTAAAAAGTTACAACATGAGATTGAGTATTTAAGTAAAAGTATGTAATAAGGCAAGAGGAAGATTCTTTCATAGAGGTGAACAGTTCTATGTTGAAAAAATGGTTTGAAAATTTTTTAGACGAATCTCACTGTAAACATAAATATAGTTTTATTAAGATGTAGGATATGGTAGAACAGTTATTAGTGGGTAATAAAAATATCGGAAATGTAAAAGTTACTGGTTTTTATAGTGTATGGAGAGAGAAAAATACAAAACAAGGAGTTTTCAAGAGATGATGTATTTGTTGGCAATTCTTCTTCCACCTGTAGCCGTATTATTTTGCGGAAAACCATTTCAAGCAGTAATTAATTTCATATTAACATTAATATTTTGGGTTCCAGGTGTTATTCATGCGATATTAGTTGTACATGATAAAAAAGCAGATCGGCGTTTAAAAAAACAAATTCAAGCATATGATGAAATAAATAAAAAGAACAGAAGATAGCTGAGTTGTGAAATGATTTAAAAAAGAAAGGGGGGACTACCTCCTTTCTTTTTTCATTCTAGTTAAGTTTAAATTTTAGTGTAGCGGTAAGAATTTTTAATATAAGTATTGTGATAATTCGTTTTAGAGTGTGCGTTTAATAAACCGGTGTAAATGTTTTCAGGAACGTTAAAGAAATCATACAGTCCATGCTTTAATTGAATGCGTAAAATCATAGAAAAAGGATTATAGCCAACAGCAACTATAGTTTTGGAAATCACGGGAGATAACTCCATCATTACGCAACTCCTCACTTTTCATTTTTAATAATATCTTATAGATGTTGAGGTTGTGGTGTTGAAATCTTTATAATTAAAGAGGTATTATACTTATATGCAATATATTAAATGTTCGTTATACGTAATTATAAGGAAGTTCACACGAAGTACATATCGTTGTGCTATTTTTATTTCACCTTTGATTTATAAATAAGAAAATATTGACCATTTGAAAAAAAGGTATATTATTTATACGAGGTATTAAAAATTCACTTTTTACATTCTATGCTTAAAGGGGCAGCATTATTAGAAAAATAGAAGTGAAAATACTTTGTGTAACAAGCATTCTAAAATTTATAATCTGTGAATTAGGAAAATATTGAATGCTCCAGGTCAATATACTTTCTTAATTAAATTTATTTTAGAAAGTGACCTCAATATTTTTAAGTAAATCAACGGGAGAATTGAAAGGCAGGAGAAAGTAACATGTCAGAAAATTATCGTTCTCGAGAGGAGCGACGACAAGTTAAAAAGAAAAAACAGCCAGCTTCTAAAACACAAAAACCAAAAGGTAAAACATCATTTTTTCGCAAGTTTTTAATTACTTGTTTATTACTTGGTATTGTTGGTTTAGTGGGGGGAGTTGCTACCTTCTTCGTAATGATTAAGGATGCACCAAAACTTGAGAAAGCAAAACTTGTTAATCCGTTATCCTCAAAAATTTATGATAAAAATGGCGATTTGGTATATGAATACGGGAAAGAAAAGCGGACGAATGTTACGTATAATCAAATTCCTAAATTAGTAGAAAATGCATTTTTAGCAACAGAGGATGCACGTTTTTACGAGCATAGCGGAGTAGACTTTAAAGGTACTGCCCGTGCTGTTTTGGTGAGTCTTAAAGGAGATTACGGTTCACAAGGTGGAAGTACAATAACGCAACAGGTTATTAAAAATTACTTCTTATCGATGGAAAAAACATCAAAACGTAAAGTTCAGGAAATATATTTAGCGTATAAACTAGAACAACAATATTCAAAACATGAAATTTTAGAAATGTATTTAAATAAAATTAACTTAGGAAACCGTTCGTATGGTATCGCAACAGCAGCACAAAACTACTATGGTAAAGAATTGAAAGATTTAACATTACCAGAAGTTGCGATGCTTGCAGGTTTACCAAAAGCACCGAATAACTATGATCCGACGAAAACAGAAAATATTGAAAGAGCAACAGAAAGAAGAAATGTTGTACTAAAATTAATGAATCGACATGGTTATATTACGAAGGCAGAAATGGAAGAAGCTTCGAAAGTTAAAGTAACAGATGGACTTAGGACTGCAACTGTACAAGCAATGCCATATCCTGCATTTATGGATGCGGTTGTGAAAGAAGTTGAAAAAGAATTGCCAGATGCTAATATTGGTTCTGACGGTTTAGAAATTTATACAACATTAGACACGAAAGCACAGGATTTTGCTGATAAGATTTTAAATGAAAATATTATTAATTATCCAAATGATAAGTTCCAAGGTGCTTTCACATTTATGGATACGAAAACCGGAGAGGTTCGTGCTATAGGTAGTGGGCGCGGTGAAAATAAAGCCGTATTTAAAGGGCATAATATGGCCATTGAATTAGATCGTGCAGCTGGTTCGACGATGAAGCCAATCTTTGATTACGGTCCTGCAATTGAATACTTAAAATGGGCTACGTATCATCAAATTGATGATTCTCCATTTAAATATTCAACTGGACAAGAACTTCGAAATGCAGACAGAAGTCATTTAGGTCCAATTACTATGCGTGAGGCGTTAAAAATGTCACGTAACGTTCCAGCAGTTAAAACTGCAAAAGAAGTAGGACTTAATAAATCAAAGGAATTCTCTGAGAAATTAGGTATTACATTTAAAAAAGCGCCAACAGAATCTACAGCTATTGGTACAAACGAAGTATCACCAACTGAAATAGCGGGTGCTTATGCGACATTTGGTAATGGTGGTAAGTATGCAAAACCGCATTTTGTTAAGAAAGTAGTTTATCCAGACGGAAAGTCACAAAGTTTTGGACAAAAACCAAAACAAGTTATAGCTGACTCTACAGCATATATGATTACTGATATGCTGCGCTCAGTAGTGACATCAGGTACTGGTACAGCGGCAAATATTAGTTCTTTAGATGTTGCTGGTAAAACGGGTACAACAAACTATGATTCAAAACAATTAGCGAAATTTAACATTCCAGAAAGTGCAACTCGTGATAGTTGGTTTGCAGGTTATACACCGCAGTATACGATGGCAGTATGGACTGGATATATGAAAGATGGTAAAGACGAGTATATTAGTAGTAAAAATACGAAAATTGCACAGTTGATCTTTAAAGCAATGATGAGTCAGTTTGCTACTGACAAATCAAGATTTAAAATGCCAAGTAGTGTAATTCAAGAAGGTAGTGAGCTGCGTATAAAAGGTGAAAAACGTGATTCTTCTCCAAATACGAGCGTACCGGATACAACAGAAAAACCAAAACAAGATCAACAGCAAAAAACTGAAGAAGAGAAAAAGCAAGAAGAATTAAAGAAACAGGAAGAACTGAAAAAACAAGAAGAAGAAAAGAAACAAGAGGAACTTAAGAAGCAAGAAGAACAAAAGAAACTAGAAGAGCAAAAGAAACAAGAAGAAAAGAAACAAAATGAACAAAATAATGGAGGGGGCCAAGGAGATACGACACCTCCAGCAAATAACGGAGGAGGCCAAGGGAATACGACACCTCCAGCAAATAACGGTGGAGGCCAAGGGAATACGACACCTCCAGCAAATAATGGAGGAGGCCAAGGAGATACGACACCTCCAGCAAATAACGGTGGAGGTCAAGGGAATACGACACCTCCAGCAAATAATGGAGGAGGCCAAGGAAATACAACTCCACCAGCGACCACACAACCAGAAACTGGCGGTAATGCAGGAGAGGCCCCTGCTAATAATGGACAATAAGAAAATTTTATAAAAAATATTAAAAAGCACTTAAGATTTGTAAAAATTATAATCTTAAGTGCTTTTTTCTTTTAAATGCAGTAGCTATGAGACAATGTATTTTAAATATTAAAAGTACCATAGAAGTTTTGAAAATAAATTGAAGGAAAATGATAAAAAATTTGAGATTGAGGTAACGGAGGATAAGCGTGGCTTTGAAAGGGAGTACTACTTGGATGTGCACCATGATGCCAAAATGAGGGGGTAATTTGACCGGGAATTTGATAGTGTTGCCAAGTTGCGGGAAGTTCAATACCGACATCAGAACTAGCTGTATGAACGGCGGGAACGTGTATCCCAGGAGCCGAAGGAACTACGGCAGTTACTCTTGATGATACCCACATAAAAATATTCACTCCTAAGTTGCGATAATAAAGTAGTATATTCTTTTCACACATATAAAGGTACAGTTAGATAGGACTTTAGGCTAAAACATACGTATAAAGTTGTAAGACCAATTTAAATTGAAGGTAGACTATTTATTATAAAAAGATACGTCTATTTACGGAGGGAAAAGGAACAAGGAAACAGTAAAATAGAGGTGTTAATTGTAAGATTTTACGTTTTTATGGAGGAATATTTATGGAACGATTATGGACGAAATCATTTATTCAAATGACTTTCGCAATGTTATTCTTATTTACAGCATTTTATTTACTTGTTCCAACGCTCCCACTTTTTATTAAAGAGATAGGTGGCAATGAATCACAAGTCGGACTTATGATGGGAATGTTTACAATAGCGGCAGTTGTAATACGACCGATTATTGGAGGGATGTTGGATCAATATGGTAGAAGATCCTTTATTATTTTGGGACTCATCTTTTTTGGGTTAACGATGTACTCTTATCATTTAGCGACGACTATTGTCCTTTTAGCTGTTTTACGTGTTATTCACGGAGTAACATGGGCTGTTTCTACAACAGCTGTTGGAACAGCGATAACTGATATTATTCCAGATTCACGCCGTGGTGAAGGTATGGGTTGGTATGGAATGGCTATGACGATTGCAATGGCAATCGGCCCAATGATTGGATTATCGGTTGTACAAAATTATTCATTTCACGGCCTTTTCTTATTAGCAACTCTTTTATCCTTTATGGCAGTCTTACTATCGTTAATGACGAAAATGCCATTCACACCACAAAAAGAAAAAGGGAAAATACAACTGTTTGAAAAATCGGTTCTATCCATTACGATAGTTGTATTCTTTTTATCATTTGCATATGGAGGCATTACGACGTTTTTACCGCTATTTGCATCGTCAATTGATGTGAATCCTGGGACATTCTTTCTTGTATATGCAATTGCTTTAACGATTGTAAGGCCAATTTCAGGAAAACTATTAGATAAGTATGGAGAAGTATTTATCATACTTCCGGCACTATGCATTACTATTATTGCAATAGTTGTATTAACGATTTCAAATGATTTAATAGGTGTAGTTATCGCAGCTACATTATATGGTGTTGGATTCGGTTCAGCACAGCCAGCATTGCAAGCGGCAATGCTTACAATTGTCGATCCGAGTAAAAGAGGAGTTGCGAACGCTTCATTTTTTACAGCGTTTGATTTAGGAATCGGGTTAGGTGCTATTTTACTTGGAGTTGTTTCACAAATGTTTGGTTATCGTATTTTATTTTCAGGGAGTGCAATTTCAGCATTAATAGCCTTAATTATTTTCGTCTTCTTTGTAAAACAACGATTAGGAAAAAAAGAGTTTGCATAAACTGGGGGGAATAAAGATGAGAATTTCAATTGATCGTAAAGCTCTACAATGGTTCCAGGAAGAATTACGTATAAAGCACGGTGAATCTGTACGTTTTACTGTAAGGTACGGAGGGAATAGTTCAATTCAGCCTGGATATTCTTTAGGGATTGTTGCAGAGAAACCAGATGGGGAAATCGTGTCAGTTGAGAAGGAAGGTATTATATTTTTTGTAGATGTTGATGATCTTTGGTATTTTCAAAACTATGATTTATTTGTAAGTTATCATGAGGAAATGGAAGAAATTCAATTTAATTATGTAAAATAATAACTTTATTAAAAATGAATAAGTTTTATATAAAAATTATATTTAAGACATAGTGAAATAAATATCATATAGTAACGAGCTGTATTTATGTACAGCTCGTTTTTTCTATTTCGTAAATAAAATTAGAATAATTGTATATTTGGCGGTGTTATATGGAAAATCTTTATATCTTGTTTTTAAAAATATGCAAAGAAGTCTATTCTTTCTTTATAAAATATAAGAATTATTTTCGAAAAATTGTATTGTTACAGTAAGAAAAGTATAGGAAACTTATCATTATAAAATAAATTGAAATCTTCTAAAAACTCTGATACATTGAAATAGAAATGTAGTTTCACAATATTGTAAAGGCTTACAGTTATGTGCACGAAGATCTATTAGGATTGGAGGAAATAATGATGAAAGCTGAAGAAAAATTTTCCCCGGGATTAGATGGTGTAGTGGCAGCGGAGACGAAGATTTCGTTTCTTGACACAGTGAAAGGTGAAATTGTAATTCAAGGGTATGATTTAATCGAACTCTCAAAAACAAAAGAGTACTTAGACATTGTGCACCTTTTATTGGAAGAACATCTACCGAATGAAGATGAAAAAGCAACACTTGAAAAGAAATTAAAAGAAGAATACGCGGTACCAGAAGGTGTATTCAACGTACTGAAGGCATTACCGAAAGAAACACACCCTATGGATGGATTGCGTACAGGTGTGTCCGCATTAGCTGGTTACGATAATGATATTGAAAACCGCTCGTTAGAAGTAAACAAAAGTCGCGGATACAAATTATTGAGTAAAGTACCAAACATTGTAGCGAATAGCTATCATATTTTAAATAATGAAGAGCCAATCGAACCACTTAAGGAATTATCATATAGCGCGAATTTCTTCTATATGTTAACAGGTAAAAAACCAACTGAACTTGAGGAGAAGATTTTTGATCGTTCCCTTGTTTTATATAGTGAACATGAAATGCCAAACTCTACATTTACAGCGCGCGTTATTGCATCTACGCAATCCGACTTATATGGTGCTTTAACAGGTGCGGTTGCATCTTTAAAAGGTAGCTTACATGGCGGTGCAAACGAAGCGGTTATGTACATGCTTTTAGAAGCTGGTAATGTTGAAAAGTTTGAAGAGTTATTACAGAAGAAACTATATAACAAAGAAAAAATTATGGGCTTTGGACACCGTGTATATATGAAGAAGATGGATCCAAGAGCTTTAATGATGAAGGAAGCTTTAAAGCAGTTATGTGATGTGAAAGGTGATTATACACTATATGAAATGTGTGAAGCTGGAGAAAAGATTATGGAGAAGGAAAAAGGAATTTATCCGAACCTTGATTATTACGCAGCTCCAGTATATTGGATGCTTGGTATTCCAATTCAACTGTACACACCAATCTTCTTTAGCTCTAGAACAGTAGGACTATGTGCGCACGTTATTGAGCAACATGCGAACAATCGTTTGTTCCGTCCACGTGTAA
The DNA here is from genome assembly GCF_027715825.1 of Bacillus cereus group sp. Bc061. Classification (NCBI taxonomy): domain Bacteria; kingdom Bacillati; phylum Bacillota; class Bacilli; order Caryophanales; family Bacillaceae; genus Bacillus; species Bacillus cereus group sp. Bc061. Next base: position 867,933 of record NZ_JAQFTZ010000001.1, read on the forward strand.
ATTATATTGGCGAGCGACATGTGCTTAGTAAATAAGAACAACTGGGGAGTTGTTAGCACCGCCCGCCAGATGGGTGTTTGACCGACACCCATCATTAATAATAACGAATTTTCGACAGAAAGGGAAGGATAGCATGATTAAAACAAATGAAATTAAACAAAAAGATGCATTATTAGAAGAGATTACGGATTATGTATTAAATAAAGAGGTAACAAGTGCAGAAGCATTCAGTACTGCTCGTTACGTATTACTTGATACACTTGGATGCGGAATTTTAGCATTACAATATCCAGAATGTACGAAATTATTAGGACCAGTTGTACCAGGAACAATCGTGCCAAATGGTACACGTGTACCAGGTACGTCATATGTACTTGATCCAGTGAAAGGTGCATTTAATATCGGATGTATGATCCGTTGGTTAGACTATAACGATACTTGGCTTGCAGCAGAGTGGGGACATCCATCTGATAACTTAGGCGGAATTTTAGCTGTGGCAGATTATATTAGCCGTGTTCGTATTTCAGAAGGAAAAGAACCGTTAAAAGTACGTGAAGTATTAGAAATGATGATTAAAGCACATGAAATTCAAGGTGTACTTGCTTTAGAAAACAGCTTAAACAGAGTTGGTCTTGACCACGTATTATATGTAAAAGTAGCAACAACTGCTGTAGTTGCGAAAATGCTTGGCGGAACACGTGAAGAAATCTTTAATGCATTATCACATGCGTGGATTGATAATTCTAGTCTTCGTACATATCGTCATGCTCCAAATACTGGATCACGTAAATCATGGGCAGCAGGTGACGCGACGAGCCGCGGTGTTCATCTTGCAATGACTGCTCTAAAAGGTGAAATGGGTTACCCTACAGCATTATCTGCACCAGGATGGGGATTCCAAGATGTATTATTCAATAAACAAGAATTAAAATTAGCAAGACCATTAGATTCTTATGTAATGGAAAATGTATTATTTAAAGTTTCATATCCAGCAGAATTCCATGCACAAACAGCTGCAGAATGTGCTGTGAAATTACATCCAGAAATTAAAGGGAAATTAGATGAGATTGACCGTATTACAATTACAACGCACGAATCAGCAATTCGTATTATTGATAAAGAAGGTCCATTAAATAACCCAGCGGATCGTGATCATTGCTTACAATACATTACGGCAATTGGTTTATTAAAAGGGGATATCGTTGCGGATGATTATGAGGATGCAGTAGCAAATGATCCACGTGTAGATGAATTACGTAATAAGATGGTTGTTGTTGAAAATAAACAGTACAGTTTAGATTACCTTGACCCGAACAAGCGCTCAATCGCCAACGCTGTTCAAGTTCATTTCAAAGATGGAACTGTAACAGAAAATGTGGAATGTGAATATCCACTTGGTCACCGTTTCCGTAGAGACGAAGCGATTCCAAAAGTTGTTCAAAAATTCACTGCAAATATGGCAGGTCATTATTCTAGTAAGCAACAAGAACAAATTCATGAAGCTTGTTTAAATGAAGAGAAACTAGAAAATATGAATGTAAATGAATTTGTAGATCTATTCTTAATTTAATAATAGGGGGAATTTAGAATGGCTTGGGTTGTGAATAAACAGTCAACACAAGAAGAGCTTGCGAATCGCTTCCGAGCTTTAGTAGAAGCAAATGAAATTTTGCAAATTCCAGGTGCTCATGACGCAATGGCAGCTCTTGTTGCGAAAAATACAGGTTTTTCAGCTCTTTATTTATCAGGAGCTGCTTATACTGCAAGTAAAGGGCTACCTGATTTAGGAATCGTGACGTCTACTGAAGTAGCAGAGAGAGCAAGGGATCTAGTAAGAGCTACAGACTTACCAGTTCTTGTTGATATTGATACTGGATTCGGTGGCGTCCTAAATGTAGCGAGAACAGCAGTAGAAATGGTGGAAGCGAAAGTAGCAGCTGTCCAAATTGAAGATCAGCAATTACCAAAGAAATGTGGCCATTTAAATGGTAAGAAACTCGTTACGACAGAAGAATTAGTTCAAAAGATTAAAGCGATTAAAGAAGTTGCACCGAGCTTATATATTGTAGCGCGCACAGATGCTCGTGGTGTAGAAGGATTAGATGAAGCAATTGAAAGAGCGAATGCATATGTAAAAGCAGGTGCAGACGCAATTTTCCCAGAAGCGCTACAATCAGAAGAGGAATTCCGTCTATTTAATAGTAAAGTAAATGCACCTTTACTTGCCAATATGACTGAGTTCGGGAAAACGCCGTATTATAGTGCAGAGGAATTTGCGAATATGGGCTTCCAAATGGTTATTTATCCTGTAACTTCACTTCGCGTAGCAGCGAAAGCGTATGAGAATGTGTTTACTTTAATTAAGGAAACTGGTTCTCAAAAAGATGCACTTTCTAATATGCAAACGAGAAGTGAGTTATATGAAACAATTTCATATCATGACTTTGAAGAACTAGATACTGGAATTGCAAAAACAGTATTATCAGAGGATCAATAGATAAAACAACTAAGGCGATGAGAATACATCTTTAGCAAGACAAACTGCTTGATGTGAAAATTCATCGCCTTCTGTTTTCAAAAATAAGATATTCCACTCATCGTAGACGAGCATATGTAGTAGCAAGTAAGGCCGAAATGATAGGGGGATTCAGATGGAGAAAACGAAGTTACCGTGGGATGAATTTTTTTCACTTAATAAAGATGTGAATCATGCTTTCTTTACGCCAGAAGATTTTTCAGGAGACGAAGATTTAATCGCAAAAACGACTGAACAATTCGTTAAACAAGAAATTGTTCCACAAATGGAGAATATTGAACAACATAACTATAAAGTTTCTCGTCAATTGTTTGAGAAAGCTGGAGAACTTGGATTATTAAGTATCGAGGTTCCAGAAGAATATGGCGGATTTGAATTAGGAAAGGCAGTTTCAGGGCTTGTAGCAGAAAAAATGGGATACGCTGGTGCATTTAGCGTTTCATTTAATATACACGCAGGTGTAGGTACATTGCCTTACATATATTACGGAACGAAAGAACAAAAAGAAAAATATTTGCCGAAAATTGCATCAGGAGAATGGATTGGGGCTTATGCTTTAACTGAACCAAATGCTGGTTCTGATGCTTTAAGTGCAAAAACGAGTGCAGTATTAAATGAAGATGGTACTGCTTGGAAGTTAAATGGTGAGAAGCAGTGGATTACAAATGCTCATATGGCAGATGTATACGTTGTTTTTGCGAAGACAAATAAAGGAATGACAGCGTTTATTGTCGAAAGAACATGTGAAGGTGTATCTATTGGGCTAGAAGAAAAGAAAATGGGGATTAAAGGTTCTTCAACAGCGACGCTTATTTTAGAAGATGTTGTCATCCCTGCAGAAAATGTTTTAGGGGAAGTTGGGAAAGGGCATCATGTAGCTCTTAATATTCTTAACTTTGCTAGATTAAAACTTGCCTTTGGAAATATTGGAACAGCAAAGCAAGCAATTGGATTGTCCGTTCAATATGGAAAAGAACGTAAACAGTTTCAAACGGAATTAGTAGACTTTACGATGATTCAAGAGAAAATTGCAAATATGATCATTGCTACATATGGAGCAGAAAGTGCAGCGTATCGTACAGCAGGTGTAATTGATGAAGCAATTCATGAGAGCGATGAAGATCTTATGAAGAAAATGTCTCAATTTGCAATTGAATGTGCACTGAATAAAGTAAATGCTTCTGAAACACTTGGTCATATCGTAGATGAAGCTGTACAAATTCATGGTGGTTACGGTTATATGCAAGAGTATGAAGTAGAACGATTATACCGTGATGCTAGAATTAGTCGTATTTTTGAAGGGACGAACGAAATTAATAGATTAACAGTTGCCAAAATGTTAATGAAGCAAATGGAACAAATTGAAGATACTGAAATAGAGATTGATGTAGAAAATGTCGAAAGAAACCATCGTTACATTTTATTAGCGAAAAAATTGTTGAAACAATCTTTGAAAACGCTCTCTAAAACTCCAGGTTTAAAAATTGATCAAGAGCAAGAATATTCACGTGTATTATCAAATATGTTAACGGACGTGTACGTCATGGAATCAGCATTTTTACGTACGAGTAAAGCAATTAGTAAAAATGGTGAAGAGAAAGAACGTACGAAACAAATGATAACTGACGTTATTTGTGAAGAAGGCTATCGCAAAGTAGAAGAAGCGGCGATTTCTATACTTTCAGCGGCTGTTACAGAAGAACAAGATAGACACGTAATTTTAGCTGAAATTCGTCAATTATTAGTACCTTTATATACGAACGTATTTACAAAAAAGAGAGAAGTTGCGAAAGCTATTATAAATCGTGGAAAGTATATTGTGTAAATAGGAGGAAAGCGATATGAAAAAGATTGGTTTTATCGGCTTAGGTAACATGGGTCTTCCGATGTCTAAAAATTTAGTTAAATCAAGTTACACAGTATATGGAGTGGATTTAAATAAAGATGCTGAAGCTTCCTTTGAAAAAGAAGGAGGAATTATTGGCTTATCAATCTCAAAATTAGCAGAGACATGCGATGTGATTTTTACAAGTTTACCTTCACCTCGTGCTGTTGAAGCGGTGTATTTTGGACAAGAAGGATTATTTGAAAATAGTCATTCGAATGTAGTTTTAATTGATACAAGTACTGTATCTCCACAGTTAAACAAACAGTTAGAGGAAGCGGCAAAAGAAAAGAAAGTAGACTTTTTAGCGGCCCCTGTAAGTGGTGGGGTAATTGGAGCCGAAAACCGTACATTAACGTTTATGGTCGGTGGATCAAAAGAGGTATATGAAAAAACGGAATCTATCATGGGTGTATTAGGTGCAAACATCTTCCATGTTAGTGAGCAAATTGATAGTGGTACAACTGTTAAATTAATTAATAACCTATTAATAGGTTTTTATACAGCTGGTGTAAGTGAAGCATTAACATTAGCGAAAAAGAACAATATGGATTTGGATAAAATGTTTGATATTTTAAATGTAAGTTACGGCCAAAGTAGAATTTATGAGCGCAATTATAAAAGTTTTATTGCATCAGAAAACTACGAGCCAGGTTTTACTGTAAATTTATTAAAGAAAGATTTGGGGTTTGCAGTAGATTTAGCGAAAGAAAGTGAACTTCACTTACCAGTAAGCGAAATGCTATTAAATGTATATGAAGAAGCAAGTGAAGCTGGGTATGGTGAAAACGATATGGCTGCTTTATATAAGAAAGTTAGTGAACAATTAATTTCTAATCAAAAATAATAGATTTATAAACATCATAAAAAAGGAGAGAATATAATGATTACAACTGAAATTAAACGAGTAAAAAATCATATTAATGGTGAGTGGGTAGAATCTACTGGTACAGAAGTAGAAGCAGTTCCAAATCCGGCGACTGGAAAAATTATCGCTTACGTTCCGCTATCTCCGAAAGAAGATGTTGAAAAAGCTGTTGAAGCGGCAAAAGCAGCATACGAAACATGGTCTAAAGTACCAGTTCCGAATCGTTCAAGACAATTGTATAAATATTTACAGCTTTTACAAGAAAACAAGGAAGAACTTGCAAAAATCATTACGCTAGAAAATGGTAAAACATTAACGGATGCAACTGGTGAAGTGCAGCGTGGTATTGAAGCAGTAGAACTTGCGACGTCAGCACCAAATTTAATGATGGGACAAGCACTTCCGAATATTGCTAGCGGCATTGATGGATCAATTTGGCGCTACCCAATCGGAGTTGTCGCTGGTATTACACCGTTTAACTTCCCGATGATGATTCCATTATGGATGTTCCCACTTGCAATTGCTTGCGGTAATACATTCGTATTAAAAACATCTGAAAGAACGCCACTTTTAGCAGAGCGACTTGTAGAGTTATTCTATGAAGCTGGCTTCCCGAAAGGCGTATTAAATTTAGTGCAAGGCGGAAAAGATGTTGTAAATAGCATTTTAGAAAATAAAGATATTCAAGCTGTTTCGTTCGTTGGATCTGAGCCGGTAGCTCGTTACGTATATGAAACAGGTACGAAACACGGAAAACGTGTACAAGCGTTAGCTGGTGCGAAAAACCATGCGATTGTTATGCCAGATTGCAATCTTGAGAAAACAGTACAAGGTGTAATTGGATCTGCATTTGCAAGTAGCGGAGAGCGCTGCATGGCATGTTCAGTAGTAGCAGTAGTTGATGAAATTGCGGATGAATTCATCGACGTACTAGTAGCAGAGACGAAGAAGTTAAAAGTAGGTGACGGTTTCCACGAAGATAATTATGTTGGACCATTAATTCGTGAATCTCATAAAGAGCGTGTATTAGGCTATATTAACAGTGGTGTAGCAGATGGAGCTACTTTATTAGTAGATGGCCGTAAAATTAAGGAAGAAGTTGGAGAAGGTTACTTTGTAGGTGCGACAATCTTTGATGGTGTAAATCAAGAAATGAAAATTTGGCAAGATGAGATTTTTGCTCCAGTATTAAGCATTGTACGTGTTAAAGATTTAGAAGAAGGTATTAAACTAACAAATCAATCTAAATTTGCAAATGGAGCGGTTATTTATACATCAAGCGGTAAACATGCACAAACATTCCGTGATAACATCGATGCGGGCATGATCGGTGTAAACGTAAACGTTCCAGCACCAATGGCATTCTTCGCATTCGCAGGAAATAAAGCTTCATTCTTTGGTGATTTAGGTACAAATGGTACAGATGGCGTTCAATTCTATACACGTAAAAAAGTTGTAACTGAGCGCTGGTTTTAATATAAAGTAGACAGCCAAATCAGTTGTTAAAAGAAAACCACCACTATGAATAGTGGTGGTTTTCTTCTTGTTAATTGCTTTTTTCAAAAGCGAGTTTAATACCAAAACCAATTAAGACAATTCCTGTTAACCCTTGAATATAACGTTGTGTCTTCGGTTTTTTCATAAAAGCACTAATTTTATCAATTAAAAATATATAAAAAGCGAACCAAATAACTGTTAAAACTAGGTAAGTAAGGCCCATTATAAGAAGTTGGATAAACGTATTATGATTTGGATTTAAAAATTGCGGTAAAAATGTTAAAAAGAAGACTGCGATTTTAGGGTTTAATAAATTTGTAAGAAACCCTTGGCGAAAGCAAGAAGTATTCTCGTTTGCGTTATTCAAAGATATATCGTTCGTATTGACGCCTTCTTTATTTCTTACTGCTAAAAGAGCTTTAATACCAATATAAATTAAATATAGAGCTCCAACGTACTTGAAAATAGAAAATAAAAGAGCTGACTTTACAATAAGTGCGGAAAGTCCGATTACTGCTGCTAAAGTATGAATCAATAGTGCAACACATGTACCGAACACTGTTTTCACCCCGCCTACCTTACCAGCAACTAATGTGTTTTTCGTAGCCATTGCAGTATCAGGACCAGGTAAAATAATAAGACAAATAGACATAATGATGAAAAGAAAATAATTTTCAATCATAGTCGCTCCTCCTTCTTTTATTTTTAGAATATTTAATTAAAAATAGTGTAGCACATAATTTGATTTAATAAAATTAAATTTTATTAAAATTTATTAAATAGGAAAAAGGCTATATAGGCGTGTAATTATACGACTATATAGCCTCAATTTAATCCCGTATGAAAGGGCGATTGCTTCTACTAATAATAAGAGGGAGATAAACCCTACTTATTAAATTCTCACTTTACGCATTAAGTAAGTTAAAGAACCGGTTTACATCTTCTTCTGAAACATCACTTAACTGCTTATATTTATAATTTGGATTTTGGTCTTTATCAACGACAACAGATCGTACTCCTTCAAAGAAATCTTCATGTCTCATGAAGTTTTTAGCAAGTACAAGGTCAGTAGCGAAACATTCTTCAACGGACTTATTTTGTCCATCAATAAACTGTTTTAATGTTACTTTTAGTGAAATAGGAGATTTTGATAATAACGTTTCTTTCGCTTTTAAAGAAAAGGAACTTTGATCTTTCTCTAATGAATGAATAATTTCTTCAATTGTATCGAATGCAAAATGTGAATTAATTTCTTCTAATGAAGGAGCAAGCTCGCTTTCTAATGTTGGAGCAGTTGCAAATGTACGAATGACTTCTTTTAAATGAGTATGTACATCATCTTCTTTAGACCAATTTACACTTTCCAGTTCAGTAAGGAAATTTGGTAATGAATCAGATGCAATAAAATAATCAGCAGCGTTTATAAATAATACGTCAGAAGCTTTTAAAATAGATGCTGTTAAAGCGACATAGCGGCCGGCATACCCTGGAGCTTTATTTAAGAAATAAGCAGCACCGACGTCTGGGAAGAAGCCAATATTCATCTCTGGCATTGCCCATTTCGTACGCTCAGTTACAATTCTGTATTTCGCACCATTTGTAAGACCGACACCACCACCCATTACAATTCCATCTAAACAAGCGATAATCGGTTTTTTATATTGATAAATATATGTATCAATTTCATACTCTTCTTCAAAGAAACGTTCCGCATGCTGCAATGCAGCTTCATTTGAACGTGCTTCATAAAGAGTTTTAATGTCGCCACCTGCACAAAAACCTTTTGTGCCAGCTCCTTTTAATACGATAAGCGCAATTCGCTCATCATGTTCCCACTCTTTCAGTTTTTGCCCAATTGGTTGCAACATGTCATAAGATAAAGAATTAAGTGCTTTTGGGCGGTTTAAAGTAATTGATGCAACGCCGTTTTCGCTAACAGAAAATAAAACGTGTTCAGTCATAATTCATCCTCCCTTACATATCTTCTTATTCTTAATTCTTTATACGTACTGAAATGTCCTTTATAAATTTTGTCTAAAGTTGGCGGTATATGTTAATTTATCCACTGCATATTTTGACGAGTTATATTTGCAGGATTTTGGAGGTTGAAAATGAATATTACAACATTACTGTAATTGTAATTATTTGAAGTTACCATGATAAACACGCTATTATATATGTGTAAATTGTACATAATCACTTCGAAAAGAGTATTTGAAGTGATTATAATGAAAGAAAAATTGCTTTTCATTAGAAATAGAGAAAGGAGAAATCGGAATGCCAGTACCTTTACTATTGTCGGTGATTATTTTGTCTTCTTTAATGATAGGGATAACGCAATATTTTCATCATACAGATACGACAGAGGAAGTGAAGGATAAAGTACGACTTGTATTTCCGATTTTTATCATATCTATTTCTTTTTGCATTTTATTAAATAAAGATGGGTACATTGTTGCAGTATTTTCATTTTTTGTAGCGATTGTTTTCATTACAGTTTTATATTATGTAATGAAAGAATTTATCCAAAAATAAAGATGTCATATGAGACATTTTTATTTTTGGAAAGAATAAAATTTCACATACCGTATTATATGTGAAATTAAAAAAACATATCACAATAGAAAAGTATGTACTTTACCGTGTATTTACTTGTCAATCTTGCATAGCCAATATACTATTAATAGTGTAGAGATTAGAAAAAGGGGTTGTATCTATTATGAAATTTGAGATGCACACAAAAATTATTTCAAATGAAAAAGAAGTAAGATTACATATAGAAGAAAACATATTTCAATTAAAATTGGATGGTTATCACTTATTTACAGTTCAAGAAATATTACCTTTATATAAATCAAATGAAGAAAGAATCGGTAGTGCAATGATACAAAAGTTAGAATGGGAGAACGGAAAAACTACAATAAACTATCAACTTGTATCACTAAATTCAGTAAATTAAAAGGAGCAGGAAACGATGAAGTTATTTCATACAGCCGATTGGCATTTAGGAAAGCTTGTTCATGGCGTGTATATGACTGAAGATCAAAAGATTGTATTAGATCAGTTTGTACAAGCTGTTGAAGAAGAAAAACCAGATGCCGTAATTATTGCAGGGGATTTATATGACCGAGCAATTCCACCTACGGAAGCAGTAGACTTATTAAATGATGTGCTGCAAAAAATAGTGATTGATTTACAAACACCAGTTATTGCAGTCGCAGGAAACCATGATAGTCCAGATCGTATTCATTTTGGAAGTAGTTTAATGAAGAAACAAGGATTATTTATTGTGGGGCAATTTCAATTTCCATATGAGCCAATTATATTAAATGATGAATATGGGGAGGTTCACTTCCATCTCATTCCTTATGCGGATCCAAGTATAGTGAGACATGTATTGAAAAACGAAGACGTACGTTCTCATGATGATGCGATGCGTATTTTTATGAATGAGCTTTCTGAAACGATGGATAAAGAAGCTAGACATGTATTTGTTGGTCATGCATTTGTAACTTCTGCGGGCGAAGCGGAAGAGAATACAAGTGATGCTGAACGACCGCTTTCAATTGGTGGTGCTGAATACGTGAATAGTCATTATTTTGATAAGTTTCATTACACAGCGCTTGGACATTTACATCAAGCGCATTTCGTACGTAATGAGACAATTCGATATTCAGGTTCTCCACTTGCATATTCTATTTCTGAAGAAAAACATAAAAAAGGATATTATATTGTGGAATTGGACGAGCAAGGTGAAGTAACAATTGAAAAAAGGTTACTTACACCACGCCGTAAAATGCGAACAGTAGAAGCGAAAATAGATGAATTGTTACAACATCCAGTAAGTGAAGATTACGTGTTTGTAAAATTATTAGATGAAAATCCTGTCTTGCAGCCAATGGAAAAAATACGCTCTGTTTATCCAAATGCAATGCATGTTGAAAGAGCCATTCAAAGACGAGAGTTCACTGAGTCAAATGAAGTAACTGTTTCAAGACATAAAATGGATGATTTATCATTATTAAAGGCTTTTTATAAAGAAATGAAAGGCTTAGATTTATCAGAAGAGAAAGAACGTCTATTTGTAGAAGTATTACAAACAGTGCAAGAACGGGAAGGTGAACGAGGATGAGACCGATTCAGCTTATTATGACGGCATTTGGCCCATATAAACAGAAAGAAGTAATTGATTTTGACGATTTGGGAGAGCATCGTATTTTCGCCATTTCTGGAAACACGGGCGCCGGAAAGACAACGATTTTTGATGCGATTTGTTATGTTTTATATGGTGAGGCAAGCGGAGAAGAACGAAGTGATACGAGCATGCTCCGCAGTCAATTTGCTGATGATAATGTGTATACAAGCGTAGAATTAACCTTTCAGTTAAAAGGGAAACGTTATGAAATAAAACGACAACTGGGACATAAAAAACAAGGGAACAAGACGATTACGGGACATGCAGTAGAATTATATGAAGTAATTGATGAAGAGAAGATTCCGGCTGTTGATCGTTTCCATGTAACGGATGTAAATAAAAAAGTAGAAGATTTAATTGGTTTAAGTAAACATCAATTTAGCCAAATTGTTATGTTACCGCAAGGGGAATTCCGAAAACTATTAACATCTGAGACAGAAAACAAAGAAGAGATTTTGCGTCGTATTTTTAAAACAGATCGTTATAAGTTAATGCGTGAGTTACTTGACCAAAAACGAAAACAATGGAAAGACGTCTTACAAGAAAAACAGAAAGAGCGAGAGTTATATTTCCGTAATGTTTTTAAATTACCAATTCGTGATGGAGCATTATTAGAGACATTAGTGGAACAAGACCATGTAAATACGCATCAAGTAGTAGAGGCATTAGAACAAGAGACAGCTGCGTATAAGGCAGAGGTGGAGCAATTACAAGTAGAACAAGATATTCAAACGAAGCAATTAAAGGATGCTGAAACACGTTTTCATGCAGCGAAGTCTGTAAATGAGAAATTTATAGATTTACAACAAAAGAATGAGAAATATAATACTTTACAAGAAAAACGTTCAGTAATTGAAATGAAAGAAATATCTTTTAAGCGTGCGGAACAAACGAAGCGCTTATTACCATTTGAACAGTGGTACGAAGAAGCAATGCAAAATGAGCAGAAAGCTGAAAGTTTGTTAAAACAAATTATCGCTAAAAAAGAAAATATAATGAATAATTTTGAACTTGCTCAGGAGAAATATGAAGCAGTAAAGAATAAAGAACCTGAGAGAGAAAATGCAAAAAAACTTGTTCAAAGATTAGAAGAGTTACAACCGATTATTGCATCATTAGCTGAGAAACAGTTGAATTTACAAAATGCAGAAATTCAACTAGGAAAATTAAAAGAAAGTATGCAAAACTTAGATCGACAATTAGAAGAGAATACAAATCAAAAACAGCTAATGTCTGGTGAATTACAGCAATTAGAGCGAGCGCTTGAACGATATGTAGATAAAGTAGAAGAACTAACGAATATGCGAGAAGATGCAAAAGTTTTAAAGCAAGCATATGACGTATGGCAAGAAAAACAAAAATTCGAGCAAGAAAAAGAAACTGCATTTATTAAGATGCAAGAGAAAGTTCGTGCATATGAGAATATGGAACGTCGCTGGTTAAGTGAACAAGCTGGTATATTAGCTCTTCATCTACATGATGGTGAATCTTGTCCAGTATGTGGCAGCACGAACCATCCGAAAAAAGCTTCAGAGCAAAGTGATGCCATCAATGAAAAAGAGTTAAATGATTTAAGAGACAAGAAGAACATTGCTGAAAAATTACATGTGCAAGTAGAGGAGAAATGGAATTTCTATCATCTTCAATATGAACAAGTAATAGAAGAGGTTAAGAAGCGAGGTTATCGCTCAGAAGAATTAGCTGAAACATATAGTGCGCTTGTTCAAAAAGGAAAACAATTAGCAACTGAAGTGAATACGTTAAAAGCAAGTGAAGAAACGCGTAAGCAAACAGCTGTGAAAATAAAAAGCATAGAAGAAAAAGTAGATGCACTTCAGAAACAAAAACATGAGGTAGAAACAGAACAGCACCGTATAGAAATGGATTGTATGCAGCTTCGTACGTCATATGAACATGATAAGAAAAACATTCCTGAAAACTTACAAACAGTCCAAGCTTGGAAAGTTCAGTTTGACCAAGCTATGCATGAGCTCAAATTAATGGAGGACGAATGGAAGAAAGTGCAGGAGGCGTATCAACATTGGCAAAATGAAAATATACGTATTCAAGCAGAACAGGAAGGTGCTTCTAATCAATTTGAAAGTGCAAAATCGAAGAAAGAAGAGACTTTCACGCGCTTTATGAAAGAGCTTGAACAGAGTGGATTTACAGATCAAATTACGTATAAAGAAGCGAAATTAAGTGATGCCGAGATGGATATGTTACAAAAAGAAATTCAAAGCTATTATTCATCTCTTGAAGTACTTGCAAAACAAATTGAAGAGTTACAGGGTGAATTAAAAGATAAAGAGTATATGGATATTACAGCGTTAGGTGAACATATAAAAGATCTAGAAATTAACCTTGATATCATTAAAGAAAAACGCCAACGTGCGCAAAATGCGGTAACATATATTTCTGATTTACATGAAAATATTAGGCGTATTGATGAGCAAATTCATGAGGAAGAAAAAGCTTTCCAAGAACTTGTTGACTTATATGAAGTAATGAAAGGTGATAACGAAAGCCGTATATCATTTGAACGTTACATCTTAATTGAGTATTTAGAACAAATTGTTCAAATTGCAAACGAACGATTACGTAAATTATCAAATGGACAATTTTATTTAAAACGAAGTGAACGAGTTGAAAAGAGAAATCGTCAAAGTGGATTAGGTTTAGATGTATACGACGCGTACACAGGCCAAACACGCGATGTAAAAACTCTATCTGGCGGCGAGAAATTTAATGCATCGCTTTGCTTAGCGCTCGGAATGGCAGACGTCATTCAAGCATATGAAGGTGGTATATCCATCGAAACGATGTTTATCGACGAAGGATTCGGTTCATTAGATGAGGAGTCATTAACAAAAGCTGTAGACGCATTAATTGACTTACAAAAATCAGGCCGATTTATCGGTGTCATTTCACACGTTCAAGAGCTGAAAAACGCAATGCCAGCTGTATTAGAAGTAACGAAGCAGAAGGATGGGTGTAGTCAGACACGGTTTGTGGTGAAGTAAGTTCAATTGTAATTCATATTATTTGCGATTCTTTAGTATAGAACTTTTGATAAAATAAAGGGGCTGTCTCATAAGTCTCTTTCGAAGTAAGATCACATGAAATCGAAAAGGCAGAAATGTTATAAAATCAACATTTCTGCCTTTCACTTTTTATACGATTTTGGCTAAAAAGCATCTTTTGGGACAGCCTCTTTATTTGTTATTCAAAATTAGATAATTCACCTATGAGTTATCTGTAGAAGACGGCGTATTTTCCAAACGATTATAAGCTTTAAAAGCCGAAATTGCCGAGATAACACCGCCTACTAAAAATAAAGCCGATCCACCGACCAAAATGATACGACTGACATATGTTTCGCGCGCTTCTTCAACTTCTTCTTGTAACATTGTAGGCATTTGAATTCCCCCTAAATAACATTTATTTTGTAGATAGTATATACAAACGCCTAAAATATGTTAAAATCACTGGATAGTGTTAGGAGGAAATATGTAGTTAGATGTGAATTATTTGAAAAATCTTCATTACAAATTTATGCGAACTTCACATAGAGCACATATTAACATTGTATTATGTATATGTACCAAATAAATAAAGTGAATGTAAGTTCTGTTTTCAAAAATTTAAAATCCTTTTATTTCTATATGAAAGTTTTAATCGAGGGTTTTAAAAATTTTGGAAATAGATCTTATAAAAATGGAATTCATATAAAAGGGGAATGTCTTATGACAACATATACGAGTGAAATGAAAAAAACTTTAGTTTCAGAAGAAGATGTAGATATTTTAAAAATTATGGCGCATCCAATCCGACTGCAAATTGTAAATGAATTAAGTACAAGAAAAACTTGTAATGTAACACAATTAACAGAGTTACTGAACATCCCGCAATCTACTGTTTCACAACATTTATCAAAAATGAAGGGTAAAGTGTTACGAGCAGAGAGAAGAGGTTTAGAAATTTATTATCATATTAACAATTTAAAAGCGAGTAAGATTGTTAATGTTTTAGGGTATATAAACTAGTGAAATATTTTTATATAAAATAGCCCCTGCTGTTTAGCAGGGGCTATTTTGGGTTGTTTTATGTATTTGCATTTAAAACTTTATAGTTTTTATGATTTACAATTGTTCGATCAAATTCAAAAGTACCACCGCTTACATTTGTAATTTCAACTAAGACCGATTCAGTATAAAGTTTTAATACAGATCCTGTAATCTTTAAATTGTTTCGTTGAAAAAGTATAGTATCCCCTACGTTTGCTTTCATAGTACCTCCTCATTAAAGACAGAAATATTTTTTATTATATATATTAAACCACGTATAAGTATATTAGTGAATATTTAGTTTTATTTATCAAAAAAATATTTGTAGTCTAATAGAAGAGTATAAAGTACTCCTATGCTAAAAGTTATATTTTATTATAAGCAAAGTAAATTGTTTTCAGCATCAGTGAAACAATATTTCTATGTAATATATACTGCAGCTAAACAAATTATTTAAAAGACAAATACTATGTAGCCCAAAACGTAAAGTAAATAAGTAAGGGTTTTTTAGGAGTACAAAAAAATATATGTTTAGGAATAAGATCCCTTTTGGTAAAATTCCAATTAAAAACATAGAAAAACTTTAATATAAAAAAAGGTAATCAATTACAAATGGAGAAGTAATATATACGAAAGGAGAGATTTATATGAATAAAGGGAAAAAACAAGTTAGTCAACTTAGTTTTCTGGTGAATTTTTTGAACGACAAGGGGAGTTGTGTAAAGATTTAATAGTATCCCCTTGTGAAAAAATGGTTGGGGGAATATATAAATGATAACAGAAATGAATATTAAAGTAGTTTGTGAAGAAGCATTTTCAAAAAGAGAAATAAAAATTTTAGAGACATTTCTTTCAACTTTAGCGGGGCATTCTAACGCTCTCGTTACAAAAGAGGGGATGTTTTTAAATCCTTTAAGTAAAGAGAAGAGTGTGATGTATTATCACAACTTTGTATTTGTAAAATCACTTACAGAAGAAATGTGTGCAGAATTAAAAGAAGTTTTGACAAGACGTATTAAAAATGCTTTCATTATGATGGAATTTGTAGAGCCAATTATTACATTTGAAGAAACAATTATAAATGTATAAAGAAAGTCAGGCTTATGAATTAATTTAATAAAACCGTCTCTTTAATGTTTATTAAAGAGACGGTTTTATTGTTTTACTATTGAAAAAAGGATTCAAAAACATATGTAAATTTAACTTATACAAAACAATATGAACAACTATTACGTATTTAAAAAACATTTTTTTGTATTTCATCCTTCGTTTTCTGTAACTGATTCCATGTTTTTGACGCCCTGCCTTGTAAGTGCTTACATAACTGAAAACATCTTATACAATGAAGGTGTTAAATCAAAAGAGATGACCAAAATGAACATAAAAAAACAAGACTTAGCGAAAAGCATTGAAATAGAAAGAGGAGGCGGAAAGGTATGAAAAAATCAAAGGTTAATCCATGGCTTGTTGTCCTTGGTACAGTAATAGTTCAAATGGGACTTGGAACGATATATACATGGAGTTTATTCAATCAGCCTTTAGTTAGTAAATACGGTTGGAGTCTTAACGCGGTTGCGATAACTTTCTCAATTACTAGTCTTTCCTTAGCATTTTCAACTTTATTTGCAAGTAAATTGCAAGAAAAATGGGGACTTCGTAAACTTATTATGATAGCTGGACTAGCATTAGGACTAGGATTAGTACTTAGTTCACAAGCTTCTTCGTTAATATTGCTTTATATACTAGCAGGAGTTGTTGTAGGTTACGCAGATGGTACAGCTTATATTACTTCACTATCTAATTTAATTAAGTGGTTCCCTGAACGTAAAGGTTTAATCTCTGGTATATCTGTAGCTGCATATGGTACAGGTAGCTTAATTTTCAAATATATAAATGCAAAGTTAATCGATTCCGTTGGTGTATCGCAAGCGTTTATATATTGGGGTTTAATTGTTACAGCTATGATTGTCCTTGGAGCTTGTTTAATCCATCAAGCTGCTGATCAAGGTGCAGTTCAGGAAACAAACACTCATGAATATACAATGAAAGAAATGTTAGGCACAAAACAAGTATACTTATTATTCATCATGTTATTTACATCATGTATGAGTGGCTTATACTTAATTGGTATGGTAAAAGACATTGGTGTTCAACTTGTAGGGCTTAGTGCAGCGACAGCAGCTAATGCGGTGGCTATGGTTGCAATATTTAACACATTAGGTCGTATTATTCTAGGACCGTTATCAGATAAAATTGGTCGTTTAAAAATCGTTACGGGTACTTTTGTGGTTATGGCGAGTTCGGTATTAGTTCTAAGTTTCGTAGATTTGAATTACGGTATCTACTTCGTATGTGTAGCAAGTGTAGCGTTTTGTTTTGGTGGAAATATTACTATTTTCCCAGCTATTGTTGGTGATTTCTTCGGTATGAAAAACCATAGTAAGAATTACGGAATTGTGTATCAAGGATTTGGATTTGGAGCGCTTGCAGGTTCCTTTATCGGTGCACTTCTAGGTGGATTCAAACCAACCTTTATGGTGATTGGCGTACTATGTGTCGTGTCATTCATTATCGCAATTTTAATTCGAGCACCTAAACAGAAAAAAGAACAAGAAGAAGAGTATCGCAGCGTAGCATAAGTATATAAATCTTCTATAACACTATAGTTACGAAAAAGCATCCTGTTAAATAGGGTGCTTTTTTGAGTTATTTTAACAAGGTTAAATTACTTTTTATTTTTTTTGATATAAAAGTGAGTGAAATATCCGTTTGGATTATATTGGAATATAATAAATCGATACATCGTATTCGAAATATGTATTAAATCTTAAATAATAAAGAAAATATGAATTGATGTTTGCAAGATATATTTTCAGACAAATATTGAGAAAATAAATGCTCGACTTTTTGTTAAGGCTTTGTAACTGAAGAGACCTTCAGTTTATCATCTTCAATTTTTACAAAGAGGAGTAAGAATTAAAGTATTAATGTAAGTGTTTATTAATACTTTTAGATGTAATTGTATTGAAAAGCACTAAAGTTTTTATCTGAAAAATAAAAATAGGTTGACAAGTTTATTGAGAAAGATTATCATTTCGGTGTAAGAACATTAAATGAAAAACATTATCAATGAATAATATTTTAATGAAAAGTACACTTGACCAATTAGTTTAGTAAGTGTATTATTTTTTACATCAATAATGATAATCATTATCATTATTTATTTAATTAGATTGATTTTTAAATGAAAGGATAGAGGAAATGAACTTAGGGGAATTTGATGGGAAAACTGTTTTAGTAACAGGTGCAGCTCAAGGTATAGGTAGTGTTGTTGCTAAAATGTTTTTAGAAAGAGGAGCTACAGTTATTGCGGTTGATCAAAATGAAGAGGGATTAAACGAACTCTTAAATGAAATACATTTGAAAACGTTTTGCTTAGATGTGAGTGATAGTACCGCAGTTGAACAGATGGTAAATGATATTGAAAATGAAATAGCTCCAATAGATATATTAGTAAATGTTGCAGGGGTTTTACGTATGGGAGCGATTCACTCGTTAAGTGATGAAGATTGGAATAAAACGTTTTCTGTAAATTCTACAGGAGTTTTCTATATGTCCCGAGCAGTAAGTAAACATATGATGCAAAGAAAGTCAGGGGCAATTGTTACAGTTGGTTCAAATGCAGCAAATACGCCGAGAATGGAGATGGCTGCATATGCTGCATCAAAAGCTGCTACGACGATGTTTATGAAATGTTTAGGATTAGAACTTGCAGCGTATAACATTCGCTGTAACGTAGTTTCTCCAGGTTCTACTGAAACTGAAATGCAAAGGTTACTATGGGCTGATGAGAATGGAGAAAAAAATATAATTGCTGGTTCTCAAAGTACATATAGACTCGGTATACCGTTACAAAAAATTGCACAGCCTTCAGAAATTGCTGAAGCAGTATTGTTTTTAGCTTCAGATAAAGCTAGTCATATTACAATGCATAATTTATGTGTTGATGGCGGAGCTACATTAGGCGTTTAATAAAAAATTCAGGGGGTTACTATACAATGAAGGAATTTACGGCTGTAAAGGAACTGTCAGAAAAATTACTAGAAGATTATAAGACTGAATCTTCATTCTTTTTCACTTCACCAACTCGAACGATATTAGCAGAAGGAGAGTTTACTACAGTAAAGCATCATGAAATTGAAAGTTTCCCAGAACTTGTACAAGCAGTATTATGTAATGCAAAACAAGCCGGAAATCTGAATCCTATCGTTGTCGGTGCTTTGCCATTTGATCGTAGAAAAGAAGTCCAACTTATCGTACCAGAATATAGTAGGACTTCTGAACGATTACAGTTGGATACAACAAATCAGCTTGAAACAAATGAAAACGTAACATTCGAAATGACGCCAATGCCAGCGCCTGAAGTGTATATGAATGGTGTGAAGCAAGGAATTGCAAAAATAAAGGGCGGGGATTTAAAAAAAATCGTTCTATCCAGATCGTTAGATGTTAATTCTTCCGAAAAGATTGATAAGCAAAAACTTCTTCGAGAATTAGCAGCGCATAATAAGCATGGATATACATTTGCTGTGAATGTATCGAAAGATGAAAATGAGAGTAGTAAGACGTTAATTGGAGCGAGCCCTGAATTACTCGTCTCGCGTAATGGTATGCAAGTTATTTCTAATCCGTTAGCTGGTTCAAGGCCACGTAGTGAGGATTCAGCTGAAGATAAGAGAAGAGCAGAGGAATTACTTTCTTCTCCAAAAGATTTACATGAACATGCGGTAGTAGTAGAAGCAGTTGCTGCAGCGCTTCGTCCGTACTGTCATACATTACATGTTCCGGAAAAGCCATCCGTTATTCATAGTGAAGCGATGTGGCATTTATCTACTGAAGTGAAAGGTGAACTAAAGGATCCGAATACTACTTCTTTGGAATTAGCAATTGCTCTTCATCCGACGCCAGCAGTTTGCGGCACACCGATGGAAGAAGCGAGAGAGGCGATTCAAAAAATTGAGCCATTTGACCGTGAATTCTTTACAGGAATGCTAGGGTGGAGTGATTTAAATGGAGACGGTGAATGGATTGTTACAATTCGTTGTGCTGAAGTACAAGAAAATACACTCCGTTTATATGCAGGAGCGGGCGTTGTTGCTGAGTCAAAACCAGAAGATGAATTAGCAGAAACATCAGCTAAGTTCCAAACAATGTTGAAAGCATTAGGATTAAATGATAGTTCACTTAATGAAAAGTAGGGGGCAGAAAGAATGCTAACAGGTTATACAAAATGGCCAAAAGAATTTGCTGATCGTTATCGAGAGGAAGGGTGTTGGCTTGGGGAAACATTTGGCGGGATGTTAAGAGAGCGAGCTGAAAAATATGGCGATCAAATTGCAGTTGTAAGTGGTAATACGCATATTACGTATAGTGAGTTTGATAAAAAAGTAGATCGATTAGCTTCAGGGCTACTGAATTTAGGAATAAAGCAAGAGGATCGAGTTGTAATCCAGCTACCTAACGTTATTGAGTTTTTCGAAGTATGTTTTGCACTATTTCGAATTGGGGCACTTCCTGTTTTTGCATTACCTTCACATCGAAGCAGTGAAATTAGTTATTTTTGTGAGTTTGGTGAGGCGAGTGCTTACGTTATTTCAGATAAAGCTCTCGGTTTTGATTATCGAAAACTAGCAAGAGAAGTGAAAGAGAAAGTGCCAACTTTACAACATGTAATTGTAGTGGGAGAAGAAGAAGAATTTGTGAACATAAGTGATTTATATATAGATCCCGTTCCATTACCAGAAGTTCAGCCAAGTGATGTTGCGTTTCTCCAATTATCAGGGGGGACAACAGGACTTTCTAAATTAATTCCTCGAACGCATGATGATTATATTTATAGTTTACGTGTTAGCGCTGAAATTTGTAATTTAAGTGCAAAGAGTGTCTATATGGCCGTTCTTCCAGTAGCACATAATTACCCGATGAGCTCTCCTGGAACATTTGGAACTTTCTATGCGGGTGGAAAAGTAGTGCTGGCAACTGGAGGTAGTCCAGATGAGGCATTTGCACTTATTGAAAAAGAAAAAGTTACGATTACTGCTCTCGTACCACCATTAGCAATGATATGGCTTGATGCTGCATCTTCACGTAATAACGATTTATCGAGTCTAGAAGTGATTCAAGTAGGTGGCGCGAAATTTAGTGCTGAAGTTGCAAAACGTATACGCCCTACATTTGGATGTACATTACAGCAAGTATTCGGTATGGCGGAAGGATTAGTGAACTATACAAGATTAGATGATCCGGAAGAAATTATTATTTATACACAAGGTAGACCAATGTCTGCACTCGATGAAATACGAGTTGTTGATGAAAATGACAACGATGTAAAACCTGGCGAAGTAGGTAGTTTATTAACAAGAGGGCCATATACAATTCGTGGTTATTATAAAGCAGAAGAGCATAATGCACAATCGTTTACAAAGGATGGATTTTATCGCACAGGAGATCTTGTGAAAGTAAATGAACAAGGTTACATCATTGTAGAAGGAAGAGATAAAGATCAAATTAATCGTGGTGGTGAGAAAGTTGCCGCGGAAGAAGTTGAAAATCATCTATTAGCACATGTTGCAGTACATGATGTAGCGATTGTATCTATGCCTGACGATTATTTAGGAGAACGTACTTGTGCATTTGTTATAGCTCGCGGACAAGCTCCGGCAGTAAGTGAATTAAAAAAATTTTTAAGAGAGCGTGGTATAGCAGCTTATAAGATTCCAGATCGAATTGAATTTATTGAATCATTCCCGCAAACAGGCGTTGGAAAGGTAAGCAAAAAAGAACTACGTAAAGTCATTGCTGAAAAACTTATTACAGTAAAACAATAATAAAAACCGGAAGGAAGTGATTAGATGGCTATCCCATCTATTTCAGTATATAAAATGCCAATTGAATCAGAACTACCAAAAAATAAAGTGGATTGGAAACCAGATCCGAAACGTGCGGTTCTTCTAATCCATGACATGCAAGAATATTTTCTTGATGCATATAGCGATAAAGAGTCACCGAAAGTAGAACTCATTTCAAATATTAAGGTGATAAGAGAAAAATGTAAGGAACTTGGTATACCAGTTGTTTATACAGCGCAACCGGGTGGACAAACACTAGAACAACGAGGGTTATTACAAGATTTTTGGGGGGACGGTATTCCTGCTGGACCAGATAAAAAGAAAATTGTCGATGAACTTACTCCTGATGAGGATGATATATTCTTAACAAAATGGAGATATAGTGCATTTAAAAAGACAAATCTATTAGAAATTTTAAACGAACAAGGAAGAGATCAACTCATTATTTGCGGTATTTATGCGCATATTGGCTGCCTTTTAACAGCTTGTGAAGCATTTATGGATGGAATTCAGCCGTTCTTTGTAGCGGATGCAGTTGCTGATTTTTCACTAGAACATCATAAACAAGCGTTGGAGTATGCGTCAAATAGATGTGCAGTAACGACATCAACTAACAGTTTGTTAACAGAGTTACAAGGTTTAAAAGATGATGATGAAATCACTTTACAAAAAGTACATGAACTAGTTGCACAATTACTTCGTGAACCAGTAGAGAGTGTTGGGACTGATGAAGATTTATTAAATAGAGGACTTGATTCGGTCAGAATTATGAGTTTAGTAGAGAAGTGGCGTCGCGAAGGAAAGGAGATTA
This sequence comes from Bacillus cereus group sp. Bc061, assembly GCF_027715825.1. Lineage (NCBI taxonomy): Bacteria > Bacillati > Bacillota > Bacilli > Caryophanales > Bacillaceae > Bacillus > Bacillus cereus group sp. Bc061. The sequence continues at coordinate 890,700 of NZ_JAQFTZ010000001.1, forward strand.
CTTTTGCGGATTTAGCAGAGAACCCAACAGTTGTTGATTGGCATCGCTTATTATCTCTGCAAACAGAACGTGTACTTTAATATAGACTACATAATAAAGGGGTAGTGAAGAATGCCTAATAGTCAAAAGGTTCGTCATTCGTTATCATCTGCGCAGTCTGGTATGTGGTTTGCGCAAAAATTAGATCCACTTAATTCAATTTATAATACTGGGGAATATGTAGAAATAAACGGAAATATTCATCAAGACATTTTTGAATTAGCTGTACGTAAAGTTGTAATGGAAGCAGAAGCACTTCATGTTCGCTTCGAAGAGGATGAAATTGGCCCATGGCAAGTTATTGAAGAATCACAGTTTCATATGCATTTTATTGACGTACGTAAAGAAGAAAACCCTGAAGAAGCTGCTAAAGCATGGATGAAAAATGATTTATCTATGCCAGTCGATTTGAAAAAAGATACTTTATTTACTGAAGCACTTATTCAAGTTGAAAATAATCGTTTCTTTTGGTATCAGCGCATCCATCACATTGTGATGGATGGCTATGGATTTTCACTTCTTAGCCAAAAGGTAGCGAATGAGTATACATCACTTATAGAAGAAACAAACAAGAATGAAAAGACATTTGGTTCTCTTGCAAAAGTTGTGCAAGAAGATATGGAGTATCGTGAGTCTAAACAATTTCAGGAAGATCGTACTTTTTGGTTAGAAAAATTTGTGGATGAACCAGAAGTTGTAAGTTTGGCAGAACGAGCACCGAGAACATCAAATGGATTTTTACGCGAAACAGCTTATTTATGTAGTTCTAGTACGAAAACTTTACTAGAAGATATCAATATTTCGTTAATAAGTTGGCCGGAATTCATTGTCGCTGTAACAAGTATTTATATGCATAAACTAACAGGTGAAAATGATATTGTTTTAGGTTTACAGATGATGGGACGTCTAGGTTCTGTATCTATTCATACACCGAGTATGGTAATGAATTTAGTACCACTTCGTCTTACTGTAACCCCAAATATAACTCTCGTAGAATTATTACAGCAAGTTTCTAAAGAAATCCGAGACGTACGTCGCCATCATAAATACCGTCATGAGGAATTAAGAAGAGACTTAAAGTTATTAGGTGAAAATCAAAGGTTATTTGGACCGTTAGTGAATGTTATGCCTTTTGATTACGGGCTTAACTTTGGTGGGAATCGTGGTATTACACATAATTTATCAGCAGGACCTGTCGATGATTTATCAATAAATGTATATAAACGTTTTGATCAAAATGAGCTAATGATTCATTTTGATGCGAATCCGGAAGTATATAATGGTGTGGAGCTAGCATTGCATAAAGAAAGATTTATGCAATTATTAGAATTAATGATAAATGCTTATCAAAAAGACGAGTCGATTGGAAAAATAAATATTACTCTTCCTGAAGAAAATCATAAAGTTTTATTGGAATGGAATGAAACGAAGGAAGACGATGAGTTAATCAGTCTACCTATATCATTTGAAAAACAAGTGCAAAAAACTCCAAATAAACTAGCGATTACTTGTGACGGTGTAAACTTTACGTATAAAGAGCTAAATGAACGAGCGAATGAACTAGCACATTATTTAGTAGAAGAAGGAATAAGACCAAATCAGTTTGTAGCTTTAGTATTTCCAAGATCAATAGAAATGGTAACTAGTATGCTAGCAGTTTTAAAGGCTGGTGCAGCGTATTTACCAATAGATCCAGAATACCCAGCTGAGCGAATAAATTATATAGTAAATGATGCAAAACCAGTTTGTATCATAACACATTCATCTGTTTCATCTAAGTTAGTTATAGAAAATGATATGAAAAAAATTGTATTAGATGACGAAGAAACGAAACTAGCATTACATACATATTCTCGTATGAATATAGAATGTAAGAATGATGTATCAATTTTAAACCCAGCCTATACAATATATACTTCAGGCTCAACGGGTAACCCAAAAGGTGTAATTGTTCCTATGAGAGGTTTAAGTAACTTTTTAATGGCTATGCAACAAAAGTTTTCGTTACATGAACATGATCATTTATTAGCAGTGACAACATTTGCGTTTGATATTTCTGCTCTAGAAATTTATTTACCTCTTATTAGTGGTGCAAGTTTAACAATTGCGCAAAAGGAAGACATTCAAGAGCCTTCTGCATTAACGACACTTTTACAGGAAGAAAGAGTGACCATTATGCAGGCTACACCGACGCTTTGGCAGGCGTTAGTAACTGATTATCCAGAGAAGCTACAAGGGCTAAACATACTAGTTGGTGGTGAAGCTCTTCCAGCGCATTTAGCAAATAAATTAAAAGAATTAGGTTGTTCATTAACTAATTTATATGGACCAACTGAAACGACTATTTGGTCTACTGTCATGAACATCGATGAAAGGGAAAGTGGTATACCTCCTATTGGAAAGCCAATTTGGAATACAGACGTGTATGTATTAGATGCAGGTTTACAACCAGTACCACCTGGAGTAATTGGTGAATTGTATATTGCAGGGGAAGGGCTTGCAAGCGGATATTTAGGAAAACCGGAGTTAACAGCTGAACGGTTTGTTGCAAATCCTTATGGAAAACCAGGGCAGCGCATGTACCGTACAGGTGATCTAGTAAAATGGCGCAGTGATGGTGTTTTAGAGTACATGAACCGCGCAGATCATCAAATTAAAATTCGTGGTTTCCGAATTGAATTAGCTGAAATTGAAATGGTATTACAACGCCATGAAAATATTAAGCAAGCAGTGGTTATGGTACGAGAAGATCGTCCAAATGATAAACGAATCATTGCGTATATTGTTGCCGAAGAGAAGGAAACGATTCATCTTTCAGAAATTCGTTCTTATGTTTCAGAAAGTTTAGCGAATTATATGGTGCCATCAGCATTTGTATGGCTAGAAGAATTACCATTAACGCCAAATGGAAAGGTTGATAGAAAGAAATTACCTGCTCCTGATTTTAATGGCATGAACAATGAGAGAGTTGCTAGAAATCCGAAAGAAGAAATATTATGTGATTTATTTGCAGAAGTACTTGGTGTTTCTCGCATTAGCATTGATGATAATTTCTTTGAAATGGGTGGACATTCGCTTCTTGCATCGCGTTTAATGGCAAGAATTCGTGAAACGTTAAGTGTCGAATTAGGAATTGGAAAACTATTTGAATCGCCAACTGTTGCTGAATTAGTGAAACAATTGGATCGAGCAAAAACTGCAAGACCAGCGATTAAGAAAGTAAGTAGGCCAAATGAAGTTCCACTTTCATTTGCACAGCGTAGATTATGGTTCTTACATTGTTTAGAAGGTCCAAGTCCTACTTATAATATTCCGTTAGTCATTCGTTTGTCTGGAAAGTTGAACGAGGGAGCATTACAAGGTGCCTTTTATGATGTAGTCGAGAAACATGAAACACTTAGAACAATTTTCCCTAACGTATTAGGTAGTTCCTATCAGAAAATTTTAGATATAGAAGATTTAAATCTAGAAATAATTAAAACAAAAATATGTAAAGAGGAATTAGAAAATGCGCTTGCAGAAGCGGTAAGATATAGCTTTAACCTCGATGTTGAACCAGCAGTTCGTTTGCAACTATTTACAGTGAATGAAAACGAACATGTATTACTAATTCTATTGCATCATATTGTAGGAGATGGCTGGTCGTTACAACCGTTGACGAGAGATTTTACAGCGGCGTATAAAGCGCGATGTCAAGGGAACAAAGTACAGCTGGAGACACTTCCAGTTCAATACGCAGATTATGCACTTTGGCAACAGCAATTGTTAGGGGATGAAACTACACAAGAAAGTCTCATTTCAACACAATTAGATTTTTGGAAGAAAGAGTTAAAGGGATTACCAGATCAATTGGAGTTACCTACAGATTATCAGCGTCCAATGGAAACGAGTTACAGAGGAGAAACAATTCATTTTCATATAGATGCAGGTATGCATAGTAGGTTAGTAGAGCTCGCACGGAAAAACGGAGTTAGTTTGTTTATGGTATTGCAAGCAGGACTAAGTGCGCTATTTACAAGATTAGGTGCAGGCACTGATATACCAATTGGAAGTCCGATTGCTGGAAGAAATGATGATGTACTTTCAGATATTGTTGGTTTATTTGTAAATACATTAGTGTTACGTACAAATACTTCAGGAGATCCAAGTTTTAAAGAATTATTAAATAGAGTGAAGCAGACAAATCTTGCAGCTTATGAAAATCAAGATGTTCCATTTGAACGACTCGTTGAAGTGTTAAACCCGGTGCGTACTCGAAATAGTCATCCGCTATTTCAAGTTATGTTAGCTTTCCAAAATACGCCAGAAGCAATCTTTGATGTCCCGGATATAGAAACGAGCCTTGAAATTCAAAGTGTTGGCTCTGCGAAGTTTGATTTAACATTTGAAATTAGTGAGAGTCACGGGGTTGATGGTACTCCGAACGGTTTACATGGTTTACTAGAGTTTAGTACCGATTTATATAAACATGAAACGGTTCAAAAACTAATAGAACGATTCATTTTGTTATTAGATGATGCGGCGACAAATCCAGATCAATCCATTGGCAGATTAGAAATATTAACTTTAGCAGAGAAAAATACAGTGTTAGAAAAGTGGAATGGTGGTTTTCAAATTGCGCCAGAAATGACATTGCCACAATTATTTGAAAAGCAGGTTCATATAAATCCAAATTCTATTGCTGTCGTCTTTGAAAATAAGAAATTAACTTATGAAGAGTTAAATAGAAAAGCAAATAAAATAGCTCGATTCCTAATAGCAAAAGGAATTGGTCCTGATCAACTCGTTGCTTTAGCGATGCCAAGATCATTAAACATGGTTGTAAGCTTATTAGCTGTTCTTAAAGCTGGTGCTGGATACCTTCCGTTAGATCCAGATTACCCAGCAGACCGTATTTCTTTTATGCTACACGATGCGAAACCATCATGTGTTTTAACGAATTCAGAAGTGGAAATTGAATGTAATGAGGCACTAAAAGTTTTAGTTGATAATGTAAAAGTAATAGAAGAAATTGAGAAACATAGTGAAGACAATATTGATGAAATGGAGCGCGTGAAGCCATTAACTCCATCACATATTGCTTACGTTATTTATACATCAGGTTCAACAGGTAGACCGAAAGGCGTTATGATACCTCATCAAAATGTAGTAAGACTTTTAGGAGCAACTGATCATTGGTTCCAGTTTGATGGAAACGATGTGTGGACGATGTTCCATTCATATGCTTTTGATTTCTCGGTTTGGGAAATTTGGGGACCTTTATTATACGGAGGGCGCTTAGTTGTAGTTCCACATACTGTAAGTCGCTCGCCGAAAGAATTTTTACAGCTTCTTGTTAAAGAAAAGGTAACTGTTTTAAACCAAACTCCATCAGCGTTCTATCAATTGATGCAAGCAGATCGTGAAAATAAAGAGATTGGCCAACAATTATCTTTACGATATGTTGTTTTTGGAGGTGAAGCACTTGAGCTAAGTCGATTAGAAGATTGGTATAGTCGACATCCTCATAACGCACCGAAGCTTATTAATATGTACGGTATTACTGAGACGACAGTACATGTTAGTTATATTGAGCTAGATGAGAGTACCGTTTCTTTACGAGCAAATAGTTTAATTGGGTGCAGTATACCTGATCTTAAAGTATACGTATTAGATCATTATTTACAACCAGTGCCACCTGGAGTAGTTGGAGAAATGTATGTTGCAGGTGCAGGGCTTGCTCGTGGATATTTAGGAAGGGCAGGTTTAACTGCAGAACGTTTTATTGCAGATCCATTTGGCAAGCCAGGTACAAGAATGTATCGTACTGGAGACTTAGCACGCTGGCGTCAAGATGGGACGCTAGATTATATAGGACGTGCAGATCATCAAATAAAAATTCGTGGATTCCGAATTGAATTAGGAGAAATAGAAGCGGTCATAATGAAACACCCTACAGTTGAGCAAGTAGCAGTTATTGTACGGGAAGATCAACCAGGGGATAAACGATTAGTTTCTTATATCGTCGCATCAAATAATGAAGCGATTGATATGAATGAAATGCGTCAGTTTGCTAGTGGTAGTTTACCAGATTATATGGTTCCATACGCTTTTGTAGTAGTAAATGAGTTCCCTTTAACTCCGAACGGTAAGTTAGATAGAAAGGCATTGCCAGCTCCAGAATTTATCGTATCATCTTCTAGTCGTGGACCAAGAACACCGCAAGAAGAAATGTTATGTGACTTGTTTACAGAAGTGCTAAGTGTACCTCAAATTGGAATTGATGACGGATTCTTTGATTTAGGTGGTCATTCACTCCTTGCAGTGCAGCTTATGAGCCGTATTAAAGAAGCACTTGGGATCGAATTAAATATCGGAACTTTATTTGCAGCACCTACTGTTGCAGGCCTTGCTGAAAGACTTGAAGTGGGAAATGGACAAAGTGCACTCGATGTGTTGCTTCCGTTACGAGCAAGCGGAAACCAATTGCCACTATTTTGTGTACACCCAGCAGGTGGATTAAGTTGGTGCTATGCAGGACTTATGAAATCTTTAGGAACAGATTATCCAATCTACGGCGTGCAAGCACGTGGTATCGCTAAAAATGAAGAACTTCCAAGAAGTTTAGAGGAAATGGCAGCGGATTATTTAAAACACGTTCGTGAAGTACAGCCTCACGGACCATATCGTTTACTCGGTTGGTCGCTCGGAGGAAATGTTGTGCATGCAATGGCAGCGCAACTACAAAATGAAGGGGAAGAAGTAGAATTACTCGTTATGCTAGATTCTTATCCTGGTCACTTCCTACCGAATACGGAAGCGCCTACTGAAGAGGAAGCGTTAATCGCATTACTTGCTTTAGGCGGATATGACCCAGATAACATGGATGGTAAACCACTTACGATGGAAAGTGCAGTTGAAATCCTTCGTACAGATGGAAGTGCATTAGCAAGTCTTGAAGAAGAGACTATATTGAACTTGAAAGAAACATATGTAAATTCGGTAGGATTATTAGGGAGATACGTACCGAAAGTTTATAATGGAGATATTTTATTCTTTAGATCTACTGTTATACCAGACTGGTTTGATCCTATTTCTCCAAATACATGGCTAAATTATTTAGATGGGAAAATTGTGCAGCATGATATTGATTGTAGACATAAAGATCTATGTCAGCCAGGTCCACTTACGGAAATTGGACAAGTATTAGCGAAATATTTGCAGAATAAGAAAGGGGTAAGGAGAGTATGACGAATCCATTTGAAAATGATAATTACACATATAAAGTATTAATAAATGAGGAGGGCCAGTATTCTCTCTGGCCTGTCTTTCTTGATGTACCTATTGGGTGGAATGTCGTACATGAAGAAGCTAGCAGGCACGATTGCTTACAATATGTTGAAAATACCTGGACAGATTTGAATCCAAAAAGTAATCAAGCTGGTGAAAAAATAGTAGTAGGAAAACGATAATGAAAGCAAAAATAAATCCAAAAGTAGTTGTAAGCATCGTATATATAACAGCGATGTTTATGGCTGCCATGGACGCAACGATTGTAAATGTAGCACTGCAAACGATAAGTAAGGAACTGCAAGTGCCACCATCTGCTATGGGGACAGTTAATGTTGGATATTTAGTTAGCTTAGCTGTTTTCCTTCCGATTTCTGGTTGGTTAGGAGATCGATTCGGTACGAAAAGAGTATTTCTAGCTGCTCTTTTCGTATTTACAACCGCATCTGCGTTATGTGGGATAGCGAACGATATTACATCCTTGAATATTTTTCGTATTATTCAAGGTGCTGGTGGGGGGCTTTTAACACCAGTTGGGATGGCGATGTTATTCCGAACATTTTCACCAGAGGAAAGGCCGAAAATTTCTCGGTTTATTGTGTTGCCAATTGCTGTCGCACCGGCAGTAGGACCAATTATTGGTGGCTTTTTTGTAGATCAAATGTCTTGGCGCTGGGCATTTTATATTAATCTACCATTTGGAATTGTTGCATTGCTATTTGGACTTCTATTTTTAGCAGAGCATGTTGAAAAATCAGCTGGTCGCTTTGATTCTCTCGGCTTTATTTTATCAGCACCAGGATTTGCGATGCTCATATATGCACTCAGCCAGGGACCGTCAAAAGGGTGGATTTCTCCAGAAATTATGAGTACTGGGATAGCTGGGGTTGTATTCATTACATTGTTTATAATCGTAGAACTGAAAGTAAAGCAACCGATGTTAGATTTACGCTTATTAAAAGAACCAGTCTTTAGAAAGATGAGCCTTATTTCATTATTTTCATCAGCTGGTTTACTAGGAATGTTATTTGTTTTTCCGCTTATGTATCAAAATGTAATAGGAGCATCCGCACTGGAATCAGGTCTTACTACATTCCCAGAGGCCATTGGATTAATGATATCGTCACAGATTGTGCCATGGTCATATAAGAAATTAGGAGCTCGTAAGGTAATTTCTATAGGGTTAATTTGTACGGCGATTATCTTTATTTTATTAAGTTTTGTAAATCACGATACGAACCCTTGGCAAATACGGGTATTATTGTTTGGCATAGGTATTTTCTTAGGCCAATCAGTTGGAGCAGTTCAATTTTCTGCATTTAACAATATAACGCCGCCTTCTATGGGGAGAGCAACTACTATATTTAATGTGCAAAATCGATTAGGTTCAGCGATAGGAGTTGCTGTTTTAGCTAGTATACTAGCCGGTTTTGGAAATAGCAGTGTGCAACATAATACTCATTCAGATTTATTGCCATATCAAGCAGCATTAATTGGATCAGCAATATTTTTACTCGTAGCATTACTATTTTCTTTACGTATTTCTGATAAAGAGGTAATGTCAAAAAAGAAGAAAAAACCGTTACCTGTATTACAAAAAGAGAAAGAAGTTGTAAATGAATAAGTTTGAAAATGGTCTTTTGAAATAAAATGATATTGGTATTTAGAAGGAGAGAGTTTACATGATAGAAAGTAAAGTTGTAGATTCTATACCGATTTTGAATGAGAATGATTGTCAAATATGGTGGGGAAGAATTTCGGATTTACAATCATGGCATTACAATTTACTAAATGATGTTGAACGAGAGAAAGCAAATTCATATCATCATTCGGCAGATCGTGCTCGTTTTATAATCGGTTGTGTAATTAGTAGATTAGTTCTAGGTAAAATACTTTCTATGTCACCAGTTCAAGTGCCAATTGATAGGCTGTGCCCAGTATGTAAGTTACAACATGGTAGACCACAATTACCAGAGGGGATGCCGCAGTTATCGGTTTCACATTCGGGTGAGTGGGTTGTAGTTGCATTTACAAAGTCTGCACCTGTAGGCGTTGATGTTGAACAAATGAATCCAGATGTTGATGTTATGAAAATGGTAGAAGGCGTATTAACCGACATTGAAATAGCGCAAGTTATGAAGTTGCCAAATGAACAAAAAATAGAAGGTTTTTTAACATATTGGACTAGAAAGGAAGCTGTGCTCAAAGCGACAGGTGAAGGTCTAATGATTCCACCAGTGGATATTACTATATCAGCTCCAAATGATCCTCCAAACTTGTTAGTTTTTCAGGATAGACAAGAGTTAGTAGAAAATACAGTGATGAGAGATTTAAGGCCAAGTATAGATTATATAGCTTCAATTGCAATATGTAGTAAAGAAGTCACCGAAATCATACAGCTGGATGCAGTAGCGCTTTTAAATGATAAATAAGTTTAATTAAATATTTTATAGAAGAGGTGTTCCTCATGCTAGTAGCGGAAAATAGAACAAATGAATCCACTTATAATGTACAAGCAATTAAAAATATTTTATTTTCTGGAGATACATCATCTATTCATGCTTTAGAAAAGTTATTGAATGATACAGTTCAGTTTGATGTTCTAGAACAAGAGGTGCTGGATAGACAGTATATCCCGAAAGAAGCAAAGAGTTTCTTTGATAAAAACGGAACATTTCTTTACCGTGTATCCAATATTAGTTATAAAGGGAAAGTATTATCTGAAAATCTCATTTTTGCGGATACCTCGTTTTTACCAAATACAATAAAGAGGGAGCTAGAGAGTGGAAACATTCCAGTTGAAAAACTTATAGAAAAGATGGAAGTAAGAAGGAACGTATTATATGAAGGATATCAGCCTTCTGGGAATATTATTGAATTATTTGATGGATGCTCTGTTTCGGCGCATGTGTATCCAACAAGAAAATATCAAATTGTAAGTAACTGCAGATGCATATTTTATATTTGCGAGGTGTATCATGCAGAAAATATAAAGCAATTACTAAATTAAAACAAGAAACCAGCCTATAAAATGGCTGGTTTCTTGTTTATTTCACAGCTTCTTTTAACTCTTTACCTGCTTTAAATGCAGGAACTTTACCAGCAGCGATTTGAATTTCTTCGCCGGTTTGTGGATTACGTCCTGTACGAGCAGATCTTTCACGCACTTCAAAAGTTCCAAAGCCGATTAATTGAACTTTATCGCCAGACTGTAATGCAGTAGCAATTGTGTCAAATACAGATTGTACAGCTGCAGAAGCATCCTTTTGAGAAATATCAGCTGATTGTGCGACATTTTTAATTAATTCTGTTTTGTTCATGTTTTCACCTCATAAAAAAATTTTTTGGAATGAATGATTTAGTATAATAGATAGTAAAGATAAAGCTATTTATATTGTTAGAAAGAATGCTATATAGTTATGTTAATTTCGTTGCAAGAAACTGAATCCCTGCTAATATTTAGGGATTAATTAAGAATTGATGCATAGAAAACGCTGTAATATGAGGATGAGGGGGAGTATACAGATGATTTTTCGTGAAAAGGATGAGAAAGAAAGTATATTAATTCGTCAACATGATCATGGTTTTTTAGCTGGAGAGATTGCGAAGCATATAAAAGAAGATTTTTTTGAAGATGAAACATATTTAAAAGAGACAATTGATGCAATATATGAGCATGATAGAGGATGGATAGAACTTGATAAAGTACCAATTTTAAATGATGCTAAAAATATTCCATATACTTTTATGGATTGTCCAAGTTCATTACGCTTTGTCTTTTATACGATTGGTTTGAATGAAATTGAAGATGCCAATCCATACGGAGCATTACTTTGTAGTAAGCATTTTTTATCATTTCCATTAAATGAGGAAGATGAAGAAATGATGTCATTTTATACAGGGGAATTGGAACGACAAAAAAGAATATTGACGACGCTAACAAAAGAGCAATTTGTGATGTTCGATAAGCATTATAGATTATTAAAGTTTTGCGATGAACTTTCTTTATATGTCTGTATGAATAAACCGGGTGTAGAGAAGGAAGAGGAAATTGATTTGTTTAAAGATGGTTTTGAAGGAACAGAAATGTTTAATAGTAAGGAGGAGAAACCTATACAAGCTGAATGGGTGGACAAGGAAACAATTCGGATTACACCGTTTCCATTTCAAACGGAATTTCATACGTATGTAAAATATAAAACTATAAATAAACAAGAAATTGAAGAAAAAGGAATTGCAAAAGCTGATAGAGAATCAGAAATAAAGAAACAAACTATTCGTTTCATACAATAAGGAGGCGATTTCGATTGAAAGAGTACATGTTAAAACAAGTGGATTACCATGCTTGGGCTAATCTACGATTATTCAATCGACTAAAAGAATTACCAAACTATGAGACGATTTTTACTGAACAGATGCAGAGTGTATTTCCATCAATCAAGGATACGTTTGCCCATATTTATATTACAGATCAAGTGTGGTTACACATATTGCATGGTAAAAGTATGAATGAAGCAATACAAGGCCGAGAAGATTTACGAAAACAAATGGAAAACAAATCGTTACATGAATTAGAAAAAATGTTTGAAAACATGGCAGATCAATATAAAGACTTTTTAAGTACAATACAAGATGTGAATGCTGTATTTGTTATCGAGAATCCATATGTAGGAAAATTAGAAACTTCAATTTTAGAGTTAGTACAACATGTCGTAAATCATGGTACATATCATAGAGGAAATATAACAGCGATGATTCGTCAACTTGGTCATTCGTCGACAATGATGGATTTTGTTCTGTATTTACATATGGTTAAAAAGCAGGGAGAGTAATATAGTTTATAAGAAGGAGAGGCTTTAGTTGTAGAAGTCTCTCCTTCTATTTTATTCCGCATGAATGGTAGATCAACTGATTAAAGTTTTACTTTATTTCTTAAGAAGCTTTATTTTCTTGTAATTGCTTCGCATATTGTACAGCTTTATATGCATTGACTCTACCGTTTTTCCAGTACGTACCTGTACCAGTAATTTTATCAGAAGTTGACTCAATAATTTGGCGAATTTGTGTATTGCTATATCCTTGATTTGCTAAAAGAGCAGCAACTCCTGCGACATGAGGTGTTGCCATAGATGTACCACTTAATGATTGATACGTGCTTCCTTTATAAGTAGAATATATATTTGAACCTGGTGCTGCAACATCAACCCAGCTACCATAAGTAGAAAATGAAGATTTCTTATCTAATTGGTCTGTAGAAGCAACTGCAATTACTTCGCTGTAATAAGCAGGGTAATTAGCTTTTGTATTTCCAGCATTTCCAGCAGCTGCAACTATAACAGAGCCTTTATTCCATGCATATTGAACGGCCTGTTGTAATGCAGTACCACCATTTGGAGCTCCTAAACTTAAACTAATTACTTTTGCACCCGAATCAGCAGCTTCTCGAATACCTTGCGCTACAGCATCGAGAGTACCACTTCCTTGATTATCTAATACGCGAACAGCATAAATGGAAGTTTGTGGGGCAACACCAGCAATTCCGACGCTGTTATTCGTAAGTGCTCCAGTAATTCCAGCGCAATGTGTACCATGACCATTCCCATCATCAGATGTATTGTCGTTATCAACATAATCATGCCCGTAAATTACTTTCGAAGCCAAATCAGGGTGTGAGCCTTGAACTCCTGTATCAATAATGGCTACTTTTACACCAGGATCACTTCGTTGGCTATCCCAAGCTTGTGGAGCTTGAATTTTTTGTAATCCATATTGATTTTTAAAATATGGGTCGTTTGGAGTCCAAAAGGCGTGAACGTAATAATTCGGTTCTGCATATTCCACATCTGGATTATTTTTATAACTCTTTATTTTTTCTTTTACAGTACCTTTTGAAAATTGAACGACTTCAAAACCTAACTTATCATCTTTAGATAAGACATTAGCTCCGACAGATTTATGAAAAGATTGCACATTACTTAAAGATGCATTTTGCTTGAACTTAACGATTAATTGGTTAGGAACGTAATCAGTAGATGATGTTTCAGCGCTTGAAGTATTCGTGTTAAAGAAGAAACCACCAATAATAAAAGACAAAACAGATAGGAAAACAATGATTTTGTTTTTCAAAAGATTTTTCCTCCCTTTTCTTGGATGAGTTTTTCAGCGACACTTTAATGTCGCATTCCTTTTCAACTATATAGTTAGACCATACGATTTATGACATTTATGTGAAAAACTTTTGGAGGAATAAAAAGGAGTAAACATTGATATAAATATATTTTTAATGATAGTAATAAAGTAAAAGAGGGGATGAAAAAAGGAATGCTCATCATGTATGAGTCATTCCTTTTTTCATAGATTAACTTGCCTGTTTTTTATGACTTTTTTTCAATTTCTCTGCTTGTAAAAAGCGATTCGTTTCAGCAACAACAATACCACTTAACCCAATAAGACCAATTAAGTTTGGAATCGCCATAAGTCCATTTGCAATATCCGCAAATGTCCATACGATGCCTAATTTTAAATTCGCACCAATAGCAATCATGACAATAAAGATTGCTTTATAATATTTAACAGCACTTTCTCCAAATAAATAAGCCACGCATTTCTCACCGTAATACGACCAGCCTAAAATAGTAGAGTAGGCGAATAAAATAATTGCGATACCAAGAATCATACTACCAGCAGTACCGAATACAGATTGAAACGCAAGTGTTGTAGCTTCAACCCCAGTTTTACCAGACTTCCATGCACCTGTAGTAATTAATACTAGCCCTGTAATTGTACATACAATAAACGTATCTAGAAAAGTACCAGTCATTGAAACTAAAGCTTGCTTTGCAGGGGAATCAGTTTTTGCAGCCGCCGCGGCAATAGGGGCACTCCCTAAACCAGCTTCGTTCGCAAATACGCCGCGCGCCATTCCAATTTGAATAGCTGATGCAACTGTTGCACCGATAAAACCACCAGCAGCTGCAGTACCATTAAACGCACCAGAAAAAATAAGTGAAAATGCTTCAGGAATTTGATCGTAGTGATAGAAAATAATGATAAGACCAGCAATGATATAAAAGAAAGCTTTAATAGGAACAACATATCCTGTTACTTTCCCAATTTTTTTTACACCGCCTAAAATAACGATAGCGATTAAAAATGACATTACTATACCAGTTAAAGCAGGAGGGAAAGAGAAATTAATTCGCATTGCCTCTGCAACTGAATTAGATTGCACCATATTCCCGATACCGAAAGAAGCAGTTGTACCGAATATAGCAAATAAAACTGCAAGCCACTTCTTACCTAAACCACGTTCTAAATAGTACATTGGTCCACCTGAATATTCACCATTTTCATTACTAACACGGTATTTCACCGCAAGAATTGCTTCGGCATATTTTGTTGCCATACCAAACAAAGCAGTAATCCACATCCAAAAGATGGCACCAGGTCCACCGATCGTCACAGCAGTTGCAACACCAGCTATATTTCCCATACCAATCGTTGCCGCCATAGCTGTCATAAGTGCTTGGAAGTGGCTAATATCTCCAGAGGAAGATGTATCTTCTGATTTTTTAAAAGCTAGTTTGTGAGCGTATAATAGTTTACTAAACTGTAAACCTTTTAAACGCACTGTGAGAATAATACCAGTACCAACGAGTAACAACAACGTTGGTAATCCCCACACATAGTGATTGATTTGTTCTAATACTTTACTTACTGTCTCCATCTTTATTCTCCTTTTTTAGAAAAAATAAAAACCACTTCAAGTAAATGAAATGGTCTCTGGAGAAACAAGGGATAGAAAAATAAACCGATACAAATCGGCATTTTCTTTCGCTTGTCTCTGTCCTTTTACCTGAGAGATTATCCGCTATAGTAGCGGATTTGCTCCTTCGGTGCTCGTTTTCCTCCGCGCTATTTAAAGCGGGAGGGAGTCTCTCCAGAGATTCGTCCCCATGCAGTTCTACTTGTAAACAAGACCTGAGAGTTTCAAAGTCGGTTAACAACTTTTTGCCCCGTCGGTAGATCAATAGACCTTCTCCTGAATGGTTCATCCGAATTATAAAATTAATAACCTATACGAATTGAATGTGTATAGAATCAATAAAAACATTATAGATATACAATTAATGAAATGCAATCATTTTTTATTTTAAAATAGTAAAGAATTCTATTTTTTCGAAAGTCCTAATTTCTCTTCAACTTCAGTTAAAGTAGATAAAGCGATGACAATATGTTGATCTGCAAGCCCTAAAGCATGTTTCGTATTTTCAATTGTTGCACTGTTTGGAGTAGAGTTAGTGGCTCCGTCTATAATTAAATCTGCCGCGTTTTTCATAAATTTAGAAGCAGCCTTAAATTCAGTTGTGAAATAAAGAAGTTGTTCTTGTATTTGTACTTCTGATATATCTTCTTTAATTTTCAAAATGTCTATTTCATTCATAATGTTTTCATATTGTTTGGAAACAGCATTCATTGTAACTAATAGTTTATCTCTGTCTACTGAATCACCGTTCGTGTTAATCTCTTCCCAGGCAGGCAACCAATCTTTTTCGATGATATCATTATAATTAGTAGTCAATTCATTAATTTTAGGCTGTAATTTCGTTTTGAAAGTTTTTGTATCCGTTGTTTCTACAGGTGCTTTTTCTTTGTTATTTTTAACATTAGTAACGTAGAAAATTGTACCGAAAATGATGAAAATAGAAATAACAACTGTCCATTTAGTAAAAATTAATTTTTGCAATATGTAACGCCTCCAAAATTAAAAAACTTGTAATTATAATATATAACAATAATGTTGTTTGAAGTAGAGAAAATAGGTTAGAAAGTATATAATATATATATATTATATACATAAATAATTAAAGTTAGTAAAATGATGAAAGTAATATGTAAGAAAAGAGGATTTTTAGTAGAAATGAATAGAAGAAAACTAGTTTCAAATATTTCAATGGCTATGTTATTAGTTGGTTTAATTGCATTCATATTTATGAATAAAGAATCTAAAATTAAAGATTTTCCAGTACCAATGTCAGCAATACATATTAACGATGATAAGGAAGAGGGTTATAAATATATAAGTGTAATGCCTATTACAACGGTAAGTGGATGGGAGAACTTAGGTGAAAACGGGCATACTGTTAGTTTTAAAAAAGGGGAGCGGAAGGTAACTGTATTACATTATCCGGGAGAAATTACGTATTATTTATTTGAGAAAAAGATGAATAAGGGAGATTAGCTAAAGATGTAATTCATTAAGAGTTACATCTTTTTTTTCATTCTGAATTATTTGAAATTAAATTCGATAGATGTTTTGATAGATGTATTGCTAAATATGATTAGTTCTATATATCTATAAAGAGTATTAGGGTGATTATAAAAATATTATGTGAACTAATTATTGTGAGAAGAAGATCAATTATATGCTAAAGGGGAAATTAAAAATGCTACTAAAAACAATCTATTGTAAAGTAGAAGAAGAGAAAAAAGAGTTATTTTCAATGGCACAAGAAAAATGGCGTGATATACAGCACCTAGATGGTTTTTATGGACAATTTGGTGGATGGAATGAAAATGAGGCATGTGTATTTACTTTATGGGAAGATAGAAATGCATATCAATCATTTATGAATGGTGCTCACGATACAATTTATTTAAATAGTAATCAAGAGGATACGTTTCTTTCATGTGAAATCGAATTATTTCAAACATTGTATGATATAGCAGAAGTGCCTTTGAAAGACGTTGTTACAGAAGGATCCTTCGTAAGGGCGGCTGTATGTGATGTAAAGGAAGAAAAAGAAAAGCAATTTTTACATAAACAAGAAACAATTTGGAATAAAGGAATGAAAAATATAAAAGGGATGCTAGGTGGGGTAGTTGGGAAGTCTTTACAAAATGAAAATCGTTACATCGTGTTAACTTATTGGAAAGATGGAATGGCACATCAAAATTATGTAGAAGAGATTTTCCCTGAGTTGTATAAACTAGCTAATATTCATGAAGATATAGAAGATATGAGAGGTAAACAAGTTGTATGTAAGGAAGAATGGTTTGTATATTAAGCACGGAAAAAGTGCATAAATGAATGTATAATAAAGATATTTTCTTATAAATAAGTAATTTATAGAAGACGTTATATGCCCTTTCATGTTAATATATTTAAGTTATAATAGGAGGCTTACCCTTTTGTATTGTACGGTAGAAGCAGTGTGAGCTTGAAATTTTTTTAGAAAAGGATGTGCCTAATTTGCGTATCAATAAATTTATTAGTGAAGCTGGAAAAGCGTCTCGACGCGGAGCAGATAAATTAATTAATGAGAGAAGAGTAATTATTAACGGTAAGGTTGCAAAAATTGGTGACCAAGTGAATCCAGGTGATGATGTACGCGTAAATGGAGAGCAACTTCGCATTGCTCGAGATCACGTATATATCGCTTTAAATAAACCAGTAGGTATTACATGTACGAGTGAAAAATCAGTAAAAGGTAATATTATCGATCTAGTGAATCATCCATTACGAATTAGTCACATTGGACGTCTTGATAAAGATTCAGATGGTTTAATTTTGTTAACGAATGATGGTGATATTGTTAATGAAATTTTACGTGCTGAAAACAAACATGAGAAAGAATATATCGTTTCAGTAGATAAGCCAATTACACCTGATTTCTTAGAAAAAATGGCAGCGGGTGTTAAAATTCTAGGTACAAAAACACTTCCTTGTGAGATCACACAGTTATCAAAATATGAGTTCAAAATTATTTTAACACAAGGATTGAATCGTCAAATTCGCCGTATGTGTGAAGCTTTAGGATATCAAGTATATACGTTAAAACGTACGAGAATTATGAATATTGAATTAAATAATTTACCAGTTGGACAGTGGAGAGATTTAACGAAGAAAGAGAAACGCCGTCTATTTGCAGACTTAAATTACGAACCACAAGAGTGGTAAAATTGAGAAGGAGAAACCAAAAACATTTTTTGGTTTCTTTTTTTATTAAATAAAAAATCTTTTCCAAACACTTGCAAAAATAAAATGAATAAGATATAGTAAATAACAATTAATGGATGTATTTAAAAAAGCAAAGAAAAGGACACGAGTTATTTTCCCCGGTTATACAGAGAAGGAAGGAAAGCTGAGAACTTCCTAACGCAGAAAAATAACTTACCACCTTAGAGCTGCACTAGGGAAACGAAGTATCTAGTGCCGTGTAAGCGACGTTATCGCAAAAGAAGCCATTATGTTTTTTATGATGGGAATCTGGGTGGAACCACGGATATAAGCATATTCGTCCCTATTTTAGGGATGAATATGCTTTTTTGCATTCAATTTCATAATAAGCGAAGAAAAGGACACGAGTTATTTTCCCCGGTTATACAGAGAAGGAAGGAAAGCTGAGAACTTCCTAACGCAGAAAAATAACTTACCACCTTAGAGCTGCACTGGGGAAATGAAGTATCTAGTGCCGTGTAAACGACGTTACCGTAAATGAAGCCATTATGTTTTTTATGATGGGAATCTGGGTGGAACCACGGGTATAAGCACGCTCGTCCCTATTTTAGGGATGAGTGTGCTTTTTATTATGAAATGGAGAGATGAAAAATGAAAGAACAAATGATTGAAATTAAATTTCCAGATGGTAGCGTGAAAGAATTTGTAAAAGGAATTACTTTAGAAGAAATTGCGGGATCCATTAGCAGTAGCTTAAAAAAGAAAGCAGTCGCAGGGAAAGTAAATGATGGGGTATATGATTTACGCCGAAATATTGAAGGAAATGCGGAAGTAGAAATCATTACTATAGATTCAAATGAGGGTGTAGAAATTGCAAGGCACTCTGCGGCACATATTTTAGCGCAAGCTATAAAAAGAATTTATGGTAATGTAAACCTTGGTGTAGGACCGGTTATTGAAAATGGGTTTTATTATGATATGGATCTTCCAAGTAGTGTAAATGTAGAAGACTTACGAAAAATCGAAATAGAAATGAAAAATATTATAAAAGAAAATTTAAAAATAGAACGAGTTGAGGTTTCTCGAGAAGAAGCAGCAAAACTATTTCAAGAAATGAATGATCGCTTGAAATTAGAACTTTTAGAAGCAATTCCTAGTGAGGAAAGTGTAACACTATATAAGCAAGGTGAATTTGTAGATTTATGTAGAGGGCCACATTTACCATCTACAGGTTATTTGAAAGCCTTCCAATTAACTCACGTTTCTGGTGCATATTGGCGAGGAGATAGTAATAACCAAGTGCTTCAGCGTATATATGGTGTTGCATTCTCTTCCCAGAAAGAATTAGAAGAGTATTTACATTTCGTTGAAGAAGCAGCAAAAAGAAATCATCGTAAATTAGGGAGTGAGCTTGAGTTATTTATGTTTTCTGAAGAGGCTCCGGGAATGCCGTTTTATTTACCGAAAGGTCAAATTATTCGTAATGAATTAGAAGCTTTTTTAAGAGAAATTCAAAAAGAATATAATTATCAAGAAGTACGCACTCCATTCATGATGAACCAAGAAGTATGGGAAAGATCAGGGCACTGGGGACATTATAAAGATAATATGTATTTCTCAGAAGTGGATAATAAAAGTTTTGCATTAAAACCAATGAACTGCCCAGGTCATATGTTAATGTTCAAAAATAAATTGCATTCTTATCGCGAATTACCGATTCGTATGTGTGAGTTTGGTCAAGTACATCGCCATGAATTTAGTGGGGCGTTAAACGGATTATTAAGAGTACGTACTTTCTGCCAAGATGATGCACATTTATTTGTAACTCCAGAACAAATTGAAGATGAAATCAAATCTGTAATGGCGCAAATCGATTATGTATATAAAACTTTTGGATTTGAATATGAAGTAGAACTTTCTACTCGTCCAGAAGATTCAATGGGTGATGATAAGTTGTGGGAACAAGCAGAAGCGGCGTTAGCAAATGTATTACATTCATTGAATTGTAAATATAGACTAAATGAAGGTGACGGTGCATTTTACGGACCGAAAATTGACTTCCATATTAAAGATGCTTTAAATAGAAGTCATCAGTGCGGAACAATCCAGCTAGATTTCCAAATGCCCGAAAAGTTTGACTTAAATTATATAGATGAGAAGAATGAAAAGAGAAGACCAGTTGTCATTCATAGAGCAGTATTAGGATCTTTAGACCGATTTTTAGCAATATTAATTGAGCACTTTGGTGGTGCATTCCCGGCATGGGTGGCACCAGTTCAAGTGAAAGTCATTCCAGTTTCGAATGCAGTCCATG
The DNA here is from genome assembly GCF_027715825.1 of Bacillus cereus group sp. Bc061. NCBI lineage: Bacteria > Bacillati > Bacillota > Bacilli > Caryophanales > Bacillaceae > Bacillus > Bacillus cereus group sp. Bc061. The sequence goes on from NZ_JAQFTZ010000001.1 coordinate 911,282, forward strand.
TACAATACGCAGATGAGATTGCGGATAAATTAGCACAAGTTGGTGTTCGTGTCGAACGAGATGTACGAGATGAAAAATTAGGATATAAAATTAGAGAAGCACAAATGCAAAAAATTCCTTATGTACTTGTTATTGGGGATAAGGAAATGGAGAACGGAGCTGTAAATGTACGTAAATATGGGGAAGAAAAATCAGAAGTTGTTGAACTAAATGGATTTGTGGAAAGTATGAAAGAGGAAATAAATAATCGGAAATAGAGTTTAAAGAGAAAACACACCAATTCATAATGGTGTGTTTTCTTTTTTACCTTACAAAAATGTAAGGTAAATGTAAGCGAAATCGAAGGAACGAGTTGTAGAAAGATGAGAATATGAAGTAGGAAATAGGTTCATGTTACCTGTATAACCTTTTTGGTTTGAATAATTAAAAAATTCTTAAGAATTTACATGAGAAAAAGATAAGAAATGTGTGAGAAATTAAATTTATACAAAAGGGATGGAGTGAAAGAGATGTCAACAAATGTAGTTACTGTAGAAAGTGTAGAAAAAACGTATGGGAAAAGAAATGAGAATCAGTCAAAAGCATTAAGGGGTGTGTCATTAAGTATTAAAGAAGGGGAATTTGTAGGGATTATGGGTCCTTCTGGATCTGGAAAGACGACTTTACTGAATGTGATTAGTACATTGGATCAAGCGACAGGTGGCAGTGTGACAATAGCTGGTACAAATATTACTTCTATGAAGGGGAATGCATTATCAGATTTTCGATCTCAAAAATTAGGGTTCATCTTTCAAGATTTTAACTTACTAGAAAACTTATCAATTTATGAAAATATTGCTTTACCACTTTCTCTGCAAGGTGTACCTTCAAGTGAGATTACTGGAAAGGTAAATGAGGTGGCGAAGAAATTAGGAATTACTGAAATTTTAACAAAATATCCAACTGCTGTTTCTGGTGGACAAAAGCAAAGAACAGCGGCAGCACGAGCTTTAGTACATAATCCAGCAATCGTATTAGCAGATGAACCGACAGGAGCACTTGATAGTAAAAATGCAAAAAGCTTATTAGAAGCGATGCAAGATTTACATGAAAATCACAATGTAAGTATTTTGATGGTTACACACGATGCATTTAGTGCGAGTTATTGTGAGCGTATATTATTTATTCAAGATGGTCTTCTATATAAAGAATTAAAGCGTCAAGGAACGCGAGAAAGTTTCTATCAAGACATTTTAGGTGTGCTCGCTCATATGGGCTCAGCTGCTGAGTCTAAGTAGGGGGCGAGACTATGTTATTCAAATTATCACGTCATAGTATGAAAAAGATGTTAAAAGATTATATGGTTTTACTTATCGGTCTCGTTATTAGTATTAGTATTTTTTACATGTTCCAAACGATGGCGATGAATAGTGAATTTACGAAGGATAATAGTCTTATTAGTAGTATTAGACTCGTATTCTGGGTAGGTGCAATACTATTATCTTTCATCACTGTATTTTATATTATATATGCCAATTCTTTCTTACTCACGTTAAGAAGAAAAGAACTCGGTATGTACATGATGCTTGGTGCGAAAAAGAAAAAAGTAGCACAATTATTATTTATTGAAACATTCGGTATGGGTATTGTTAGTATTATTATCGGGATTTTAGTAGGGATGTTACTAGCAAGTGTAGCAGGAAACTTTTTAATGAATGGTATGGAAATTTCAGCAAAGGGTAGTTATTCATCTGTATATACACCAGCAATCATAGTTACAGCTATTTTCTTTTTAGTACTATTTTTTATTACTGGTTTAATGAATAGCATCCGCTTATTACGTAAAACAGAATTAGAATTAATACGTGAAGATGAAACACTAGATGAAGTGAAGAAAAGCAAAACTCGCATTATTATAATGACTGTACTTGGTGTATTACTAGTAAGTACAGGATACTATTTTATGATAAATATAAAAACGTTTGCTGAACTCGGTTTTATAATAGCGACAATCGTTACAACACTTGGAACATATTTTATCTTTAGTTCATTGCTCCCATTTTTTGTGATGAAAATTAAAGGGAATAAAAAACGAAATGAAACGGGCTTAAATAGTTTTACATATGCACAGCTACGCTTTCGAGTAAATAGCTTATCGAGAGTATTAGGTACTGTAGCAATGTTAATTGCATTAGGCGCAGGTGCGATGACTGCAGGTATGGCATTCCAAAAAAATGTAGGTATTATGACAGACTTCTCACGTGTATATGATGTCGTAATTCATGATCCAAATGAACAAGATACAGCTGCATTAAAAGAAATGGAAATTGTGGAAGAAAGCCAGTACAAGTATAAAGTAGATGGAGAAGCGGTTTATTACTTACGTAACGATTTAACTGCGAAACCGCCACTTGTTTCAGACCACTTTGATACAAAAACTTTAAAAGAGCCTGTTCGTAAACGTGTGACTGAACCTTTAACTGAACCTGTATATTCTGCTTTAGAGGCTCCTGAATCAGCAAAATTCCCTCGTATGCCGAGAGATTGGGAAGATGCAATTGTAAGAGAAATACAAATTACACATAATCAATTTAACGGAAAACCTGTAAGAATTGCAGATGAAGCACATTATAAAGGAATTCAAGGAACAGAACACACTGTAACATTAGCAAAAGTAGATGATATGAAAAAGTATAAACCGTTGTTGATCGAAATAGATAAGAGACAAAAAGAACAAATTGAAAAAACAACAGGTACAAAAGTAGACTTATTTACGAAAATGACAATTTATCAATTTATGAACAGCTTCATGAGTGGAACAATGTTTATGGGATTTTTCCTCGGAATTGCATTTTTAGCAATGATGGCAAGTTCCCTTATGTTCAAAATATTAACAGGTGCTTCTCGTGATGTACGCCGTTATGAAATGTTACGAAAAATCGGTGTGAGACGTAGTATGTTAACGAAAAGTATATATAAAGAAATTTCATATTTATTTATCTTCCCAGCAATCATTGGTATTTCTCACGTGTTAGTAGGGCTTAACTTATTTAGTTTTATATTAGTTGACCCGTTTGTAAAAGTGTGGGTGCCAATTGGGATTTTCTTAGTCATTTATTTCATCTATTACTGGATAACTGTTCAACTTTATAAAGGTATGGTAATGCCGAAAGAAGAAGTAGCTAAATAGTTTATGAAAAGAGTCCTTGTTTGAAAACAAGGGCTTTTTTCATAATGTTCTCTATACAGAAGGAAAAGATTGGATAATGGTCGAAAAATATAATATAACTTCCGAGAAATGACTAAAATAATACTATTTTGTCGAGAGAAAGGATACGAAATATGAAAGAAATGCTACAGTTATTTCGCAACAAAGTGTATGCACGATTTTTTCTAGCGAATATTTTAGAACGACTCGGTTCTATGATTGCTGGAATTTCTTTAATGTTTTACTTGTTAGATCAATACGGAAAACAACCAGTTTACGCAACAATGACGCAAATTATGATTGCGTTACCTGCATTAATCTTTTTTCTATTAGTAGGGACAGTAGTGGATCGTTTTGATAGACAACGTATTTGTACGATAAGTAATATATGTTGTTCGCTCTGTAATATTGGAATCCTAATTTCGCTTTATTACGGGATGATTATACTTGTCTTTATATTTTTGTTTTTGGAAAATGCATGTATACAATTTTTCTCTCCATCAGAACAGTCGATGATACAGGGAGTGGTTGAATCAGACCAATACGGTGCAGCAGCGGGTATGAATCAAATGGTAAATAGTTTGTATGCTTTGTTTGGTGTAGGAATTGCAACGATGGTGTACTGGACTTTTGGAATTTACGGGAGCATTTTAGTAAATACGCTCACTTTTATTATGAGTGGTATTTTGATTCAAACGATCTCCATTCCAGAAAAAGTTCGTTTACCAAATGGGAGAACAAAATGGAAAGAAGTTAATTTGAAGATGTTAATAACAGAGTTTAAAGAAGGGATCAAGTATATATACCAAAATGAAACTTTAAAAAAATTACTTTTAGGATTTATCGTGTTTGGTTTATTAAATGGTATTTTAAGCGTATCTACTACTTACATATTAAAATACAAATTGGCACCAGCAACGTATGAAAGTTTAGCAATGGTGGGCGGTGTAGTTGGAGGGATTTCATTATTAATTGGAAGTATAGTAGCAACGAGTATAGGTAAGAAATATGCTCCTAAACCTATTATTGTATTTGGTATGGCAGGTTCAGGGATCTTCTTCGGTATGTGTTACTTTGTAAATCACGTATGGTCTTTTTATGTATGTATCGCTTTTGCGACTTTCTTTTTACCGTTTATTAATGTTGCAATATCGGGCTGGATGTATGAAATTGTAGAAGAGTCATTCATGGGGCGTGTACAAAGCTTGCTTAGTCCATTAACGACAGGATTCCAGCTTTTATCTCTCGGTGCGATAGCGATGTTATTCCCAAAATGGATTCTTGCAGATACATTGTATATTATTTTATTTGGTTTATTATTGTTTGTTACATGTTTATATCAAGCTATTTTACCAAGTGGGCAAAAGCAAGTACATACAGTAGCTAAAGAGATGTGATATATTTAGTTTTTTATTTCTGAATATTCTATCGTGTGGTAAGGGGAAATTGTTATGTTGATGCGAATGGTTAAGTGGTGTGGGATTACTTGTTTACAACTAGTAGCTGCAATTTTATGTATAATCTGCCTAGGAGCGCTACCACGTTTATTTAAGGGATTACAAATTGATTTAATCGGTTTTTGGAATACGATTGTATTTCTTGGAGGGAAGTTACTTCAACCGGGTGAAATTACATATGGATTTCGGGATTCAAGAAAATTATTTCCGCAAATATGGATTCATTATATTGAAACGATGATTGTATTTCTTTCAGCTTTTTTACTCTCTTTGCTTATAGCGTATATACTTGTCATTTGGGTATTACAACGTTCTCATATGAAACAGAAAATGTGGAACGGGATTTTTCTTACGCTTGAGAGTATACCAGATATATTACTTATTTTATTATCGCAACTTCTTGTCGTAATTATGTTTCAAAAAACAGGAGTTATGCCGATCAAACTGGCTGGATTAGGGGAAGAAAGGATACGTTTGTTACCAATTATATGTCTTACAATACCAACAACATTATTGTTTATTAAACTGTTGTTATTACGGTTTAAAGAAGAATTAGAGAAAGATTATAGTTTATTTGCTAAAAGTAAAGGGCTTAGTTTAAGACATATTTTAACACATCATATTTCAAGAAATGTTTTGTTAACAACGATCTATTATGCAAAAACAAATATTTTATTTATGTTATCAAATTTATATATTATTGAATGGATATTTAATACGTACGGTATGTTTGTTTTTGTAAAAGAAAATTCGAAATTAGAAATATTTACAGTGAGTCTAGTAATATTATACGTACCGCTTTTTATACTATTTCGTTTATTACATACGTTCTTACAAAATGTTATAAAGGAGCGTGTGTAACATGTGGCAAGTTGTAAAAAGAGATGTGAGATTTTGGATAGGTATTACTTTTTTGAGTGTACTAATGATTGTTAGTATTGGATATACGTTGTTTTTTGATGGGAATATTCGTGAACTTACGATGATGTATAACGAAAAAGGGGAACTAGAGGCAGCTCCATTTGCACCATCAAGTAAATTTTGGTTTGGAAGTGATGTGAAAGGTCGTGACCTTGTTCAATTAATAATAGAAGGTGCAAAATGGACAGTTGGTGCAAGTATAATTATAGCGATTTTACGAGTTATAGTTGGAGGGGGAATTGGTTTACTTCTTGGTATGTATGGTAAACGCTCTTTTCCAGTTATTTCATCCTTTTTTGATCCTTTTAGTATTGTACCGATGGTTATGATTTCTTATTTTATGTTAAATGAAGTATTAACGTTTGATAGTGGAGCAGAAGTTGTGCCGTTATATTTGCGTGTGGCATTTCAAATTATAGTTCTTGTATGTCTCGCTGTACCAACAGTGATGTTGTATGTAGCGCAAGAAGTAAAACGTATTAAGAAAGAAGAATTTATGTTGGCAGCCACTGTGCTCGGCGGTAGTAAGTGGCAGAGGTTGAAGCGCCATATATGGCCTCATATGTTACCACCATTTCTTTTATTAGTAGCACAACAATTTGTAAGTACGTTATTACTTCTTTTACATCTTGGTTTGTTACAATTATTTTTTGGCGGAACAATAACCTTCAGTGGAATGGATCCAGATAGTGTAACAAAAGAATGGACTGGCCTAATTGGTCAAAACTTCCGCCATTTAACTACACATACATGGATTGTACTTATACCGATTGCTTTTTATAGTATGACAATTCTCGCAGGAAATCTAGTTAGTAATAGTATGCAAGATGCGATTAAGTTAGGAAATACGAGAAGGCCAGAGCGGAAAGGTAGAGAAGTGCAAGCAGAGAAACAAGTACAACCAACTACGAATGACTTTTCTTTTTATAGAGAGATACAAAAATAAAAAGATAGCTGAAAGCAACTTGTTTTCAGCTATCTTTTTCTGTTTATAGTGGTGGTAAATCAATCTTACCTTCTTCAAATAATTCTTTTATCATATGCTTCGTATAACCAGCAGCTTGACCAAATGTGATTTTTGCTGGCATTGGTGCTTCGTTAGCATCTACAACTACATCGATAATACATGGTTTGTTTTGTTTTACTGCGTTTTCAAAAGCTGGGAGTAATTCATCTATATGTTCAACGCGGTATCCGATACCTCCACACGCCTCTGCATATTTTGCAAAATCAGGGTTTGTTAAGTCTGTTTCGAATTCGATATTACCCATGACTTCTTGCTCGAATTTAATCATCGCAATTTTATTATTGTTTAATACGACGACAACAATTGGTAGTTTATATTTAACAGCTGTTACGAAGTCGTTCATTGTCATTCCAAAACCACCGTCACCACAAACTGCAAATACTTGTTTATCCGGGAATGCAATTTTTCCAGCAAGAGCACCAGGTAAACCGCAGCCAAGAGTTGCGAGCCAGCTAGAAATGATAAATTGTTGATTTGTCATACGGAAGTGCCTTGCTGTCCATACTGTTACATTTCCGACATCGACTGATAGAATTGCGTCATCATGTGCTACTTGCTGCAGAGCATGCATAACGCGTTGTGGTTTAATTGGAATGGAAGAGTCTTCTTCTTGATCGTGTAATTTTTCTTCCCACTTTTTCATCATGTCTTGGTAATGTTCTAAGAAGGAATGGTCTGTGTGTTCTTCAACATTTTCAATTAACCATCGTAAAGTTTTTTCAGCATCACCAGCTAAACCAATATCTGTCGCATAACGTTTCCCAATTTGGGCAGGATCTGTATCGATATGAATTGTCTTAGCTTTTTCAGGTAAGAAACCAGTGAACGGATAAGAAGTACCAACCATAATTAAAGTATCTGCATGCTTCATTGCTTCATAAGAAGGTTTCGTTCCGATTAATCCTAATCCACCAATACAAAGAGGGTGTTCATCCGGAATAACGCCTTTAGCTGGTAATGTAAGTACGATTGGAGCACCAATATGTTCTGCAAATGCAAGTAAAGATTCTCTCGCATGTTTTGCTCCTTTACCAGCTAAAATAACAGGTTTTGTCGCTGTATTTATTGCGAGTTTTGCTGCATCTAAATCTTCTTTTTGTGGAAACAACTCAGGCAAAGTAAAAGAAGTATTTGTAATACGAGCACCATTTTTTACTTCGAATTTCGGGACATCATCTGGAATTGTAAGAACGGATACACCTTTTTTCGTATAAGCCATTCGAATTGCTTGATTCACTACGGCAGGTAGTTGCTCTGCTGACATAATACGCTGGTTATAAACCGCGACATCATCAAACATTCTTTCTAAATTTACTTCTTGGAAAAAATCCGTTCCGAGTAAATCGGTTTCTACTTGACCTGAAATTGCTAGAACAGGGGCTTTATCGAGTTTCGCATCATATAAACCATTTAATAAATGAATAGCACCAGGTCCTGCAATTGCCATACAAACGCCAAGTTTTCCTGTTAATTTCGCATAGGCAGCCGCTGCTAATGCACCAGCTTCTTCGTGGCGAACTTGAATGAATTTAATTTTATCTTGTTTTTTTCTTAAAGCTTCAATGATAGAATTGATGGAATCTCCAGGCATACCGTATATGTGTTCTACGCCCCAGTCAATTAATAAATCAACTAATGCTTCACCGGCTGTTTTTCCAAACATAATTGTTCCTCCTTATAATCAGGTAGATACTATTATGTTTTGGAGAAAAAGGAAAAATATACAAATGATAATATTATTATCTTTAATGATGACCAGCGAATAGTGTAAATACTGTTATTAGTAAAAATCCACTAGATGCCCATGTTAAAAATGAAAGGAAAGAGAGCTGCTTCTTTGCTTTCCAAAGCATTTCATGAATTGTGACATAGCCAAGTGAACCGATAGCACTTCCCATAATGAGTCCTTGTAAATGAAGCGCTTTTCCTTCCATTAAAATTCCAAAAACTGTACCGGTACCGAGAATAAGAGATAGTAATAAAGTTGTTAATAAAAAGGAAATATATTTATGTTTTGTAAATAGAAAGGGGATAATTAATGCTAAGCCTTCAGGAATATGGTGAACGACGATTGCTATTAAAAAAGGTATGGCAGAGTCAGCATGATTAATAAAAGCAGTACCCAAAGCAAATCCACTCGGCAAATTATGAATAAATATAGCGAAAGAGAGAAAAAGGAAAGTTTGCCATGCTTGTTGATCTTTTGTATGTATCATTGGATGGTGACAATAGTTATCTAATAAGCTCATAATTAAAATACCGATAGCCATACCAAGTATAGGTCCAATCATTTCATAACTTGAAAATGTTTCAGGAATAATTTCAAGTAGTAAGAGTCCAAGTAAAATTCCGCCACATAATGCATATAAACGATGCATTTTTTCTTCAATTAGCTGGCGCGTAGCAATGCCAACAGCACCGCCTAATAATAAGCCACCAAATGAAAAAAATGTAACTATCATAGGAATCCATAATCGTTCCATCGTATCACACTCCGATTCTTCCACCTTATTTTTAGCTTACGAAAAGGAAAGTTAGATTAGTCCAAGTAATTGTGTTTGATTATAGAGAAAAAACTAATAATTCGTTATAATTTATATATTAAATTTAAGTGTAAATATGAAATGAGGAATAATTTTGCAAACAAAATGGAGTTTATCTGAATACGAAAATCCAAAACGATATGATATAGAAAATAAAAGTTTATCAGATTTTCCGTTTTTACTATCATGGGCACAAAAACTACATATACAAAATGAATGGATTCTAGATCTTGCCTGTGGTACAGGAAGGGTTACAATTCCATTTATAGAAAATGGATATCAAATGATTGGTGTAGATATACATGAAGGCATGCTTGCTGAAGCAAAGATAAAAACTACGGATTGTAAGAAGGTAAAATGGTTACAACAAGACTGCTTACAATTGAACATTGAAGATACCATTTCGCTAGCATTTATGGTGGGGCATGGATTCCAGCATTTCCTTACAAATATTCATCAAAATCAATTATTAACATCTATTCATCATGTGTTAGCTGAGAATGGTATATTCATATTCGATACACGTTTCCCTTCAAAAGAAGAATTAATACAACCATCTATAGAAGAATATTGGACAACTGTTAATGATGAAAAGGGAAGAAAATGTGATTTATATACTGAAATGACATACGATTCAATTCAACAAATACAGCACTACATAACAACAAGAAGGTTTTATGAGGGGGATACTCTAGTAGAGGAAATAAAAACAACGATAGATCTTCGTTATACGTACCCGCAGGAGTTAGAAAGATTATTAGTAGCGAATGGTTTTGAATTATTACATATATATAATGATTGGGAAGGCAATGAGTTGGGAGAAGATTGCTATTCTATGGTAGTAGTCTGCCGGAAGAAAAGTTTGTAGGGGAACTGAGCAATGAACCATATCGCTTAGATTTAAAAATAGGTGATAAAATTTCATTTGGGATTGAAAATATATGTGATACGGAATATGACGATCCATCTTCAAAAGATTGGGATTTTTATTTTGATACGAAGGTAATTGTTAGTAATGATGTACTTGAAAAAAGAGAATTTAACTTTATGCTTAAAGAGGATTCAAGAGAAAAAGGTGACTCTGGTTGGTCAATACTGAGTGGTTATGAAAGTGATGACTATGTCAATAATCCTAAAAACTTTCAAATTATTTCAATTGGAGTCATTTTGAATATAGATGATTCTATTTTAAAATTTCTTGAGGAACCACCTTTATGTGCATATGAAAGAAATGATGAAGGTAGATTCTATAAAATTGAAGACTACGATTGGGATGCATATTTAAATGGATAGAAAAAGTTATTACGTTTTAAAGAAAGCAATATAATTTCACCCTATGTGCTTGATAAAGGTTCTACAGATAATAATTCAAGAGAGTAATAGTAAATGGAGGAACAAATGATGCAACAAATTAAAAAAATAGGAAACTCATTTTGGTATATGACACCAGTTTCTGAAACAGATAGACCTATATTAGGAATGGTCATTGGAAAAGAAAAAACGTTAATGATCGATGCAGGGAATTCAGAGGAACATGCACAATTATTTTTAGAAATGTTAAAAGAAAAAAATGTATCGAATCCTGATTTTGTAGCACTAACGCATTGGCATTGGGATCATATTTTTGGATTATCTGTATTACAGAATGCATTAACTATTTCACACGCTGAAACGAAAAAAGAAATGCAGGCAATAGTATCTTATGAATGGACAGATGAAGCGTTGGACGCACGCGTAAAAGAGGGTACGGAAATTGCATTTTGTGCGGATTGCATCAAAAAAGAGTTTGAAGAAAAAGCGAGAAATATTAAAATTATTCTTCCAACCTTAACGTTCCAGGATCAAATTGAATTAGACCTTGGTGAGGTGACCTGCGTGTTAAAACATGTGGGCGGAGATCATGCACATGATTCAGTTGTTATGTACATAAAAGAAGAAAAGATATTGTTTTTAGGAGACTGTATATATGCAGATATTTTTTCTTCGAAGTGGAACTATACGACGAAAAGAACGTTTGCATTAATAGATGAATTAGAAAAATTTGATGCTGAGACATATATTCTCTCTCATGGGGAAGCGATAAATCGAGAGGAGTTTTTACAAGAGATTCGTATGTTAAAAACAGTAGGAACTTATACTGAAATACATAAAGGCGATGAAGGGAAGATAAAGGAAGCGTATAAACGAGACATAGATAGAGAATTAAATGAAGATGAATTAGAAACAATAACGTTTTTTGTAAATGGTTATGAAATGAATAATCAATAAGACACGACATGAATCCAATATAATTAAATTGCACAAAAAGAGTATTGAAATTTAATTCAATACTCTTTTCAATACTTAAATATGTAGTTTCAACCAAATTCTAAATGGGGAATCATTGTCTGGAGGGGTGTCATTCTATGTGTTTTTCGTATAGATAGTGGTTCAAGTAGAAGCCTTCTTTGCTAATTCAGTTATATAGTTGAAAAATCCATTGTGGTTTACATTATATACTACATTTACAGGTCGCCCACCATCAAATTCCACTGTACGCCCCTGGCTTGGTCCGTATGTATGAACGATACTATTAATCGTTTGAGTTTTTGCGAGGTTAGTGTTTCCGACAAGCGCAGTTGTTAGTACATCCCACAAGTAGTAAGTAGAGTTCGTTGAAAAGTGAACGAGGGGAGGAACCATCGCATAGCATTGGCCAAGGAAATCTACACCAATATAATTTCGTTCTTTTGCCCAACGTTCACGTATGTCTATAGTTAATGGAACTTGGTTTGTACTTTCTAGTGTCACTAAGTCGATTTCAATTTTTGATTCCCATACACGAGCCACTGCTTCAGGGTCCCAAAATGAATTCCACTCAGCTGTTCCGTCATGCTCTGGTTCATGTACATTGCCTGCGGTAAGAAATGTACCACCCATCCAAACGAGACGTTCAATTTTATCTTCGACTATGGGAGCTTCATATAATGCACGAGCAAGGTCAGTTAGGGGTCCCGTAAATAATAAAGTTGTTTTTCCTTCCGTTTGTAGAAGCGTTTCTATTAAGTGATGATGTGCAGACTTTGCTGCTACAGGTGTTATAACTTTTCCAGCCTCATTTAAAATTGGTAAAGCATCTACATAAAATGCATGCATCCGCCAGTCTTTTGGAAATGGATTTTTCGCACGGGAATTTGATGCGGCTACTTCAATATATTCTTTGCTGAAGCGATCAATAATTTTGCGACTTGCAGATATTGCTGGTTCCAAATAGCAATCAGCAGGGATAACTGAAACACCTGTAAGTTTGACATTATCCATCTGAAGTAATAAAAATAGTGAAATTAAATCATCTACACCACCATCATGATTGAAGTACACTTTTTTCATCATTGTAATCTCCATCCTATTTGATTTAGTTAGAAATTAAACATGCATTGAGGAAAAGTCATCAATAATTTCGACTACTTCAATTTCGCCATTAATGAGTAGCTCAGGGAGTTCGTTATTCACATTTCCTTTCCAATATTCTCTAGCTTGTTCCATTTTTTGAGAAAAAGGAATAGCATCTTCTTTCGGTAAAAGATTCCCGTCACCTTCAAAAGAACTTCCGATTACTCGTAGTTTAACAATCTGCAAAACTTCTCGATTGTAAGAATCAAATAATGCTTTCCATTTTAAAGCATCTTCATAGCTTTTAGCAGCATATAAACAAGACAATCTTGATGGATAATCAGGATATTCTTGCAGCCTAACCATTTCCACAATCGTTTCTCTAATGGCTCTAATTGTTTGATCCATGTAATTCATAACGACTGTAGCATTTTCATTCTTTATATGTAATTCTTCATTTGTATAATGTTCTTTTAAAATTTGTATAGAATCTTTACCATTAGAATTTAAATGTTTTCTTTCAAAAAAGAAGTGGAATAGCGTATTAGTTTGATTTTTATTAAATTGAATGCTTTGTCCAATCTTCATTTTTTTCCTTGTTACGATATGATATACGAAAAATCCTTGTTCATTCATGGTTCTCCTCCTAGTAGTAATGTTTCAATTTAGTAATTCAACATTGAAATATATAAAACCTTTATAAGTAAAAGTGAGAATTTGAGTTGAAAGCAAAGAAAATATATGAAAACGTTTTAAATTTGTTCACAAAATGTTCACTTACGAAGAGGTTTCCAATATCGATATAATGACAAAGACTCAAAGAGAAAGGATGATGAATTTTGCCAACAACAAGAAAGGAAAACCTCCAATTTGGTATGATGATGTGCCTTGGGATGGTTATCGTAATGACGTTTTACAATTTACTAACGAATGGATCAGGAGGGCCAATTCATATTAAGGAGATTGCATTAGAACTACTAATTGGATTTATTATTGCGCTATTAATTGAAATATGTATCGTTGGACCTTGTGCGAAAAAAATTGTATTCATGCTACCGTTTGATAAATCGAAGAAAATAAATATTATAGTTGCGATGGCGACAGCAATGGTAATCGGAATGGTGTTCTTTATGTCATTTTTCGGAATGGCTATGATGCATTTACATGGTGGGCTACAAGGGGATTCATTTGTTTCAATATATTTTACAATTTTTATTAAAAATTTCATTATGGCTTATCCATTACAATTAATTATTATGGGGCCACTTGTGCGTTTCTTATTTGCAAAGTTTATTTTGAAGAATAAAGCTGTAAAAGTAGCGTAAATAAATTTGTATTATCTAATTATAAAAATTATATAATGTTAAATGTGGTCTATTGAAAGATTGTAGCATGCATAATGAAGATAATCTAAATCATACGTTTAGTTAGGTGAAAACATTATGAAAATTAAGAAGGTATTATGAGTCAAAAAAATATAAGTAGAGCTATGTGTGAAAAAGAGATTTTAAAGTAAAACAGTGACATATAAAAAGAGGGGTGCAAATGCAACCCTCTTTTTACATTCTATAAGCTTTACCGTGTCAAAGAATATGGTATATGTAAGAGTCTTGATAGGTTTATTGCTTGGATTGAACCAACTTAAAAAAGGATTGTACGTTTTGTGGGCTTGAAAAATTATCAAAGACAATAAAATCGTCTCCATGGTTCATGGTTATTTTTTTGATAAAGGGAATTGCAGACATCTCTAATACAACCCCATCCGTATGACTGAAATCTTCTATTTCAGTATATTTGAATTCCCATTTTAGTCCTTTTCCAAACATAGCATCAGAACAGAACAATAATCTTTTATTTGTAGCAGCTAAAATGCCAGATCTACTGATATAACCAAAATTTATTACGCAGTAGAGTGTAGAAAGAATATCTTCTTCACTGTTTAAGTGTTCTTTTATTGTTCCTAGATTCGCCTTCATGAGCAGGCCCCCTTATTATTGTAAGTAAAGTGTTGTTAAATTTATTTTATCATATATTAACATTTCGAAATTTGTATTATTGAATTTTAGTTGAGGGATGAAAAGGGAAAGAGAATTCTTTTTAGTTTCTAGTACAATAAAGTAAGGAGAATATGAATAGAAATTAAAATATTACTAAATATACGTAACTAATGAATACAATGTCTTTTTCAGTTATTAAGTTGTAAATCATTTTATGATAAAATCTTTTACATAATTTAATAAAGGGGTAGTATTCAATGGGTTATTTCTCAAATGGTTTATTAGTTTTGTTTGTGCTAATCGTATGCAGTTGTATATTTTTTGGTTGATAATATAATGAGAGTCTTACATAAAAGAAGTTATCTCAAGTGAGATAACTTCTTTTTATTTTATGTTGAGAAGGAATTCTATCTTTCTTATTGAAGTTTGTTCTAGTTATTTTCACGTCAATCGCAATTTTCATAAGGGGAATTTTATGAAACATTAACAAACTATAGAATAGGGAGTATTTACATGAAAAATAGTATACACTATACAAGTGAACATCCTACAAAATTTAATGAATTATTAGCTTTATATGAATCTTTAGGATGGAATTCTCTTAAATTAACAGTGAATGAATTAGAACAAATGTGTAAACAAAGTTGGTATGCAATATACGCATTTAAAGAGCAACAATTAATTGGTATGGGGCGTGTTATATCAGATGGTGTAATAACAGGTGTTATTTGCGGTGTATGTGTAATGCCGGAGTATCAGTATATTGGTATTGGAAAAGACATAGTGAAACGATTAATCCATCACTGCGAACAAAACAAGGTTATTCCGCAACTTATGTGTGTGGGAAAATTGCAATCTTATTATGAATCTATAGGGTTTGAAGCATTCTCTATTGGGATGACAAAACATATTATGAGATAGCGGTGCTTTATATTTTCAGTTTACTCGTACATATTTTCAAACTTCAGTTATAAAGGAGAATTGCTGTATGGAGATTGCTAAAGGGGTAGAAATGTTACAACTTAAATTTCAAGAATTTATCATTCACCCAATTCTTTTATGGAATGATGAAATGGCAGTTTTAATAGATACTGGTTTTCCTGGACAATTCGAAGATATACAAGTAGAGATGGAGAGAGTTGGGGTATCTGTTGATAAGCTAAAAGTTGTGATTTTGACACACCAGGATATAGATCATATAGGTAGCCTTCCTGATGTATTTGAGAATGGTGTAAGCGATATTAAAGTATATGCGCACGAGTTAGATAAGCCATATATTGAGGGAGATTTACCTTTATTGAAAGATGTACATGTAGAGAATCCACCAAAAGGAAAAGTGAGTGACACTGTGATTGACGGGCAAGAACTTCCGTATTGCGGTGGAATACGAATTCTCCATACTCCAGGGCATACTCCGGGGCATATTAGTTTATATTTGAAACGAAGCAAAATTCTTGTCGCTGGAGACTCGATGTATAGTGTGAATGGAGTGTTAGGAGGAGTTCATGCTCCAACAACTTTAAATATTATGGAAGCACGGCAGTCTTTGAAGAAGTATTTAAATCTAGATATTGAATCTGTAGTTTGTTACCACGGGGGATTAAGTAAGGGGAATATAAAGATTCAACTTCAAAATTTGTAAAAAATGATAAAAAAGCATGTTTGAAGAAATACAAACATGCTTTTTTATTAAAGGAAACCCATGTAATTTTAACGTCCTAATCCGTTCCAATAAAAAGAAACGATTTCTTGTGCTAATTCATCTATATTTGTAAGAATAGGATTGTCATTTTCATCTTTAAAATTCCCAATTGATAATAAAGATACGAATGCATGAGCGGCAAATTTAGGGTTTCCTTTTTGGATTTCTCCAAATTGCATCGCTTTAGCGAGTGCTTTTTCTAACACTTCATACATGCTATCTTCAGCTTTTTTTAATTCTTTCAATTGTTCTTCAGATAACGACAGTTTTGCATCTTTCATAAAATTTTTCATATCGATATCCATTGTGGCATGTAAGTAAACTTTAGCAAAGTTTAATAATCTCTCTTCTAAAGTATTGTTTGTAGAGAGTATTTGCGACATATTCTCACGTATACGTACCATCATTTGAATCATAGTAGCGGTAAATAAATCTGCTTTTGTTGAATAGTAATAGTAGACGGTTGCTTTCGTAACACCACAAACTTTTGCTACTTCCTCCATAGAAACGACTTGATAATTTTGAGTAAGAAATAACCGAGTTGCAACTTCTAAAATGGTTTCTTTTGTAGATTTTGTATTTTTATTTTGACGAGGCCTTCCAAGAGGGCGTTGTTTTTGTTCCAAATCCATTCGCTCCTGACATGTATTGTTTAGATAATTATAACATAATTTTTATTCATTCTTGATTAATTAACCGACCAGTATATATAATTAATAGTGGAGGAAAAAAGGAAGGTGGGTTTTTTATGAAAAAGCACCCGTTACATATGTTAGGGAGGCTTGTAGCAGGGAAAAATACGCAATGGATCACTTTATCGGTATGGATTCTTATTACATTATTACTTTCATTTACGTTACCACAAGTAAACAGTACGAAAGAACCGAACCCGAAAAATTTACCCGAAACAGCTATGTCGCAGCAAGCGGAAGCACTTATGAAAAAAGAGTTTCCGAATAATGCGGGGAATCCGTTGTTAGTAGTATGGTATAGAGATGGTGGATTACAGTCACAAGATTATAAACTCATACAAGACGTTTATAAAGAGTTAAAAGCTAGTCCTTTAAAGGAACAATCAACGTTACCACCATTTGATACAATCCCGGAACAAGTATTATCAAAAAGTGCTTCAAAAGACGGTACATCATTTGTTACACCGGTATTTTTTAACAAGTCGGCTGGAACAGATATATTAAAAGGAAATCTTGAAGATTTAAGAAACATAGTGAATAGTAAAGTCGATGAAGATCCATTCAAACGAAAAATTAGTGACGCTGGTTTACATGTTCGATTATCTGGACCTGTAGGCATTCAAACGGATGCAGTTAGCTTATTTAGTCAAGCTGATGTAAAACTGTTAGTTGCTACTGTATTACTTGTATTGGTTTTATTAATCTTATTGTACCGCTCACCAATATTAGCGATTTTACCTTTACTTGTTGTTGGTTTTGCATACGGCATTATTAGTCCTACACTTGGATTTTTAGCTGATCACGGATGGATTAAAGTCGATGCCCAAGCGATATCAATTATGACAGTACTATTGTTTGGTGCTGGAACGGATTATTGTCTATTTTTAATTTCGAGATATCGGGAGTACTTGTTAGAAGAAGAAAACAAATATAAGGCGCTGCAACTTGCAATTAAAGCTTCTGGCGGGGCCATAATAATGAGTGCGTTAACAGTTGTACTTGGATTAGGAATATTATTACTTGCTCATTATGGTGCCTTCCATCGATTTGCAGTACCATTTAGTGTTGCTGTATTTATTATGGGAATCGCTGCTTTAACAATTTTACCAGCGTTATTATTAATTTTCGGTAGAGCTGCATTCTTCCCGTTTGTACCGAGAACAACTTCGATGAATGAGGAATTAGCAAGAAGGAAAAAGAAAGTAGTAAAAGTTAAAAAATCAAAAGGTGCCTTTAGTAAAAAACTTGGAGATGTTGTAGTACGTAGACCGTGGACAATCATTATGCTTACTGTATTTGTATTAGGGGGATTGGCATCATTTGTACCACGTATTCAATACACGTATGACTTATTAGAATCGTTTCCTAAAGATATGCCTTCACGCGAAGGGTTTACGTTAATTAGTGATCATTTTTCAGCTGGTGAACTAGCGCCAGTAAAAGTTGTTGTTGACACGAAAGGAAAAGAGCTTCCTATTAAACAAGAACTAGAGAAATTTTCTTTCGTAAAAACAGTGAAAGACCCAAAAGAGGGGAAAGAAAATAAGCAAATTAAAATGTATGAGGTTTCTTTAGCTGAAAATCCATACTCAATTGAAGCATTAGATCAAATCCCTAAATTGAAAACTCGTGTAGAAAAAGTATTAAAAGACGCTGGAGTTAGTAATGCAGAAGATCAACTATGGATTGGCGGAGAAACGGCTTCATTATATGATACAAAGCAAATTACAGAACGTGATGAAGCGGTTATTATTCCAGTAATGATTAGTATTATAGCTTTATTATTACTTGTTTACTTACGATCAATTGTCGCGATGATTTATTTAATTGTAACTGTTGTTTTATCATTTTTCTCTGCATTAGGAGCCGGATGGATATTACTTCACTTCGGTATGGGGGCACCGGCTATTCAAGGTGCAATACCGTTATACGCATTTGTATTTCTAGTTGCTTTAGGTGAAGATTATAATATCTTTATGGTTTCAGAAATATGGAAAAACAGAAAGACACAAAATCATTTGGATGCAGTAAAAAATGGTGTTATACAAACAGGTAGTGTCATTACATCTGCAGGTTTAATTTTAGCCGGAACTTTTGCTGTATTAGGAACACTTCCAATTCAAGTGCTCGTTCAATTTGGTATTGTAACAGCAATTGGTGTATTACTAGATACGTTTATTGTAAGACCACTACTTGTACCGGCAATCACAGTCGTTTTAGGCCGCTTTGCTTTTTGGCCAGGAAAACTTTCAAGGAAGAGTGAAGAGATACAAAAAGTGGATGCGTAGTTGAAAAAGCCAAGGATATTTTCCTTGGCTTTTTTCAATGTAATTAATTTTTTGAAGTCAAATCATCAGATGCAGCATGATCAGCATCTTCAATATCGGTTTCTGGCATTCCATATAACCCGTTCATTGCTTGTTCTTCGATAGTAAGATTGGCAGTATTATTATTTTGAATAGGTGTAGTGTTTTCGATAACATTTTCTTTTTTATTTATATTTTTGTTATTCATGTATGAATCCTCCAAATTTTATTTGATTTATTTATAGTATGTGGATGGATTTCCAGAAATATGTGAATTGATTCTTATAGATGTAATATAATTAAATAAACAATTAGGGTGAAATGTAAACTGTTAGGAGTGAACAATTATGGTGAAAGCAAGGAAATTAGCCTCCTAAAATAAAAAGAAAATTTTAGGAGGCTATTAAAATGAAGTTTCATGTAATTGATAGAGAAAATTGGAATAGAGAGCAGTATTTTGAGCATTATTTAAAGTTGAAATGTACATTTAGTATGACTGTTAATGTTGATATCACGATGTTATTAGAGGAAGTATATCAAAAGGGAATAAAATTTTATCCCGTTTTTATATACTTAGTTTCTAAAGTAGTAAATAATCATAAAGAATTTCGAACATCTTTTAATGATGAAGGAGCTTTAGGCTATTGGGAGGAAATGATACCGAGTTATACAATCTTTCATAAAGATGATAAGTCTTTTTCAAGTATATGGACGGATTATTCAAGTGATTTTCGCATTTTCTATAAAAATTATGAAAAAGATATGAGATGTTATGCTAGTGTTCATGGTCTTTTCACGAAAGAAAATATTCCGCCTAATGTATTTCCGATTTCAAGTATACCTTGGACTAGTTTTACTGGATTTAATCTTAATATTAATAATGATGGTGATTTTTTATTACCGATTATAACTTGTGGGAAATATTTTAATGAAGAAAATAAGATTATGCTACCAGTTTCATTGCAAGTACATCATTCGGTTTGTGATGGATATCATGCAAGTCGATTTATAGAGGATTTACAGGAGTTAAGTAATAGTTGTAACGAGTGGCTGAAATAAAAACTAATTTTAAATTATATACAAGTGAAAATAAATAATAGAAGAGATCATGTTTATATTGCATGGTCTCTTTTTTATTCATCTAAAGAACAGTGGAAAATATAGGTTGATTTGTAGTTTAATAATAAGTAGAGTGATTAATTTTAATTTTCTTTATTTTATAACTGTATTGTTTACAAAAATATTATCTTGTAATAATAAAGGGGAAAACAAAAATGGCAATAATATCTATAGAAAAAGCTACAATTTTAGATGCTGAAAAATTAACAGAAATAATGACAAGAACATTTGATGAAGAAGCAGAACGATGGTTATGTGGTCAAGGTGATGTTATTGACTATAACATCCAACCACCAGGGTATTCTTCAGTAGAAATGATGAGATATTCAATCGAAGAATTGGATTCTTATAAAGTAATAATGGATGAAAAAATAATCGGGGGAATTATAGTTACGATCTCAGGTAAGTCATATGGCCGGATTGATCGTATTTTTGTAGAGCCTGTTTATCAAGGGAAAGGAATTGGATCAAATGTTATTAAATTAATAGAAGCGGAATATCCAAGCATAAGGATTTGGGATCTCGAAACATCGAGTAGACAAATTAATAATCACCATTTTTATAAAAAGATGGGTTACCAAACAATTTTTGAATCAGAAGATGAGTATTGTTACGTGAAAAGAATAGGGACGAGCTCAAACAAAGAAAGTGTATTTAAAAATGAAGACATGAAAAATAGCCAATACGAAAACTGCAACTTGGAAAATACAGAGTATTATCAAGTAAATTTAAAAAATAGTTCATTTGTTGGCAGCAATATAAGGAATATGAATATGAGCAATTGTAATGTAAGTCAATCCAAGTTTAGAAATATTAATTTTAGAAGTTCTTCATATGCAGATTTAAATCTTTCTGGCAGTAAATTTAGTTTGGTGATTTTAGGTGGAGTTCAATTTAAAGATACAAGTCTTGGAGAAAATAAATATCCTATTTCATTTAATAGATGTGATTTAGAAGGGAGTACGATAAGTAGTAGTAATCTAAAAAATATGGAAATAGAAAATTGTGATATAGCCGGTATGAAAGTAAATGGTATTCCAATGGAAAAGCTGCTTGCGTTATATAATAAAGTAAAAAGTTAACCGGTTAATGTAGATAAGTTTGTTCGTAAAGCTAATATTATGCCGAAATAATTATATAAAAATAACATAAAGAAATAAAGGAGAGAAGGGGTTTCATGCGGGAGGCTAGAATGAATATATGTATTGTTAAGAATATGGAGGGAAGAAAATATGACGATCAAAGTAAGAGCAGTAGAAATACAAGATGCCAGAGCGATTCACCGTATATGCATACAAGATGACGTTTTACCTTATATGATTTTCTTACCTAGCATGCGTGTAGATGCGATGGAAAATAGAATTCGAAATTTAGCACCAAATCAATTTGAATTTGTCGCAGAGTATGATGGGGAAGTTGTAGGATTTGTTGGGTTAACCCAAAGTCCTGGACGTAGATCTCATTCGGGTGATTTGTTTATCGGGGTAGATAGTGAATATCATAATAAAGGCATTGGAAAAGCTCTTCTTACAAAAATGCTTGATTTGGCTGATAATTGGTTAATGTTAGAGAGAGTAGAACTAGGTGTTTTAGAAACGAATCCTAAAGCGAAAACTCTATATGAAAAATTCGGATTTGTAGAAGAGGGAGTAAAGATAGGAAATTTGAAAGCTCACGGAAAGTTTATTAATGAAATTATGATGAGTCGTTTTAGACCTGATGGTTTAATTGTACATAATGGATAGTGAAAGCATGACAGTATAATGTCATGCTTTTTTATTAGAATTTGGTTGTAATAAAAATAATGCAAGACCAATAAAAATAACTGTAATGCCTAGTCCTTGTTGTAAAGAAATAGTCTCATTTAATATAAAGTACGCTAGTATACAAGTCCCAATTGTTTCTCCTAAAATGCTCATGGAGATTACAGTAGCACTCATCCATTTTAATAACCAATTAAAAATCGTTTGCCCTAAAATCGTAGCAATAAACGCCAAACCAATAAAGCATAGCCAAGTTTGTGTAGAGTAATGGATAAGAGATTCGTGTTTCATATAAGCAAATATACCAAGAAAACAGGCGCTACTTCCATAACTAATGAGCGAATACGGTATAAGTGACAAATCTTTACGAACATATTGGCTAATGAAAAAGTATGCGGTAATAATTCCTGCCGCAATAAATGCTAAAATATCTCCGTATAAGGCTTCCACGCTAATTTGGAAATCTTGCCAGCCAATGATGATACTTCCTGAAATAGCAATGAGACAACCGATAATCGCGCCTCTCGTAAACCTTTCCTTGAATAAAAAATAACCACCAATCATTGAGAATAAAGGTTGTAACGTTACGATAACAGTAGAGCTTGCTACAGAAGTATATTGTAACGATTCAAACCATAGTACATAATGTGCAGCTAAAAATAGCCCAGAAATGAATCCGAATCCCCATTGTCTTCTTGTTATTGTTTTTAGTTCGTTTCGATTGTTTCGATTAAAAAGTAATAATGGCAACAGAATTAATGCAGCGAAAAATAATCGATAAAAAGCAATGATAGTTGCAGGAGCATCTGCCAATTTTACAAAAATCGCTGAAGTTGATAAGGCGAATACACCGAAAAATAAGATGCAATATGAAAGAATAGGTGATTTCAAAGTTTGTCCCTCCGATAGATTGTCTATTATAATGAACTAAATACGATAAAATGTACAAAGGTAAGTATATAAGTCTCGGAGACGATAGAAAAGGATTATTTGCCTTTGTTTAGTAAGTCAACACAAAAGCGATGAAATATATATTATGATGGAAGAAGGAAGGATTTACTATGATACATGATAGGCTTGGACAAACTGTATTAAGTTATCGTAAGAAAAATAAGATGACAATTCGCGAATTTGCGGATTATGCAGGAATTAGTACTTCATTAATTAGTCAAATTGAACGAGGACATGCGAATCCCTCGTTAAGTGTATTGGAATTAATAGCGAAAGCGTTAAATGTACCGCTATTTACACTATTTATTAATGAGATTGATACAGATTCACTCATTTCTAAGAAGAAAGATAGAAAGAAAGTATATCGAGAAAATAGCGATCACATAGTTTACGATGTATTAACACCAGATTTTATGAAAGCGCGTATTGAAATGTTAATGATGGACCTAAATAAACAAGCAAATACAACGGAAAATCACTATTCACATGAAGATAAAGAAGAAATTGCTGTTGTTATGAAAGGAGAAGTTTATGTGGAGTTAGAAGGCAAAGAGTACTTCTTAGAAGAAGGAGATGTTGTACGTATCCCGCCAAATGTGAAACATCGTTTTTTGAATAAGAGTGATGAATCCAATCATATTTTATTTGTATTGACGCCATCTTTAGGATGAGTATAAAGTGATTTTTTTACGGGGGATAGAAAGATGGAAAATAAAACTGTTTTAAAAGGTGGCTTGTCAATTGATTGGGATTTTGGACATGTTTTTAAATTCTCATATAGTTACTTTGATCATATTAGGAGGGCTCCAAAATATAAAGATATAACTTTAGAGAAATTCCGATTTGTTATGAATACGTAATGAAGCCTAATGGTCTGTATTAAGGTACAAAAATATAAATTTATTTGTTGTTAGTATATTATTTTAAAATATGTAAGATTTTACATGAGTATTTTACTTTTACTAATTATGTAAATAGGCTATACTAAAATACATACATTTTAGTATTGGAGAGAGAAGTAAAACGACATGGAATTAGTGAAATTGGAAAAAGTAATTGAAATAAAGAAAGAAGAACTTTTATATTTAGTATCAGATTACGGAATTCAACATGAAAAAGTATTGGCATTAAGTCAAGAAATAGACAAACTGATTAATTACTTTATGTTTTTAAAATAGGAAGAACTATGACATGATGTGAAAATGTTATAGTTCTTTTTTATTTGGAAATTCAGATGTATATTCTATATACTAATAATAGATGGAATATTCTGTTTTAGAGGAGGCGGATACATGATATTACATACGTACATTTCAGGAGAAGGGGAACCAATCGTACTTTTACATTCTGGTGGTATGACAGGTTTAGTAGAATATGAAGAGCAGGTAGCATTTTTTCGAGAACAAAATTATCAAGTCATTCGCCCTGATTTAAGAGGGCATGGAAAATCAGGGGGGACATTGGAGAATTATTTCCTACGTTCTGCAAAGGATTTATATGATACGTTAGAGCATCTACAAATTGATAGATGTCATATAGCGGGTGTTTCACTAGGGGGATTAATCGCTTTATTATTTGCAAAAAAGTATCCAGAGAAAGTGAGAACATTAACTTTTTCAGGAATCTTTCCGGTTAAGAGGGATAATTGGGAAGAGTCTCTGGAGTATGAAGCGAAGTGTCACGAGCAATTGATGAAAAATGAAGAAGTTATAACGTATATGAATCAAATTCATGAAAAAAGTGATTGGAAAGCATTGCTTGAATCGTGGCAAGTTAAAGATTGGTATCCTTTCGATGAAACTGGTGATGTAGCGAATCTTCAAATACCTACACTCTGTATTGCTGGGGGAGATTCAGAAGATGAAGTTACAGCTGTTACAACGTTCAAACAATTAAACGGAAATATTCATATTGCCGTTATTCCGTTTGCCGGTCATTTAGTACATAATGATCAACCAAAAATTTATTCGGATATATTGTCTAATTTCTTACAGAATGCGCAAGTTGCTAGTCGAATATAAGGACTTTTGGGTATAATAATAAAGGAATTATTAATTGTATCGGTTAGGAGCGCAATACATATGAAAACAGTTGTTGTCATCGGTGGAGGTATAACGGGACTTTCTACTATGTTTTATTTAGAAAAATTAAAAAAGGATTATAATATAGATTTAAATTTAATCCTTGTAGAAAAAGAAGAGTACTTAGGTGGGAAAATCCATAGTGTAGAAGAAAAGGATTTTATTATGGAATCCGGAGCAGATTCTATCGTTGCTCGTAATGAACATGTCATGCCGCTTATAAAAGATTTAAATTTAGAAGAAGAAATGGTATATAATGAAACGGGTATTTCTTACATATATTCGGATAATATTTTACATCCAATTCCTTCTGATACTATATTTGGGATACCGATGAGTGCCCGATCGTTGTTTAGCAGTACGCTAGTATCAACGAAAGGGAAAATTGTTGCTTTAAAAGATTTCATAACGAAAAATAAAGAGTTTACAAAAGATACTTCTCTTGCTGTATTTTTAGAAAGCTTTTTAGGAAAAGAGTTAGTAGAAAGACAAATTGCTCCGGTGCTTTCAGGTGTATATTCTGGTAAATTGAATGAGCTTACTATGGCGTCTACACTACCGTATTTACTGGATTATAAAAATAAATATGGAAGTATTATTAAAGGTTTTGAAGAGAATAAAAAGCAGTTTCAATCAGCAGGAAACAAAAAGTTCGTATCATTTAAAGGTGGATTATCTACGATTATTGATCGTTTAGAAGAAGTGCTGACTGAGACGGTTGTTAAGAAGGGTGTTGTAACGACAGCTGTAAGTAAACAAGGTAATCGCTATGAAGTCTCCTTTGCAAATCACGAATCAATCCAAGCTGATTATGTTGTTTTAGCAACTCCGCATGATATCGCAGAAAGTTTATTACAGTCTAATGAGTTAAACGAGCAGTTTCATACATTTAAAAATTCATCACTTATAAGTATTTACTTAGGATTTGACATACTAGATGAACAATTACCAGCGGACGGCACAGGATTTATCGTAACAGAAAACAGTGATTTACATTGTGATGCTTGTACATGGACAAGCCGGAAGTGGAAACATACATCTGGAAACCAAAAGCTATTAGTGAGAATGTTTTATAAGAGTACGAATCCGGTATATGAAACGATTAAAAATTATAATGAAGAAGAACTAGTACGAGTCGCTTTATATGATATTGAAAAGAGTCTCGGAATTAAAGGTGAACCAGAAGTAGTTGAAGTGACAAAATGGAAAGATTTAATGCCGAAATATCATTTAGAACATAATCAAGCAGTTCAAACATTACAAGAAAAAATGACGGATCTATATCCTAATGTATACTTAGCAGGTGCCTCATATTACGGTGTCGGTATTGGTGCGTGTATTGGAAATGGAAAGAACACTGCAAATAAGATAATTGCAACATTAAATGAACCGACAAATTAATATAGCATACATATATAAATAAAATGTCCCTCCAATATAACGGAGGGACATTTTATTTATTTTACTTGAATTGAGATCTTTTTATTCGTTGTATGATTCTCAGTAATCGTTAATGTTATATTACCGGATTCTTTAAATGAATATGATGAGAGTTGATAAAGCTCTTTTATACCATGTTTCTCTTTTAATTTATTGGCAGGAAGTAATGTTATGTTCGGTTTCCATGTTTCCTGTTTACCTGAAGGATAGTTTACTATTATTTCTGGATTATTTAATTGCATTGGTTTCCAAGAGGCAAAATGTAGCTTAACTTCTGTATCTTTTTTTAATAATTCTTCTGAGAAATATCCAAGCTCTCCAACGTTACCGAAAACAGTAAAGTTTTGATTTTGTAATGTGATATCTAAATGTTTAGGTTGATATGTTGCTGCGTGATAGATTCCATATGAAAGAGAAAGAGTAGCGGCGATTAAAATGCTGATTGAAAATGTCTTAAAGCTATTGCCTTTAAAACTAGTCATCATGAATGAGTTTGGAGTGAACTTTTTTGCGAATAAAAATATGAGTAATATGAGTAAGAGGGATAAGCTGATGAATATATACAAAGGAAATTTACACCTCCACAATAAAATAATGTATTGACTATATTTTACCATAAATGTATGGGGTAGGGTGTTGTTTTAGAAGGGAAAAGTGAGTATGGAATAAAGAGATGATCAATGTACTATGATCATCTCTTTATTTTTCGCATCATGTAAATGCAAGAAGGGTTACTCTTAGTTCGTATTGAATTAAGAGGGGAGGCTACTCTTGAAATATTTGATTAATGGGACATTGAGGGCTTTCCTAATTATAAATATGTTTTCTGCTATAATGAATAAGTAGAAAGAAAGGAGTGATCCTATGGCATTTCCTATATTAGAAACAGAACGTTTGCGTTTAGTTGAAATAGAACAATCTTATTGTCAAAAAATATATGAAATCTTTTCATTGGATGAGGTAACGTGTTATTACGGTATGAATTCTTTTACAGAATTTGGACAAGCTTCACGTATGATTGAATCTTTTTCAAAAAATTACTTTGAGAAAAAGGCAATACGATGGGGGATTGTATTAAAAGAAACAAATACTTTAATAGGTACAATTGGATTAAATAATTTACAATTATGGAGTAAACGATCTGAAATTGGATATGACTTACATCCTCGTTATTGGGGGAATGGTTATGCGTCAGAAGCAGCCAGGGAAATTATTCGTTATGGATTTCAAGATTTAGGCTTATTTAGAATTGGTGCTATTACATACCCTGAAAATGTTACTTCTTGTAAAATGTTATGTAAAATAGGTTTTCATAAAGAAGGATTATTACGTGGATATATTCATCAAGGAAATAAGCAACATGATGCATTATTGTATTCTATAGTTCGAACGGATGTTGAAGATTTAAATTTATAATAAAAAACCCCTCTTAAATAAGAGGGGTTAAGTAAAAATTAACCTAACTTAGGTAATAAACGTTCTCCGCTTTTCATGCTACTTTTACATAAAGGGCATTTAGGCTCTTCTTCAAATGAAAAGTTCTTTCTCATCCATCCTAAACAATCCTCTGCTTCACATTCCCAGACAGGGGTTTGTTCTGGTGGTACTTCTGCTACATCGTTCTTTCGATTGCGATACATGTAACCACTCCTTTTATGTAAAAAATTTTAGTTATATATTAAAAAGGTTGTTAACCGTGCTGGTAACAACCTTTTTATTGTTTGAATTATAGCTTTACAACGTTTTTAGCTTGAGGTCCACGGTTACCGTCTTCAACTTCGAAGCTAACTTCTTGACCTTCGTCAAGAGATTTGAAGCCGTCGCCAGTGATAGCTGAGAAGTGAACGAATACGTCGTTGCCACCTTCAACTTCGATGAAACCGAAACCTTTTTCGCTGTTAAACCATTTTACTTTACCTGTTAATGTCATGGTAATGCCTCCTAAAAATTAAAAAGATTACAATATGTTCGGCCTTATTTGAATGAAAAATAAAATTTCACATATTATCAAAAACCCATAAGGAATATAAAATGTTCCTGATTGATACTTGATAATATGCAAAGAAAATATACTGTTAAATTGACCTTAATTACTATCTTACAACAAATGGTGGGAAATAGCAAGTGCTGGTAATACCAGTGTGAAATCGGATGGTAAAAGACACAAAAACATCTCTTTTATTTATATATTATTCCTAATTTTGGTTTATGCAAAATCATGTAAAAAATGGAGTGAAATATTATTAATAGGTCACTTGTGGTAAAATATGGTTGTTAACTGGTGGGAATTAAATATTAATAAAGGAAAAGGAGGAAAGAGAGTGAAAAATAATTCATTTAAAATAATTGAAGCAGCAAAAACAGGGAGAAAAAAAGTCCATCCAATCTTTGCTGTAATATTAGCCATTATATTTTTGACTTTAGGTGAACTATTTATGTTGTTTATGTTATTTTTACCGAAAGTTGAAACAACATTCATGAAAGGGATTTATGATAATATTAGAATGCTGTTAACATTTGGAGGAGCTATACTCATTTTATTTATATGGATTCGTTTTGTAGAAAAAAGGCCATTTTCATCCATTGGTTTTTGGAAAGAGAAATGGATGAGAAAGTATTTAAAAGGTGCATTAATAGGATTTGTATTTATTTCAATACCAGTTATTTTGCTGTTACTAATGGGAAGTGTAAAATTACAAGTACAACATATTACCTCAACAGTAATAGTAGGTATATTAGGATCCTTAGTTGCATTTTTAATACAAGGGGCAACTGAAGAAATTATTGTACGAGGTTGGTTATTCCCGGTTCTTTCTACTAGAGGTCGTATATGGGTTGGAATAATTGTTACTTCTTTTTTATTTGGATTTCTTCATCTCCTTAATCCGGGAATTACAATATTATCTATATCGAATATAATATTAGTTGGAGTATACGCAGCTTTATACGTATTGAAAGAAGATGGTCTATGGGGAATATGTGCATGGCACTCAATTTGGAATTGGGCGCAATATAATGTATATGGTTTCGCCGTTAGTGGTACAAATGTGTATTCCACTCCGATTTTTAAGTCTATAACAAATGGACCAGAAATATTGCATGGAGGCACATTTGGTATTGAAGGCAGTATCATTACAACAATAATGCTCTCCATCGCTTCAATTGTTTTATGGAAACAGTTATGGGGGAGAAAAGCGAAACAAAGAGATTTTAGTTAATGAAAGAGGGAGAAACTATGGGGATTATAGCGTTTGAGGGAGCAAGTGCGGTTGGTAAGAGCACAACGTGTCGTGAGTTAGAAAAGAATTATGGTGCTTATATTATACCTGAAGTGAATTTATTATTTGAAAGACCAAAAAATGAACATAGAACATGGTATTTTGAAAAACAAGTAGAGCGCTGGAAAATAGCAATGCAGAAGTCAGAGCAATATAAATTAGTAATACTTGATGGAGACATTTATCAGCCGCTTAGTTATAATTGGTGTTTCCATTTTGAAATATTTGATCAGCCATTATCTTTAATAGAAAACTTTTATAAAGAAAAGCTGATACATAGGGAAATTGGTTTTCCTGATCAATATTTTTATTTATATACGAATGATGAAGAACTTAGAAAACGGAAAGAATTTGACGAGACAAAAAGAAGAAGAAACTTTGAAAAACATTTACATATATCAAAATCGTTTCAACGTTATTATGAAAATTTAAATGCCATTACAGACGGGTACTGCAAAATAATTGAAGCGAAAAGTGTAAAAACGAATGAACTAGAAATTGTAAATAACTTAAACAGTTTACATGTGTGTGAAGAGAGTCGTTTTGATGTTTCGAGATTAGATGCGATTACGAAGTGGTTAAAAGAAAATCGCGCATAAAAAGAACGAGTACCTTATAAGGTACTCGTTCTTTTTATGCATATTGAATATGTAAGTTCGTTTCATAAATTGTTTTTAAAATTTGTAAGTTTGCTTGTTCATTTTTATGAATAGCATTTTTATATTTAGGTAAGAAAAGTTGAGAAGGATAAACTGGGAGTTCACCACAAATATCAATACCATAAATAGATTTATTCATAATTAGAGAATGAATAAATTGTAAAAGTCTAGATAATTTCATGTGCCCTTGATCCCAATTGGTAATAGTAACTTTTGGATCTAAAACATCTTTATCAATGCTTACATAT
This sequence comes from Bacillus cereus group sp. Bc061, assembly GCF_027715825.1. Lineage (NCBI taxonomy): Bacteria > Bacillati > Bacillota > Bacilli > Caryophanales > Bacillaceae > Bacillus > Bacillus cereus group sp. Bc061. The sequence continues at coordinate 942,025 of NZ_JAQFTZ010000001.1, forward strand.
ATTGTTTCTGTATGAATATGTGAAAGTATTGTATGTATGGATACTTCATGTGATATATCAATTGGAAAAATTTCTACGTATGGACAATCATTAGAATGAATTGTAAGAGAAGAAGGCCCAATAATGATTACCTTCTTTAAATTATCATTATTTCGAAGAGAAAATGATACCCAAGATCCACAGGAAATAAGAGTCTGTTCATTCGCTCCCTGTAAGTTCATATCAGTATGATGATCAAATAGTATAAGGGTAAAAGGCTTGTTTATTTCTTCTAATAATAAATGAGATACATAATGATAATTTCCAGAACCTATAAAAGTAATTCCTTTATTCTTTCTGCGATTTAATGCTCTTTTTATATGCATTAAAGAAGTGTTTTCGCAATATAGATTTGCGTGTTCTAAATGAGTAAAATCAATATCTTCATGTGAATAAGAATGTAGTTTATTTTGTAATAAATACGTATCATCAAAGTTTAAAAAAGTTAAACCGTTATGCAATAAACTCATATTTATTCATCTCCTTTAAATATAAGGCTATCATTTATTTTTATAAAATTAAAATGAAATGCTTTGAGTGGAATTAGTATTTAGAAAAGATAGTGTTTTTGACAGAATAATCTTTCAATTTTTAAAGAAAAGAAATACAATATAAGGAAATATGTATGTACTTCAGGAAATAAAAAATATATAACAAATGGAAATAGCAACAAAGTATAATCTTCATCAGATTTGTCTTGAAATAGGTGATAAGTGGTATTCCAATTTTGATGTAACTGATTATTTTGGTAATGTACCATGTGAAATTATGGATGTAAGAGATTTGAACTTTGAAAAAGCTTCTAAAGCAATTATTTGTACTAAAGGTTCAATAAACAAGGAATTCATTAAAGAATTGCCTGATGAATGCAGGGGAGTCATTACAGATGATGGGACATTGTGTCAAATTATGCATGCAGAAGTTTCAAAATGGAATAGTATTTAATATGTTCTACAGCACTTAAATCGAGACGTATCTGAAGTTATTGCTTTTGGAGATGACTACAATGATATGGAAATGATAGAGAAGTGTGGGATTGGTGTAGCGATGAGCAACGCTATTGAGGAATTAAAGGCAGTCGCTAAAGTTATTGCTAAAAGTAACGATGAGGATGAAGTTGCTACATTTCTAGAAAGTAAAAGTTATGTTTATGTTGACTAGTATGAAAAAATTGTAGTAAGCAGCGAAAAAAGAGATGCTGCATCTGTTTTTGATAAATAGATATTATGAATGAGATATGCGGGAGGAAACGAGCAAGATGAAAACATTCTTTAAAATAATTGGAATTATAGCTGGCATGGCGGTAATCGGAGTAGGTTTAACATATGGTATGCTGTATTATTTGAATAATAGTAAACCAGCTGCGAAAAAGGCATCACCCGCTGCTCCGGCAGCAGAAGTGCTGGCTGATAGTAATGTAAAAGCTGAAGATGCAAAGGTTTTAGAAAATGGCAATCATTCATTACCAAATAGCGGCTTTAATAAAAATTTTAAATGGACAGATGAGAAAATACAGACAGCGTTACATGAAATGGCACATCAAAAAACGAAAGCTGATCAAAAGTGGGGCTATATTTTTATTACACAAGAACGTATTGAAAGTTTACTTGATATTGTAAAGAACAATGATCTAGTACAAGGAAAAATATATGCAGATATTTTAGAGAGATGGAAACAAGGAAAATATGAAAAAATGGATGCGGATCACAATCAGATTTGGAAATTACAAAGCGGGAATTTAGGCGAAGGAACAGGAGTAATGTCAGAAGCGGAACAAAAAGAGTTGATTAATCAGGTGTTTATGCAAAAAGGTACATATTCAGGTAGTAAATTAATTGCAGGTGGGGGACAGACTAATAAATAAGAGATATGTTGAAACACCTTTGTCATCATAATTACAAAGGTGTTTTTGTTGACACAAGAAATAAATGGGAATATGATTCATATATGAAATAAAATAGAGGGGCTTACATATGAATAACAGAGAGCTTTACGGTAATATTCGTGATGTTTATCATTTACTCCAAAAAAATCTAGATAAGGCAATTGAACAATATGATATAAGTTATGTACAATTTGGAGTGATTCAAGTACTCGCAAAATCTGGGAAAGTATCTATGTCAAAGTTAATTGAAAACATGGGATGTGTTCCAAGTAATATGACAACAATGATTCAACGGATGAAGCGAGATGGTTACGTAATGACAGAGAAGAACCCGAATGACCAACGTGAAACGCTCGTTTATTTAACTAAAAAAGGTGAAGAGACGAAAAAGCAAGTAGATGTGCAATATAGTGATTTTTTAAAAGAGAATTGTGGTTGTTTTACGAAAGAAGAAGAAGGACTTTTAGAGGCTTTATTATTAAAGTGGAAGAAGCACTTGAATTAAATATAGTAAAAATGTAACATTCTGTTACATTTTTATTTATATAAATACTTCATATGTGAAATAAAAACTAGTACAGTGAAAATTAAAGAAGGGATAATAATAAATAATTATTTCATATGTGAAATAAAGGGGAGTTATATATGGAGTTAAAGTCAATGATACGTATTTTGGCAATTGTAGCTTTTTTTGTTGGATTAGATTCATTATTAGTGGCACCTTTATTACCAGTAATTACAGAAACAATTAGTATCCCTGATGGGAGTGGAGGGTTATTAATTACTATTTATGCACTTTGTTATGGAATAACTGCACCCGTATTTGGAATGATGTCTGATAGAGTTGGAAGGAAACGTATGATTATAATAGGGTTTATTATTTTTTCTATTTCTACATTTTGTACGGGATTAGCGAAGAATTTTGAAATTCTTTTATTATTTCGCGGTCTAACAGGTTTATCTGGTGCAATGATTATGCCAAGTATTTTTGCATTAGTAGGAGATAAAGTTACATATGAGTCAAGAGGAAAAGCGATGGGAACAATTATGGGAGCAATGATAGGTTCAACAGTCATTGGAGTACCTATAGGCGCATTTTTATCTGAAATAGGAAATTGGCAATGGACATTTTATAGTATAGGACTTTTAACTTTATTTCTGACATTACTAATTAATCACATATTAAGAAATGAAAAAGAGAGAGAGGATGTGCATGTTTCTTTAACGGAAATGGTGGATGCACCATTGAAAATGACTGTAGTAAATATATCAGTTTTATTTGCATTATTAGCAACGTTTCTATGGACAATTGGATTACATGGCATGTTTTCATACATAGGTGTTTATTATGAGAATAATTTTGGAATTTCTGTTGGTAAAATAGGTATAGTAATTTTTTTGGCAGGAGTTGGTAGTGTAGCTGGTAATATTTTAGGTGGAAAATTAGCTGATAAAATAGGAAAGAAGAGTGTTATAGTCATTGCGAGCATTGTATCCTCAATTAGTGTAATGTTATTCTCGCTTTCCACAGAAAATCTAGTAATTGCAATTATTGTACATATTATTTGGAGTTTATTTATTGGATTTGGACAAGCATCATTAACGGCACTAATTTCAGAATTAAAACCAGCTGTGCGAGGGACTGTAATGGCATTAAATAGCTCTGCCATGTATATTGGGATGACTATTGCTTCTGGCGTAGCGTCACTTGCCATAAGTAATGGATTTCCGTTTTTTTCTTTAGGAACAATCTGTGCAATTGCTAGTTTACTTGTCCTTCCAATCATATTTGTTCTAGTTAAAGAAAAAACATCACCTAATAAAAAGAAGATGACTATATAAGTGGTAGTAAAGAAAACGTGGGTTGATATTCTTTAAAGGATTTCAACTCATGTTTTCTTTCATATTATTTTATACTTTCATAACCTTTAATAGTGAAAGAAACGACTGTACTACAGGGGAAATCCATCTAGATTTATGATAGATTACATGGCTTTGAATAACTGTTGGAGTTTCAATAGGCTGAAAACAGAGTTGCTCTTTTTGACAACTTTCTTGTACAACGATGTAAGGAAGAATTGAAATTCCTAATTCACACATGACGGATTGTTTAATGACTTCAACGTTGGAAGTTTCAAATGTTTTAGCTGGAATATTCCCGCTTTGACGTAAAAAACGATCTACCATCGGTCTATAGCCGCAGCTTTGTTCCGTAAAGATAAACTGGGTATCGTTTAGTAAATAAAATGGATTAGAGTGTGTACAGTAATGGGGTGGTAAAATCCATCCAAATGTTTCATTACTAAAAGTACACGTAATAAAATCATTATGTTCTATACTTTCTCCAATTATGAAGACAACGTCTGTTTCTCCTTCATGTAATTTTTGTAATGCTTGTTCATTTGTGTTTGTTTCAAGTACGATATTTACTTTCGGATTTTTCTGTTTGTAAGTACGTAATAATTGTGGTAAACGATATACTGCTAATGATTCGTTTGATGTAATACTCAATGTACCTTCTAATTGATCGGTATTTTGAGGGATTTCTTGCGCTTTTTCATAAATTGCAAGTAATTCTAAAGCATAAGGATGAAATTGATGACCTGCTTTTGTAAGAAGTACTTTTTTTCCTAACCGATCGAAAAGAGGAATATGTAAATCGTTCTCTAATGCTTTCATATGCGCTGTAACTGTAGATTGCACATAACCTAATGCATGAGCAGCTTTAGAAAAACCACCATACTTAACAATCGCACAAAATGTTTTAACGTGTCTCATTTCCATAAACAATCCCTCTTTTATTATCATGATTTGTGAATGATTATATCACGTATTTCAATTTTCCAAATGATTAAATTCCTTATAAAATGAAATTGTAGAAATATTTATTCATTTAACATTGGAGGAGAAAAGATGAGTGAAAAGGGCTATCATGTAGCTGTTGTTGGGGCTACGGGTGCAGTAGGTCAGAAAATTATTGAACTGTTAGAAAAAGAAACAAAGTTTAATATAACTGAAGTTACGTTACTTTCGTCAAAAAGATCGGCTGGTAAGACAGTACAATTTAAAGGGCGAGAGATCATTATACAAGAAGCAAAAATAAATAGCTTTGAAGGGGTAGATATTGCCTTTTTTAGCGCTGGAGGAGAAGTTTCTAGACAATTTGTAAATCAAGCTGTCTCTAGCGGTGCCATCGTAATTGACAACACAAGTGAATATCGAATGGCACGTGATGTACCTCTTGTTGTTCCGGAAGTAAATGCGCACACTTTAAAGGAACATAAAGGGATAATAGCAGTTCCGAATTGTTCAGCATTACAGATGGTAACAGCTCTTCAGCCAATACGAAAAGTATTCGGATTAGAACGAATTATCGTTTCCACTTATCAGGCTGTATCGGGTTCTGGTATTCATGCAATTCAAGAATTAAAAGAACAGGCTAAGTCAATACTTGCAGGTGAAGAAGTGGAGAGTACTATATTACCAGCGAAAAAAGATAAAAAACATTATCCAATTGCATTTAATGTACTTCCTCAAGTAGATATATTCACGGATAATGATTTCACCTTTGAAGAAGTAAAGATGATACAAGAAACGAAGAAAATTTTAGAAGACCCAAACTTGAAAATGGCAGCTACTTGTGTGCGTGTTCCAGTTATATCAGGTCACTCAGAATCGGTTTATATAGAGCTTGAAAAAGAAGCAACTGTTGCAGAAATTAAAGAAGTATTGTTTGATGCACCAGGTGTTATTTTGCAGGATAACCCTAGTGAACAGCTGTATCCAATGCCATTATACGCAGAAGGGAAAATAGATACATTTGTCGGTAGAATTAGAAAAGATCCTGATACACCAAACGGATTCCATCTTTGGATCGTTTCCGATAATTTATTAAAAGGTGCGGCGTGGAACTCGGTGCAAATTGCAGAAACGATGGTGGAAGAGGGAATCATTTAGTATGAAGGAAACTAGGGAACTGTTAAAGATTACAGTTTCCTAGTTTTTATTTTATAACTGTTCGCTTTATTCCAGCCGTATTTGATTTGAAAGACAGTAAAAAACATCAAGAATGAATACAATTTATTTGGTACGATATGGATAAATTCAATAAGGGGGAATTAGATGTATCAAGTAAAGGGGTATTTTTCATCGCTAAAAGGAAGTCATTATGAAATCGGTAAGCAACAAGGGGAATTTGTAAAACAACATCCTTACCTTATTCCGCAATTTATACAGAAAGAAAATGTAATATCGCATCAGCATTGGACAGAATCTAGGAACATATTACATAATTATTGTCCAGGAATTAATGAAGAGATTGAAGGGTTTTGTGAAGTATTAAAAATTTCATCTGAAAATATGATGTATTATTATCAAACACTATTAAAAGCAGGTTGTAGCCATTGTGCTGTTTTACCTAAAAAGACAGATTTAAAGCATACTTATGTATTAAGAAACTATGATTTGTCACCAGTAATAGATGATATGCGTTTTTGTTCGACTCATGTTGAAGGTGCATATGCACATAGTGGCTTTTCTACTCAATATTTTGGCCGAACGGAAGGAGTTAACGAGCATGGATTATCTGTTACATTTTCAGCATGTGGTCAACCGGTTGGAAATATTGCGGGTTTAAGAAAGCCAGCGGTAAGTGGTTTACAATGTTTTGCGGTCATTAGAGTATTATTGGAGAAATGCAAAAATGTGCAGGAGGCTAAGTCACTAATAGAAGAAATACCAATTGCTAGTAATATGAATCTAATAGTAGCCGACCCTGTAGATGCAGTATGTATTGAAATATTTGATGGATATAAATCAATAATCACAATTGTTGAGGAAAGCCAAGATTTTATCGTATCAACAAACCACGCAATTAGTTTACCTATTCAAAAACTGAATAGTAGAAGATTAGAACAATCTACAAACCGATATCACACATTGTATGAACATTTAAATCGAAATGAACAAGTGAGTATAGAGTCTTTAAAAGGATTAGTACAAAAAGAATATCCTGCCGGGCTGACGGTGCATAATTATGAAGAATGGTTTGGAACTTTACATTCCGTATTATTTGATTTGCATGAATGCACAATGAATATTTGTTTCGGGTCTCCACTTTTAAATGACTGGTACTCGTTGGAGGTTGGAGGGAGTCTTCCTTTTTCTGAGGTGAATGTGAACTTTGAAAATAAAACTTATACTGATTTTTGGAGAGAAGAGAATAATAAATTGATTCCAAAAGGGTAAATGGGGTAATATGGTAGCACCGAAGGAGGTTATTTATACTGGAGGGATTACCGATGCTAAACATTTTATTAATGATTGTTTTTATCATTTTTTTAGCCGTTTCCATGTATATTGCGTATCAAAAAAGAAAAAAAGCAGAAATAAAAGGATTGAAGAGTGCATTAACTTCAATTTGTTTCTTTTCACTTGCAATTTTTAATTTGTTCGCATATTGGTTTCAGTTCGGCGGTATGTTGACAGTGCTATTTTCAATCGTATTATTGTTAGTTGGGGCTTATTTTACAAAATATATTCCAATTTCCAAAAAGGTACACTAAAATTTATAGTTAATACTTTATTTCATTATGAAAAGAGATTATTCTACTAGGTCGTTATGAAATGACTTCATAGGATAATCTCTTTTGTTCGTTTAATTTTGTAAAGAATGTACGGTTAGTTTCAATTGTTTAATAAATTCTCGAGTTGCAGCACACATATATTTATCTTTTCTATAAATAAGCCCTATTTCTATTATTGGAGTAGGATTTTCTATTTTAATAGCTTGAATGTTTTTATTTTGTAAAAAGTCTATATACGGTTTTGGTAAAACTGTAATCCCCATGCCTTTTGAAACCATTTGGATTAAAGATTCCATTGTACTAATTTCTAAAATTGGTTTTGGTTTAAAGTTGAATTTTTGACAATGGGATGTAATTAATTCGGTTAAAAAGAAATTTTTAGGTAAAAGAATTAAAGGGTAATTCTGCAATTCAGCAATAGATACATGATTATGTTCAGCTAATTGATGACCAGTTGGTACGACTATTATAAGTTCACTTTTGTAGAGAGGGATAGAAATAATTTCTTTATCTTGCACCGGTAGAAATGTAATGCCAATATTTAGTTCGTTTTGTAATAATTTTTCACGAATATCTCCTGTGCGAAGTCCTAATACAGAAAGTTCTATATTGGGATATAAATTATTAAAATTTAAAATAGCTGGTGGTAGTAAGTAATTTACGACGGTTAATAATGATCCAATTGTTAAGGAACCTTGTTGTAATCCGTTTAAATCTTGAATAGCAGAACGGGCTTGTTCAACTTCATGAAAAATTGTTTTACTATGTAATAATAAAATCCTCCCAGCTTCGGTTAAAGATATTTTTTTACCAATTCGATCGAAAAGGGGCATTCCAACTTCATGCTCTAATGCACGTATTTGTTGACTTAGTGAAGGCTGTGAAATATTTAATTTCTCAGCTGCTTTTGTGAAATGTAATTCTTTTGAAACAGCTAAAAAGTATTCAAGTTGTCGTAATTCGATTGGAATCACCTCAAGTATAATAATAGGATATACCTATCATTATTATATAAATAATTGAATTGAACAATGATTTTAGAGGTTTTATAATCATCTTTATATAACAGAGAGGATTGTAAAAATTAACCGAGAGAAAATACATGTAACACCTTTAAAGGAGGAAATAGAATGGCTAATGAATATCAATTATTATCTTTAAATATAGGATTACCAAAAGAGGTTACATACGGCGGAAAAGTAATTCATACAGGCATAAATAAGAAACAAGTAAAGGAACCGGTATATTTATCTTTTGTAAAATTTAATGGGGATGGACAAGCTGACTTAGTTCATCATGGAGGAGTAGATAAAGCAGTTTGTGTTTATACTGGTGATCACTATCCATACTGGGAAAAAGAGTTGAATCAAGATCTTGTATATGGGGCTTTCGGAGAAAATATAACAGTTAGTGATATGCGCGAAGAGGATGTTTGTATTGGTGATACATTTCAAATTGGAGAAGCAATTGTACAAGTAACGCAGCCAAGGCAACCTTGTTTTAAATTAGCTAAGAAATACAATATCCCGAAGTTACCACTATATTTTCAAGAAACAGGATATACAGGATTTTATTTTCGCGTATTAAAAGAAGGATGGGTATCATCAGTCGATACTTTAAAAAGACTACAGTCTGATCCAAAGGGTGTTTCAGTAGCGTTTGCTAACCGTATCATGCACAAGGAAAAGCAAAATATTGAAGGGATAAAAAGGATATTAGAAGTAAATGCACTTTCAAGTAGTTGGAGAAAGTCTTTTGAAAAGCGTATAAGTGGAGAAGAAATTAATACGAAGGAAAGACTTGAAGGGATAAAAGAATAAAAATCTTTTATTATAAATAGTATATTTCTATTAGTAAAAACGAATTAGAAAGCGCTATTTTTATATAATAAACTCATTAATATCCAAAAATCCTAATATTGTTTTATTCGACTTGTTTTCGAATAGTCGAAACATAAAATTAATTAGACTTTTTTTTTATATTTTATGATAGTATATTGATTGGTAAGACCTATTACTTTAAGAGCAGGTTCTACAACTATATCTAATTTGATGGAATTAACATATGGAGGGACAACATGGGGAATGTTGAAAGTTTTGAAAAACTTCTTTTAGAAGAACCGAAAAGAGAGCAGTTATTTCCTTTATTTGAAGAAGTGTTTGGGATTCCAAGTCAAACATTGCATGATTTTTCAGAGAGAGGTTATTGGGATGATACATATAAAGCTTTATCATTTTTACAAGAAGATAAAGCGATTGCAAACGTTGCGGTATTCTCGTTACCATTGCTAGTGAATGGTGAAAGAATAAATGCAGCAGGCATTCAATCGGTAATGACACACCCTAATTTTCGAAGACAAGGACTCATGACGCAATTAATGAGTAAAATGATAGAAGAAATCGATAAGAAATGTGAATGCACATTATTGTTTACGGAAAAACCTGAACTATATACATCATATGGTTTTAAAGTTGTGCAGGAGTATTTGATGACTATTCCATATGATAAAAAGAATAATAATGATTCCTTACTTAGAGAGCTAGATTATTATATGGAAGAGGATAGAAAATTAATACATGAAACTATAGATAGTAGCCAAAGACTTTCAAATAATTTTTCAACATTAAACTTCCATCCTTCGTTTTATTTGAATATGTACAATTCGGAATGGAATGAGAGATTGTATTATTCAGAGAAACTAGATGCTCTAATTGTGTATGAAGTAGATAATGAAAAGTTGAAATTATATGGAGTGTTTGCACCAGTAATTCCAGTTTTAGATGAAATATGTGGGGAGATCGCTGAAAGATTTACAGAAATCGAATTTTACTTCTCTCCAGATCAATTAGGGGTTGAGGATGTACAGTTTACAGAATTACAATCAAGTAAGTATTTAATGGTTCGAAGTAATAGAGAGTTGGATTTGAAAGGTTATAAATTCCCAGTATTAGTAGAATTTTAAATGTGTATATAGATGCTTTATTAAGGAGGAACTATGAAAATATCACATATACCAGAACATATTGAGCAACTTACTATAATGAATGTACCTGAATATTATAAGCTTAATAACAATCATGCGCTTATTGTCCGCTCGAAAGCCGAAACAGATTTTTGGCTTAAAACACATTATGGATTCGAAGTAATGAATGGTCATGTATTTTATACAGAGACGATGACAGACTTTCAAGCTGAAGTTCAATTGCGTATGAATCCAAATTCAAAATTCGATCAAGCTGGTCTTTTTGTTATGGTTTCGGAAAAGTGTTGGCTGAAAACTTCATTAGAATATATTCCAGATGGTCCATCTCATTTAGGAGCTGTCGTAACGAATAATGGATATTCCGATTGGTCCACGCAAGACTTTCCGACAGAATTAGCTAACGAGCAACTGCGTTTTCGAATTGTTCGTAAACGTGGTGATTATACAATATATGTGAAGAAGATCCACCAATGGGAACAAATAAGAATCGCTCATTTGATGGAGGATATAGGAAATAAGCCTATTAAAATAGGTTTTTACACGTGTAGTCCGTCTAAAAATAATGGATTTGAGACTGAGTTTTTAGAGTTTACAACTGAAAAAATATAGATGAAAAACCGTATTCTTTTCATTAGGAATGCGGTTTTTATATGTATATAATAAAAAGCACATTTATTGACCGTAAAGTCATTAATGCTTATCATTTAATAATGTTAAATATTAATTTACATAATATAATAGGAATAAGAAAGAAATTACAAACTACAGCGCTTAAATAAGGAGGGATATGAGTTATTCGGGGGTAATTTCATGGGAAAAGGAGATTATGTATGAAATCATTTCGTAAATTATTACAGTATTTAAAACCATACATGTTCTTCGCTATTATTGGACCACTATTTATGGTACTTGAGGTTGCGATGGACTTAATTCAACCGACTATTATGCAACATATTATTGATGTTGGGATAGCAAATCGGGATATGAATTATGTAATAAAAATGGGGCTTCTTATGATAGGAGCTGCAGCACTCGGTTTAGTTGGAGGGCTTGGGTGTATGATGTATTCTACAAAAGCAGCTGTTAATTTCGCTACTGACATACGAAAAAATGTGTTTGCGAAAATAGAAACATTTTCTAGTGAAAATCGTGATTCGTTTGGAACTGGAAAGTTATTAACGATAGTGACAAATGATATTACATCTATTCAATCGGCGATGACGATGACATTACGTGTTCTTGTTCGTGGTCCTTTGTTATTTATCGGAAGTATCATAATTGTTTTTGTAACAGCACGCGAGTTATTTCCTATATTACTCGTAGTCGTTCCAATTTTATTACTTGCGATTATATTCATTGCGAGTAAAGCGAGCGGGACGTTCAAAAAGGTGCAAGAAGCATTAGATAAAGTGAATACAAAGTTACAAGAAAATTTATCTGGAGTACGTGTTATTAAAGCGTATGTAAGACAAAAATATGAAATTAATCAGTTTGGAAATGTTAATACAAATTTAACGAAGATAAATATTAGAGCGGTGCAGCTTATTTCCTTAATGATGCCAATCATAATGTTAGTTGTAAGCGGAGGGATTGTCGCAACATTATGGATTGGTGGAGAAAAAGTATTTAACGGGACTCTTCAAGTAGGAGCTATATTAGCGTTTATAAATTATTTGAATATCATTTTAATGTCACTTATGTCTATCAGTATGGTATTTATGCAAATCGCGCGAGCATTTCCGTCTGCGGATCGAGTACAGCAAGTTTTAAATACTGAGGTTGATATTACGAGCGAAACAAATGCGCTTGTACCTAAGGAAATTGAGGGGAATATTGATTTTAAAAATGTTAGTTATAGTTATACGAAAAATAATGAATATGTTTTAAAAGATATTTCATTTCGCATATGTAAAGGTGAAAAAGTAGGGGTTATCGGTTCTACAGGAAGTGGTAAATCTACTTTAGCAAAATTGTTACCACGCTTATACGATGTTGATCAAGGTGAAATATGTATTGATGGAATAAATGTTAAGGCATACGATTTACAAAAACTTCGTGGTTCAATCGGGTTTGTACCTCAAAAGGCATTGTTGTTTTCAGGTAGTATAGAAGAGAACTTACGTTATGGAAAAGAAGATGCAACGAAGGAAGAGCTGGAAGTGGCGGCTTCATCAGCTTGTGCGACTGAGTTTATTAACAAACTGGAAGATTCTTATCAATATCATGTAACACAAGGTGCGACGAATTTATCAGGTGGACAAAAACAACGTGTATCCATTGCAAGGGCGCTTGTGAGAAAGCCATCTATTCTTGTATTAGATGATTCTACATCAGCAGTTGATGCTAAATCAGAATCTAACATTCAATCAGCATTAAGGAGAGAATATAAAGGAACAACAACATTATTAATTGCTTCTAAAATCTCATCAATAATAGATGCTGATAAAATTCTCGTGTTAGATAATGGTGAATTAGTTGGTGATGGTACACATAAAGAACTGTTAGAACAATGCGAGGTTTATCAAGAAATCTATCTTTCCCAAGGTGGCAATTTGTATAAGGAAGGTGGGAAAGAACATGCGTAATTTTCAAGGGCAATTTGCTAATAAAGGTGGGCGTAACGCAACAAAGATGGGGAAGGCTAAAAATACGAAAGGAACTGTGATGAGAGTATGGAACTATATGGGCTATCAAAAGGCTGCTCTTACGTTCGTTATATTTTTAGTATTTGCTACAACGTTACTTGGATTATTAGGTCCTTATTTAATGGGAGTAATTATAGATCAATATATTGTACCGAAAGATTTAAATGGCACAGCAAGAATGTGCATGTTACTTATCGCAATTTATGGTATTACAGTGTTTTTAACTTGGTTACAAACATTTGTCATGGTTAACGTTGCATTAAAAACGATACAAAAAATAAGACAAGATATTTTTGAGAAAATCCAAACGCTTTCTTTACGGTTCTTTGATGTACGTTCTCAAGGGGATTTAATGAGTCGTGTAACAAATGATATAGATAATTTGAATCAAGCGTTGACACAAAGTGTTGTACAAATTATTTCATCAGCGCTAACTTTTATAGGTGTGACGATTGCGATGTTCGCATTAGATTGGATTTTAGCGATTGTTACTTTAATTACAGTACCTATTATGTTTTTCGTTACAAAAAAACTAGTTGCTTATAGTGGTAAAAACTTTGCAAAGCGTCAAAAAGATTTAGGAGAATTAAATGGATTTATTGAGGAAGCTATAACAGGTGCGGATGTTACAACGTTATATGGGAAAGAAAAAGAAACCGTACAAAATTTCAATAAAATTAATGAACAGCTAAGAGTTTCTGCAACGAAGGCGGATACATTTTCAGCTTTTATTTTTCCGAGTATGAACTTTATTAACAACTTAGGTATGGGACTTGTAATTGGGACTGGGTCAGTAATGGCTTTAAATGGAATGACAACAGTAGGTGTCATTGCAGCTTTTATTAATTATTCTCGTCAATTCTCAAGACCACTCAGTCAATTCGCAACTTTAATGAATACGATTCAAGCGGCAGTGGCTGGTGGGGAACGTGTCTTTGAAATTATGGATGAAGTACCGGAAATCAAAAATAAAAAAGATGCATTCGTTGTACAAAATTTACAAGGACATGTTGCACTCGAGAATGTTTCATTTGGGTATGAGGAAAATAAAACGATTTTAAAAGAAGTGAGTCTTAAAGCGCGGCCAGGGGAGACAATTGCTTTAGTAGGTCCAACTGGATCGGGCAAAACAACAATCATTAATTTGCTAACGCGCTTTTACGATATACAGCAAGGACAAATTCATATTGATGGAAAAAACATAAAAGAATATGATATGAATTCGTTGCGAAGTAAAATAGGAGTAGTTTTACAAGATACGTATTTATTTGCTGGGACGATTATGGATAACATACGTTATGGTCGATTAGATGCTAGTGATGAAGAGGTAATCAATGCAGCTAAGGCAGCATCTGCACATTCTTTTATAAAACATTTACCGAATCAATATGAAACGAAAATTGCTTCAGAAGGATCGAATTTAAGTCAAGGACAAAAACAACTTCTTGCGATTGCACGGGCAATTTTAGCAGATGCAGATATATTAATTCTCGACGAAGCAACATCTAATATTGATACGAGAACAGAATTACAAATACAAGAAGGACTAAACAATTTAATGAGAGGTCGAACAAGTTTCGTAATCGCTCATCGACTGAAAACGATTGAAAAAGCAGATCAAATCCTTGTTATAAAAGATGGAAGTATTATAGAAAAAGGGAATCATGAATCTCTCATGGAAGATAGAGGGTTTTACTTTGATCTGTATACGAGTCAGTTTAAAATTTAATAAGAATTTTGATATGGTGCGGTTTCTCTAGAAAGGAGAAACCGCATTTTTATATTTATAAAGATAATTAGAAATATAGACTTGAATTTTTTTAGATACACGAATTGTTAGCAAATACTAGCAACTTCAGTGCCAGACGGGAACAATAATTTACGAGGTATTGTAATAATCTCAAGAGCCATCTGGGCTGAATGGAGAAGTATTGGAGTTAACTCTAAAGCGTGTGTTAATAATAATATAAAGCTTGTTAGAATTGCAAAGCTTCCCCAAAAGAAACTTTTTGAAGTGTTACGGAAATCTTTTATTAAGGAAAAGAAAGAAAAAAATGCTGTAACAATGAGTATCAAAAATTTATATTTATCAGTCATTAAACTCCTCCTTGAGACCAGTAACTTATATTATAACGCATTTTTCTGTATTATAATAAAAAGATTTTGAAATGAGTAGTTTAAAGTCATAAATACTGCAACTTAAAGGGATGGCGGATTACCTTGATTGGAAAGGTTGGTGGTATGAAATTAAGTGAAATTCTAGTTTAGTAGAACAGAAATTTTTAAAAACGATAGGACATAAAAAGAGGATTACTTATTATGAGTATTCCTCTTTTTATAATGTTACCTCGTATAAATATGATTAGATATAGAAGATTTCTGTTTTAATACATAATAAGTAATACATGTAAGTCAGAGGTTCACCGGAAATTTCAAGTATATTTACAAAACATATATTTAAAAAGAAAAAAATGAGAATTTGAATTTAATTAATTACTATTGAAATAGCACTAAAAACTAATAAGACAGCCATAATGATGTTAAATGATGTAGTATGTTTTAATAAAAGTTTTTGGAACATAGAACCAAATAAGCTCCAACTGAATGTACTCATTAACCCGACTACACCTAGAAATAATGAGAAGAGTAGAAAACTTGAATATGAATTATAGTAAGGGAGAATAAAAGTTGACACTACAGTCAGCCCGAATAGTATCCCTTTAGGATTAACAAATTGAAGAAAAATCCCGACTGTAAATAAGTTTTTATTATGTTTTTCATCTGGATCTGCACTAGTTTTACTAGTGAGTATTTTAAAGGCTAAATATAGCATGTATGCTACACCTAAAATTTTTAAAGGGAATTCAATTATAGGTAGGATATTAATTAGTACAATATTAAAGAAGCTACATAAGGAAGTGAGGATGAAAAAACCGAAAGCTACTCCAAAGCAAAATTGCATACTCTTTTTTAAACCATGTTGATTGGCGTATGTCATAGCTAAGAAATTGTTAGGACCGGGTGTGAAGCTACTTATAATAACAAATAACAAAAAAGAGAATATAGGCATTTCAAAACCCCCTAATTATTTGGTGTATGTTATAATGACCGAAAATAACAATATAAAGTGTGCTTTTTATTATACATAACGGTCGTTATATTGTATATAGTTTAGGAGTGTTTCTTATGGAAGAAATTCAACTTATTCTGGCAAAAAATTTAAAAACAATACGAGAGAAAGAAAAATTAAGTTTAGAAAAAGTTGCCCAATTAACAGGTGTGAGTAAAACAATGATTGGACAAATTGAACGTGGAGAGTCAAGTCCAACATTAACAACGATATGGAAAATAGCTAATGGGTTGAAAGTGTCTTTTACTTCTTTAATTAATAATCCGCAACCGGATACGAAAGTCGTTTTACGAAGTGATGTTCAAGCATTATTAGAAGACAATGGGAGATATAAAGTGTATCCATCTTTTCCTTTTCAAGATAATAGGAACTTTGAAATCTATACAGTTGAAATTGAAACTGAAGGAAAATTAAGTTCGGAAGGTCATAAAGAAGGGACCGAAGAATTTATAACGGTATTTGAAGGGGAATTGACAATTGAAATAAATGATTGTCAATATAAATTAAATAGTGGGGATTCAATTCGCTTTAAGGCGGATAGACCACACTCTTATCATAATTTCGGAAGAACGCTAACTAGGTTAAGTATGACCATACATTATCCGGTTATATAAATTTACTATTATACGAAGAATATAAAGAAAAGTGCGTTGATAAACCATCTATAAAAGATGGTTTTATTTTTGAAATTCATAAAAAAGGACACTCGTTTGAGTGTCAACATAGTATTGCTCTCGCGTATAGGATTGGAGTTTGTTTCTCATATACGTATTGAGATGGTTCGCATTTGAGAAACTACCTTCACCTTTAATGTAACATTGGCAGAGAGCAGTGTAAATTGATAATGTATATACGGAAAATTTAGTATAGATACTTTGTACTATGAATATAGTACAAAGTGTTTCTTATTGCAAAATCACTGTCGTGAAGTTATTAATATATAAGCTTAAGGAATGATGTAATAGTTACTATTTTAGCATTTAAGAATGGTTATTATAAAAAAGAACGAATCATTTTTTAATCGATTCGTATAATTGTTAAAGAGGCACCTGTTGAACCACCCCCAACTAAATTAACTATGGATAATACGCCGAATAGTTGAAGTGAAATTGTATTACCAGCAATTAAATTAATTATTAAATTATTATTATAATTTGAAGTTGATAATGCGGGTGAAAAGATAGATCCGGAAAGTGGAGTCGAAGAGTTTAATAGTAGCGATTTAGTATTTTGGAATGGAACTATCATTTTATTATATTAATACTACTAGTTATAGTAACGGTAAAAAGTTTACTTTATGTAAAATCATTTGAGTATGAAAAAGTAGTTATGGAATTTTTCTAAAATGATAGAGGTTTTATTTTGTTAATTAGTAAACAAAATGTGAAATGAGGTAGAAAATTGAACAGCGATGAAAAATTATCTTTGAATAAAGGTATGGTAAGACCAGAAAATATTGGACCTACTTTTCCGGTTCTTCCGCCAATTTATATTCCAACGGGAGCAACGGGAGCAACAGGAGCAACAGGGTCAACAGGAGCAACAGGGTCAACGGGAGCAACAGGGTCAACGGGAGCAACAGGAGTAACGGGAGCAACAGGGTCAACGGGAGCAACGGGAGCAACAGGAGTAACGGGAGCAACAGGATCAAGGGGAACAACGGGAGCAACAGGAGCAACAGGGTCAACGGGAGCAACAGGATCAGCGGGAACAACGGGAGCAACAGGAGCAACAGGAGTAACGGGAGCAACAGGAGTAACGGGAGCAACAGGAGTAACAGGAGTAACAGGGACAACAGGAGCAACAGGAGTAACAGGAGCAACAGGAGCAACGGGAGCAACAGGAGCAACGGGAGCAACAGGGGCAACAGGAGTAACAGGGACAACAGGAGCAACGGGAGCAACAGGGGCAACAGGGACAACAGGAGCAACGGGAGCAACAGGAGCAACGGGAGTAACAGGAACAACAGGAACAACAGGTCCAACTGGAGTTATTGGCCCCATAACAACAACTAATTTATTATTTTACACTTTTTCAGATGGAGAAAAACTTACATATATAGATTCAGATGGGCTAGCTCAATATGGTACAACTCACATATTATCTCCTGATGAGGTTTCTTACATTAATTTGTTTATTAATGGAATACTTCAACCACAGCCATTATATCAGGTTAGTACTGGCCAGCTAACTTTATTAGATAATCAACCACCATCACAAGGTTCTTCAATTATTTTACAATTTATCATTATTAATTAAAAAAGACAGATTCTTAAATAAGAAGGATCTGTCTTTTTGCTCTACATTAAAATAGTTAAAACTAAGTGACGATAAATTCGATTGTAATTGGAATTCCACCGTCTAATGCATCTCCGCCAGGAATTGTAATAGCACCAGTAGGTCCAGTAGTAACACTGGAGTTCACACTAGGTTGAAGAATGCCGTTTACATATAAGTTGTAATACGTAAAAGTCGGAAAAGCAGTTGCAGTAGTGCCAGCATCGTTTAAACAAGCTGTAGCAGCAATTGCAAAAGCTGCACCTGTTCCTGTACCAGCTCCTAGTGTAGATGTAAATCTTCTAGATGCCATAAATGGTTGAATAATTGGCAATTAATTCTCACTCCCTATATTGTTTTTTGGAACGAAGTATACAATAACTTGTCCACTATATTGTATGAGAGTTTTTGATAATAGAAACGGCTTTATGATAATAGAAGGAACATAATTTAAGTAAAGATATTATTGTTATTTATTTGAAAAGGTGGTGTTATTACTTATTATTTGTAAGTTATTGGTTATATGCTAATGCTTAGTTTTAATATTTAAATTAAAATGTGCTTTTAAACCTAAGAGATAAACGTGGAAAAATAAAATAAACTTCTAAGTTTAGGTGTTTAATCTAAGCAGTCAATTATTAAAAACATATAATTAATATGTGAGTCATGAACATAATTAAATAACGTTTTAAAGTTTAATTATTATTCATGTTTCCTATTTTAAGTGAATTAAATCTATGCACAATTTTATAGTTCTTATAATAGGAAAATACTCAAATAAAAGAAAGGTAAGGAGGAAATAAATGAAACATAATGATTGTTTTGGTCATAACAACTGCAATAATCCGATTGTTTTCACACCAGATTGTTGTAACAATCCACAAACAGTTCCAATTACTAGCGAACAATTAGGAAGATTAATAACTTTACTAAACTCTTTAATTGCGGCTATTGCAGCGTTTTTTGCAAATCCAAGTGATGCAAACAGATTAGCTTTACTCAATTTGTTTACTCAGCTATTGAACTTGCTAAATGAATTAGCACCTTCTCCAGAAGGAAATTTCTTAAAACAATTAATTCAAAGTATTATTAACTTACTTCAATCCCCTAATCCAAATCTAAGTCAATTACTTTCTTTATTACAACAATTCTTCAGTGCTCTTGCACCATTCTTCTTCTCTTTAATTCTTGATCCTGCAAGCTTACAACTTCTATTAAACTTATTAGTTCAACTAATTGGTGCTACTCCAGGAGGAGGAGCAACAGGTCCAACAGGTCCAACAGGTCCAGGAGGAGGAGCAACAGGTCCAACAGGTCCAACAGGTCCAGGAGGAGGAGCAACAGGTCCAACAGGAGCGACAGGTCCAACAGGTCCAACAGGAGCGACGGGTCCAGCAGGTACTGGTGGTGCAACAGGTTTAACAGGAGCAACAGGCCCAACGGGAGCAACAGGTCTAGCAGGAGCAACAGGCCCGACAGGAGCAACAGGTCTAACAGGAGCAACAGGCCCGACAGGAGCAACAGGTCTAGCAGGAGCAACAGGCCTAACGGGAGCAACGGGAGCAACTGGAGCAACTGGTGGCGGAGCTATTATTCCATTCGCTTCGGGTACAACACCAGCTGCGTTAGTTAACGCGTTAATAGCTAATACAGGAACTCTCCTTGGGTTTGGTTTTAGTCAGCCTGGTATAGCTTTAACGGGTGGAACAAGTATCACGTTAGCGTTAGGTGTAGGTGATTATGCATTTGTAGCACCACGCGCAGGTGTTATTACGTCATTAGCAGGTTTCTTTAGTGCAACAGCTGCATTATCTCCATTATCACCTGTTCAAGTGCAGATACAAATATTAACTGCACCAGCTGCAAGTAATACGTTTACAGTACAAGGCGCACCTCTATTATTAACACCAGCATTTGCTGCAATCGCAATTGGTTCTACAGCATCAGGGATCATACCTGAAGCTATTCCAGTAGCAGCTGGGGATAAAGTATTATTATATGTTTCCTTAACAGCAGCAAGTCCAATAGCTGCAGTAGCTGGATTTGTAAGTGCAGGTATTAATATCGTCTAGTTTGCTGTAATGTCTGTTAGAAATTTGAACTGGCATTTGTATATAGCCCTTCCTAATTGTATTAGGAAGGGCTATATTTTATGGAAAGATAGGCGATAAATCAATTGAGAAAGTACTCTTTGTTAAAAAATCAAAATTTATGATTTATAATCTATTGTTTATGGAATAAGTTATAGGATATGAAAAATTATCTATAAATAAAAAAGATGAATTCTATTAGAAATAGAATTCATCTTTTAAATAAAAGGGAAGTAATTTATTTATCGTGAGTGTTAAAATGTTATTGTACAAATTAGTAATCAACTATTTGTTTTTATTACAGTTACATCCTTTTTTCTTTACATAGCCTTGATTGGCTAAGTCTCTTTGTGATTGGGAATTGGAAGATTGAGAATTCGAAGACTGAGAGGATGTTGATGAACTACTATTTTTATTATGAGAGTAGTTTTTTCGATAGTTATAATTACTCATAGTACTATCACCTCCAATTAAATATATAACTATTATATGTAGCTATTCTATTAATTGTTACGATAATAAATAGGAATGGGTATATAATAAAAAAATCTCCTACGTATTTTCCGAGGAGATAAATAATTGTCCTTTCATAATATAAATTAATATCCCCAGTAAAGAGGAAAATAATATGAATCTTGGTAATATAAGTTTTGTTGTGGATTAGGAGGATGAGTTGCAGGGGGTATCGTTCCGCGGTTCTGATTACAATTTGCTGGAGGACCGATTACTGTAGTGGATTGAATAGGGGATACCGCTTGTTTCCATTGTTGCTCATCGAGACAGTAAGTATGGGCCATTATATTAGTGGGAGTTAATCTTAACATGTCAGAACCAAAAATAACTTCTGGTGTTGGTGCGTCGAAGATTGCTAATAAATGAGTGTTATCTGCTGTAGCAATTTCATAATGCCACCAAGCTTGTGGAATGTTGGCAACTTGCCCCGGTTTTATTGGTAAGTTTAATATTTGATTTGTAAAAGGATTAAGTAAAGAAACAACTGCAGAGCCTGAAATGCAGTAAACAAGTTCAGCTGCATTTTGATGTATGTGCGGCTCTACAACATTTCCTGTACTTAAATAGATATCTAATAAAGAAGTGTTTTCTAACGTATTTAATTGTTTCTCGCCAAGTACGTTTATATAGTTTTGAGCATCTTTTTGAAAAAAATTACTTTTATTTAAATCATAAGTGAAATTAATTGAGGGGGAAGTGTAGTCGATATTGGAACTCAATTGTATTACCTGCCTTTCTATTAGTAAGTAAGGTTACAAAATTAGGATATGTGTCTATTGTTGGTTGTGTGCAGTTGTTGGTATCTTATTAAATTTGCTTATTTCATAAAGAATATGGGGTGTATTTCGTATCATAAAAAACAGACCAATACTTTTTATAAGAAGCATTGGTCTATTTTTTATGATAGTTTTTGCTGAATAATTAATTGTGCTTTAGCGGTATTGGCATAATTGAGCCAATCTAATACCAAGTTTTGTTTTAAATCAAAGTAGATTTCTATGACGTCAAAATGGGATACCTTTGTTTTAAGTGGAACAGGTATACCGTTTACTTTTGCATTTTTCATGTTATGTGCAATTTTTGGAAATGCAGAGAAAGTAAAATCAATAATTGTAGCACCATCTGGTAAATAAATAGGTTGTAAATCTGAAGTATAAGCCGTTATGGTATTTTCAAATAGTTCGTACGATACTAGATTGTGGAACGCAATTGGATCTGTAGTTAATAAATTGTTATGCACAATTGTATCATTCATTATTTTATAAGATATGGATTGAATATCCATAGTTTCATTATTCAATAAAGAAAAAATACCATTATTTTTTAATCTTTTTGCAAGTTTTGTTTGAATGATAATTGTTTGTTCAGTATCATTCATATTGATTTTAGTTTTTAAATTGCTATTAAAATGGCTGTTTTCAAGTGCCATATTGTCTTCGAAATAGTTTATAGTTGGATTGTATAATTGATGTATCATTCCAAGAATTTTATAGCAATCTAGTACACTTGTAGTTGTAATACAAATTTGTGAAACCTCTGATACGTTTTGTATTTCTTGTAATTGTGAGTAAGTAGTATAAATCGGAGGGAACTCATAGTTTATTTCAAATGAAAGGTTAGTATCATAAAAAGAATGAATTGCTCTTCTTAAATCAGTTATATTTTTTTGAAGATGTGGAACATATCCCGTTAAGAATTTAAGTACCTTGCTATATCTTTCTTTATGTAAATATTGAAAAGCAAGATTTTCTAATTCATACTGGATTGTATATAATCCAAGTCGCTTTGCAAGTGGCGCAAAAAGTGTTAATGTTTCATTCGCATATGCTACTTGTTTCGCGGGTTTTTTAACATTCAAAGTTTTTATATTATGAAGGCGATCTATAACTTTAATAATGCCAACACGTATATCATGTTGAGAGGATAATAGTAATTTTTTAAAATTAATTGCTTCGTATAATACTTTGTTTTGATCTTGTTGTTTTTTCCCTTTTGTTAATCCATTTACAATATATCGAATAGTCGCACCGAAATGTGATTCGATTTCTTCTAGAGAATATTCGGTATCTTCTACAACATCGTGTAATAAAGCAGCAATCAATGTTGTAATGTCAGCTTTATAATTTAGCAGTATTTCTGTAATTGCGAAAGGATGAATAATATATGGTTCCCCAGTTTGACGGTATTGTCCATCATGTGCTTGCTCTGCAAAATATATAGCTTTTTTCAAGAGTTTTAATTCATTAGATTGTAGATAATTTGCCTTTTGTAATAATACCTCGCTCATATAAATCCGTCCCTTAAAATTATTTTTAATAGTAATTCTATATAATAGAATAAATCCCCTTTGAAATTATTTTAATTATGTAAAAAATAAAGGTGTTGAGATGAAACTATATTCGTATATCCATTCATACTTTGGATTGATGGAAAAAAGTAAAGAACGTGTTAATTTAATATTACATCAATCATTAATAAGGGGTGAAGGTTCATGTCATTTAGTGAAATGATTAGAAATGAAGTGCTCAGCTGGGCAGGTGTCTCTGAAAAACCGCATCGATTTGGCGGCATTGAAATAAATTATGGCAAGAAAGAACTTGGTCATCTGCATGGAGATAAGTTAGTTGATTTACCATTTCCAAAGTTAAAGCGGGATGAATTAGTAAACCAAGGATTTGTCAAACCACATCACGTATTACCTGAATCAGGATGGATAAGTTATTATATAAAGAGTGAAGAGGATATACCATTTGCAATTGAGTTATTTCGTATGCAATATGACCGAATAAAAAAATAATGTAATAAAATAGATGAGTAAAAATATATTTTCATGTCACATCCCTCCTTAATCGTTCGTCTTGTATGTAGAACGATAAGGAGGGATTTTATTATGAAGAAATTTGATGTAGCAATTGTTGGTGGTGGCCTTGCTGGATTAACAGCGTCTATATATTTAGCGAAAGCTGGAAGAAAAGTGATTGTTTTAGAAAAGTCCAATCGCTTTGGTGGTCGAGGGATGACTATTAATAAAAATGGGATCTGTATGAATCTTGGTGCACACGCCTTATATAGAGGAGGAGCCGCATTTTTAACTTTTAATGAGCTCGGTATGAATCTACCGGGTGGAATTCCATCTACAAAAGCACATGGAATATGGAAAGGGGATATTTTCACCATACCAACAGATTTCCGTTCAATTTTATCAACACCACTACTTTCGTGGTCTGCAAAAGTACAATTCTCACGTCTTATGATTCGTTTAGGGAATTTAGATGTAAGAAAAGTTCAAAAAGTGAGCCTAACTACATGGGCAGAAAATGAAATAAAAGATCCAATGGTTCGCAATATATTTTATGCGCTATGCCGAACAACAACATATACGTTTGCTCCTACAATACAATTAGCATCATCTGTACTAAAGCAAATACAGCTTTCGATAAAAGATGGGGTATTTTATGTAGATGGTGGCTGGGAGACGATAATAACAAAATTAAGAGACATTGCGAATCATGCCGGGGTGCAATTTTTGGATAAAAAGCATGTTTTGGAAATAGAGCATTACGAAGATAAACAAAGAATATATTGTTTTGATGATGAGGTATTTGAAGTAGGTACAGTCATTGTGACGACTCCACCGAAAGAAGCTTGTAACATAATTAAAGGTGTGGAAGGAACAAGTTTGTATAGATGGAGTGAACAATCGGTACCGGTTACTGTTGCTGCATTAGATATTGGTTTGAGACGATTACCTAATCCGACACATCAATTTGCGTTAGGGTTAGATCAGCCTATATTTTTCACGAATCAATCAAGAGCAGCTAAATTAAGTGATGATGGATCAATTGCAGTGAGTTTAATTAAGTACCATAATCCTGTACTAGAGATGAAACATACTCATGAAGATAAAGAACAGTTAGAAAGTACAATGGATTTGCTACATCCAAATTGGAAAAGAGAAGTTGTTGCGCAACAATATTTACCGAAAATAACAGTAGTATATGATTTTCCTCATATAAACCGAGTTGAAAAATCAGGTCCTAATATCCCTGAAATGCCAGGTGTTTACGTTGCAGGTGATTGGACTGGGCATGATGAAATATTAGCTGATGCTGCAGTAGCAAGTGGAAAACGTGCAGCGTTACACATTTTAAAGCAATTAGAAAGTGAGGGAGTTCATCATGGAAACGGAGCAATTATATGAAGCGTATCAACCATTATTATTTTCGTTAGCATATAGAATCCTTGGGAGTGTTATGGATGCTGAGGATATCGTTCAGGATGTATTTATCTCGTTAAATAATATAGAGGATCTTCAGTCTATAGAAAATATGAAAGCATATTTGTGTAAGATGGCGACAAATCGTTCAATTGATAAATTACGTTCGGCAGCGCATAAACGTAACGTGTACGTAGGGATGTGGTTACCAGAGCCACTTGTAGAAGAAAGTAATGAGCCATCAGAGTCATTTGTTATGAAAGAATCCCTTTCCACAGCATATTTATTACTTTTACAACAACTGTCTGAGGTAGAAAGGATTGTTTTCATATTAAGAGAGGTTTTCAGTTATGAATACGAAGAAATAGCTTCAATTGTTGATAAGAGTAGTGTGAACTGTAGAAAGATCTTTCAACGGGCACGAAATAGTATATTGGATAAGCCGAAGCAATCAACATTAAGTACGAAGAAAATGGCTGATTATGTTGAAAAGTTTGTATCATCACTACAATGTGGTGATGCGCAAGGTATGTTAGAAGTATTAAAAACAGATGCGATATTGAAAGCAGATGGTGGTGGTAAAGTTACAACTGCGATTCATCCAATCTATTCTGCAGATAGAATTATTCGTTTATTCTCTGGAATTAGAAGTAAGTTCCCATCAGCGTACAATGTTGATTATAAGATAGTAAATGGTGCCCCAGGTGTTATTGTTAAAGTGAAAAACAAAGTGACTTATGTACTTTCATTCACATTTGAGAATGAGAAAATCTCAAATATTTATATGATGGTTAATCCTGAAAAACTTATGCACTTAAATAGAATAGTATAAAAAAGACGCATTTCTTTAGAAGTGCGTCTTTTTATTATTTTTCTAACATTTCAAGAGGTACATCTTTTTCGCCAGCTACCTCAAATTTAATTTCCCCGTCTTCTTCATAAATACGTGTAATAATCGGTATAGTAATCATTAATTTTTTGTGCTGCTTTCGTTTTCGAGCAGCATCTAAGCTAATCACGTTCATTTGTAAGCATCCTTTCTTCTAGAAATATATAAACAAAGAAAATGCGTCCGGAAAGGGCGCTTAATTGAATTTGAAATACCGATTCATTTAAATGGGGTTTATATGATTTAACAACTGCAATTGAATTAAAAATAGTATGAATGGAATAATTGCACGTAGAAATTAACTTTACCAAAAAACGAAACAATATGCTATAAAAAATTATAAATCTTTGTCATATAACGAGAAAAAGGTTTTTGTTTCGCATATAATGAAAGTAGACGAGCAACAAGAGCTTTTTCATCATATTGCTTTAGAAAGGCGATGAAAAAAATGGATACATTAAATTCATTATTATTTCAACTTGAACAATATGGAGAAGAGCATGATCGAAATAAAAAAACACGGGAAGAAAAATTACGGAATATTTCTCGTGAGATGGGGCAATTTTTATCAATTTTAGTAAAAGGGTGTAGCGCAATAAACATTTTAGAAATTGGAACTTCTAATGGTTATTCTACATTGTGGTTAGCTAATGCGGTAGAAGAAACAAATGGAAATGTAACAACTGTGGAGCTTTCTTCAGAACGAGTTGGAGAGGCACTTGTCAATTTTGAAAAGGCAAACTTGTTGCAAAGGATTGATGTTCACAATCAAGAAGCAGGGGCATTTTTAGATTCACAACTAGATCATTCATTTGATTTTATTTTCCTAGATTCAGAGCGTACGCAATACATGTGGTGGCTTGAACATATAAAACGCATTTTACAACCACAAGGTCTTCTTGTTGTCGATAATGCTACTTCTCATGCGAGTGAATTAGCTGAGTTTATAAAAATGATTGAAGAAGATAAAATGTTTGAAACAGTGTTATTGGCATTTCAAAATGGTGCATTTGTAGCGCGTAAGAAGCAATAGGATTGAACGCAATATAATTATCACATTGAAAAAGGGTGTATGTCAAAAGATTGAGTACAGTAGGATGGGAAGGTCGTAATTTATATACGTAACATACGAAGAATCCGCCTTCAGCATGTCGGTCTCTAGGTCTTAAGTCTGAGGAAAATTATGTTGTTTACAGGTATACTTATAGTAAGAAACAGGGAATGACTGCATAAGCAGGTATTTCTTGAAAATTGATTTCATATAGGCTGTTTGCACATGAAATACAATATATTAGATGAAATATAGTGCACATAAATTCGCACATATAAATAAAGGAGCGATTTTGTTGACTGAACTCGAGAAAAAAGAACCCGTATCAATTGTGAAAGATAATAATGTAGAAGTAGTAGTTGATACAGTTATAAAAGATGAAGAACTTGATGAATTAAATAAAGAAGCCGATCTTTATGTACAAAAATTAAATAGCGAGCAAAATACAGATTTATCGAAAGTATTGTCTCAGCTAGGAGATTTAGGGGATAAAGAACAACAAGCAGCAGGACAAACGTTATCAGCATTAAAACGTCCTGTCACAGCGATGATGAACGGGAAAAATGAAGAAATCCCGAATACATTGTTAGAATTACGTAAAGTAGTATCAGAGCTTGATCCGAACTCATTAAAAGCAAGTGGCATGAAGAAAATTATGTTTAAAGTATTCAAGAAAAATCCACTTGAAACATACGTGCATAAATACCAATCTATAGATAAGCAAATTGAGGAGATTATAAGATCGCTTCTAATTGGCCGTGACAACTTACAAGAAGATACTGTTGGCCTAGAGATGCTTAAGGAACAATCACACGATAAAATTCACGCGCTTGATAAGCAAGTATACTTAGGGAAAAAACTTGCTGGCATGCTGGAAGCTGAGAAACAAAATCCAGAACGTCAAAGGGATATTCCATTAATTAATGATGCATTAGAAAAGATACTCGTACGTACGCGCAATATGCAACAAGCGAAAAGTGTGTTATTACAATCTATCGCATCAGTAGACATTATTAAGAAAAATAATGAAAAGTTAACAGAGGCAATTCGTAATGCAATTACGATGACGCAAAACGTTGTAACAGTTTCTGCTGCTATCCAGTTAGCATTAACAAATCAGCGTAAAACAATTGATGCAGTGAATGCAACAAATGAAGCAATTGAGTCTATGGTATTAAGTAATTCTCAGGCATTAAAACAAAATACAGAAGAAACAACAAAACTTCTTGAAAATCCTGCAATTAGCATGGATAAATTACGCGAATCATTCCAAAATGTATTTGCTGCAATTGAAGCTTCTGAAAAATCGTCAGAACGTATTATCGAGTCAAGTAAGAAGTTTGTTATTGAACTAGACACATTTAATGATGAAATGAAACAAAAACTCATTCAGCGCCCAAGAAAATAGCAGACTTTTAGAGGAGGTGAAAAAATGAGTTTTATTCAAACTGTATTATTACTACTCGGTACATTGTTTTTAATCGCATTTACTGTCGTTGTTTTAGTTGTATATTTCGGACGTAAACTGTATTTTTCGTGGACGAAGCCATATAAAAGAGCACACGATTCTTTAGATAAGTTATCGAATAAATCATTACCGTTTCTACAAGAATTTACACAACATCCACTCTTTTATCGTTGGATTCGTACGGAAGGAAAGAAAGAACAACATATATTAAACACGCTTTTCTGTGCATCGGGTCAACGTACGAGAGAGCAAGTATTCTCAATGTTACCGAAAGAAAAACAGAAAAAAGTACATGTAATGGCAAAAACGACGAAAAAGCTTACTAATGAAGATATTGATGTAGCAGCGATGAAAGTAAAAGATTTTTTAAGACAAGAAACGCAGCAAACAGTAAAACCGACAGATTTATCGTTTTATAAATTGTATTTTTATGATCGATATCCAGATGCATTAAATACAATTCAAGCGTATAAACGTTCAATAAATCCTTCATTACAAAAAACAGTTGATGATATTACAATTTCAGTATTAAATGCACTGCCATACTATCAAGAGCAACGTATGTTTGAACAACAACATAAACTTGAAACGTTCTTAATGAAAGATTTAATAGCAATGTTATCTTTAGTGGTGCAACTACCACCATCACAACGTCCCGAAAAAGAAGAAGAATTGAAAATCTACTTACAAAATTTCCAAAAAGAAATGGAAGTAGTAGAGCGGGATATTCGTGACTCGATTGATCACGATTTGAATGTGAAGATGAGAGCAGCGACTGAGAAGTTTAAGAATAAATAAAAAAGACGCCTTAAAGCTATAATACTTAGCTTTAAGGCGTTTTTTTTATTAGTTGTTATTTTGCTTTAACGGTAGTATGACTAGAAGCAACACTTTCATTATGCAATCGATCAACTGCAGTTACTACATACGTATATGTTTCTCCAGAAATAACGGTTTTATCTAAATAAATTTCTCCAGGCTTTGTCTTTCTTACAGTAGTAAGTAAATTTTTCGGATTTTCTATATTCACTTCACTTTTTCCATTCACGCGGTAAATAGCGTAATAAGCAGAATCATTCTCTCTATTATCAATGATACCTACAGCAATACCTTCATCTCTTGGAATAGCACCTTTTAAAGTCGGTTGTTTTGGTGGATCATGATCAAGCCAAGGCATAGAGGGGATTAATGCAGGATATTTATATATGTCTTTTGAGAGTCTATCTTTAATTCCTAGTGGATTGTTATTAATATCTTTCAAGCTAAAATGCATACTACCTTTTATTTCAGGATATAACCGATTTAATTCAATTTGTCTTGGGTATTCTTCTGGATCAGACCAAGCTGGGACAGAATTATTATTAATTTTATAGGCCGCCTGACCGATGTATAGGTGGATCGGTTTATTATTTGTTTCTTTTACCCACCAATCTACTAATATGTCATACGCAGCAGGAGTGAAACCTATATTCCAATATATTTGCGGTGTGATGTAGTCAATGTAACCTTTTTGTATCCACTCACGTGTATCAGCATAAAGATCATCAAAGTTTCTTTGGCCGGCAGTTGTGTTAGAGCCAGTCGGATCATCAGCTATATTTCGCCATACGCCAAATGGGCTAATGCCAAATTTTACATATGACTTTTCTTGTTTAATAGCAGTATTTAAATCTCTTACAAGTTCATTTACATTGTCACGTCGCCAATCTTCTATATTTTTAAATCTACCGTTATTATATAATTCGTACGTTTTTTGATCGGGGAATTGTTCACCCGCCACTTTATATGGATAAAAATAATCATCCATATGTAATGCATCAACATCGTAATTTTGTACGATTTCTAAAGCACCTTCAGTTATAAACCTTTTTACTTCTGGAATACCGGGATTGTAATATAATTTTCCGCCATAAGGTACAACCCAATCCGGGTGCTGTCTTGCAGGGTGATTATTTGATAATCGATTTATATCAGTGTGATTCATCGTTATTCGGTATGGATTAATCCATGCGTGAAATTCTATATTTCTTTTATGTGCTTCTTCAATCATAAATGCTAGTGGGTCGTATCCGGGATCTTTTCCTTGTGTACCGGTAATATATTCAGACCAAGGGCCGTAATTGGAAGGATAAAAGGCATCAGCAGTTGGTTTTATTTGTACAATGACTGCATTCATACCAGTGTTTTTTACATCGTCTAATAATTTAATAAATTCTTGTTTTTGATTTTCAATTGGTAAGCCAGTTTTTGAGGGCCAATCAATATTAAGAACAGATGCGATCCATACAGCACGTAATTCGTGTTTTTTGTACGTAGTAGTTACTTCAGCATAAGTAAAGTGAGGGGAAATGAAAGAGAAAGGGATGAACAAGATGACGATGCAACATATCATAAATAAACGTTTAACGATCATGTATACGCCTCCTTATCATA
Source organism: Bacillus cereus group sp. Bc061 (assembly GCF_027715825.1). Classification (NCBI taxonomy): domain Bacteria; kingdom Bacillati; phylum Bacillota; class Bacilli; order Caryophanales; family Bacillaceae; genus Bacillus; species Bacillus cereus group sp. Bc061. The sequence continues at coordinate 973,229 of NZ_JAQFTZ010000001.1, forward strand.
TGATTATCTAAGATAATATACGAGGCAAGGTTGGCCTTGCAATAGAGAAAATTGTATATTGAAACATTAATTTAATAGGAAAAATATTTTTAATGAAATTTACTTTCAGTATAACTAAATTCATTTACTACTTCATATGCTTGTTAGTAAAGTGAAACTTCCTTTCATTTGAAGGGGAATAAATTATAAGTATAGGAGGATTCATAAATGAAGGTTTTGTTCGTTTGTTCTGGAGGAATGTCCAGCGCAATTGTTGTAAACGCTTTAAAAAAGGAGGCGGAGAAAAAGGGTATGAACATGGAAGTGCATGCGATTGGAACAAATGAGGTAGAGGAAGAAGTAAAGAATGGCTGGGACGTTGTAATGGTTGCACCTCAAGTTAGACATCGATTTGATTCTGTTAAAAAATTCGCAGAAGAGGAATCTATCCCGTGTGGTATTATACCGCCGCAAGCATATACACCTCTTGGTGGACCGACTTTATTAAAGACTGTAAATGATTTAATTCGTTAGGGGGAACCGTTATGAATAAGTTTGTCACGTTTCTCGATAAAAACTTATCTGGACCGATGGCAAGACTTTCTGAACAGAGACATTTACAAGCAATCCGTGATGGAGTGATTTCAGCATTACCATTTATCATCGTAGGAAGTTTCTTTTTAATCGTAGCATTTCCACCTTTACCGAAAGATAGTTTCATATCCGTTTGGGCATTAAAAAATCAAACAAGTATATTAATACCATATCGGTTAACGATGTTTATTATGTCTTTATATATAGCATTTGGAATAGGATATAATTTGGCGAAAAGTTATAAACTAGATGCTTTATCAGGAGCACAGCTTGCAGTATGTTCACTGCTATTAACATTAACTCCTGAATTAATTGATAAAAAAGGATTTATGCTTCCGATGACAAATCTTGGAGGTCATGGATTATTCGTGACGATGATTGTTTCTATTTTATCCGTAGAGATTTTAAGGTTTTGTAAGAAGAAAAATGTAATGATTAAAATGCCAGAACAAGTACCGCCGTCAGTATCGCGTTCGTTTGAAGCACTTATACCTGCTGCATTCGTTATTATTATTATGAGTCTAGTAACTGTCGTTTTTAGCATTGATTTACACCATGTTGTTGATAAACTAGCAGCACCATTAGTAAAAGCTGGCGATAGTTACTTCGGTGTAATGATTCCAGTGTTTTTAATTACGTTTTTTTGGTCATTCGGAATCCATGGTGTGTCGGTTGTTGGAACTGTTGCTCGGCCATTATGGGAAGTATATCTAGGGAAAAATGGAGAAGCAGTTGCTAGTGGAGCAGATCAGTTGCCATTTATTTCACCAGAGCCGTTATATCAATGGTTTATATGGATTGGCGGTTCTGGTGCGACATTAGGGCTTGTATTAGCTATGATTGTATTTGGTCGATCAAAATATTCGAAAGCATTATCAAGAACTTGTATTGTTCCGGGTATTTTTAATATAAATGAGCCAGTCATATTCGGATTACCGATTGTACTAAATCCAATTTTAATTATCCCATTTATCATTACACCACTTGTAACGGCAACTGTTGCATATTCTGCAACTGCAATGGGATTTGTAACACCAACGCATATTATGCCGCCATGGACATTACCTGCTCCAATTGGTGCTTATTTAGCAACAGGTGGGGATTGGCGTGCGATTGTATTAGTTTTTATAAATATAGCAATATCGTTCCTTATATATTTACCATTCTTTAAAATGTACGACAAAAATATGCTTGAAATTGAGAAGAGTGGTGAAGGCGAATCTGTTAATCCATAATCTTTATGCTTTAATTTATGAGTGATAGGTATTTTGCCTATCACTTCTTTCACATGAAGTCCAGAGAGGATGAAATGGAATGAATATAAAATTTAGTTATAAAGGTGTATTTTTATTATTATTTGGAGTGATATGTGCGAATTTACTTTTTGTGCCTTTATTAAGAATGCTACATCTATCACAAATGCATAGTATATGGCTTGTTACAAGCATTGCGGCAAGCATTTTGCTTACAGTAGTTGTTTCTTTCATTGATGGATCGTTTGCATCGAAAGCTCAGTTGTTTTTTAGATTTATATTGTTTTCAATCGGTTGTACATTTGTAACTTACATGATTGTTTTTTAGTAAATAGGAGGTCATGCATGTTATGTATATTGCAGGGGTAATGTCCGGTACTTCATTAGATGGAATAGATGTAGCGCTCGTTCGTATAGAAGGGAGTGGTGTAGATTCTAAGGTTAAACTCATCCATTTTACTACAGTTCCATTTCGTAATGATATAAAAAGTGAAATACAACAAGCATTATCAATAGAAAATTCAAATGTCCAACTCATATGTAGTTTGAATTTTAAGTTAGGTTTATGTTTCGCCAACGCTGTAAAAGAAGTTTGTAAAGAGGCCAATTTTTCTTTGGAACAATTAGATTTGATAGGTTCTCACGGACAAACGATTTACCATCAGCCAAAGCCAGAAGGGAATATGATAGCTTCCACATTACAAATTGGGGAGCCTGCAGTAATAGCATATGACACGAACACGACGGTTATCTCAAATTTCCGAACGATGGACATGGCAGCAGGAGGACAAGGTGCACCACTTGTACCATATTCAGAGATTATTTTATATCGTCATCCAACTAAAAATAGACTACTACAAAATATCGGCGGGATTGGTAATGTTACCGTAATACCAAGTCAAAAAAGTGATCAGAACGTTATAGCTTTTGATACTGGTCCGGGTAATATGATAATTGATGAAGTATGTCAAAGGTTATTTCAGTTGCCATATGATCAAAATGGTAACATTGCAAAACAAGGGGTAGTTGTAGAAGAAATTTTGACATATTGTATGAATCATTCATTTTTGAAAATGAATCCACCGAAATCAACAGGTAGAGAACAGTTTGGTGAAGAGTTTGTAAGTCAGTTATTGAAGCGGTATGAAAAGTATAGTAAAGAAAATATATTAACGACTGTCACGATGTTTACAGCAAGTTCAATTGTTCATCATTATAAGGAGTTTATTCTGCCGTATTATGAAATTGATGAGGTAATTTTAGGCGGTGGCGGCAGTTATAATAACACACTTGTTGAAATGATACGGTATGGATTGAAGGATGAAAAATGTACAATATTCATTCAAGAAGATATAGGCTATTCTTCAGAGGCGAAAGAAGCAATCGCCTTTGCCATTTTAGCAAACGAAACGTATCATCGTAATCCGAGTAATGTGCCGAGTGCAACAGGTGCAAAGAAATCTGTAGTTTTAGGGAATGTAACGTACCCTTCAATATGAAGAAAATGAGGAGAACGTATATGAAGTATATGATTGGAATAGATGGCGGGGGAACGAAGACAGAAGCAATTGCATTTGATAAAGACGGAAATGAACTTGTAAGAGCTACTAGTGGATTTGGAAACATATTAATAGATTTTGAAGAAGCTCTTGTGCATATTATGGAAGCGATTGATCATTGCCAGATAAGTGTAGTGAAAGAGCATTGTGTTTGTATTTGTTTAGGATTAGCAGGTATAAGCGGAGCAAATATAAATGAATTAACATTACGTCTAAAAAAGAAGTATGGAATACAAATTGAAGTTTTTAATGACGCAATGATAGCACATGCAGCCGCTTTAGAAGGAAAGGATGGAATTTTAACGATTGGTGGCACAGGTGCGATTTGTCTAGGGAGAAAAGGAGAAGTACATGAGTATAGCGGTGGATGGGGACATATTTTAGGAGATGAAGGAAGCGGATATTGGATTGCATTACAAGCTTTAAAGAGAATGGTAAATCAATTGGATCAAGGAGTTACACTTTGTCCATTAAGCTTAAGAATTCAAGATGAGTTTCAACTTTTGACATCGTCTCATATAAAAAGTCTAGTTTATAGATCTGCAAAAGATAAAGTTGCAGCAATCACACCATTAGTTATTCGGGAAGCTAGAAATGGGAATGATGCTGCACATGAAATTATGATGCAAGCTGGAAAGGAATTAGCAAGGATTACAATAGATGTTTATAACAAGATGCAGTTTGATTTATCAGCTTCCATTGCAGTAAGTGGCAGTATATTGCGTTTCGTTCCTGAAATATATGATGAATTTAAGAAATGCTGTGAGAAAAGCATAGGAAAAGTTACATTTATATCACAATCACAATCAGCAGTGAAAGGAACATATTATTTAATGAAAAATATATATTTTAAAAAATAGCTGTATGAGAATTTTTGTATGATTTGTAAATATATGATGTTAAAATGTATAAAGGGATGCGGATAGAAACGTACAATATACATTGTTCTTGAATATTGTATAAGTACTCCTACGTAGAAAGTGAATGATTATATGATTAATAGTATGCAATTTTTGTATTTGGTGGCTTCTTATTTATTTGGAAACATATTGACTGCTTATATAGTAACGAAATGGAGACATAACGTTGATATTCGGGATGAAGGAAGTGGTAATCCTGGTGCAAGAAACATGGGCCGTGTGTATGGAAAAGGGTATTTCGTCGCTACATTTTTAGGCGATGCGATCAAAGGGGCAATCGTAGTTTCTATTGCAAAATACCTTTTTGAAGATTCTACATTTGTAATGCTAACATTATTGGCTGTAATAATTGGACATATTTATCCAGTTTTATTTAAAGGTAAGGGCGGTAAAGGTATTTCAACATTTATCGGAGGACTAATCGCATTTGATTATTTGATAGCGCTTACCCTCGTTGCAGTTTTCATTATATTTTATTTAATCTTTAAAGGATTTACGAAGCCAGGACTAATTACAATTGCTTGTTTACCACTTTGCATGATTTTGTATTCTTACTCAATTGTTACGACTATTTTAAGTGCACTCATCATTGTACTTATTTTATATGTAAATCGCGAATGAAATAAACATTTAATAAGTGGGGTTAATCTCCACTTATCATTTTTTATTAAATAGATAAAGGAGATAGGGCATGGGGTTAATTTATAAAGTTGCTGATCAAGTTTGGGAATTTGAAAGTATACATAAATTGAATTATAAAACATTTGTAGAAGAAATTCCGCAACATGAAGAAACGAAAGATCGTGTTCGTATAGATTGTTTTCATGAAGAAAATACATATTTAATTTGTTTAGATGACGATAAGTTAGTAGGTATGGTTGCGTTGCGAGGAAAACGACCATTCTCGTTAGATTATAAAATTTCAAATCTAGATTTCTATTTGCAAGAACATGGAGAAAACGTATATGAAATTCGTTTACTTTCAGTAGAAAGTGAATATCGAAATGGAAGAGCGTTATTAGGTTTAATTCGCTTTTTACATCGTTATTTACTTCTAAATGGATATGAATTGGCACTCATTTCTGCAACAACACGTGAACTACCTTTATATGAGCAAATGGGATTCAAATCTTTCCATTCGTTAGTTGGTACAGAAGCAGCAGCATTCCAGCCTATGTATGTTACCCCTGCTATGTTTGAAGCGTCGAGTGTTGGGGGAATTATGACGAAAGAGTATACGTTTTTACCCGGACCAGTAGATATTGAAGAGAATGTTCGAAAGGCATTTTCTACTAAGCCTATTTCACACCGTTCTAAGTCATTTCAAGTGACGATGGATAATGTAAAGAAACGATTACTTCAAATGACAAAAGCAAAACGTGTGCAAATCATGTTAGGAACAGGGACATTAGCGAATGATGCCATTGCTTTACAGTTACGTTCTTTAAAAGGAAAGGGGCTCGTATTAACAAATGGGGAATTTGGTAATAGATTAGTCGGGCATGCAACACGTGCAGAGTTACATTTTGATACGTATAAAAAAGAAATGGGAGAACCGTTTATTTATACAGAATTGGAAAAAATAATGGGAGCTGGACATTATGAATGGCTTTGGTTTGTTCACCACGAAACATCAACTGGAATGTTAAATGATTTAGACGAGCTAAATGTTTTATGTGAAAAGTATAAAGTGAAACTATGTGTAGATTGTATTAGCTCAATTGGAGCGATACCGATAGATTTAAAGGATGTATATTTTGCGAGTGGCGTGAGCGGAAAGGCAATTAAATCGTTGACTGGATTATCTTTCATTTTTCATAATCATAATGTGAAAGTAAACGAGACATTACCAGCCTATATGGATATTGGTATGTACGAAGAAAATGAAAGTATTCCATATTCCCATTCATGGAATTTAATTAATGCTTTGCAAGAAGCGTTGAAGAGATTTGAAGATGAAAAAGCATTTGTAAAAATTAAAGAGACATATGATTATATGGAAGAAGCTATTACTAGTATAGGGTTAAAACTTGTTTCACCTAAAGAATATGCCGCGCCAATTATACTTACGATTCAATTAAATGGAGGTCTTTCTTCTAAAGCGGTCGGTGATGCGTTAGCGTTACAAGGATATATTGTTCATTATGAATCAGCGTATTTACGAAAGAATAATTGGATCCAAATTGCATGCTTAAATCATTATAAAGAACGTGATATGAAGAGGATGTTGAATTGTTTGCAGATGTATGTATTACAGAGTGGGGTACATATATAAAGACTTTTTCATTTCGTATAAAGGAGTTGCGACTTACGAAAACTTAGGAATAGAACATTGGAAGAGGTGTTAGTATGATAACTAAAAAACTACCATTGCATATAGACGATATTAAAAAAGCTCAAACTATTTTGGACAGAAATGCTCGTAAAACTCCATTAGTAAAATCATTTTATTTGACTAGTAAAACAGGTGGAGAAATTCACTTGAAATTAGAAAATATGCAATTAACAGGTTCGTTTAAATTCCGTGGTGCGTTTAATAAAATGTCACAGCTGACAGATCAAGAAAAAGAGAGAGGAGTAATTGCTTGTTCTGCTGGTAATCATGCGCAAGGAATTGCTTTATCTGCTCATTTACTCGGTATTAAAAGTAAAATTGTAATGCCGATTTCTGCCCCTCAAGCGAAAGTTGATGCAACGAAAGGATATGGATCTAAAGTGGTTTTACATGGTGAAACCTTTGATGATGCGAAGGCAAAATGTGAGGAGATTATTAGAGAAACAGGTGAAACATACTTACATCCATATGACGATGTAGAAGTAATGGCTGGTCAAGGTACAATAGGATTAGATATTCTTGATGATATGTGGGATGTTGATACGGTCATTGTACCAATTGGTGGAGGAGGAATTATTTCTGGAATTGCTGTTGCATTAAAATCTTTTAATCCGTCGATTCATATAATTGGTGTCCAAGCAGAAAATGTTCATGGGATGAAGGCATCTTATGACAAAGGTACAATTATAGAACATTATGAGGCACCTACGATAGCAGATGGTTGCGCGGTAAAAATACCAGGCAATTTAACTTTTGAAGTTGTAAAAGAATTAGTAGATGATATTGTAACAGTATCAGAAAAAGAGCTGGAATTAGCGATGAAAGACTTATTACAACGCGGGAAAGCTGTTGTAGAAGGTGCAGGCGCATTAGCTACTGCTGCTCTACTTGCAGGGAAAGTGGATACATATATTAAGGGGAAAAAAGTAGTAGCGGTTATATCTGGTGGGAACGTAGACTTACAGCGCATATCGAGTGTTTGTGAACAATTTTTTGTGGCGAATGAAGTGAAATGAAATAGTACATTTAAACATTGTGTAATAAAAGAGGAGCTAAGTAACATTATATTAGCTCCTTTTTCATTATGTTTGTGCGGGAGTAAATAATGACTCCATTTTTACTTTGCTCTTTTCTCGAATTTCGGCGTCTGCATGGCGCATCACGTATTTATGAGCTACAGCGATCGCCAAAACATCATCTAATAAGCCAATCCCAATAATAGCAGCTATATCTGGAATAAAGTCGATTGTTAATACGTAATAGGATAGAGCGGCTAATATGATGAATTTCGCTTTAGTAGGTAACCCTTTTTTTCTCATTGTGTAATATAAAATAATACTTTCATATACGCTAGATTTACCGAGATCTGCTGAGCTTTTCTTGAATTTTTTCCAAAGTTTCTGTTTCTCCATATAAACACTCCTTTTACAAAAAAATAGATTTTTTAAAAGGATAGACAAAGAAGTGAGAGACTAATCAATTTTATAGTTTTTCTTAATGTATATTTCAATAAAAATAGGGAATTACCTGTTCAAAATAATAGAATGTTGGTTATGTAACGACTCACAGTGTATATGTTCGTTCCAAGTAAAGGTACTACGTAGATAACGTTTTGTGGTAATGCGTATTAAAGTTAATTTTTCACATTAATCTCTGCATTCGTACAATGTTGAATTACTTCTAAATAATCTATTGATGAGAAATTTAGTAATTCTTGAATAGCCCCTTTCCTCGCTGGTGATTCATAGGCTTCTAATGTGATTCTGTTATTAATCGATTAGCTGCTTCATCTAGCATTTCAGGTGTTACTTTGTTTTGAATTATTTTTTCCTCTCTTTTCTCCCATCTTCTTGAAAGTAGTCACTTCGGTGATGTTTTTTTATTTTCTCAGATGAAGCCGATGAGTTTGAGTTTTAGAATTTTATCGTGGTATTATTTATGTAACGAGGGGATGTTGTAAGAAAAAATACAATTTTTTGGGGGAATCAGAATGGGAATTTATAACTATGAAGCGAAAGAGGATTTGCAAGTAGGAGAAGTTTGTTTAGAACGAGATATTTATGAAATTGTAAATTTTTACAAGAAAGGGTCAATAGTTTTATGTGATTCAGTATCTCGGTTCAGTGCGAATTCAGACAGAATGTTTAAAGTGATAAATAGGATAGAAACATATATGCATAAAAATGAAGACTATACATATCAGGTTTCGGATAGGCCAAAGTTGATTTATGTAGTTGAACAGGTAAGATAAAGAAAGCATTCATAACGGATGCTTTTTTCTTTGCTATATAGAAAGTACACATTAAACGTAAATTTGAACGAAATGTATGTAAATGATTTAGTTTTTATTAAACATTTATTAAGTGGTATGGGGGAAGAAAAATGAAGATAATAGAACTACCAATTGAATTCGAATTTAACGAGCAAAAACAATGTATTTATCCAAGTTTAATAATAGTAAACGATGAATTAACTTTAGTAGATACAGGGTATATGAATTTTTTACCTTTAATTGAAGAGGCAATTTTAAAACATGGATACAAGATGAAAAACTTAAAAAATATAATTATTACTCATTATGATGACGATCATATAGGATCTTTATATGATTTTAAAGTGAAATATCCTCAAGTTAATATTATTGCTAGTGAAATTGAATCTAACTACATTAATGGTGATATAAAATCAGAGAGATTAGTTCAAGCAGAAGAAATGTTAGAACGTATGCCAAATGAAGAAAAAGAATTTGGTAAATGGTTTATACAACAGTTAAAAAATATAAGACATATTTTCGTCGATGAAAAAGTACATGATGGCCAAATGATTTTGAATGGTGAATGTCAAATAGTAGCGACCCCAGGACATACTTCGGGACATATTTCATTATATTTTCCGGACTTACACAGTGTAATTACAGGAGATGCAGCCGTTCAAGATAATGGTGAATTAGTAATAGCTAATCCGAATTTTTGTTTAGATATAGAAAAAGCGGAAGAGTCTTTAAAGAGGATTAAAGACCTTAAAGCTGTAAAGTATTATTGCTATCATGGAGGGGAATTCAATATATAAAATAATAAAAAACCGATCTTTCTTATATAGAAAAGATCGTTTTTTAATTCATAGATTCTGCAATTTGAATTAAATCCTTGATGTTATATTTTCCTTGTATATAGCGTTTGTTACCAATTGCAATTGTGTATTGAAAACCATTTTTCTGAAAAAGGAGCTCATATGCTGAATCGAAATGAGGATTGTATAATGCTTTTATATTATTTTTTAAGCTATAGAACTTAGCGCCCCTATGTACATAGAAATTTAATTTGTTTTGAACTGGTGAAACAGTGATTTTAAAAATCCCATTAATATCTTCATTGTAGTATTGGAGGTTTAAGTAATCGTTATAGATGTATCCTTGAAATTCGTGAATTTCGAACGGGAATTTTGTAGGAGTAAGTATATGTTTCTTACACTTCATTTCATATTCTTTTACGATAGTAGCTTCTTTCATAAATGGATTCGTTCCATCATAAATTTGATTAATTCGAGATATTTTATTATTCTTTGTTACTATTTCCAAAATGAAACCGATAGTAAATTCATCATTAGTGCCTTTGAAATAAGAAATAAGAATTGTAGTATCTTCTTTTGGAGATAGTACGGTTTTAATTTCATGAATAGGTTTTTCCTTTTGGAAAGTAGGTAGTTTAACTCCTTCTGTTACATATGACTGCATTAATTCTTTATCATTTTTGAGCAAAGCATGTTTGAATTCACTGATTACATCTGTTTGAGATTTTGCCGTTATAATTGTGGTGGATTGAAAATATAGTAAGTAAAATATGCAAAAGATCCTTATGAATGTAGTTGTCAATTTTATCACCCTATAACTATATTTCCGTAACATTGAAATATATATGTACAGGAGGGGAGAAGATGAGTTTATTATTTGATGTAATAGCAGATATCATTTTATTTTTCCCTCAAAATGACATGAAATTAAAACATCATATTGCCAAATTAAGCGAATTTGAGTGGTTTCGAAAGCTACACGAAGATACAAAGTATACAAAATTAATTTGGAGTAATAGAAAAATTAAGAAGTTCATTTTGAATTCTGCAAATATGAAAGCATTAATAAATTCTGAGATAAAACAAAAAGAATTTGTCCAACTAGTACATAATGAATATAAAAAAAGAAGATAAGAATTTTTTTATTTTTCATATTTGGCGAAACAAATGGTACAATGAAAGCTAATGTGAAAAATAAGGAAAAGAAGTGGTCAATTTGAAAAACTTTTTAGAATTAGGAATTAGTGAAACTTTTAATCATACATTACGTGAAAATGGAATAACAGAAGCAACACCAATTCAGGAGGAAGCAATTCCTGTTATACTGTCAGGTAAAGATATTATTGGGCAGGCGAAAACAGGAACGGGTAAAACGTTAGCATTTGTGTTACCAATTTTAGAAAAAATCGATCCAGAATGTAGCGATGTTCAGGCTTTAATTGTTGCACCAACAAGGGAACTAGCACTGCAAATTACAACTGAAATTAAAAAAATGCTTGTGCAAAGAGAAGATATTAATGTATTAGCGATTTATGGCGGTCAAGATGTAGCACAACAATTGAGAAAGTTAAAAGGTAATACACATATTGTTGTTGCGACACCAGGACGATTATTAGATCATATACGACGTGAAACAATTGATTTGAGTAATCTTACAACGATTGTATTAGATGAAGCGGATCAAATGCTTTATTTCGGTTTCTTATATGATATTGAAGATATTTTAGATGAGACACCTGGTAGTAAACAAACGATGTTATTCTCAGCAACGATGCCAAAAGATATTAAAAAATTGGCGAAGCGTTATATGGATGAACCGCAAATGGTTCAAGTACAAAGTGAAGAAGTAACGGTAAATACAATAGAGCAACGTGTCATTGAGACGACAGATCGTGCAAAGCCAGATGCACTTCGTTTTGTTATGGACCGTGATCAGCCATTTTTAGCAGTTATTTTCTGTCGTACAAAGGTTAGAGCGAGTAAGCTTTATGATAATTTAAAAGGACTAGGTTATAATTGTGCTGAACTTCATGGTGATATACCTCAAGCGAAACGTGAAAGAGTTATGAAGAGTTTCCGCGAAGCAAAAATTCAGTACTTAATCGCAACGGATGTAGCAGCTCGTGGACTTGATGTAGATGGTGTAACGCACGTATTTAACTATGATATCCCTGAAGATGTAGAAAGTTATATTCACCGCATTGGCCGGACAGGACGTGCAGGTGGATCAGGTATTGCAATTACGTTCGTTGCAGCGAAAGATGAAAAACATTTAGAAGAAATTGAAAAAACGCTTGGTGCACCAATACAAAGAGAAATAATCGAACAACCGAAGATAAAACGTGTAGATGAAAATGGAAAACCGGTACCAAGGCCGGCTCCGAAGAAATCAGGCGAGTATCGTCAAAGAGATAGCCGTGAAGGTTCAAGAAGTGATTCAAGACGTGGTTCGAGAAATGGCTCAAGAAGTGATGCAAGAAATAGTTCAAGAAATGAAAACAACCGATCATTTAATAAGCCAAGTAATAAAAAAGGTAGTACAAAGCAAGGTCAGCAAAGACGTGGCCGTTAAATAATTATAATTGTAAAGAGTCGCAAAATATTGTGGCTCTTTTTTTGTTTGTATAGAACAAGGATGATAGCAAGAAAAAAACGGAAATTTCATTCACCGTATTTAAAACTTACAAAGGAAAGTTTATAGTCCAAAACCAGTAGAACAAGGGTATTACAACCATGTCGTAATTCAAGAACAAGTGCAACTTACGTATGAACAATATTTAATCGAAAAAAATCGAGAGAAAGCAATTCGTACTAGCCCCTCTGATGATGATACGAATTATGAAAAAATCAATTGGTATAACGATATAAAAACATCTTTTGCAAACAAAGAATTGGCCGATTTGGTGAAAGAAATTTGTAACTTTGTTAGTTTTGTTTGATGGGAACTTGAGATGCACAACTACCACCCTTATTGGGAAGTTACTTACTACGGCGATGAAGGTAATGTAGTGTGAAGTTAACAGAAGGGATAGTATGCGAAATAAGAAAAAGGACTAGCAGTCGTACCTGCTGTCCTTTAATAGGAGAAAAAGTAATCTTGTTTAGAACTACGCATAAACAGAAAATCTGCTTGTGATTAGTTTTACCCTAAATATAAGTGTCTATACAAAAAAAGGGATAAGTAAAAAATACTTATCCCCGGAAGGGAAATCCCAAGCACCAAAATGGCTCGTATTGGTCTGCAGGTTCAAAAGTAGTATATGTAAAACAAAAAATCTCATACAAAAAGCAGACAACGATTTTGGTTGTCTGCCAGTGAGCTCAATGAGTTAGCTAATTGTGATAATTTGCATCCCCATTACGAGAAGAGTGAAGCTGCTAGTTCAAACAGCTTGTTCGTATTATTTTCGATTCCCTAAAAAATATACAGAGAAAGCAGATAAGTGAAAAATCTATCTGCTTCTGCTGTAACAAAAGAAAGAAGTATTAGCCGTGGACACGGCGGCTTGAAAATAGTATGTATTTTTATTTGGAAAATATTCAGGGGGTGAAGAAACATGGAATGTTTAATAAATGGTGTTTGCGAAATTAATCAACTAATTAGTAAAACAAAGTAGAAAAAGAATGAGCAAATATAACAATAAAAAGGTAAATGTTCAAAAGAGTGATGAGTATAAAGTAAAACAAAATAGCTATATTAAAGCTTGATTTTCATAAAAAATAAAGCACACATATAAGTGTGCTCTTATGAACGCTTTAGATTTGTGTGACTACATAGTCACCATACAATAAAATATGCTTGTTTGATATAAATGTGTGTCAAATCTATAACATATATTTTGGGGTGTATAAGGAATATTAAATGTTAATTAGCCAAGCATATTGTTTTTATTAACGAATTTGTGCAACTGTTAAAGCGGCAGAACGAATATCTACTGTACCAATTACTTCAACGGGTACAATTTGAATTAAATCACCAGGGTTTAAGTTTATTAGAATGACACCGCTGGATACATCTACTTCACCAGTGCCAATGATATTAGAACGGACTGCGGTTCCTGATCCTGCAATAATATTAGTTGATGAGTTTAGTGTTAAGAAAAAGCGCGCTGCTTCCGGGGCTACTGGAACATTATCGAGGCTGATTGTTAATGTATAACTGATTTGATAAATACCAGCTACTTGAATTCTAATACCAGTTCCTGTACTAATTGTATCATTGATTACAGGGACAGTAATGTTTGGATTTGGGCCCGTACTAGGTAGTAGTAGTGGCGTGAATAGTGTGGCAAATTGAGGTGAAGTAGCATTAAAAGCAAAACCGAGAGCTGGTAGTGTACTGGGGGCTTGTGCTCTACAATTAAAGTTCGTGAGCTTACGACTAGATGATCGCATATTTTCACTCCTTTCTTTCATTTAGATTGCGTGAGTAACAACCTCACGTTTTGGACAAGCACAATACAATATATGAAAATTTATAGTGAATAGTGCAGAAATGTACTGTTATGGGTAACACTAATTGCCTATTGTACAAAGGAGATACTACGCTTACAGAAATAGTTTGTAACCTAAAGTTGAAAAAATAGTATGAATAGAGTTGAAAATGCTATTTAGAAATGAAAGGAAACATAATAAAAAGGAACATACATATAAGCATGCTCTTTGACAAGAAAGGTAGATTTTTATGAGTGGATTCCTCCATACAATAATATATGCTTGTCCGGTTAATAGTTGAGAAAGGGAGAATGCATATGGAACGAATGGAAGCGTATAACAAAATAAAGATTTCATTTTATAGTAAAGGGGAATAGATATGTGTATTTATTGGGAAAACGTAGTTAAAGAGTTCTTTAAGAGGTAAGAACTGGAACGAAATAAAAGAGCAGCTAGCAAAAGCTAACTGCTCAATACAAGGAGATACAGAGAAGACTACTTTACATGAATGTTGGCATACAGCCTACATTCAGTATTGACCGAATATTTATTTTAAATCCAATTTATTTAAAGTAAACATCCCAACAGATAAAATGGCTGCGCCTGCTACAGAACCTAGCCAGTCTCTCCAGCTTAATGTGTTTAAAGATGCATCTATTAAATTCATAATTAAGAAGATAGCAAACATTAATACACCAAATGCTAAACATCCCCAAAATGTTTGCAAATATTTAATCATCTTATTTCGGAACTTGCTCATATAAATCACCCTTATTAATAATTTATATTTTTATAAATAAATTATCGCATGTGCAAAAATTAAAAGTATGAAATATGCAAAATTACATATTGGAACTTAACAAAATAATCCATTCATAAGTAAATAGATCGAACAGAGGGAAACCGTTTCGTATGAATCAATTGTCATTTTTTGAAGTCATCGATGAAAAGGAGATGCGTAGATTTGTGGTAAAGGAGCTGAAAAACTATAAAGTATTGTGCGTTTGAATGAAGAATCAAGAAAAATAGGATCAAGCGGGGGCATCGTTCTTTTCCTCAAATGAAAGGTGACGGTAAGAAACATGAGATACATTTTAAACAAATTAAACGGAAGTTAAAAAATAAAAATTTATAAAGGAAATAGAAAGTAGGGAGTTGTATATATACGATAATAGGAAACTTTTTACTAACTAAGCATATAATTTAAATAGACCGACAGTCGGTCTGATGGGATGGGGAACTTGAATGCGAATAGTAAAGGAATATGAGGAGCGTAGAAAAGAAATTTTAGAAACAGCTGAACGATTATTTCTTACGAAAGGTTATACAAAAACAACAGTAAATGACATTTTAAAAGAGATAGGGATAGCAAAGGGGACGTTTTATCATTATTTTAAATCGAAAGAAGAAGTAATGGATGAGATTATTATGAGGATTATTAAAGAAGATGTTGCTAAAGCGAAAGTAATCGTCTCTAATCCAAATATACCAGTATTAGAAAAGTTATTTCGAGTTTTAATGGAGCAATCGCCAAAATCAGGGGATGTAAAAGATAAAATGATTGAGCAATTTCATCAACCAAATAATGCAGAAATGCATCAAAAAAGTTTAGTACAATCCATTATTCATTTATCTCCTGTATTAACAGAAATTTTAGAACAAGGAATTGAAGAAGGGATATTTTCGACTTCATATCCACAAGAAACGATTGAACTATTACTATCTTCAGCGCAAGTTATATTTGATGATGGGTTATTCCAATGGAAGCCGGAAGAAATGATGAGGAGAGTGAAAGCTTATATTAAAATGATGGAAGTATCTGTTGGAGCGAAAGAAGGATCGTTTAATTATATGCTGGAGGTTTTAATGAAACAGAAATAATATTTTTTCTGTTTGTTTATTATAGACCGACAGTCGGTCTAAATTAAAGAAAGGGTGTGATTATGATGTCTATTAGTATAAAACCTTCGATGAAAGATTTTTATTTAATGGTGAGTGGGCAAATTATTACTATTTTAGGTTCAACACTTTTACGTTTTGCTCTGTCATTATATGTACTTGATATAACAGGGCGTGCTGATATATTTGCAGGATTATATGCGGTAACAAGTATTCCGTTTTTGCTAGCTCCTCTTGGTGGAGCGATAGCAGATCGTTTCAATCGCCGTAATGTAATGGTTATTTTTGATTTTATAAATGCTGCGATTGTATTAAGCTTTATAGTTTTGCTATTTACTGGATCTGTATCTATTCTATTGATCGGAACAATTATGTTTTTACTAGCAATCGTTAATGCAATGTACGCACCAGTTGTAATGGCGAGTATTCCGCAATTAGTTCCAGAGAAAAAGTTAGAACAAGCGAACGGTATCGTAAATGGTGTGCAAGCATTATCTAATATAGTTGCTCCTGTATTAGGAGGAATATTGTACGGCATAATTGGTTTGAAAATGCTCGTAATAATAAGTTGCTTTGCTTTCTTTTTATCTGCGATTTTAGAAATGTTTATTACAATACCTTTTATAAAGAGAGTGCAAGAAAGCCATATCATACCGACAATTGTAAAGGATATGAAAGAAGGGTTTATATACGTTTTAAAACAGTCATTTATTTTGAAATCTATGCTTTTAGCCGCATTACTAAATTTAATACTGACGCCGCTATTTGTTGTTGGTGCTCCAATTATTATACGAGTAACAATGGAGAGTAGCCACACGTTATATGGCATTGGAATGGGATTGATCGATTTTGCTACTATAATAGGTGCATTATCAATAGGTTTTTTTGCGAAAAAGCTACAGATGAAAACATTGTATTATTGGATGATTTTAATAGCTCTATTAGTAATACCGATGGCACTATCAGTTACACCAGTTATTCTTAATTTAGGATACTATCCACCATTTATTCTCTTTATACTTTCTTCTATTCTAATTGCAATGATTATGACAATTGTATCCATCTATGTGATTACTGTAGTTCAAAAGAAAACACCAAATGAGAACTTAGGAAAAGTAATGGCAATTATAACAGCGGTATCCCAATGTATGGTACCGATTGGGCAAGTCATTTACGGTTTTATGTTTGAAGAATTCAGCATGAAAATTTATTTACCTATATTAGTTATTAGTTTCATAATGTTATTAATAGCGGTTGTGACGAAGAAAATACTATCGAATGAAGGGAACTAGCTTAATATGATTAGGAGAATGTTAAAAAGAGATTTCTCTCAAAATAAAATGATAATTACCATTTTATTTATGTTTATCATGTTATCAAGTCTTTTAATGGCTAGTGCTTCAAGTAATGTTATAAATCTATTGAACTCAATGGATCAATTGGTTAAAGTATCAAACGCACCGCACTTCGTACAAATGCATGCCGGAGAAGTAAATCAAAAGTCAATTGATTCCTTTGTAGAAAAAAATCCGTTTGTAAAAAAACAGCAAACGGCTGAGATGGTTCAAATAAATGGATCTAACATTTTTATTAAAAAGAAAAATCAAGCAGAACATAATAGTGTAATGGACATTAGTTTCGTGAAACAAAATAGTAAGTTTGATTTTTTATTAAATTTAAATAATGAAGTGGTCGATGTTAGGAAAGGGGAAATAGGTGTACCCATTTATTATATGCAAAAATATAATTTGCGTATGGGAGATAAAATATGGGTTATTAAAGATAATAATGAACTAGAATTTACGATTTCAGCATTTGTTCGTGATGTTCAAATGAACCCATCAATCGTTAGTTCAAAACGATTTGTAATAAGCAATAAGGATTTTGAAAGAATAAAAAGAAATTTTGGAGAAAGCGAATATCTTATTGAATTCCAGCTAACAGACGAATATAAAATAAATGAATTTGAAAATCTATATAAGTCATCGAACTTACCTCAAAAAGGTCCCTCTATTACGTACTCACTATTTAAAACACTCAATTCATTAACAGACGGAATAATAGCTGCCGTACTTATCATAATAAGTGGATTATTAATGTTAATTGCAATGTTATGTATTAGATTTACGATCATTACTTCGATGGAAGAAGATTATCGAGAAATTGGTGTTATGAAAGCAATTGGGATTCATAACAAAGATATTCAAAAATTATATATAACAAAATATATTGTGATTTCAGCTGGTGGATGTATATGTGGATATATACTCTCACTATTTGTTACAAAAATCTTCACTTCAAATATCACCCTTTATATGGGGGCGGCAAATAAAAGCATTTTACACAATATTGTGCCATTCATAATTACAACATTGTTATTTTTAGTCGTTATCCTGTTCTGTCGTATTATTTTGCGGAATTTTAGGGGAATTACAGCAATAGACGCTTTACAATCAAGAGATAAACTAGGAAAAAGAAAGATTAGAAAATCCTTTTCACTCAAACAAACTAAATTTACAAATGTAAATATATTTATTGGTATACAAGATGTTATAAAAAGATTCAAGTTATATCGTGTGTTAAGTATCGTATTAATAATAGCTGTGTTCATGATTGTTGTACCTGTTAACTTTTTGTATACGATTCAGTCACCGGATTTTGTAAATTATATGGGAACAGGAAAAAGTGATATTCGAATAGATTTACAGCAAACTGAAAATATAGAGAAACGTTTTAAGGGTGTTATTTCATATGTAAAAAATGATAAAGAAGTAGAAAAATATGCAACATTTGTTACGAGTACATTTAAAATGGTAAACGCTGATGGTACACATGAAAACTTAAATGTAGAAATGGGAGACTTCACTAAATTTCCATTAGACTATATCCAAGGTAGGGCACCAAAAAATGAAAATGAAATTTCTCTTTCTTATATGAACGCAAATGAATTAAAAAAGAATGTAGGGGATCATATCGTTTTATTTGTTGACGGGAAAGAGAAAACACTAACGATTAGTGGTATGTATCAAGATGTAACGAATGGTGGGAAAACAGCTAAAGCTAGTTTTTCTAATAATAATGAAAATATATTATGGTATGTAGTAAATGTAGATATGAAGCCTAAAGTGGATTTGCAAGAAAAAGTGAAGGAGTATAAACAAAAATTTAGTTCTGTAAAAATAACAGATACAAATGATTATGTAACGCAAACTTTAGGAGAAACAATTAAACAATTAAGACTCGTGACACAAGTGGCTATTTTGATTGCGATATTGATATCAGTTTTAATTACTGCAATGTTTTTTAAAATGTTATTAGCAAAAGATTCTTCGCAAATTTTAATTATGAAAAATATCGGTTTTTCTAGTAAAGATATTCGTATACAGTATATAACACGTTCTATCTTCATTGTATTATTAGGCATTGTGATAGGGACATGTATAGCTGCTACGTTTGGTGAAATGTTAGTAAGTTGGTTAGGGTCTTTTATGGGAGCTGCTCATATAAAGTTTGTCGTGAATCCTATCGTTTCTTATGTAATATGTCCAGCTATATTATGTATATGTGTGACTGCAACAACGCTTTTCAGTAGTTTTACTATGAAACAAACAAACGATGTAAAGCCAAATGGGGAGTAGGGGTGTATCACTTGAAAAAAATTTTAGAAGTAAAGCAAGTAAACAAAACATATTCAATGGATGGAAATACAAATTATCACGTGTTAAAAAATATAGATTTAGAGATTTATGAGGGAGAATTTGTATCGGTCATGGGGCCTTCTGGTTCTGGGAAATCGACATTACTATATAATATTAGTGGAATGGATCAAATGTCATCAGGAAGTGTAAAAATTGATAGTAAAGAATTATCATGTATGAAAGAAGAAGCGTTAGCGAAATTACGTCTTACTGAAATAGGATTTATTTTTCAGCAGAGCAACCTTCTTAGAAACTTGAACCTATTTGATAATATCATCTTGTCAGCATATTTAGCGAAATGTGAGAGTAAGAAAATAGTAAATAAACGTGCTCTAGAGCTAATGGAGAATATGGGGATAAGTGATATAGCGTCTCATTATATAACCGAAGCATCTGGGGGGCAATTACAAAGAGTCTCTATTTGTAGAGCGCTCATTAATAATCCAAATATTATTTTTGCAGATGAGCCGACTGGTGCTTTAAATTTAAAATCAACAGAAGAAGTAATGCAAATATTATTAAATATTAATCGTGGTGGAACGACCATTATGTTAGTCACTCATGATGTGAAAGTAGCAGCAAAAACAGAAAGAATTCTTTTTATGGCGGACGGAGAAATTGTTAGTGAAATACAGTTAGGTAAGCTTAGGAACGATGATTTAAAAGCGCGAGAAGAGAAGTTGTTAAACTGGTTAGCTGTACTTGGATTTTAAAGAGAAAAACTCCTATTGAATGTAGGAGTTTTTCTTTGTCTTAAAGTTCTAAAAGATATATAATAATTTTCTGAATATTAAAATTGGAGGGGTGCAAATGAAAAATGAAACGTTGCACACGCAAGAAGATATTATTAAAATGCTGGATTCATTATTAAGACCAGCAGAACCATTTTGGAATGAATTTTATGCGAATAGAGAAAAAGATGTTCCGTTTTTTGAAAATGTTCCAGATGAGAATCTAGTTTCGTATATACAAAAAAAGCGGGTTTCAAAAGGAAAAGTACTGGAACTTGGATGTGGTCCGGGTAGAAACGCAATTTATCTAGCAAATGAAGGGTTTGATGTAACAGCAGTAGATTTATCTATAGAAGGCATTAGCTGGGCGAAAGAGAGGGCGTTAGCAAAAGGAGTAGAAATTGAATTTATTTGTGATTCAATTTTCAATTTAGAGGTTCAAAATGAATTTGATTTTGTATACGATTCGGGCTGTTTGCATCATATTCCACCACATAGAAGAGTCAATTATGTGGATTTAATTAAAAACGCATTGAAATCAGGTGGTTATTTCGGATTAACGTGTTTCGCGGCAGGTGATTTAGATGAGCGAAATGGATCAGAAATAACAGATTGGGACGTATATAGAGGATGGAGTTTACAAGGAGGTCTTGCTTATTCGGAAGAAAAACTAAGAGAGATATTTAAAGGATTTGAAGTGATTGAAATTAGAAAGATGGAACAGATTGAACAACCAAATACTATGTTTGGAGAATCATTTCTTTGGACAGCATTATTTAAGAAGAAATAAGAATGTAGATAATTGACAAACTCATCGTTTTTATAGACAATATAATAATGAGAATGTATGTTCGTTTTTGTTAACCGATGTATATTTTGCATAAATACATAACAAGGGGTTGTCTCTAAATGAGTAACACAAATCAAAAAATTACTACGTTTTTAATGTTTGAAGGAAAAGCTGAGGAAGCGATGAATTTTTACACGTCGCTATTTGATCAATCAGAAATTGTAAGTATCTCTCGTTACGATGAAAACGGACCTGGTAAAGAGGGTACTGTCATTCATGCAACGTTTACATTACACGGGCAAGAGTTCATGTGCATAGATAGTTATGTAAATCATAATTTTACATTTACGCCAGCTATGTCTCTTTATGTAACTTGTGATACGGAAGAAGAAATTGAAACAGCTTTTAATAAACTAGCGGAGGATGGAGCAGTACTTATGCCTTTAGGTGCCTATCCGTTTAGCAAAAGATTTGGTTGGTTAAATGATAAGTATGGTGTGTCTTGGCAGTTAACACTTGCTGAATAAAAAAGAAAAATTGTAGCTTATTTGTTTAATGGGTTCGGTTAAGAGCTTGAGAAATTAAATAACATTAATAAAGGTATTCCAACTGTCAACAGGTTTGTAATGCCTTTTTATGAGGATGATTTTGGTGGAACAAGGATATTAGATAAGCATATTAAAACATTTATTGCTACAAAAGCTATAAAGTTAAAGGTTGATTAAGAATTTTGACTTGTCACACGAGACGTTAGTCGAAGAAGGTTCTTAAAATAGTATATATAAAAGGAAAAGGGTGGAACTTTCCATCCTTTTCCTTTTATATAATTAGGTTATGCTTTTTATATTAAGAATTTTGTTGGCCGAATCTTTTCCCAAGTTTAGCTAGCAGTTCAGGCTGATCCCCTTGGCTCATTACAACTTCAACAAAGGTAAGTTGATCCTTATCATTACTTATTTTAGTTAAGACTTCTTGTAACTCTATTTCATTTTCCACTTTACATGTTAGGCTTTTTTCTTCTGTTCCGAATACGTTCGCTAGTTTTGTGTAATCCCACATTTGTATGTCATTATACGGTTCGTTTTGACCATGAATTGCACGTTCAACAGTATAACCATTGTTGTTAATTAAAAATATAATTGGGTTTAAATTTTGACATAGTATAGTTGATAATTCTTGGACAGTTAATTGAAAAGAACCATCACCAATAATTAAAATGTTGCGCCGCGATAAATTAGCGAGCTGTGTACCAAGTAGAGCAGGTAACGTATAGCCGATCGATCCCCATAATGGTTGCGCTACATATGTAGTGTCGTTTGGTAAAGGGATAGCGGCACTACCAAAGAAAGGTGTTCCTTGCTCTGCAAGTAAGACGTCGTTTTCTTGTAAGAAATGGTACATTTGCTGCCAAAAGCGTTTTTGTGTAACCATTTGTAGCTTTGGATTAAACTTTTCAGTAATTAATATTGATTCTGAAATAAATGGCTTAATATCAAGCGTTTCTTCATTTCGATGTTCAATTACATCACTTAACTGTTGTAAAACATCTTTCATTACAACTGGCCCATATTTTTTATCTGTAATTTTCACAGTGTAGGGATGAATTTCAATAACTTGTTCTTTCGTAAAACCTTGTGTGAAGCCACCTGTAATAGTATCAGTTAACTTCACACCAATACTAATAATACAATCAGATTCATCAATTCGTTTACGCAAGTATGGAGAACTTACATCACCAGTATAAATCCCTATAAATTGAGGGTGTTTTTCTGGAAATATTCCTTTTCCCATACTTAACGTTGCAATAGGAAACCCTGTTTTTTCTACAAATTGATATAAATATTCTTTAGCATGAAAACGATCCACTTCAAAATCAGCTAAAATAATAGGTTTCTTTGCGCTATTTATTTTTGAAATGGTATGTAGAAGCATTTTATCCAGTGTTTCTTTATTACTTAAAATCGGTTTATGTAAAATTGGTTCTGTAGGTTTATTAATTGGTTTATTATACACATCAATCGGCAAATTAATATGAACAGGGCGTTTTTCATTCCAACATGCACGTAACACACGGTCAATTTCCTCAGCAGCATGTTCAGGGGTCAAATTTGTTTGTGCAACAGTGATTTCTCGATACATTTTGGAAAAATGATCGAACTTTCCATCACCTAACGTATGATGAACGAGTGCTCCATTTTCCATTACTTTTGTTGTTGGTGTGCCCGTGATTTTTATAACTGGTACGTTTTCGGCATATGAGCCGGCAATGCCGTTTATGGCGCTTAATTCTCCAACGCCAAAGGTGGTAATAAGAGCTCCGATTCCTTTTATGCGAGCGTACCCATCTGCTGCATATGCCGCATTTAATTCATTACAATTGCCAATCCACTCTACATTTTCATGTGCTATTACATCATCTAAAAAAGCCAAATTATAATCACCAGGGACACCAAAAATATGTTCAATTCCTAATTCGCTTAGTCGGTCTAATAAATAAGTACTAACAGTATATTGCGTTTTCAAGTGAATCATCTCCTCATTGTTTTGCTGTCTTGTAATAAACGTAGAGTATGGATTTAAAAATTCATTACGAGAATGTGGTATAATTTACATACAGGGGGAAAGTAGATGACACAACATAAAGAAGAACAGATGAATGAAGCATTAGCCTTATTTTACTTTGCATATAAAACATTTACTGAAAAGCCAGATGAAATTATAAAAGAGTATGGCATACAACGAGTACATCACCGAATTTTATTTTTTATCGCACGCTTTCCAGGTATAAGCGTAAATGAGTTATTATCACTGTTAGAAATAAGTAAACAGGCTCTACACGGACCATTACGACAACTTGTGGAAAAGGGCTTAATTGAGAGTAATGAAGCTATACATGATCGCCGTGTGAAACAGTTATCTTTAACAGAACAAGGTGCCGATTTAGAGAAAAAACTGAGCGATGTACAAAGACAACAAATGGGTGCTATTTTTTCAAAATTTGGTGAATCATGTGAAGAAAATTGGCATCAAGTTATGAATGAAATGGCACATAGCCGATCAGGTTTTGATGCTTGGATATCGAAAAGGGAAGTTGCAATCGATCAAAAATAAAAAGAAATATATCTGTTTTTATAGTTTGAAAAAGAACAAATTTTATCCATACATTTGGCAACTATGATTTGGTCATAGAGTGAATGGATAAAAAGATACATTACTAGATACTTTATACGTGTACGCAATGGAACAATAAAATTCACATTTCCGAAAGGGGAATTATTATGATAAAACTTGTACTTATTCGTCACGGACAGAGTTTATGGAATCTTGAAAATCGCTTTACTGGATGGACAGATGTAGATTTATCAGAGAAAGGATTAAGTGAAGCGAGAGAAGCAGGAGCGATATTAAAGAAAAACGGATATACTTTTGATGTAGCTTATACATCTGTATTAAAACGAGCAATTCGGACGTTATGGATTGTACTTCATGAGATGGATCTTACCTGGGTGCCAGTACATAAATGTTGGAAGCTAAATGAAAGACATTATGGTGCATTGCAAGGTTTGAATAAAGATGAAACCGCGCAAAAATATGGTGAGGAGCAAGTTCATATTTGGAGAAGAAGTATTGATGTAAGACCACCTGCTCTTACTGAGGATGATCCCAGGTATGAAATGAATGATCCAAGATATAAAGCACTGAAAAAAGGTGAGTTTCCATTGACAGAATGTTTAGTGGATACGGAGAAAAGAGTACTTGCTTATTGGCATTCAGAAATTGCGCCGAAATTAAAGAATGGTAACAAAGTAATCATTTCATCACATGGTAACACAATTCGCTCGCTAGTAAAATATTTAGATAATCTTTCAAGCGATGGTGTCGTTTCATTAAATATTCCAACGAGCATACCACTCGTGTATGAATTAGACGATGATTTACGTCCAATTCGTCATTATTACTTAAGTATGGATGGAGAAGTACCTGAAGGGGAAATTCCGAAACATATTTCTTTTTAACATGAAAATTTGAAACACATGCTTGTCTACATATACAATGTAGATTCAAGATAAAAGACGTGGTACCTTCTAATGTATATGCGATGTAACTAAATTTAGAAGCTTGTCCACGTCTTTTGTCATAAAGAGAGTTGCTTGTGCATGTAATGATATCGTGAGTAGTTTTTGAATGGAGGGTGATGTCATTGGTGATCTCTAACATTCGAATCGGCTTATTTATTTTAGCAATCGTTTTTCTAGTACTTGTTTTCTTTTATTGGAAAAACGAAGAGTTGTACGAGGAGAAGAAGCAACGTATTAGAAAGACTTGGTATGGGTTGTTTATAATATCAGTCACCGTGTATTTCATGATAAAAGGAATTGATTTAACCCTCTGGAAAAATCTTTTAATGTTCACTGCAATGGTTATTTTCGTTGATATTGCATTTATTTTAACACCTAATATTTCAGAAATATGGGGAGCGAAATTTAGCGATATCGGCAAGACGGTTCAATCGATAAAACGGTCATTAATTGCTTCTAAAGCAAGGGGAGAAATATACACAACAATCATTCAAAATGTCAATCCAGCAGTGTTCGGTACGATGGAATGGCATACGGAGGAAGAATACACAAAAAGCTTAAACGCATTTTTAGATTCGTATGGGGAAAAGATTGGAGCAAAAATTGTTGTATTTGAAGCGGCAAAGGAATTAAATACAAACTTTCGTGGTATCCGTTCTCAATTTAGTACTATGATTCCGTTAGAGTACATTGAGCAATTGAATGAGCAGAGAGCAGTACAAGTAGAAAATGTCGGAATTATACCAGCAAAAATAGTGAGTGATGTTTTCATTGTTATTGACGGGAAGAAAAATAACCTGCAAGATCGAGATTTTGAAAATGTATATAATTTAACAATACATCATAGTTATTTTAGTAAATAAGGACAGAAATTTTTTCTGTCCTTTTCACTTATACATAAAGGTAAAGCGAATTTAGACAAACTTGTATAAAATCGGACAATCATTCCTACACTAGCACGTAGAGGTGATTGTAGTGATAAAAAATAATGACAATGATTTTTTTAAAGAAGATAATGAAGATACAACGGATTTCTCGTTAATTAAAGGGGATACGATGCAGCAAGTAGAAGATTTAGAAGATGAATTAAAAAGAAAATGATACTTGTACATGCTGTTTACATTTACGATATAATATAAATAGAAGAATGTATATTTTTGAAGAGGGGGAGAAGAGATGGCTGAAGTAAATGTACAAAAGTCTTCGTTTTTTTAAGAAAAAAAAGAAGAACCGAATACAGATTTCTCTCTTGTGAAAGGTGCATTGACTCAAAATGTAGATCGATTAGAAAAATTTGTAGAGGCAATTCCATATAAGTATATAAAAGAGGGTAATGTAAAAGAGAATGCGTAAAAACATTCTCTTTTACATTACCTCTTTATGATTTGTTTATGCGTTATTTCTTTTTTTGTTTAAAAATGACTTTATACATATAATACCCAAGGGCTGCAAAAATGAATCCAATAACAGCACCAACTATTTCTTTCATAAACAATAAGTATAACGAAGCAATAATTAGTGTAAATAAGATTAAAATTAATACATACTTTGAAATAAATTCTAACCCTTTGTACACTAGTAGAATGACACCTGAAAGAACAGTGATGATAGGTAATATCCTATTTTCGAAAAAACCTTCCTTTTTTTTGCTAGAATGCTGTTGTTTATTCAATATAAATATACTCCCGTCTTAAAGGATTAATGTTTTATTAGTTTTGCTATTTCATTTTCGAAAAGATTTTTGGTTAAATAGGTTATATCAAAGGAATCATTTATTATATTTCGAGTTAATAGCCATTGGGTGTTTGTTGATTCAATAACAAAGAATCCATTGTTAGAAATAACCTCATTCTTTTCTGTTGTATCTAGACGTATAATAGTGTAAATAGAGTGTGTTGTTTTTAAATTTATTATGTGTGAAAAATTATTTTAACCAAAAATATATTAGATTATAATTCCAATAAAATCTACTTTTTTATAATATCAAATATTATTATTAAATAGTAGATTAATATTGGTAATTTTATGATAATTAACAAAAATGAAAAAGAGAGAATGCCAGGTAGGAGTTGAAGATACAACAGATTTCTCGTTAATAAAAGGAGATACATTACAGCAAGTAGAAGATTTAGAAGATGAATTAAAAAGAAAATGATACTTGTACATGCTGTTTACATTTGCTATATAATATAAATAAAAGATTGTATCTTTTTTGAAAAGGGGGAGAAGAGATGGCTGAAATTAGTGTAAAAAAGTCTTCATTTTTTAAAGAGAAAAAAGAAGAACCAAATACAGATTTCTCTCTTGTGAAAGGTGCATTGACGGAAAATATAAATCGGTTAGAGAAATTAATGAATAATGGTACTTCAAAATATATGAGAGCAAAAAAAGAGAAAGAAAATGCATAGTGCATTTTCTTTCTCTTTTTATATGCAATTTAAATGTTTAACAAGCAGATATTAAAGTATGAAATAGAAAGTGAAAATAATGAATCATGGTATAATGATAAAAGACTTACATATTATTTTGTTATTTTGAGAGGAGCTTAAAAATGTATTCTACTTTAGAACAATTAACAAAGCACCCTGTGTTTTATCATTTTGCAGAAATTTCAAAGATTCCTAGAGGATCAGGTAATGAAAAGGAAATTAGTGATTTTTTAGTTGGCTTTGCGAAAGAGCGTAATTTAGAAGTGATTCAAGATGAGGCATTAAATGTCATTATTAAAAAAGAAGCGACTGCTGGTTATGAAAATGTACCAGCTATTATTATTCAAGGGCATATGGATATGGTTTGTGAAAAAAACCAAGCAACCGTACATGATTTTGAAAAAGATCCAATTGAATTAAGAATTATCGGGGACATGTTATATGCAAATCAAACGACTTTAGGAGCTGATAATGGTATTGCAGTTGCATATGCATTAGCTTTATTAGATTCAAAAGACATTCCACATCCAGCACTAGAAGTAGTTATTACTACTGAAGAAGAAACGACAATGGGCGGAGCTTTCGCTGTTGATTCAAATCATTTTGAAGGAAAGATTTTTATTAATATTGATTCTGAAGAAGATCATAAATTGCTTGTAAGTAGCGCAGGTGGTGCAAAAGCTGTTGAAACGATTCCAGTAATTTGGGATGAAGCACCAGCGAATATGGATGCATACCGTCTATATGTCGGTGGTCTAAAAGGCGGACATTCTGGTATGGAAATTGATAAACAACGCGGTAATGCGAACAAAGTATTAGCAAGAGTATTACATGATTTATCAGTAAATATTCAATTTGATATAAGTGAAGTTCACGGTGGATTAAAAACGAATGCAATTCCGCGTGAAAGTGTAGCTACAATCGTATTACGTACAGAAGATGTAGAGAAAGTAGAAGAAAAACTAGAATCATGGACACGAGTATTACAAGAAGAAATGCGTGCTGTTGATCCAGATGTTCATGTTACACTTACAAAATTGGATGAGAAAGTAGAAAAAGTATTTGCTAAAGAAACAAAAAAGCAACTTATTTCATCATTATTCTTAATTCCGAACGGCATTCAAAGTATGAGCATGGATATTAAAGGTCTAGT
Organism: Bacillus cereus group sp. Bc061; assembly: GCF_027715825.1. Lineage (NCBI taxonomy): Bacteria > Bacillati > Bacillota > Bacilli > Caryophanales > Bacillaceae > Bacillus > Bacillus cereus group sp. Bc061. Next base: position 1,002,151 of record NZ_JAQFTZ010000001.1, read on the forward strand.
AGAAAGCTCAACAAATTTAGGTGTTATTGAAACGTTGCAAGATGAAATTAAATTACGTAACGAAGTGAGAAGTTCTGTAAGTAGTTTAAAACAACATATTACAGATGAGATTAAATGTATTGCGGAATTAGTTGGCGCAACATTTGAAATAGAGTCAGAGTATCCAGAATGGCCATACAATCCGAATTCACAAATTCGTAATTTATTTGAAAAAGTACATCAAGAAAAATACAATAAAGATGTTGAAATCTTCGCTGTACACGCTGGGATTGAATGTAGTGTATTCGTTCAAAAGATGCCTGAATTAGATGCGATTTCATTCGGTCCAGATATATTCAACGTCCATACTCCAGATGAACATATTAGTATTTCTTCTGTTGTGAATAACTGGGGATTCTTCGTTGATGTAATGAAAGGTACGAAAGAATTAGCTAAGTAATAATGATGAAATGAAAAATAGCCTATAAAATTTTATAGGCTATTTTTTTGTATAGAGTTTTATTAGAAATTCGTTTTTATGTAAGTATTTCATTTTTGCTTTTATTTCTAAAAGAGATTGTACCAAAGATTGCTCCGGATATTGCTCCGATTAAAGTCGTAAAAATTGCACTCCATGCTGTAAATGACATTATTACAATACCATTATATATAGTAACATCGAATGTATCTCCATGCTTTAAGTCACCAACTGCTAACTCTTCTATAAAAGCTGCATTATGATGTAATAAAAAATAGTTTTGCCACCGCCAAGTATCTAAAAATCGTGATTCTTTTTGTGTAGGTTGCGATCCAGCAGAGGCAGGTGGGAGCGTACCAATTGTATTTGAATATAAAAATCCTCCAACAGTCAATGCGCCAATAATGGTTGATTGCCTTAAAAATTTCATCTTTTAGACCTCCTAATTAATAAAGAATTTAGAAATCGTTTTTGTAAAAAACTAGCTGTGAAATCTAAAGGATGATAATATCTTCTATAATCATATTAATATTTATAGTAGAGATATGGTTCATAATAAAGGGGGAATACATATGTGGAAGCGATTTGTAGCGATTGGTGATAGTTTTACAGAGGGGATAGGGGATGAAGTTGAGGGAATTGCATTAAAAAGCTGGGTAGATCATTTTGTTCAACTGAGTGTAAACGATATAGAATATGCCAATTTTGCAAAGCGTGGGTTAGTAACGAAAGAAATTCGCTCGCAGCAATTGGAAAAAGCATTAGCTTTTAAACCAGATTTGGTTAGTCTAATTGCGGGTGCAAACGATGTATTAAAAGGACGTTGGAATCATTATGCATATAAGGAAGATATGAAATGTATGATAGATACATTAAGTAAAACAGGTGCTGATATTATGATAGCAAACCTTCCAGATTTTACAGTCAGACTTCCATTTTCTACAGAAAAAAAACAAGTGTTAAAAGAACAATTATTAGAGGCAAATGAAGTTATACTTTCATTGAGTAGAGAGCATCAGCTTCATCATATTGACTTTTGGAATCATCAGTTAGTTAATGACAATACGCTTTGGTCTAAGGATTTCATTCATCCAAACTCAAAAGGATATGTAAAAGTTGCTGAACTGATCTTTAGTAGTTTGCCTGTACATGATGCTTCTAAATAAGCTTTTGAATGAACTAATCCCTTGCGCAGGGGGCTTTTCATATTTTCTGTTGCAGAACCCTTAGTATAAGGGTTCTTTTTTGTATCAAAAATCTAAAAAAGATACAATTGGAGAACTCGAACTAAATGGAACAAATGAAACTTGTATCTTGTCTATATATTGAAACCATAATAAAAGTGAGGGCAGTTTTTATGTTTATTCAAATAAGTTTGAGGTGTGGAAATGGAACAGACGTTTATTGAAAAGTGTAATCATGATGAGCTGGACTATGTTATAAAAGACTATTGGCAAGATGTATGGAATTATTCATTTATTATTACGAAAGATCCACACTTATCAGATGATATCACGCAAGATGTATTTATAAAGGTGTTTAAAAATTGGAATTCATTTCGAAAGGAGTCATCTATTAAAACGTGGATTTTAAAAATCACAAGAAATACGGCAATAAACTATTTGAAATCCTCCTATTTTAAAAGGATATCTTTAATAGGATTTTTTAGTGACGATAAGCAATCCCTGTCAGCAGAACAAGAATTTTTTAACCAAGAAGAGATGAATGAGGTGTGGAAGGTTGTATTAAAACTACCTAAAAAGCACCGTGAAATAATTATATTGGACGCAAAATATGAATTATCATATGAAGAAATGGCTGAAACATTAGGAGTATCCATTGGAACTGTAAAATCGAGATTAAGTAGAGCGAGAAGTAAGGTTTCAAAATTAATAGGGGAGGGTAGTAGTGATGAACAATAAACAAAATCCTGACTGGTATAGAAAAATAAAAAAAGGCCCAATGGAGAATCGTAAAGATGAAGAAGAATTTATTTCTAAAATAAAGCAGTCTATATACGAAAATAATGAAGTGGATTTTGTAAAACATAAAAGACCATTTCATAAAAAAGCATTACCTATTGTAGTTGTTTTAGTTTGTACAATGTTATTTTTCATTGTTCAACAACCTTGGCTTGATGATAATAAATCACCAGTACAAAGTAGTACTCAAATTAAGCCTAAAACAAAAGATGAGTCTGCTCAAGATCCATCATTAAAACAATTTATGAATGAACTATATCAAAGTACGAACTCAAAAAATGAAAATGACCTGTACAAAGCGTTAAATGATGAAGTTCTATTTAAAGGGAAGAGTTATAAGAAGGATGAACTGAAGTTTGATGAAGATATTTTTCATGAGTTGCAAGTCGCCCTTACAATGGGAGGAGAATTTGTAAATGATACAAAGCAAGTATACAAAGTACCAAGTGGATTAACAGAAAGTAATCAATCAAAACAAGTGCATTTTATATATGCAACTGTTACTGGAAATAAAACGGAAATTTTAGCTGAACCAAAGCGAGAATCACAAGTTTTATATGAAGTATCTAATGAAATGGTAAAAGCTTGGATTCCAGAAAAAGTGCAGAATGATGGATATATAAAAATATCGACAATTAACGGTAATACTGGATATGTACAAAAAGAGTATGTTTTAACTGATATTAAATATTCATTTATGCTCGAAAAGAATAATGAAGGTTTATGGAAAATTATAAATATAGATTCTATATGGTAAAAGAGGAAGGTTCATTTTAATGAACCTTCCTCTTTATTTTCTTTTTGAAGAGTATTCCAGGAATCTAAAATTTCTGATGTAACGAGAGCAGCAATGTTTTTTTCTGAATTACTACCAGGAATAACGACAGAAACGGCAATCTGTGGATCTTCGGTAGGAGCATATGCAATGAATAGAGAATGATTGATCATTCTTGCTTGCTCATTCGGAAAACCTGTAATACCTGTTTTACCAGCGACGTCGAAGGGCAACTTTTTAATCTCCTCTATATTTTGACTCATTCCACCTTGTACGACACTCCAAAAGTTCATTGGGTAACGATTTGAACTTTCTAAAATTGGTTTAAACTTTTTTGTTTCTTTACCATCTTGACCAATAATAGCACTTGCCATTTGTGGTTTATATTTATCACCTTTACTTGCTAAAGTTGCTGCATATTGAGCGAGTTGAAGAGGAGTATGCACTTCATTTCCGCCCCACGAGGCATTTAATAAAGCGGAGATTCCATTTTCAAACTTATTAGAAGGATGGAATTCATACTGACCGTCTTCTTCAAAGGGTAAATCAATCCCGGTTTTAGAACGTAGGCCGAATTGCATTAAATAATCTGTCCATATATGTGCCACTTTTTCTATATTGCCATTATGTTGGTTAAATAATGGAAGAGCTACTTTTGCTGTCATAAATGTGTTAGATGAATTAATGATAGCCTGCCTCGGTGTAATCTCACCTGTTGGTGTTCCGGGTGCATTTGTAATGTTATTTTGATTATCATACTCAAAAGTACCGTTATCTAAATACGTATCTTCAGGTTGAAAAAGCTTTTCGTTTAATCCAATTAAAATAGTAAGTGGCTTTATAGTAGAAGCCATATTTACATAAGATTCACCATATTTTAATTTTTGAATTGCTTTATTTTGCGAAAGTGATTTTATGTTATTTATTTTAGTTGTTACATGTGTATGTAATATATTTGGATCAAAAACTGTTGAGTTGGCCATAGTTAAAATCGCGCCAGTTTTTGTATCGCTCACTACAGCATAACCAGCTTTAGCATCAGGTAATTTCTTAATTTGTGATCGTAATGCTTCCTCTGATTTTTGTTGCAATTTAGAATCTAAAGCTAGCCTGATATCCTTACCTTTTTGTACTTTTTGAATGTTCCATAAGAACTCTTTGTTATTCATTTTAAAAATAAGAGTTTTACCCGGTTTTCCTTTTAAATCATCTTCATATTGCAGCTCAATCCCACTTTTTCCAACCGGCATATGCTTTGAATTAAGGTTATTTTCTACATACCCAATTACCTGTGAACCAATTTCATGTTTAGGATAATATCGAATCCATTCATCTTTAATTATTACATTATTCGGTTTGTTTTTGTCTATGAATGCAAGTTCATTCTCAGCTATATCAGAGTATAACGGTATATCATGCATAGTCTGTTTTTTACAAGATTGTTGTAATTGAGATTTTATGCTCTCTGAAGAAATATCATGTTGAAACTTACTTGAAAATTGATCGAAAAAAGCTAATGTGTTTGATGTATCTTGTTTCGATAACTTTTCATCATTAGAAGTGCAATATAGAGACTTAACTTTCTTATTTGTAGCTAGTATTACACCATTTTGATCAAAGATTTTTCCTCTTTCAGCTGAAGAAGTTGCGATAGTAATTGAAATGAAGTTGATTTTAAATAAAATTAGTAAAATCAAACCTACAATAGAAAGAACCGCAAAAAATCTCCATTTTTTTATTTTTCTATGTAACATAAAATCCTCCCTTTTGTAGCCTATTTCATCTTATAGTTAATTATTTTTTTTGTAAATGTGGAACAACTTTATTATTTAGATTGTCTATTAAGTATTACAGCATGAAGAAAGGAATAATCAGTATGAAAAGTTACTAGCCAGCCTATGTGTAAATATAGTATGAGTCACATTGCAAGCGACAAAAAACTAGAGAGAAAAAAGGAAGGGAGGTTTATCAATTACGCGGCTATACCAAAAGAAATTGATACTTACAAGGATTTAGAAAAAAAGATAAGACATTATTTATAACCGAATAATGGTTTGTAATATATAGGGAACGTTTAAGTATTAGTGAGAAGTTCCAGAAGAATTATATGGAGGATTTATGAAAGAACAAAAAGGAAAGAAGCAGAAGACATATATATCTATTCGATTAAATATCATGTTCCTTTGCATATTTTTACTATTCTCAGCTATTATTATGCAGCTAGGAAAAGTACAAATCGTTGAGGGAGAGGCTTATAAGAATCAAGTGGAAAACAGTCAAAATGCAACAACTAGCATTCCAGTTCCGCGTGGACAGATTTTAGATCGAGAAGGGAAAACGGTCGTTAATAATAAGTCTCTTCGTACAATTACGTATACCAGGGTGAAGGGGATTACGAGTGACGATATTTTAAAAACAGCAAAAGACTTGGCGAAAGTACTTGAAATGTCTGAACAAGATATTAATAAATTAACTGATATCGATAAAAAAGATTTTTGGATGCAGTTGAATACGAAACGTGCGGAGACAAAGATTACTAAGAAAGATATAGAAACGTTTAAAGAAGAGGGAATAGAGGGAAAAGAGTTAGATAAAAAAATAGAAGATTTAAGACGAAGTCGCGTTACAGAAGTAGAATTGGGTGAGTTAACAGAACAAGATTTAAAGGTGTTAGCTATTAAAAGTAAAATGAGTTCAGGTTATCAACTAACACCACAAATTATTAAAAAAGATGTAACAGATGAGGAGTATGCGCGGATAAGTGAAAATCTTGCGGATTTTCCAGGAGTAGATGCAACGGTTGATTGGGAACGTAATTATGTAAATGGTAATTTGTTTCGTTCCGTATTAGGTAATATTACGAGTAGTGAAGAAGGTCTGCCGAAAGAAAACTTAGATTCTTATTTGGTACGTGGATATAACCGTAATGATCGTGTCGGAAAAAGTTATATTGAACAACGATATGAAGATGTATTACATGGTACAAAAGAAGAAGTGAAAAACATAACTGATAAATCAGGAAACATTATAAATACAGAAGTAATCGCTAAAGGAAAAAGTGGTAAAAGTTTAACATTAACGATTGATATGGAATTACAAAAGAAAGTGGAAGAAGGTATAGAGAAAAATTTGAGAGCTTTTAAGAGTTCAGAGCCGCTGCTCGATCGAGCTTTTGTCGTCATGACGAATCCAAAAAACGGACAGGTTTTATCTATGGCAGGCAAAAAGATTGTAGAAAAAGAAGGAGTACTAGAGATTGAGGATTTGGCATTAGGTAACATGACAACTTCGTATGAACTAGGATCAGCTGTAAAAGGTGCAACTTTATTAACTGGATATGAGACGGGGGCAATACATCCAGGAGATCAATTTTATGATGCACCGATGAAATTTAAAGGTACACAAGCCAAGAAATCATGGAATGTATCTGGATTTGGTAATATTAATGATTTACGTGCTTTGCAAGTATCTTCGAATGTATACATGTTCCAGACAGCTTTAAAAATTGCGGGAGTTAATTACGTACCAAATGGCTCATTGGATATTAAACAAGGAGCATTTGATACGATGCGTTATTATTTCAAGCAATTTGGTTTAGGTGTCCCAACAGGTATCGATTTACCGAATGAAATAATTGGACAAACGAGAAAAGTAGATAGTCAACCTGGTTTTTTACTAGACTTTTCCATCGGTCAGTATGATACGTATACGCCATTGCAATTAGCTCAATATATTTCAACGATTGCGAATGGTGGTTATAGAATGCAACCTCAAATTGTACAAGAAATACGAGAACAATCAATTAAAGAAGAGGTTGGTAAAGTTATTCGTTCTATAGAGCCTGTCGTATTAAATCGGATTGATATGAAGACAGAATATATTGATCGAATAAAAGAAGGGTTTAGATGGGTATTCCAAGAAGGGGATGGAACTGGCGTAAAGCATTTCAAAAATGCTCCATATAAACCAGCAGGAAAGACAGGGACAGCCCAAACTGTGTATGGTGGAGATGATCCAATTGGTAGAAATGCAAAAGGAGAACGTATGGAATGTTACAACTTAACGTTAGTTGGATATGCTCCATATGATAATCCAGAAGTAGCATTCTCAGTAGTAGTTCCGTGGCTTCATAATGATAAAAGTGGAATTAATTCTATAATTGGAAAGGAAGTTTTAGATGCATATTTTGATTTAAAACAGCAACGTATACATGGTGAGGGTGCTAGTACAGAGAGTCCTAATCAAAATTAGTAAAATTTGTGTACTTTTCTCAGGGGAAGAGACCCTATTTTATATAAAGCATTTATAAGTAAAAAGATGAGGTGTGAAATAAGGGGTAGCGTCGATCATAGTTGCTACTCTTTAGTTTGTTAATAACACCGATATTAGTTATAAAATTTTTTTAGATTATGGAACAAATTTATTTTAGTGATTGTCTATTATATGTAAGTAAAAAAAGTGTTAAGAATTTGAAAGGAATGATGATTTTGAAAAACAAGATGCTGCTAAAAATAGGAATATGCGTTGGTATATTAGGTTTAAGTATTACAAGCCTAGAAGCTTTTACAGGAGGACCATTGCAAGTTGAAGCGAAAGAAAAGAAAGGGAAAATAAAACATAAAAACCAGGCGACGCATAAAGAGTTCTCTCAACTTGAGAAAAAATATGATGCTCGATTAGGTGTATATGCAATTGATACTGGTACAAATCAAACAATCGCTTATCGACCTAACGAAAGGTTTGCCTTTGCATCAACTTACAAGGCTTTAGCGGCAGGGGTATTACTGCAACAGAACTCTACTAAGAAATTAGATGAAGTTATTACTTATACGAAAGAAGACTTAGTGGATTATTCACCTGTTACAGAGAAACATGTAGATACTGGAATGACACTAGGAGAAATTGCGGAGGCTGCTGTTCGTTATAGTGATAATACTGCAGGGAACATTTTATTTCATAAAATAGGCGGACCGAAAGGATATGAAAAAGCGCTTAGAAAGATGGGGGATCGGGTTACTATGTCTGATCGCTTTGAAACAGAGTTAAACGAGGCTATTCCAGGAGACATTCGTGATACTAGTACAGCAAAAGCAATTGCTAGGAATCTTAAAGATTTTACGGTCGGAAATGCGCTTCCGCATCAAAAGCGTAACATTCTTACAGATTGGATGAAAGGGAATGCTACAGGAGACAAACTTATTCGGGCAGGCGTGCCAACTGATTGGGTAGTTGCAGATAAATCAGGAGCTGGAAGTTACGGGACAAGAAATGATATTGCTATCGTTTGGCCACCAAATAGATCACCTATTATCATCGCAATTTTATCTAGTAAAGATGAGAAAGAGGCTACCTATGATAATCAACTAATTAAAGAGGCGGCTGAAGTTGTAATCGATGCTATTAAATAATAATCTCTTAGTTATTTCAGTTCTTTACCATATGTTATTGGATGTATAAAATTAGAAAACGATTCTTTTTCGTATGAAAAGAATCGTTTTTGTGTTTTTATTATTAAGAGGATAAAGGTAAAATAAATATATATGACGTATCCGATGTGAAATTTCATGTACTGTACTATATTCAATAAAAATCAAAAATGTATCATATAATTCTGTTAACATAAAATAAGTGTTTTATAAAAATAAAAGGAGAGAATATGAAGAGAAATATTAATAGAATCATATTGTTTATTGGCATATTAGTAGCTTTTATTACTTTTTTATATTTACAGAACAATTTAATAGGTATAACTGAGGTTAAAATAACCTCTAGTAAAATACCCTCCTCTTTTAAAGGGTATAAAATTCTACAAATTTCAGACTTACACAATAAACAATTTGGCAATAAGCAAGGTGTATTAATTCAAAAAATTGAAAGCATAGACCCAGATATTATTGCGATTACGGGTGATTTAATTGACAGTAAATCATACGATGCAGAAGTTAGTATGCAATTAATACGAGAAATTGTAAAGAAGTATCCTGTATATTTTGTGACAGGAAACCATGAACAATGGTCTGGAAAGTATAACCGTTTAGAAAAAGAGTTGAAGAAATATGATGTCAATGTTTTAAGGAATGAACATGTAGGCATTCGAAAGGGTGAGCAAGAAATAAACTTGCTAGGTATTGATGATCCGGAGTTTGTAACTGGAAACCGTGATGAAGGAAATATTGTAAAAGATGCAATTTTAAAAGCGAAATTTGAAATGCCTCCAAATACATTTGATGTATTATTATCCCATAGGCCTGAATTTTTGACAGAATACGCTGATGAGCAACTAGATTTAGTATTATCGGGTCATGCTCATGGAGGGCAAGTTAGATTGCCATTTATTGGCGGGTTAGTTGCTCCGAATCAAGGGGTATTCCCTACATATACAGCTGGTTTATATGAAGAACAAAATACGTCTATGGTAGTAAGTAGAGGATTAGGTAATAGTATCATTCCGCAAAGGATTTTGAATAGGCCAGAACTTGTAGTCGTGCAGCTAAATTAAGCTGTACGATTTTTTTTATACAAAAATGAGTAAAGGGGCTTTCTGTATTTTGCAGGAGTAAACATTACAATTTTGTTAAAAATTTTCTACGTTACATAAAGTAACAAAATTTGACCCTCAGTGTTTGTTATAGTGTAAATAATCAAAAAACTTAAAATTTGTCGAGTGAAAAGTGTGATAAGTAATTCATGTAAAAAACTTAAAGGGGTGTACACATGCATAAAGAATACGAAATTGAAGAGTATACGGCGATTGAGGAACAAATACATTATTATTGTAAATGTTTATTAGTAACTCATCCTGATCAAATTATAAAGTATTTAGAAAAAAGATTAGAAAAATATGCAGAAACATTACAATATGCACATTTATATCCCGACACAGTTATATTACCGTTACAGCAATTAGTTATCGAATATTCTTTAGATGTTGCTAGAATTAGGAAGTATATGAATTTAAAAACGTAAAGTAAAATTTATAGTTTAAATGAAACAGAGTCGACTTTAGGAAATAAAATTCTAATGTCGACTCTGTTTCATTGTTTAATGTCGTCGAGTGAAAATACATACTAATCAATGAAGTTTGACATATAATTACGCAAGAGTAAAATAAAAGTGAGTACTCACTCATTTTAGAGAAGGGGGAAGAATACGTGAAGCAGCCTGCCATTATTTTACGGACTGTATCAAAAAGTTTTGGGAAAAAAGAAGTTTTACACAATCTTTCATTACAAGTTGAAAAAGCAGAGATATTTGGTTTAGTTGGGCCTTCAGGTTCTGGGAAAACGACTCTTATTAAATTGATTGCAGGTATTAACGAAGCAACGGAAGGTGAAGTGCTTGTTTACAACACGAACATGCCTAATTTAAATGAAATGAAAAGAATTGGTTATATGGCTCAAGCTGATGCATTATACGAAGAACTATCAGCATATGAAAATGCAGATTTTATGGCAACGATGTACGGATTAAAGGGAAAGCATAAAAAAGAAAGAATTGAAGAAGTTTTTGACCTTGTACAATTATCACAACATATGAAAAAGCAAGTGCAGCATTTTTCAGGCGGGATGAAGAAGCGTTTATCATTAGCAATAGCACTCCTTCATGAACCAGAAATATTAATTTTAGATGAGCCAACAGTGGGGATAGATCCGCTTCTTAGAAAAACAATCTGGGCAAAATTTTATGATTTGAAAAAGAAAGGCACAACGATAATTGTAACGACACACATTATGGACGAAGCTGAATTTTGTGAACGTCTAGGGTTAATTAGAGAAGGAAAGCTAGTTGCGACTGGTACAACTGAAGAATTGAAAAAGCGGGTATCATCAGGAAGGATTGAAGATGTCTTTTTGTTGGAAGAGGTGGCTGAATTATGAGAGTTACCGGTGTAATCATTCGTATTATTCGCCAATTTTTTCGAGATAAACGTTCGTTAGCGATGATGTTTGGGGCACCTATGTTATTACTTTGGTTATTGTCGCTAGTGTTTACACAAAAAGACTATGTACCGCATATTGCTGTTGTTGATATGCCCGCTCAGTTAGTAAAAGTGATGAAAAATCAGGAAGCGTCAATTTATGAATATAATATAGAAAAGGCAATGTCTGAGCTGGAAAATCAAAAGGTAGATGCAGTCATTCGTTTAGAAAATGGAAAAATGAATATTGTATTAGAAGGTAGCGATTCGTCAAAAAATCGTGCTGTACTTCAAATATTACAAAAAAGTACAGAGAAGAACGATATATCGATTATGAAACCTGAAGTGAATTATTTACATGGCTCTAAAAACTTTACAATGTTTGATGGACTTGGTCCTGTATTAATCGGTTTCTTTACCTTTTTCTTTGTATTCATTTTATCAGGGGTATCTTTCGTAAGAGAACGTTTAAGTGGTACTTTAGAAAGGTTATTATCAACTCCAATTAAAAGATGGGAAATAGTTGTAGGATATATTATTGGTTTTGGGATCTTTGCATTTATACAATCCATTATTATCGTAAGTTTTTCAGTTTACATTTTAGACTTGTATGTAGCTGGCTCCATATGGCTAACGCTACTTATTACATGTATGCTTTCTTTAACGGCATTAACTTTAGGGACGTTTTTATCGGCATACGCAAATAATGAATTTCAAATGATCCAGTTTATACCGCTTGTCATTGTGCCACAAATTTTCTTTTCGGGTTTGTTTCCAATTGAATCGATGAATAAGTGGCTTCAAATGTTAGGGAAATTATTTCCACTCACATATGGCGCTGACGCAATGAGACAGGTGATGATTCGAAATCAAGGATTTACAGAGATTGCATTAGATCTTACCGTATTATTACTTTTTTCAATATTATTTGCAGTAGGAAATGTATTTGCTTTAAAGAAACATCGCAAAATATAAAAATGACAAAAAGGGGCTTTATAAATGCAGAAAGATTGGCTGGAGGAATTAATAGCTGCAACTAACACAGATAAACGAAATGAACGTCAAATGCGTATATTAGAGGCGGCTGTTGATATGTTTGGAGAAAAAGGATATGCTTCAACTTCAACAAGTGAAATTGCAAAGCGTGCTGGTGTAGCGGAAGGAACAATCTTCCGCTACTATAAAACGAAAAAAGATTTATTATTAGCAGTCGTCATGCCGACATTAACAAAGTTTGCTGCACCATTTTTCGTACAAGCCTTCGCAAAGGAAATATTTAAATCGGAGTATGAATCGTATGAAGGGCTTCTAAGAGTTATTATTCATAATAGATTTGAATTTGCAAAAAAGCATTTTCCAATGATAAAAATATTAATTCAAGAAGTGCCATTTCAGCCAGAACTGAAAAATGAGATACAACAACTAGTAGAAACAGAGTTGCTTTCCCATTTTAAAAAGTTAATTGCAAAGTTTCAAGTAGAAGGGGAGATTATTGAAATGCCCCCATCTTCTGTTTTACGACTTACTTTATCAGCTGTATTAGGTTTATTATTAACACGGTTTTTATTATTGCCTGAAGAAAAATGGGATGATGAAACTGAAATTGAAAATACGATTCAGTTTATATTGTACGGATTAACGCCACGAAATTAATCGTCGAAGTATGAATTACATATGTTACATTTAAGTAAAATAATAAATCGCCTTTAAAAAGGCGATTTATATTTGTTATATTTTTGATAAATAAGTACTTGTTTACTAAAAACATTCTAAATTAACGTACTTCTTTGTCTCTTCTTCTAAGACCTAATAATCCTGCTAGTCCTAATAAACCGAGCCAAGCCCAATTATTATTTCTATCACGATTATCATTTAAATCATTTGTTGTATTTACATTTCGAGTTCTTACATCATTATTAACTCTGTCTAAGTTATTGTCATTCACACGAGTTGAAATGTCAGTGTTATTAACTCTATTCATATTAGTTCCATCGTATTCAGCATGGGCAGATGTACCTAAAAACATAATAGAAAGTGCTAAAACACTTACAATAGATGATAATTTCTTCTTCAAAACGATCCCTCCTTTCTTACGTGTTAATTTCTCCAGAGTATGTGTATATTATTCGTTTCACAGTATTTAAACCGTCATTATAGAGGGCGCATTTATAGAAAATAGAGTTGAATGATTGCAAATATATCATTTGCTATATTTGCAATTATAAAATTAAAGGAATCAAACTTTGCTTAAAATGTTAATATTAGTACAATTTATATTATACGGACTAGCATTAAGGAGGTAATGAAATGCGACAATTTGCAAAACCTACAATCGTTGTAAGTAAATGTTTAGAGTTTGATGCTTGTCGTTATAATGGAGAGATGATTCCGGATGTAACTATACGAAATTTGCAGCCATTTGTTACATTTATACCTGTTTGTCCAGAAGTCGAGATTGGATTGGGGACTCCTCGTGAAACGATACGAATTGTAGAAGAAAACGGTTTGAATAGACTTGTGCAACCGTCGACACGAGAAGATGTAACTGAAAAAATGGAGCAGTTTTCAAATGACTTTTTACAAACGTTATCAGATGTGGATGGCTTTATTTTAAAAAATCGTTCGCCAAGTTGTGGTACGCGTGATGTGAAAATTTATTCTAGTTTTGAAAAAGCGCCAGCAAAAGGAAAGGGACCAGGCTTATTTGGCGGAGCAGTAATAAAAAAATTTTCGCATCTTCCTATTGAAGAGGAAGGCAGATTGTCGAATTTTATTATTAGAGAGCATTTCTTTACAAGGCTATTTACAATCGCATATTACAAGATGATTAAACATAATAAAAATATGAAAGATCTTGTATCGTTTCAGTCGGATAATAAATATTTATTTATGGCATATAATCAGGTGAAACAAAAGGAATTAGGGCGTATTATTGCAAATCAAAAAAATGAAACGATCGAAGTTGTATTTGAAAACTATGAGAAGACTTTATATGAATTATTTATGCGCACACCCCGCTATACATCAAATGTAAATGTATGTGAGCATATTTTTGGATACTTTAAAACAAAGCTGAAAAAACAAGAAAAAGAGCATTTTTTGAATTTAATACAAAAGTATATAGAAAAGAAAATTCCGCTTAGTAGCTTACTTGCAATTTTAAAATCATGGGCTCTTCGATTTGATGAAAAGTATTTATTAAGACAAACATATTTCGAACCATATCCTGAAGCTTTAGTAGAGATTTCAGATTCAGGTAAAGGTAGAGATTATTAAACATAAAATTACATAATTCGACAAGAAAACTCCTATGTTGTTGTAGAACAATGTAGGAATTTTTTTGTGCATTAGTACAGAATCTGTTTTAAAATTAAATTATGACAGAATTATAACAATTATCTAACTAATGTTCTTGTCTTTTCATTCGTAATGTTTGTAGTAGAAACTCGCACGCTGTCGAAACTCAATATTCGATAAGGGGTGTGTAGCGGAATGGAATTTACTCTAACTCGCGAAAAACAAATGATTAAAGAAATGGTACGTGACTTTGCTGAAAAGGAAATCGCACCGAAAGCTGTGTATTATGACAAAACTGCAGAGTTTCCATATGAAACATTTCAAAAAATGGGCGAACTAGGATTATTAGGCATCCCATTCCCAGAAGAGTATGGAGGTTCAGGTGGCGATACAGTATCGTACGCGTTAGCAGTTGAAGAAATTGGTCGTGCTTGTGGTGGGACAGGATTAAGTTACGCTGCAACAATTTCATTAGGTGCTTCTCCAATTTATTATTTCGGTACAGAAGAACAAAAACAGAAATATTTAGTTCCAATGGCATCAGGCAAAACTTTAGGTGCTTTCGGATTAACTGAGCCGAATGCTGGATCTGATGCAGGTGGCACACAAACGAAAGCTATATTAGACGGAGACGAGTATGTTATTAGTGGTGAGAAGTGTTGGATTACAAATGCAGAGTATGCAAATACAATTATTGTAACCGCTGTCAACGGTGTTGAAGAGAATGGTAGAAAACGTATTTCTGCATTTATCGTACCGTCTACTAGTGAAGGGTTAACGATTTCAAGCCCTTACGATAAGATGGGCGTACGTGCTTCTAATACTTGTGAAATCGTACTTGATGGTGTACGTGTACCGAAAGAAAATATACTTGGTGATGTAAATAAAGGATTTAAACAATTCTTATATACACTTGATGGAGGACGTATTTCAATCGCAGCATTAGCTGTTGGTATTGCACAATCTGCATTTGAACGTGCATTGCAATATGCGAAAGAACGTCAACAATTTGGAAAATCAATTTCTAATTTCCAAGCGATTCAATTTAAATTAGCTGATATGGCAACTGAAGTAGAGCTAGCGCGTAATTTAGTACATAAAGCAGCTTGGTTAAAAGATAACGATAAATCTTTCGGTAAAGAAGCGGCTATGGCAAAACTTTTCGCATCTGAAGCAGCAAGCCGTATTGCAAATCAAGCAGTACAAATTCACGGTGGATATGGCTATATGCGTGAATATGAAGTAGAACGACATATTCGTGATGCAAAACTATTAGAAATTGGTGAAGGAACTTCTGAAATTCAACGTCTCGTAATTGCTAGACATTTAGGATGTAGATAAAAAGGAGGAATCACTATGTTTCAAAAAATATTAATTGCTAATCGCGGGGAAATTGCAGTTCGTATTATGAAAACTTGTCAAAAACTTGGCATTCGCACTGTTGCTATTTATTCTGAGGCAGATGAAAATGCCTTGCATGTAAAAATGGCAAATGAAGCTTACTTAGTAGGTGGGCCGCGTGTCCAAGAAAGCTATTTAAACCTTGAAAAAATTATTGAAATAGCTAAGAAGACAAATGCTGAAGCAATCCATCCGGGGTATGGATTATTATCTGAGAATCCATCTTTTCCGGTTCGTTGTAAAGAAGAAGGAATCGTATTTATCGGTCCATCAGAAGAAATCATTACGAAGATGGGAAGTAAAATCGAATCACGTATTGCGATGCAAGCTGCAGATGTGCCAGTAGTTCCGGGTATTACTACAAATATTGAAACTGCTGAAGAAGCAATTGAAATTGCTAAACAAATTGGTTACCCATTAATGTTGAAGGCATCCGCAGGCGGCGGAGGCATTGGAATGCAGTTGATGGAAACTGAGCAAACGCTCACCAAAGCATTTGAAAGCAACAAAACGAGAGCACAAAACTTCTTCGGTAACGGAGAAATGTATTTAGAGCGCTATATTGCAGATGCACATCATATTGAAATTCAGCTTTTAGCAGATACACATGGTAACACAGTGTATTTATGGGAGCGTGAATGTTCAGTACAGCGCCGAAATCAAAAAGTAATTGAAGAAGCACCTTCACCATTTTTAGATGAAGGTACACGAAAAGCGATGGGTGAAGTTGCTGTACAAGCTGCCAAAGCTCTAGGATACACAAATGCTGGTACAGTTGAATTTCTAGTAGATGATCAGAAGAACTTCTATTTCTTAGAGATGAATACGAGATTACAAGTAGAGCACCCGGTTACAGAAGAAATTACTGGTTTAGATCTTGTAGAACAACAACTTCTAATTGCATGTGGTGAAAAATTATCGTTTACACAAGATGATGTAAAACGTAGTGGTCATGCCATTGAGGCACGTATTTATGCAGAAGATCCAAAAACTTTCTTCCCATCACCTGGGAAAATTACAAATTTAACGCTTCCAACAAATGTACGTATTGATCACTTTTTGGAGAATCAAGTAACGATTACACCTTTCTATGATCCAATGATTGCGAAAGTCATTGCTCATGGTGAAACGCGTGAAGAAGCAATTTCGAAATTACATGATGCTCTAGAAGAATTAAAAGTAGAAGGTATTAAAACGAACACGCCAATGCTGCTTCAAGTATTGGAAGATGATGTGTTCAAAAGTGGTATTTATACAACGGGTTTTGTAACGAAACAACTTGTTAAAAAATAAGATTTAACAATACTAAGGGGGAAAAAATGATGACGAAAGTATATGCATCGATGGCAGGAAATGTATGGAAGATTGTTGTAGGAGTAGGAGATACAGTAGAGGAAGAGCAAGATGTCGTCATTTTGGAATCTATGAAAATGGAAATTCCAATCGTTTCAGAAGAAGCTGGCACAGTTATGAAAATTAATGTGCAAGAAGGCGATTTTGTAAATGAAGGAGATGTATTACTAGAAATTGAATAGGGAGATATAGGGGGAAGCGAATTGAAACTACCTAATTTTGCTGTCATTAAAGAAGTCGGGCCACGTGATGGCTTACAAAATGAAAAAAAGATTGTTGGCACAAAAGATAAAGTAAAATGGATCCAACTACTTACAGAGGCGGGATTATCGTACGTTGAAGTTTCCTCATTCGTTCACCCTAAATGGGTCCCTGCATTAGCAGATGCAAATGATGTGTTTTCTGAGCTGAAAAGGGATCCGAATGTTATATATGCAGCGCTTGTTCCAAATCAAAATGGTTTGGAACGAGCTTTTTTGCAAAATGTAGATGAGGTGAATGTTTTTTTATCAGCAAGTGAATCTCATAATAAAAGTAATATTAATAAATCAATTAAAGAAGCATTAGTTGTAATTGAAGATATAACAAAACAGGCATTATTCGAAGGGAAAAAAGTAAGAGGCTATGTTTCTACTGTATTTGGATGTCCTTATGAAGGGGATATAAGTGCTACAGCAGTTGACGAATTATGTGATCAACTATTTTCATACGGCATTTATGAAGTATCTCTTGGCGACACAATCGGAGTAGCAAATCCACTACAAGTAGAGCAAGTTTTAGAGCATTTATTAAAGAAATATGATGCTTCGCAGTTTGCAATGCACTTCCATAATACGTACGGAATGGCTCTTGCGAATGTAGTAAAGTCTTTAGAATATGGTATTACAACATTTGATAGTTCTTGTGGTGGCCTTGGGGGATGTCCATATGCACCAGGAGCATCAGGTAATGTTGCAACTGATGACTTAGTTCATATGCTCCATAAGTTAGGTGTCCAAACGAATATTGATGAAGAGAAGTTATTGAGAGCGAGTCAATTTATTCAGAGTAAATTAAATATCCAATTACCGAGTCATGTGTATAGAGCGCTTCAACATAAAACGATAAGTAGGTGAGAAGATGCTACAATTACAAAACATTTCAGTTGATTATGTAACACCGCACGTTGTAAAGATTTCCTTAGATCGTGAAAGACAAGCAAACTCATTATCTTTAGCTTTATTAGAAGAGTTACAAAACATTTTAACTCAAATAAATGAAGAGTCAAATACTCGTGTAGTTATTCTAACAGGTGCTGGTGAAAAAGCGTTTTGTGCTGGTGCTGATTTAAAAGAACGTGCTGGCATGAATGAAGAACAAGTTCGCCATGCTGTTAGTATGATTCGCACTACTATGGAAATGGTTGAACAATTACCACAGCCAGTTATTGCTGCTATAAATGGAATCGCACTTGGTGGTGGTACGGAATTAAGTTTAGCTTGTGATTTTAGAATTGCGGCTGAATCTGCAAGTCTTGGTCTTACTGAAACTACACTTGCAATTATACCAGGAGCAGGTGGCACGCAGCGTTTGCCAAGATTAATTGGTGTTGGTAGAGCGAAAGAATTAATTTATACAGGTAGACGTATTTCAGCACAAGAAGCAAAAGAATATGGTCTAGTAGAATTTGTTGTACCACCTCATTTACTTGAAGAGAAAGCGATTGAAATAGCAGAGAAAATTGCTAGTAATGGTCCTATTGCTGTTCGATTAGCGAAAGAAGCAATTTCAAACGGTATTCAAGTTGATTTACATACCGGATTACAAATGGAAAAACAAGCGTATGAAGGTGTAATCCATACGAAAGATAGATTAGAAGGATTACAGGCATTCAAGGAAAAACGCACACCAATGTATAAGGGGGAGTAAATATGATAGATCAAAAAGAACAATCGAATACATTTGAAGAACGAGTTGAAACGATTAAACAAGGCGGCGCACCAAAATATCATGAACAAAACAAAGCGAAAGGTAAACTATTCGTTCGAGATCGCTTAGCTCTTTTATTTGATAATGGTGAATATGTAGAAGATGCATTATTTGCAAATTGTGAACAAACAGGATTACCTGCTGATGGTGTTATAACTGCAACGGGTAAAATACATGGTCGTACTGCATGCGTAATGGCAAATGATTCTACGGTAAAGGCTGGTTCATGGGGCGCACGTACAGTTGAAAAGATTTTACGTATTCAAGAAACGGCAGAAAAATTACGTGTTCCGTTATTTTATTTAGTTGACTCTGCTGGGGCGCGTATTACTGATCAAGTTGAAATGTTCCCAGGGCGCCGCGGGGCAGGAAGAATCTTCTATAATCAAGTGAAATTATCAGGTAAAGTCCCGCAAGTATGCTTATTATTTGGACCTTCTGCAGCTGGTGGTGCTTATATTCCAGCCTTTTGTGACGTTGTAATGATGGTAGAAGGAAATGCATCTATGTATTTAGGATCTCCTCGTATGGCTGAGATGGTTATCGGTGAGAAGGTAACTTTAGAAGAGATGGGCGGAGCTCGTATGCATTGCTCTGTATCAGGATGCGGAGATGTTTTATGTAAGACAGAAGAAGATGCGATTACACAAGCAAGACAATACATTTCATATTTTCCAAATAACTACTTAGAAAAGACTCCATTGGTTACACCTCAAGAACCGAAACAATTCGATAAAACGTTAGAAGAAATCATTCCAGAAAATCAAAATGCTCCTTTCAATATGAAAGATCTTATTAATAGAGTTATTGATGAAGGTTCTTTCTATGAAGTGAAAAAATTATTTGCTCAAGAACTCATTACAGGTTTAGCACGTATTGATGGTAAGCCAGTAGGTATTATTGCAAATCAACCGCGAATGAAAGGCGGCGTATTATTCCACGATTCAGCTGATAAAGCAGCGAAGTTTATTAATTTATGCGATGCATATCATATTCCGTTATTGTTCCTTGCAGATGTACCTGGATTTATGATTGGTACAAAAGTAGAACGTGCTGGTATTATTCGTCACGGTGCAAAAATGATTTCCGCAATGAGTGAAGCAACTGTACCGAAAATTTCTATCGTTGTTCGTAAAGCATATGGTGCTGGTTTATATGCGATGGCAGGTCCAGCCTTTGAGCCAGATTGCTGCCTAGCATTACCGACAGCTTCTATTGCGGTAATGGGTCCAGAAGCCGCGGTCAATGCTGTATATGCAAATAAGATTGCAGCTTTACCAGAAGAAGAGCGTGATAGCTTCATTGCTGAAAAACGCGAAGAGTATAAGAAGGATATTGATATTTACCATTTAGCATCAGAGATGGTCATTGATGGTATTGTTCATCCAAACAATTTAAGAGAAGAGTTAAAAGGACGATTCGAAATGTATATGAGTAAATATCAAGTATTTACGGATCGTAAACATCCGGTTTATCCAGTTTAAAAGCCCTATTTAGGGCTTTCTTGCTCAAAAAGTCAAGGAGGGGAAAACATTGAAACAAGCAGTTTGGTTTCCAACAGAAGAGTATAAAGAAAAAACGCGTTTATATGGTTGGATGAAATCATTGGGCTATGAAGATTATGAAACGTTTTATAAAAAGTCAATCGAAGAAACAGCTTGGTTTTGGGGAGAAGCTGAGAAAGCAGTTGGCTATCAATGGATGAAACCTTATACAGAAGTGCTAGATTTAGAAAATGGTACGCCGTTTGCACAGTGGTATAATGGCGGAACATGTAATGTTGTAGAATCGGTTTTATCACGCTGGCTTGCAGACGATGAAACAAGAACACAACCAGCACTTCAGTATGAAGGGGAAAATGGAACTTCAAAATCATTTACATATGAAGAGCTTGATAGCTGGGTAAGTCGCGTTGCAAACGGTTTGAAACATGCGGGTATTGAAAAAGGTGACCGTGTCACAATTTATATGCCGATGATTCCAGAAACAGTTGTTGCGATGCTAGCTGTAATGAAAATCGGAGCAATTATTTCACCAATATTCTCAGGATTTGCGTCTGATGCAGTCATGACACGCGTGCAAGCGGCAGGATCTAAAATGATTATTACTGCAGATGGTTTTTCACGACGAGGTAAAGTTGTTTCATTAAAAGACGAAGTAGATAAGGCTTGTGAGCATTGTCCAACTGTTGAAAAAGTTGTTATCGTGCGTCATGCAGGAAATGATTTTACACCGCATAATTATGATTTCTCATGGAGTACGTTAGAAAAAGAAAAGCCATTTGTACATGCTGAAGAAATGCATAGTGATGATCCATTAATGCTCATTTATACATCAGGTACAACTGGAAAACCGAAAGGGACAGTACATACTCATGCTGGATTTCCATTAAAGGCAGCTTTTGATGCGGGGTTCGGAATGAATATTAAACAAGGTGACCGCGTATTATGGGTAACAGATATGGGATGGATGATGGGACCATTTTTACTATTCGGTTCTCTTATTAATGGAGCAACGATGGTTATGTATGAAGGTGTTCCGGACTTCCCAGAGGCAGATCGTTTATGGGAGACAGTTGATAAATATAAAATTACACATCTCGGTATATCACCAACATTAATTCGTGCGTTAATGGCAAAAGGTGATGAGTATGTAAATAAACATTCGCTTAAGAGTTTAGAAGTATTCGCCTCAACAGGTGAGCCTTGGAATCCAGATCCTTGGATGTGGCTATTTGAAACGGTTGGAAAAAGTAATGTACCAATTTGTAACTATTCAGGCGGGACTGAAATTTCTGGTGGGATTTTCGGAAACGTCCTTATTAAACCAATTGCACCGATTAGCTTTAACGCTTCTTTACCAGGAATGGCAGCGGTTGTGCTCGATGATCAGGGCAATCCGATTCGTGATGAAGTTGGAGAATTATGTTTAGAGAAACCTTGGGTTGGTATGACGAAAAGTTTCTGGGAAGATGATGAGCGTTATGTGAACACATATTGGTCACGTTTTGAAAATAAGTGGGTTCATGGTGACTGGGTTGTTTATGATGGTGAACAATATATTATTACAGGACGCTCAGATGATACGCTAAACATTGCTGGAAAACGCATTGGACCTGCTGAATATGAATCTATTCTTGTGAAGCATAATGATGTCATAGAAGCTGCTGCGATTGGTGTACCAGATGATGTAAAAGGTGAAGTTTGTCATTGTTTTGTAGTATTAAGAGACAATGTAACATTCTCAGGTGAATTAAAGAAAGAATTAATGAGTTTAGTAAACTCTCATATTGGAAAAGCATTATGTCCAAAAGATATTCACATTGTAGAAGATTTACCGAAAACGCGTAATTCTAAAGTAATGCGACGTGTCATTAAAGCTGCTTATTTAGGGAAAGAATTAGGTGATTTATCGTCACTTGTGAATCCTGAGGTAGTTCCGTTTATTCAGGGGTTGCAGTCTAGTAAATTATAAAACTCGGAATGAGCTCTATTTAATTAGAGCTCATTTTTGTATTTACTAATATAAGTGAAGAGTAGAAGATAAAAAGAAGAGTGGAAATATTAAGGTAGAAAAGTGAGGAAACGGAAGATGGAAGTTAAACAATGAGACGGTTTATATATCTAACTTTTTAAGTATTTTGTATGTCTAAAATGACTAATATAAAGGGAATTCCACTTCTCTTAAAAATTTATAAATCTAATTAAGGTTGAGTTATGTTCATTGTAATGCAACTAGCTAAAAACTTATCATTAAATGTAATTGAGCCTTCAACGGTGAATGGCATTTTAATTGTTAGGTTCTTACTCATATAATCAAATCCAATTTCCTGTTCACATTCGCCGCAATTGATCGAAGAAGATATTAGTGTGCCAGATAAAATATTGTAAACAATGGTTAAGCAAACTGGCTGAGTTAATCCTGGTAAAACACAAGGCATTGTATTTTAACCTCCTTTTCTATTAATAGGAAATGAAATGTAGGGGGGTTCGATTTTGGGGAAGAGTTAATAAATTAGGTTAAAGTGTAGAAATAAAAAATATTGTACAACATGTTTTAAATTGTAAATTTAATATGGGAAAAAAGTTTAGGTTTTGTTTATTAATTTAGGAGGGTGAGAGAGGAAGTAGAAGTTATACTTCTATTTCCTCTGAAAAATTACTTGGACTAAGGTTGAGTTAAATTCGTTGTAACGCAACTTGCCTGGAATTTGTCATTGAATATAAGAGTACCTTCACCAGTAAATGGCACTCTAATAACTAGATTCTTACTAGTATAATCGAATTCCGTTTCTAGAGTACAACTTCCACAATCAACAGTAGAAGATATTAGTATACCCGATGAAACATTATAAACAAGCGTTAAACAAAGAGGCTGTGTTAAACCTGTAACAATACAAGATATTCTATTTACACCTCCTATGCTACTTATTAATAATAGTAAATGTAAATAGGATAACTTTTGAAACGGTAAATGCGGAAAAATTACAACAAATAGATAGAATATTTTTTGGTAATAGAAAGAAAGTTTTGAAGTAGATTTAAATAGTAATTTGATAGATCTTTCTAAAAAATAGCTTTAACTCATATTTTCTATAGATACATACTGGCGTCAAATTATTGGAGGCCAGTTTAAAATTTTTAAATACAATTACTAAAGAGATTTTTTTGGGAATTGTACATAAATGAAGGGTTTAAATTAAAGGTAGAAACGGTAATGGATTAGTTTTTAATTAAAATAAAAAGATTTAGTACAAAAGTTTGTTTTTTCTTTTCTATGTTTTTGCCTCATACACTTTGAAGCTAGTGGACATACTATATTAATAGAAATGACTAGGGGGTGAGATTTTGGGATCTCGTTATAGTAATTCTAGAAAAAAGTGTTCATGTAAACAGTGTTCAGGCAAACAGGATGATTGTTGGGATGTTTTTGAAGAGTGTAAAAAAGAACATGAAGAGCAAAATAAGGCATGTGACTGTTGCTGTGTACAAGGAATTAGAGATGAGCTGAGAAAGTTAGTAAACAGATCAGTGCGTATTACAACAGGAAGTAATAATTATGCAGGAACTGTTTCTTCAGTTACTTGTGATGTTGTAAAGCTTGCTAATAGTGCTGGGGTAGTTACAGTAATTATTTCAGTTTGTAAAATTGAAGCGATTGAACCACTGTTAACATAAGAAACATGGCATAATTGGGCTATGTTTTTTGTAAAGCCATTCTTATGAATGGCTTTATTTTCATTTCGTATAAAAGGAGAATATATTCTATATATAGAAATAAGTTTGAGTAAATATAGAATGGTGTATGAAAGGAGAATGAAGTTGATTAAACTAGAACCCTTTAAACGATCCGATTTCAAACAATTAATAAATTGGATTGATTCCGAAGGTTTTTTAATACAATGGTCAGGAAATGCATTTACATATCCCCTACATGAACAACAATTAGAAAAATATATAGAAAGTGAAAATACGCTTGCATTCAAAGTAATAGATGAAGAGACTAAAGAAGTAATTGGTCATATTTCACTTGGGCAAATAGATAATATAAATAAATCTGCAAGGATTGGTAAAGTACTAGTTGGTGATACGAGAATGAGAGGACGTTCCATAGGGAAGAATATGATGAAAGCAGTACTTCATATTGCATTTGATGAATTAAAACTACATAGAGTAACGCTTGGTGTTTATGATTTTAATACATCGGCTATTTCATGTTACGAAAAAATAGGATTTGTAAAAGAAGGCTTATTAAGAGAGTCGAAAAAAGTAGGGGAGACATATTGGAATTTATGGGAAATGAGTATGTTAGAATATGAATGGGGCGATAAAAAACAATAGTTGTTTATAATTATGTTATGTCGATTAAAAGGGGTATGGTGGGAATTTATGAATAAAAAAACGAAAATTATTACAATTGCAGCTGTTTCAGGAGGAGGTAAAACTACTGTTACAGAAAGATTAACTCATAAGTTAATAAATTCAAAAGCGCTATATTTTGATAGTTATCACTTTGATAACTGTCCTGCAGATATTTGTAAATGGATTGATGATGGAGCAAATTATAATGAATGGGTACTCACACCATTAATTAAGGATATTCAGCATCTTATACGAGATAGTAATGTAGATTATATTATTGTAGATTATCCTTTTGCATACTTAAATAGTGAAATGCGACAGTTCATTGATGTAACTATATTTATCGATACGCCTTTAGATATTGCGATGGCTAGAAGAATTTTGCGAGATTTTAAGGAAGAAACAATGAGTGAAATACATAATGATTTAAAGCATTATATAACATATGCTAGAAAAGGCTATTTGGAGGCGCTTCATACTGTAAAGCCAAATTCAGATATTGTTTTGGATGGATCTTTATCTGTAGATGAAATAATTAATCAAATTGAAGAAGAACTTTATCGGAGAGAAGTGATCGTCCATGGTTAAATGTATAGAGGAATATGTACAAGTTGATGATTTTAAAATGTATTCAAAAGTATTTCAAGGAAAGAAGTTGCAGCCAGTTATTATAATGGAAGCAGGTTATGGCGATTATTCAAAGGCATGGGACCTTATTGCTGAAGAATTGACGGAATATGGGACGGTACTCACTTATGATCGAGCGGGAGTAGGGAAAAGTGGCAAGAGTGGCAAGAGTTCCAAGCGACGTATTAGTTCTGAAATGGTAAAAGATTTGAGAAGTTGTTTAGAGCAATTACAATTGAAACCACCTTATATTTTTGTAGGACATTCTTTTGGTGGTATAAATGCACGTTTATTTGCGAATTTTTATCCCGAAGATATGTCTGGAATCGTTTTGGTTGATTCGACACCGGAAAATTATAAAGAAGATTTTTTGCCAATCATGTCACTGGAATTTCAGGAAGCTTACTATAAACAGTTTGTATATGAAAGTTCTTATGAAGAGTTTATGTTTAGTCTAAGTGAAGCAAATAAACATTGTCAGTCAATGAGAAATATTCCACTTGCCGTATTAGTTGCTGGTAAAAAAAGCCTATTATTCGCAAGAAGCACAAATGAAGTGGTTACAATTGCAAGAGGAATTATTACGCTTATCAAACAATCATACATTTGTAATTGCAGAACAAAGTGGTCACTATATTCAAAAAGATGAGCCTCATTATATTATAGATGCTGTTAAATGGATAATTGAGGTAGAGGAGAGATAAATGTGTATAATTTATTTCAATACAATTGGCAAGTAAGAGATGATTGGTTTAAGTGGTGTGAGCAACTTTCAAAGGAAGAATTACTCCGTAAGCGTATTGGTGGTGTTGGAAGTATTTTAGAAACATTATTTCATATTGTAGATGTTGAGTATAGTTGGATTAATGCCCTTCAAGAAAAAGAAGATGGTGCACCGCAGTTTAAAGAGTATCAATCTATCCAAAAAGTGAAAGCGTTATCTGATTTATATAAAAGAGAATTAGAAGATTTTTTACAAGTATGGTCAGCTAACTTAGAAT
Organism: Bacillus cereus group sp. Bc061; assembly: GCF_027715825.1. NCBI lineage: Bacteria > Bacillati > Bacillota > Bacilli > Caryophanales > Bacillaceae > Bacillus > Bacillus cereus group sp. Bc061. The sequence continues at coordinate 1,028,791 of NZ_JAQFTZ010000001.1, forward strand.
GTAAAATATTAAAAGCTTCGTGGACAGATAAAACATATACATATGGTGAGATCTTAAGGCACGTAATTGTACATGAAATTCACCATATCGGTCAGCTATCTATATGGGCAAGGGAGTTAAATCTTCGGCCTGTTTCAGCAAATTTAATTGGGAGAGGACTATAAATTTAAAAAACGGCTTGCACTGTAAATGCAAGCCGTTTTTATATATATAAGAAGATTTCTTAATTAAAATCCTCGGATTTTTTCTGACGTATATGTAAGAACATTAAAATTGTTATAATGAAGAAAATCAACAATGTTTGTATAATCAAATTTTTAAACTGAAGCAAAACTGCCCAAGATGTAACAGCATCTTTAAAAGCTTGGAGTGCAGAGTATGAAGAAGGATCAAAGCCGTACTGAAGTAACTTTTTTGTTTCAATAAAAGTGCTGTTTTCATTTTCGGCGTCTAATATTACTGAAATAAGCCTAGTATCTCCTCGTTTTGCTGTACTGACAAAACTATAATTACCATTAGTTGAAAAACTAGTTTGTAAGCCATCAACACCTTGGTGTTTAATGTTTTTATTAAGGGAATATATCATTTTATTGGTGTTGAAAACTTTCGTATCTTTGAAGGTGAACTGGTAAGAGGTTAGTTTTGTAACGTTCAGTACATCTGGAAAGTCTGTTACTAATTGTGTTGCTAGTTTAGCAACTTCAATTGCTGTTGTAGTTGAAAGTTTATTTGTATCGTTATTCATTCCAGTAGCGTTTAGAAACGGAGATGATTGTGATAACTTTAGGTGTTTTGCTTTTTCATTCATTAACTGTGTGAATTTATCTTCGTTTCCAGCGATGTGTTCTGCAAGGGCAAGTGCGGAACGATTATTTCCTGTCAATAACAGTGTATGAAGTAAATCACGAACCGTCGTTTTATCTTTCGAAGTTACTTGTATAGGACTCGTTTCTGCTCGGAAAACTTCGTTACTTATTTTTACTACTTCATCTAACTGTATATTTCCTTCATTCAGTTGTTCTAGTGTGATATATTCAGTCATTAATTTAGATAAAGTAGCCGATTGTATAGGAGTTTCTTCATTTTTTGTATAAACAACTTCACCTGAATGAGCATCTATTAAAATAGCTGATTTAGCTTGAATAATTGGGCCATTTACATAAAGATAAAAATATAAAACGATAAGTGCAGTAATAACAAAAGATAATAATAAAATTGTGAATTTTTTTAAGAATTGCATAAGCGATCCTCCTATTATGACATCGATAATAATATTGTAAAAAGGAATGCTTAATTAGGAAGAAAGAAAAGGTAAAGAATTTCTAAAGAATTATAAAGGATTATTAAATTTTGGATGTTACTGGAAAATAAAAGGTCCAATTTCTTATATCGTAAGAAATTGGACCTAAAATTAAGCTGTATTAACATTTATATGGTTGTAGTTTTACAGTGAATGTTGTTTTTTTGTCATCACTATACACTTCGATTGTTCCTTTATGCAATTCTACAATACTTTTTGCAATTGCCAATCCGAGTCCAGATCCACCAGTGTTTGTAGAGCGCGATTTCTCAACGCGATAAAAACGTTCAAAAATATGAGGTAAATCGGTACTTGGAATAGGTTGGCCGTAATTGGTTATATCGATTGCGATCATATTATTACTTTCATAAGCAGTAATATCAATATAATCACCATCGTTACCGTAAGCGATAGCATTAATAATTAGATTTTCAAATACGCGTACTAATTTGTCTCCATCAGCTAATACCATTAGCTTCTTTGATGGGAAAAAGGGGCGACAATCAATATTAGCCTCTTGCAGCTGTATTCGAAATTGAACTGTTAATTGTCCAAGAAGCTCCACAATATCAATAGGGACAGAATATAAACTTAATTCTTTATTTTGAACACGCGTATATTCAAACAAATCATTCATTAATGCGTTAAGACGAGTTACTTTATCGTAAATGACTTGTATATAATGACGTAATTCTACTTCATCTCTATAATTATCATGGTGGATTAAATTCACGTATCCAACTATGGAGGTAAGTGGAGTACGTAAATCATGCGATACATTTGTAATAAGTTCGCTTTTTGCTTGTTCTGCCTGTCTTTCTTCATCAATCGAGACTTTCAATTGTTCAACAATTTGATTAACCCCGCTTGCTAACTCTTCTAGATAATTATGGTTTACGATAGAAACTTTATGATTGAAGTTTCCATTTGCAATATAGCGAATCTCTTCTATCATTTTTTTTATACAAGTTTCATAGTAAAGCTTTCTTTCATGACGATAAAAAATGTATAGGTAGGATGAGAAAATAGAAAATAAAAATAAATAAGAGACAATCATCATCCATAGAGATTCTTTTATTCCTTTATATTTTTCATAACCAAAAATTCTAATGAATTCTTTACCAAGTTCGCTTAACGTAAGCGAACTCTCAATTACACTCGTAACGAGGCGATATATAATTAATTCAGTAATAGGAGTGAGTGTGATAGCTAATAAGAGCCAAAAAATAAGTTTCCATTTCGGGATATCTTTTAATATATCAAATGCTTCATTTCTCAATTTTGTAGCCTACTCCCCAAACAGTATGAATAAATTTTTCTCCATTCATTCCTGTTTCAAGCTTATCTCGTAAATTACTAATGTGGACCATTACAGTTTTATTTGAACCATAACCATCTTCATTCCAAACACGTTCAAATATTTCTTCAGAACTAAATACTCTTCCTGTATTACTCGCAAGTAAATATAAAATATCAAATTCAATAGATGTAAGCTTAATATATTCGCCATTTACTTTAACAGTATGATTATGTTTGTGTATTTCAGCAGAACGAATGCGAATCATACCATCTTCATTCTTTTGGGAAGTGGCATTTTGGAAAGATGATCGTCGAAGCAAAGCTTTCACTCTAGCTACTAATTCTAATGGATTAAATGGTTTAATCATATAATCATCAGCGCCTGTCATAAGCCCTAATATTTTATCCATATCTTCTGCTTTTGCACTCAGCATAAGAATAGGTACAGTATTATTTTCACGAACTTCTTGGCAAACTTCCAATCCATTTCGTTTTGGCATCATAATATCCAAAATCATAAGGTCAACTTCATATGTAGAAATCATTTGTAATGCTTCATCGCCATCATATGCTTTATAAATGTTATAGCCTTCATTTCGCAAATAAACAGCAAGTAATTCAACAATTTCTTTATCGTCATCAATAATTAATATATTTTTATTCATTATGTAGTTCCTTTCCTTACAAATCATTAACATTACTATAATATCAAACATTTATGTACTTGTAGCGATGATTCTGTATAAAATTTCATGTAACGTATTAAAAAAGGGATTACAACATTTATAACGAATACAAAACACAAGGATATTAAGATTATATATTATATTGAAAGTTAGTTTTAAGGAGGATTTACTATGTTATATAAGGAGATATATTCATTTTCTCCAACTGGAAAAATAGAAAATGATATTAAAGATTTTTTATTAAAATATAATCAGAAGCCTACATATAAACATTCAATTCGTGTAGCAAATGAGGCGAGGAAAATTGCAAAAATGTTTTATGAAGATGAAGAAAAAGCAGCGATTGCGGGATATTTACATGATATTAGTGCAATTTTTCCAAATGAAGTACGGATTGTAGTTGCTGAAGAATTTGGAATAGAGATATTAGAAGAAGAACGAAAATTCCCAATGATTATTCATCAAAAACTTTCGAGAGTAATCGCAAAAGAGATATTTAAAGTGCATGATGAAGAGACTTTAGATGCAATTTGTTGCCATACCACACTGCGTAAACATGCAACGAAGATGGATTTAGTGTTATTTGTTGCTGATAAAATAGAATGGGATCAAAATGGGACACCACCATACTTAGTAGAAGTAAAAAAGGGGTTAGAAAAATCTTTAGAACATGCAGCTTTTGCATATATTTCATATTTGTGGGATAGAAAAGATACGTTGAAAGTTTTACACCCTTGGCTAGAAGATGCATATTGGCAGTTAAAAGAAATTGTAGAATAGAAAGAATATAAAATACAGTTAAAAGAATATATGAATGAAATATTTACTGGGGTTACATTAGTACCATACATATAATAAACACTTATTTGAAGATATATTTTCAAAAGAAGATAAAGTGTTTTTAATAGCAAATGTTTATTGACTTAAAAAGGGAAATATAAAAAATCCACAGAAAATAAATATATAGTCTATTTATTCAAAAAGAGATTTAAAATATCATACAAGACAAGAAACAATACTTTTTTATTTGAAGATGAAGAAACTGACTTGTATTATACATATCAATTTTCATTAAAATATTTCGCTGGTGATATAAAGTATAAACGACTTATTAAAGCGGCGAATCATGAAGATTTACCAGATCTTTATCCTCGTTTAGGACGCAAAAAAAGAAATTTCTTATCCAGATGTATTTCTCATAAATGCAACAAAAGATATTATCATGTTTATGCATGATGATAGAGGAAGTGAAGTAATTCCGAAGAATAAAGAAACAATACGAAATTTATATGAGAAATATAAAGAGTGGATTCCAGATTATAAAAGAGAAAGCATAGATAAATTATTTAAATGACAGTGAGGGAAGTGAAGTGTGTAATGAAACGTATTGCAATCGTAGCCGCTTGGGAACCTGAACTTACGTATTTGCATCAATCTTATCCAAGTGAACGCATTGAAAAAAAAGCCGCTTGGGAATTTCATTTTCATACTATAAATGATCTGGAAATTATTTCAGTTATAACTGGTGTTGGGAAGGTAAGTTGTGCTAGTTGTGTACAATTATTAATTAGTGAGTTTCAGCCGGATGAGTTGTTTATGACAGGGATATGCGGGAGTTTATCAAATAAGGTGAAAAATGGTCATATTGTAGTGGCACTGAACGCAATACAACACGATGTCACTGCTGCTGGTTCGGGTGAAGATGTTTTTAACTTATATAATGGTAGAACAGCACCTATTGAAACAACAAAATCACTTGTAAGAAGAATAAAAAAAATACGATCGTATGATCCGATTCATTTCGGGACATTTTTATCTGGAGATCAACGTATCCGTAGTTCGGAAATGAGATATTTACTCCATACTGTATATGGGGCATTGGCAGTTGATCAAGAAGTGGCAGCTTTTGCTTATGTATGTCAAATCAATAAAAAACCTTTTTTATGTTTAAAAGCTGCTTCAGATCAAGCAAATGATAAAACGAAAGAGGAACAAAAAATATTTAAAATGTTAGCATGTGAACGAGCGTGTGAGCATTTAATTGCTTTTTTACGTGTATATGAGATTAATGTAGTAAATCATAGATAGTAAGAGGGGTTAATATTGGAAAGTACAAATAAAATAGCTATTTTGGGTGCAAACGGAAAAGCTGGAAAAATTCTTGTAAATGAAGCGTTAGAAAAGGGATATCAAGTAAAAATATTAACGAGAAACTCTACAAATACAGAGAAAATAAATGAAAATATAGAGACTATTATTGGGGATGCACGTAACTTTTCAACGATACAAGACTTACTTCAAGGTTGTAGTGCTGTAATTAATGCAGTAGGTCAACCGAAAAATGAATCTTACATTTTTAGTACAGTAACGAAGCATATTTTAGAAGCGATGAAGGAGTCTAAAATAAAAAGATATATTCTAATTTCCGGAGGTTCTTTAAATGTTACGGGAGATCAGAAGGGAATTGTAAATAAAATAGGAGCTACTTTGTTTAAATTGTTTTTACCAAAAATGATGCAAGATAAATATAAAGAATTACAAATTATCCAAAATAGTGAGGTAGATTGGACAATTGTTAGATTACCATTTGTTATAGAGGGAAATGGTATTGGAAGTATAAAAGAGAGTTTAGTTGATATGCCAGGAATTAAAATACAAAATGGCGATATTGCACCGTTTGTTATAAAACAAATTAATAGTGATAGATATGTAGGGAAGTGTCCGTTCATTTCAAATTAAGCAGTAGAATTCAAAATTAAAGTATGATGTGACTAGTAGATCTTATGTATTTGAACGTTAAGTTTAACACGAGTAAGTGGGGGATAATTTTATATGATTCAATATAAAAGATGCAGTGAAATAAATATAGATTTAGTGTATGAAGCTTTTAGGGATGGGTTTTCAGATTATATTATTAAGATGGAAGTTTCAAAAGAAGATTTTATAAAAAGGTTTTTTGGAGCTGAAGGGAATTCGTTAGAACACTCGTTTCTTTCTTTAGACGGTGACAAACCAGTTGGTGTAATACTTGGTGGTATTAAGATTTATGAAAGTATAAAAACAATGCGTTGTGGAACATTAGCTATTCACCCTAAGTATCGCGGTATTGGTGTGAGTCAAAAGTTATTTGAACTGCATAAAGATGAAGCGATTCAAAACGGGTGTAAGCAACTTTTTCTTGAAGTCATTGTAGGTAATGACCGGGCGATTCGTTTTTATAATAAATTAGGCTATGAAAAAGTGTACGATCTATCTTATTATAATTTAAAAGATATGACTAAAATAATGCTTAAAGAATGTAAAGGAATTGAAGTAAAACAATTAGAATTTGCAGCTTTTAAAGTTGAAATTCAGAAATGGTTACACTTCCATATAAACTGGCAAAATGATATGGATTATATCGAAAAAACAAATCATACATTTTATGGTGCATATGTCGATAATGATTTAAAAGGTTCTATATGTATGAATGAACAAGGTAAAATCAGTTTTATTTTTGTAGACAAAGATTATAGAAATATTGGTGTTGGGACGAATTTATTACAAGTAGCAATTGAAGAATTGAAGTTGTCCACGTTAACTATTGGCTTTCCTAATAATAGTTTGCTAGAAGGATATTTGAAAAAAATGGATTTCGAAAAGAGTTCATTAGAACAATATGAAATGTACTTTTTATTATAATAAGCGAAAGGAGATATTCTTTTCGCTTATTATTTTTTTATTTTAAATAATATAAGAATCACATTAAAAATGTGTGCAAAGATAATAAAATTTTTAAAGTAAAATAAAATTGTAAAAAATGCAACTTGCTTTATTGAAAGAAAGGACCATATTCTTGAATAAAGAAGCAAATAAATAACTTCTGAAATGTACAATCGTTGTATAGTTTTTAAAAGGAGATTCATTTCTTATATGAGAAGGGAGAGGGGATTTTGAACTTAAAATATGAGAAGGGTATGGGCTCAGAAATAAATGATAAAGTTTATTTGAGTAAAGGATGGGGTTATGTTGCAGCTGTTTCCCTGTTACCATATGCAATTTTAAAATCTCTTTGGGCATGGGGATCAACGGTAGGACTTACAACAAAGCAAGCTGTTCAAAGTGTGACAGGATTTGGTGAAACATTACAGGAAGGATCCTCCTTTTTATATACGCTATATACCATTGGAATAGACTTCACAGCTCTCTTAGCAGTACTTGCATCTTTATTTGCTATAGCGCTCGTTACTTCATGGGGAGAGAAGCTACCGAGATGGTTATTAATCATATCAGGATGGGCAGTTGGAGTATTCACAGTTATAGTTAGTTTCTTAACAGTGTTTCAATTTTTAGGAATACTTCCTAAAGGATACACCGAAGGATTGGCTATTTGGGTATATGTGGTGACATATGGCGGATTATTCTTGTGGGGGATAACTGTATTTATGGCGACTCTGTCGTTCCAGCATCGAATGAAAACTAAAAGGAAAAAATAAACAATTTACTATTATTGTATATCTTAAATATTTTAACTATGGAGGAAGTTTTTTATAAATAGTTGAGGCTGAAGTATTCTGCTTAGTCGTAGGCATGCAGTTTATTTATTTTTATACTACTGTTTACTATATTGAGATTTATGTTAAGTCGGATGATAAACTTTGCACCATAAATATGTGGAGAAGAGCGAATGTAGATTCGTTCTTTTTTATGTATAAAAAGTAAAATACCTATCAAATTTGAAAGGAGTGTATATGCATCTAGACTGCCGTTTTGTTTGATATGTTTTCCTCTCGTGGACATATTGAACTTTCTATTAATGAAAGAGCTTTGGTTTTGTTTATTCTTAAGTTGATTTTTAAATTATTACTTTTATGATGATATTATATTTTGTATAATATTCTTTTTTTATGTAGAATAGATAGGATGGAGGGGATGAAATGAATAATGGATTAAAGTTTAAGATTTTTGAATTGCATTCTTTCGTTCAAAGAACTTATTCTGATATGAAAATAGCATGTGATATTGCTATTTATCAAGAAAACACTTCTAAATATTTAATTTCATTAGGTTTTTTAAATAAATCATACATGACTTATATAGAAACAAAAAGATTTTATCGTGAAAATGAAGAGCTTGTAAGTGTAGAATTTGATAATTTCTTTGATACATATGATATATTAGAACAGGAGTTAAAAAAAGTTATTTCAACTGAAGATAAGAATCCTTCATTGTTACATAGTAGATTTGATCAGTTTCAGCAGAAAGTTGAAAATATAAATGACCTAATAAAAGTAATGCAAAATGCTCGTTAATGAATGCTTTTTCTGTTTTATATAGAAATTATGCATTAAAAATATATTAGGGGTATTACATATTGAAGAGGTGACTTTTGTTGATTACAGAAGTCATCTTTTTACATTAGAAATAGATTGTATAAATTTTAGTAATTTCATATTTTAGGAAATCATAAGAGGAAAATAACATGAAAAATAAAAAAGAAATAGCTATAGTTGCATTAACAACAGGATTAGCTTTAACAAACATAGTACCATACGAGATAGGTTATGCGGAGGAAACGGATCAAATGCAAGTTGATATTCAAGAGGATTCGTTCCGTACAGGTGAACTTACAAAATCATCACAAAAAACGCCAGAGAACGTAGTGAAAGATGCACTTAAGGAAAAGACGGAACATGCTTTATCTCCAAAACAAGTTAGTGGAGACAAAGGGGTAGATTACAAGGTTCTTCAAAAACGTGGTTCATATGATGGGACTACACTTGTTCGTATGCAACAAATATATGAAGGAAAAGAAGTATATGGACACCAATTGACTGCTCATGTAGATAAAAAGGGTATTATTAAAAGTGTTTCAGGGGAAAGTGCACAAAACTTAGAAAAAGAAGATTTAAAGAATCCTATTAATTTATCAAAAGAAGAAGCAAAGGAATTTATTTATACGAAGTACGGAAATGATATTCAATTTATTTCTGAGCCAGAAGTTAAGGAAGTTATTTTTGTTGATGAAAATCGTGGGCAGGCTACAAATGCATATCAAGTTACATTTGCAGCTGCCACACCAAACTATGTATCTGGAACTTATTTAGTGGATGCTCATAGTGGTGATATGTTGAAAAATATGGTGCAAGAGTCAGATTTAAAAGTAAGTGAAGAGCGTGTTGAAGCTATTCAGGAGAGTAAAAAAAGTAATTTTAAATCATTAACCGGGACTGGAAAAGATGATTTAGGAATAACTCGTACATTTGGTATTTCTGAACAAAGTAACGGGAAGTATGCGCTTGCCGATTACACAAGAGGGCAAGGAATTGAGACGTACGATGTAAATTATAGAGATATTACTTTTGAAGATAAATATTATCCTGGTATATTAACAACTAGCACATCAACAACATTTAATGACCCAAAAGCGGTAAGTGCTCATTTCTTAGCGACAAACGTATATGATTTTTATAAAGACAAATATAAGCGTAATAGTTTTGATAATAAAGGGAAAAAAGTAGTTTCAGTTGTACATGCATGGGATTCTGGAGAAACAAATGATCCTAAAAATTGGGGGAATGCATTTAGCGCTAATATTAACAATGTTAGTATGCTTATATATGGTGATCCAATGGTTAGAGCGTTTGACATAGCGGGCCATGAATTTACACATGCGGTTACATCTAGTGAATCTAATCTTGAATTTTTTGGAGAATCCGGGGCAATTAACGAGGCATTATCTGATATTATGGGAACGGCTATTGAGAAATATGTAAATAATGGAGAATTTAATTGGACAATAGGAGAACAAAGTGGATCCGTTCTCCGTAATATGAAAGATCCATCTTCAGTCAAATTTTTTGATGGAGTACCGTATCCGGATGATTATAGTAAATTCAGTGATTTAAACGGAGAGGATAATGAGGGCGTTCATTTTAATTCAAGTATTATTAATAAAGTCGCATATTTAATTGCACAAGGTGGTACTCATAACGGTGTAACTGTAAATGGTATTGGTGAAGATAAAATGTTTGATATTTTCTATTATGCAAATACTGATGAATTGAACATGACTTCTAATTTCTCTGAATTAAGATTAGCTTGTCTTAAAGTTGCAACAAATAAATATGGGGCAAATTCCATTGAGGTTGAAACGGTCCAAAAAGCTTTTGATGCAGCAAAAATTAAAGGAACCGTGAAAGAAAACGAAAAAACTGAGGCAAACCAAGTCCCAGAGCTAACAGTACCGCCAACAATTACACTACGTGTCGGTGATAAGTTTGACCCAATGAGCAATATAAAAGCTATTGATAAAGAAGATGGTGATTTAACAAATCGAGTAGAACATAAAGGTGATGTAGACACTTCGAAACCAGGCAAATACATTGTGGAGTACTCTGTCGTTGATTCTCAAGGTGGGAAAGCAACGGTAACACAGACTGTAATTGTAGAGGGAGATGGAGAAACATCAGATCTAAAACCTACATTAACAGTTCCTATTGCAACGACAATTACTGTAGGAGAATCATTCGATCCGATGGCAAAAGTAAAAGCTATTGATAAAGAAGACGGCGACCTTACTTCTAAAGTAAAAGTTGAGGGGGAAGTAGATACCTCTAAAGTCGGTACTTACATAGTAACGTATACAGTTACAAATTCTAAAGGCCATGAAGAAATTGCGAAACAAACTGTAACAGTCACAGGTAGAGAAGAAGTTAAGAATGACATACCAATACTAAAAGTACCTTCTACAACTACAATTACTAAGGGAGATGAATTCAATCCAATGGTAGGTGTATCAGCTACGGATAAAGAAGATGGTGATCTTAATTCTAAAGTAGTATATAAAGATATTAGAGATACCACTAAAGTTGGTACTTTTGAAATAATATATAGTGTCACAGATTCTGTAGGTAATAAGGTACATGCCATACAAAAAGTATTAGTGAAGGATACAGACGCTAGCAAAGCTAAAGGTAGTACTAATAACAGTAATAACGGTAATATCCAAAACAACAGTAATTCCGATAAAAAAGAGTCTACATATAAAGAGCTTCCAAACACGGGGGGCAGTACAACTAATAGTACAACAATGGGCTTATGGATGGTTTTTGCAGGTATAGTGTTCACTTTAGTTCGCAAATTTAGAAAAATATAAAAGTAGATAGTACAGCTTATTCGTTTGAAGAAGGTGTAAGAGCTGCTGAAATTTGCTATGAATTTTTAAAGCAAGAGGGGCATATTCGGTGCGGTGTTCCTGATGCATTTTTTCGAGATGAGGCGTACCAAAATGTAGTTCAAATAGGTGGACCTGGCCCAAAAGATCACCCAGCAGCAAGTCATAAAATTGTTCATAATTATAAAACTTTAACGAAAATGTTTGAAACTGCTGGATTTGAGGTAGTTTTGCTTGAATATTGTGATGAAAATGGTCAGTTTTATTATAATGAATGGGATGCAAACGACGGTGTTATTTTCCGTTCGAAAAGGTATGATTCTAGAAATAAAGGTGATAAACTTGGTTTTCCATCGTTAATTGTTGATGCGATTAAGCGGTAAATCATTCAACAAAAACAGGAGTAATTCTATAAATTTATGAGTCGCAAATGCGGCTCTTTTTATTTGAGCGTGAGTCTATATTTTGGGAAGAAACGTGCATAAATGATATTTATTTTTCAAGATTATTTAAATTGATTTAGAAAAGATTAAAATTTTTCTCATCACGTTTAACTTTAAATTACTACTTCGTTTATATAAAGATTTATTTTATATTTATATTCGTGTAAAATAAATTAAGAACATACATTCTATATAGGGAGGCAATCAATATGATAGCTGAAATCGGGAAACTAACTAATGGATATATTGTAAAATTTGAACGTCATTTTTCATATTCGATAGAAGAAGTTTGGTCAGTTTTAACAGAAAATAGTAAGTTAAAAAAATGGATGTCCAATTTGCAGATTGAAAGCCTTAAAACAAATGGTGTAATAAAGTTCGACATGATGGATGGTTCATTTATAAATATTGATATTATAGAGTGTCAACAAAACTCAGTGCTTGAATTTACTTGGGATAAAGATCGGGTCCGATTTGAAATACATAAAGAGGATAATGGAACCCTTTTACTTCTCCAAGAATATATTCACGAATTAACTGATCATACACCGAAAGATATAGCAGGTTGGCATATTTGTTTAGATCTTTTTTCTGCCGTTTTAGAAGGAGAAGAAAAAGAATTTTCTAAAGATAAATGGCAACAATGGTTTGAAATATATAAAGATACAAGGTTTTTGAATTAAGAGGATAATAACGTTAAAGCTTATATTAATTATGTAATTATTATATTATAAAAATAATTGTTGAGATTAAAAACGGTTGATGAGTGGTATTGTTGTTTGTTAATTTTTTTGTTTTATTGTCTGTTTTTTTGCATTTAACAGAAATATATACTTGAATGAAGTATATATTTCTGTTAAATTTATCCTAAAATAGAGCCGATCAAAGTAGCTTCTGTAACAGTAAGCGGAAGTTATGAACAAATGACAAACGTAAATGAAGCAGCGGCAAAATGGATTGAGACAGAAGGTTACGAATTAGCAGGCCCGATGTTTAATATTTATCATGTGAGTCCGGGAATGGAGTCGGATCCTAATAAGTGGGTTACAGAAGTTTGTTATCCAGTTAAATGATTATAAAGAAAAAAGGCATATTATAATGCCTTTTTTCTTTATAAACTTATCCGTAATTGCAATTAACCAATCATAGTTATCTTTCCTTCTATTATAGTTTTCGTATCGGACTATATAAAGCAATAAAGACTTCAATTAATTTAGTAAAAGCAGCTAAAGCAAATATAAACACTGGATTATAAGCTGAAATAATGCCTCCCGCTAATGCTCCGAGTGGCATAGCTAATCGTGTAAGTACACGTGAAAATCCTAAAACTCTCCCTTGCATATTTGATGGAACGGTTTCCTGGCGAACGGTGGCTACAATTGTATTCCATGCAATATTGCAAGTCATTGCAATACCGAAAGCAATTCCGGGAGCAAGCCAATATGTACTCCAAAGCGCAAAAGTTAAGCCAATTGCTCCAACAAATAGGAGTAATGGAATTAGAAGACCGCGTTGCAATCTCTTTTCTAAAGGAACTGCAATCAAGCTTCCTAAGAGCCCGCCTATTCCAATTAGTAAATAATTAAAGCCACTTTGTTCCGGCGTAAGTTGCAATGTGGATAGTAAATAATACATGAACACACCTAAAACCGCACTTGCTCCAAAGTTTCCAATCATAGCTTGAAAAGATAAAGCTAAATTTAAACGGTCATTTTTGAGCCATTTACATCCATTAACCAAATCAGCTAGTACATTTTGAAGTGTATTTTTATCTTGGCATTTCTTGTTTACGGTTTTCATAGACGGTAATAATATCACAGCAATTAATGTTGCAATAAATGAAAGAACATTAATCCAAAGCATCTGAAAGCTACCAATAAAAGAAACGAAAACTCCAGCTATCATTGGACCAAATAAACTGGCTAATTGATTGACCATTTGATAGAAAGAATTGGCTTTCGTTAAGGATGCTCCAGCAATTTGCGGAATGACTGTAACAGTTGTTACATCAAAAAGCATGGACATAACTGCTAACATAAAAGTAATTATGTATAAATGCCAGATTTGTAATAGATGTAATGAATGTAGTATTGGAACAAGACTTACTAAAATAATATTAGTAATATCCGCTACCAAAAGTAACTTTTTTCGATCATAACGATCAATTATTACACCAACTAAAGGGCCAAATAAAACGATTGGCAATACGTTAATAGCAAATAAAGAACTCATAATTACAGCTGAACCGGTTAATTGATAGGCAATCCAAGGTAACGCAAAAGTATATAGTGAATCCCCAATTCGTGAAATGAGTAAACCCAAAATAAAAATCTTGTATTCTTTAGTAAAAGTTGTCTTTACGGTAAGGCTACGTTCTTGCGTAAGTTTCACACTGTTTATACCACCTTTATTATAGAGAAATTTGAAAATAATTCGTCCAATACTTGTCATATATAGAATTCTTTAATTTTTTGGTTAATCCTACTTTTTACATGTATTTTAAGGAGGAAATAAAAATGAAGAATGTAAAAGCAGTCTGTACTGTTTTAAATAGTATGTGTGGTTGGGGAGAGATGTAGATTACACACATAAATAAACCATAAAAATGTTATGTAAACTATTTGTGCATATGGAATATATTTTCCTTATAATTTGTATTTTATAATATATAATAGAAAGTAATTAAGGGCGGTTATTTGAAAGGAGTGATGTTTTATGAACAAACAGAAGAAAATCAAGCATGAGGTAAAAATAAATTGAGTATGCGTATCATACCTCTATCAACTACGTTCGCTCAAAGCTAGGAGCAGCACATGATAAATATTAAAATTGGAAAAAATCAATACCCATTAACATTGGCTGAGGAGCATAATTTTGATTGGTTAAAGGATGTAGAAGTGTTTACTGTGTTTGATCAGCAAGATTCAGGAAATATTAGCTTTGGTATTATTGAAAATGGAAAACGTTATTTTTTGAAGTATGCAGGTGCACGCAATTTAGAATACAAAGGCAAGATAGAGGACGCGATCCAACGATTAATGAAGGCAAAAGAAGTGTATGAACAAATTCAACATCCTTTACTAGTTCCATATATTAATCCTATTCAAATGCAAAACGGATTTTGTTTAAGGTTTCATTGGATTGATGGGGAATGCATGCACAATCATTGGGACTTTACACCGTTTGAAAAGCACCATGCACCAAATTCGCCTTTTGTTAAGCTAAGACAATTATCAGTGACGGAGAGACTTAACATATTGACACAAATTTTTGAGTTTGCAGCCTATGTGGAGTCATTAGGATATGTCATGGTTGATTTTTATGACGGTAGTATTTTATATAATTTTGAGCAATCAAAACTTACGATCTGTGATATTGATTTCTTTCAAAAAAAACCTGTATTCAATAAAGTTGGGGAGGATTTTTGGGGAGCAGGTCGTTTCAAAGCACCTGAAGAATATGAACTGCATGCACAAATTACAAGCGAAACGAATGTGTATGTGTTAGCCGGAATTGCTTTTGCTTTTATTGGCGGGAAAAATGATAAAAGCTATGAGAAATGGGAGAGCACACTAGAATTATATAATATGTGTAAAAAAGCTCTACATAAAGAAAAAAATAAAAGATATCGCACTGTTCAAGCGTTTTATGAAGATTGGCTGGCATATATAGGGGAAATTGGTGGATCTTTTTCACAAAGAATCAATAGCATAAGCGTTAATAGAGGGGAAAATACAAAATGAACGAATTAGAGTACAAAAACTTTTATGATAAAGTAGGAAGAGTAAATGGATGGGATTTTAGTAAAATAAAATGTGAAACTGTAGGAGATTCATGGGACTTTTACGGGGAAGTGAAAGAAAGATGTAAACTTTCAGACACCCTACTTGATGTTGGTACAGGTGGAGGAGAAAATGTACTTAATATAGCATCTTCAGCTAAACTGTTAATTGGAATTGATAATTCTAACGGCATGATTGAAACGGCACATTCCAATTTTAAAAAATCAGGTGTACAAAATGTTGAGTTTTTTCAAATGAATTCTGAAGCGTTAACGTTTCCGCCTGCCCATTTTGATATCGCTTCTAGTTGTCACGCACCGTTTATAGCATCTGAGTTAGCAAAAGTAATGAAACAAGGTGCTTTTTTCTTAACACAACAAGTAAGCGAACATGATAAATTAAATCTTAAGGAAGCATTTGGGCGAGGACAATGCTTAGGTGAAAGAGATGGCATATTAAAAGAAAAGTATATGAGTGAACTTATTAGTGCAGGATTTGAACTCGTGCAAGTACGTGAATATGATGTGACTGATTATTACAGAACGCCTGAAGATCTTATTTTCTTATTAAAACATACGCCTATTATTCCTAATTTTGGAGAAGAGGCAGAAGATTTTACTATTTTACAAAGTTTCATTGATGTTAATAGTTCTGAAAAAGGGATTCGTACGAATTCAAAAAGATTTATGATTATTGCTGTAAAATCTTAATGTATTTTATTGTAAAAGCAGCTTTTCGTTTAAGGAAAGGCAGCTTTTTTATATAGGAACAATGCAGGGGAAACTTGAAAAAATAAAAATAAGTAAAGTGTTAATCAAAAAAATGAAATATGGAGGATAATGGTGTTGAAATGTTACTGTACTAGCAATGAAAGAAGCTAACATATTCATACTAAAGTTGTAGTTTTTATATGAAAAATCCATCCTTCCGTTTGATTTTATCTATTTATAATTGTAATACAATACGAATAGATAGTATGAAATAGGGGGACGTAAAATGATTACACATATTTCTGATATAAAACTACAAACTGTTTCCATAGAAGGGGTAAAACAAGTTTATAGGGACGTATTATCTTTTCCAATAAAAAAAGAAACAGCATCCTACATTCAATTTGAAGTAACACCATATACAACAATTAGTTTTCAAGAAGTGTATGAGCCAATTGCACCTGCGCACTTCGCCTTTGAAATTTCATATTCAAAATTTCATGAAACAGCAAAATGGCTTGAAAAGTCTGGGTTACTCATTGTGAAATGGAAAGATGGAAATATAATTGGTGAGGAGAATAATCTATTCAATTTATACTTTAAAGACGGAGATGGAAATCTTCTCGAAATTATTGCACATAGTTATGTTAAAGAAGATGTATTAATACCGCATTCACCATTAAACGTTTTATATGTAAGGGAAATCGGTCTTCCCGTTAAAAGTGTACCTGTATTTACGAAATGGTTAAAATCAAATCTAGATATGAAAACGATGGAAGATGGGGATATTTTTAACTTTGTTATAGGTGGCACTGCATACATTGTCGCAACTTGGTGGCAGCGACCATGGATTCCGATTGCGATGAAAGCTTTACCACCGAAAGTACATGTTTCTTTTGGAACACCAGATCAAGCATTTTTACAACGCATACAAAATAACTTGAAGAAAAATAGTGTTCCATATGAATGTAAACATAATGAAGTATCATTTATTCAGCAAGGGTATTCATTTACTATCTTGCATACACCAAATCTCCATGCTGATATTCCAAGTAAATTAAACTTACCGCTTTCTATTTAAGGATGGAAAGCGGTAAGTTTTTTTGTATAGTCGTGAAGAAGGTTTTAGCTAGGGTTATAGTGAATGTAAAGAGAAGTATAAGATGTTATTCTAATTTATGTTAAGGGGAGAAATGAAGTGGTTTTAGGTAATCCAATTGCAAAAGGGAATACAGCGGAAATTTATCTATATGATAATAAGATTGTGAAATTATTTAAAGAATATCTTCCAGATACAGAGTCTATGAATGAAGCAAAAAAACAAAAATATGCTTATTCATGCGGGCTGCCAGTTCCAAACGTATTTGAAGTGATAAAGATACAAAATAGACAGGCAATTATTATGGAATACATAAAAGGGGATAGTATTGGTAATCTCCTGCTTAATAATTTAAATAAAGCAGAGCATTACATATGTTAAACTCAATATAAATAAGGAAGGAGAGTTTAATATGAATATTTCTAGAAAAATAGAGGTTGAGCAATTACGAAATGCGAAGAGCGAGCTGTTTGATAAAGATGTATTAAACATATTGAATGGTCAAATGATGTATGAAGAATTTAAAAATGAAAAGCTAATGGGTGATTCTGATTACGCACCATTTAATGAAGCGATGTGTGTAAACCAAGTTACTACACTAGTTTTTGATAAAGAATTTATTAAGACAAGGGCAGCAGGACATAACAGTTCAGTAGAAAGTTACACAAAAAAGGTTATAGATCCATTAAAGAAACTTTTTACGAAAGAGTATAAATGTATTGTTTTATGGTTTGGTGAAGATATGTTTTGTCAAATGAACTTACTTACAATACTTTCATACCTTGAACAGTCTCGTTATGAGGGGAAGGTATACTTAAATAGCTTCAGAGAAGATGAATTTAAAGTAAATCAAATTGAACTTGAATTAGGAAATTATTCTTCGGTATACAATGAAGTATTAGTAAATCATAAAAAGACTTTCTATAAGGTACCACCTGTAATGTATCAGGCTATAGATCTATATTTAAAAATGCTAAAAGAAGATAATGCTGTAATGAAATTTATCTCTAAAAATAAAGATTTATCAACTCAAGAATTATTAACAAAGTTGTTTCAACTATTTCCAACAATCGGATATGGTGATTCTCAGTATATAGAGGTGATTAATAAAATAAAGAAGAAAGCTACACCAAAAATATAGGTGCAGCTTTCTTCTTATAATTGCTCAAGTAATTCTAATTCTTTTTCTACAAATGCCATTAGTTCCTTAATTGTTTCGTTAGAAAAATCAAAACGAATTCCAGCAGCTTCATATACTTCTTTTATAGATTGCGAGCTTCCTAGTGATAATGCCTTTTTATAATTTTCTAGTGCTTGCTTGGGATCCTCTTTATATTGTTTATACATTTGTAATGCACCAAGTTGGGCGATCGCATATTCAATATAATAAAATGGTACTTCAAAAATATGGAGTACAGGTAACCAACTCGTTGCTATCCAGTTTTCGTAGCCATCAATATGTATGACGTTAGACTGATAATGTTTTTGAAGTTGTAAGTATTTTTTATTTCTTTCTTCAGAAGTATGAGTTGGATTTTCATACAGCCAGTGTTGAAATTGATCGACAATAAGCATAACAGGTAAATATGAAATAACATCTTTAAAGAAGTTAATTTTTGCTTGTTTTAAATCTTTTTTGTCTGTATAGAAGCTATTCCAATAATTAAGCGAGAATAACTCCATTGTCATACTAGCTAGTTCAGCTGTTTCAGCTGGAATTTCTATATATTGTCGTAATTTTAATGGTTTTATAAGTTCGTTATGAATACTATGACCCATTTCATGTATAAAAGTGATAATATCATCTTGTGTATAATTTAAGTTCATAAAAATAAATGATAATTGTGAAGCTGGTAAGTACTCACAAAAGCCTCCAGCTGCTTTTCCTTTGCGGCTTGTTAAATCAAGACAATCGTGTTTATACATTCGGTTTAATAGTGTTGAAAATTCAAGATCTAGTTTATTAAAGATATGAGTGCTCTTTTCAATTAAATCATTTTCATTTGCAATTGGTTTAAGTACTTTTTGATCTGGAGTTACAGCTGATACATCCCACGGGCGAAGCGTATCCACTTGCAGTTTCTCTTTTTTCTCTAGTAATATTTTATCTTTAAGAGGTACAACATACTTACGTATGGATTCAGCTAGTTCATAGCAATCTTTCGCTGAATAATCAAAACGCTCGTATTTTTTGAACATATAATCGCGATAATTCTCTAGTTGAATATTTTTTGCTTTTTGATGGCGAATTTCAATTAATTGATTTAATATGTTTTGGAGTTCTTTTTCAACAGATAAAAATTGTTCAGAAATAATGGTTTTGGCCTTTTTACGGATGTCACGATTCGAATCTTGTAAATAGGATTGTAATTCTGTTATCGTTTTTTCTTCTCCGTCCCAAATTCCAATTAATCCTCCAGTGATTTCAAAGTACTCTGTGACTAATTTGTCTTCCTTTACTTCTAATTCAATATTTTCCTCACAAAATAACTTTTGAGCATTTTTTATTTTTGCATCCAACAAACCATATACGTTAGAATCTAATTCCATTCGAAAAGGTGACTTTAAATATTTATTATCCAATAAATTTTGGTACCGCTTTAAAAGTGGCTTTACAAATTGTTGATCATGTTCAAAAGTATCTTTTATTTCTTCATCATCCGTATTACATTGAAAGGCAATATAATGTGATCTTAATTGTTCTTCGATTTCCCAAATCACTTTTGACTGCTCTTTTAACCAGTTTTCTAGGTCTAGTTTTGAAGAAATCATTTTATTTAATAAAGACGAAAGAGTTTTTTCTAATTGTAGTACATTACTAATATCAATTGTATTTACACGTTGCATTACATATCCCTCACTTTTTATTTATTCATAGAGATATTCTATTTATTAATTGTAATTTCCTTGTTAAGAGGAGGAAATGTGAAATAATGTTAAAATTAAAAATGATAGAAAGGATGTATTTCTTTTTACTTTATAATGACTGTGAGAATGAGGGACCTTTTAAATACTTCTATAAGGGAGTGAAAGAATGTATAAGTATTTACATATTTTAAATGATATAGAAAAAATGATTCAACATGGAGGGATAAAAGAAGGACAGAAATTACCATCAATACGGTCACTCGTTGCGCAATATGAATGTAATAAGGCAACAGTTATACGTGCGCTTCATGAATTAGAAAAGCGTCACATTATATATTCTGTCCCTCAAAGTGGATACTACGTTGTTAAAAAATCGGGGAGTACTATAGAAAATAAAGAGATAATTGATTTCGCTTCTTCAGCACCAGATCCAGATGTTTTCCCGTATTTAGATTTTCAGCATTGCATTAATAAGGCTATTGATACTTATAAAAATGATTTGTTCGTATACGGAACACCGAAAGGGTTACCATCTTTAATTCCAGTCATTCAAAAACAGTTGGCAAATTATCAAGTGTTCACGAAAGAAGACAATATTTTTATAACGTCAGGCGTGCAACAGGCACTTGCAATATTAACTTCTATCTCATTTCCAAATGAAAATGAAACAATATTAGTTGAACAGCCAACGTATCATTTATATATAGAATATCTAGAAATAAATAAAGTTCCAGTAATTGGTATTAAACGTACGAATGAAGGTATTGACTTAAATGAATTGGAACGTATTTTTCGAACAGGTAAAATAAAATTCTTTTATACAATACCAAGATATCATCATCCGCTTGGAACTTCTTATTCTAAAGACGAGAAAGAAAAGATCGTGTTATTGGCTAAGAAATATAATGTATTTATAGTGGAAGATGATTATTTAGCAGATTTAGAAACAGATTCAAAAGCCGATCCATTATATAGCCTGGATCATGGTAATCATGTCATATATTTAAAGAGTTATTCGAAAATTATTTTTCCAGGTTTACGAGTTGGTGTAGCAGTTATTCCACCGATTATTTCGAGTGCTTTCCATACATATAAAAAGATTTTAGATATCGATAGCCCAATGATATCCCAAGCTGCTTTAGAAATTTATATAAAGAGTGGCATGTTCGAACGCCATAAAAATAAAATTAAATCTTCCTATAATAATAGATCTAAAAAACTAGCAGAAGCATTAGAAAGGATGCATAGTGAAAACCCGCTTCTATTCACATATAAAAAGCAAAATACAATTGGAATCCATACTTGTTTAGAAGTACATAAAACAAGTATTTCGGACATGTTGATACAAAGACTAAGTGAAATGCAAATCAGTATCGATACGATTGATAAAAATTATGTGAAAAGTTTTCCGAAACAAAGACTATTAAAGTTAAACGTATCGAATGTAAAGGAAGATAGGATTGAGGAAGGAATTCGTAAAGTAGTGGAAGAAATCAAACAAGTGGAACGTCTAAATTTTCAATTTAAAAAAAGAATAAAATGAATAAGGAGGTTTGTTGTGAGGCGTAAAATAATTCTCTTGTTTGTGTGTACCGTTGTAATAATTTGAGCTATAGTTGTGACTAATTATTATAAAAAAGAAATGCATTGTCGTTGGTAAGTATTCAAGAGGTATTATCATAGGTCAAAATAACGAACCTATATTTAATGTGAAAATTTATGAAGATTCTATTAAAGGTAAGGAACGCAGTATTTCAAATGCAGAAGGTGAATTTGAAATACTAGATGGGGTATGTGGTGAGATTGTTTTACAATTCGTTACTCCAGATGGAGAAATCTATACGAGGAAATATGATAGGAAGCATATACCAAAAGTTATAAAGCTTAATTAGAAACATAAAGGTGAATAAGATGAAACCATTACGGAAAAAGTAGCAGTTGTGGTCGGAGCAACTATATATGTAACTGGATAATTATATATTTTTTAAGAGCACTCTTAGCAAAGGGTGCTCTTTTTCATCATAAATATTTACTTAGCATCTTTTTAAAGTGATTTTTATCATAATTTACATATTGTGTAGCTGTATTTCGTATTGGATCTCCCGCGTAAAATCTTTCGTATAATTCGTGTCTTGATCCTAATGGGCTTCCAATAATATCCCAGGCTAACTTAAATAATTTTGTGCGTTGTTCGGCATCTATATTTGTTCCTTTAAAGTGCTTTTTTAATAAATCAGCTATTGGACTCTGGAAATCAATCGAGCTTGAAGGAAGTTGAATGAAGCCACCTGCTCCAATTAATTGTAAAATTTCTATTGCGCGGGGATAATATTTAGAACCAAGATTCCTTGCAGTTTCGATATATTTAAAGTTTGGTAAATAAGTTTTTGTTTCATTTGTAGTACCTTCAACTTCCGCAGCAATTAAAAGTGCGCGAATTGTTTCGATTTGCATAATTAATTCTCCAAGTTTTTCTTGAACATGCAAATAAGTGTGAGCTCCAATTGCTTCAGCAATTTCAAAAGCAATCGCAGTTATAAATTCTAGCTTTATTAGTAATCGTACTATAGCTTGATGATAAGCTAAACTACTAGAAGCTGTATCTGATTTTATAGCCCAAATTGCTTCTGGATTGTTATAAAGTAAAACACGTTCCCAAGGGACAAATACATTATCGAAGATTAATAGTGCATCCATTTCATCATACTGTGAGCTAATAGGGGAATCAACTGTGCTTGAAGTTGTATTTGCATATGGTTCTCTACAAACCATATGTAATCCTGGAGAATTGGCTGCCACGATAAGAAAGTGAGCTAAATCTTTTTGAGCGTCAGTCAGTTTTGTTAATGGGTAGATTAATAAATCATTTGAATAAGGAGAAGCAGTTCCTATCATTTTCGCACCACTTAAATAAATTCCATCAGAAGTTTCCTTTGTAACTCTTAGCAACCCTAAGTCATTTGCATTTAACATTGATTCTGTTGAGCGATTTATTTGTGGATCACGTTGGACTACACTTAAAAACAAGTGATTATCCCTAGCTTTTTCGTAATAAGATGCGATTTTATCTGGAAACTGTGCATCGAACTTTTTATAAAAATCTCTTGATACGTACCAGCCAGTAAGTCTCGATCTTGCGTAATCAGATAGTCTACTCATTACACCGTCTGTAGCATAACCCCATGTTTCAAATGCAGTTCTTCTCATTAATAATTCATTATAGGAATTCGGAACTAAAAATGATTTATGAACAAAGTCTTTCGTTTTTGGGCTCACATATCCAATAGAATCTCTATGTTTGGGATCATCAAATAACGAAAATAAATTAGAAATGGTACATAGTGTCCCCGAAAAATTGTTGTCTGTAGTTACATCTACTTTTTTTCCATAGAGCCAAACATTTCGACCATCTTGTAAGCTCTTTATATAGTGATCCTTTAAATTTTGCATATTTCCTCCTTTTAAAGACTACTCATATATTTGTACATCTTTTAATGGTGGTGAATATACATGGAATGTTATTGCTGTTGAATCTGTAGCATTATACATTTTATGCACAGTATCTTTTTTTACGGTGAAAATATTTCCCTCTGTAAACTCTTCAATCCATTCTCTATTTTTTTCGTACGTAATATTTTGTAGCGTACCATTGACTATTAATATACATCCTATAGATATTCCGTGATCATGAATAAGAGTCTTTGCTTTTCTAGGGAAATTTAATACTAAAATCTCCACAAATTCAGACTTATAGATAACATTTCTTCCGTATTCAAGGTTAAGTGGTGAAGTAATAAAAGGAGATATTTTATGAAGTGTAATATTTAATGATTGAATAGCGGATATTAGATTTGCCGTATCGTAGTCACATAAGTTATGAAACGCTTTTTTTATGTTATGAATCAATTGCATGTAAAACTTCCTCCTAAGCATGTACATTAAAAGAAAAAGTAATCTAATATTATATAGAGCGTAGTGAATTACATAATATTGTATTGAAACATTAAAAAAAAGTGACTTCTTTTACTTAGGAAGATTATTTAATTTGAAAATTAAGGTAATTACTTCCATTAACATGATATGCTTGAACTATATACTTTTTTATTGGAAAGGTGATGAAATAAATGGCAGTTCTTTTAGTGGAAAATCTATTTCAAATGTCTATTGTTTTATTACTTCTATGTTCATTTTGTTTTTATAGATATTTAAAGAAAATCAAAAGGGAAAGAAAGCTTACAGGTTTTGAAATTACGATGTATATCATGACGCAACTTGCGTATTTCATTTGGGCGGCAACAACTTTTCTTAAAATGTTGTCAGAATAGTTAATGTAGGGCTAATTGTTTATTAGGTGCTGGGCAGAAATGTACGGTAAACAAAGGCAAAGGACAAAGATAGGCTTATAGAATTAGGTAAATAAATATAGTCGGTATCTAGATTGATTACAATCTCACTTATAAAGTCTTTACAAAAAGAGCAGGGAATACGGTCATAATTATGTCGAACACAAAACAAATCGATGACACCACCGTTAGAAATCCCCTCATGTTTTACATTCAAATACATCCTTTTTAATTTCGTAATGGAAACGCATTGTCCAGCTACATACTCATTTATACCATATCCATCAAATTCAATTATCATGTTATCACTGTTGGGTGCTAGCCAACGTTATAGCTTAAATTTTTGATGAATCTATTATACATTGTTTGAAATTTAGTGAGAATAAATTTTATAAAATGAGAGGGTTATAAATGGAACAAAATAAAATAGTTTTAGAAGGACCAAAATACCTTAAGTGGAAAACGTGTAAAATAAAGTCTATACAGGATGATGAAATTATCGTTAAAACAATTGCAGGTGCAATAAGCATTGGAGCAGAGTTACCTCAGTATAATGGATCCGATGTTACAGATACACATCCTATTTATCCAAGAAAAACTGGATATGAAAGTTACGGTGAAGTGATTCAAGTTGGTAATAAAGTAAAGAATTTAAACATAGGAGATAAAGTAGTTTCTTTTTATGGACATGAAACGATAGGAGTAGTTAAGGGGTATAAAGTAATTCGAGTACCTAGTTATATAAAACCTAAAGTAGCTTTATTATCTATTCTTTCGTGTGATGCTGCTAAAGGTATATTGAAACTAAATCCGCGACAAGATGAAAAGGTACTTATAACTGGAATGGGAGTTATCGGTTTACTTGCTTTTTATTTCTTAAAATACTATGTAGGTGTTAAGCATGTAGATGTTGTTGAACCTAATAAAAATAGAAGAGATTTTGCAAAGAAGTTTGGTGCGAAAAACATATATGCTTCAGAAGAACAAATAATAGAAACATATAATTACGGTTTCGAATGTTCTGCTACAAATAGCGGATTTCATACATTACAAAAAGCACTTAAAACTAATGGACAAATATGTATACTTTCTGATGGTAATATTGAAGAACTAACATTAACCGCTGATTTTTATGAGAAAGAACTGCGGATCATTGGTTCAAGTGACGGATATAATTATCAACAACATGCAGATTGGTTTTTTAGTCAAATAGAAAAAACACCATGGATAGAAGAGATTTTTCAACATGAAATACAACATACAGGACTCATTCAATGTTTTGAGGAATTAAGTCAAGGAATAATTACCCTTTTAAAAGTATTTGTCTCATATGAATAATGGACAAAATGACCAGGTACTTGTCACATAGCCCACATATGTTTAGACACTAATATGATAGCAGAGCGCGGAGTAACATGTACGGGGATTCTTTAATAGGTACAACGGGTTGTGAAAACAGAGAATGGTTTTTGCTCTTTCATTATGTACAAATAGTATATTATCTTTCTCAGTGTACATATTAAGTAAAGAGTTTAATATCAAACATAAAAGGGGGGATAATATGAATGAAAATAAGAAAAATGAAGAATTGATTAAATTTAAGAAACAATGGTTTAATGAAGATAATCAACCAATAGCTGGAATAGAGTTAACTTTACCGCCTGATATAGGCAGCATGTTAGACTCCAAATCAGTTGATGATGAAAGTGAAGAAAGTAATAATGAATAAGTTTAATCTATATGCATCCATTCGGGTGCTTTTTATTTTTTTGATAATGGAAGATGGATTATCAAATCCTTATTGAAAAAAGGTTGGTCAAAATAGATTCTTTTTCAGTATATGTAAGTTTAATTTTTACAAAAAAGTTTAATTAAAATACATTTAGAATGCTATATGAAATGGGAATGCTAGTAACATTCACCATTAAAGGATTGGGCTATTATGAATATGATTTTTGAAAGCATTATTTTAATTCTGACTGGGATTATTGCATTAAAAATGACAGGTAGTAAATCTGTTAGCCAAATGACAAGAGCTGAAATCATTATAGTAGTATCAATTGCACGTATTATTGTAGAACCGGTATTAAGTAGGAAAGTAGTCCCATCTATATTTGCAGCTGCAATATTTGCGTGCGTACTTCTTATCATTCATTTCTTTGAATTGAAATCAAAGAAGATGGAACAATTCCTAAATGGCAGTAGCATTATAATAGTAGAAAATGGAGAGATTGTAAAAGAGAATTTGATGAAGGCGAAAATGTCGGAACAACAACTATATATGCAATTAAGAGAAAAAGGGATTCATGATTTAAAAAGTTTACAGCAAGTTACAGCTGAACCAAATGGGCGGATTGGTTACCAATTAATAGAGAAAGCTCAGCCAATCACTTTAGAAGTGTTAGAAAAAGTAATAGATCAGTACAATATAAAAAGATAATTTCTTATGTGAAATGCCAATATACAATTGAAGTATTGGCATTTTTTATTTTTTCTAATTGTAAAAGCTAATATTTAGAATAGATATTCAGCCAATCTTTAAATTAGATATAGGCTTATTAATATGCTATATTCAATGGACCTATAGTGACTGTGGTGAAAAAAGCAGCGTTAAAATGGAATAGGTCTTTCATGTGATATTAAACATGAGATAAAAATAAGGAGATAGAAATATAATGGAATTTTGGGAATCAAGTTTTATTGAGAAACAAACGATGT
This sequence comes from Bacillus cereus group sp. Bc061, assembly GCF_027715825.1. Taxonomy (NCBI): domain Bacteria; kingdom Bacillati; phylum Bacillota; class Bacilli; order Caryophanales; family Bacillaceae; genus Bacillus; species Bacillus cereus group sp. Bc061. The sequence continues at coordinate 1,056,194 of NZ_JAQFTZ010000001.1, forward strand.
GGGGGTTTGAACCTACAGAATCTGCAATTTTGACAAAAGATTTTTTTGTGGAAAACAATGTTAAAGACATATTAGTTCCGGGTATTGGCTATGGAAGAAACGCAAAGGTATTTATCGAAAATAGTATAAATGTAACAGGTATTGAAATTTCGAAAACAGCGATCGATTTAGCAAGAGAAAACGGACTAGAAGATGTTAGTATCTATCACGGTTCAGTAAATGAAATGCCTTTTGATAATAAACTGTATGATGGTATATTTAGTCATGCACTTCTTCATTTGTTGAATGAACAGGAAAGAGAGAAATTTATTAAAGATTGTTATAATCAGTTAAAACCTGGTGGATATATGGTTTTTACAACTGTTTCTAAAAAAGCTCCAATGTATGGCAAAGGAAAACAGTTGGATAAAGATTATTATGAGATAATGGAAGGTGTAAAAATGTTCTTCTATGATTCTGAATCTATAAAACAGGATTTTAAAAAATATGGACTAGTACAAGTTTCGGAAATTGATGAACCAAATAAGAACATGGCAAATAAACCTTCAATCAACTTTTTAACGATAAAATGTAAGAAAGAACTATAACTAAAAGTTATTAAGAATGATTGAATATATTTATATATTAATTATGCACAAATAAAGAGGACAAGCATATAATAGAAATACCTTTTAACTTTAAGTAACCTTAACTTTCGTTAATAGGGTATCTCAAAATCCCCAAAAGAGCACTTGCGGAAACAAGTGCTCTTTTATTTTTTGTTTCATAAATATTTAAAGTTGCAAATTTCGTGCAATAAAAATAAATCTGAGAGAAATAATCATATCTTTATTATACGATTATTTCTGAACTACAAACGTAATAGCATTTGTTTTTAATTGAATATGCCTTTCATCGCGAACAATATCATAGACTAATTCTTTTATTTCAACTTTAATTTCTTTCCATTCCTTATAAATGCTTTTTAATAGATATATCATATCTTCAGTAGGAAGGTTAATTTCAATTAAAGCATCTAACTCTTCATTTGTATGTAAGTCAATTTCTTGTATGTTCGAATTAATAATTAAACAATTCATACCGCCGCTTTTTGTACCTTCTTTCATAGAATGGAGCACGTTTTTTAAATCTTCTTCTGATTGAACATGCTCTAAACTGGATACTGCAACGATATAATCATAAGTATTAGGTTGAATGTAGTAGTTTTCAATTGCTACTTGTTCTATTTTAATATTATTAATTACACCATATTCTTTACTATAAGTTTGTAATTTTGTTAAAGCAGAATCAAGTAAATCCACACATGTAACAGTACCACTCGCATTTTGAATCTTTTGGGCAATGGGAATACTATTTCTTCCAACGCCAGAGCCGAGATCAAGTACTTGCAAGTTGTTTTTTCCTTCAAAATAATCCATCAAATCCATAACCGTTTTAACCGGTTTGTACAGCCAAGAACCAGTTTCAAATAGTTTGTATTGTTCATAACAAAGGTCGTGATATTTCTTTTCTTCTTGTCTTATAAAATTAATGCGATTCATAGTGTTTCAGCTCCAATATTATTATTGTAAAATGAATGGGTAGGACAACCTTTTACATTTGTTTGAATTCGAAAAATACCACCAGCATGTGGATATTGCTTTAATTCGTCATCCGTCATTCTTGTTCTGGCTGTTGTAACATATAGGTCGGTTAAATTAGGCCCTCCAAATGTACAAGATGTTACATATAGCGCTGGAATCGGGATACTTAATATTTGTTCACCAGTTGAAGGGTTCCATCTAGTAATCTTTGAACCTCCCCAATGAACAATCCATAAGCAACCTTCCTTGTCAATTGTCATACCATCAGGTAGACCTTCATTCTCAGAGAAAAGGATTACATCGCTTGGATTGCAAATTTCTCCAGTACTTATATCATAATGAAAACGAACTACTTTTTTAGTAGGTGTATCAATAAAGTAAAGGTATGTATAATCAGGTGACCAAGCAATTCCATTTGATGTATTTACATTTGAAACTTTTTTCTCTACCTTTAAATTATTATTTAAACAATACAAGGAGCCAGCAGCATTAATACCGTATGTATCTGTAGTACCTGCCCAAAAACGTCCTGCCGGATCGCATTTTCCATCATTAAAACGATTTTTAAATAAATGTGGTTCAGGGTCAAAAATATGTGTCAGTTTTTTTGTTCCTAGATTAATAGAATAAAAGCCATTTTCCATAGCTAGGAGTAGTACGTCATCTAAATATGGAACAACACAGCCAATTTGTTGATTGAGAGCAATTACTCGGTTTGTATTATCGGTAGGACTAAATATGCATAATTGTTTCTCCACAATATCAACCCAGTATAAAAGTTGCTTTTTTCATTCCAAGATGGTCCTTCAGCTAAACTTGCTTTCGCATCTAAAACTAATTCTATATTACTGTCCAAGATGTTCACCTCGCTTTATAAGATATTTATATAATTCGATAAGAATAGAGGCAAACCTTTTAATCAGAAAATATTAAGATTTGTACCATGGAAAAACTGATTTTCTCGAGTGATTAAAACAATGTATAAATATTGAGAGGAAAATGCATATGATGTTTTATGAAATTGTTTGTTTTTCTTGTAAAAATATATTTCGTGTTTATGAAGGCAGTGAAAAATATAAGCGATTTAAAGAGAAACCAAAAGGGGTATATTGTTGTGATGAGTGTAGCCACAAAATTCAATTAGAAGCGATAAAGAATTTTTTTAGATAATTATACTGTTTTATTTCGGAAAAGTTTGACAATGAAACTATTTTAAATTATCATATGAAAAAACTAATATGTAAAATGGCATGGAAGAGAAGAGTAGTTAAGAAAGAATACGTACAGAGAGCTCTGGTAGCTGAGAAAGAGTAGTATACATCTTAATGAAAAAAGACTTGGAGCTGCGCAAGGAACTAATTTATTTAGGGATGGTGCGACGGGATCTCCCGTTATAGAGATAGGGTATAAGCATATTTTGCCGTACCTGAAGAGGTTAATATGGCGACATATTGACAAACTGAGGTGGTACCGCGAAGCTAATAACTCTCGTCCTCAAGATGAATAATCTTGGGGGTGGGAGTTTTTTTATTGTATAAAACTGAAAATCTGAAAACAAAAAACAATTGAGGTGAGTAACATATGCATTGGGCGTATGAAGTAGCACACGAATTAATTAGAAAACATCCAAACAAAGAAACTTTTGTTTGCGCATCTGGAATTAGTCCATCTGGTTCTGTTCATATTGGGAACTTTCGTGAAATCGTAACGACTTATTTTGTTGTAAGGGCGCTTCAAGATTTAGGGAAAAAGACTCGTTTTATATTTTCATGGGATGATTACGACAGATTTAGAAAAGTCCCTAAAAATGTTGATTCATCTTTTGTAAAGTATATCGGAATGCCATACTGTGATATACCAGATCCGTATGGATGTCATAATTCATATGCCGAGCATTTTGAAAAAGAGTTTGAGGAATCGCTTCAAGTATTTGGGATTGAAGTGGAATTCATATATCAACATGCTGAATATAGAAGTGGAAGATATAACAAAAACATATTGGAGGCTTTATATAAAAGAAAAGAAATATATGATATTTTAATGAGTTTTAAAACGGGAGAGTGTAGTGAAGAAGAGCGAGAGGGCTTTTATCCGGTTACATTATATTGTGAGAAATGCGGGAAAGATGCGACAACGATTACACACTTTGATGAAGTATTAAAAACAGTTCGGTATGAATGTGAATGCGGAAATCAAACTGAATTATCGGTATTAAATACAAATGAAATGAAACTGAATTGGAAAATCGATTGGCCGATGAGATGGATGATAGAGGATATTGTTTTTGAGCCGGGCGGAAGAGATCATTCATCAGAAACGGGTAGTTATAATGTATCAAAAGAAATTGCGAGAAAAATATTCAATCGTGAAGCGCCTCATTACATTGCTTACGATTTTATTGGAATTAAAGGGCATCATGAAAAAATGTCTAGTTCCTCAGGGAATAGTATTACACCTAGCGAGTTGTTAAAAGTGTATTTACCAGAAGTGATTCTATTTATGTTTGTAAAATATAGACCAAGCGCATCTTTTCATATCGGTCTTGATGAAGATGTGATTCGCAATTATACAGAGTATGAACGATTAAAAGATAGTTATAAAAATAAAACGCTCAAAAATGAAGATTTATTTGATGCAATTAAACTTTCTAGAGTTGATAGCGGATTTAAAGAATATCCGAAATTTAATCAAGTAGCAGGAACGTTGCCGTTATTAAATTTTGACTCATTTATTTTACAGGAGATATTAGAGAAAATAGATAGGAGCTATGCGTTAGATGAAATGAGAGCGATAAGTAATCGTGCAGAGCATTGGATAAGAAACTTTCAATCCGAAAAATTAATGGCGGTAAATCAGGAGAAAAATACAGAGTTTTATAACACATTAGAGGGAAAGCAGAAAAAATGGTTAGTAGAAGTTTGTAAAATATTGCGTTCAAATAAAAATTATTCAAACATAATGGAGCAATTTTATTCGATTTGTCATCATGAAAATAAAAAAATAATGAAAGAAAATCAAAAACAATTATTTATTATAATTTATAGGCTTATTATGAATCAGTCCAGTGGCCCTCGTATACCGTTATTAATACATGTTGTAGGTATCGAAAAATTTATCGAATTATTAGATTTCTAAAAAAGCAACGCAAGTACTCAGCTAAGTACTTGCGTTCCAAATTTTACTACCGTGAATACAATTTCGGACATTCATCACCACTAGGTTCATAAAAACAATGACTTTTAAACTGTCCTACAAACGGCTGATTATACCATTCGGGCGGACAAGCTCCAACTGGACGGAAATACCAAAGAGCCCATCGTGCAGGCCAGCGCCACTCACCTTGTAAAACTTTTCGTGCGATTTCTTTTTCTGATTCACGAGCGCGTTGATAAAAATATCCGTATTGCACTGCTTCGAATCCACCAGGGCTTTGATATACAGCATCACGTACGGTACGGAGTTGTTTAAAATCTAAGCAATCACAAAGTACACGATTTACTACTACGCAGCCAACAAGTTGTTCACCTTGTCGACCTTCGCCTTCAGCTTCAGCACGCATTAAACGAGCTAGTAAATCAACATCGCTTTCGTTATATGGAATAAGGGGCATAGTGATACCACCTTTCTTTACCTGTTATAGTAAAGAGTGTATGTATGAAAATAAGCTAAGTGCTTTTCTATATGTAAATTTCTTAATTATTAAAAGGAGCTTTTATGAAAAAAGCTAATTAGTAATTGTAGACAAATATAAAGAGGAGAGATAATATGTATCGAATTCAGAAAGAACATATCATTTACGCAATGTCACCAGAAAATAAACCATGTATGGAAGTGGAAATTGGGAGTCGCCTTATATTCGAAACATATGATTGCTTTGAAAATCAAATTGATTCTGAAGATGTTGTGTTTCAAGAGTTAGATTGGAACCGGATTAATCCAGCGACTGGTCCGGTATATATTAATGGTGCAGAACCTGGTGATATATTAGTTGTTACCATTGAAAAGATAAAAATTGCAGAGAAAGGCGTTTTAACTACAGGTGCAAATCTTGGTGTAATGGGTGAAGAGCTACATGAAAATACAGTGAAAATTGTCTCAGTACATAATGAATATGTTTTGTTTTCAAATGAACTACAAATCCCGATTAATCCAATGATCGGTGTAATTGGAACAGCGCCGAAAGAAGCGAGCATTTCATGTGGCACACCACATGATCACGGCGGGAATATGGACTGTAAAGAGATAAAAGAAGGGACAACATTATTATTACCTGTAAATGTTCCTGGTGCTCTATTAGCATTAGGTGATTTACACGCAGCGATGGGCGATGGTGAAATTGGGGTTAGTGGAGTAGAGGTTGCTGGTGAGGTGACGGTAACAGTTCAGATTATAAAAGGAAAGAAATGGCCATTGCCAATGGCTATTCAAAAAGAAAAAGTAATGACGATAGCTTCAGAAAAATTGCTAGATGATGCAGCGAATCGAGCTGTACGTAATATGGTGACATTTTTACATGAAGAATTAGAAATGTCTAAAGCTGATGCCACGCTTTTATTATCAGCAGCCGGCGATTTAAAAGTTTGTCAAGTTGTGGACCCGCTGAAGACTGCTCGAATGGAATTAGGGATGAATTATGTGGAGAAATTGGGGTTTACTATGAGTGAATTCCATATTAAATAAGAAATGATAGAAGAAGGATGATTTTGTATAAAAGTATCTTTTTTGATTTACGGATTATATAAAAAAAGGTAGTATTTATTTTATATAATTGAATATAAGATTGTGGATCGAAAAAGGAGTAAACACATGGTTAAAATTATGATTGTAGAAGACGATATGAAAATTGCAGAACTATTATCAACACATGTTGCGAAATATGGGTATGAAGGGATTATTGTATCGGATTTTCATAATGTATTAAATATTTTTTTAGAAGAACAACCAGAGTTAGTTTTATTAGATATTAATTTACCGAGTTTTGATGGTTACTATTGGTGTCGTCAAATTCGCGGAGTTTCTACATGTCCGATATTATTTATTTCAGCTCGTGAAGGTACGATGGATCAAGTTATGGCGCTAGAAAACGGTGGCGATGATTTCATTTCAAAGCCATTCCATTACGAAGTTGTAATGGCTAAAATTCGAAGTCATTTAAGGCGTGCTTACGGAGATTATGCACCGAAAGTAGAAGAACGGATGGTTGAGCAACATGGTCTTTGTTTATATCCTGAAAGGCTTGTATTGAAGCTTAAGAATCAAGAAATTGATGTAACGAGAAATGAAGCTATTTTATTAGAAATGTTAATGAAAAATTATCCGCGTGTTGTGAGTAGAGAAGTACTATTAAATAAATTATGGGATAGCGAATCCTATGTTGATGATAATACATTGAGTGTAAATACAACACGTGTGCGAAAAAAGTTGAAAACGTTACAGATTGAGGATGCGATTGAAACGATTCGTAGTGTTGGATATAGACTACATATTACTTGGGATACTGGTATGGAAAAATGATAAGGCTGTTTATACGTGATCATATACCTCTTATTTGTTTTACAGTCATCCAACTATTATCCATATTTCTCGTATATTGGTTTGATGGGCATAAGCATATCGCGACGGCATTGTATGCAATGTTTTTAGGTGCCTTTTTTATGGTAGGCTATTTAGTATTTCGTTACTTTACTCATCGTACTTTCTATGAACGATTAGCAAACCCGATGCAATCTTTAGATGAATCTGTTCAAAAATCTGATTTTGCAGCTATATCTGCTGCGCTTCAAGACTTGCTTGAGGTACAATATCGCCATTATCAAAATCAGCTCCACATACAAGAAAGAAAAAATAATGATCATTTAACTTTTATGAATCAGTGGATTCATCAAATGAAAACACCTTTATCTGTAATAGAATTAATTACACAGGATGAAGTCGATTCGCGTTTTGAAAGTATAAATGAGGAAACAGATAGGCTGAAAAAGGGGTTAGAGATGGCACTGTATGTCGCACGTTTAGAAGCATTTACACAAGATTTTTATGTGGAAAGAGTACAATTACATAAAATAGTGAATGATTCTGTGCATGAACATAAACGCTTCTTTATCCGGAATTTTGTATATCCAGAGCTTAAAATTGATAAGGACATTACAGTAGAAAGTGATGCGAAATGGTTACAATTTTTAATTGGACAAATACTATCAAATGCGATTAAATATTCATCTGGTAGTCGAGAGAAGATTAAAGTGAAAGCTTGTAAGGAAGGTAATAATGTTATACTTGAAATTGCTGATAATGGTGTAGGCATACCGAAGCAAGATTTGCCAAGAGTGTTTAAACCTTTCTTTACAGGAGAAAATGGTAGAGATTTTAAAGAATCAACTGGAATGGGGCTATATCTCGTATATGAAATTACGAAGCAATTAGGACATAGTGTAGAAATCCATTCAGAAGTTGGTAAAGGTACGGTTGTACGAATTAAATTTTATAATGTATAAATAAGTGATCTAGGCTAAAGAGCTTTGGAAATAAGTTTTTTAGCCTTTTTTTATAGCGGTTATATGAAATGGTAAAACGTTATATTAGTATGTATAATGACACACTAATAAATACGATTGTTAAATTTGAAGGATTTAATAAAAAGCTGATAAATATTTTTGTAAGAAAAAAGCCACCCCTTTGAAAGAGATAGCTTCATGGATCTATCCTATGTATAAGTGTAATGTTCGAATACGTGATATGTTTTGTGGACTATAATACAATTAGTCTTTTGTTTTTTCATGATACAGTATTGTAATTAAGTAAACAAACTTAATAATTTATACCCAATTAATCCTAAAATAGTGATAGGAATCATCATTAAGAAAGAAGACACACGATAAGCATTAGAGCGTTCTAATACAAGAATCAAGATAATTCCGACTATCACTTCCGTATATCCAACAGGTAACATGTGACTGTAATCTTCAAAGTTTAATAGAATGTGAAGTCCGTCCGTTACAAAAACTCCACTTAAAAGTGCGCTTCCGAATTTATGAAGTGGATTTGTAGTATCTTTCCATAGAAAACCTGCAATTCCAAAGATCGTTCCTCCTATACATGCACATACAATCCATACAGATATAAAATAAATAGAGTGAGCTACATTTTTAATAACTATTGCATAACCATAATAGCCTAATACCATACCGAGTAGTGCAAGGATACCAGAAAGCATAGCTGTACGCTTAGAATAACTAAAGCTAGCCACGAAAAAGGATGGAACTAACCAAACGCTTCCTAAGTTAGCTAATGAATGCCAATTTCCTGGAAGTATACCTTGCCCCAATTTCGTTAGTATACCAACAAGTATCCCTACTATAATCGGGAGGATAAAAATCCTTACAAACATATTTAACTTTGTGATTTCTAATGTCCTGTCCATAAATTCAATCCTTACATTAATATTTTCTGTAAAGATATAATAGCTTATTACAAGGGAATAATCAATAAAAATTTATCGAAAAACAATAAGTGGTTATTGGATAACGAATAAGATTTTGTTTTTATATAAAATTTATTACTGGGGAAACCTAAAGGATGTATTACAATCAATGTAATTTGTGCTTATTCAACATGAAGTTAAGGAATGATAAATAAATCTAAAAGAAAGCAATCTTTTTAACAGCACATATAATTACATTTACTCATACAGTACTAGTATGGTACAATATGGTTATTAACGACAGAAAGGAATGATGGGTGGACGATGATTAACTAATCTTATTTTTAAATGTTGAAATTCAATACATTTCAATTTCTAAAAAATAGGATTAGTCTGCCCAATTTCCATACAACGGTATTGCTATTTATGTTGCGCAATAGCTTATTTGGGTATAAATATTTTAACGACTAATCCTGCCAAATTTATTTGGGAGGATTTTTTTATTCTCCCTTAATGAAAGGGATCGGTATTATGAAAGAACTATTAAAATTAAATGATGTTTATGTTGAAATAAAGGAAAATATGTTGTTAGAGAAAATGAATGTGACAGTAAAACAAGGGGATGTTATCGGATTAATTGGTAAAAATGGTGCCGGTAAATCAACGTTACTTCAATTAATAAATGGGAAGATTGAGCCTTCAAAAGGTACTGTTGAATGGATGCAAATGAACATGACAACAGCATATGTTGAACAAGAAAAAGAATCTTTTGTTAGTAAGGATATAATTGCAAAAGAAGCAGAACTTCTTGCGAAATGGGGCGTGCCAACGAATGATTTTCTTACTTTAAGTGGTGGTGAAAAGCTAAAAGTTCGATTAGCAAAAGGATTTGCTGAAAATCCTAATGTCTTAATATTAGACGAACCGACAAATCATCTAGATGAGATGAGTACGGAATTTCTTATTAAACAAATAAAAAATATGAAAGGTACAGTTATCGTCGTATCGCATGATCGATATTTTTTAGATGTTGTCGCGACTAGAATATGGTCAATTGAGGATAAGAAATTAATTGATCATAGCGGGAATTATACGAGTTATATGAAAGCGCGTGAACATAAAAGAATGGCGCAGCAACGTGAATATGAAAAACAACAAAAAAAGATAGAACAAGTAGAAACTCATATAAAAGAACTAAGTTCATGGTCACAAAAGGCACATGCGCAGTCTACAAAACAAGAAGGAGTTAAAGAATTTTATCGTGTAAAAGCGAAGCGCATGGATGCACAAGTGAAGTCGAAACGAAAACGTCTCGAAAAAGAGCTAGAGAAAACGAAGGTAGAACGTGTGAAAGAGGAGTATTCAGTTGAATTCTCTATTCAAGCGAGTAAAAAAGTAGGGAAACGTTTCTTAGAAGTAAAACAATTGCGGAAAGAATTTAATAATCGGACATTATTTGAAAACGTTAATTTTACCATTCAGCACGGTGAGAAGGTTGCGATTATTGGGCCTAATGGTAGCGGGAAAACAACTTTATTGAAGATGATCATGGGAAACGAAACTGCTGAAGGAGAAGTATGGATTTCACCATCAGCAAACATCGGTTATTTAACACAAGAAGTATTTGATTTACCACTTAATAAAACACCAGAAGATTTATTTTATAAAGAGACATTTGAAGAAAGAGGAAAAGTCCAAAATTTAATGAAACATTTAGGGTTTGAATCTTCCCAATGGAAAGAGCCGATTCGATATATGAGTATGGGTGAACGAGTAAAATGTAAGCTAATGGCTTATATTTTAGATGAAAAAGATGTACTTATTTTAGATGAACCTACGAATCACCTTGATCTTCCTTCACGTGAACAGCTTGAAAATACATTAGCTGAGTATAACGGAACGCTCGTTATCGTTTCTCACGATCGATATTTTCTGGAGAAAACAACTAATACAAAGCTTGTGTTTGTAAACAATACAATACAAAAGCAGCTCGAAGAACCTACGAAAACAAGAGACGAAATCGAAGAGCTACGTTTAACATTAGAAACAGAAAGACAAGAAGTATTAGGGAAATTAAGCTTTTTAACTTCTAAAGATAAAGAATATAAAGCTCTGGATGAACGATTTATGGAACTTACGAAGCAGATTAAGGAGCTTTAATATAAGTAAGGGGGATTAACATGGAAGAAGATAGATTCACTAAGTTATTTAAAATAGATTGTGGAGATCTATACCTACAAGAGTTTACGATCAGTGATGCAGAGAGTATTTATCAAATACATTTCAATTAAAGGCGTAAGTTAAAAATATAACTTCGGGAAGGAAAAGACCATTATCGGTCTTTTCTTTTTCGTATAATAAAGATAGGAGATTGTATTTCCTACCACTATACAATTATTATAAGATAGTTATGCGTTAATTTTAATTTGTAAATAATGTTATTATCAGTTTTTTCAGAAATCTTACAAGCGTGTAAGATAAATGAAAGAAGAATCAATATGAACTGTAAGACAATTCATTTACACTCTGTTATGAGACGTGCAAATGAAGGGAGAATAGAAATGGGAATTTTACATGCGAAAAATATTAGTAAAGTATATAAAGGGAAAATACCTTTTAAAGCATTAGTAGATATTGATTTATCAATTCAAGAAGGTGAATTTATAGGGATCATGGGGCCATCTGGTAGCGGGAAAACAACGTTATTAAATATGGTATCTACTATTGACTCTCCAACATCGGGAGAAATAGTAATAAATGGTACGAATCCTTTCCAGTTATCATCTGAAGATTTGGCTTTATTCCGTAGAAAACAATTAGGATTTGTATTCCAATCATTTAATTTACTTAGTACGCTTACAGTGAAGGAAAATATCGTATTGCCGATGACATTAGATGGTGTTTCTGTGCAAGAAATGAACAAACGAGTAGAAGAAATTGCAGAGAAATTAAATATTACAGATATCTTGAATAAAAGAACGTTTGAAATTTCAGGGGGACAAGCTCAAAGAACAGCAATTGCTCGTGCAATTGTTCATAAGCCGCAATTATTACTTGCTGATGAACCGACCGGGAATTTAGATTCTAAATCTTCAAATGATGTAATGGAGATGCTGGATACGCTTAATAAGGAAGAAAAGGCAACGATGATGTTAGTTACACATGATCCGTATGCAGCTAGTTTTTGCAGCCGAGTAATCTTCATAAAAGATGGTCAACTGTATAACGAAATTTATCGTGGTGAAAGTCGGCAAACTTTTTATCAAAAGATTATGGATGTCCTTTCTTTGTTAGGAGGGAAAAGGCATGACTTTTCGTCAGTTCGCATTTAATAATATTTTTCGGAATAAGCGTACATATGCTGCTCATTTTTTAAGTAGTGCATTTTCTATTATGATTTTCTTTACATATGCCCTTTTATTATTTCATCCTGATTTACAAGGGGAATTAAAATCAACAAGTGCAACAATAAGTGCATATGGTACGATGGGATTTACAATTTCGCAAGGTTTGATTTTTGTATTTTCATTTTTCTTTATCCTATATTCAGTTAGTTCATTTTTAAAAACTCGTAAGAAAGAATTTGGCATATTAATGATGCAAGGTATGTCAATGAGACAATTTAAGAAATTATTATTAATTGAAAATATGTTGATTGGATTTGGTTCAATTTGTATAGGGATTTTCATTGGACTCATATTTTCTAAACTAGTCTTATTGATAAGCGCAAGTGTATTAATGATTAATAATGGTTTGCCTTTTTATACACCAGTGAAGGCTGTATTATTAACGATTATCACTTTTCTTTTCTTATTTTTCATTGTTTCACTATTTACATTTAAAATGGTAAAAATAACGGAACTTGTGGAACTTATTCGAGCAGAGGAAAAACCAAAACCTGAACCGAAATCTTCAATTTTATTATCACTACTTTCTTTAATTAGTATAGGATATGGATATTTCTTAGTATTTCGTTTCATTTCAAGTTCCAGTTTTACTACGCTCGGAATGGGTGTCCTACTAGTAATTATAGGAACGTACTTTTTATATACACAGTGTAGCGTGTATATATTACATCTTGCTAAAAGGAGAGAATCTTTCTTTTTAAAGAGAACAAATATATTAACGATTTCTGAATTAATTTACCGTATGAAAGATAATGCAACAATGTTTTTTATAGTTTCTATTGTTTCAGCAGTTGCATTTACAGCGATTGGTACAACAGCTGCAATTGGAAGTAAAGATTTAGTAAGGATGACAAATCCGTATACATTTTTATATGAGGATTTTGAAAACAATAAAGCATTAAATAAAAATCTTTCTATTATAAAAAAACATCTTGCTGATGCTAATATTCCATATCGAATGGCTTCAGCTTCATATATATACACAGAAAGTAATGTAATTGTAATGAAGTTAAGCGAATATAACGATCTTGCTAAAGCACTTGGATATCAACAAGAAACAATTGAAAATGAAGGTGAAACTTTATTAATTCCTGGAGTCGTATCACAAAAACACGAATTTAAAAATGGCGACTATAAAAAAAGTATAGAAGTCATTCAAGGTGAATGGACAAAGACATTTCAAGTGGAAAAAGCTGTAGAAAATTTAGTTTTACCACATGATACTAGAAAAATATATATCGCTGTTCAGGATCAAGTATATGATGAAATACCTATTACTAGTGATCCAAATAATATTCATATTCCATATCGTACTTACGGATTTGTTGTAGACGATTGGATAAAAACGAAGAGAATTTCAAACGAATTAATTAGTACATTCGCGAAAGAAGAAGGTAGTTTTCAATTTCGAGCTTTAACTCTAGATTTGTTAAGTGCGAAGCAAACGAATGGACTATTACTTATGGCAAGTGTTTTAGTCGGAATCGTCTTCTTTACATTCGCTGCTAGTTTTATCTATTTCCGATTATATACGGATTTGGATCGTGATCAACAGCAATATAAAATGATTTCGAAAATGGGATTAGGTAAACGCGAGCTAAAGAAAGTTGTAACGAGACAGTTATTATTAATGTTCTTCTTACCGATTATCATTGCAGTGATACATACCGTAGTCGCTTATATGGCATTACAACAATTACTCGATTTTTCTATTATGAATAGTTCTATCGTAATTTTAATTTCATTTATTTGTATACAAGTTTTATATTTCTTTATAACCCGTTGGCGTTACCTGCAAAAGCTTTATAAGGTTATGGAACAATAGAGTTTATTAGCTTGTAAGACTATATGAAAGTATGTGAAAAATCAACTGTATGATGAAAGGAAACGCGATGAAAAGAACTCTAACTATTTTTATGTTAACGATACTACTATTAATAAGTTTTAGTGCATGTTCTAAAAAGGAGAATCTATTTCCTGCAAACGGTATATTAATCATTGGAGATGAAAATAAAATTTCACCAATTATTAATCGTTATCAGGAAATTACGAAAGAAAATGAAGTATTTTCTGTAAAAAAAGGTAAAGTTGGAAACGGACAGGTATTAATTTTAAATGAGTCTACAGCACAAGCATTGATTAAAGCTAAAGTTTTTCGTGAACGAGACAATGGCTCTAATTATATACCTGTAAATACGTTACCGAAATTCCCAAAAGAGGGTTCGCTACTGTTTGCGCAAGACGACGAAAAGACTTTGAAAAGTATTAAACTAGAAGGGAAAGAGATTCCTGTCATATACAATAGTGACGCTTGGATAGGTAACAAGCGTATTTATCCAACACAATGGTATGTGATTGTAGCAAAAAATAGCGTATATAAGGAAATAAAAGCAAATGAAACAAAAATGCATCTTCTTCAATTTAAAAAATCTATAGGTGACGAAAAACCTAAAATGTCGACAGATAATACAATGATTAATGAAAATGTCAAAGTAAAAAAGCTAATTAAAGGTTTGGAAGGAGAAGTATCTTTTCAGTTTGTAACGATTGGAGAAAAATCTTAAAAAAGAGTTCGAGCTTGATAGAAACTTTATCAAGCTTGAACTCTTTTTAGTTTATAGACTATTTATATAAAAAAGATTACATTACTTCATTTAATCGAGTCTCGTTTGTTTCCTCAATCGCATTAGTATTTTGAGTCGAATTATTTTGAGCTTCTTTTTCTTTACGAACTTTTTGTAGCATTTCAAGGATGATCCATAAAGGAACACCTTTATCTTTTAGCATCTTCCATAAATCTAATTCATTAAATTTATGCTCTGGCTGTTTCATTTCTTTTTCGGATGAACGAATATCGAACTTGATGGGATCATTTACTTTCTTACTTTCAAGTTTAGTAGAAGAGATAGTATTATGCTCAAGATTAGATGGAGTTATTTTAGTAGGTTGAGACAATGTATGAATATTTGATCCGATTTGCATGATTTTTCCTCCTTTTGAAGCAATGAGATTAGTTTTCTTATGGTTTTTAAATCTTTTTAACATGAGGAAACTATATCTAATTATAAATTCAAATAAACAGATTTACAAGATGTATTGTAAAAAGTAAATATTTATCAACATTTGTATATGTTTTCTATATATACAACGTATATAAAATACTTTACATTATGTTTAAGTTATTAAAGCATGCTGTAAATTTAAAAATGTAAACGTTTTATTAGGGGGAGGAAGTATGGGGAAGTTATTTTTAAAAATATGTTTTTTTGCATTGATGACTGTATGTTCATTCGCCACGAAAGTAATATACGCTGAAGAGAGTCAACAAAATAATTATCCGATCATTTTAGTAAACGGGTTTGCCGGATGGGGTAGAGAGGAAATGCTAGGGGTTAAATATTGGGGTGGTGTTCATGATATACAGGAAGATTTGAAACGCAATGGTTATACAGTTCATACTGCAGCCGTTGGGCCAGTTTCTAGTAACTGGGATCGTGCATGTGAATTATATGCCCAAATTAACGGTGGAACAGTAGACTACGGTGCCGCACATGCTGAGAAACATGGACATAATCGTTTTGGAAGAACTTATAGTGGTTTCACGCAGAGTTGGAGTGAAACAAATAAAGTACATTTAGTTGGACATAGCATGGGTGGACAAACAATTAGAACATTGGTACAGATATTAAAAGAAGGCAGTTATGAAGAAAAAAATTATGTAAAAAATCACCCAAACACCAAAATATCACCACTATTTGAGGGCGAGAAATCATATGTTCATAGTGTTACAACATTAGCAACTCCTCACAACGGTACAACACTTGCGGATGGTAGTCTTCTACTACCGTTCGTTAAAGATTTACTCATTACAGCTGCAAGTTTTGGAGGAAACGATAATTTATCACTATATGATTTTAAATTGGATCAATGGGGGTTAAAGAAGACTGCTGGAGAGTCCTCTTTACAATATACTGATCGTATTCTAAATAGTTCAATTTGGAAAAATACAAAAGATATAAGTCAATGGGATTTAAGTACAGATGGTGCAAAGGAGTTAAATAATTGGGTAAAGACGCAACCAAATGTGTATTACTTATCCTATAGTGGACATGCATCACAAGCAGCACCTATAACAGGTTTACATTTGCCTCATATAACAATGAATAAGGTGTTAATGGGGAATGCATTTTTCTTAGGTTCCTATGCAAGGTATGAAGAAAATCGTCCATTAATTAATACTTCTTGGTGGCAAAATGATGGTGTAGTAAATACAAATTCTATGATTGCACCATCATCTCATGCTACTGTAAATAATAGCGAGTCATTACAGATTGGGAAATGGAATCATATCGAAACGAAAGCAAATTGGGACCATTTCGACATGGTAGGATTAAGTGTTTCGGACACGTTAGGTTTTTCTAGCATTCAAGAGTTTTATAGAGCAATTGCTGAAAAGTTATCACGTTTACCGAAATAGATAGTAATAAAGCGCTCTCGATGGAATTCGAGGGCGCTTTATATTATATTGAAAGAGGGCTTTGGTAGAAAAATATGGGGGGATATTATGAAAATTAAAGTTGTATTATCAGGATATGGAACAGTAGGAAGAGAGTTTATAAAATTACTACATGAAAAATGTTCATATATATATGAAACATATGGTATAGAGTTAGTTGTAAGTGGCTTATTAGGTAGAAATGTTGCAATACATAATGAGGATGGGTTATCTATTCAGGACTTATTAACGTATGGTAGCAGTAGCGCAGCAATTGAGAAGTATATAGAATATCATCCGGAGGAACGTGCAACAGATAACATAAGTGGTACAGTGCTGGTAGAATCAACAGTTACAAACCTTAAAGATGGAAATCCAGGAAAACAATATATAAAACAAGCGATTGAAAAACAAATGGACATAGTAGCAATTTCAAAAGGTGCGCTTGTTACAAACTGGAGAGAAATAAATGAAGCAGCAAAAATTGCGAATGTACGAATTCGATATAGTGGTGCAACTGCGGCCGCATTACCTACACTTGATATTGGTCAATTTAGTTTAGCTGGTTGCCATATTGAAAAAATAGAAGGAATATTAAACGGGACAACAAATTATATTCTGACGAAAATGAATGAGGAAAATATTACGTTTGAAGAAGCACTGAAAGAAGCGCAACGTAAAGGAATTGCTGAAACGAACCCAATATTAGATGTAAGTGGTTCTGATAGTGCGTGTAAATTGTTACTTTTGACAAACAGTTTAATGGGAACAGAGCATATGCTTACAGATATACATATAAAAGGAATTGAACATGTTACAAAACAACAAATTCGAAATGCTAAGGAACAAAATAAATTTATTAAATTAATTGCATCAGCATATAAAGATGAGGATGGCAATGTAAATTTAAATGTTGAACCGTGCAAAATAGATAAAGATCATCCGCTAGCAAATGTAAATGGGACAGAAAAAGGGATTACGTTCTTTACAGATACGATGGGCCAAGTTACTACAATTGGTGGTGCATCAAATCCACGCGGAGCCGCAGCAGCAGCTTTAAAAGATATAATTAATTTATATCGTAAAGATTTGTCACGTATTAACGGGGAGTAAAGTTACTAATTGATTAAAGTTTCACTTTATAAAACCGTACCGCCCTTTATAAAAAATACATATGTAGTGGACCTTTTAAGAATGAAATAATTATGCAAAAATGATTGCAGGGGGTAAGGAATTGTTTAAAGATTTTAAAGTTGTGAAAGATCGTCCCGTTTATATTCAATTAAAAGATTATTTAAAGAAGATGATTATGAAAGGGCATTTGCTCGGGGATCAAAAAATTCCTTCAACAAGGGAACTAAGTGAATTACTTAGTGTAAGCAGAAACACTGTACTCGCTGCTTATGCAGATTTAGAGCAAGAAGGGCTCATTTATGCAGTTAAAGGAAAAGGGAATTTTGTTGCGAAGGTTGATATATCGAACACTTCGTCTGTTGAAATAGATTGGAAAAATAAACTTAATACAGTTACTTTATTAGCGGATGAATTAGATTTAATGAAACATGGTGTTCGTTGGGAAAAAGGAATGATTGTTTTTAACAGTATTGCTCCGGACGAAAAGCTATTTGATGTGGAAAATTTCAAAAGAGCTTTTCTTACTCGTATGTCCATTGAAGGTGATGTCGTATTAAATTACGGATACGCAAAAGGCTATAGACCGTTAATGAAATATCTACTTCATTATATGGAAATGAAAGGTGTAGATATTTCGAACAAAGATATTTTAATTACAAATGGATTTACTGAAGGGTTAGATATTGTTCTATCCTCGTTATCAAAGAAATCAGGTCGAGTTATTTGTGAGAATCCAACTCACCATGCTGCGCTGAAGCTATTCCGCTTACATGGCCTTGAAGTTCATGGTATTGATATGAATGAAGATGGTATTGATACGAATCAAGTTGAAAAAAGCTTGCGTGAAAAAGAGTTTGATTTTGCGTATTTAATTCCTTCCTATCATAATCCAACCGGCATTGTGACGAGTTCAGAGAAAAGAACGGAACTGATGAGATTATTTTCAAAATATAAGATTCCTATTATAGAAGATGGATTTAATGAAGAGTTACGTTATTCAGGTTCACATTTAGCACCATTATTAACTTTTGCTGGTGCTGGTAATAATGTGATTTATATTAGTAGCTTTTCAAAGGTACTTTTCCCTGGCTTACGTGTAGGCTGGATCATTGCAGATAAAGAACTAATTCATTATTTAGAAAGTGTGAAAAGAGCAAGAACTATTCACACATCTACTTTAGATCAAGCTGTTCTTTTTCAATATTTACATGAAGGATATTTTGAAAAATATTTAAAAAAGGCAAGATCTGTTTATAAGAAAAAATATGAGTTAGCTGTTGGGGCGTGTAACGAGTACATTCCGTTTCAAAGAATGACCGGTGATGGTGGACTTCATTTATTTATAGAGTTAGAAGAAAAAATTCATGCCCGCACACTTTTGCAAAAGTGTTATGAGCAAGGGGTTACTTTTTCTCCTGGAGATGTGTTTTATTCTGATGGAGGAGGAGCGAACACGTTTCGATTAGGATTTTCACGTTTGAAAGAAGAAGAAATAGTTCGGGGAATTAAAATAATTGGTGATACAATAAAAAATGAAATTTGGAGTTGAGGAAATGAGAGTTGGCGTTATTATGGGAGGAGTATCCTCTGAAAAACAAGTATCAATTATGACTGGAAATGAAATGATTGCACATTTAGATAAAAATAAATATGAAATAGTACCAATTACGTTAAATGAAAAAATGGATTTAATCGAAAAAGCGAAAGACATTGATTTTGCGCTGCTCGCATTACACGGGAAATATGGAGAAGATGGGACAGTTCAAGGAACGCTTGAAAGTTTAGGTATTCCTTATAGCGGGAGCAATATGTTATCTAGCGGTATATGTATGGACAAAAATGTTTCGAAAAAGATTCTACGTTATGAAGGAATAGAAACACCTGATTGGATTGAACTTACAAAAATGGAGGATCTAAATGTTGATGAATTAGATAAGTTAGGATTTCCATTAGTGGTAAAACCAAACTCTGGTGGTTCGAGTGTGGGGGTAAAGATTGTCTATGATAAAGACGAATTAATTTCAATGCTGGAAACTGTGTTCGAATGGGATTCTGAAGTAGTAATAGAAAAGTACATTAAAGGTGATGAGATTACATGTTCCATTTTTGATGGAAAACAGTTACCTATCATTTCAATTCGACATGCGGCTGAGTTCTTTGATTACAATGCGAAATATGATGATACTAGTACAATTGAAGAAGTTATTGAACTTCCAGCTGAACTTAAGGAACGTGTAAACAAAGCGTCACTGGCTTGCTATAAAGCATTAAAATGCAGCGTTTATGCAAGGGTGGATATGATGGTGAAGGATGGTATTCCATATGTAATGGAGATTAATACATTACCAGGGATGACGCAAGCGAGTTTACTACCAAAAAGTGCAGCTGCAGCGGGAATTGAATATAGTAAACTATTAGATATGATTATTGAAACTTCATTAAGAGTAAGAAAAGACGAAGGATTTTAAGTAGTGGTATCATGAATAACTTTTGACAGTTACATGAAGTATGTTATGATGAATACAATACGAAAATTAAATATTTTATCCACTAGGGGGGCCTATTATAGGCTGAGATCAAATTGGAATTTGAGACTCTTAGTACCTGATCTGGTTAATGCCAGCGTAGGGAAGTGGGAAAGACATTGCTGTTTCATGTATAAATATTGTCAATTTCACTTTCTTTACGTCTGTAAAGAAAGTTTTTTTGTTTTACAGATTTAATAATGGTGGGTAAATACTTAAATTTCATACATAATTGGAGGGATTTACATGACTTTTTCACAATCATTACGTAAAGAAGTAGACTCAATTTGGGAAGCTAGTTTTCATCATCCTTTTGTAAAAAAACTTGGTGAAGGAACGTTAGATTTAGCTAGTTTTCGCTATTACGTGCTTCAAGATTCCTATTATTTAAGTCATTTTGCTAGAGTACAAACATTAGGAGCTGCAAAAGCGCTTGAATTAGAAACGACTGCTCGCATGGCACATCATGCTCAAAATACATATGAGGCGGAATTATCTTTACATGAGAATTTTGCGAAGAAACTAGGGATTACACAAGAAGAAAAAGATAATTTTATCCCTGCTCCAACTGCATATGCATATACTTCACATATGTACCGTGCTGCGTATGAAGGACATTTAGGCGATATTATTGCAGCCATTTTACCTTGTTATTGGTTGTATTATGAAATTGGTGAGCGTTTAAAAGAGTGTAAGCCAGAAGAGCCGATTTATAACGAATGGATTTCTGCTTATGGATCTGATTGGTTCCGAACATTAGTTGAAGAGCAAATTACAAGGTTAGATACTATCGCTGAACAAGTAACAGAGGCAGACCGTAAACGAATGAAACAACATTTTATTATTAGCAGTCAATATGAATATTCATTTTGGGAAATGGCTTATACTTTAGAAAAGTGGCCGATAAGTACAGAAGAGAAAAACGTAATAGGGTAAAGAGAAGAGGTATTGCTATTTACAGGTATGAATCATACTTATGTATATGATTTAACAAAAGAAGTATCGTAAAAAGACGCATCAATCTAAGTGCGTCTTTTTTTAATTTGACGAATTGTATTATTAAGTGCGACACCTAAAAAAACAAAAAACTCACCTCGCTTCGTGTAAAGTAGAAGTTACCACCCCACTTACTTACACGGAGGACGAGTATGAGCTATTCCCATGTTACTACGTTTGAATGTGGATAACTAGAAGCACTTCATAAATTAGTTCATTCAACGAGAGAAATTGGTGCCATTCTGAAGCGACATCACTCCTCTATTGCACGAGAATTAAAAAGAAACGTACAGAAAGATGGTACGTACCGCAGTGAAACAGCATTTTATTATTAGCAGCCAATATGAATATTCATTTTGGGAAATGACTTATACATTAGAGCAGTGGTCAGTGAATAAAGAAGCGAAAAAGGTAATAGGATAGTGAAAAGAGGATTTGATATACATATGTATGGTCAATACCTCTTTTATAATCTTTTGTAAAATTATTGTAAATCCCAAATACAATACGTTACTAATATTGTATAATTTTAATATATTGTGTTTATTATATAAAAGGAGGGATATGTATGAAAATTTCTTTTAACTTTTATCAGAGTCATGTCATTAATATATAAGTCGGATAAGCAGTAGTTGCTTCTCTTTTAAATAATTAAATTATGTGATGATACTTTAGTTTTTTTTGAGATCAAGAAAAATGAAGAAAGGAAGTAATCATTTTATGGGAAAATTAAAGTTGTTAACATTTGAAAATATAATAGAACCTCTTTTAAACGAAAGCGTATCATTTATATATTTTCCTATTGAATGGCTCGATATTGTAGAGATACATTATAAGACATTTTTATTAACGAGTAAGTTGAAACGATTAAATGAAAGATTATATGATATGTTTTCTGATATATTATTTATTCAGCATAATCCATATGTACTAAATGAAAATACACCATGGATTGTATGTAAAGAACCTATTAGAAAAGAACAACTTGATTATATTTTTCAAAGTTGGTATGAGATTATTCATGATTGGAAACCTAATAAATTAATAGAATCGCCAAAATATGAATGGCATTACGATTTAATTTCTAATTTAACAGTACTACATGATAAGGAAGTATATTCTAAATGGGTGCCCGCTTTAATTTCACATATTTTTTGTGAACGTCCTGTACAATTAGAAAATATAAATGAAGAAGATATATATTTTTCTCCTCTTAGATCACAAAATATTTGTGAGGCGATGTCAGAGCCTATTAAAGATGAAAAAACACAAGACTATTTCGCCTATGTATTTCGGTTCGAATATATAACGCGCGGAGGAGAGAACATTCCATTATTAAATGTTTCAATAGGAATTCGGAGATTTTATCAAGAATATAACCATCCAGACATCCCTTTGCTATTAAGACGAAAACGGGGCATGATATTAATTTCTACTCCAGAATTTGCATTGAATAATAAGAAATTACGATTTGTAAAACTAAAAGTTCAGCAGGCTACAAACGGCATCAAATGGATTAAGATATTTAGAAATTTAAAAGATGATTTTCGTATAGGTGGAGAAGTTGAATTAGATCATATTCTTCAATATCCGAAAGATTATATGCTAGGAGCAAATCTTAGGGTACTTCTTCCATACAATGAGAGAATATATAAAGTTCAAGGTACTAAAATAAGATCTGGTATAAAAGCAAAAGAAAGAGAGTATCTATTTAAAGGGTTTCAGCAAAAATTTTCTTATTTCACATTACTACCAGAATGTAAAAAGATTGAAACAGGCAATAGGAAAGAAGTATTCCCTTTAATTGCACCAAAAGGATTAGAGACTATAACGCTAGAAATATGGTCTGAAAAAATATCGCTGGAAGTAGAACAAGCATTATTTGAAAGTGAAATGGTGTTAGCTCAAATCAGTGAGTCATCATATATATTAAATGCAGATTCTCCAGTGTTGTTAAAAATAGTAAGATGTAATATTGAAAAAGTATTGCAAAATCCATATAAGATGCAATATTGCCAGAAGTATAAAACGAATTTAGTAGAGGATGTTATGAAAGCGGTTTATGCTACTGCAGGTAAGCGTAATGATGCGACATTGGCGTTAATTGCAATGAAAAATTGTGATGGACGTGAAAAAATTGATCCAAAGCAAATTGTTAGAGAAGGATTTGCACGAACAAACCGTATTTCAGCATTTATTAATTTATTTATAGGCCAAAGTGTGTCTCGTAAAACGATTATAAATGGTATTTTGAGTTTATTAGAACAAAAAGGATTTTTAAAACGTAGTTGGAATAAGATAAATTTACCTTGTACATATGTTAATTTATCAATTGAACGAATCTCGAAATTTGATTTCTTACCCATTTTTTCAAAAATAAAAGGAAAAGAAATTTCATATAAATTATATGGGAATATAGAGTGGCAAACGATTGATCGTTTATTATTAAATGTAGATAAACATAACACCTTTTTACCGCAGCCTTCAAAAAGAAATGATATGGGCATTCAATTTAAACAATTTGTTTCTGAAACATTAGCGGAAATTTTACAACCTGCAAAAGAGCAAAATGAGCAAGTATACTTCATTATAGATGCGAATGTAAGAAAACATTGGATAAAAGAGTTACAAAATGAAAAAATTGATATAGATACTTTCCCTGACATTGTTCCAGATGTGCTAAAGGTTCCAAACTTAAATGCTGTAAGAATAAATATATCTTTTGATGTACCCAAATACGGTGTGATAGAATGTGATGACGTATTAGATAGTACGAGTTTATATATAGATCAAAAGGGAATGTATTATAGCACTGGTGAGTATCTGTGTAATGATAGTGAAACATTGCATCGATATATACTTGAAATATTACCTCTAGGTGTAAAAGCTGTTGAAAGGAACTATATTGCCAAAATGGTACATTACATGTGCTGTAATTCAAGTATGCTTTTGGAAAAGAATATACACATGCCATATTCCATGCATATGGCGAAAGTAATAAAGAGCTATATGACGGATATAGATGCAAGAGAGTTTAAAGAGTTTGATGATGAATTGGATGTAGATATTATAAAAATAGAAAAGAAAGATTCAATTATTCTACTTTAAATAATAATAGACAAATCCATGGAGGATATGAGAGCCGGCATATAAGCCTTTATCGATGAGTTATACTGTTGAGGTGCTAAGAAAGTTGGTAATATGTTGGTAATAAGCCAGCATATCCTTGCGATTTTTGGCGTACATGGAAACAGGAAATGTACCTGGTATCGGTAATTGTGATTTAAATCAATTGATAGGAGGAAAGCTGCTTTCTTGGTTTACTGGAGCAGTGCAAGAGCAAGTTCAAACAACTAAACTAAATATCATCCAATCAGGAGCATTTTCAAGAGAGTATATTGAAGATGTTATGGGAGCATTGACATCGTTAAAAATGACAGCTAAGTTCATTTTACAACCTGATGGATTAGCATATTTTATTTCTGATCCAACTTCAGATGCTCAATTAAATGCGATGAAGGAGTACCTTGATCGTAGAGATTGGTGGTATGAGTATTTGAAGTAAAACAAAAGGATAGCTTAATCAAAAATAACAGCCGACTCGATATAAATGATTCGGTTGTTATTTTATTAACTATGACAACAATTCCTCTACTCCGACACCATCTATTAACAATGCTTTTAATGAAGGAGCTATTTTAATTGCTTCTTCATTATCTAAATCTCCAAAATCCACTGTATATAATCCGAATCCTTCTTTTCCATCTCCATATAATAATGCTTTTCCGCCTTCATCATCACCGATTGCCAGTGAATTTGGTATATATTTTTGAATATCATGTGCTTTATTCATCTCTATGCAATCAGTAGGGCCCCAAATACGTATGTAAAGTTCATTTTGTACATTAATCTCTGCGTTTGTACAATTTTGGATTACTTCTAAATAATCTAATGGTACATCTATTGATGAGAACTTTTGTAATTCTTGAATGGTCTCTTTACTCGCTGGTGATTCCTGAGCTTCTAAAGTGAAGGAATCGTTTAATTTTTCTAGAATATTCATTAATGATCAATCCTTTCATACTCTTGGGTGGTATGAAGTTAAGTGAGATTTACTATGTAATAGCAAATGAAACCTATGTATATGTGAAGTGAAAAAGGTTCTCTTAACTGAGAACCTTTTTATTTATCTCCAACGCCATTCTATTTCATTTGAATCAAAGTAGACGGCAGGTATTCCAATTCCCTCTAATTGATTATTTTTAGATACAAACCAATTATTTTCATCCAATAGGATTGGATTTACATCATCTAAAGGCGGATTATTTTCATCTACCATTTTGTTAAGAAACTCTTTGAAATCAGAAATGTTATTAGTGAAATTAATATTTCCATACATCCAAAAACCATCACCATTTACATTTGAAATGTCTCCTAAATGTATATCTTTAAAGTATAGTTTCATAGCGAATATCCCTCTCATTTCTTAATGTTAAAATATTTACTAGGAATTTCTCCTCTAATAAGGTATTCAGTATCTCTTTTAGTCCAATTTAAAGCGAGATTTTTCCAGTGATCTGTAGTGGCGGAATCTTGCTTTATTAAACGCTCTATTTGCTTAGGGCTTAAAATAGCAACATCTTTTACTTCACCGTCCCTAATCCCCTTTCTTAGAGCAGGTAAATCAATATCAATAATATTTTTACCATAATTACTTGCAACCTCAGGTTTTATCGAGAAACTAGTATAAGGACTATTATGTTTTGCTCCTCTGCGATATCCACCTAAGATATGTTCAGTTACAGTTACTTGTCGGCCTTTATACATCCCTTCTTTATTTGCTGGGATTAGGTTTCCGTTCTCACCAATATGTGGTTTACCGATACCATTTGGTCTTGTTGCTGCTTTTAAGTAATCTTCTCCTCGTAAAAGGTTTTTACTTTCTATTGCAGCATGCGTCATCTTAACGCCTTTTCCCACTTTAGCAAGTTTCCCGACTGGTGTAAGACCAGCTACTGCCATCCCACCCGCAAAGATTCTATCCCAGGTTGATAGTTTTTCACCAGTAGATGGATCAACACCATCCCACGCTCTTTTAATATCATACTCACCACTTATTTCACCGGCTATATCTCGAGCTAGTTTACCGCCATCAAAACCTTTTTCTTCAGAGGAAGGTTTACCACACATTGCACCTTCTTCCATTGTAACATCTTGATTATCTGCATTGCGGAATTTTTCAGCAATCCGTTTCAAGTCTTCTTCTACTTTTACAAGTGAATTGATAGATGTAAAAGCTTTTGGTCTCGCATCATTGAACATTTGAATGAACTGTTGATTAGAGGCACCAATCCACTGAAAACACAATTGATCTATTTCGTTACATAAATTATTATGTATAGATTCTAATGCGATTCTGGTATTATTTGCACGATTAGCCACTTCTTCTAGCATTTCAGGTGTTACTTTGATTTGAACCATTTTTTTCCTCCCTTTCCCAATTAAAATTATGAGATAAAAAGAAAAAAATGTAAATACGGAAATTTTAGATTAGTATAATAATATTTATGTGAACTAAAATCTGCTTAATTGTAAATAAAGCGTATGTGTATGTGAAATAAAAAAGAGCCGTCCTGTTGGGCGGCTCTTTTTTATTTCTATCAATTATTTTCTTTTAACACTTATGTCTATTCTTTCATAACCATTTGATGCAGGCATTGTGCCTAACTCCATTTTGTAGTTACCCTTATCTAAATATGCGTGATAATCTCGCTCCCCTGAATTTTTGAAAGGCAATGCAACAATATCGTTAATTTCTTTATCTAGATTTAAATCTGGATTTATTAAAGTAATCCAATTTTTTGCTAACTCTACAGTAGCTTTATCAATTATAAATGTAATCATGAAATCATTTTCATTCTCACCTACTAAATAGAGTTGCCCTTGTCCATAATCATAAATCTTTCCTAAATTAGGATTAGAGGAAAGTAATTCTACCCTTTCACCATCGCCCATCTGGCCGCCGCTGATATATACGCTTTCGTATTTGAAATCTTCATTATAATTCTTGTTTATTTTAGTAATTAGATTTTGAGCTTCTTTAGATACAGATTTTAGTAGCAACGGTGAACTGTTTATCCAGCTACTACTGTCGTAATGAAATTCACTTGTAATCATAGAGCTTGGGAGATCAAACGGTGGTAATTGATTGAATTATTACTCGTTCCAGCTGCAGGTTTGACAGTGGCATTATTCGGTGAAAAGTTCAAAAGTAAAAATGATGATAAGAGAAAAATACAGGTGTTTTTTGAGGTGGCTGGAATTGCGATTAAAAGAAATAATGAAGACAAATTGCAATATCCAAAGTTCCAAAAACAAATTGATGATGATCGTAGTACGACTTATGTATATACTTTACCGCTTGGTATGCCGAGTAAAATCATACAGAAGGTTGAGGATGTAGTTTCAGAAGGGTTAAATAAACCAGTACGTATCCAGTACGATAATTATAAATTGAACATCCGTGTGTTCCGTAGAGAAATACCGAAGAACTGGTCATGGTCAATGGATTTAGTAACGAAAGGGAAATGGCGTATTCCAGTTGGCCAGAGTTTAGAAACAATTGTTTATCATGATTTCGATGAAACACCGCATATGGCTGTAGGGGGATTAATTCGTATGGGGAAAACAGTCTTCCTTAAAAATATGTTCGCTTCCTTATCATTAGCAAATCCTGATCATGCTCATTTTTATTTGATTGATTTAAAAGAAGAAGGACTTGAATTTAGTGAATATAAAAAACTGAAACAAGTCGAACAAATCGTAGAAACTTCAGAGCAAGCACACGGCATGCTGCTGAAAGTGATGGAAAAAATGCATGAACGTGGGAAGTACATGAAAGAACGTGGTATCAAGAATATTGTTCACACGAAAGAAAAGGACCGGTATTTCATTGTAGTGGATGAAGGAGCAGTACTTGCACCTGCAAAAGGGCTACCGAGAGCTCATAATAAAATGCTGGAAGAGTGCCAATACATGATTAGTCATATTGCGCGTGTTGGAGGGGCACTTGGGTTTCGTATTGTCTTCTGTACGCAATATCCTACAGGAGATACATTGCCAAGGGTAGTAAAACAGATGGCGAACGCGAAACTCGGCTTCCGTTTACCGACTCGTACCGCATCAGAGGTTGTAATCGATCAGTCCGGATTAGAACAACTACCATCTATTCCAGGAAGAGCTATATATATGAAGGAAAGCTTCACCGTACTGCAAGTGCCGTATATCGATGACATAGTTATGTGGAAACATCTAAAAGAATATGAGGTGGAAAAACATGAACATCCAGAGCCATATGAAAATCAACCGTCAGATGGCGATACTTGCGACGATTAGGAAGCTTCAGTTTGCAACGAGAAGACATTTAATGAGTGTGCATAATATGGGTGGTATACGTAATGCAAACCGTATTTTGGGGGATTTAAAACCATACGTGAGTAAAACCATGCAAGGGAAAGAATATGTGTATTATCTCAATAACGAAGGGCACGCGATGTTTGGTGATGATGGTAAGGTTGTTTCGAGAGGGAAGCTTGCGCATGCGTTATTACGGAATGAAGCGTGGTTACATTTATTTTGTCCAGATAACTGGCAGATTGAAACGGATATACGTTATATAAAGAATAAAGAGAAAAAGAAAATAGTTCCGGATGTGAAGTTTCGGGATGAAGAAAATATACTTCATGCAGTTGAGGTAGATCGCTCGCAGAAAATGAAAGTGAATGAAGAGAAGATAAAAAAATATGAAGAGTTTACCCAAATTTATAAACAGAAGCATAACGGGAAAATGCCAGTGATTCATTTTTTTACAGTGACGAAATATAGAGAAAAGAAATTGGAAGAGTTAGCTGCTAAATATGATGTTCTTGCGAAGGTGTATGTAATAGAAGAAATATAAAAAAGTGCTAACAAGTTTGCAA
Source organism: Bacillus cereus group sp. Bc061 (assembly GCF_027715825.1). Classification (NCBI taxonomy): domain Bacteria; kingdom Bacillati; phylum Bacillota; class Bacilli; order Caryophanales; family Bacillaceae; genus Bacillus; species Bacillus cereus group sp. Bc061. The sequence continues at coordinate 1,085,733 of NZ_JAQFTZ010000001.1, forward strand.
ACGAACTTGCTAACACCTATTCGGAATAGACATAAATTATCGCTGATATGTCGTCTTTGAAAATAGCTTTAGTTAATGAAATCACACTTATGCGAAATGCTTATAAAATCATTCGTGATATGACGGATATAGATGCAAGAGAGTTTAAAGAGTTTGATGATGAATTGGATGTAGATATTATAAAAATAGAAAAGAAAGATTCAATTATTCTAATTTAAATAATAATAGACAAATCCTGTTCATTATATAGGTCAGGATTTGTCATTTTTTCATGTAAATAAGGATATCTTTTGTCATGTATCTTCTCTTTTACATATTTACTTTATTTCCATACAGGATTAAGATGTTTTTTAGAAATAAAAAACTACATCATATGGAAAAGCAATATGTATTAACTCAAAAGAAATTTGAAAGGAATGAGGAATTGTGAAGAAATTAGATGTGCTATTAATGCTATTGAGCGGCCTCTTTCCAGTTGCAGGAATTTTAAAGCAAATCCCACTAGAACAATCTTTATATATTGGAGGTCTTTTATTTTTTACTAGTTTCGGTAGTTATTTTGCGAAAAAAATATATTCACGTATATGTAGTTGGATAGCGTATGCGCCATTTATTACATTATTGTTAATCATTTGGCATCAAGATATTTCAACTAGTTCAATAATAGCGAATGCGAAAATTGCCTCTTGTATCGCTTTAGTCCCATGTTTATTCCGTTTTCGTACATATGGACTTACTTTCGGTTTATTTGCATTATGGTCCGCTTTACTTTGGGATATGAAAGAAGTACAGTCGTTAGTCATACTTGAACGTATGTCTAGCTTAATGACAAGCAATTTCAAATATATCATGCTTTTAGTTGGTGGACTTATATTTGGTGGATTACTTGCGATGTTAATTCACCGCAAAGAGAAAGATGATAATAAAGAAAATATAAATCTATTTAAACAAAAAAAGAAACGCAAAAAATTATCCTTTAAGATTCCACTTCCAAGATTACCTAAATTTAGGATGAAATTATTTAAGTTTGGTAAAAAAGTATCAAAACGAAAAACACCAGAAAAACTACATGAGCATAATTACGAAGAACCGGCTCCAGCTGCAACATATGAAATGAAAGAGCAAATACATCAATATAAAGAAGGTACTGTTCAAGGACAAACAAGGATGGAACGTCGTAGAAATAGGTATAATGCATAAGAAATATTAGTAAGCCTTTAATGATTTATCATTAAAGGCTTTTTTGTAATTACATATAGATTGCTAATGAGAAATTTATAGCATAATTTAAAACTGAGGACTCCAATAAAATAATGGGAGGATAAAATGCTTATTATTATATATATTGCCGTCAGTATATTATTTTTAGTTAGCTTTTTACATGTTTACTGGGCTTTCGGAGGTAAGTGGGCGACAAATAGTGTTATTCCGACTAAAGATGGAGAAAAGGCGTTTACACCAGGTGCAGGAATGACATTGATCATTGCGTTATTATTAAGTATGGCAGCAATAATTTTATTACAACAAACTAATATTGTTCATTTTGCATTTCCTAATAGTATTGTTCAAGTGGCATCCTGGGTGTGTATGATTGTATTTTTCATAAGAGTAATTGGTGAGTTTCATTATTTTGGTATTTTTAAGCGAAAAAAAGATACCCAATTTGCTAGAATGGATACTGCTTTATATACCACTTTGTGTATTTTTATCTTTATCATTCTTATTAGCAATTATAGCGTGAACATAAAATAGTGGTTGTTTTCTTCAAAATAATATAAACGTGAATTGGCAAATGTAAAAGTGAAAAATCTAGGAGTAAATAAAAGGATGTAAGTGCCTTTTTACCGAATTATAGATTATTATGAAAGGCGGGTGACACTATGAAGTACGTAAAAGTCAGTATGAATGGTGGAAGTGAACACAAATTCTCGATGACTTTAGCTCGGTTTGAAGAACTTATTACTACAGAGAATGGGCTACTAGAAAATAAATTAGTTAGTATTGAAAATGTAATGATTAATCCTACTAATATATCTTCTGTAGTTGAAAAAATCGGTGTACCGGCTAAATTTATGGAAGCTTAAAAATGTGTACATAAAAAACATCCAGGAGGATGTTTTTTTATGTATATGATAATTGTACAATGGATATATGAAGTAGCTAGATATGATATTTAATATATGCACAATAAAATAAGTACAAGCATATAGTAAATAGTAGGACAAGATCTTCGTGTCCGAATCAATACTCAGAAAAAACCTCTAATCACTTTAGGGCTTCCAATAGCAGGGTGCCCTTATTTTTTATGAAAAATGTAGCTCTACAACGGTTTCATTTCAATTATAGCTTTCTTTAACTTTTGATTTTAAATTTATCTTTTACGTTAATAAATATTAAAAATAAAATGACAGCAATTATTAAATTAGACAAATAGAAATTTTGATGAAACAGTAGTTCAAAGGTAACATCAAGTGTATATAATAAAGCAGCAGCAGGTAATATACAAATAAATATAAATCTCCAATTTTTTAGATAATATTTATAATTAGTAAATACTTTTTCCATACATATAGCTCCTATATTTTTTATTTTCTATATAATTATACATTTAAATTAAAGGATTTACAAAATGTTTAGTAATTTTAGCCGTAGCAATCTGTGTAATACATGATTTGACCAAAAAGCTTTTAAAGAATGATTATAAAGTGATACACTATAATCTACGTTATTTATGAAATGAATAGAGGGAATTATATGATAGATAAAATCAAAAATGCTGTAGAGGATATGCACGAAGATGAAGCAAAACATTTACTTCAAAGTATTCTAATCCAATTAAATTTATTAAAAGAAAACTATAGTGAAGATACTATTAAAAATTTGATGGATATTCCTAAGCAACTAACGAGTAATACATCTTATAAAAGAAATGTAAAAGAAGTCTCACACGTACATATTGCATTTGATGATTCAACAGCTGGATGTTTAAAGCATATGCTTGGTCAAGAAGAACGATTGGAAGAGATGGTTGTTGCTTTTTCTGAATTCTTTTCAATTGGGCCAATAAATAAGTTACATATGAATGAAGGGCAACTAGCAAGACAGGAATGGTTAGTAAACAACTTAAATGCTTATGAAAATTATTTTGAAGAAGAGTATTTACCAAGGTTTTTAGAAACTATGAAAGAACTATACGCTATTCCTAGTGAAACGCCTATTACAATTTGGAAAGCCGATAACGCACATGAACATGTAGGTCTATGTTTTGTAATGGCGCAATTAAAAAATAAGAAAAGTATTCGCGTTATGAATACATCTGAAGCAAGTAAAGAAATATTAAAACTAGAGTATGTTATTCGTGGAACAGGAGAGTTACCACCTGAAAGTTTAGCTCTAATTCAAAAAAGTTTTGTAAAATTGCCGTATTTAACTGTAGAGAATCGTCTGCAGTTTGAACATGAGTGGGATAGTCTCTCGAAAAGTACGGGATTTTTAAGAGTTTGGACAGACAATGAAGTGCGTTCTGTACAAGAAAATTATTTTGATCAATTTATTATTGAATGCGCGAAAAGTATAGGTGCTGATCAAGAATTCCTAAAAGCTCCTAGAGTAATTGGTGAAGCACTTGGTCTTGTAGAGCAATCAGTTGGCGATACGTTTTTAGAATATCGCTTAAAGGAATTAATTAAACAAGAAGTATTTGAATTTGAAGGTTCATTAGATGAAATGCGTTTCTATAGTGTGAAATTAAGAAAATAATACATCTATTCCGTTTATGAAGAAGCTCGTATTTTTAAAATACGAGCTTTATTTTTTGTTGAATTTAGGCTATACATAAGCTTCCCAGAGAGGGCATATCACATATGAATGGTAAAGGTAATGAAAAGAAGGTGATTTATTAATATGTATAACCAACAAAATTATCCATATGATCAAGCGATGTATTATAATCCACAAAACTACGGGTATGAACCTACAAATGAAGTGAGAGATATTGAACAAGAAGATTACAGACCAGATGATGCGGAAGATGCTCCAACGTCACCACCTCCGTCACAAGCGCCGTCGTTACCGTCTACATTTGCTTCTCCTGCACAACCAGGTAATATGAAATCTTGGATGTGTAACTGTCTAGGAAGATGGGGCTATTTACGCTTACATCGTCCTGGTCCTTTCGGAAGGGATTTATGGTTCTTCCCGACCGAAGTGAGAAGAAATGGAGTATCAGGTTACACGTGGCAAGGTGGTCGTCGTCGTAAAATAAGTTATCGCTATCAACAAATTAGTAATTTCATGTGCTTCGCATAAAGAAAAGTGAGAGAGTAGAAAGATTTTACTCCCTCACTTTTTTATTTTTCAATATACGAAGTAAGGTTTTGATTAAAAAGTTACAATTTTCACGTTTTTATTAGCGTATAATGCATATGTTGGTTGTTTTTTTAAAACAAATGAGAGTGAGGGAATACAATGTCAATGAAAAATAAAGTTGGGCTAAGAATAGAGGATGGCATCAATTTAGCTTCAGCTCAGTTTAAAGAAGATGCATATGAAATTTATAAAGAATCTCGTAAAATGCAACCTATCTTATTTGTGAATAAAACTGAATTAGGTGCAGAGTGGCTTATTACAAGATATGAAGATGCTTTGCCGCTTTTAAAAGACAGTCGCTTAAAAAAAGATCCGGCCAATGTATTTTCTCAAGATACATTAAATGTGTTTCTTACTGTTGACAATAGTGATCATTTAACGACGCACATGTTAAATTCAGATCCACCTAACCACAATCGTCTGCGATCACTTGTGCAAAAAGTTTTCACACCGAAGATGATTGCACAACTGGAAGGAAGAATTCAGGATATTGCAGATGATTTATTGAACGAAGTTGAGCGGAAAGGTTCATTAAACCTTGTGGATGATTATTCATTTCCTTTACCAATCATTGTAATAAGTGAAATGCTCGGCATTCCAAAAGAAGATCAAGCGAAATTTAGAATTTGGTCGCATGCTGTCATTGCTTATCCAGAAACACCAGAAGAAATAAAAGAAACTGAAAAGCAACTATCTGAGTTTATTACATACCTTCAATATTTAGTTGATATGAAACGAAAAGAACCGAAAGAGGACTTGGTTAGTGCTTTAATACTTGCAGAAAGTGAAGGACATAAACTTAACGCTCGGGAACTATATTCAATGATAATGTTACTAATTGTTGCAGGGCATGAGACAACGGTAAATTTAATAACAAATACGGTATTAGCACTTCTTGAAAATCCGGATCAATTACAGTTATTAAAAGAAAATCCAAAGTTAATTGATGCAGCAATTGAGGAAGGATTACGATATTATTCCCCGGTTGAGGTTACAACTTCAAGATGGGCAGATGAACCTTTTCAAATTCATGACCAAATAATTGAAAAAGGAGATATGGTTGTCATTGCCTTAGCTTCTGCAAACCGTGATGAAACAGTATTTGAGAATCCGGAAGTATACGATATTACTCGCGAGAACAATCGCCATATTGCCTTTGGACATGGTAGCCATTTTTGCCTAGGCGCTCCACTTGCTAGGTTGGAAGCAAAAATTGCTATTACTACTTTGTTTGAGAGAATGCCAAAACTACAAATAAAAGGGAATCGTGAAGACATTAAATGGCAAGGTAATTATTTAATGCGTTCTTTAGAGGAATTACCATTAACATTCTAGAATATTTATTATAAGACATGCATACATTGAAAATGTTTTACATAGAGTATGTATGTGTTATTTAAATTCGAAACGGAAGGGTGAAAACATCCCAATGATCAACTAATTCTATTTGTAAGAGATCTTCGTTAAAAAACGAAATATTCTTCTGAATAGGATTAGTCTGTACATTTATAGAAAAGGGATGTATTTCGCTCTGCGAAAATATAGTCTTTTCATATGATTTGTGCTGCCTCCTGTTCAGAACATGAAATAGGGGGCTTTTTTATGTCGACAAATGTAGAAATGAAACAAAATAATGGGGTATCACAAGTATTAAAAAACCGGTTTGTACAGGGGATTCTAGCATCAGCATTATTTTTACAAATTGGAATATGGGTTCGGAACTTTGCGGTATTACTATATGTAATGGAAATGACAAAAGGTGATGCTTTTGCTATTTCGATGATTTCAGTGGCGGAGTTTGCTCCAATTTTCATCTTTTCCTTTATTGGTGGAACGTTTGCTGATAGGTGGAAGCCGAAGAGGACTATGATATGGTGTGAGACTTTAAGTTCTTTATCAGTATTTGCAGTATTAATTACTCTAATGTTTGGAACGTGGAAAATCGTGTTTTTTGTCACACTTATTTCTGCAATCCTTTCGCAATTTTCTCAGCCATCTGGCATGAAATTGTTTAAACAGCATTTATCGGCAGAACAAATTCAATTAGCAATGTCTATTTATCAAACAATATTTGCGATATTTATGGTGTTAGGACCGATTCTTGGAACATTTATTTTTCATAGTTTTGGAATTTATATTTCAATCATTATTACAGGTATCGCTTTTTTACTTGCAGCAGCTGTGTTGTTATTTCTTCCGAAAGATCTTGAGAATGATAATGAGAAGAAAGAAATCACTATATTACAGGAAATGCTTGATGGTATTAAATATGTGAAAAAGAAAAAAGCATTAACTTTGCTAGGGCTTTGTTTTATGGCAGCAGGACTAGGAATTGGTTTAATTCAGCCGTTAGGTATTTTTATTGTGACTGAGCAGTTAGGATTATCAAAAGAGAGTTTACAATGGTTACTAACAGTAAATGGTGCAGGAATGATTGTTGGCGGTGCTTTAGCGATGGTGTTTGCAAAAAATGTTGCGCCGCAAAAGATGTTAATTATCGGTATGCTTGGTCAGGCAATTGGCATCGGTATTATAGGTTATTCCACCAATTTATGGGTAACACTCATAGCACAACTTTTTAGCGGTTTAGCTCTTCCTTGTATTCAAATAGGTATTAATACGCTCATTATTCAAAATAGTGATACTGATTTTATTGGTCGTGTAAATGGCATTTTAAGTCCGCTATTCACCGGTTCAATGGTAGTAACGATGAGTATTGCTGGTTCATTAAAAGAAATGTTCTCATTAAGTACGATGTACGAAGGCACAGCTTTACTATTTATAATTGGATTATTATTTATTTTACCTATATACAATTTAAAGCCAGTTATAGCAGTAGAGAGTGAAATGAATAGGAAAGGAAGTGCTGTGCAACATGAATCCTAATCCAAATGTTAAATACCCTATTGAAGGAAATAAAAATGTTCACTTTATAAAAAATACAATAACGAAAGCTAATATACTCGCCGGAGATTATTCATATTATGATGCGAAAGATGGAGAAACATTTGAAGATCGAGTATTACATCATTATGAATTTCTTGGAGATCGCCTTATCATTGGAAAGTTTTGTTGTATTGCAAATGGAGTTACCTTTATTATGAATGGAGCGAATCATCGGATGGATGGATTTTCGGCATATCCATTTAATATATTTGGAAATGGGTGGGAGAAGTATACACCTAATTTGTCTGATTTACCTTACAAAGGTGATACAGTTATAGGAAATGACGTTTGGATCGGTATGGATACAACAATTATGCCTGGAATAAAAATAGGGGATGGTGCAATAATAGCAGCTAAATCGGTTGTGACTAGAGACGTTGCACCATATACAATTGTTGGTGGAAACCCTGCAAATAAAATAAAGGAACGATTTACAAATACAATAATAGAGGAGTTATTGCAAATTCAATGGTGGCATTTTCATATTGAAAAAATAACTGAAAATATAGGTGCTATTGTACAAGGAGATATAGAGCCATTAAGAAAGCTAAAAAGGTAATAAAAAATGCATAACTAAAAGTATCATACCTCCGAATTTTGTTAATGATAATAGAACGAGGAGGTGTGATACTATGGCACAAGACGTTTTATGTGAAGTAAACAACTGTAAATTTTGGGCTAACGGCAATAAATGTAGCGCAGACGCAATTTATGTAGTAAGTCATAAAGGAAAACAAGCATCGACTACAGAAGAAACAGATTGCAAAACTTTCGATCCGGAAGTATAAATTTTTGAAGGGTAGCCAAATCGTGGTTGCCCTTTTATTAATTATAGTATTGATAATAAATCTCATTTTCATTCATTGTTTTTAACTTTTATTGTTATTTTTTCATATTTTCTTCATAAGTGATGTAATCCAGAGCAATTCATGTTCGATACGTGATTTACTAAATTCAATTACTTCTGTAATAAAAGGTGAACTAGTATCTAAAGATTGAATAGCAGTAAGTTGTTTATGTAGTATGTCTTGGCGTATTGTTAAAACTTCTTTTCTAGCTTCATAATCAAGCTTTTCAAAAAGCGCGATACGAACAAGAAATTCTATATTGTTTGTCGCGAGTTTTTCGGGAAACTCGCGCAACATTTCAGAAAAGATTTCTTCTCCTGTTTCAGTTATGTCGTACATATTTCGATTTGGCTTACCGACTTGTGTATGTACTTTTTTCGTTATAGCCCCCATATTCTCAAAACGTCGAAGAGAAGGATAAAGCATATTATGATTTAATTCAAAATTCTTACCTATTCGCTTAAAACTCAATAAACTGTTCAGCAAGGTACAAATTTACTGTACCTTGTTTTTTTATTTCTCAATTGTAAAATTTTAGTTGGTTATTTAGTATGGAAGTGTGTGAATAAGAGTAGAGGAGGATGCTTATGTTAACGTGTAATGGAAGTAAGACGTTCCAAACATTTATTAAAGCTGTAACGGATTTAATAAATAGTAATTTGTTAGAAGATCAAATTGTTTGTGGGATTGAAAAATTATTAGAAGAACTTTTAGAAAAGAAAACATGGCTTCCGTTAGAAAAACAGAAGGCGAATTCGGCTCAATATGCACGACACTTGCTTTATGAAGATCCTTTAAATCGTTTTGAAGTAGTAGCTCTTGTATGGAAAGATGGACAATCGACTCCTTTACATGATCATGATGGCACATGGGGAGTAGAAGGCGTATTTACAGGAAGAATAATGGTGCAGAACTTTATACAAACGCAGCAGCTTGAAAATTCACTTGTTTATTTAACTCATACAGGAAATCTTTATTTGGGAGAAGGAGAAACAGATAAAGTCATTCCACCAGCTGATTGTCATATTCTTGAAATAGCAGAAAATGAAAGCGTTGTCACTATTCATGTTTACGGAAAACGTTTAGAAAAGTTTAAAATATATGTCCCAACTGAAGAAAAGAATGTGTACATGTGTGAGACGAAATATATTAGTTATAGTTCATAGTTTAAAATCAGAAGCTTTTCTTTAAAAAGAAAAGCTTCTGATTTTATTTTTAATTATTTCTTGACCTGAAACGCTTTTCATAAATTATAACTAAAGAGAACCTCACGAGATCAGTGTGAAAACGATACCTTGAATATAGGTAGAACTCGTGTATTTTAGAAAGTGGTGAAGAAATAATGAAATTAATAGCAATTGATTTAGATGGAACCCTTCTTTCAGGGAATAAAATGATTAGTACAGAGAATGCAAAAGCAATTCGAGCATGTCAAGAAGCGGGCCATGTTGTAGCGATTTGTACAGGACGTTCTATTGTCGATATTGAACGATTATTGTTAGAAGCTGATTTAGAGTGTCCGATCATTGCAGAAAATGGTGCACTTATATATAAAGATAAAAAAATGATGAAAAGATATCCAATTCAAAATATGCAGGCACTTAAAATAGTAGAATATCTTGAAGAGAATGGTTTATATTATCAACTTTATACAGATAAAGGCGTATATGTTCCAGAATATGGAGTGGAAAGTGTACGCAGGGAAATTGAGGATTTGAAAAATTCAAAAACAAATGTGGATATACAAGAATTAGAAACAATTGCAGCATTATACCTTGAGCATACAGCATTTCATAGTACGGAAAGTTGCAAGTCAATTGTAGAAACAGAAATACACGTGCATAAATTGTTGCCATTTTCTTATGATATAGAGAAATTAAAAAAACTAAAAGAAACATTTCTTCATAATTCAGATTTAGCAATTACATCTTCATATTGGCACAATTTAGAGATTAATCATCGAGATGCTCAAAAAGGGAATGGATTATACACTTTAGCTGAATATCTTAATATTTCAGTTGAAAATACTGTTGCGATAGGTGATGGGCTAAACGATGTTTCTATGATGGAAAAAGCGAACATTTCAATTGCAATGGGAAATGCTGTTGAAGAAATAAAAGCGATGTGTAAATATGAAACATTATCTAATGAAGAACATGGTGTTGCACATGCTTTATATAAATATGTAATGTAACATAAAAAGAAAAAAAGAATCCAATTGGATTCTTTTTTTCTTTTTATTAGGGGTAAGGTATTCTATGAGATTCATAGAAGCCTTATTACATTTTATTATATAGAATATATTGGAATAAATGTTTATATTTTTCATGATAATTGTGAAAATTTTATGAACTTTATATGTAATGTATTTTTATATTGCTACTAGTGTGTATAAAACTATGTCAAAACTTAACGAATGTAAGGATGTTAAGGAGAGTTCATGCAACATAAAAGATCATGATTGGCTCAGCTAATAATCAGTCGGAGATGAATAAAACTTACTAATTAGAGTTTCAATTTGCATGCATATATTTTTTGTTTTTAATTGAAAAATAAAATTTGTTCGAATAATTATTCTTCAGCTATATACCTACAGGCACATTCTTCGTATAATGGAGAAGTATGAATTTAAAGTTTGTATGAATTTTACATATTGAGGTGAAAAAGGAATGAATGCGCGGCTAATGGAACTTATTGATGTGAGTACAATAGAAACCATGGCAGAACAATTTTATCAATTAACCAACATATCACATCAACTTCTTGATGCTGAAAAAGAATGTATATTTTCATTTGGAATAAATGAAAAGAAAATATGTAAACTTCCCAAAATTGAAATCCCCATTTTTTTATACAATCAATATTTAGGATCTTTTGTTGTATGGTCTCAGAAAAGCGAAATTTTCAATTCCCAAAAATACTTTGAAATGCTTTCAAATCTAATTATAGGTGGGGTAATGAAAGGATTTCAAAGTAAAAATACAACGTTACTTACTCGAAAAGAGGAGGAACTACATACAATCTTACAAAACATGCCTGTTATGGTTGATGCACTTGATTATAATGGAGATTTTGTTTTGTGGAATCGCGAATGTGAAATTGTAACAGGATATACTGCGGAAGAGGTAATTGGAAATCCAAACGCACTTCGCTTACTGTATCCTGATCATAATTATCGTCACGAGATACAAAAGAAATTTTTGACTCGTGGAAAGAACTTTAGAGATTGGGAAATGCGCTTAACATGTAAAAATGGTGAAATTAAAACGATAATGTGGTCCAATATATCAGAACAGTTTCCTGTAAGTGGATTTAGTTATTGGGCTGTTGGTGTAGATATTACACATTTAAAAGCAATAGAAGAGAAATTAAAACAACAAACGTCTGAATTGGAATTAATTTTTCAAGCTTTACCAGACTTATGTTTCTTAACAGAAGATGACGGCACAATTATTGATTATAAAGCAGGATCCCCTACAAAATTTTACGTACCCGCAGAAGCTTTTATGGGAAAAAAGTTTTACGATGTCTTACCATCTCCAGTAGCACAGCAGTTTCAGGAAGCCATTAGTCAAGTGAAGGAAAAAGGAACGAATGTAATAGTAGAATATCCACTTACACTTAATGGCAGTGTTGACTTCTTTGAAGCCAGGTGCTTACCATTATTACAGGATAAAATTATGATTATCGTACGCGATATTACAGAGCGAAAAAAGACAGAAGAATTGCTAAATAAATCAGATACGCTTGCAGCAATTGGACAATTAGCGGCTGGTGTAGCTCATGAAGTAAGAAATCCGTTAACTGTAATTAAAGGGTTTATTCAATTATTCCAAATTAATAAAGAAGATCAAGAAAAATATTTTGATTTAATGCTTTCTGAAATTGAAAGAATAGAAGCGATTCTTCAAGAATTTTTGTCGATTGCTAAAACAGACGAAATAAGTACCGAAAAGAAAAATATTTATCAACTATTTAAAAATGTCGTCTCATTAATGAATACAAAAGCAATTATGACAAATATTCAAGTTGAATTATATACAGATTCCAAGGATATAATCATTGAATGCTCAGAAAATCAACTGAAACAAGTATTTATTAACATTTTGCAAAATTCAATCGAAGCTATGCCAGATGGTGGGAGAATTTCAATTCACATAAAAGAAATAGGCAAAGATGGTATCATTATTAGTGTAATTGATAAAGGAATAGGAATACCTGAAGAACGAATTAAAAGATTAGGTGAACCATTCTATAGTACGAAAGAAAAAGGTACCGGTATTGGATTGATGTTAAGTTATAAAATTATTGAAAGTCATCAAGGGAATATAAGTATTATGAGTGAGGTTGGCGTCGGAACAACAGTAACGATTTACTTGCCAAAAATTCAGAGTAAAAAGCCTTTATCAAATTATGATGATAGATTAGAATCAATACGTTCAATTATTAATTCTTAAATACCCAATAACGAAAAGTTAAGCTTTTCGTTATTGGGTATTTTTGTATTTAATTTAGAAAACTTTACCTTTTCTTTAGATTTGCTTTAATTTCTATTAAGTTTTTATCAATATATTAGTATTTGTGCAAAGTAATGTATAGAAAATGTGCATTACTTTTAATATATAGATTCAATTATTAATAGAAATACAGTAAGGAGGAGATTATGACAAGGTGAAAAAACAAGAGAAAAAAAGCGGTAGAGCAGTACCGATGCGGTTAAACATTTTATTCTTATGTGTATTTATATTGTTTTCTGCCATGATTATACAATTAGGTAAAGTACAAATTATTGATGGTGAGACGTATAAAAATGAAGTGGAGAAGAGAGAAAATGCAACCGTAAGCCTTTCTGTGCCGCGGGGGAAAATATTTGACCGAGAAGGGAATCCAGTAGTTGATAATAAGTCTTTACGTACAATTACATATACAAAGATGAAAGGTGTAAAATCAGAAGAAATATTAAAAACAGCAAGACAACTTGCAGACATAATTGAAATACCAAAAGAAGATATAGATAAACTAACTGAGACGGATAAGAAAGATTTTTGGATGCAATTAAATCCGACACTAACCGAAAAATTAGTATCTAAAAAAGAAATAAATAGGTTCAGAGATAAAGATATTACCGGGAAAAATTTAGATAAAAAAATTGAAGAGTTAAAAAGAAAACGAGTTACGGATAAAAATCTTCAAGATTTAACAGATAAAGATATAAAAGTGTTAGCTGTTAAAAGTAAGATGACTTCTGGTTATCAAATGGCTCCACAAATTATTAAAAAAGACGTTAGTGAAAAGGAATTTACTATAATTAGTGAAGGTTTAGCAAATCTCCCAGGTGTAGACGTGTCGGTTGATTGGGAGAGAGTGTATGTGGATGATGGATTATTCCGATCCGTTCTTGGAAATGTTTCTAATTCTGATGAAGGATTACCAAGTGAACGATTAGATTATTACTTAGTACGTGATTATAGCCGAAATGATAGGGTTGGAAAAAGTTATATCGAGCAGCAATATGAAGATGTACTTCATGGCACAAAAAAAGAAGTAAGAAGCGTTGCAGATAAACAAGGTACTACAATTAGAACGGAAACAATTTCGGAGGGAAAGAGCGGTAAGAACTTAACTTTAACAATAGATATGGAATTACAGAAAAAAGTAGAAGAAAGTATAGAAAAAATATTAAAAGCATATAAAGGATCAGAATCCATGTTGGACCGTGCTTTCGTTGTAATGATGAATCCGAAAAACGGACAAGTATTATCAATGGCTGGGAAAAGACTTGTAGAAAAAGACGGGAAAACAGAAGTTGAAGACTATGCATGAGGTACAATGACTAGTTCATATGAGCTGGGATCAACAGTTAAAGGTGCCACAGTTTTAACTGGATTTGAAACGAAAGCTATAACACCAGGTACTTATTTTTATGATGCACCTATGAAGTTTAAAGGTACTAGGGAGAAGAAATCTTGGAAAGAGTTTGGAAACATTGATGATTTAAGAGCGTTACAAGTCTCTTCAAACGTTTATATGTTTCATACAGCATTAAAAATTGCAGGTGTAGATTATGTGAAAAATAGCTCATTAAATATTAAACAGGAAAGTTTTGATAAAATGAGATATTATTTCAGACAATTTGGATTAGGTGTTCCAACAGGCATTGATTTACCAAATGAAACAGCTGGACAAATTGGTAAAAAAGATAATCAACCTGGTTTTTTACTAGACTATTCAATCGGTCAGTATGATACGTATACACCACTTCAGCTTGTACAGTATATTTCAACAATTGCAAACGGTGGATATCGAATGAAGCCACAAATTGTACAAGAGGTAAGAGAGCAAACATCGCAAAAAGATGAGATTGGTAAAGTGGTGCATGCAGTAGAACCAATTGTTTTAAATAAAATTGATATGAAAGAGGAATATATAAATCAAGTAAAAGAAGGATTTAGAAAGGTATTCCAAGAGGGTGATGGAACAGGAGTAAGGGCGTTCCAAAAAGCATCTTATAAACCAGCAGGTAAAACAGGAACAGCACAGACAGTTTACGGTGGAGAAAGCGATATTGGAAGAAATGAAAAGGGCGAGAGAAGAGAATGTTATAACTTAACGTTAGCAGGGTATGCGCCATATGATAATCCAGAAGTAGCATTCTCTGTAGTTGTGCCGTGGGTTATGAATGATAAATCTGGCATTAACTCTGATATTGGAAAAGAAGTTTTAGATGCTTATTTTGAATTAAAAAATAAGAGATTTACTGGAGAAAATTTACAAATAGATAGCTCTCAAGAAGGTTAAAACATATGAAATAATATAGAAACTAGAGTCATTTAATTTAGGGATAGATTCAAAATGGGTGATAGAAAGGTAAAATCATTCTATCAATTGTTCACGTTTTATAAAATAAATCATATATTGATAGCATAGGACAAGCTGAAAAGCTTATTCTAACCTCACAGAACACTCCTTATCACGGTTAGGCATCTACTTATGTAGATGCCTTTTTTAATTAAATAACTGACAATTATTTATCAATTTAAAGTAGCAAGTATATTAGGACTATTAGGGGAAGATTGACGGTAATCATTACAGTATGATTATTAAGAGTGTTGAAATGTAAGGAGTGAGAAAGAAGTGCTAAATATTTTAATGATTAATTTTCCAGCAGAGGGACATGTAAACCCGACATTAAGTTTAGTCAAAGCCTTTACTGAACGGGGGGATCACGTACACTATATTACTACAGAACACTTTAAAGGCAGAATTGAAGATTTGGGAGCTACTGTATATACCCATCCAGATTTATTAAAGGATATTTCTATTGATACTGAAACTTCATATGGATTGAACTCTTTCTTTCATGTACATGTTCAAACTTCTTTATATATATTAGAAATTACGAAACAATTATGTGAAAGCATTAATTTTGATTTCGTAATTTATGATATATTTGGTGCTGGAGAGTTAGTAAAGGAGTATTTACAAATTCCAGGCATAGTTTCTTCTCCTATATTTTTAATTCCTACTGAATTTTTGGAGACTTTACCTTTTCATCCTAATGCAGAAATACCATTCCAACCTGATGAAATTTCTGAACAGTTACTATATCGAATGGAACATGAATTTGGAGTAAAGCCTAAAAACAATCTTCAATTTATGCATAACAAGGGAGATATTACTCTTGTGTACACAAGTCGTTACTTCCAACCTAATAGCGATTTGTTTGGAGAAAATAACATTTTTATTGGACCAAGTATTTCAAAGCGTAAAACAAATGTAGAGTTTCCACTTGAATTGCTTAAAGGTAAGAAAGTTATTTATATTTCAATGGGGACACTGCTTGAAGGACTTGAACCATTCTTTAATACTTGTATTGATACTTTCTCAGATTTTAAAGGGGTAGTTGTAATGGCAATTGGTGATAGAAATGATCGTTCTAAAATTAAGAAAGCGCCAGACAATTTTATAATTACTTCATACGTACCCCAATCAGAAATATTAAATGAAGCAGATGTTTTTATTACACATGGCGGCATGAACAGTGTACACGACGCTATTTATTTTAATGTCCCATTTGTCATCATTCCACATGATAAAGATCAACCGATGATAGCACAAAGACTAACTGAGCTGGAAGCCGCACATAGGTTATTGAAAGAGCATGTTAATGTACAAAGTTTAAAAGAAGCGGTAACAGACGTACTTTTAAATGAAAAGTATAAGCATGGTATACGAAAACTGAAGGATAGTTTTTTAGATTGTGGTGGTTCAAATGAAGCAATCACAGTGATTACATCTCTTTTAAATAAATAGTGTGGGTAATATAAAAGCATAGAGGCTCAACCTTTATGCTTTTATATGATTATCCCGCAAACTGCACAGCAGTATTTGCATGTAAAAAAGCAGTATCAAAAACAGGAACAGTAAGGTCGTTTTGGGAAATGAGCAACGGTATTTCGGTGCAACCTAGTAGTATACCTTCTGCGCCATTTTGAATTAATGATTTTGTAATTTGTAATAGCTTTTCTTTTGATGTTTCTGAAATAATTCCTTTACTTAATTCATTTAAAATAACATGATGAATAAAATTTCTTTCCTCTTCATTTGGGATGATTGTCTCAATGTTATAGTTTGCTAGACGTGATTTATAGAAGTCTTGTTCCATCGTTTGTTTCGTACCCAATAATCCGATACGCTTTATATTCTGTTCTACCATTTCTTTAGCACTTACATCACCTATGTGAAGAAGTGGAATGGATATTGCACTTTCTACTTCTTCAGCAAATAAATGGACCGTATTGGAACACATTAATAAACATTCAGCTCCGGATTTTTCAACCTTCTTTGCAACAGTAACTAATTCGTTTTTCACTTCTTCATATTGATGATTTTGTAATAAAGTCGTTACTTCACCAAAGTCCATGCTATATAAAACAAGCTTTGCATTTTGATCGTATTGAGAGAGTGTAAGTGTATTAATATGTTTATAATATAATGATGTAGATTCCCAACTTAGTCCACCAATTAAACCGATTACTTTCATCGTACATTCCTCCCGTAACTATTTTGAATTCATTATTTCATAATTCCGATAAGAATACAATGATTTAAATGTATTGTTAAACAAAAAATAAAAATAATTAGAAAAGTGTTGAAATTTATACTTTTTAATGCCATAATACGAATTACAAATTAATACTTATCCAGAGAGGTGGAGGGACCGGCCCTATGAAACCTCAGCAACCCCTATGTAAATGTATAGGAAGGTGCTAATTCCGCAGAGAACACGATGTGTTTTTTGGAAGATAAGAGGATTCTTGAACGTGAAAGAAAATGGCCTCTTATATAAGAGGCCATTTTTTGTTGTATAGAAAGGGAGTGTCGATGCATAATTCATTTTGAAAATAAATATAGAGTAATAAAAGTTGACTAATAAGAGAGGGGAATTGTTATGAACAAATTATCAACAAAATTAGTAGTGGCAATCGGAATTGGAGCAGCATTATACGGGATATTAGGACTTTGGGGATTTTCTATTGCACCAAATACATTTATTAAACCTGCATTAGCTATTTTAACCGTTTTTGGAGCGTTATTTGGTCCAGTGGCAGGACTGTTAATAGGACTTATCGGTCATACCGTAACAGACACAATCGCTGGCTGGGGTATTTGGTGGGGATGGGTTATTAGTTCAGGCATTATTGGCTTTGCAATGGGGTTCATTCAAAAAAGAGTTGGCTTTAGTGTGAAAAACGGGACATATAATAAGGGAGATATTTCTTATTTAGCCATTACTGGCTTAATTGGAATTGTCATTGCTATTATATTTGCTGGGGCATTCGATATTATTGTAATGGGAGAACCGTTTGACAAAATTGTTATACAAGTGTTAGGTGCAACAATTGCTGACGTTATTGTATTTTTAGTTCTTGGATTGCCAATTACAATAGGCCTAGCTAAATCGAATAAGAAACATACACATTTAAAAATTGAAAAGTAGGGATATTAAAATGCAACCAATTATTTCTTTTGAACAATTCAACTTTCAATATAAGCATGCAGCGCAGCCTACTGTGAAAGACATTACATTTCATATATATCCTGGGGAAAAAGTGCTAATTGCTGGACGAAGTGGTTCAGGGAAATCAACGTTAGCTCATTGTATGAATGGGCTAATCCCATTTTCTTATGAAGGGACTAGTACTGGTAATATTTTAATTGCTGGAAAAGATCCGAGGAAAAAGAGTGTTTTTGAACTGAGTAAACATGTAGGCACAATTTTGCAAGATCAAGATGCACAATTTATTGGTCTTACAGTAGAAGAAGATGTAGCCTTTTATTTAGAAAATGAATGTGTAAATCAGGATGAAATGAAAAAGATTGTCTCGGAGTCATTAAAAAAGGTAGGGATGCATACTTTTCATAAACAAAGTCCGCATGAATTATCTGGAGGGCAAAAACAAACTGTTTCTTTAGCGGGTTTGTTAACAACAAATGCTCCTATATTATTGTTCGATGAACCGTTAGCAAATTTAGATCCAGCTAGCAGCTTACATACAATTGAACTTATTAAAAATATACATAAGCAATATAATAAAACAATTGTAATTATTGAACATCGAATAGAAGAAATGTTAAATCTGGATTTAGATAAAATTATTTTAATTGATGAAGGGGAAATTGTTGCGATAGGGGCACCAGATGAGATTTTAGCGTCAAATATATTACCCTCAATCGGATTAAGAGAACCTATGTACATAGAAGGATTAAAAAGATTACATTTTGATAGTAATAATGACGTAATATATCCACTTGAAAATCTTCATAAGGAAAGTATTAGTGGCGTAATAAAAGAGTGGATGGAGAAAAAAGCTTTTTGTAAAGATACTCCTACAAAAAAAGAATTATTGAAAGTAGAGAATTTATCATTTTCATATCCTAATAAACAAAAAGTATTAGAGAATGTAAAATTATCCATATATGAAGGAGAAATTGTAGCACTTTTGGGCCATAACGGAGCTGGAAAATCAACATTAGCTCATAGTCTTATAGGAATAAACAAAACAAAAAATGGAAGGATTTTAATTGATGGAGTAAATATCAATTCTTGGTCTATACGTAAACGCGGTGAGATTATATCTTATGTCATGCAAAATCCAAATCACATGATTACACAACCTACTGTTATAGAAGAGGTTTCATTCACATTAAAATTAAAAAAGGTTTCAAAGAAAGAAATTAAGTTTAGAGCGGAGGAAGCGTTAAAAATTTGTGGTTTGTATCCATTTCGAAATTGGCCAATTCAGGCGTTAAGTTATGGACAAAAAAAGAGATTAACGATTGCATCTGTACTAACAGCAAATCCAAAACTTATCATATTAGATGAACCGACAGCGGGACAAGATTATTATCATTATAAACAGTTTATGTCGTTTATTAGAAAATTAGCTAAAAAGGGAATATCATTTATTTTTATCACACACGATATGAATCTCGCATCAGAATATGCGGACAGAGCAATAGTTCTACATGAAGGGGAAATTATTGCGAATAATACCGCGTCTACTGTATTAGGGCATCCAGAAACATTAAAAAGAGCGAACTTAAAGGAGAGCTCTTTATTCAAACTCGTTAAATTTAGTGGTATTGCAAATCCTGAAAAATTTATGGAACTTTATTTTAATGATATTAGGAGGGAGGAAGGTGTATAATACATATTTCCATCGCATGGACGGAGCAGTGAAATTGTTGTTATTTATTTTTGGTATGACGCTTACCTTTTTATTTTTTGATTTTCGCGTATTGCTATTCGTATTTATAATTGGATGTATCGGACTTTTAGTTGCTAAAATTCCATTTCGTAAAATTTTTATTGTTTTTACTGTTATATTTACATTTAGTTTATTAAATTCTGTCATGATCTTATTTATTACACCAACCCATGGATCTGAATTAACTGGATCGTATACTTCATTTATGTATATTGGATATGCAACAATTACATACGAAACATTATTTTATGCAGCTACACTTTCGTTAAAGTATTTTACGTTATTACCATTTACACTTATTTTTATTTATACGACTGATCCAAGCAAATTTGTGAGTAGCTTAAGTAAATTTCGAATTCATTATAAAATTACTTATGCGATAAATATTGCATTACGTTATATACCTGATATTCAGTCCGAATATAAAGTTATTAAACATGCCCAAGAGGCGAGAGGAGTAGCTTTCGAAAAAGGAGAAGCAAGTTTATGGATCCGCATGCAAAACCGTGTCTTAATTTTTTGGCCTTTAATTATTCATTCTTTAGAGAGAATCGATACAGTTTCAAACGCAATGGATTTAAGAGGGTTCGGAAAGAAGGATACACGTACGTGGTTCTATACAAATAAAGCGAAAAACCAGGATTTCATTGCTTTATTTGTAGGTATTTTTATTTTAATTGCTGCAGTATATGTAAAGTTACATGTATTTCAAAATTTTTGGTATCCATTTTAAAGCACTCTCAAATGAGTGCTTTTACTTATTTTTATATAGACATGCTCAAAAAAGGGATATTTACATAATGTATAATACGAACCAGTTAAAATGATCAACTACCTATTAGTTTTCAAACCAAAAGGAGGAGAAAATATGAGTTACGGTGGTTCTTGTGGTTTTGGTGGAGGTTTCGCTTTATTAGTTGTGTTATTTATTTTATTAATTATCGTTGGATGCAGCTGCTGGGGCGGAGGGTACTAATTTTTAGTTAGTCTCCACAAATGTAAAACTAAAAAACATAGAAGATACTTATGTATCGAAACAGATAAAAAAGGAGCATAATTGCTCCTTTTTTATTTATTGTTAGATGCGTTTGTATTACATTTCGGAAATGTAATTGTCAAAGTAGTACCTTTATTCATAACGCTTCGGATTTTTAAATTACCTTGCATCGTTTCAATGATCTTAACAGCAACCATTGTACCTAAACCTGTACCTTTCGTTTTTGTACTAAAATACGGTTCGCCAAATCGATTTATTTGCTCTTGTGACATACCAATTCCGCTATCTTCAATTCGTATGATAACTTTATTATTACTAATAGAAGAGGAGATATGTAAAGTACCGCCATTAGGCATTGCTTCAATACCATTTTTTAATAAGTTTAAAAAACATTGCTGAAAGTGCTGTTTATTACCAACTATTGTTGCCGTAGAGAAATCTTTTGTAATATGTATTGTATTCATATTACATAAAGGTAAGATCATATTAATAACTCGATTTAATTCTTGTTCTACTGAAATCTCATCTAATTTTTCTGAAGCAGGTTTGGCAAACGTTAAATAATCATCAATAATTCCTTGGGCGTGATGTAATTCTTCCAGTATATGCTTAATATACTCGTCTCTTGATTCTGGAGTTAAATTTGGTGTTTTTAAAAGTTGTGTAAATCCTTTTACAACAGTTAAGGGATTTCTTACTTCGTGCGATATACTAGCAGCGAGTTGGCTAACAATCTCCATTTTTTCCATTTTAATTAACTTCGATCGCATGCATACTGCATCTTTTAAAACTTCATTAAAATAAACTACAAACAACATTAAAACGGTTGGTAATATTATGAAATAAATGATGTACAAATTATTCACTTCAAAATCTGATAAAGTTAATACAATTACAGTTGTAAATATTGCTAAGAAAAATGTTAAAAACATTGCATAAGCTACTTTAATTTTTCTATTATACGTATTAAATTTTGCGGATGCGAATGCTGTAATGATAAACATTGTTCCATACACTACTATTGTTAACATACTAAATCCATAAAATGAAAATCTTGTAATTAATAAAATAGCAAACAATGTTATACCGACAGGGAAGCCACCATAAAGCGTACCTACTATAACCGGTATTTGTCTTAAATCATGAATACAATTTTCATCCATATAGATAGGATAGCGCATACATAAAATAAGAGGGATACTCGTACAAAGTATAATAAGTAGTTTTTTATATTTCTTCAAATTGCGCCCGCTATCATATATAAAATAAAAAATAAATATGCTACTTAAAATGTATAGAAGGTTATTTAACACGTGTTGATTGATATACACAAAGTTCATAATATTTGCCTCGTTATTTTTAATTTCCTTTTCATATATATTATCATGATAATAGTATAAACTATATATTTGTTTGAATAATATAGATTTATATCTTTTTAGTATTCGACACGTTTACCCACTCTTCATAAAATTCTTTAACTGATGCATATCGTTCGGTTCGATTTTCATTTACTGCGCGATACGCTATTTCATATAAATCCCTACTTGCTTCCCATTTTGTAAAGGAGCGATCTTTTCCACCACCTAAAATCGCGAAAGCCATTGCCCCCATATTAAATACATTTGTTCTCGAATCAATTATAGCGTTTAGCTCAAATTCTTCAGGAGACATAAAACGTGAGGAACCCCATAATCTTCCCATTTTATTTACGTATGGTTTTTTAGAATATAAATCAATATCACAAATTTTCGTTTCATTTGTATTAAAATTATACATAATACTACCATCATAAAAATCTATCGCTACATATTTTTTCTTTTCGACATATGTATGGAAAGAAAAAATGGAATTTAAGGATTGAACTCGTTTTCTAACAGGTAAATGCTTAAATTTATAAAATGGAGAGTTTGGATTTTTATATTTTTCAGGAGGCGGGAAACTCCAGTGCGAATGAAGACATTCACCATCAAACCAATCGAAAATTAATACATATCCAGATTGAACTGGAAAGTGTTCAATTAGTTTTATAAGCGAGTTGTGTTTTAATTCCTCGTATAGGAAAACTGAATTTTTTAAACGTTCAATAGCGTCGTTTATTGTTCCTTCGTATGCAATTGTTTGTGCCCCTGCGTATTTAATGAATTTTTTATGGCCATTTTTTTCAACACCAAAACTTATATTACCTGAATCTTGCTGGTCAAAAACTGCAAATACGGTTCCTAATTTCAATAGCCAATCAAAATTATGATGTTCTTTTAACTGGAATGTAACTTGATTTAACTGAATTTCAACTGGAATATCTTTCATATTATACCTCGCATTTATTATAATTAAGTTATATATTTCAGTATTCGACACGTTTTGTAAAAATCCTATGTGAATCACATGAAATTTATATAAATATAATAATAAATAATTATAAAAAGGTGGATAAAATGGAACAACAAATCGTTATTAAACCATATGAAAAAGAGTGGCACGAAGAGTATTTAATAGAAAAAGAGAAATTTATTTCTTTATTTGGGGAAGATTGTATTGCTATTGAACATATAGGGAGCACATCTGTACAAGGGTTAGGAGCGAAACCTTTAATTGATATGATGATTGGCGTAACAGATTTGCAAATTATCGAAAAGTGGATTGATGATCTATTAAAAATCGGATATGAGTATGTTCCAAAAGAAACACCTAATTGGCGTTTTTTTAGAAAGGGAAAATGGAGAGCAGGTACTCATCATTTACATGTTTATATTTATAATAGTGACGAATGGAAAAACAATCTTTTATTTCGAGACTTTCTAATAAAGCATGAATGGGCACGTAAAGAATATAGAGAACTAAAAGAGAGACTTGCAGCTACATATCCTTTTGATCGTGTTTCTTATACAAATGCAAAAGCACCATTTATTCAAAAGATATTAGAATTAGCTAAAACTCAAAAGAATTAACATTACAGATTTTTATCTGAAAAAATTTAAAAAATCCCTTCCTGCGTTATTTATAGGGAGGGATTTTTTCTTTTGTCATAACGATATACATCTAATTATTAGAGACAGATTAGTTTATTTATTTCGATATTTCTAGTACATTGAAAATATTAAGGGGGAATGAAGCAATGAAAGCTATTGTACATCAATATAAAAAAGGGGTAGAGGGATTAGAATATAAACTTTCATCTGAAACAAATCCTAATGCCGGGGAAGTAAAAGTAAAGTTAAAAGCAGCAGGATTAAATCATAGGGATTTATTTATTATAAACAATAGAAAAGAAATGGATCTACCGTTAGTAATAGGGTCAGATGGTGCAGGTATTGTTACAGAAATAGGAGAAGGTGTTTCAGCTGATTTATTACAAACCGAGGTCATTATTAATCCTAGTATTGGATGGGATAATATTGCCGAAGTACCAGAGTTACCAGAGGTGTTAGGGGGACCAAAAGATGGAACGTTTGCTGAATATGTAATAGTGCCCGCTGAAAATGTAGTAGGAAAACCGTCATATCTTACTTGGGAAGAGTCTGGCGTTCTATCTTTATCGGCACTAACTGCATATAGAGCGCTTTTTACAAAGGGTAGATTAAAGCGTGGGGAACATGTTTTAATTCCTGGGATAGGCGGCGGTGTAGCGACATTTGCTATGTTATTTGCAAAAGCAATTGGCGCAAAAGTAAGTGTTACTTCAAGGGTAGAGAACAAAAGAAAATTTGCCGAAGCATATGGCGCAGATTTTTCTTTTAATAGTTCTGGAAATTGGGAAGAGAGTTTATGCGGAGGGAAAGTAGATTTAATAATTGATAGTATAGGTCCAGCAACATTCTTAAAATACTTTGATGTATTAAAACCGAATGGGAGAATTGTTAATTTTGGTGCAAGCTCCGGAGATAAAATTGAATTACCTTTACGAGCGTTATTTTATAATCAAATCGATATTATGGGGACATCTATGGGTAGCAGTGAAGAATTTAATGAAATGATTAAGTTTATAGAGAAATATAAGATTAAACCAATTATGGATAAAGTTTATTCGTTGGAAGAAGCGATTCAAGCGTTAAGACGTATGGAGCAGGGAGAACAGTTTGGTAATATCGCTCTACGTATGGAATAAAAATATGATTTAATAACCTATGTTTTTATATGTATATGTTATGTAATATATACACTTTTAGTTAGTGGGTTATATGATTTTAAAGGTTTTTCCATCATATATATTTTTAATGCGTGTAAATAGTTACATAATTGTCAAATGAAAAATAGTAACATGAATAAAGTGAAAATCTAAATGTGTGTAAATGTTGTATACTGTGTAAATCAAGTAAACTTGTATCTTAATTTCAAGTGAAATAAGAAATTATAAGGAGAGAGTAATGTGAATTACGCAGTATTTCAATGGATAAACAATTTAGCAGGTACATCTGTACTCTTAGATAAGGTAATGATTGCTATTACAAATAGTGCTGCATATGTGGCTATTCTATTCATGCTTATCTTATGGTTTCATAACGGAAAGAAAGAGAATGCGATAAGAAAACAATATACAGTGTTGTATACGACACTTTCAGTAATAATTGCATTGCTAGTAAATGTTTTTATTCATTTAGTATACTATCATCCACGTCCTTTTGTATCATATGATGTGAATCAATTAGTACCCCACGCAGAAAACTCATCCTTTGTTAGTGATCATTCTGTACTTGTATTATCGATTGCATTCATGTTTATTCTTAGAGGAGAAAAGTTAAGATATATCGCACTTTTGTGGGCAGTATTAGTTTGTATATCACGTTTGTATGTAGGTGTTCATTTTCCTTTAGATGTAATGGGTGCGGCTGTCATAACGATTTTAACAAGCTGTTTATTATTGCAGAAAAAACGTATTTTTGAACCAATAGCAAAACTTGTTTTCAAAATGTATGCATTCGTAGCGAAACGAATTCGTTTTTTAGAGAAATATAACCATGTAGCTTAAATTTCATAACTAGCCTTTTATAGTTTAGGAAAAAATCCCCCTTTGGAAATTCAGAGGAGGATTTTTTGTTGTATACAAGTGAATAGATTACTTGCAATAACAATTTGAGTGTTATGCAAAAAAAGAATGAATATTCTTAAATTTCACGTACTGTATTTTAAGTATTTAAATAACTGACAATAACTATAACTAGTTTCACACTGTTTTAAAGGAATTCATACGAAAACTTCGAAACATATAGTATTGAAAGTAAAAACTACATATTTTGTAGCACATCTTTGTAGTAATTAATGGTGAAAGAAAGGAGCGAAATATGCATAAACTTCAAACGAATAAAGGCGCGCGGTATTTTATGATTGCTTTTATTGTTTTGTTTCTTATTATGCTTTTGCGTTTTTTCTATATTCAAGCAGTAGGGGTCGTGCATAATGTGAATGTAAAGGATCTTGCAACTGAACAACATAATAAAAATGGTGTTTTGGAAGCGAATCGTGGCACGATTTATGATCAAACTGGAAAAGTGCTCGTTCAAGATTCAACAACGTATCGTGTTGTTGTGAATTTGAAAGGTAATGGCAAATTGAAAAATAAAGATGAAACCGCAGCGCAATTAGCTGATGCGCTTGAAATTAATAAAGAAGATGTGTTAAAGAATTTCCATGAAGGGCGTACGCAAGTTGAAATCGGAAAAGTTGGCCGGAATTTGTCTAGGGAAAAGAAAGAACAAATTAAAAAATTGAAAATCCCAGGTGTTTCTTTTATGCCTGAGAAAGCAAGAGTGTATCCAAATGAAGATTTTGCATCTTATATACTTGGTTTTGCTAGACCAGACGATAAAGGAAATACAGAAGGGAAGTTTGGGCTTGAAAAAAGTTTAGATAAATATTTGCGCTCGACAAATGGGAATATAGAATATGTGGGAGCGCGAGGAGGTATCCCGCTTACAAATGATATAGGAAAAATAGAACCTGCTAAACATGGAAATAACGTATATCTTACGCTTGATAAACAAATTAATAGTTTTTTAGAAGAAGCGATGAATAAGGCGCAAGAGCACTATGATCCTTCTATGTTAGTAGGTATTATAGCGGATCCAAAGACGGGGAAAGTTTTAGCTATGTCTAGTAAACCTAGTTTTAATCCTAATAAAGGGGATATTGAATACTTTTTAAATGATCCAATCGCAAATGCATATGAACCAGGTTCAACGATGAAAGTATTTACGTTAGCTGCAGCAATTAATGAAGGTGTATATAACGGGAAAGAATATTTTCAATCCGGCAAGTATTCAGTAGGTTCATCTGATATAAAAGATCATAATGGTGGATTTGGATGGGGATCTATTACATTTGATGAAGGTTTTGAAAGATCATCAAACGTAGCTTTTTCTATTTTAGAAGATCAGTTATTAAAACCAAATAAATTTAAGCAATATATGAACAAATTTGGTTTTAACCAAAAAACGGGAATAGATTTACCTGGTGAAAGTAAAAATACTTTATTATTAAATACACAAATTCAACAAGTAACAACTTCTTTCGGACAAGGTTCTACAGTAACTCCAATTCAATTAATCCAAGCTGCAACCGCTATAGCAAATGACGGGAAAATGATGCAACCATATATCGTTGACAAAGTTGTAAATCCAACAAACAAGCAAGTTATTATGGAAAATCAACCGAAAGAAGTTGGCAATCCGATAAAAAAAGAGACTGCGGACAAGGTAAGAGACTTAATGGAGCGTGTTATTACGTCTTCAAAAGGTACAGGTACAATGTATAAAGTCGATGGTTACCCAATAGGAGGCAAGACAGGAACAGCGCAAATTCCGAATCCTGAAAATGGACGATATATGGAAGGAAAAGAAAATTATATTTTTTCATTTTTAGGTATGGCTCCAATTGATGACCCAGAGTTAATTGTATACTTAGCTATTAAGCAGCCAAAGTTAAAGGGAGATGAATATGGAGCTCAGCCACTCGCTGAAATATTTAAACCAGTTGTGAAAAATAGCCTTGAATATTTAAAGGTGAAACCATATACAGAACAACAAATGACCGATGCAACGAAAAAATCCCAATTAAAAGTGCAAAACTATGTGAATCAATCAATAGATACGGTAGAGAATAATGTAAAAAAAGAGAAACTCCAACCGATAATTTTAGGAGAAGGAAAAATTAAAAAACAATATCCGCAGTCTGGTGAAGTAATGAGCGAAGGTGATCGTATATTTTTATTAGGAAACAACGCAACAATGCCCAATTTACAAGGTTGGTCCATGCGTGATGTTATGTATTTTTCTAAACTATTAAAATTAGATTTAAAAACTTCAGGTACGGGTTATGTCACAAATCAAAGTATTGAAAAAGGACAAGCTATACAAGAAGGCGATATATTAGAACTAGAATTAGAACCACCGTTACAACCGTTAGCAGAGGCAAATACAAATTAATTCAGGAAATATGAAGGGTCTATATAATAGACTCTTTTTTTTATGATTCAAGTAATTTCACGCACCGTAATTTTTAGGGGAAATAATAAACTTAACAGTTACTAAAACAGAAAAACCTACATATATTGAAATTAGAACGACTGTTCAAATTTTTGTATGAAACGACGGAAGGAGTCTACATTGAATAAAAGACGATACGATAGCGATTTAGCCAAAGAAATAATAGCAGAGAAGGCGACAGAATTATTTTCCTTAAAAGGATATACAAGAACTTCAATTGATAACATTGCAAAAGCCTCTGGTTATAGTAAAGGACATATATATTACCATTATAAAAATAAAGAAGAATTATTTGTTTATTTAGCTAAAGACAGTATGAGAAATTGGCACGATAAATGGGAATTAGCAGAAAAACAGTATACAAACGCTACTGGGAAATTATATGGGATAGCTAAATTTGTACTTTATAATTACACAACGCCATTATTAAGAGCAGGACAAGAACTTGCCTCTGATCCGAGCGCGAACCCTTCTACAATTCAACAACTCTATGGTTTAGCTGTTATCCCTTTAAAAACATATCAAAAAATTTTGGATGAAGGTATACAAAGTGGTGAATTTTATATAGAAAATGTTGAGGATTCAAGTCTTTTATTAGGTTCATGGCTAGGTGGATTATGTCAATTCATTCATTCATTTGAAACAGAGAAATTAGAAGTTTTATTTAATGAAGCCATTACGATTTTTTTACTTTCTATTTCAAACAAACATGCGTAGCATTACAAGCGAATTAGAACGATTGTTCAAATCTTTACACTCGTCCGTTTTCATTATATGTATTAACAACAGGAGGTTTTTTATATGGGTGAACAAAGAGTCGCAATTATAACTGGCGGAGCTTCTGGTATCGGTAAAGCTTTAGCTATTCAATTAGCAAATAAAGATATATTTGTAATTATCGCAGATATTAATGAAACAAGTGGTCAAGAGCTTGTGAATAATATAAAAAATAATAATCAACTAGCTAGGTTCGAATATTTAGATGTTACTAACGCCGAATCCGTAGAGGAACTTATTATAAAAATAGTTAATGAGTTTGGTAGAATTGATTATATGTTTAATAATGCTGGGATTGCTATGTATGGAGAAGTATTCGATATGTCTTTAGATAATTGGAAACATATTATTGAAATAAATTTATTAGGAGTAATTTACGGGACACAATTGGCTTACCAATTCATGAAAAAACAAGGATTTGGTCATATCATTAATACTGCGTCTGCAACAGGTTTAGGACCTGCTCCACTTTGTACCGCGTACGCAACAACAAAACATGCTATCGTCGGTTTAACAACGTCATTACATTATGAGGCAGAAGAATACGGTGTAAATGTAAGTGTACTTTGTCCAACTTTTGTAGATACACCCATATTTGAAAAATCAATTGCAATTAATATGAATAAGGGCCAAATTATAAAACAACTAAAAACAAATAAGCCGATTTCAGCAGACAAGTTTGCTGAAATTGCACTGAAAGCTATTCATAAAAATAAATTAGTTATATGTCCAATGCCGTTTAAAAAAACAATGGACGTATTCTTTACCTTATTTCCTTATCTTCATAAAAAGCTAATGCGTTTCATATGCCGAATTGGTCGAAAAGCAAAAATGAGGCAACTATAAATATCTGATTATTTTGTATTTACAGTTAAAGTAAATTGTGATAATATGGAAAAAATCAAATGCAGTGAAGAGAAGAGTAAATAAGATGAATTTTTCACAGAGAGCTCCATTTAGCTGAAAAGGAGTAAAAATTCTTTATTGAACCAAGCCTCTGAGCAGCGCATCGGAATCTATTAATAGAGGGTGGTGTGACGGGAGCTCCCGTTATAGAGCTATGGTATAAGCATGAATGAAAATGCAGTACCAGATAAGGTTAATATGGTGACATATTAACAAACTAGGGTGGCACCGCGATAATAAATCTCGTCCCTAAGATTAAAAGTCTTGGGGGTGGGATTTTTTTATTGGTTTAAAACAATTTGGAAAGCGGGGGCCAAAAATGAAAAACTTAATTAAAGATTGGAAATATCCTTTATTACTACTGTCCGGAGTTGGTATTGCAAATTTAGGGGCATGGATTTACTTAATAGCACTGAATGTACTTGTCTATCATATGGGTGGCTCAGCCTTAGCTGTTGCTACTTTATATGTAATTAAACCATTAGCTACTCTATTTACAAACGCTTGGTCAGGAAGTATGATTGATTGTTTAAATAAACGAAAATTAATGATTCACCTCGATATATATCGCGCGGTATTTATCGCTATTTTACCATTACTTCCATCACTTTGGATCGTTTATGTATTCGTATTCTTTATTAGTATGCCCAATGCAATTTATGAGCCAACTGCGATGACGTATATGACGAAATTAATACCAGTTGAACAAAGACAACGTTTCAACTCATTGCGTAGTTTAATAGGGTCTGGTGCCTCTGTAATTGGTCCATCGATAGCGGGAGCATTGTTAATAGCAAGTACACCAGAGTTTGCTATATATATGAATGCCATAGCATTTCTCTTATCAGGAGTAATTACCTTGCTACTACCTAATCTTGATAAAAAACCTGATATTCATACATCAAATGACAGGTTGTCTCTAGCTGTACTAAAAAAAGATTGGACCATCGTTTTAAATTTCAGTAAAAAATCTTTGTATATCGTTTTCGTGTACTTCTTATTTCAAGGGATGATAGTGTTAACTGCCGCAAATGATTCACTTGAATTGTCATTTGCGAAAGAAGTTTTATTGTTAACAGATAGTGAATATGGTTTTTTAGTTAGTATTGCTGGAGCCGGATTTATTTTAGGAGCAATAACAAATACAATTTTATCAAAAAAATTAACACCTTCATTTTTAATTGGAATAGGATCATTTTTCATCGCAATCGGTTATATAATTTATGCTTTTTCAAATGGGTTTTTAATAGCTGCTATCGGATTTTTTATTTTATCTTTCTCTATGGCATATGCAAATACAGGGTTTAATACCTTTTATCAAAATAATGTCCCTGTCCATATAATGGGACGGATTGGGAGCATATATGGATTATTTATTGCAGGTATCACCATTTTAATTACGATTTTGTTCGGAGTTGCCACTCAATTTATTTCTATACAACTTGTGGTTATTATAGGTTCTTTAGTAATGTTATTTATTACTATCATCTTGTGTGTGTTTACTTTATTGCCATCACATTCTAAAGTGCATTCTTCTGAATCAATACATTCGAAATAATTCTCTTAGTTTTGATTTAAATCTTACGATGTTCAATAGGAGGGTTATCCCTCCTATATATGGAAATATAAGAAAGGAGAACAATATTGATAAACGAGGGTGATTTTTGTAATGAAAACAAAAGATCAAATAGATAACATTGTAAAAGAAACATATCGTCATATAGATTTCTCTGGGGTAATTTTAGTGAAAGAAAAAAAGGGCATAGTTTATGAAGAAGCGTTTGGTTATGCAAATCGAAATGAGTGTATAAACAATACGCTACAAACTAGGTTTGGAATTGCCTCTGGGTGTAAAATATTCACAGCTATCGGTGTCTGTCAACTTGTTGAAAATGGGGTAATTACTTTTCAAACAAAGTTAAAAGAGTGTTTAAGTGTTAACTTTCCAAACTTTAATGAAGATATTACAATACATCACCTTTTGACGCATAGTTCGGGTATTCCAGATTATTTTGATGAAAGTATTATGGATAACTTCGAAGGTCTTTGGAAACAAACACCTATGTATTTATTAAAAAGTTTAAAAGACTTTTTACCATTATTTCAAAACAGAGATATGATGTATGCACCAGGAAGTAAGTTTCACTACAACAATGCAGGTTTTATCATACTGGGATTAATAATCGAAGAACAGACAGGACTTAAATTTACGGAGTATATAGAAAAAAACATATTTAATCCAATTGGTATGAATCATTCGGGCTATTTTTCTTTAGATAGATTACCAAGGCAGACAGCTCTCGGATATATAAAAGATGAAATTAGCCAGACATGGAGAACAAATGCTTACTCTATTCCGATAAAAGGTGGTTCGGATGGTGGAGCTTTTATTACTGCGTCAGACATGCTGAAGTTTTGGGAAGCGTTATTTAACTATAAAATTATAAGCCAAGAATATACAAAAATACTTTTAACTCCTCACATCCAAGTAAATAATAATCAATCTTATGGCTATGGAATATGGATTGAAACAAGAGAAAACAAGATATTCAAATATCATGTAATGGGATATGACCCAGGCGTCAGTTTTCGTTCGGCCGTATATCCAGACTTAGGAATTACATTAGTTATTCCATCAAATAAAGAAGCAGGACCCGAAAAATTAATGATAGAAATAGAAGGAGGTTTTTAATTATATGGATATAGAAATTAGAGCGTATAGAAAAGAGGATGAAACCGGTTGGGTACGTTGCCGTGTGTTATCTTTTTTAGATACAGCTTATTACGATAATGTATTTAGAGAAAAGGAAAGATATGAACATCCGGCTATTGAACTAGTAGCTGTATATGAAAATCAAATTGTAGGTTTAATAGATATCGAATATGAATTAGAAGAACGTACAGTTTGTTCAAGAGCAACTGGTCTTGGTGGTATGATTTGGCATATTGCAGTTCATCCGGATTTCCGTAGAATGAAAATTGGTAATCAGCTATTAAAGGAAGCGGAGAAGTTAGCGAATGAACGTAACCTAAATCGCCTAGAAGCATGGACTAGGGACAATCTATGGGTACATGGATGGTATGAAAAGAACGGATTTGTAAAAGTAGATTCCTATTTACACGTATATAGCGATCATACAGACGAGATAAAAGGTGTAATGAAAAGTAATATAGATCAGTTATATCCAGTTCAAACATTTGCTCATTATACAGGTGAAAATAAAGAAGACATAAGAAAACAATTTAAACGAGTGCATGATTGTTTTTGTTTTGAAAAGTATTTTAGTTAACGAGAAACCCTTTATTTACTAAATAAGGGGTTTTCTAATTCTGCACGATTACATATGGATATATGGATTTTTAAATTAAAAAACATTACTATATAGTTATAAATTTTAATTATTAATTCATATGAAAGGATGTGTTAACAATTTGTATATGATCAACGGTAGCTTGTTTATTATTTTAGGGGTTATTTGTTATTTAATTGTACGTGGAATATTAATTGGTATCAAAAATAAAAAACATGTGATTTGGTGGAAAGAAATAATAAGTTTTTTATTCTTGGTCTACATTTGTATGGTTGTTGCAGTAACTTTATTCCCTTTACCAATCGGTTTTCCTTCTAATATTGAAAATCTGAATCGCTCGGTCAATATAATACCATTTGCATCAATTATTAAAGACATCAATCAAATTGGTAGTGCTTATGATGGAGATGCCCTATTTATGATTGGTCTAATTATAAGAAATGTAGGCGGAAATATTTTATTATTAATGCCTTTAGGATTTTTAGCACCAATCCTATGGGATAAATATAAAAAATTCAAAAATACAATTTTATTAGGATTTTCTATATCAACTAGTATTGAATTGCTACAATTAATTCAGTCTTTATTTAGTGGAGTGGGACGAGTTACTGATATTGATGATGTAATATGTAACGTTATAGGTTGTATTCTTGGATACTTTATTTATAAAATCACTATTATGCTAGCTGCTAAATTTAACATTCAAGTATTTAATGAGACGGATTCTAAAAGAATAGAAACTATTGATAACTAACAATTCATACGTGTTAAAGTATACATTTATTTTGAATAAAGATGATAAAAGACGTACGAGTCAAAAGTACGTCTTTTTACTTTTATAAATAAGCTTATGGCTATTACATGGTGTAACATAATAAATAGACAATAGTATAATCGGAAATGAATAATACATTAATAAAAAAGTATAAATACATTCATCCCTTGTTTATCAATGCTGTGAACGGTAATACTAAATAACATTGAACTTTTATAACAAGGGATGATCATATGATATTCATTTACACGGATTTCGGCGGAACGCATTCAACTGCACTTGCAGCAGCTTATCATTTAAATAAATTACCAACGGATCGTAAGCTAACAAAAGAAGAAATATTAAATGTGGATTACTTTAATAAATTGAAAACTGAAGATATGGGGAAAATTATTTTTCATGGAGTAGATGAAAATGGTAACCTGGTTTATACGATTGGATGCGGCGCATCAAAAATCGTTGTACCTGCGATGAAGCATTTAGGAGAGATTCTGCAAAAACATTATCAAAGTCATGAAAGGATTGTTTTTTCTAATACATCACCAACAGTACCTTTACCAATGACTTTTGGCGGTCTGTTTTCTAGAAGGTTTCACATCGACTTTATCGGCGTACCATTACTCGTATGGGGTGCAAAACTTAGCTGTGATAATGTACAAAGACTTGTTAGTTATACGAAAGAAGCCGGACGATTAACAAATGATTATGTTGTGATTTTAGATAATGAAACTTTTAAATAATGTAGGATAAAAGGAAAATCAAGCAAATTTCTTGATTTTCTTTTTAATTTGTGAAAAAGACAAGAAATATTCACATTTATCATCTATCTACTATAGCCAAAACAATAAAGTCCTGTTACTATTACAGGGATATTCTCTTTTCATAACATAAATATATAGAAAAATTAGAAAAGAGGAATTGAATTAAGGGAGGAACAACATGAAGCGTGTTGCTTGGATTACTGATAGTACAACTGCGAGTTTTACAACAGAAGGAGATAACTTTGTTATCCCAATTGAAGTTATTATTGATGGTGTGTCGTACAAAGATTGTGAAGAAGGTGTGCGTGAGCGCGTTTATAATGCTTTAAACGAAGGTAAAACTGTCACTACATCACAACCTAACATAGGGGAAATGGTAGAGTTATTTTCGAAATGCAAAGAAGAATATGAAGAAGGATTTGCAGTTGCTATTAGCGGAAAAGTAAGTGGAACCTATCAAAACATGAAGTTAGCTGCAGAAATGGCAGGTTTCCCATTAACGGTATTAGATAGTGAAACAACAAGTTATCCAATGGACGAACTAATTAGAAAAGCAAAATCGTTATACAATGATGGTATGACTTTACAAGATATACACAAAACATTAGTAGATGAAAAAAGAAGACCTTTCCACGTATTCCCGAAAAGTTTAAAAGGCCTTTATGCAAGTGGACGTGTAAAGGGAGTTCAATTTTTACTTGGAAGTTTATTAAGTGTCAACTTAATATTAGAAGTAAAAGGTGGAGAGCTTTTACTTGAAAAGAAAGTACGTAAAATCCAAAAATGTCGAGAATACATTAAAAATGAACTTGAAAAAGAATTACCAAAAGTACTTCACATGTTCCATGCTAACGATAAAGATGGAGCTGAAGAATGGATTTCAGATATTAGACAAGCATTCCCTGAAATGGATTTCAAATTATATCCATTACCAATTTCATTTGCGGTACATGCAGGTGAAGGTACAATAGCAATTAGTTATTAAGAAGAAAACCCGTGAATGATACGCGGGTTTTTTTATTTATAAATGGTGCATACCACGCCACCATCAAGTTGAAGTTTTATAGCACTCTAGAACGAAATTTGTGTTAACTCGAAACAAAAATCTTATTTTATCATTTTTGGAGAGCAACCACAATTTCTTGACTTGATTTGAGATTAAAAATATAAACCTTTTCCTACTGGCTGAACAGTTTCTAGTACAATATCAACCATTTCTTCATTAAGTAGGGTCCTTATAATCCAAGCCGATAGTTCTTGAGCAGCAAAACAACCCGCAGCAGTCGATATATTTCCTTCGTTTACGAAACTTTTCTCAATAACGTCTACACCAAATTCTTTTAGCTGTTCTACTGCTGAAGGATATGTAGTAGCTTTTTTACCAGTTAGTAATTTTTTAGCTCCTAATAGTAGTGAACCAGAACACATAGATCCTATTAATTGTCTTTGAGGATCTACATGAATGCTATTAATATATTGTTGATTTTTATATAAATCCTTTACACCTTTACCACTTGCAAAAATTACAGCGTCGGCAAAAGGGATATCAGATATGCTTCCTGTCATGGGAATACGCAAGCCAGACATAGATATATGAGATTGTTCCGTCCCTAAAAGCTGGACATCCCAATCGGAAATACCACCGACTAAACGTACACGATTTAATAAATCCCATGGTAGAAAAACATCTATATCGGTAAAGTTATCGAAACAGACTATTGCAATTTTCATTTTCTAACCCTCCACTTATGTATATCATTTTATTAATAATATAAACATCTCTTTTTTATGTTCTATATCCAGTTATAAATCCCTGTATATTACACGTATATGAAGGAGGTGTAGTAATTTTTTAACGCCTCTAAACATAAAAAGATATAAAATCTTTTTCTTGGTTTCTATCTGTTTTTTGTACAAAACCAAGATCTGTAGCAATAACTCGTAAGGTATTGGGGATGAGAATCTTTAAAATTCTCAAGGAAATAGGTGTAATTTATTACACATACAAATAGAAATAAAAACGTCATCATTTTTTATAAATTCTCAGATAGAAACACGTTTTTCGGTTTTAGGAGGGCATTTTTTCATTAGCTTGTTAATCTATATATAATATGATTTTTATAATTTCCCTAAAATAATTTTGACGTATTTATTTTTTCAATATAAAATAATATTCATCCAAATTTAACCAATACCATATAAAAGATGTATCTTTTTATATGCATAGGTATAAATCTCTTTAGTTTTAAGGGGAAAGGTTAATATGAAAGTAAAGAAACTAGTTACGCTTGTAGTACCATTTACACTATTATACGTGTCAGTTCAATTAACCGAAATTCTTCAAGGCCATTTCAGCAACTGAACGAAATCGGAATGGATATTAATTTGAAGGAAAAGTCCCCAGAGAAACGAAAGATTGTAAGAAACCCCCAAAAATGTTACATGGTATACAAGAAGGTGACATCATTTATGTTACGGACTTAACTCGAATTACTCGTAGTACAAAAGATTTATTTGAATTAATCGATAACATACGGAGTAAAAAGGCAAATTTAATATCCTTAAAAGATACATGGCTAGATTTATCAGAAGATAATCCCTACAGCTAATTCTTAATTACTGTTATGGCGGGTGTAAACCGATTAGAACGTGATCTTATCCGTATGAGGCAGCGTGAAGGAATTGAACTGGCTAAGAAAGAAGGAAAGTTTAAATTTCGGTTAAAGAAGTAACATAAAAATCATGCAGGAATGAATTATGCAGTAAAGCTCTATAAAGAGGGGAATGGGACTGTAAATCACATTTGTGAGATTACAAATGTGTCTAGGCCTTATTATATAGAAAGCTATCGGAAAGGAACAGTTGATGAGTTATACCAAAGATCGGAAATATATAATAGAAAATAAGTTTCATATAGAGGTGAAATTATATGCCTAAAATTGACAATATGCTAGCAATTCTATGGATGCTTCGTTCAGGTGAAAAAATCACTGCAAAACAAATTTCAGAAAAGTTAGAGATAAATATAAGGACTGTGTATCGTTATATTGATACAATTTCAACTAGTGGCGTACCTATAATTTCAGAACCAGGACATAACGGTGGATACACTTTATTGAACAATTTTGTAGAGGCTCCTCTTTTTTTTGATTTTGAGGAGCAAACTTCACTATTTCACGCTGCTGTTTTTGCAGAAGAAGCCGGATATTATGGAGGTGAAGCATTAAATAGGGCCATTTCAAAACTAAGTAAATACTCAAATCAAGAGCAAGAAACAAAGATAAACCAACATTTAACTAGTCTTGAAGTAATAAGTCGATTAAGTTCACTCTCTATAGAAACTTTTTTGAAGGAGTTGGAGCAGGCCGTAGCTAACGGGTATTCAGTAAAAATTCTTTACCATAAAAGTGGCGAAAAGCAATTAAATTATAGATTGGTCGATCCATACAGAATTATCTATTGGAATAATAAATGGTATGTAATTGGATTTTGTCATCTTAGGAATGATATCCGTAGTTTTAGAGTAGATCGAATTGAAAGTTTAATACAAACCGAAAAGAAGTTTAACCGGCCAGACAATTTTTCAGCAAGTGATTTTTTTATAAAAAGTCTTCTTCCAACTATAGAAGATAAGGAAAGTATTATTTCTTTGGTTATTAATGGGGATAAAAATGTATTGGCTGATATTTGTCAACATTGGTTTTTAGGACATTATTTACAAGAACGGACTTCAAATCAAGCAGTTTTTCTTCTTGAAAAAGATATGATACATAAATATGTACCTTATTTACTTTTACCGTACAATAAATCTATTAAAGTTATTGAGCCAATAAGTCTTAAGAATAGAATTATTGAAGTTCTGTCTGAATTAATAAAATTTCATCAAGTATGATAACTTCCCTGACGTTAACTGTCAGGGAAGTTATATTATAATAGCTATATAAATTGTGATTGGAGTGTTATTAGATGCAAACAAAAAAAGCTTTTTTATATGTATTTAATACAATGTCGGACTGGGAATATGGATATTTAATTGCTGAACTAAACTCAGGAAGATATTTCAAAAAAGATTTAGCACCTTTAAAAGTAATTACAGTAGGAGCTAATAAAGAAATGATAACTACTATGGGAGGACTGAGGATAAAACCAGATATTTCCCTTGATGAATGTACTCTTGAGAGTAAAGATCTTTTAATTTTACCAGGAGGGACTACTTGGAGTGAAGAAATTCATCAACCTATCTTGGAAAAAATTGACCAAGCTTTAAAGCGTGGCACTATTGTTGCTGCAATTTGTGGTGCAACTGATGCCCTTGCGAATATGGGATACTTGGATACTAGAAAGCATACAAGTAATAACTTAGAATATACTAAAATGGTATGTCCTAACTATAAAGGAGAAAAGTTCTATGAGTTGGGACCTGCGGTATCTGATGCGAATTTAGTTACTGCCTCAGGAATAGCTCCTCTGGAATTTGCAAGGGAGGTACTGAAAAAAATAGATGTATTTACACCAGATACATTACATTCATGGTATAACCTAAATAAGACTCATAAACCTAAATACTTCTTCCAGTTAATGAATTCAATAAAAAAATGAAATAACTAAAAAGCTCAATTTCTCTATTTTGATTTGCAGAGAAGTTAGGCTTTTTAATTTGGAATTCCCTTATCGATAACGATAAAAATGAACTTCGGTGTTATAAAAAACAAAATTCCCGTTTAGAGGATACGATAAAATCTTAGCTTGATAGGTATGTATTTGTACCCCTAGTATGTCAATTTTAATCTGTTATGAGAAAACACACGGATTTGTATCATCTTATGGTAAAATAAAGTTAAATATTCAGAAAATTCATTGTTTAAAACAAGCAGGATGATAATTAAATAAGATTTAAGTGATGGGGGTATAGTTAATACATGAGTAATGTACATTTTAGAGATATAGATGATACTAATGAATTCAAAGTTAGAAATATAAAATTAAGGTCTGGACAAGAAAAATTTATTGAAACAATAGATGAATGTTTAAATGAAGCTAATACCTATCATGAATGGCATCCGGTAGCTATATATTATGATGAAGAAATTATCGGATTTGCTATGTACGGTTCTTTTGGTCCTAATAAGGATACTTGGATTGATAGAATAATGATAGATGAAAAATATCAAGGCAAAGGCTATGGGAAAATTGCTATGATGAAACTTATTAATATAGTTTCAAAAGAATATGGGGTAAACGTTATATATTTAAGTGTCACTGAGGAAAACAGAACAGCTTATAACTTATACGAAAGTATGGGATTCGAGTTTATGAATGAAAGAGACCTAAATAATGGAGAACTCTTATTTAAGTACGCAATTAAATGAGAGCCATTTGAAATCGATTATTTCTTTACCAAAAGGTAAAGAAATGTTTACTATTCAACTCTTATAGGAGTAGCTCCCCATTGCTATTAAGATAGCAGAACAAAATTTCCTTAAATTAAAAATTACGCTATTCTATTTTTAGAATCATAGGAAAGGATGGCGTTTTTGTATGTTTATTCCTGTATCTGATGAATTACAATTATTTGCACAGGAGATTCAAAGTTTTTTATCTCCAAATGCCTTACGGGATCTTGCTAGAGATGTTGGTTTTGTATAACGAACCAGTAAGTATCCTTTGGTTAGTGGTTTATTAAGAATAAGCTTTTTATACAGAATATCTTTGATGTTCGAGATAATATATTTAGATTTATTTAATTCTAAAGAGTCCATTTCCCACCTCATAAATTATAAAATAAAGTAAATTCCCACTTAATTATATCATCATCCTAATTGAAGATTTCGCCTTTTCCTTGCTACCGATAATGAGACGTTATGTGAGCATTATACAACCTAAAATACAGAACATATCACTTTTCACTTTACCCCTATGTAATCTTCTACAGTAATCCTACTCCAATAGTTCACCGTTTATAGGTACATTTCATTAAGTAGAAATTAATAAATTTATTGAGGTTTAATAATTCTAATACTGATAATTTGACATACATTAAACCAAAAGTTGCATGTTATATTACTAGGCACAACAATATAAATAATACCATTTGTTTATTCCGTAAATATTGTTGATAAAAAAGGTGAAAGGATTTTTAAAGGTAAAAATAGAAATCTATATAAAAAAATATTTAAATGGTAGGGATATTATGAAAATCGGTAAGTTTGGAGAAGTAAATAACTTAAGTATTGATACAATTAGACATTATATGGATCTCAGTCTTATTATTCCTGAAAAAAAGGGAGGCCACTATTTTTTTGATGAGTATTGTCAAACAGATTTAGAACTTATAATACATTACAAAGATCTAGGATTTAGCTTGAATGAAATCAAAGAACTATTTTTTTATAAAAATTTAGCAAAATCTATGAATTACGAAAAAGATACCTTTTACCAATCTTTATTTAAACTAAAATATGACAAAATGGAACAGGAAATAGAACTTTTGGAGAAGAAACGGGATAAATTAAAGGGAGTGTTACATGATTTATTATTAACAAATGAAACTTCCAATACAATTATAGGGATAGATTTAAGTATACTACATTTACTTACATGTTCTAAGTGTAGACAAAAACTAATTCTTCAAGATGGAATTATTAATAACAATCAAATTACCGAGGGAAAGTTAATTTGTAATTGTGGTGAAGAATATATAATTACTTCAGGAATAATAACTGCTGGTAAATCATTTAAAGCAAATGAGCGAACGTCACTTGAAGATACTATTTCGGATTATATTCATGAAACTGATAATGCAT
Source organism: Bacillus cereus group sp. Bc061 (assembly GCF_027715825.1). NCBI lineage: Bacteria > Bacillati > Bacillota > Bacilli > Caryophanales > Bacillaceae > Bacillus > Bacillus cereus group sp. Bc061. The sequence goes on from NZ_JAQFTZ010000001.1 coordinate 1,127,477, forward strand.
ATTTGGAAAATATGCTTAAAGAAGGGGAATGGGCGAAAAAGAAACTAATACATTTAGATTTAAATAACAAATTAATACTAGATATAGGATCAGGACTTGGGTTCTTTTTGAGGAGCATTTATGAAGAACTACCCGAAGATTGCCTATACATCGCAGTAGATAGAGATTTCAATAAACTTTTATTTTTAAAAGACGTATTAGCGAGAAAAAATCCGAGAAGAAATATTCTCTTTATCTGTGCGGATTTTTTGAACATCCCTATTCAAAATCGGTCAGTAGATATTGTAATTGATCACTCTGGTACGAGCAATTATAGTTTTGAACATGCGGATTTTTTACTTCACGAATTAAACACACTTTTTAAATCCAATTGTTATTTATTAAGTTTATTTATTTTATTTAAAAATTTCAGCTTAAATAGCCAAATTACAAATAACTTTCGAGCAAATTTTTCACTTTCAAAAATAAAGAAAGAAATCCAAAATCTACAGTTTCAATCCATTGATGAAAGTACTTCAAATTATTTGAAACGAGGCGGAAAGTACGAGGATTTCTTTGTTCAAGGTGAAGAAATTTATACATATTCATTTTTCGGAAAAAGATGGGGGTAACCCCATCTTTTATTTATTTCCCCTTAAAATTATTCAAATCGTACATATTGCGATTGGGTTGACCCAAGAACTTACAATGTACGTAACACAAAATTAGGCAGGGGGAAAAGTTATGACAAGTTTACGGTTACATATAGAAAATAAAAAAAGAAACCAAGAACTAAGGAATATTTGTTTATATTCAATTGCAAAAACAGTATCAATATTCGGTAGCTCTATTTATAGTTTTGCATTAGGATTGTATGTATTACAAATAACCGGATCTGCTTTAAATTTCGCGATTACGCTTATTTTAGGAACGATTCCAATGATTGTTATGAATCCATTTGCCGGTGTAATTGCTGATAAGGTTGATAAAAAGAAACTCGTCGTTTGTATGGATGTACTAAGCGGATGCTTATTAATAACTGTTTATATAGTAAGCAACTATTATGGGTTAAACTTATTCATCATTTATACTACTACCTTTCTGATGACAGTATTTACAACATTTTTTGTAATAGGTTTAGAGGCTGCAAAACCAAATATCGTCTCTAAAGAGAGACTAATGAGTCTTAACTCTATAAGTAAAATTATCGATTCTATATCTTTAATTCTAGGGCCTATGTTAGGGGGCATTGTTTTTGCAGTCTTTGAGATGAACACTTTTATAATCATTAACGGTATTTCATTTATCCTTTCGGCTATATCCATATTGTTTATCAACTTTAAATTGTGCGAGCAATACATAAATAAGGAATGTTCAATAAGGGAAATTAATTTTATGAAAGATATAAAGGAGGGATACTCTTACTTAATGGAGCGGGAGAGCTTAAAAAATACGTTTCGTATTTTAATTTCACTTAATTTTTTTCTAGGATTTTCTGTAACTGTTCCATTGCCATACATTATGAATACAGTTCTCAACATTAGTTCTAAACAATTTGGTTTGATCCAAGGGACTTTTCCAATAGGTATGATAGTTGGTGCAATCATAGTAAAAAAGATAACGAATCGTTTTTCTTATTCCTATCTATTGAAAAAAACAAGTTTTATGATGGCAATTTTTATGATAGTTTCAGGTGCACCTGTTCTATTCAAAAGTATTGAAGTGAATAAAATTGTATTTGTGACCATGTACTGCGCCATTATGTTCTTTTTAGGGTTAATGATAGCATTAATCGATATCCCTTTAATTTATTTTATGCAAAGAGAGATTCCAGATGAATATAGGGGCAGAGTGCTTAGTATTGGATTAAGTTTAGGTAAAATGATGCAGCCGATAGCACTGGCATTATCAGGTCTATTATTAAATCATATTCCATCCTACACGCTTCCAATTGGAGGAGGAATCGTATTTCTTATTTTAAATCAGGCTTACTCAAATAAATTGAATTTAGAAATTCATTCAAAAGGGTATAGTGTTGAACGTAATTAAATAATATCGAAATAGCGCAGGATCATCATCCTGCGCTTATCTATCGTAATTCAGCTGTTTTTCTAATAACAATCTTATCAATATCGTCTTCTTCATCACCAATAAATAACCCGCGTTCTTTTAAATACGCCTCAAAATATAAATCTGCTTCTGCACGTTCATCATATGGTTTTACAGATAGAACGAAACCTAATTTGTTTTGTTCCTCTAAATGAGAAGTGGAAATGTATGCCGGTACATTGTGGCGTAAAAAGAGTTCTTTAACTGGAATAATCATATCTTTCATTAATTTCGTTAACATACCCATTTCAAACTCGAAATTAAAACGATCTATACTACATAAATCGGCGAATACTACACCAATAAAACCTGTATTATATACTTCTTGATATTCTACTTCCTCGTTACCGTAAAAATTCTTTTCGATTAAATAATTTATAAAGTAAGCAACACCGTCACTTTGTTCAAAAGGCTTCGTTGAAAGAACAAATCCGATTTTCTTTTGTTTATGTAAATATACACATGACATGTATGCTGAAATGTTATGCTCTTTAAATAGAGAGCTTGTTGCCCCAGATAGACCATCTAATACGTGATGAACAATTTGAAGTTTTTTACGGGCGAAATAATAGGATTTCTTTTGTAACTCCAATGTATCAATAAAGACAGAGCCGATAAAGCCTGTATTTGAAATGATAGGTGTTTGCTTTTTTCTTCCTCTGCGCTTTGCTTGAGCCATTGTAAAAATCATCCCTTCATGTACAAGTAAAATAAAAAGAACATTTGTTCGTATATTTATATTCTACTATTAAAACGCTATAAAGTAAAGGGTTTTTGACGAAAAAAACAACAAAAAAGACACCTGTAAAAGGTGTCTTAAACGCTGTAGGGAAGAGGGTTCATCCATACAATTTATATTATGATACAGAAACAATTTCTTCTGTATCTTCTACATCTAAATGACAGTCCATTGTACGAACATCTTGATCTTCATGACTTCCGAAATAAATAGTAATTTTCATATGTATCGCTCCTTTATTCTAGGAATACCTAAAATAATTACTAGTAATGTTAATATTTATTATATACCACTTTTTTCATTCCGACAACGTTATATCGTTTTTTATTCTTTTAGGGCGCAAAGAGTAATGTAAAGAGATATTTTTATAGAAATAGGTACATTTCTTATATGTTATATTTAATACTGAAGTATTCGAATACAAATTTTATGAAAGGAGCAAAATGAATGAATTTTAAACAGTTACTAATTGATAATTTTACATATAAAACTTCATATATTGCGCGACAGGCACAGGGAATGAATGTAAAAGAAACGAAGGATTACATCGCTGTCGACTGTGGTTTACCTGCAGATACATTTAATATCATTACTTTACTAAACAATAATGTAACGGAAAATATCGAGAAATTATATAAGGAGGTAGCGTACTATAATCAAAAGAAATATCCAATGAGTGTTTGGTTTTGGGATGATAGGTACGAGCAGACTATAAAAAGCGAATTAATAAAACTGGACTTAAAAGAAGCAGAACAAAATATCGCGATGGTAGCAAACTTACATACAATACATCCAACAACAAACTTGCCAGAAGGTTTTACGATACAAAAAGCATCTTCGTCAGGACAAATTAAAAAGTTTGGAGAAGCGTTAGCTAGTCTATTTGGTACATCAGAGGAAGGGAAATATGTACAAGCATTCTACAATCAAACTGCTTCTTTCCATTTATGGAATAGTGAAAATATGAAACTATACTTAGGGTTTTATAAAGATGAAGTCGTATCGGTTGGTTCATTAGTGTGTACACAAGATAGTATTGGTATTTATGATATAGCAACGAAAGAAGAAATGAGAGGAAAAGGATTTGGTTCTACTATGTTTCATTACTTGCTGCAAGAAGCAAAGGAATTAAACGTTGCTCAATGTGTATTACAAGCTTCACCTGATGGGATTACTATTTATAAAAAGGCTGGTTTTCAATCTGTTGGACAAATGACGGTATTTGAAAATCGACATTTATTTGAATAAATTATCCAAGCCAAATTGCTTTCATGTAGGGGTTAATACATTATTATGAAAAAGATATATATCGTTACAATCATTTGTACATTTATAGTAATAGGTACTTTTGTTTTTCATAAAGTAAATGAACTTAAGTACACAAAAGCTATTAATCAATCGAATTATATAAAAAACATTGCACATAGAGGGGCTTCGGCGTATGCACCGGAACATACAATTGCTGCGTATAAATTGGGACAACAATTAAAAGGCGATTATATAGAAATAGATCTTCAAATGACAAAAGACGGATATTTAGTAGCTATGCATGATGAAACATTAAATCGTACTACAAACGGTACAGGGCTAGTTAAGGAACATACATTAGAAGAATTAAAACAATTAAAGGCAGATTCTTCTTTTAATGAAAAACATCCAAATTTAGCAAAGAAAGAATATGAAAATGCTAAAGTTCCAACACTCGAAGAAGTAATTGAAGTGTTTGGGCATGACGCGAACTATTATATTGAAACAAAATCACCTGATGAATATCCAGGAATGGAAGAAAAGTTATTAGAAATTATCAATCACTATGAAATACAGGATAAAGTTATTATTCAATCATTTAGTGAAGAAAGTCTGCAAAAAATTCATAATTTAAATATTAATATCCCCCTGGTGCAATTATTATCCTATAAGAAGGCAGTTCAATTAACTGAATTAGAGATAAAAAAGTATAAAACATATTGCATTGGTCTTGGGATGAACTATAAATATATTGATTCAGCTTATGTAAAGAAAATAAAGAAGCATGGATTAGAAGTCCATCCATTTACTGTAGATAATGAACAAGATATGAAAAGGTTACTTTTATGGGGCGTTGACGGGATATTTACGAATTATCCGGATCGTTTACATTCATTATTAAAGTCTTAATTAAAAGATATTATTTTTAACGTAATAGTTTATAGAGGTTTTCGAGTAATATATAATTAAATTAATCTATTTAAACTAAAAAGGAGTGTAAGTAGGATGAATATATTAGCTGTTGTTCCACGCCTCTATGTTTCAGACTTACAAACTCATCTAGAATTTTACAAAATACTATTGGAACAAGAAACACCACATGAATTTCAAATGAATGGAACGCATGTGATTAGATTTACAAATTTACTTTTAATTGAAGAATTAAATGAAACAATTAAGAATCATGTTGCTGCAACGATCGTAATTGATGATCTCAATGAAGTAAGAAAACTAATCTTAAACTATAACGGCGTAATGATTACTGAACCAATACAAGTACCCACAGGTATAAAAATGATAGTTCGTCATCCAGATGGTAATATCATTGAATACATAGAGCCGACATTGAAATGAAATCCGAAAAAGAATCCAAGACTATTGGATTCTTTTTATTTAGCTCTAAATGACTAACTTAAAGCAATACGATTTTGAATTTATAAATAAAATATTACATTGAGTATAATTTTTTATAATAATCATCAGAAAGTAACGAAAATGTAATGGATTTTAACTACGCTTTTTATATTTTTTTGATACACTGGCTACGAGAGGAATACCGATTAATGTAGGTAAAAACCAAAACCATATAGGCGGCAATAAATTAATTATGGGGATATGAATACCTACGTTTACTAATAGTGCGGTAACGGCACCAATATAAGAGCCTAACATACCTCTAATATGGTGGTGAAGCCAATTTTTCCAACGCTTTTTTCGTGCAAGGTAGCCATAAATCGCAAATGAATAAGAGAAAATTGCTACATAAAATAAATATGCGATTTTATCCCAGTTTATAATGGATAATATAATTGCCGTGAGGGTAATGACAACATAGGATGCATGATATATTTCGCCCCATTCCGTATGTTTTCCTTTCTTCTTTTGAGCAACCATCGCTACAATACCGGTGATTAAGCATATTGTCCCAAATAATATGTGGATGGTTAAAAGAATGTTAAAAATGCTCATAATAATTCCTCCTTTTTTATTTTTATAGTATTGCAGTATAGGAGAAAAGTTGAAAAACATCGTTTGTTCGTCTTAATATATTGAAATAAAGGTACTCTTAGAACAAATTTAAACGGACAAATTTTCTTGAATTTAGTGAGTCACGTATTACGTGAAATGAAGGAGAGACTTCCATGTTTACATCTATTACATATTTACAATCAGGGAATGACAAGCAACAAAAGGTATATGATGTTTTGAATAAACTAAACATCATGGAGGATTTAGCTTTGTATAGCCCCGTTCTTTGCGGGACTATACCTATTAGAATTGATACGCTTCAATCTGACTTAGATATAGTAATGGAAGTACATAACTTTGATGTTTTTGAACAAGAAATGAGATCTTTATATGGCTCTTATGAAGGATTCAAAATAAAAAAGAAAAAAATTAAAAATACTGAATCGATAAAAGTAAATTTTGAATTTGAAGGTTTTAAATTTGAATTATTTGCTCAGCCTAAGCCAGTGCGTAACCAAAATGCATATAGACATATGATAGTAGAGCATATGCTATTAATGCAGCATCCACATATAAGAGAAGAAATTATTCGCTTAAAAGAGAACGGTTTAAAAACAGAACCTGCTTTTGCTCAAGTATTAAACATTGACGGGGATCCTTATGAAGGACTTATTGTGTTGGGGCAGGAAATGCGGTTGTGGTAAATAAAATACACAAAAACTCCTCTATGGAAAAAGAGGAGTTTTTATTATGTCATTAACTTACGAATTAATTCGCTTAACAATTTAATACCGTTAGTTATTTGCTCTGGAGAAGCATATCCATATGATAAACGAATGTATCGATCTGATTCTTCTTCATAGATACGTCCCGGGTTTAATAGAATCCCTTTTGATAGTGCCTTTGAAAATAATTTCTTCATCGGAATGCTAGGTACTACCTTTAGCCATATAAAAAATCCACCACTAGGTATATCCCAGGTGGCAATATCTGCACAATGCTTATGTAAAGCTCGTATCATTATTTGTCTTCGTTCTTTTAGTTGAATTCTTACGTTTGCAACATGTTCCTCATAAAAACCTTTATTTATCCATTCAGCAGCAACTCTTTGAGATAATGAACTCGATCCATAATCTGTTTGCATTTTTATATCTGATAATCTATCAATAACTGGTTCAGGTCCAATAATCCATCCAATTCTAAGTCCTGGGGTAAGTGTCTTAGAGAGACTACCAATATATAATACATGTCCATGTTTATCCCTTGATTTTAAAGGAGCTGGGGGCGGTGCATCAATCCATAACTCGCGGTAAATATCATCTTCAATAATAGGTAACTGTTCCTTTTCACATATTTTTAATATTTCTTTTCTTCGCTCTTTAGACATTAATATGCCTGTTGGATTTTGAAAACAAGGAATTGAATATAAAATGTTTTTCTTCTGACTGTATTTAATTCGTTTTAATAACTCGTTAGGTAATATACCGTGAGGATCCATAGATATACCAGATAGATTAATATTTGCTGATTGAAATACATGAAGTGAATATAAGTAAGAAGGTTGTTCAAGTAAAACGGTAGACTCTCTATGTAAAAGACCAATTGATATTAATTGCAATGCTTGTAATGCGCCCGAGACGATTAATATGGAACCCGGTGATGCATGTATTCCAAATGATTTTACGTATTTACTTATTGCTTCACGTAACGGATAAAACCCTTTTTGTTCCTCATATCCAAAATAATCTAATTCCTCACTTACTTTTTTCATAATGGACTGCATCGTTTCTAACGGAAAAAGATGAGGAGAAAGTTCGCCTTTACTAAGATGGATAAGCTTGTTATTTGCTTCTGCTTCATTTATTTCTCGTACCATTAACTTGCTTGGTTTATGAATACCGGCCTTTACATATTGACTCCAATCAGGTGGTGGATTTGTTGCTAATAATGACCATGTATTATTCGTTACAATTGTTCCTGCTCCAATTTTCCCTTGAATCAATCCATCAGCCATAAGTTCATCTAGTGCAGTTATTACAGTGCTACGATTTACTTGAAATAATTTTGCTAACTGCCTTTGACTAGGGATCTTACTTCCAATTGGCCATTCTCCATTTTCAATTTTTTCTTTCATATAATCTACTATCTGCCGATACTTAGGCAGTTTTTTACTAGTGGTCATCAAAAAACTCCTTCGCTCACTTGAAAAATGCCAAGTGGTTGGTTTTTACGATAAAAAACTGGTTGAAGACATTGTATCAACTATTAAATATGATGGGAAGAAATAATTGGTAATTATAAAGTGGTTGGTTTGAAGGGGGAGAGAAAACATGAATTATAAAAAATGGGATTATCGAATTATATGTGCTCATTCTTTTACAATTTTAATTTGGGGAACGGCCTTTCCGGCAATTCGTATGGGTCTTGAATCTTACACACCTGAACATCTTACTTTACTTCGTTTGTTAATCGCTTCATTCATACTTCTTTTGTTTTCGTTTATATACAAACTACGATTACCTGATCTAAAAGATATTCCAGCGATTTTTTTATTTGGTGCTTTAGGATTTACTTTTTATCACATCGCATTAAACTATGGTGAAAAAACAGTAAATGCTGGATCGGCAAGTTTAATCGTTTCAGTTACTCCTATAGTAACGGCAATTCTTGCTTTTGTTTTTTTAAATGAAAAAATGAAAGCAAATGGATGGATCGGTGGTGTAATTAGCTTTATAGGAATTGCTTTCATATCATTTAGTCAAGGGGGGTCTATTCAATTTAATAGCGGGGGATTATTTATATTATTAGCAGCCGTTTCAGAAAGTCTATTTTTCGTTTTTCAAACATCGTACTTAAAAAAGTACGGCTTCTTGCCATTTACCATATATACAATTTTATCTAGTACTGTATGTATGCTTATTTTCTTACCGGGAATGTATCAAGAAATACTGGTGGCTCCTCTTGAAGTGAATTTGAGCGTTATATATTTAGGTTTATTTCCAACAGTACTCCCGTATATTGCATTGGCCTATATTATATCTCATACTGGTGCTTCCGAGGCAACAAGCTCTCTATATTTAACGCCAGTAATTGCTTGTTTTATAGCTTGGGTATGGTTAGGTGAAGTACCTACTTTTATTTCGGTAGTTGGTGGAGTAATTACTATACTTGGAGTTTTAATAGCGCATGTATCATTAAAGAAAGATATTCGAAGTGAAAAGTACAGCGATATAACTGGATAGATTTTTTAGAAGTGATAATTCCCTGTTTCTTAAAATTAAGAAACAGGGAATTATTTTACTGCGTTGAATATATAAATACATTCTTTTTATAAAGGAGCTTACCATATTGAATATCCAGTTAAAGGTTGTTACGAGAGAGAATTGGGAAGATGCTTTAAAGCTGCAAGTTAAAGATAATCAGACGAAATTCGTTCCATCTGTAGCAGTTTCACTTGCTAAAGTATATATAAAACCAGATGGGGACGCTGTAGAATACCAACCATTTGCGATATACAATGGCGATCTAATGGTTGGTTTTGTTATGCATGCTGTTGTAAAAGAAACAACTGATATGTATTGGATAAACGGATTTATTATCGATCAAAAGCAGCAAGGTAACGGTTATGGAAAAGCGGCATTACAAGAAAGTATATATTTAATAAAAAATACGTTTAAGGCGTGTAAAGAAATTAGATTAACAGTACATAAAGATAATATCTCTGCAAAGAAATTATATGAAAGTTACGGTTTTCAGTCATTGGGACATGATTATGATGGTGAGGAAGTTTATCGTTTATTCGTTTAATTATTATGTAGCAAAGGTGTGAAATGAATTATGCAATTTACTGAAGTCAAAATTGAAGTATTTATCCCTGAAGAATACATTGAAATGTTGAGGAATGAGTTAAATAAAATTGGTGCTTGTAAAACGGGAGAATATGATCATTGTCTGTCCTATAGTTCTGTGAAAGGATACTGGAGACCGTTAAAAGGCGCATCACCTTTTAACGGGGAAATTGGTCAGATTTGTGAAGGGCAAGAATGTAAAATTGAAATAAAGTGCAAACGGGATCTTGTAAAGGATGCACTTGAAGTTATTAACGAAATTCATCCGTATGAAACACCTATGATTTATATTATCCCGATATTAAATGACTATTTTAATCAAATATAAAATAAATGAATGGGAGGAATAACAATTGAAAAATAAATTTCATCATATTGTACGAGCTGTTATGATTAAGGATAAAAAATTGTTAGTGGCTGAATATATTGGCCATCATTATTTTTTACCAGGTGGTCATGTTGAAGTTGGCGAATCAGCTGAGAATGCATTAATAAGAGAACTAAGGGAAGAGATCGGAGTAAATTGTAGTATAAAACAATTTTTAGGAGTCATAGAAAACCGATGGCAAGATCGAGAAGTTCTTCACCATGAAATCAATCATATTTTTGAGATAGATTCACAAGAGCTACATATTGATTTCATACCAAAATCTAAAGAATCTCATTTGGCGTTTCACTGGATAGATTATAATCAAGAAGCTTTACATACTTATAAAATCATGCCAGAACCTTCAGTTAAAGAGTTACTAGAAAGAAAATTAAGTGATGAACTACTAAACTGTTGGATTAGTAATTTTTAAAAACCTCTATTAATAATAAATTCGTCCAGCAAAAAGTGATTAAGAAAATAGGCTGAAAAACAAGGTACATCACCTAGTGTAAGTTCATATTTTGTTGATGTACGTATTCAAGTATATAGCCATTTGTTTCTACTTTGTTTATTAACATTTATTAACTTCAATATGTGGACGGAATTGATATTTATAAATGGAGGGGTTTCATAATGAATCAGTTTCAACAAGAACTACAAACATTAAACCTTAATGATTATCAAACTGGTAATGTTGTGTATTGGGATCAACAACAAAGTCAATATCCATACTACTACATTCAAGACGATGCACGTCGTTGCGGCGGATGCGGAGGTTGTGGTGGACGCTGTGGCGGATGTGGCGGCAGATGTGGTGGTTGTGCAGGTCGTTGCGGCGGATGCATAGGATGCGCTGGATGTTTCGGTTGCTTTAATTGCTGGAACTGGTGGATCATTTAAGTATAGAACATCAAAGATATTTTGCTTGAAGGAAAGGTGTGAAAACTATTTTGCACTTTTCTTTCAAGCTGTAATTTTTATGTGTATTAAGGGGGATTTATTTGTATACATATGATAAGTTGATTTCTTGGGTAGAAAATATAAAAGAACAAAACCATAGCTCTGCAGCAGCGCTTTGCATAATGAAAGATAACAAAATTGTACTGGAGCATTATAGTGGCTATCACTCAAATACATCTACAAGCAAGAAAGTAACAGCATCTTCACAATTTAACGTTGCTTCTGCTAGAAAAAGTTATTTAGGATTAATGATAGCGTATGCGCTTTACGAGGGGAAAATAAACTCTATTGATGATGAAGCGATAAAATATTTTAAAGACTTTGATCCTGTATTGCTTAGTAAAACGACGATAAGACATTTAGTAACACATTCGCACGGATTAGAAGAAACGAATGGCGGGATAATTTTTCGTGAATTTGAACCGGGGCAAGGATGGGCGTATAGAGATATTAATGTAAGAATGATGACACGTCTTATTTATCAGCTATATAACAAAAGTTTTCCTGAATTGTTAAAAGAGCGTGTGTTTAAACCTGCTAATTTCCAAGAAACAGGATGGAGAATACAGCAAGATGATAATTTAGTTGCAGTTGTTGATGATCCAAATAAAGACGCAATTAGTGAAATTGGTACAGTAGATGACGGTACTGAAAAAAATCTGTTTGTCTCCGCTAGAGAATTTGCACAGTGGGGCAATCTTCATTTAAATCAAGGTATGATACATGATAAACAAATTGTTCCAAAAGAAGTTATAAAAATCGCTACGAGTTTGCAGAGTCCAACATATGCAAATAAAGAGCTACCACAAAATGGCTTGTTTTGGTTCGTTCAAAATGAACCTGCACAATTAAGTGAACTAGGCGAACGTGTACCAAAAGGCTCGTATCAAATATTAGGAATTACGGGACCAACTATATTAGTAATACCTGAATATAATGTAGTTGTTGCGAAAATGTATAATAAAAGATACAACTACGGCGGTGATAATTATTTATATTATTTACGTGAATTTAGTAATTTAGTCGTTGATACATTTCGTAACAGTAATAGGGCATAATTACTCCTATAACAAAAAGGAGTGATTGAAAGTGAAAGATAAAGTGAACAAAAATAAAAAGCAAAACATTAAGGATGTAAATACAGAACAAAATGCAATTTATAGCGATCCAAAAGATGCAGCCAATATGCAAACGGTACCACAGCCGAAAGATTTTGATGAAATTGAATATTAATTTTTCATTTATCCGACTATATGATGAATGAAAAATACATCTTAAGTCCCATCTCATGACAGAAATCTTTTGGTATTCTATATACATAAGCATTTGAAAATGTCTTATCTTAACAAAGCTTTCTTTAAGTAAATCTAATATAACCTGCAGAAAGACACTTCATAATGGAGTGTCTTTTTGTGTACATGAATTCAATTTCCATTTTTCATGCAGTATCTTGCTTTTTATGATGGTTATACTAACTGTGAAAATTCATGTCACGATAAAAGAAGGGGACAGTTAGTATGAAACAAACTTCTATAAATCCGTTACTAATTGTTCTAGGTACAATCATTGTTCAAATTGGCCTTGGAACAATTTATACATGGAGTTTATTTAATCAGCCCCTTGTAAGTAAGTTTGGATGGAACCTTAATTCAGTTGCTATAACTTTCTCCATTACAAGCTTCTCTTTATCATTTTCAACATTATTTGCAGGAAAGTTACAGCAAAAATTAGGGCTTCGAAAACTCATCGCTACTGCAGGGATTGTGCTGGGACTCGGTTTAATACTAAGTTCACAAGTTTCCTCCTTACCATTACTATATTTATTAGCTGGTGTAGTAGTTGGTTATGCCGATGGAACTGCTTATATCACATCATTATCTAATTTAATTAAATGGTTTCCGAATCGGAAAGGGCTTATTTCAGGTATATCTGTATCAGCATATGGAATGGGCAGCTTAATCTTTAGATATATAAACGGAAATCTGATCGACAGCCTTGGTGTATCACAAGCCTTTTTATATTGGGGGATTATCGTCTTACTTTTAGTATTAATCGGATCGTTCTTCTTACGTGAAGCAATAGTAAGTAACACTGTAGCTGAGACTTTACACAATGATTATACACCTCGTGAAATGATGCGAACGAAACAAGTATACCTTTTGTTTTTTATGCTATTCACATCGTGTATGGGCGGTCTATATTTAATCGGTATGGTCAAAGATATCGGAGTGCAGCTCGTTGGACTTAGCGCAGCAACTGCCGCTAACGCCGTTGCAATGATTGCAATTTTTAATACAGTAGGTCGTATTGTTCTTGGAACGTTATCAGATAAAATAGGTCGAATGAAAATCGTTTCTGCAACGTTTATTATCATTGGATTGTCAGTCTTTACATTAAGTTTCATTCCGCTAAATTACGGCATATATTTCGCATGTGTAGCAAGTGTTGCCTTTTGCTTTGGCGGTAATATCACTATATTCCCAGCTATTGTTGGAGATTTCTTCGGATTAAAAAACCATAGTACAAATTATGGGATTGTATACCAAGGTTTCGGATTTGGTGCACTTGCAGGATCATTCATCGGGGCGCTTCTTGGAGGATTTGAACCAACCTTTATTATAATCGGCGTTCTTTCTGTTATCTCTTTCATTATATCTATTTTAATTCGTCCACCAAAAGCAGAAAAGAAAAAAGAAACACAACATTTATATCGAAAAGTAGCTTAAGTTTAAAAAGAGTCCTCATAAAGGGCTCTTTTTATATTACACAACATTTAATTTTCCCTTTTTAGCCATTGTGTAGGAAGAATACACTTACTTAATTTAAAATGAAATGATTTGAGAAGCAATAAAGTGGTTTATTTATTAACGAATCAAGTAGCAGATAAGTAAAATATTCATATTGTTTTATAAAAGAATCAAAATATTGATAAAAAACTACAGTTAATCCGCTTCGCTAGTAGGCATACATTTCATTATAAAGGTAGTTGGCTTATTTTGGTTACAACTATAATTTCTTCTTTTATTGCATTTACTTCAACAAATATTGATGATATTTTTATACTCCTTGTTTTATTTTCACAAGTAAAGACAGGAGTATGTAAGGAAGAAGATAGAACTTTCCAGGGGAAAACTAAGATAAAAGAACTTTATATTGTTATTGGACAATATTTGGGGTTTAGTGTAATTATTTTTCTAAGTATTATTGGTTTCTTAAGCTCTTTTTTCATTCCTATATCGTGGATCGGATTATTAGGATTCGTGCCAATTTATATGGGGATTAAAGGACTATTCTCGCTTCGTTCTAACAAAAGTAATGAAGTCATTGATAACACTTCTGGCTCATTATTTAAAGTAGCTGCGATTACATTAGCTAATGGAGCTGATAATATCTCAATTTATATACCAATGTTCACTAGTCAATCCTTGGAAGCAAATTTCGTTACATTAATTATCTTTTTTTGCATGATAGCAATATGGTGTTTTATTAGCTACACATTGTTAAGAGCTCCTATTTTAGCTAAAGTACTTGAGAGAAATTGTCATATTATCGTTCCAATTGTTCTAATTGGTTTAGGAATGTTCATTCTTTTTCGCAGTAATACAATTGAATTATTGTACTAATACGTTCAAACTAACGGAAGTTTTAAGTAAAAAGAATCAAACGCGGTAAAAAGCTGTACTACAAATAAAATGTAGTACGGCTTTTTTAAATTTTAGTGAAATGAAACATTGCACTACGACAATTAAGTTAGACAGGATATTACGATTATTAAATTGAATAGATACTTTAAAAGGAGCGTGATAATTAAAATGAAAATAGTAAAACAATGGGTCCAAGAAGATAGTGATTACATAAGAGAAAAAGTAATTGAATATAATCAAAAACATATTTCAGATGAAGAGAAAAAGCCTTCAGAAAAAATTAGTTTTATAGTGAAAAATGAAAATGAAGAAATAGTAGGCGGAATAACTGGAATTACATTTTGGCACCACGTACATGTTGATTTCTTATGGGTTTCTGAAGAATATAGACACGAAGGTTATGGAACCAAGTTAATAAAACTTATTGAAGAATTTGCAATTGAAAAAGAGTGTAGCCTAATCAATTTAGATACTTTTAGCTTTCAGGCACCTGCTTTTTATAAAAAACATGGATATAAAGTAATTGGAGTAAGTGAAGATCACCCTAAAGGACATAATCGATACTATTTGGAAAAAAGGTTAGAAAATATATAGAATCCCAAAATGAATCAATCAAATCATAAAGAGCGTACGTTGAATAATTACTTTCAAAATACGTTCTTTTTATTTAGAAATGAAGGGGGATCAATTATTACCTTTACTAAGGATAGATAAATGAAATACTCTATTAATTTTTTTATATTTTAAAACGATTAAATGGTAGAATGTAACAAAGACAGAAAATTCTCGTTATTGAAGGTGGACTTAGATGAAAAAAGTAAATGTTACATATGCGCTTTTATACGATAAAACAAATGAAAAGATCTTAATGGTAAAAAACAAAGGGAAGAATGGTTCTTATTACACACTACCAGGTGGTGCAGTTAAATTAGGAGAAACGTTAGAGGAGGCAGTCATTCGAGAAGTGAAAGAAGAAACCGGTCTACATATAACTGTAAATGGTATTTGTTACATTAGCGAAGCTTTTTTTGAAGAGAGAGGACATCATGCAATATTCTTTAATTTTTTAGGTGAAATAATTGGAGGGGAAACAAATATAACAAGGCCAAAAGAAATTGAAGAGATTACTTGGATGGAATTACATAGAGCAGAACCGCATTTACGTATACCAGAACACTTATTAAATATATTACAAAGGAAAGAAACAGTACCTTACTTTTTTAACGGAACAATCATTCATCAATCTTCATAAAACTATCATTTCATGTAAGGCGGGGAAAAAATGGAGTTTATCGTTAATCATAAACATTTCACTCAAGCACTTTCAGAAGTAAGTAAAGCAATATCTACCAAAGCTATAATTCCTATACTATCCGGTATAAAAATAACTGCAGATCAATCTGGAATTACTTTAATCGCAAGTAATTCAAATATTTTCATCGAAAAATTCATCCCTAGTTCCATGGATGACGAACAAATTACGACTACCTTAAAAGCAGGAACAATTGTTGTACCTGCAAAATACTTCATTGAAATTATAAAGAAAATGCCAAGCGATATAGTAATAAAAAGTAAGAATGAGCAAACAATTACCATACAATCAGAAGAAATCACATTAAACTTAAATAGTTTTCCAGCGAATGAATTTCCTAACGTACCACAAATAGACGATCATGCAGAAATACAAATAGAAACAAAACAATTGATTGATGCGTTTAAACAAACAGTCTTTGCAGTAGCGAAAAATGAATCTAGACCCGTTCTTACCGGCGTACATATCGAGTTAGACCATAACAAATTAATATGCGCTGCAACTGACTCTCATAGACTAGCTATACATGAAACACTAATTTCTACTAATATGAAAGCGAATTGTATTGTACCAAGTGCAACCATTAATGAACTTTTAAAATTAATGAACAGCAATTTAGAATTCGTTTCTATTTATCTATCAGAAAGTCACATTATTTTTACATTCGGCACAACTACGTTATATTCAAGATTAATTGAAGGGAAATATCCTAATATATCTAGTTTAATTCCAAATGAATTTCAAACAGTCATTAACATAGATAGACAAAGAATGTTACAAGGGGTAGATCGATCAAGCTTATTAGCAAGTGAATGGGCAAATAACAATGTTAACTTAGAAATTGTAAATGAATCTACAATTAAAGTTTCTTCTAATGCTTCTCAGATTGGAAAAATATCTGAGACACAACAGATAGATGCAATTCAAGGTGAAAAACAATTCAATATATCTTTCGATGGACGATTTATGTTGGATGCTTTAAGGGCAATAAAAGAAGAAACGGTTACTTTAAGTTTCAGCGGTTCTATGAGACCAATATTAATTGAAGCAGGGACACAATGTGCAGCAATCCATCTTATATCTCCAGTTAGAGCTTATTAAAAACGGAGGAAGGAATCACATTATGTACAAACACACTTTATGTTTTATAAAAAGAAATGAAGAGATACTTATGCTAAATAGAAAATATGACCCTGTAAAAGGATTGTGGAATGGGGTAGGAGGGAAGATAGAACCAGGAGAAACACCTTTAGAAAATGCCATTCGTGAAATAAAAGAAGAGACTAATATAAAAGTTACGCATGATCAAATTCAATTTAAAGGCATTATTACATGGGAGGATTCTTCATATTCTGGCGGAATGTATGTTTATCTAGTAGAGTTACTTCATGAATTTATATATCACACTCCAAAAAAAGTCTCAGAAGGAATTCTAGATTGGAAAGAGATTTCTTGGATTCTTAGTGATTATAATTACGGCGTAGGAGAGATGATACCTAAATTTTTAGTTGAAGTGCTCCACAATGAATTCATATTAGAGCATAATTTTATTTTATCTAATCATAAATTAATAAATTATAGGAATCAGAAATTGGTTAAGCAGGATAGGTTACTTACTTCTTTATATAATACTATTCGCTTATAAATAACAAACTAAGAGAAAATGAAAATTTCGGATAGGAGATTCGATATGTGGACAACAAATATTATCAAAACTCCAAGAGGAAAGTTTGAATATTTTCAAAAGGGAGAAGGACCTCCACTTTGCGTTACTCATTTGTATAGTGAGTATAATGATAATGGAAATACTTTTGCAAACCCATTTACTGACCATTATAGCGTATATTTAGTTAACTTAAAGGGATGTGGCAATTCAGATTTGGCTAAAACTGATTCTGAATATAGTATGACCGAAACGATTAAAGATTTAGAAGCCATTCGAGAAGCTTTATATATTAATAAGTGGGGGTTTGCTGGTCATTCGACAGGAGGGATGTTAGCTCTTGTATATGCGACTGAAGCACAAGAAAGTTTAACGAAAATAATTGTTGGTGGCGCAGCGGCGAGCAAGGAATATGCATCTCATAAAGATAGTATATATTGTAGTGAAAATGTAAAATTTAATAGAATCGTATCAATTATGAATGCATTAAATGATGATAGTACAGTACAAGAAGAAAGAAAAGCATTAAGTAGAGAGTGGGCACTTATGTCTTTTTATTCTGAAGAAAAGCTTGAAGAGGCATTAAAATTGCCGAATAGCGGAAAGACAGTTGGCAATCGGTTAAATTATTTTAGACAAGTTGAATATAAAGATTATGATGTTCGTCAGAAACTTAAATTCGTAAAAATCCCAAGTTTTATATACTGTGGTAAGCATGATGTACAATGTCCCTACATATTTTCTCGTGAAATAGCAAATTTAATCCCGAACGCAACATTAACTAAATTTGAAGAAAGTAATCATAATCCATTCGTTGAAGAAATAGACAAGTTTAATCAGTTTGTAAAAAATACATTATAATTAATAAGAAAAAAAGCGAATCTTCTATATGAGACAGATTCGCTTTTTATTATAATTAGACTTTTTGCCACCAAGCATACCTAGGATAGTCTGTAGATTTTAACGTAATAGATTCCCCAATTTGAGGTGTTGTAATTTTAACTCCTAAACGGTTAGCTTCTTTCGTAACACGTTCTATCGGGTCACTCCATTCGTGTAATGCTAATGTAAAAGCACCCCAATGAATCGGAAGAAGTAATTCTCCTTGTACATCAATATGAGCTTGTACTGTTTCTTCAGGCAACATATGAATTGCAGACCACCTTGGATCATATTGCCCGCATTCCATTAACGTAAGATCGAATGGACCGTATTTTGCATCAATCTCTTGAAGATCTTCATGCTCTAAAGAAAAAGCACCACTATAACGTTTACTATTAAACAGAGGAAACGGGGAAGAGGCATCTCCAAACTGTGGCTATTTGTAGTTTAAACGAAATCATTTTACCTTTCACCGTAATTGCAGTACATTTCATAAATTTGTCAAATTCATTATTCTTATATACAAAATAAAAACCATGCAGCAGCAGATAAAACGAATACTAAGTAAATGTAAATTGTTTTAATTTAGTAAATTTCTTCTTACAAGTAACAAAGAACATACGTTTTGTTATATGTTAAAGAAGAAAATATGTCTCTAATTAGTAAAAGAAAGGAGAGGATGTAAGTGCAAATAGAGAGAAAAAAGAAATCAAAATGTAAACTATCAAAACCTGAAATCATTCATCTGTATGCGGAAGGGAAGGGTACCTCAGAAATCGCTATGCTTGCTAACGTATCTGCAAGGTATATTCGTATGGTTCTATCAGACAGCAACGTACCAAGGCGCGCTATAGGGAGCTGGAAGAGAAAGTATGACATAACAGAAAATTATTTTAAAATGTGGTCAAATAATATGGCTTATATTTTAGGATTTATAGCAGCTGACGGTGTTATACCAAAAGAAAATCAATGCGTCAGTATATCACAAAAAGAAAGTTATATTTTAGAAGACATAAAAAAAGAACTAAAAACAAATCAGCCGCTATACCAAAACAAAAAAACAGGTGTATATATGCTAAATATTAATAGCAAAACAATAAAAGATGACCTTATGAACATACATGGAATTATGCCATGTAAATCTTTTAACATTGAATTCCCTTTCGTACCAGAAGAATATTTACATCATTTTGTTCGTGGATATTTTGATGGGGATGGTTACGTCAAGTATGAAACTTATACAGTAAGCTTTGTAGGAGGATCATATAGCTTTATGAATTCTTTAAATCAGGTACTACAAAATCATAATTTACCAGCCGAATTACTAAATCAAAATAAACATTATCGCGTCATTTTAACCGGAAGAAAACCAATACAACTATTTTCAAAGTGGATTTATAAAGACAAAGATATTTATCTGCATAGAAAATATGAAGAATTTCAGAAAGAAAGTCTAAGTCTAGATCAATTAAAAGATCGAAAGCTAAAAAGAACTCAAGCTGCTGTTAAGCAGAGAAAACAAAATTTCCTTAAGGAATATATGAAAAATAAATGTATCGCTAAAACTTGTTCCATTTTAGAAATAAAAGAACCAACTTTTAAAAGTTGGTTAAAAAATGATAATCAATTTAAAAAAGACTATGAAAGAATTCATTCATTATAAAAACGTAAGGAACCTTAGTATATCTATGCTAAGGCTTTTAATTTGGGATTATTAGAGGACACTCATTTTCGTTTATAGAACTTAATAAATACATAGATTTTATAATGAATTTATTAGTAAGGGAGAGAATATGAAATGTTCACTAATAATAGTCCGGAGAATATATTACATACAGCTTATGAAGCAAAAATGATTTCGTCTGGAGATAATTCGCCATCTATAAAAATAAAAGGAACGAAACTTCAATATTTACTTGTATTGATTCATCTTGGTTTTGAGTCAAATGCTATAAAAATGATGTTAAATTGGACGAATGATGAATTTGAAAAGCGCGTTAATTTATTAGAAGCAGAGGGGCTATTGAAACAAATAGGAGGGAGGTACTATCCAACGTGTATGATTATAACAGCTTGTGAAGGAGAAAAGCTTTATAACCTTTGTGAACCTCTAATTAAACCAACACTTAAGATTTTTGAAAACTATTCAAGCCGTATTGAAGATATTTCAAAAAGAATCGACACGTTTAATCATTTATCTAGAGAATCTTATAGTCTTTTATTGTATAGTGGTGTGTTATTAGATTTTGGACAAATAAATTACATTGAAGAAAACTATTTAAAAAAGAAACGACCTTTAAGAAATAAGAAACGATATTATTATGCTATTCAAGAACAAGAACTAACAGATATAGAGGCTTTCGGGATGTATGGTAATACGTATTTAGATTTAGGAGAAGTTCAAATTGGTCTTTATGGAAATTCTCGATATTCAACATTAAATTTAATAACAGCAGATAACGAAACATTTAAAGAATATTTTCAAAACAATAGTACCGATATTAATTATAAGAAAAAACAATTAGTAAAAGGTTTCGTAGCAGCAGATAGACAAAAAGACTTACATTTAAACGTAGTTTACGAAAAATTAGGCTTATATCAAAATTCACAACCTGTTATCCCTGTATTTAAATCAACAGACTTATTTATACTTAACGAAATTGCAAACACAATCAGTGAAGATTTAGTCTTATTATTCAATGAAAACGATAAACCTTTAAAACAATACTTTGCCAGCAGCAGATACTCAAAAGAAATTACTTATGAAGAGTTTTTTATCTGGTGGTATCACTTTTTCTATACAAAAGTAACTGAAGAATTAATAAAACAAGGTGTAATTATAACAAGCACACAAAAAAATCAAACGTACATAATCCATCAATAACTTTAAATTAAAGTGTTAATATACTTTTACAAATGTAGCAGCTGAACGGTAAAATCTGAATTTAAAATCTAATATAAAGAAAATAAGATATTCAAAGAGGAGAAGAGCCATGCAAAAGAAATTTATCAATCCAGAAACGATGCCACCAACTTTTGGATACTCACATGTAGTGGAAGTTAGTAACGCTAAACGAACGATTTACATATCTGGACAAGTAGCAATTAATATAGACGGTCAAATTGTTGGAATTAATGATTTAGCTACACAAACACGACAAGTATTTGAAAATATTAAAATCGCATTAGAAGCGTCAGGCTTAAATTTCAATGATGTAGTAAAATTAACATTTTTCTTAACAGACATTTCTCAAATGGCCGTTGTTAGAGATATTCGAGATCAATACATTGATACTAATAATCCACCGGCAAGTTCAGCTGTCGAAGTTAGAAAGTTAATTAACGATAACTTATTAATTGAAGTCGAAGCAATTGCTGTAGCAAACTAATTTTAAAAACTTATTATGAATCATATCCATGCAATTCGTTTAATGTGTTCATTTAAAACGAATTGCATTTTTTATTGTCTTAAATATAATTTATATCTGGAGACATTATCATCAACAACTCATAAAACAACAACAAATAAGCACACAATCGATTACACAGAATGAATCCGATGAAAAGGGAAGCGTAACAATGCAAACTAACATATAATAAGTTTATTACTTTTATCCAGTTAACATAATATATATTATAGGCAGTTATAGAACCAAAGTAATATCAGGTATCAAAATACAAGTAAACTATACTTAATGAGACAAAACAGAGATTTTTAGTGAGATTCACATAAAATCTTCTTTAAACGCATTTATACAGTTTTTTATCTTTTTTTTATTTATAAATTCATCACAGCAAATCTTAATCGATTATTGATTAAGATTTAACGAATCAAAAACATTTTTGATCAGTAACAATTTTTTTATGCGGAAAAATCTTTTTACAAAATATAAATTAATAATTTTATTTTATGTTGTACTTTATAAATTTATTGCTATTTACACACGTTTTACAACTTTACATTATTTCTTGTTATTTCTGTTATTTACGCTTGACTTTTATTATTCGTATTATCTTACACTCTAGTTAACATAACGTTTATTTTTAACATAAAAAAATCTCCCTCACCTTCAGGAAGATTTTTTAGCTTGCTAGTATTTCATTTATATCTTTTTAGTAGCAATCCCAGTTGTAAATAACATTGGAAAAATCTAGATTTAACAAATCTTCTTTTTTAATAAAGAAATTAGCAACACCAGAATCTCCCCACATAATATTTAATGAGTCGTCTGTATCGATTTGTAGTAATAATATATCATGTTGTTGGTATTTTTCT
This sequence comes from Bacillus cereus group sp. Bc061, assembly GCF_027715825.1. Classification (NCBI taxonomy): domain Bacteria; kingdom Bacillati; phylum Bacillota; class Bacilli; order Caryophanales; family Bacillaceae; genus Bacillus; species Bacillus cereus group sp. Bc061. The sequence goes on from NZ_JAQFTZ010000001.1 coordinate 1,150,475, forward strand.
TCCCATTCCCTTGGATCTGTCTGTGTAAAAAATGGATAACCACCAATTTTATGTCCGAAATCTTTACATAAATCATCATACAGTTCGCCTAATTCTGTATTATTTTCTTCATCAACAATTTCTTCCCAATCAATATCCTCACTAAACATCTTTTCAAATCGATAATCTCTAGATGTTATGGGTTGATAATCTAATTCAAATTGTAATTTTGCTGCTTCAGGTATGATAAAGTCTTCTATTTCTAAAATGTTTAAATAACTAAAATCAGTAATTACCTTATTTAAATCTTCAGTAATTTTAGAATGATAAATAATTCGAAAGTCTTTTTGGATTGTTGGGTGATCAAAATCTGCTCCATAAAGCTCATCATCAGTACTTACGAAAAACTGCAATATTCCTTTTTGGGGCATATATTCAACATGCGGAATTTCTTCAAAGTTTAACTGCGCAAGTAACATCATAGGTTGTCCATTTGAATCTTTAGGATGCTCTTGATCTATAGGTAAATACGGATAACCACCAAACTTACTCTCAAAAAGAGTTGTCTCTGCTTTCGTTCCAGTCACTTTAATATACGGTTTCACACTTTCTTCTAAAATAGTACGATACTGTTCTAGTTCTTTCGGAATTTGAAGTTGATACGTATTTTTCATCACATTTGCCTCCCTTTCATAATGAATTGAAAATGCCTTACTTAATTATATAGCAAGAGATAGCTTCATGAAAAATTGTTAAAAGTCCGTTTTCACCCTCGTTTTTTGCGCACTTGGTGGACAAAGTAGATTATGTTCTAAAACCTTTTTATTAATAGTTCGAATTAAATTCGCTGCTTCTGCAGTATTTGTATTTTCTTTTAGTTTTTCTTTTAAGTCATCAATTTCCTTTGAAATCTCAATCCACCTAGGTAAAACATGATTATTTTTCAAAGTTCTATACAGTTGTTTTTCAGGATTGTACGAAAGATCTTTATCAAGATTCAGTGGTTTCCCTTTACCAGGTAAATTATCAAAAGACCCTTTCTTTTCTGCTTCTTTAACGATAGAACTAATATGATCCTCATACGTATAGGACCAAACTTTCTCATCTTTTACTAAAATCTCTTGCTTTTTTAGTTTTTTATCTAGTTCTTCTTGATTCATAGATTCTCTCTCCTTTTTATTTTTTAGTGTCGTTTTTGTAAGTTCTAATGCCCTTAATCCATCGAATAGCTTTTCTCGCCACCACACGCCATCATGTCCGCCTTGGAACTCTTCATAAGTGGTTTGGTATCTATTTTCTTTTAAAGTTTTATATAGGCGTCTATTAGCCGTTAAAAGAGGTTCATTTTCAAGTTCACCTACTGCTATGTAAGAATTGAGATGAGTCGTATTAAAATCTATTGATGAAATTTGATTTTCAATCCAAGGAATTGTATTTTCGTAATTATCCTTTTCCCAATGTACGGATCCAGACATTGACAACACATTTCCGAAAATATATGGATTTTGAAGTGCTGCATAAAAAGCTGCTAGGCCACCAAGACTGAAACCTGCAATTGTTGTATGTTTCGCTTCTTTATGCACACGATACTTAGCCTGAATCCACAGAAGTAATTCCTTCGTTAAAAATGTATTCATTTTATCGTTATAAGTTAGCTCTTCTAATCGATCAACAGGATCTATAGCAACAGCAATACACGATGGGATTTCTTTTTCGTAAATTAAATAATTAAGTGTTTTTGTGATTGAAAGGTCATTAATGAATGAATTCCCATCAAATACAATGAGAAGTTCTTGAAGATGTGAAGTGTGAGAATAATCATGAGGCGTATAAATATGAATTTTACGTGTGTTATTTAAAATCGAACTATAAAAAGAATATGTTTCAATCTTTCCGGATGGATAATCATTTGAAGGAAAACGACTGCTATACTGCACTTCCATATCTATTTTTAACACAGACGCTTTATTGGCACCTTCTCCAAATACATTTTCATTGAATGGGTCTAGTCGGTACTGTTCACTACGCTTTCTCCAATCATTTTTGAAAAAATCATTTATTGTAAAATAATAAGTTGAAATGAACCTTTTATTCGTCCTAAACGTAATATACCAAATATCTGTCTGTAACAATCGTTGTAATTGATTTACAGACAGATCCCAACCAGGAAAACTACCGACTACATAAACATTTTCAGTATTTTGATCACCTAACCATATATACGTTATAAGTTTATACTGATTATCTATAGGACATTGTTCTACTAGTGGTGTATGATTTGACTTGATTTCATCCAAAAAAGTATAAAGAGCTTTTTCGTTTCCATTCTTTAATTGATTTTTAAGCTTCTCTAACTTAGGACTGATTATTGTAGTCACCTCTCTTCCTCCTTTGTAGTATTCTATATGTAGTTTTTCATTAGAATCCCTATATAAAAGTAGTCGTAAGTTATGTGTTTAGAGAAGTTATTGATTAGAAAAATGATCAATTGCTTGAATAGAAAGTTCCAATGATTTTATTCTTCTTTCTAAAAGAGTTCTTTGAGGACTCCCGAGCTTTGACTTAACATAAATCTTTTCAATTGATGGAAGCAAACCAATTAGAACATTTCGAGCGTCTGCTAAATCCTCTTGCGTGTAATGATGGGTTTCTTGATTCCAAATACTTTCTAACATAGCTAAGCCGATACTAGCTGCTTTGAGTCTTTTTTTCACTAAATTAGTGTTTGAGCCTTTTTGAGTCATTTGAGATAGCGCATTTTCAAGTTTACGGATTGTTGACTGTAAAGATTTAATTGATTCTACTTTATCTACATTTGATATGTTTTCCATATTAAACCTGTCCCTTCTTCGTTTCTAAATTAGTTTTCTTGATATTTGATAATACCATTTAGAAGCGAATTTTACTCGAAATATTTGAGTTGGACATGAATTGAAAGGAAAACAGCTAACAAACTTCTATCTCCTCCCTCACACATTCTCTATATGTACTTCTTTTTTCTCGTTAAAATACCTACATGGACAAGTTGTTAATATTGAATATTTTATGAACAAAAAACGTACAAGTAGCACCGCTTGTACGTTTTTAATCAGTAAGGTAATAAAGTAATAACTTTCGAGTCTTTTCATAATTCATGAAATCTCTATACAAAATGGGATACTTCATAATCTCTGTTTCTAAAAAACGATATTGTGGAAACCATTCAAAAAAAGATTTCCTTAGCCACTTTATTTGATTGAACACAATCTCCTGTTCATTATTATTAAGCACGTAACTTAAAGTACCTGCTGTATGCATCCAATAATAATTTAAATCAGCGCTTATACAATCATCTTCTGTAAACATATTATTAAAATCTTTTCGTATTTTTCGAATGTCACAATTCGGAAACGGTTTATGCAGTGGACTATGCATTTTCTGCAATTCATTAAAAATAACCCTTTTTCCTAACTTCAACTTTCCACCCCTTTAGTTTTCTATCCAATTTAATAAGTTTTCATAATGATATTGAGCATCTGTATAGCCAAGATTATATAAAATAACGAGCTTTTCTTTACTTCTTTCTATTCCGCTTATTGGAAGCTGTACGCTAGGCTGAATAATATAAAAGTTGTCTTTTTGTTCTATTTGATTCATATAAGATATCGTCTCATTATAAAAACGATAATGTTCTACTAAAGATTGTGCGATATTCGGATATTTCCTATATAAAATTTTAGCTAGGCCAGAAAATTTATTTCGTTGCTTCTCATATCCTTCTGGTTTTGTCATAATTACAACGTTCTTTTCATAACCATCAGTTTGCGCTTTTAAAACCGGAATAGGATCTATAATTCCTCCATCTAGTAATTTTCGATTATCATATTCTACAGCAGGCGCTATAAACGGCACTGAGCTAGATGCACGAATGATTTTTAAAATATCATTTCCGTGTTCTGCTTTATTATAATAAATAGCTTGTCCTGATTCGCAGTCAGTCGTTCCTATAACAAACTGTTCATTTGAGTTTAAGAAAGTTTGAAAATCAAATGGTACAATTTTATTAGGTACTTCATCAAATAAAAAATCCATTCCGAATAATTCACGTTTTCGAATTAAATTTCGATAAGATATATAACGATGATCTGCTACTAACTCTGTATTTACTTTTTTATTTCTCCCTTTTTGACGTGATAAATAAGTTGCTCCCATACAAGCTCCAGCGGATACGCCCACTACATAAGGGAAAAATAAGTTCTTTTCCATAAAATATTCGAGTACGCCTGCAGTATATAAACCTTTCATTCCTCCGCCTTCTAATACTAAACCGATATTTTTCATGCTATATCCCTCTGCTTCTTTTTTCTTACTTACATATTAGCATAAGATATTAAGATGAGGTTGTATAAAAGGATTACAACAATAGCCAGAAACTACTAATGTAATATCATAACTTCACACCGAGTTGCATGGTACAATATAAGTAACACATTCCACAAATAATGGAGGAGGAATTTCCTATGGGTTTATTTAGCGGTATTTTAGGAAATGCATCAAATACGAGTACAGAAAGTGTAGAACGTGATTTAGAGAAGATTATGTTAGACGATGAGAAAGTTGAACATGCTTATAAATTAATTCGTGATTTAATTGTATTCACAAATCGTCGTCTTATTTTAGTAGATAAACAAGGAATATCAGGTAAAAAAACTGAGTATCATTCAATCCCTTATAAAAGCATTACACAATTTAGCATTGAAACAGCTGGGCATTTTGATTTAGACGCTGAACTTAAAATTTGGGTATCTAGTTTGAGCACGCCAATTACGAAAGAATTTAAAGGTGACGATAGTGTTTTAAGCATTCAAAAAGCGTTGGTAACATATACGACGAAATAGTGTATTTTTGCATGTTTATTCATTTTAAAAATTACTAATCCGATTATTTTGGAAGAATATACATTAAAATTGTATATTTAATCTAAAATAACATAAAAAGGTAAAGCGTATTTTAAACGCTTTACCTTTCTTTTTTGTAATAAATAAGTGTAGTTTTATCATTTAATTTCTTAGTTACTTCTGTTCTTTTATATCCCATCTTTTCGTATAGAAAACAATTTCTTTCTTCTTCTAAAATCGTAGCAAGTTCAAAACTTCGTGCTTCTGGAAACATCTCTTCAATTAAAATAAGTACCTTCTGAGCAATTCCTTTCCCTTGATAGATTGGATGAATAAACATTGGACTGATCCAAAATTTATAAGGTAGTTCTTTTTGGGATATACATATCGCTCCAACAAGTTTCGAATCTATTATCATCTTATAAAAATTACTGCTGGGATTATTTATTCTAAATATAGTTTTTTCAATAGATTCATTTGCTGGGTTTGTTTCATAGTCTTTATATTTATGTAATAAAGGGTTAAATGAGTCTATTTGCATTTGAAATAAAACTGCTGCATCACTTTCTGTTGCCTTCTCTAATGTAATCTCCATGTTACCAATTTAGTCGTTTTCTTAATGAAGTTATATGAGCTGTATGATGACGACCATGCCATGCATATAGTCCAATTGCAGCAGCAAGTTTTGTTTCACCAGTATCTGGATGGTTAAATGTCTTTTCTAAATCTTCAAGTTCTAAAGAATATAAAAGGTTAACCCATCTTTTATGTAATGACTCTAACATTACTAATGAAACATCTACTGGTAATTTAGAATCAGGTAATTCTGCCCACTTTTCTTCTTTATATGGTTTAATCGTTGGATTCTTTTCTGTTAGTGCTAATTTAAAGCGTATGTAGCTATTCATGTGGCTGTCAACAACGTGATGGACTACTTGACGAACTGTCCATCCACCAACGCGGTACGGTGTGTCTAACTGCTTCTGATCTAAATCTTTAATAGCTTTCGTTAGTTCATTAGGTAAATCTTCAATTTCTTGAATCCATGTATCTATCATGTCTTCCGTTATAGGACGTTTGTATGTAAATTGCCCAATTGGATATCGTAAATCATTCATGAATAAGTCCCCCTTCTTATAAGCGCGAAGTATTTCTCCAAATATAATGTACAAAATTCACCTGTTCCCCATTCAATTGTACAGATGTTGTATCTGCTTCGTTTTGATAAGAAGAAAACCCGCTTTTTTCTAGTACAATTTGTGATGCAAGATTATTAGAAGTTGTTTTAGCATGAACCTCATTAATTTCATTATTTTTTGCTACGTCTAAAATTAATTTTACGGCTGCAGTTGCAACTCCTTTTTTAGTAAATTTTTCTCCGACCCGATAACCTAACGAACTGATTCGAGTCTCCGAATCTATATCTACTAAATTTATTCTCCCTACAATTTCATTTTCTTCGTTACGAATTAAATAAAAATAAGATTCTCCATCCGCCTGTTCTATTAATAAATTATCTAGTAGTTTTTGGAAATATTCAAAATCAAAATATTGCGAGCCACGATTAGGTACCATTGTTTCAAAAAAAGACTTATTCGTAAGTTCAAACGTAAATAAATCCTTAGCATCGTGTTTCTTTAATTGTTCTATGTATATTTTCATTTCGATTACCCCTTCTATATCTACTAACTGTTATATATTCTTTTTTAATCAACTATTTTCCTGCTATTTCTTTCGTTTTAATAACACAGCAAGTAGCACTTTTGGATGAAATAGGTGAAATGGACTACGAATTAAATTCATCACTCGTACTAACCGAATATAAACATCAGAATTACTTGCGGATAGTCGATATATTTGTTTCGTATACCATAGCTGAAATTTTTGTTTTGTAGTTAATTCTCTCTGTAGCTGCGGGTGACGTGATATTTCCGTTGTTGTCATATCCCAAGGGGTTTCTATTATAGTAGCTGCCTTTTTATAAAATTGTTTTGTAAATGTTTTATCAAGTTGTTTTCTACCTTGCAGAAGTAATTGCAACTGGTGAGCTTCCATAGCTGCAACGGAAACACCTTGACCGAAAACAGGATCAAAACGACAGTGTGCATCTCCAACGACTAATAATCCTTCTGGCATATTTGTAGTGAGATCAAATCTCCGACGTACTTGATAAGGAATTTTATACGTTTTGATATCTGAAATTGCCTCCGCTTTATTTAGGAAATCCGTAACATTGGAGATTGATAGATTTTCAGCAAAATTATAAAATTCCTCATCTGTTTGTGGTGCTTTCTCACTTGCATACCCGCTGAAAGTAACAAAATAACGATTATCCTCAATCGTTTGAATAAGAACACCATGCGGATTGTCAGGGAAACTTGGAGACATTAGCATATTACAGCAGTCTAACTCCTCATTTTCTTTAAGTTTAAACATTTTCGTTGCGTAAAATAAATTAATACGAACTTTCTCTTCTTGTACTTCAATTTCGTATTCTCGTAGCCACTCTATACTTTTTGAACTAAATCCACTTGCATCAACAACAATATCTGCATGTATTTCTTCTTGTATGCCTGTCTCTAAACATTTAACTTTTACTCCACATACTTTGTTAGCCTTTCTGTCTACTATTAACCCTTCCACTAGTGTTTTAAATTTACTGGTGATATTTGAAATTTGATGTATTCGTTTTTGAATATGCCATTCAAGCAAAAACCTACTTTGTTGAATCATATGTACTTCTCCTGTGAATGGCTGTTTCCATAAACCAAATTGATGCCATTTTAAATCGCGAGTAAAGTTATTTACGATACTACCTGCTTCTATTAATTCGTTCGTAATATTTGGAAACAATTCCTCAATGGCGTTTTCTCCGCCTTTTAATAACACATGAGGATGATTACTTTGTGGAACTCTTTTTCTCGAAGACTTTCCATCCCATCTTTCACCAGCTTCTATAATGATTACTTCTTTAAAAGAAGTTGATAATGCTTTTGCTGCGAGCTTTCCTGCCATACTTCCACCAATAACGATAGCCTTATTAAACATGTTTTCCCCCTTAATAAAAAGAGATCCTGTCTTGTATGAATGAAACAGGATCTTAAACTAATTAACTTCTTTATCATTATACTTAAAACACATCAGTAAATTGCAATGTTAAAATTAAAATACCTAATCCCCATACATAATACGCGAATACTTTTAAGGAATGATTTTTTAGATATTGAATCATCCATGAAACGGCTATGTAACCGAAAAACGCAGCTGATAACGTTCCGACAATTAAAGATGTACTAGAAATAGATTCTGCTTTCCCTTGAAAAACATCTGCAAATTGCAAAATGATAGCTCCGACAATAGCTGGCGTTGATAATAAAAAGGAAAAGTAAGCAGCGGTTTCGCGGTCTAACTTCCTCCATAATGCAGCGACGATTGTCATACCAGAACGAGAAATAGCCGGAAAAATAGCCGCTGCTTGAAATGAACCGATGATAAATGCATCTTTATATGTAATGTCATCCATTTTTTTACGACCATTCTTTTGTTTATCCGCCATGTAGAGGAAGAATCCGGTCACTAAAAACTCCCAACCAATCGTAATACCTGTTTTTGAAATATCCTCAAAAAAGTCTTTAAATAACAACCCGATTACAACTGCGGGTATCGTCCCAACAATAAGTAGTAGCATCAGCTTTGAAAACGGATTTTTGATTAAATATATAAATTCTTTTTTGTAATAAATAAACACCGCAAGTAAAGTCCCAATGTGCAGCATCGTATCTAAAAACAATCCTGCTTCATCTAATTGAAACAAATGCCTTCCTAAATAAAGATGACCTGTACTACTTATCGGTAAAAACTCTGTTAAACCTTGTATGATCCCTAATATAAAAGCTTCTAACCAATTCATGATGGGCCCCTTTCTTGTTTGCTTGTACCAATATATGAAGGTTAAATTTTCGATATGAAAAAAACTATATTTCTCTATGAATTTACTTTCAATTCATGGATATATATGTAAAAAGGGATGAGGAGGCTTACTATGCGGAAACATACAAAATTCGGCAATGTATTACTGTGGATAGGACCTATCCTTGTATTTGTAGGGTTATGTATGACAAATGTTATTTCTGATATTCCTTTCTTTTTTGGAAAACATAAAACAATTGGAATTGTACTTATATGTATAGGTGTAGTTTGTTTTATTGCTGCTAATCATTTAAAAAAAGGAGAAAAATATGAGGGATAAATCTAACTAAAAAAACAATCCCAGTATATGTGCTAGGATTGTTTTTTTATTGCTTATTTATAGAATACTTTATCAACGTTATATTTTGCTTTGTATTCATTAATGATATATGTTTCGTAAATTTCTCTTTCTGTTGGATCTTCTACGATACATGCATCAATGCGGTATACTTCATCACGGTGATTTTTAATTGGAGAAACATTGTCTTCGAAATGCTTCTTAATACGTTGTCTAATTTTACGAGCTTTACCTACGAAAAGTAGTTCGTCATTAATATTGTAAAACATAAAAATGCCGCCTTTATCTCTAGGGAACAAGTGGAAGTCGATAAAACCATTGATTGGCGTAATTCTTGGCTCGTCTCCTCTAATAACTTGTTTACGTTCAGTAATTGTAACATCAACTTCAGGGATACTAATTTTAATCAAGTTCATTCACGTCCTCTTTTATTATAAAGATAAATAATAGCATACATATGTAAGAAAAGCTACGTTCATAGCCATATTTCATTTTATAATTCAAATATTATAGGTGTATCATGTAAACTCTTCTTCCAAATCATATGATCACTTGATTCTCCCCAATAATCTTTCAGTACATAATTAGGCTTTCCAAACTTCTTTGTCCATATACTTTGCGCTTTTTTGTATCCACTATCTAAACAGTACTCTGTTATACCTTTGCTAAGTAACGTAAGAAATATTGCATTTAGTAGTAAACTCCCGATACCCTTTTTTTGATACTCCGGCAGTATAAAAACAGTTCCTATTTCATACAAATCCTTAAGTACACCGCCTGTACAACTATTAATCAATGTACTTGCTGGACCAACTTCAATTGTACCAATGATTTTATCGTTATTTGTATCTATTGCTAATAAAAAGTAACGTTTTTCTCCATTACTATCAAAATCTGTTTTCAAATATTGCTTTTTCATGTCAATTTCATTTTCTATGTCATCCAATAGTTGTGATAATCCTTCGTCTTTATATGTATTCGTAATAACTATACGGAAAAATAAGTGTAGTTCCTCTAAATCATCCGAATTTGGTCTCCTAATTGCAACGTTATACATGTTTTAAGTCTCCATTCCATACAAGTGTTAAAACCATACTCTATATACTCTATTCAACAATATTCTACAAAGCCCTGCATAGATCCAGCAGTATAGAAAGCTCAGTATAAATATTGATAAAATCATTTTTATATCCATAGTTGTATGAATAGTAGGACCAAGTACTGGAAAACGGAAAATATCGAGAACTATCATAATTCCTATAAGTAGACAAATTGCAGAAAAGGAAACAACCCAAATTCTCCTCTTGAATTGTATAAAGGAAAGCCCTAAGGCTATACCTAATAAACCTGTAGTAAAAGGAAAAACAATTAGTTCACTTGGCTCAATAATAAATAATAGGAGAATAGTAAGGAAATAAGAAAGTACTCCCTCACGAATAGAGTAGCAAATCGCCAAAAAAATTGGTAACGTCGCAAAAGGGCTAATAAATAACCCTATACCAGGAATTAAGTTACCTGCTGCTTGAAACATGGTGGCCAAAGCACTCATTAAAGCTGTAATGACTACTTTATTTGCTAGGGATAATTTTCTTTTATGAACAAAGTCCCCATTATTCTTTATCATAAGTTGACACCAATAACGTACAAATCGATTCATCAAAATACCCCCTAAAGATATCTCATCCATCACTTTCTATCTTATTCATACACTAGTGGTTTATGAGCTGTGTTCTACTTGTAATGAGTTACTATACAATAAAAGGCTTTTAGGGGGAGAACTTGTACGTTTTAAAACAAAGGGAATTCCTTGTATGATTAAACTACGAGTGTATATCGTATTAAGAGATAATTTCAAAAATGGTACCTTTGTTAAAATCAGTTACTTTCATAGAACCGTAAACTCCTAAATATAACCTAGTTTGATCCAAATTTGTTCCTAAACTCATATAATAAGCGGCTTGCGTACCAAAATCATAATCAGTTTCAATAACATGAAAATCAGTATGTTTACCATCTGTACCTGCTCTAGTATATGCTAATACACCTTTAACTGGCGGCCGAGACTCTTCTTTTCTAGCAAGGTCAGTAAACACAACACTACCATGTAAATTCGGGATTGCAGTTCCCATATATGGTTGAACGCCTGTTAGTGAAGTTCCTCCAAACTTATCCGGTCTTGGATCTTTATGAAAATAACTAATGAGTGGCTGAATTCGCTTCACTGATGTTTCTATTGTTTCATTATAATAAGCCATTGTTCTCTCATCAAAAGTAGGATTTTCAGAACAGTGTTTTATAAAAGAAGTAGGCAATTCTCCTTCCCATCCTCTCCAACCAAAATTAATAAATCCATCTTGATTGGGGGTGAGTCTCATTACATGCATTTGAACAAGTTCGGTAACCCGGATTGGTTTATATTGAACAAATGAAAAAATAGACTCTACAATATCCTGTCCGACATTACCTGCATATTTAATATACTGATTATAAAACCTTTGGAATGAAATACCGGTTATATTACGAACACCTTTCGCAATTACTGTAAGTGTTTCTTGTATAGATAGAGGAAGTTCATTAAAGCGTGTAACGACTGGAGGATTATTTATGAATGTATTTTTACTTACATCGATTTCAATAATTTTACCTGCTATTTCTAAATCATCTTGGCTTAAATTGAACGGATCATAACCCGAGCCACCATCTCCATTTGTAAAAACAAGTTTCCCCGTCTCTGGAGAAAAGTTTAAAGTATTTACTCCATTATGATTAAAAAATGGGCGTTTTATATTAAGTAATGTTCTACGTTTTTGAGGGTGACCGTTTGATTGTAAAATCCATTCTTCAATTGTATCGATATGATCATATTGCGTATCTCTATTTAGCCATTTTAAATTTAAAGTTTTCGGGTCACAAGGATTCGGTTTAAATTGTTCAGAAAGTGCACTAGGTCCTTGAGTGCCAGCTACTGAATAATGAAGATAAAATAAACCGTTTTGATAAAATTGTGGATGAAATGCTAGTCCTAGCAATCCTCGTTCATCATAACCACTACTAGAGACACCTTCTTCAGATGTGCCTAATTTTATAATTCGCGGACGAATATTTAAAAATGTTTTTATGACGCCATCTCCTATGTAGAAAACCTCTCCTAATTGCGTTGCGATAAATAGCCTTTCAGCCGATTCACCTGGAAGAATTGCTGTTTTTATTACAGTGGGTAAATTTATGTTATGAACAATGGGTCGTAAACGAACTTTAACTTTTGTCAATTAACTTTACACCCCTTTATATTCTTTTTAATAGAAGAGTATGATTAGAGGGATCTTATTAGTATCAAAAAGAGCAATTCCTTTTTATTACAATTTTGTATATAATATAATTATAAATAAACTAGGAGGGCTACTTATGACACTTTTACTCCAAATCATCTTACCGCTTATATTTGCACTATATTTATTTACCCTCTACCGTAATACAACTATTGGAAAATCTGCTTTTCTTTTAGCGGTCATTATTGGGATTTTTGGATTAGAGAACATTTTTCAGCATGCTAATCTAACAGATCATGCTATTTATCCATATTGGGGCAGTTTGAAGGCTGTTGTTATTATTTTATCAGTCGTATTTTTATTTAAAAAAGATGGTTTAACAGGAAAATATTGATTTATAATGCTGTACATATTTTATTGTTAAACTGCTTTTAATTTATAAAAAAGAAATGTTTATGTAAAAACACGAAGGGATGTGTTACATATGTCTATAAATATTATTTCTATAGTTTCTATAATAATATGGATTGTGTTGATTACAGAACTTATAAAACCTTCAAAAAAACAGAATGGACGAAAAATAGTAATGTTATTAACTGCTGGTTCCGCATCAACACTTATTTTGACGATTTCATTTATTCAAAATATCTCGTTTTGGGATTGATAGTGATATAACTAGCAAAAATATGTATGCATAAAAAAGATTAGGACCGTACATCTCTAATATGTACGGTCCTTTTGTTTACTAGCGGTTCACTTATAAGTATTACAACTTGAATTTCTTTTTAAGATTCTTATATTTTCTATACGAACGTCTAACAATGTTTAACATAAAATACGGAATTTTAACAGGGAAAGGCAATTTATAAATGAAAGGCAAATAAAATGTAAAATATGCCTTTTCTAGATCTCTCCACTTACTATCTTCATTTGTTTTTAAGAAATCAGATACATCGACTACATATCCCCTTCCTTTTTCCATCATCACATTTTTCCCGTGAACATCGCAGGGGGTTAATCCTTGTTCTCTTGCATACTCTAAAGCTTTATTGATATCAAGGATCACCTGCTTAGGGATTTTAATCCCTTTATGAACAGCATCGTATAAGGTAATTTCTTTTAACCGTTTCAATACTATGAAATTTTCTCCTTTATAAATAAGCTTTGAATAAGAAGGATGGTTTCCGATTCTGCGGTATACTTCTGACTCTTTTTCAATGCCTTCTCCTTCGCGCGCGTATACTTTCACTACCCAATCTTTGTACTCTTTGTGCATGAATACCGCGGCATAATTACCTTTCCCTAAACACTTCCAAAGTCTAGGAATATCTTTAACTACTACAGGCTCGGATTCATCCTCGCTTCTTATGCTTATCTCTTTTAATAATTCATTCTTTATCAATCCCACAAAACAATTTATACTCATCATTTCCACTCCGGTTTTGCTAAAAGTGGGCCTGCCCACATTTTAACGAAAATATACACTAAGCGAATTTTAGCATAAAACTGGTCATCTTTCTTCTTCAAATAAAAAGATGACTCGTTTTATTTGAACTGTTGAATACTTAATATGTATTCCGCTATTCAGAGCCAAAAACCATACAACAAAAAAATATTTCTAACTATTTTCATTTTTTCAGAGGCAACTGTATAGAGCTTTTCTTAGTGCAAGTTCTCTTGGTTCATTGACCCTGCCAAATCCATGTTTGATTTTTAGTAGTGTTCAATTCTTGTTCCGCTAATATCTTTGTTAGCTAACACTTTTATCTCGCTTTAATGGGCAGTAAGACCCCCCACCTCAAAATTCAGAAAAAGTAAAGAAGTTAGGTGAGGGATTAACTGCCCATAAAAGTCCGATTGGTTCAACTAATAATCAGTGGGGATGAAGAAAACCCCCACTGATTAAAGTTTCACTTTATTGTTTTAATAGTCTTTTGTTTAATTCCCACAATGCTGTTTTGTTGCTATCCCACTTCAAATACGTTACGGCTTCCTCAAAGCATAACCATTTATAATGTAAGTGTTCTTTAGATAATGAGATGTTTTTTGTAGGTACTTTAACTCCAAACGAAAATTCTTTTATTACATAAACGTCATCTCCCCAAAGGAATTCTCCAACTACATCCTCTACTGGTAGTGAAGACACAGAATCTAATTGTATATATGAACATTCTCTTGTAATACCAGCCTCTTCAAACGCTTCACGTTTTGCTGATTCAATAGGAATCTCACCGTCTTCTCCACCACCAGCTATTCCTTGCCAATAACCATAATCACTTCGGTTGAAAATCGCATATTGAATAGAATCGTCAGTTTTTATATAAGGAAATATTAATACTTGATATGGTGCTCTCATTACTTAACCTCCTCTCAAAAAAAGCTTTAAATAAATAGAAATAAAGAGCAAACATCACAATTCTACATTAATAATGCACGTTCATGGTGTCGGCTCTTTATTTTTAAAGAATTTCATTTTTCGTAAACAGTCTTACTCTGAACGGAGAAAAAACTACTTATTTCCTATCGAATTTGCTTAGTGTATTTTTTCATACCCGATGTTATTCAATTGCGCCCGCAACGTCATAATCATTTAAATCTAACTCAATTGGTTGTCCCAGCGCTAACTTAGCAAGTTCTGATCCTAAATATGGACCTGCAGTTAAACCTGAGGCACCTAATCCGTTTGCAACGAGAATACCTTCAAAGTTAGGAAGCGGGCCAATTACAGGTAAGAACCCTGGTGTGAATGGTCTAAATCCAACTCTCGTTTCAAGCATAGTAGCATTTTCTAAGCCAGGTGCAACTGTTAATGCTTTATGGAATACTTCATTTAAACCACCAGCCGTTACACGGTGATCGAAACCAGTATCATTCTCATGTGTTGCACCAATTACGACATGGCCATTGTCAAATGTTAAAATGTATTGATCATTTGGCGGCATAACAACTGGCATATTTTCTGTTGCTATATTTTCCATTTGCAGGTGAACAATTTGTCCTTTTTGAAACGTAACTAAGAAATTAATTCCTAATGGGTTTAAGATTTCATTCGCCCATGCACCTGCAGTTACAATAACCTTTTCTGCTAGAATTGTTTTATCGTTTACTTTAACACCCGTAATCTGACTACCTTCACAGACTAATACTGCATTGCCTTTTATAAAAGTTGCACCATGTTTTTTCGCAGCGCTTATTAATGCGTTGCGTAATAATCTTCCATTTACTCGTGCAGCACCACTAATATGAACAGAACTATATTCTTCTGATAATGCTGGGAATAATTTTTTCGTTTCTTCAGCTGATAAACGCGTAATTTCACCAATCTCTGGTGCATCTTCACGGCGCTTATAAGCTCGCTCTTCCATTTGATCTAGTTTTTTCTCATCAGTATGTAAACTAATTGCACCTACACGGTTATAACCTGTATCCGTTTCACCGTCTTCTTCTAATTGCTGAATTAACGAAGAATAGTAACGTGCACCGCCTTTAACGATTTTATACCATGCTTTATTACGACGTTGTGAAAGCCATGGACAGACAATACCTGCTGCTGCATCTGTTGCTTGACCTACTTGTTGACGATCCACGATAGTAACGTTCGCGCCAGCCTTAGCAAGATGGTAAGCAGTAGACGCTCCTAAAATACCAGCTCCAACTACAATATACGATTTCATTTCAAACACCTTTTCTCTTTTGCTAATTATTTAAATATAAGAACATACTTTAGTATACTGAAAGGAATCCTTTTTACAATGTGCTAAGCTCAATTAATTGTTGCATCATTGTGAATTACCTAGTTTTACTTTTTCTTTTTACGAAATAATTCAATTGTTTTATATCCTTGGGAAAGAATTTCGATCATTTTCTCAAGACGTTTTTCACGTGTTTTTTCTTGTTTTACAGAAAATAAATTACGTGCCCAATCTTTTTGATATCCAGGTGTTAAACTTTGATAAAACTTAAGTTCATTTGGGTGATTAGCTAATAAAGCTTCAACATCTTGAATTCGATCTGCATAATCAGCTACACATTGGCTCATTGCAGGCGTTTTTGTCGCTTTTTTCTTCTCACGCTTTAAACCTACAACAGTAAAGATGTCATCCATACTTACCATTCGTGCAAATTTAATATCGCTTTCTCCCACATATCCATCTTCTCCAACGTTTAATGCTGGAAACATCTCATCACGGTGAATAAACGTACTGTAGCGAGAATTACCCTTTTTCGGATATGCAATGAATATGTATCCTTTTTCAATTAGTAATTCTTCATTACTAATAATAAAATTTGTTTGTTTCACCATTTCATCCAGTGTTTCTACAAAAATAAAAATAGCATCGTGTTCTTTTGAAAATGTAGTTTCTTTCCCGGTAAAAATGTCATAATCACTTGGTTCATTAATTACGACCATATTTGTATACTTATTAAGCTTTAATTTATCGATTATTGACATAAAAATCTTCCTTTACATTTAAAATTCATTGTTTATCCTTTTTTATACTGTTCTAGTGTATTATATCTATTAAGAAAATCAAACTTTAATAATTGTTTTAAATTAAAATAACCGATTCTTCATAAGAACCGGCTAGCTATTCGCGTTATCATAACTCAATAGCAAATAAAGTATATAAAAGCTCTCTATATTGCTCTTCTGTAATTTCACGTTTCGCTTTTTCGCCATGAACTATTTCAGTGAAACTAGTATTGGTTAAAGAGACATGACCAGATTCCGTCAATTTCACTGCAATTGGTCCTTTATTGAAAATAGATTTCTCATCTTCTACTACTCTTTTTTGAACATCATTCACTACTATTTCATCAATGATATGATTATAAAAAGCATGACATACTTTCCACTCACCGTTTGTATCTTTTCTTTCTAGAACGTAATTCCCTTTACTCGTATCTTTTCGTCTCACTCGATACGTACCATTTTTAGAAGAAACAGCCTCACCAGTAAAAGGTACAGGGACTAGAGGTACTAATGAAGCAATACCTACATCAATTACGTATCGTACGTTATCATAATTTAGAATAATCGTTATATGCCCATCCTCGAGTGCCCAAGTGTTTATATCATTTTTATATACGGTACCTAATGCGAGTTGTACATCATAACCACAATCTTTTAAAAAGTAGTACAAAAGAGTATTTAATTCATAACAAAGTCCGCCGCGGGATGTACTTAAAATTTTATTCTGTAAATTTTCCATAGTAATTGTATTCGTGTTACTTGCTATAACATCTAAATTCTCAAATGGTATCGTGTGTGCAAATGCAAAAAGAATTGTATTTAATTCTTCAAACTTCACTTTAGTACGCTTTGCAAGATTCAATCTTGTAAAAAGCTTATGTTGTAGACTTGTCATAGTCAGCACCCCTTAAAATGTATAAGTTAAACTAGTATATGCTGATTGTAATTTTGATGGGGTACTGAAACAATGTACATTTCGTTTAACTGTACCGGTACAAAAAGTCTAACCAACAAGATTACTTAAGATAAGAAGCTACGAATACAAATGTAATAGTTTGTCTATAGGTAAATTATTATGATCGCTTAAATCAACAAAATACTGAAGCTGCCACATTTGGCTCTTTTTAGCTTGATTACTGACAGGATTATCCCATATAGGATAAATCCGCATAGCCATCTTGCCTTTTTGATTTTGTGTTCTCAAGATTTTTTCCTTAAGAAGAATTTCTTTAGGGAAGATAAATTGTCCTAGTTTATTATCATCTATACAAGTAATAATTAATAAGTCAGGAGCAGCGTCATAAGAGAATGCTTGATTTTGCATATCGTCATCTTTCTCCCAAAAAGAAACAAATTGACCAATTTTATTAGGAGTAATTTTGGATTTTCTAAAACGGATGGTTTTGTTATTTAAGTGAAATATACATCCTGCATATTCTGCGTTTTGCTTTTCTTCTTTTAGATTCGTAATTATTAAATTGTTAGGTTTGTAAACTATATTGTTTAAATGTCGGATCGTATCATTAAAATTATTCAAGAAAACTCCCCCTTTATTCATTTCTTAGTTTACCACAAACATCAGTTCTTCTACATTGTATAGAATGTATATAATCATGAGTGACGTGAAAAGGCATATAACAGGATATAATTATTACTTTAATTTACTTTTTACTTAAACAAAAAAGTGGAAGGTAAAAACCGTAATAATTCGAATATACTTTTATTTGTTGGTGTGCATTATATATTTTAAAAATATTACTTTTCACAATCGAATTATGATATATTTATATTCGAAATTATTATATCTTACATTTAAAGGGAGAATTCCAATGGATAATCTACTATTGAAAAAAGATTTAACAGCGGACCAAATGGTTCTTGTTACTTCGGAGTTTGAAAAAAAGAAAAAGTCAAAAGGGATTGCTTACTTAATATGGTTTTTCCTAGGTGGACTTGGTGGGCATCGTTACTACGCACGTGACTTTGGTATGGCTATCGCTATGACACTTACTCTAGGTGGACTTGGTTTTTGGGCTTTAATCGATGTATTCTTTATCGGAAGCCGTATTGGTAAGAAAAATGATATCTTAGAACGCGAGATAATAATGAATGTAAAAGCGATGTCTTCATCGAGTCATTTATCTGCATAAAAAAAGCCTCCGTTTGGAGGCTTTTTTTATGCGAACACTTCAGGATATGTTGTCGCTAAATACTCTTTCCTATGACCAGTGTCTCCATCCATATCATGTAGCCACCAATACATCATTAGTGTTTCTAATTCTTGTTTCTTGCCTCTTGCCTCATATAAATGACTTTGGGACAATCTTCTGTACAAAGCGTCTATATTGAATAGGTTCTTCTGCTTTGTGTAATCATATTCAAAATCCTTGTCACTCGTCCTTACTCTTCTTTTTATAATTTCCACTTTAATTTAAGTAAAATGCGTTCAACTATTCGTGGGATGAAGAATGTATTTTTGTAAGTAATAAGTTTGTTAAATATTAAATTAAGGAGGGTTTGTATGCAACATCTTAAAAAAGCTATAAAATCTGATTCTAATATGAAATCGGATTTTGCTACAACTGATGCGCAAAAAGTAAAACAAGAAATTCAAAATGATGTAAGAGCAGGACAAGGAGCAATGACTTCCCGAGAGGCTGGGGCAATGCGAGATTAAGAATACATTCCTTACTTGTATTTTTAGTTTGTTTATTTCTGAAACAGTTACCAGTAATGAACGTTTCTATAAAGTTACTTCCCTTAAGTAGAGATTTAAGTGTTTCTTTGTTTTTACTTACAATACGGTAAATGAAATCTCTCTTAATTATTTGTTTAGAATATAAAAATTCATTACTCCGCAATACTTTTACTTATTATAAAAACATTGCGGAGTAATATAAGTTAATAAACTATCAAAAGTGTCAATCTCAGAGTACGGTTTTATTTCAGTCTTATTTGTGATTCTATGAGGATTAAACCATATCCCTTTTATATTTGCATTTTGAGGACCAGCAATATCCTTTTCTAAGTCATCTCCAACAAATAATACATCTTCTGGTTGCACATCAAGTTTATTTAATGCTAGTTCAAATATACGTTTATCCGGTTTACTCAATCCTACTTCTTCAGAAATAATGATCGTATCAAAGTAATTGTTTAAATTCGTGTTAATTATTTTAGCCCTTTGCCTTTGAGTTGAGCCATTTGTTATAATTCCAACTTCAAAGTGCTTCTTTATATGATGTAAGAAATGAATAGTATTTTTGTCTATTGAAAAACATTTAGGGAAATTATTATTCCAAAAATCTTGGATATAATTGCGTGGCAACCTATACTTCGGCGGGAATTCATCAAACAACGATTCTAAAACTATTGCTTTATCACTCATGCCGTATTCCCTTTTATCATATTCTTTAAATTTCCGTAGCATATTGTTTTTAACTGTATCACTAACATCTTCATAACATTTTTCTAAAACAAATAAAAACAATGTATCTACTGCCTTATCCCTATTAAGTAACGTATCATCTAAATCAAACAGCATAGCTTTATAACCCATCAAATAACTTCACAACCTTTCTATATTTCCTAGATATCATCAAAAGTAATCAAAAAAACAATTCATATGAAAGAGCTCGTAATAGAACGATATTCTAAGAGTTAAATCAAAAATCCTTTTTCTATTTGTTAATTGATGTGAAAATAAACAATTTCAACTAAGGTAGTAGGTGAATTTTTTAATCGTAATTTCGAACTTTCAGATTAATTTGAAATTATTTTGTGATAAGCTGTACGTAAAGATTAAATATAAAGGATGATTCGTATGCAAATTAAACCAAAGGCAAGTGAATATAACTCCTATTATGCAACGTATGTTAACTTAGTATCAGAAGGAAATATCATACAAATTTTAGCGCAACAAATAGAGGAAACAAATCTTTTATTAAAAGAGATTTCTGATAGTGAGGGACTTTTTCGATATGCTCCTACTAAATGGAGTATAAAAGAAGTAATCGGCCATATTGCGGATACAGAACGTGTTATGGCGTATCGCTTGTTATCTATCGCTCGAGGCGAGACAGCAGAACTTCCAGGCTATAACGATGATATGTATGTTCTTAAAGCTGCTTTTGATAAGCAATCTATGCAAGATCTTCTTGAGAATTTAATAGTTGTTCGCCAATCTACCTTGCATTTACTGAAAAGCTTAGATCAAGACACTTGGTTACAAAAAGGATATGCGAACAAATCTGAAGTTACAGTTCGTGCATTAGCATACATCATAGCTGGACATGAGCTTCATCATCTACAAATTATAAAAGAACGTTATCTTGGTTCTAATGCATATCCAGTAAGTTAATACTTGAAGAAAAAGAGTCCCATTTATATAGGACTCTTTTTCGCTATTTATAAAATTCACCACTCAAGATGCAAACGAGCCCTTATACATAATTTTCTTCAGACTGATATACTATAAACACAATAGTTCTAGAAAGGTGATAATATTATGTGTGAACAACAAAATAATAGGGATAGAGATCAAAAAATGATGTTTTTTATGCAAGGAGTTCCCACAAATAGAGTTAACATGAATCAATTGCCAAAATGGATTAGAATCTTCGGCTATTGTGCGTTTGGTTGGATGATACTATTTAGTTTCATTATGATTGTAGGTTTAATTCTGCAATAACGATACATTCAAAATGTTAACGGAACAGCATTTAGATTATACATCTAGGTAACAAGCTATTTTATTACCTAGATGTACTACCCATTCCTTTTCATCTTCATGAATGTAAATAAGTGCATTGAACATTCAACTTGTGAAGAATAGTAATGAGGGTGATAAAGGTCTATACTCACAATCCTTTTGATTTGTTTTTGGATGGTAAAACATGTTTCTCTACTCTTTCATATTGAGTAAGTAATTGCCTAATAAAAGATAATTTCGGTACTAACCAATACGAAATTATCGCTGAAATACACCCTATTAAAGCCCCTACTGCAATATCAAAAGGATAATGAACCCCTACCCAAATACGAGAAATCGCTACACAAAATGCAAGTATAAGCCATAGCCATCCAGCTTTTTTACGCACAAGCGAAAATGAAAAACAAATTGAAAAAAAGAGAATCGTATGGTCACTAGGAAATGAATTATCTACAGCATGGTCGACAAGTTTATTAACATGAGGCAATACTGCAAACGGTTGATAATTCAAATGAAATTTCCCTGCTATTTTTCCAATCACCTCAGCAATTACAAAAGCAACCATCGCTTGAATAACCATCATCCTACTTTTTCTAGATCCAATAAACCAATAAGTTAAAATAATTAAAGCTAAAATATATACCATATATTCTGCCAAAAATACTATGGCCGGGTTTAGGAATGAATATTGTTTACCTAAATCATTAATGGCTCGAAAAATATCGATATTGAATTGAGAAAAAGACATTTCAAATCCCTCCTTATTAGTAAGGTGTCTTACTGATTGCCATATACTTTTATTACATGGATAGTGTTGGTTATTGTACCCACCTAAAAATACCAACCTCTTATGACACCGCTTTCTTCTTTTTCACTTTAATAAAAAAAGAAAAAGGAAAACATCGAACTTTCTTACAATCATTCATGCATTCTTACAGTTTTGTCATTTTCTCGTCACTTTGAAAATAGATTCATCGTCTTGCCTTTTGCTATATTCACAAACTCGTATATCTACAATTACGGAAACCCTAATCACACATAAAAAAGAGAAGAACCTTGGCGAGTTCTTCTCTTTTTGATTGATTAAATTGTAATACAATTACAGTATGTGAAATTATACTATTTTAACTTTAAAACAAATGAACTTAACGCAGGAACTTTAATTTTATTGTCATGCACAACATAAAGAGATTTACTTCCCGCCTGCTTCCCGTCTACTAGTACTTTCCAAGGACCTTTCGATGGAAGTGTTATTTCAACAGTTTCTCTATTTGCATTGTGAGCCACTGTAAAGTATTCATGTTTATTCCCCTCTATTGTATAAGTTACAGTATTTTTCGGAGCATCAATAAATGATACGTGTGTTTTTATTTGCTCTGCAGATGTCATTCGAAAAGCTGGGTACTTTTTGCGTAATTCTATTAAACCCTTCATATAATCTACTTCATTATTAAACGTTGCTCGGCGCAGCCAATCCATCTGGTTAATTGAATCTGGAGATTTGTAACTGTTATGATCACCATATTTCGTGCGCATAAACTCTTGTCCCGCATGTAAGAACGGAATACCTTGTGATGTTAATAAAATCGAAGAAGATAATTTATGCATTTGTTTTCGCACTTCTTCACTGTCACTTGGATTAGTCAACTCAAGTTTATCCCATAATGTATGATTATCATGCGCTTCCACATAAGTTAGCACCTGCTCTGGATCTTGATAAGTCGACGAATTTGTATCGTAGTCAATGCCTGCGGTAATGCCTTTTTTAATACGGTCTTCCATGTTTTCCTTTCCATTTACAAACCCATTTTCTTTCTCTTCAAATACACTACCTTTTAATCCATCACGTATATTATCGTTAAAATGAGCAATCCCTTTCATTTTCTCTGCATTTTTTTGATTTGCTTTCAACTCTGCTGCAAGAGGTGTATTTAAATCCCAACCTTCTCCATGTAGTATAATAGAAGGGTCAATTTGATTAACAGCTTTACGTATTTCATTCATTGTTTCATAATCATGAATACCCATTAAATCAAAACGGAATCCGTCTAAATTGTATTCTTTTGCCCAGTATGTTATTGAATCAATCATAAATTTCCTCATCATTTTTCGTTCTGAAGCAGTATCATTTCCTACACCAGTGCCATTTGCAAATGTTCCGTCTTCATTGTAACGATAATAATAACCTGGAACTAACTTATGAAAATTAGATTCAGTAGCATTATACATATGGTTATAAACTACATCCATAACAACACGAAGATTATTATCATGTAGTGTTTGAATCATTTGTTTTAATTCAGTTATTCGAACAGTTGGCTCGTATGGATTTGTAGAATAGGACCCCTCTGGTACGTTAAAGTTTTTTGGATCATATCCCCAGTTATATTGTGGTTCGTTTACATTCTCTTCATTTACTGAAGCATAATCAAATATCGGCAAAAGCTGAACGTGTGTAACACCAAGATCTTTTATATGATCAAGTCCTGTTTTCACATCTTCAGGCCCTCTTGTTCCTTTTTCTGTTACACCTAAATATTTTCCTTTCTGTTTAATGCCACTTTCGGGCTGAATAGAAAGATCACGTACATGCAATTCATAAATAATAGCATCTTCCGGATTTTTTAATTTAGGCTTTTTGTTAGTGTTCCATTTTTTCGGATTTGTTTCTTCTAAATCAATAACCGCACCTTTATCTCCATTTACAGAAGCAGCACGTGCATAAGGATCAACTGCTTCTGTCCACTTATCACCAATTTTTACCTTATACGTATAATAGAGACCTTTTTGATTCCCTTTAAGTTCTGCTTTCCAGGTGCCCTTTTCACCTTGTTGCATATTTATTTCAGTACCTATTTTATCGTTCCATTTTTTATATGTAACTAACTTCGCTTCACTCGCAGTAGGAGCCCATACACGGAACTTTGTATGTTGCGCGGTATATGTATTTCCTAAATCGTTACCACCATAATAAAATAAATGATCAAATTCCTCACTACGAATGACTTTACCAATTTCAGTATTCGTATCAGCTAAGTTTTCTATTTTAACTTTGTATGTTTGTTTTAAATCAATTTTCTGTTCCGTAATTATTTTCACCTTATTCGTAATATCTCCACTGTTTATATCATAAGGAGTAATATTCTTAATTTTAATACCTTCAATTTCAATTTTCTGTTCCTTAATATGAAATGGAACATTCGTCGTTACAGTGATTTCATTGAAACTATCAATAGTTGCTTTTTGAATTGATAGATCCGAAGAAGGCTTAGCGTTATATACCTTTTCATCACCAGAAAGAATCCATACTTCAGCACGACCGTCCTTTATATTTTCAATCCAACGATCCCCACCATCTTTTTCCCACTCATTTGTACGAATGATGAATCCTACACGATTATAGTCACCATCTATATTAATCTTAGCGTACTTTCCAAATTCATCTTCACCAGTAAATTCATAAGATGTACCATTTGCATTTTCTCCCCATAACCAAAGATTCCAGTCTTTTGTATTTCCAAGCTGCTCTTTGTAATGAACGATAACTTCAGTTATTTTCGAATTTGAAACTGCCTTTACACTTTGAAACGAGAAAACAGATGATAACATAACGATTATAGTAAGCAATAAAACTGATTTGTTAATTAATCTTTTTGTCATTTGCACTACATACACCCTTTCTTTAAATAGTACGGACGATTTATTATGCCCGTACTGCATTACACAATTTAAATTAATCTAGAAATCTCTTTTGCTTCCCCCCGTATTGGTTATTTTCACATATGTATTTCAATGATCTTTCCAATACGAAAACGTTTGCATTGATTGTTAAAAAAATAGTTTATTTATGTCTTCATATATCTGTAAATACGAAAAGATCAGGGAAATTATTTTAAAGCAATCGTTTGTTATCGCTTTCATTTTATAGCACTTCCCATTAAGGGGTCAATATATTATTAATTTTCTGTTTTTATATACTATAAACCTAAAATCTTTGTCGCAACTTCTTAAAGGTAGAGTACCTAATTATTGCTTAGTAAGTTTATTTTTCAAATACATTGGTATGAAAAAAACAGCTAATATCCTTAAAACGACATTAGCTGTTTTTCATAATGTAATAATATATGAATAAGAACTATATTTCTAACTTACTTAATTTTTGCTGCATCAAATGCCTTTTGTACTGTTTGAACTTCAGCTGAATTTGCACCATATTTGTTAGTTGCCACTCGAATACATGCTGATCTTAATTCTTTGAAATTAGAAGTCATGTTTAACTCATCTGTATTTGCGTAATAGAAAATATCAAACATTTTATCTTCACCAATTCCTTTAACAGTTACACCGTTATGAGTTCCGCCTTTTGCGATGAGATACGCAACTTTATTGATAATGCTTGAATTAAAATGAACGCCACCTTGATCCCATCCATTAAAATCATTAAATTCGCTGTAATCATCTGGATAAGGTACTCCAAGTGAAGATGGAACAGAGGCTGGGTTTTCCATATCACGGAAGACAGATCCAGTTTGTTCTCCCATCGTCCAGTTAAAGCTTCCATTATTTACGTATTTCTCAATAGATGTTCCCATAATATCAGATAGTGCCTCATTAATCGCACCAGATTCACCGTAATATTCAAGATTAGATTCACTAGAAGTAACAGCATGTGTAAATTCATGGCCAGCTACGTCATATGCTTTGACGATAGGATCACCATATACAAGCATACTTCCATTATTAGCACTCAATGCATTCTGCCAATTTTTCGGATCATTCGTCTCTTCAGAATCCCAAGCGTGTACAACTGAAACTACCTTTTGTCCCTTATTATCAAAGCTATTACGGTTGTATTTATCTTTATAAAAATCAAAAACTTTTGTTGCTAAGTAATGAGCACTTACTGCTTTTGGATCGTTAAATGTTGTCGAAGTACTAGTTGCTAATGTACCAGGATAATAGCTTTCTTCTTTCGTAATATCTCTATAATTCACATCATATGTTTCAATTCCTTGCCCTCTTGTATAATCAGCCAGAGCATATTTGCCATTACTTTGTTTAGAAATACCAAATGAACGAGAGATCCCTAAATCATCTTTTCCAGTGCCCGTTAATGATGTAAGACTGCTTTTTTTACTTTTCTTTAAGGCTCCAACTAGTTTTTCACTTGCTTTCAAGTTAGACTCTTGTACCATATTTTTTAACATATCACCATTTTGTGCATTTACTAAATATGTTCCGGAAACATATTTTGGTGTTGCCGCTTCAAATGTAACCTGGTATGCATTGCTAGCTTGGCCATTATTTTCATCAACAAAAATAACTTCCTTAACTTCTGGCTCAGAAATAAAATTGATATCGTTCCCGTACTTCGTATAAATATATTGTTTCGCTTCATCTTTTGATAGATTGATAGGCTTTTTCAATTCTTCTTGTTTTAAATTTTGCGCGCTATCACCTGAAACACTTTTAATAACACCGTTATAATCTACGTGTGCAGTTAATTGATGGCCATATACTTCTTTTCCTTCATATGTTTGCTGTATACGTACAAGTGTAGTCCCATCATATGAATCACGTTTTTGAAGAACTTTGTAATCTACTCCAGTTTCTCCATTGACTTGTTTTGAAGAAAGGGCTTGTTCTGTTTTCTCCTTAAGAGCATCTTTTACTACATTCTCTGGTGCCTTTTGTGACGGTTGTGTAAGTTCACCAGAACGGAATGATTCCTCCTGAATTTGAACTTGTAGTTGATCTGTTTCCTCTGCATGACCTACTCCGTATGGTGCTACTGCTGTTAAAGCTAAACCTGTTGTTAATGCTACCTTAGTTAACGTCTTTTTGTTTTTCATTTTTTCACCTCGTATAATTTTGAAATAGAAAGCTTGTACAAAGTATACTGCCTGCTCCTGTCGAAAAAAAGGGAAAATACACAATTTATGTAACATTATGCAAAATTACATAATGTAAGGGCGATAATACGAATAAAGAACAACTTATATATGTGCATGAATTTCAAAAAAAAAAGAGCACTTTAAGGTGCTCTTCAAATACGATTATAAATTATGCATTGTGTCATTTATTAGTATATGCTCGTCTCATTCAATTGTTTATTTGGTGATTTCGCTGCACAATAACTTATAAAAATTAGTTATCTCATACATTGAAATTCTTCGTTACTATTTGATTAGTAGATAAAAGAGATAGTTAAAATAATGTAAGAAATAAGCATTATAAAAGCAAACCAATAGATAAAGATATCACTCGACATGTATTGTGTTATTCTTTTTTTCATATAAATTTGTTTTACTTATTTACTTTTTCAGGATTAATTTGAAATTGACCTTTCCAAGATCCAGCTATTTTTCCTATTTTATTTATGTTTACATCTAATGTTAAAGGCTGTTTAAAGGAACCTTTTCCTTCAAGACCTTCAACAAATGTAATGACGCCTTCTGGTCTGTCTTTATCACGAATGCCTACATGCTCTAACTGTTTTCCTTCTGACAATAATTCAAATGGTGAATTGTCTTCACCTTGAATAAATGATAATTGTGAAAACATACCATTTCCTGTGTTATATTCAGGATTTTCTTCTTGTTGTCCATTTACTTTTCCATCGCTTTTTATATCTAATCCATTTGTATCA
Source organism: Bacillus cereus group sp. Bc061 (assembly GCF_027715825.1). Lineage (NCBI taxonomy): Bacteria > Bacillati > Bacillota > Bacilli > Caryophanales > Bacillaceae > Bacillus > Bacillus cereus group sp. Bc061. Next base: position 1,178,701 of record NZ_JAQFTZ010000001.1, read on the forward strand.
AATTCAAATGGCATTAGAGTTCCATCGGCTTTCTCCACTCTATAATGAACAGATATACGTGCATCTGCCACATATAATTCTTTAAAATGTACAGTTATCCCTTGATCTGTTATCTTTTCATCAATAGGTATAAACTGCCCGTTCAACATACCTTCTTGTTGTACACCGTTTTCATCTTTACTTCCTTCATTCACAACCGTATCATTTAATACTTCATTAGCAAAGTAAGAAGCAATATTAGTTGCTGCAACTTGAACTTGCGGGATCATAGCTATAGTAAAAATGCCTACCGCAGCAACCGACGTATACATGAACCGTTTTGATTTTTTATTCATATTTGAAAATACTCCCTGCTTTCTTTCTATCGTTTGATTTGTACTAAGTACATTATTAGTCTGGTTATAACCATTAAATGTTTGCCATGCTTTTTCGACATCAATATTTATTTCTGGAGCCTCATGAAGCTTCTCCTCGGCTAGTGTTGAATGTTCCCATTGATTTAATTCTGTTAGCTCAATTAATAAATTTTGACACTTCTTACATTTGTCTAAATGCTTTATAAATTGTTTTCTTTCCTCACGCGAAAGTTCGCCATCAATATATGATTGAATGGATCCCATTTCATAACAAGTCATTTATTTCCCCTCCATTTGTTCAAAAGTTTTTCGGAACTTAAGTTTAGCTCGTGCCAACAATGTTCCAACAGACGAATCTTCAATCTGAAGTACTTGCGCGATTTCTTTATATCGAAACCCTGAAAATTTCATTAATAATATTGTTCGATCTTGTTCTTTCATTTTTCGCAAAACCCTTTGTACTTTTGTAATTTCTTCTTTTCTGATCCATTCATCATCTAGTGACGAATCAATTTGAACTTCTTGATACTGGGTTTCTTTATCGATTCTTGCCCGATGTCTCTTTTCAGAGCGAATGTAGTTATAGGCGACATAAGTAGAAGACTTTATAAGCCAAGCACATAAATTTTCTATTGCTTTCCAATCTGAATGATACAGTTGCAAAAACACCTCTTGCGCTAATTCCTCAGCAACCGTCTGTTCTTTAATGATCCATATTATTTGTTTAACAACATACGCATAGTTTTGTTTAAACAACGCTTCAAATGTTATATGTGAAACATTCCTCTCTTCACTTTTTATTGTTTGCATGTGAATAAAACCTCTCTCTCTTTTGATGCCTGCATTATAGAGAAACCAGAATGCTCATTTTTGTGACAAAAAAATAATATTTTTATTATGTACTATTACGTACATTCATCATATAAACAAATATTCATATTAATTAAAGTAAACTTTTTTCTCAATAACAACATAAAACCCACTCTCAACTATTTTTAAGAGTGGGTTTTATACTATTAAAAAACAATTTTTTAATACCACTTATAATTTATACTACTTATTATTTGTTCTTTTTTATTGACACAAATAAATCAACCTTTAATTTTCCTTCTAGGTCTTCTGCAACATTGTTCATACAAAACTCTAAATTATCCCTATCATAATCTGCACTATATTCACTATTTGGTAACCACACTGCGTACATATATCGATACACTTCACTTAATTTATGAGGTTTATCATAGAATTCGTATAGAGCGTATAGACCTCCATCTACACTTTTAAATTGCACATCCTCATGTTGTTCTTTTTCAAAGTTTTTAGGTATGGTAACGCAAGCATCATGTCGGCACATATGACTTGCAACAAGTTCAGGGTTATCTAATGAAATTCCGATAAATGATTGCTCAGGTGGATAAAGCTTATTTTCAATAGACCAGTTCAATAACTTCCCCCAATGATCTTGTGGTTCAAAGTAACTACCAGTTCTTCTTATGAATGCCACTTCTAATGATGGTAAATTTTTTATAATCACTTTCATATACATCACTCCCCTTAACAAATCTCTACTCAAATTATTTAGCCTTTATTTTCATATATTCCTTCATAAATAAAAAATACCCTGCCACTTTTATACTAAATAACATAATAGAATTCCTTTCATCGTCCTAGCAAATTTCTTGAAATACAATAATTAAAAGCATCCTTCTTTCGATTATCATTAAATAAATGTAAAAAATGTCCCTATTCATTCATTTTTCATGCGTATGTATGTACATTTGTTAATTTATTCGATATATTATGTGTATTGAATGATTACGAAAAACTTATAGCTCGCTAAAAATACCTTATATTTTTATATCCGTGAAAACTACAAAATGTATAAAATTCCATTTGTCAAATGAATTTAATGCGGAAGGAGGTTTGTGGTTACTTCATCGGGATATAATAATCAGTTTTAAACTGATAAAAATATAGGAGGCGATATAATGTTTCGTACGATTTCAAATTTCATGAGAGTAGCTGAGATAAGAAGGAAAATCCTTTTTACATTAGCGATGTTAATCGTTTTTCGAATTGGCACGTTTATTCCAGTTCCTCATACTAACGCAGAGGTATTAAAAGTACAAGATCAAGCTAACGTTTTAGGTATGCTAAACGTATTTGGCGGAGGAGCATTGCAACACTTCTCAATCTTTGCTGTAGGTATTACACCATATATTACAGCTTCCATTATAGTACAATTACTACAAATGGACGTCATACCAAAATTTTCGGAATGGGCAAAGCAAGGAGAAATGGGCCGTAAGAAATCAGCTCAATTTACTCGATACTTTACAATCATTCTCGCATTCATACAAGCCATTGGGATGTCTTATGGCTTTAATAATATAGCAGGTGGACAATTAATTACAGATCAAAGCTGGACTACATACTTATTTATTGCGACAGTTTTAACTGCAGGAACTGCATTTTTACTTTGGTTAGGTGAACAAATTACCGCTAACGGAGTAGGTAATGGTATTTCGATGATTATCTTCGCAGGACTTGTTGCAGCGATTCCAAATGTTGCGAACCAAATTTATTTGCAACAATTTCAAAATGCAGGCGATCAATTATTCATGCACATCATAAAGATGGTCTTAATTGGTCTTATAATTTTAGCGATAGTTGTTGGCGTTATTTACATACAACAAGCGGTGCGTAAAATACCGATTCAATATGCAAAAGCTGTTTCAGGCAACAATCAATATCAAGGAGCAAAAAACACTCATTTACCTCTTAAAGTAAATAGTGCTGGTGTAATTCCAGTAATCTTTGCTTCCGCATTTTTAATGACGCCGCGTACAATTGCGCAGCTCTTCCCTGATTCAAGCGTATCAAAATGGTTAGTTGCAAACCTTGATTTCGCACATCCAATTGGAATGACACTTTATGTCGGTCTTATCGTTGCTTTCACATACTTCTATGCATTCATTCAAGTGAATCCTGAGCAAATGGCAGAGAATTTGAAAAAGCAAAATGGATATGTACCTGGTATTCGTCCTGGTAAATCAACAGAACAATATGTAACGAAAATTTTATACCGTTTAACATTTATCGGTGCAATTTTCTTAGGTGCAATTTCAATTTTACCGCTTGTATTCACAAAGATTGCTACATTACCACCTTCTGCACAAATTGGTGGTACAAGCTTACTGATTATTGTCGGTGTGGCACTTGAAACAATGAAAACGTTAGAAAGTCAGCTTGTAAAACGTCATTATAAAGGGTTTATAAAAAAAGCGAATTAAGTAAAAAAAACACAGTTGGTTATTTTTCCAACTGTGTTTTTAATTCTACTGCATCTAATTTTTCTACTAATGTACCAATGATCTTTTCCAAGTTCATTATTTTTTCTTCTAGGGCTCGAATGCGTTTATTGCTCTCGTCTACATCATTATATTTTAAACTGTTATTGGATACTTTGAACTGCTCCCCTAATTCGGAAGTGATATCTTTAACAGTTGATTTTCCAGCATTATCTAGTGCATTTGTATTTGATTTTAATTCAAATTGAAGCTCATATGTATTTCCAGTTAACTCTTTAGCTATTTGCGAAATTAAATCTTTATAAGACTTTTTAACCCACTCTTGTTGGAATTCGTTTTCAAAATAAATGATTAATGAATCTTCATTTATTCTAGCTGTCGTTTCTTTGACCCAAGTTTCATATGACGGTCTCGAAATTTTTAATTGCATTTTATCTTTTATTTTATTCCAAATTGTTTTTGATTCCTCTTGTCCGGAAGTACGTTGATTATTTTGCACGTGATGGATCTGTGCTTTAGAAGTAGCGCTTGATCCTATTTCGAACCAAATTTGATATTCTTCATCAGTAAGTTTCTGTACGGTACTTGAAATTATATTTTTATACTCACCTTCAAGCAAATCACGATGAAACGCATCTTCACAAAAGATTATTACTTTATTATCTTTTATCGTAGCATTTGTATTTCTAATCCACGTCATAAATGTTTTCTCTGCTAATTTTGGTCTTAACGCTTTCTTTACTTCATCCCAGCTACTAAGCTTTTCTTTTTGGACATCTTTCAAGTTAGATGGTTTGCCATTACATAGATCAAACTGAATTTCAAACGTCGTATTAAACATTTCTCTTAATGTATTAAATACTAATTCTTTATAATGAGATTCTAACCAGTCACGTGCAAATTCATTTGGACAATAAATTGTTAATATATCATCCTCTAAATAAACAGTAGTATTCGTAAACCAAGTTTCATATGATGGTTTTGAAATTTGCGGTCGAATTTTTTCCTTTACTTCAGTCCAATTTATTTTCATAATAACTCCCCTCTTCTTACAGATCTCTTTCATATAGCTTGATAATATTACGCCTTTCCAATAAATAAAGTCAATCCGTATCATGAATAAAATGAAACATGTTTATATTCACTCAAAATATAAGCTTCTCTAACGCCTTCTTCATTTTAATACCTCGTTATTCTTAACAACTGGTTTTAAAACTGGTCTGTCTTTTCATTCTTCAACACTACTATATTGATCTATAACAATTGCTTTCATGTCCTCTCCCTTGCTGTTTATTTTAATAACATACAATTATTTCTCAAAATTTTTCCCCTTAAATTATCATAAACTTATTTTTGGGGGTAATTACGCAAAAAACAAAGCAAATCTAACACACAACTTAGAGTCATTCAAAATTTTATGTTTAATTACATTCAAAAGAAATGGAGAGAACTCTATGACTGAAAAGATATTTAAAATAAACGAGATTGATATATGTACAGAAAGCTTTGGAAACCCTAAAAATCCAGCTATTTTATTAATTATGGGTGCTACGTGTTCAATGGTTTATTGGGATGAAGAATTTTGTGAACAGTTGGCTAACACGGGGAAATTTGTTATTCGTTTTGATAACCGTGATGTGGGACGCTCTGTCGCATATGAACCTGGAACTTCTAATTATTCCGTTACGGATATGGCTGAAGATGCAATTGGGGTACTAGATGCTTATCATATTGACAAAGCGCATCTATTTGGTATGTCTTTAGGCGGTATGATCGCTCAAATTGCTGCTGTAAAACATCCCGAAAGAATTTTATCGTTAACATTATTAGCTACAAGTATAATAGGCTCTGACGATAACACGCGCGATTTACCTCCGATGGATGAAAGTATTTTAACACATCACGCAAATGGCACACATTTAGATTGGACAAATGAAAAAGTTGTAGCAGAATATTTAGTTTCAGGGTCCCGTCTATTATGCGGGTCCAAACGCACATTTGATGAAAAACGAGTCTATAATCAAGTAAAATAAGAAATTGAACGAGCTAACAATTTATTAAGCATGTTTAATCACGCTTTACTTCAAGGCGATGATGCATATGAAGGGGTGCTTCACTCCATACAAGCACCTACATTAGTCATTCACGGAACAGACGATACCGCGCTCCCTTTTGAACATGGTCTCGTACTTATTGATGAAATTCCTAACTCAGTTCTATTAACCCTTGAAGGCGCAGGACATGAAAATCATCCTGATGACTGGGAAGACATCATTCATGCTGTTACTGAACATACAGCTAAAATAATAGATAAATAACGAATAAAAGGGGCACGCCACAATTTGTGCCCCTTTTATTCGTTACATGTAAAAAAGCCCATCACTGTATCCGTATGTATAGTGATGGGCAATACTTATATTTTTCTATGTTTAAAAAAACGGACAATCTAATTGATCAACAGCTTCCCATGATTTTTTTTTTATATTATCGGTGGATTTATTTGCTTCTAGTGGTAAGCTTTTAAAAGGATTAACTTCTACTTTTAATAAAGATGATGGCTCAACGTATAACGAGAAAACATGGCTACTTGGTATAGCTTTTGACACATCAATATCTCCTACTTGTTTAAAAAGTTGCTGCGCTGCAAAGAAAAAGAAGTTGGTTGGATTTGATTGTTTATTCAGCCATGCAAGCATTTCAGGTGATACTGACTTATGAATATTAATTTTTACTCGGTCACCACGTTTATATCGCCTAGATCGCATACTTCCACCAACTAACTTATTGTTAAGTTTGTAAATCCTAACTCTTTTTGCTTATGCTCTCTATATTTTGGCGAACAAGTGTAGACTAATAATCCACGTGCATTTGTAAATAATGGATTATCTACAAAGATTACATTTGTTAAACGCCCTTTTTGTTTTAAAATCATTTTCAGGCTATTTTTTATGATAACTGCGCCCCCACCATAAATAAAAACATATGGATCGTCTTTCATATCATCAATTTTGTTAATAATATCCGTTGCAACGCGCGCTGCTAAACCTAATAGTGCTGGTTGTGATTCCTCAACTAATAATGCATTTCTAGGGTGTTTATCGTTTAAATAAATTTGATTGAATTCTGTAATACTATCAATTGTCTTTGTTGGATACTTCCGGTTCCATCTCGTAATAATTTGTAGTAACGTTTCTTTCACACCGTACGATAAACCCTTACTTAGTTGTGGTCTAAAGTTTACACCTAGTGAAACGACTTCTTCTGTCGTTCCTGCACCAATATCAAAAGATAATAATGTTTTATCAACAAAATCAATTTCTGACACTTTATTTTGTTCACATTCTATTTTATGTTTTACAACATTTCCTTCTTCATCATATACAATGCCCCACGTCCCAGAAGCACCCTCAGGTAGGCATTTGCAATATTCGATGGAAATATTAATTGTAACATCACGTCCGTTTGGATAATGGAACACAACCTTATGATTCCCCATATAACGTTTCGCATTTTCCGCCGCTATTTCTTGTGTAATAAGCTGCATAGGGAGAGCAACAGATAAATCATATCGAATGTTAATGTGGCTAGAAGTTGGACTTTGACGCATAGCACTTACCGCTAAACCAGATAGAATCGTAATAACCATTAACTCATCAGTTGACTTATTCGATTTCTTCTCAACCTCAGTACCTTTTAATTGATCTTGAATGACTTTTTCTCCAACGATATACCGCACATTATTTAACATTAACGATGGAGAACTAATGGTCACGTCAATGTGATTTTCTAATTCAGATAATGAAACATCTCCCTCATCTAACAATCCTGTAGGCTCTCCTATATATAAAGCATATATACTCGGAATAAAAATAGGATCTTGCCCTTTCACCATTAACTTCAAACCGTTATTTCCTGCATCAGCACCAGCTTTTAAAAGAATAGACATAACTACCCCCTAAATTAATCTGACATCCCTTCCAAATATATGCGAGCCCATTCTTTTACATTCAAATGTAATGTAATTTTTTATTAATCATAAAAACAAAATATCATATTCTCGGCTCTATATGTAAAAAGTATTTGACATGAAACTTTTCCAATTTTATACTATAATTGTAAAGAGTTTTTTACAACAGTGGAGGTGCCATTTTTCATATGAATCGCAAAAAATTCATTTTAATAACAATCGTTTTATCATTACTTGGAGTGCTTATACACGGGGCTTATAAATACATCGCTGAAGGTGCGATTTTAGGTGGAACAATTTTCACAAGCGCTTTAATACTTAGCTACCTTATCAATCATATTACATGGGGAGATCCTCACGGTGTATCAGAAGAAAGTCAAGATGAAATGGGACAACAAATTACATATAAAAGCTCTAAAATTGCATATTTTACGCTCGTAGTTGTAATGTTCCTTATATTACTCTTCTCTGAAGGGTTTTCTATGGGAGCTAATTTAAATGGGGTTAAAAACTTCCCTCTTTTTATTGCACTGTGCTCTTCATTCTTTATTCACCCTATTGTCGAGCTTATAGTCGCAAAACAATATAAATAAAAAGATGAGATTTTCTTTATACAGAAAATCTCATCTTTTTATATTTACATCCCCTCAACTATCACTTTTAATTTATTCACAGTCCGCCAATTTCTTACTGTAGCTGGTGTATGCAACTTCTGAAACTGGTTCATTAATTTAGAGTTTCGAATGCTATTTTTGAAAAATAAATACACAACTTTTTCATGTATATAACAATCTTCAGTCTCATTTTTTTGCATAAGTAGCTGATCTTTTTCTGTTTTAGAAAGTTCATGTGCTAAGAAGGCAATATGTATACTTTCGCCTTCTCGCAATGAATTGACTTCATAGGGGCATCTTTTTGTAATGTTTATAAATTCCTCATGTGTTCTTAACATAACCGGAACATCAAAACCAAAAACATTTTTAATTTCAGACTGTATTCGTTCCTTTAGAAATGTTATATCTTCCTCAGATTTGAATACGATATTCCCACTTTGAATATATGTTTTCACTTGTTTCAACCCTATTGATTCAAACGCTTGTTTTAAATCAGCCATTTTGATTATCTTATGCCCGCCTACATTGATTCCTCTTAGTAATGCAATATAAATTGTCATATCAATCCTCCGCATTTTAATGAACTGAGCAATTAAGTTGATTTTCACTCTCATATTTCTCGAATATTTGTTTTAATTCCTCTAACATATCATGTATAGATAATATCTCAAATAAAATGATAGATTCACTTGAAAAATGATGATGATATTGATTCGGTTTACAATGTGCTAAATCATTTTTATTAGTCCAAAATTGCTTATCTAATTCATCAATCAGTTTAAAATGTTCCTCATCTATTTTTTCACAATGATTTCTTAATATAGAAATTATAGAATGAATTGTTCGTCGTAAAATTTCTTTTTCATTTTGTGACCAATCACATGTTTCAATTGGTGCTCGAGCTAAATTATCTATATGATAAATAATTTGCTGTAATAAATGAAGTTGCTTTTGTACAAGTAAAAAGCTTCTCATTTCTTTTTTTGTATGTCGATGGTATTTCCAATCTTTTTGCTCATATTGAACAAATTGTACTGCTTTATGTAATAATATAGTTAATTTAGAAAGAGTATAGGTTGTCTCCTTTTTTATAACTTTCCCATCCATTAACGCAGTAAGCCATTCCTCCATAACATTTGCCGTTTTAACAAATAGCTCTTCTGTACATCCCGAAATTGTTTTAACATAGTGTGGTGGCAAAATAAAAAAATTCACTACAGTAGACACTATAATACCAGTAGATGTAGTAGCTAATCGAATTAAAAATGCAGTAAAATAATGATCTGCCGTAATGGGAATCATTGCAACAGCAGTTAAAGTTGCGACTAACGTTCCTGCGTGTAGCCTTAGTTTTTGACATGTAACGATTGTAAACATTGCCGCTAACGCATAAGAAAGCGCCTGATGACCTAGGAAAAATGTGAAAGTCATTGCATACGCCGATCCAATTGTTGAAGCTGGAAAACGAACTAGTCCTTTTTTTATAGAATCCGTTGCGGTTGGCTCAATTGTTACAATTGCTGTAATAACAGCAAAAATAGTTGGGATATTGAAAAATTCACAAACTAGAACTGTAAGAAAAACTGCAATTCCTGTTTTTATCACCCTTCCACCAATAATATTCCACTTTTTAACTTGATTCATTTTGTATTTCCTTCATTTCTATTTCGTTTATTTATATATTCTACATCATATATCGTATTAAATAAAAAAACTTACTACTTTGTTATGCAAGAGTAAGTTTTTCTTCTCATTATTGTATGATAGGTAAATGCATTACGATTTGTTGACCAATTGGTCCCATTCTTCTAAAACCTTTATCTTGGAAGCCAACTTTTTCGTATAAATTTTGTGCTGGAATATTTTTTTCATTCACAGCAAGTACAACTTCATTTTTCATCGGAAAATAACGTTGTACAAACGCTTGTAATAGTGTCAGTGACTTTTTAGCATATCCTTTTCCTTGTCTATCGTGATTTATAGAAAATGAAGTTAAAAGTAAAGCGCTCTCATTTTCTGTGAATTCCTGCACTCTATCTCCTGTTTGCAATGCAAAAAGACCAACAGGTACCCCATTGTAATCTAAAATAACAATCACATTTTTTGTACAATCATTTTTTGCTTTTTTCAATAATTCGGTTGGGTCCGATGTAAATTGAACTTGTTCACTTGGTAAAGTAAATGTTTGTATAACTTCTTTATATTCCTCTTTATACGGAACTAATTGAATCTCCCCTGTATGTATGTCCATGCTAAACTCTCCCATTTTCAACTTATTAACTTAAACCTTGCTGCACTTTAGAATGTACTTTTCCATCTAAAAAGGTAATTTCAACTAATGCAGTTGGATTGCTTCCCTTCCAAGCAAAAATTTGTTTAATTTGTGTAGAATGTTCTACGCCTTCTTCTATAAGTAAATCCCCTTCAAAACCAATTAAATCTTTCACTTCTTTATAAGTCATTCCTTCATTTATATTTGAAAAATGATTTATATTGATAGATTCTTTCTTCTGATTTTCCATCACAGTAGAAGAAGTCGCTGTTTGCTTTTTTACTTCTTTCTTCTGTTCACACGCTGTCATACTGAAACCTAAGCATAAACTACATAATATTATTGTGCTTTTTTTCATCATAACAGTTGTCCCTCCCATAATAATTAAACCATATATTCCCTTAAAAATAAACTGAATATTTAATATTATACTGAAAAACCCTGCACAATTTTGTACAGGGTTAAGGTTAACTTTATTTATTCAAATGATTATTAGATTGGTCATCCTGTTCTTTTCTCAGTTCTTGTTCTTCATCTTTTGGTATTTGTTTATCATTATCTTTAATTGGATTCGTTTCTTTATTTTCAATCATATCATTTGGAACTTGTGGCATTACTCGGCCAACAATTGCTGCTAACTCATCCAGTATACCTTCGCCTGTTTTTCCTTTTTTAATTTGCTTTCCAATTTGTTTCAGTCGTTCATACGTATCAACATCTGCTACAACAACTGCATTAGCACCATCAGGATCGTTTTTCAAACTTTCTGCAACAGAGTATTTAATGGATTCAACACGTGTTCGATCTAGTTTCGCTTTTACATCAATTCCTACGATAGCATATTTCCCAACTACTACCGCTGTCGCATCATTCACACCTGGCACACTTGCCGCTAAAGACGCTAAATGGTCCGCTGCTTTTTCATTTGGCTTATTTGACTTATTTGTATAATTAACATTTTTCATTGAAACATTTTTTTGCTCGGGCTTTTCGTTTGGATTATCCTTTTTTCCAATACTGCATCCAGTTATTAAAAAACAAACCATCAACATATATATTAAAATCTTCATTATTCTCACCACTTTACCATTAAAGTTTAATCATAAATTTTTTCAACAGCTTGCATTTTCTTCACTTTTTCTTCTGCTCCGCTATTTGCATTGATGAAAATTTGGTACGTATCTTTCCCTAAAGTACCTACAAATTCATAGCAAAGTACTTCGTTATGCAAATCGTTTACTACCATTGCTTTTCGCTCTTCCATTACCTTTACATCAGGGTTTATTTTCTTTCTTGCTTCTGCTGCAGTTAGCTTTGCCGAAGGGATTGTTCGTTTTTGATGTGATGCTAAATATTCTTTCGCCGAAAATCCGACGATAGAACCGTCATCTAAAGCAATTTTCATTTGAATTGCCTCTGGATAAATTCGTACGCCATTCTCATTTACTACATACGTAAATACTCCAACATTATCATATTGTGAGCTATCATAAAGCTCCATATTATGAAACTTATGGTCCTTTAAGAATTTCAAACCTTTACTTCCTGCATCGTTTAAACTAATTTTCTGTTCTTTAATTTCTCGATTATTCATAACCCAAATTGGATATCCGCCTTTTCCGGTAATATCCATATAAAACTCATTATTCGTTGCCTCGTCTTTAATTTTCACACTATAGAAAGATTCTTTCGCACCTTTTCCGCTTTTCTCGACTTCTACTTTTTCATTTCCTTTTAAATTTAAAAACGATTTTGCAATTTTCGCCGCTTCATCTTTTGAAATTGCTTTTCCTTCTGCTGCAAATCCACCTTTTTTATTTTTTTGTGCACTTGTAAAGGTCGGTCCGAAGTTTGTAGATGAATACGATGTTACATTTTTTTCTACTGTCTTTAATCCGTCAATAATTGTATTGTCTGCAGGATCACGATTTGATGCGAGTGCCATCTCAACATCCATCCAGCGTAAATTGTTTTTCAAAACAAGATGTTGCACTTTTCTTAGTTCATCTTGTATATTCCCTGCATTGGAATATAAAGTTTGCAACGTTTTGTATTCTTGATCATTTAACGGTTCTTTTTCTAAATCACGAATGGCTGCACGGTAACTAAAATCACCGATATTCGCTAAAAATTCTTCCGTTTTATTAAAAGGCATTAATGTTAAAGGAAGTTGTCCTACATCCGAACGAGCTTCCGATGTTAATCTCCATACATCTGCTAATGCAGGCGATAAAGATGCGCGCGAATTCATCGCAAGCGTTGTTCCAATTTTATCGTGCAATAAATCAACCTCATACGCTAAATCATGAAACGCACGTTGATAGCTATTTTCTGCTCGAATTAATACTGCATTCTTTTCTTGGTGCTCTTTATAGCCCCAGTATCCAGTTCCAACTACACCAACTGTTAATAATACGATTATAATACCTCGTAACATAGTTCCACCTCCGCTCTATTTACAGAAAATATGTTTCCCGATCTTTTTAATTTGTGGACGAGTCCAAATCCATTTACTTGTTGCGGTATCTGGATTGAAATAATACAATGCGTTTCCTGTTGGATCCCATCCATTAATTGCATCTAATACAGCTTTTTTCGCTGTTTCATTTGGCGTTAAATATATTTGTCCGTCTGCTACCGCTGTAAATGCTCTTGGCTCAAAGATTACACCTGAAACGGTATTTGGAAATGATGCACTTGTAACACGATTTAAAATAACCGCAGCGACTGCAACTTGTCCTAAGTACGGCTCCCCACGAGACTCTCCATATACTGCGTTTGCCATGAGCTGTATATCATTTTGAGAATAACCATTTGGAACATTTGTCCCTTTATTTTGAGGTGGTTTATTTTCTTGTGCAGTACCTCCACTATTTCCTTTATTCGTTGTCGTACCTTTATTAGCAGTTGACTTATCATACTTCGTTGCCTTCACGAGCATTTGCTTCGTTTTAGCTCCGGCTAAACCATCAACAGGTAAACCGAATTTCTCTTGAAAATTTCGAAGTGCCCAGTATGTACCCCAGCCGAAAACACCATCCACTTTTCCTGTATAAAATCCGTTATATTTCAAACGAGATTGCAGTTCAATGACATCTTCGCCAGATGCTCCCCTTTGAATGACTTGATTAGAAAAGGCTTCTACATTTTTTAGTTGTATACTACTGACCATCAAAGATAGTCCTATGAACGCAAGTAAAACCGCTATTTTAAAAATAGCTTTTTGGCGCATAATTTTCCCTCCTTAATTATGTAAATGATTTCTTGGTTATGTTTTGTAAAAGCCTCGCTTTTATGTAAAGAAGACAAAAAAATCCAAACTCATATCGTTGAAAAAATATGTAAACAATATAAAAAAGGTAAAAGGAGTTCATCATGAAAAAATTGTTAAAACGTATCGCACTCGTCATTCTATTCCTAACTACATGTTCAAATGTATATACAAGCTCATCAATTGTTCATGCGCAGCCGCCGTATGCAAAATGGGGGAAACTTGCTGTAGAAAAAACGAAAGAACAATACCCAAAAGCAGAGATTATTGATTACCTTCATATAGGTAGAAAACCAAAAACCGTTCAAATAACAGTTGAAAAATTTAAATTATGGCTACGTGAGGACGGAAAAGAATATGGCGTTTTTGTTGATGTAGAATTTGAAACGAAGACGGAGAAATTTATTAAGGTATCATTTCAGAAGACGAGTAGATAAAATGAAAACCTCACTGTTTATAATATAAACAGTGAGGTTTTCATTTCTAAATTACTTTCAATTGTGAAGAAATGAAACAATTGAACTGGATTAAATGGATTTACTTGTGCCCTTACTGAAAATTACAATTCTCTTGTATATGTTCAATAAATAATTTTAATGGAACAAGTCCACGTTTAGGCATATGACTACTTATTACAGCAGCTACTTCTAACTGCGGAATGATAACGATATATTGCCCGCCATATCCCATAGCAAAGTACATACAGTACGGTATGTGAAATCTTTCGTTATTCAATACCCACCAGTGATATCCATACGCCCCGACATGTTCATACGTTTCAAATAGAGGTGTACTTGATTCTTCTAACCATTTCGATGATACAATTTCATTCCCCTGCCAATATCCATTTTGTAAACATAATATTCCTAGCTTTAATAAGTCTTTTGACTTCATTTTCATACCGAAGCCGCCGACATGTATTCCTTGTGGGTCTTGTTGCCACTCATATTCGGTAATTTCTAATAGATCAAATACATATTTTTTCGCAAACTGTTCTGTCGGCATTCCAGTAGCTTTTTGGATAATGTAGCTAAGCAAATGCGAAGAACCTGAGTTATAATTCATTTTTGTAGCGGGTTCTTCAATTATTGGTTTTTCTAATATATATTGCACCCAGTTCGCTGATTCTACAAAGTCATTCGGGAATACTACTCCATTTCCAAACTCTTTCCACTCCTCACCAGTAGTCATTGTTAATAAGTGATAAAGCGTCAAATCATGTTTTCCCTCAGGTATATTTTCAATCCACTCTGTAATGGGTGTATGTATATCATTTATATAGCCTTTATCAATTGCAATACCTATTAATATAGATACAATGCTTTTTGTAATCGAATTTATTTTATATAAATTACTTGCACATTCAGGTGTTTTATAATACTCAGTTGTTAATTCCCCTTTTTGATAAACAAGAAATGTATTTACTTTTTTCTTTTTAAATTTATTTTCTAGCTGCTTGAAATCCAATACTTTACCTCCAATTAAATCATTACCTAATTTATTATATCTTGTAGCTTTAATTAAAACATACTTGTGTTCAAATAAAAAACAAACCTGCCAGTAATGAACTGACAGGTTTGTTTTTTATAATTTTGTGCGAACATTCCAAAGCTCTGGGAAGAATCGTTGATCAAGTACTCGTTTTAAATAAGATACACCTGAAGAGCCACCTGTTCCCATTTTATGTCCGATAATGCGTTCTACTGTTTTCATATGACGGAAACGCCATTGTTGTAGCCAATCTTCAATATCAATTAATTTTTCAGCAAGTTGGTATAAATCCCAATATTTTTTTACATCCGCATACACTTCAAGCCATGCCGCTTCTACTGTTGCGTCTTCTTCATAAGGCTGCGTAATATCACGATTCAACACATCTTTATGAATAGGAAATCCTTCTTTTACAAGTGCTTGAATTGCGACATCATACAAACTTGGTGCATGTAGCGCCGTATGAAGTCGAGCGTGTAATTCTGGATCTTTTTCATAAATTTTTAAGGCATGCGGCGTTTTATAACCAAGTGCATACTCAATCATACGATATTGATACGATTGAAAACCTGAAGCTTGACCGAGCGAGTCACGAAACTCAATGTACTCTGACGGCGTTAATGTCGCAAGAATATCCCAAGATTGAATGATTTGTGATTGAATTTTTGATACACGTGCTAACATTTTAAAAGCTGGTTGTAATTTGTCTTGTTTAATAGATTCAATTGCTGCGTTTAACTCATGTAAAATAAGCTTCATCCAAAGTTCGCTTGCTTGGTGAATAACGATGAACAACATTTCATCATGGTGGTCTGATAATCTCTTTTGAGAAGATAGTAAACTATCTAATTGTAAATATTCCCCGTACGTCATATTCTCTTTAAAGTCCGTATGAATCCCTTTTTCCATAATTACCTTTTCATTTTCTTTCATATTAGCAAAACGCCCCTTTATATATATTTCTACTTATATTGGTCTAATAACTGCTCGAACTGGACTTCCATCTGCATCTGATAAGGCAAGTGGTAATGCGATTAGTTCGTAATCGCCATCTGCTACATGATCTAGTACGACATTTTCTAAAATGTGTATACCATGTTTAAACAATTGATGATGCGCTGCTAATTCTTTATCATCTAACGGATCAACTGATGGTACATCCACCCCGATTAAACGTATACCTTTTTCTGAAAGAAACGGTGCTATATCCGCACGTAAATGCGGGATTATATCTGGGAATTCATTCGCTTTACCATGTGAAGATGTGCGTAACAACAAGCGTTCTACGCCTTCTAAATGAAATTTCTCTAATTCCTTTTTCCCAATGCTTTCAAGATTAGAAACGTCAATGATTCGCGTAGGTCCGACATAAACTTGGATATCTAAATCTAACACTTTCTTTCCATCATTATCAAAATGAAACGGTGCATCAATATGAGTACCTGTATGAATACTCATCGTTAACTTTCCGACATTTACTGAGCCACTCTCTTCTTTTGACCATGATACTTCATACGAGAACGGTGTATCCCCTGGCCAAGTAGCAATATCATTATTTAGCGGTTGTGAAATATCAATCCACTCTGATGTTTTCATACTTATGCCACAACCTCTCGCTTATTTTCAAATTGCTTATACTCTTCATCTTTCATGATTTTCTTTAAAATCATAACAGACTGCCATACTTCTTCGTACGTATTATATAAAGCAACTGGCGCAAGTCTCACTCCATTTGGCGCTCTAAAATCTGGAATTACTCCATTTGCTTTTAACGCTTTACATATACGTGCTGCTTCTGCATGCTCTAAATAAATATGCCCGCCTCGTTTTTCATCCTCAAATGGATTTCCAATTGTAAATCCGAAATTTTTTAATTCATGATCAATCAAATTAAGCATGTATCTTGTAATATGTAATGATTTTTCGCGTAAACGTTCTATACCAGCATCTTTAAATATTTCAAGAGAACCGATTAAAGGTGCAGTACTTAATACGTGTGGTGTACCAATTTGATAAGCACCTGCATGATCAGCAGCTGTTAATGTATGTTCCATATCAAACTGCTTATCTTTTCTAGAACTAAACCAACCTGATAATCCAGGAAGTCTATTAAAATGCTTTTTATTCACATAAAGCCCTGCAACGCCACCAGGTCCCGCATTTAAGTATTTATAATTACACCAAATCGCGAAATCAACATCCCACTCTTTGAAATGATGCGGAATAGAACCGATTGAGTGACATAAATCGAACCCGATATGAATACCACGCTTATGCGCTTCCGCTGTTAAACGTTTCATATCAAGAATTTGGCCGCTTCTATATAGTACAGAAGGTAATAAAATTAACGCGATATCATCTGTCATTGCATGAATAATATCATCTTCAGAAAGTGTTCTACCATCTCGGCTCTTTACTCGTACTAAATGCTCATCTGGATCTAATCCTTTTAAACGAATTTGACTTTGAAGTGCATATATATCGGATGGGAAGGTTAACTCATCCGCAAGAATTTTTGTGCGAATTCCTTTCGGCTCATAGAAAGTTGCGATTACTTGATGAATATTCGTTGTCGTGGAACCGGTTACAATAGTTTCTTCTGGTAAAGCTCCAATAAGAGGTGCAGTCAATTCACCTAATTTCTCCGAAAGGAAAAACCACGGATGCTCACCCTCGGTCCAGCCGTCAATGCCATACTCTTTCCATGAATCTAGCAAAGTAAGTAATGATTTCTCTGCTCTTTTTGAAAGTAGCCCTAATGAGTTTCCATCTAAATATATTGTTCCTTCTTTTTTATAAAATTCAGTTTGAAAATCTTTCAGTTCATCATGTTTATCACATTCAAGCGCATACTCATAAGTTGGTTGAAATGGTTCTTTATACATGGTGTCACCTTCTCTTAATTTTCTTTTTATTCTAACTAATTGAAATATATCACCTTAGTTGATATAACGTCAATGATATTATGTCAGTTGACTTTATATATGAATTTCTTTTACAATACAGTTATATTTTCAGATATTTCAGTATAAAGAGGTGATTCTTTGAAAAACACTACTCTTTCATCAAGAAAACACCGCTCCTTAGAAACAAAGAAGAAACTATTACACTCTGGTTACACTATTTTTATTCGTAACGGATTTCAAAAAACGACAATTACACAAATTATTAAACATGCAGAAACTGGTTATGGCACGGCATATGTATACTTTAAAAACAAAGATGATCTCCTCATCGTTTTAATGGAAGATGTTATGAATCAATTTTATGATATTGCTGAGCGCTCTTTTTCGCCTCAAACGACAGAAGAAGCACGTATAATGATTCAAAATCAAGTTAAAGCATTTCTACAATTAGCAGAGAAAGAACGAGCAATTTTACAAGTTGTAGAAGAAGCAATTGGGTTATCAAAAGAGATACGTCAAAAATGGGACGAGATACGGGAACGCTTTATAAACAGTATTACGCAAGATATTACATACTCTCAAGAAGGTGGGTTAGCACATTCTGAATTGAATAAAGAAATTGTAGCACGTGCTTGGTTTGCGATGAATGAGATGTTTCTTTGGACGATTGTGCAAAATGATAAAAAGATCGACCTAGAAGAAATTGTGCATACATTGACGAAAATGTATACGACTGGTTTATATAAATAGCACACCTTCAATACATAAGGTGTGCTATTTTACATCTATAAAAATATATTATTTGGGTATGGTAGCGCTAAAGAAGGCTTTTCAGATAATGAGAAATATTGTAGTTTTAAAGATTCACCATCTATTGATTTTAGTTTTCCACTAGTAATTTCACATTCAAACACAACAACAATATATTCTACTTGATCGCCATTCGGATATGTATGGCGATACTCTTTTCCTCCAAACACCCCTTTTTGTTTTTTTACTTGCACTTTCAATCCTGTTTCTTCCCACACTTCACGAACTACCGCTTCTTCTGGAGTTTCTCCAGGCTCAATTGCTCCAGCTGGCAAGCTCCAGTATTCTCCGCCAGGATATTGAAATAAGATTTCCCCTTGCTCATTTTTAATAACAGCAGCTACACTCGGTATAAAAATTAGTTCATGACCTAATTGCTCACGGATTTGTTTATAATATAGCGACATCGACATATAATTCTCTCCCACTCTATTAATAAATAACTGTATTTTCTGATATCTATTGTATAATAATACCAAAAACGATTTCTATATAGAAAGGATCAGAAAATGTCTCAAGAAAAACTAGTAAATAGCTTTCTATCATTTTTAGGTATGACAAAACAGCCTACTAGCTTAAAGTTTTTAAATGAGCTTATTAAAGCTCATCAAGAAAAAATAAAATGGGAAACCCTCACTAAAATAATTGACTGGGAAAAGGGTAATGAAACAGGTAATTATTTCCCTTCCATTGAGACATACATAAACCGTATTACAACAAAAGGTCTCGGGGGTACTTGTTTGACGCACTCAATTGGATTCCATTGGTTATTATCAAATCTTGGTTTTAATGTTCATTATATGTATATGGATCCCGGACATTTATGCTTACGGGTTAACTTAGACCAACCTTATTATGTTGATGTTGGTTATTGTGCACCTTTATTCCAAGCTTACCCACTTTATGAATCATTTCAAGTAAGTAATGTAAGAGAAACTTTCACTTATGAAGTCTCAAATAATAGGATTAAAATTACTAGAGATCCAGGTCCAACAAAAATCTTACATACAGATCCAATACATTTATCAAGTATGAAAGAACTCATTACAAAGTCTAACGATTGGTATACATCCCCTGTATTAAAGAAAATTCAGATTTTCGGTTATATCGATGGTATTCCAACTTCTATTAATGATAATGTTTTAAAACGATATTTCCAAGGTAAGAAAAGAGAACAAATCATTACATCTTCTGAACTTAATTATTGGATAACAGAAAGATTTTGTGTTGATAAAGAAATATATGAAAGAGCTATTGAGATTTTCAATAAAAAATCTTCAAACAGTAAAAGCGTTACTCACGAGATTGAGTAACGCTTTTACCTTAATATATTTTTAATCTTAATCTTCTTTCTGATAAGCAGCTTCTACACATTCTGCTAGACGCTCAATTTGTTCCATAGTTAAACCTCGTGAAATCCAGCCTGTTAACTTATACATAATTTTATAGTAAAGATTACTAGGTTCATATTCTGAAATTAATGTAAGTGCTGTACCCTCCTCATCTTCTTCTAACATATAAGTCATTGCCGAATAACCTTGCTTCATTTCACTGCCAAGTGAAATAATATAGGGTGCATCGTATTCAAGAATTTCTACTTCTGCCTCCAATATTTTCTTACCGACTTTTTGAACAGTAATATATTTATCTCCTACACGTGGATTTTCTTTATCCATATTTGAAGGATAGCGATTTTCTATTATAAACGTATTCCATTCTTTTATTTTTTCATCTTCTATTATGTAGTCACATACAACATCCATTGGTGCTTTTATTACTATTTCTATTGCAAAACTCATTATACTGCCCCTCTCAAATACCCTATCCATTTCTATTTTAACTAAATCATTATGCCATATTTTATATAGTGAAATACAAGTAGAATTTTAATTTTTTATTAATTTAAAAACTTATTCATACAAAATATTTTATTAAAGATACAACAATTAAAAACAAAGCCACAAGTAATAAAGCTATCCCTATACTTCTATTTTCTTTTTCGTTATTTTTTAAATTTTGCACCCCTAAGCTAACTAATATAAACCCTAAAAGCGTTTGTAAAATTAGCATACTCATTTCCGAAGTATCATTCCAACTATAAATGGAATACCCCATTATAATAATTGCAAGTAAAACCGTTACGATCCTATTCATACGAAAATCCCTCCTTTTTAAAAAGAAACCGCTAAGTTTCCTTAGCGGTTTTATTAACAATTTATATTTAGTAAAAGTGCTTTTCATGAATTTGATATAATTCAAAAGAATTTCCTGTCCAATATAACTACGCATGTTAGCCCACTTTTTCTTTATCCAGTCTACTTACAATTCCAACTATAAATTTATATTCAATCCTCCTCTTCTTAACTTTTTTAAACCCTTCTTTCGTATCAAAAATTAAACACGTTTTTCGAAACCACACTCGTACATATAAAGACTCAAAATAAATAGGTTTTATAATTCCTCGTTCTTCAAATTCAGTTCCATCTTTATTTTCAGTTTCTGTTCGAACGAACCACGTATTCCCAATACCAATTTCAATATATTTCACCTAAGTCCTCCTTCCGGAAATTAATTTCTAACTATTCTATTATTTCCCCGGTAAGCGCACATTCCGACAGAACATGAGCCCACAAAGAAAAAGTAGATTACAAAAATCTACTTTATAACTTATATTTTTGCATTCGTTTATAAAATGTACTTCGAGGTACATCTAAAAGTTTTGCAGCTAATGAAACATTTCCATTTGTCTTTTCTAACGCTTCAATCATGCTATCACGCTGTATTTTTTCACGGAAATTTAATGTGTTCTCTGTTTTATTTTCTGCTTGCAATGCAAGTTGATGTTGATTTCCCATCATTGTTTGTAATAAAAAAGAGATTTGTTTTTCACATATTTCTCGTCCTTGCGACAAAATGTAGATGCGTTCTAATACATTTAATAATTCTCGAATATTTCCGGGCCATGTATGCTGATAAAATTGATTACAAATACTTTTTGGAAATACAACATTCCAATTCTTTCGTTTGCAAAAATGTTTTATGAAGTACGGAATATCCTCTTTTCTTTCTATTAACGATGGGACATATAGTGGATAAACATGTAAGCGATAATATAAATCTTGACGGAATTTCCCTTCTTCTACTAATCGCAATAGATCTTTATGTGTCGCAGTAATAATACGAATATTTACTGGTATCTCTTTTGAACTGCCAATTGGGTTTACTGTTCGTTCTTGTAAAACACGCAATAATGCTACTTGCATCTCTGGTGGCACTTCACCAATTTCATCTAAAAATATTGTTCCTCCGTCTGCTTGTTCGAATTTCCCTTTATATCCTTGGCGCCGTGCACCTGTAAACGCTCCTTCAGCATAACCGAACAATTCACTTTCCATTAATTCTTTCGGTAATGAACCGCAGTTAACAGCTATAAAAGGACCATTTTTTCTTGGACTATTTTCATGAATCGCTCTCGCTACATATTCTTTTCCTACACCTGTTTCACCACAAACATATACACTTGCGTCAGTTGGTGATACAAGCTTAATTTCTTCTAAAGTATGTTGAAATGCACTGCTTGTCCCAATTACTCCAGGAAAAGTGATGCCATTTATAAATGGGGACGTTGAAAATGATTTTACTTGTTTATTTCCCTTTACATAAATACATTTCCCAATCATTCTATTATTACTGTATAATGGAACTTCTAATTTAGTTTTCAATCCATAGTGCATTAAATCTTCAAGTTTCATCCGTGACCAATTACATACTCGTTCCCGAACCCTCTTGCTTGCAGAAACGATAACATCACGATGATTACAAATTACAACTTGTTCATCACTATCAATTACATCTAAAAAACGATGGATTAACTGCAGTTCATTTTGATGTACTCGAATACTACATTCACGTTCAATCGCATGTGCAATCGAAGTTACCATACCGAGCATATATGGATGCGAAAACTCAATCGGACAAGAGAAATCTAGAACGCCTATTAATTTCCCATCATCATTATGAATAGGAGCGGCCGCACAGCTCCAGCTATGAGATGCGACAGAATAATGCTCTGTACCACTTATCATAATAGCCTCTTCAATCTCAAGCGCTGTTCCTATCGCATTTGTACCAACAGCAGCTTCCGTCCATTTCACACCTTCAATGAAATTAATCTGTTTCGCTCGTTGCAACGTTTGTTTATTTCCACTTAACGATAGAACGTAACCGTCTGGATCAATTAATAATGCCATCATTTGCAGTTCATCAATGGTTTTTCTCATATTTTGTATTTGAGGTATTGCTATATCTAGGAAGATTTCACTCTTTTTCTTTTGGTCTTGAAAAACATTAGAAGACAAAATTTTCTGACCTTTATTCATATGAGGATTCACATTTGCTTGTTTACATCGATACCATGACTCTGAAATTCTTTCGTTTATACGGTTCGAATCAAGGACACCTTCATCAACAAACTTTTTCCATGTATGTAAGTAAAACGGTGAAGCTAGCATTGTATCATCTCCCTATTCATTGTTTTGGAGATTTGTAAAAACATACTTTTATTATAAAACTGAATAAAAGCGTTTTCAACAAAACTAGAAAGACGACACAAATATGTTAATAATTTGAATATCTTAATGGACTTCTTTATTCTTTTTTAGTAGCACTATATTTTGTATAATGGAAGCAAAGAAAATACATAACCAAAACCACTTTTGTGGATTTCCATTTATAAAGAAAACACTCACGACTATTGCAAATAAAATTGTGGATGCTACACTAAAATATAATTTTGTTTTCATTCCCATTATCCCTCACCTCTCTATCACTTTACAGTACACACTAACTCTTCATTTTTCATCTCTACTATGTACTCCTGTAAAACATATTCTCTTCCGCCATGTTTTTCATACCATTCATGTATTCTTCTAATATGCTTCTCGTCATTTCTAATCTTTGATTCTATTTCTTTATATTGTTCATAACTATCATATTCCCATATGGCAAACACTTCGGTCGTACCATTCTTATTATCTTTCATCCAGCGTCCTATTAGCCTAGAGCCATGCTTTAACTGATTAGGTAAGTTCGTATGATTGAAATGATCATTAAAAATTTTAATAAATTCATTTTTTACTATATAGTACTTTCTTCTATAAAACATACATTTTCACCTCTTTAATGAACAGACTCAAATACACCTTCCCATTACAACTGTATTATAATACTTCCCATCCGACAGCCTTTTATCATTTTTTAAAATACCTTCTACTTCAAAACCTAATTTTTTATATAGCTGAATGGCTTTTTCATTTGTTTCTAATACTTGTAATGATATCTTTTTAATATCATTTTCATCAGCCCAATGAATAGATTGTTGCAATAGACTCTTACCCATTCCATATCCCCAAAACTCTTTTAAAATACAAACGCCAAATTCTACTTTATGAGATAATCTCTTCAGATTTGAACCTTCGCATCTTGAAAATCCAACGATTCGATTGTGCACTTCTGCAACTAAAAACAGATTCTTTGTCTCGTCACTATCTGTTTTTATTATTTTTTGAAACCCTATCTTATCTATAAATCCCTCTCCAGCTTCTCTATCCATATTTTCAGTTTCTCCATCGATCTGAACTCTAATTTCCGACAACTGTTCCGCATCTGTTTCAGCTGCAGAACGAACTGTATAAACTAATCCATTTATGTGAAACTCTTGCCCTTTTATAATCATTTCAAACTCCTTTTAAATGCAGTCTATTGATGCTATTACAATTTCTTTACCTTGTTTCTCAAATTCTTGAATTGTTTCTTTACTAGCCTCCGAATCTGTTATTATAATGTCAATTTCAATCAGTGACTCTCCTTTTATAAAGTAGTCTATTCCAAGTTTATTGTGAGGAGCTAAACAAATATTTCTTCTAGCAATCTTACTTACTGTTTTACTAAAAAAAGCAACTTCCGGCGTTGCAGTACTTATACCGTTTAATGAAATGCCACCACCTGTAGAGAAATTAAGATCAATAGAAAATCTACTTATCAACTCTGAGGCAAGTGTATCTGTCATATTTCCTGATGGTTTCACCTTTCCACCAATTAAGTACGTATCAATGTTCTTATATTCCCGTAACGTACTAGCAATTTCTAAAGCATTCGTAACAACTGTAAATGATGTTTCAGGTAAATATTTTAACATGGCATAATGAATAGAAGCTCCACCAATAAAAACGGAATCTCCTTCTTGTATATAAGAAGCTGCGATTTTTGCAATTGCGTCTTCATATACAGAACCATTACTATAACGTTTCAATGGCTTGGTAGCTAAATTCCGTACTCTAGCAAGTTCAATTGCTCCTCCATGTGTTCTTTTTAACAAGCCATCCTTCTCCATAATAGACAAATCTCTTCTTATAGAATCGATAGACATATCGAAACTTTCCGCAAGATCCTTTGCAATTACCCTTCCATTTTTCTTAAGTAACTCTAAAATTTTCTCTCTACGCTCTTCAGTAAACATGTTCTCACCACTATCATTTAATATCCAGAAAATTTATTCATCTTTTAATTATATGCATGTTTTTTCTATTTTACAATATTTTCAATACTTCTTTATTCAGCTCTATACAGGTTTTCTCCCTTTTTCTATCCCATTAAATTAACAACTAAATAAATGCATATTTGCATATTTCACAATTATACTTCCATTCATCCTTCTATTAATGTAAAATTATTCCTATATTTTACTTTTTAACACAGAAAGGAATTACTATGAAATCTTTAATGAAAGTAACTTGTACAGCATTATTATTTACAGGGATAATGGCAGGATGTAGCGGAAATGCTACACCAAAACAAGAAAAAAGCGCTCTAGCAAAAAATGCAATGCACTATGGGGAAATCTTTAAAAACGAATACTATAGAGCAACTGTTGAAAATGCTAAATTTGAAAAAATAGACAAAGAGTGGCGTCTCACAGCTCGCGTTACTATAAATAATGCTCGTGTTGACGGACAAACGATAGATCTTTCAGAAATAAAATATTTCATAAAAGATGAAAAAACGGGTAAAAAATACAAAGGTGAAGTTATACAAAATGAAAATGCTAAAAAGGTTCCATCTGAGTTTTCTTTAACTACCGACATTGTATTTAATATGAAAGATTCTCCAAAAGATTTAAATAATATGTATTTATACATAGATAGCAAAGCTGCGCCATTAACAGATACATATTGGAAGCTGGATCATTTAGTATCTAAATAAAAAACAGTCATATAAGACTGTTTTTTATTTATAGAGTTATAAAGTTTACTAGTTATCTATTTCCAGCAATACATTTTTTGCACAAATCATCACTTCTTCAAATGGACAATCAAATAAAACCCCTAGTTCAAAACCATCTTCAGCAAAATCTATTTCATGACATAACCACCAAGCACCTTCAAAATTTTCCGGGATAGAACATTTCGTTACTCCTATAAAAGTTGCTTGTAGTTTATCAAATTCACTGAAAGTACCACTGCAATCTAAAGTTATAATTAGCGTAGCTTCTGATTTTTTCTCCACTGATTTGACTACACTGTCATGTAGTGAGTATTCATGTAGTTGAACGACATTCTGCGCGAGCTTTTCTTTTATAGAATTATAATTATCTATATAGGCTTGCTCTAAATCATTCATTCTTTTCTCATAATCTTTTGTCCACTCAAGCATAAGTCTCTTTAATTTTTCCGTTGGGTATTCTGAATTAATTGTATTGTCATGAATGTATGGATGCAGTGATTTAGGGAGGAACTTTAATAAATCTTCTTTCTTTTCTTCCACGTCTTCTCTTAAACTTTGCTTATAATCCATTCCTACCTTTTCGCTCTCTCGCAACATCTCTTCCCATTCTTCTACTGTTTCTGGGAAATTTAAAAAACCAGATACTTGCATTTCTTTATACCAATCTTTATTAAAATACTTCAAAGACTTTCCCCCTAAAACATTTTAAGATCCAACAAAAGCGATATATCTATTTATTATATCATTCTAATAACTATTTTTTCTAAAGAAAAAATGCAAAACTGTAAATATTCCATCTTTTATTTCTAAAACTTCAGAATATTTACAATAGTTGATAATTAGAATACATTTTACTAGTACAAAGATTCACCTGTACAAAAATCTAAACTAAAAGGGATGGTTATATGTTGAAGAAATTAGTAGCAGGTACATTAGTAGCGGGATTTGCATTAACTGGAGGACTAGGAGTAGCAAGTGCTGAAGAAAAAGGTAACACAATTAAGTCTTTTGATTATTTAAAAGTGGATGAACAGAATGTTAATTCTCTTACAAAATTAAGTGATCAAGATAAGAAAGACATCCAAATTACTATGGTATTACCAGAGCAAAATGAAAATGGAGATTGGCTAGCTTATGGTTTTACTAGCCGTGAAACATTAGATGCTTATATTGAAAAGGATAAAAAAGTACTTAAAAATAAAATTAATCCTTTAGGTAGCGGTGCTGGTAGTACTGATTTTTATGAACATAAAGATAAAGGTGGCCAATATATTTACTGGAGCAGCGGCTTTAAAAACTTACCATCTAGCTGGAACGACAGAATTTCCTCTGTAAGTACAGCATCACCTTCAGCAAGTTATTCAACGACACTTTGGGAGCATACTTCAACACAAGGCTATGGAAAAGGTGTTGTATTCAAACATGCGGATTGGTACGGTAAAACTGCTAATTTAGCTGCTGATTGGAACGATATTACTTCAGCGATTGACGTAAAAAAATAATAGGATATTCAATTTCTCCCGTAAAAATTCAAACCACTATTCTCTTATTCATTTAGAGAATAGTGGTTTATTATAATTCCATTTAAGCGTGTACAGCATGTCCTACCGCTTGCAATAAAGCTTCATGAATCGCTTCAGATAAAGTTGGATGCGCTGCAATATAATCTCTCATAATATCGGCAGTAACTTCCGTATGAATCATTACAGTTCCTTGACCAATTAGTTCTGTTGCACGAGGACCAATAATAGAAATTCCAACAATTTCTTGATATTTAGGTTCCACAATAACTTTTACTTTCCCCGTTTGTTCTCCAATAATAAGCGCTTTTCCATTTGCTGTAAAAGGGAATTCTCCAATTTGTATGTCACCGTACTGCTCTCTTGCATCTTTTTCTGTTAAACCGACACTAGCAATTTCTGGAGCGGTATAAATACAGCGAGGTACAGCATGGTAGTTTACTTTTACATCTTCTCCACTCGCGTGTAATGCTGCCGTCGTTCCTTCATGGAATGCAACGTGAGCAAGCTGGATTCCACCAATCACATCTCCTGCTGCATAAATATGTGATACATTGGTTTGCATATGTTCATTCACAGAAATTCCTTTATTTGAATATTGAATGCCTGCTTTTTCTAAATCTAATTGTTGTACACGTGGTTTTCGGCCGACAGAAACGAGAACAAATTCTGGATTAACTTCTTGGATACTTCCTTCATATTCAAATGAAGCCTGCTTCTTATAATTATTTAATCCTTTTAAAGCTGCTCCTGTAAATATTTCTACACCATCATTTTCTAGTTTCCCTCTTAAAATGTGTGCGATATCTTCATCTTCACCTGGTAATAATTGCGGTGCCATTTCAACAATCGTAACTTTTGTTCCAAGACGACTATAAATACTTGCAAACTCGCATCCTATTACCCCACCGCCAACGATTAATAATGATTTTGGTATATAATCTATGGACATTACATGGCTACTATTTAAAATCCACTTTCCGTCAAATGGAGCAAAGGGTAATGCAGTCGGTTCTGAACCTGCCGCTATAATGAACTGTTCTCCATCTACTACATCTTCTTTATCACCGTATATAACCCGCACACGATGATCCGTTTCAAAGTTCGCTTTACCTTGTATAACTTTTATTTTATTTTTCTTCATTAAATATTGAATTCCTTGAACGAGCTGCGTTACAATTTGTGATTTCCTCGCCTGCATTTGCTTCCAATCAATTGATATACTTCCATTATTGAGTGTAACTCCATAATGATTCGCTTTTCTTACAATGTCATGCACTTCTGCACTTTCTAACAATGATTTTGTAGGCATGCACCCAACATTTAAACAAGTCCCGCCAAGATCAGCTTCATCAATAAGAGTGACATCTTTTCCATTTTGAGCTGCGGTAATTGCCGCTACATAGCCAGCAGGTCCGCCACCAATAACGACTAGTTTACTCATTCTCTCACCTTCTCTTTATAAAAGAATTGTTACAGGTTCTTCTAAATAACGTTTAATTGTGCGTAAAAATGCAGCTGCTGGTACACCATCTAATACACGATGATCGAATGTTAAACTTAAAGGTAACATACTGCCTTTTTTTATTTTCTTCCCTTTATATACTGGAACATGTTCAATTGCACCTACACCTAAAATACCAGTTTCAGGTGTATTTAATACTGGCGTAAAATATTCAATACCGAAGCTACCTAAATTACTAATTGTAAAGGTTGTCCCTTGCATATCATCACTACTTAAACTACCTTCTCTTGCTTTTTGTGCAACGTTTTTAATTTGTTTAGATAACTCTACTAAAGATAGATTATTAGCAAAGCGAATAGCTGGAACGACTAATCCTTTTTCTAATGCGACTGCCATGCCTAAATGAACATGTTCAAATTGATGAATTGTATCATCCATATAAGCGCTGTTCATTTCTTTATGCTCTCCAAGCGCTAATACAACAGCACGAGAAACGAAATCCGTAATAGTTAGTTTGTTATCGTATCGTTTTTGTACAACTGAAGCTATTTCTTTATGTAAAGCAACTAAATCTGTAACATCTACTTTCATCGTTAATGTTAATTGTGCACTATTTTGTAAACTTGCATGCATACGGTTTGCGATTGCTTTCCGCATACCAGTAACAGGAATTACTTTACTTTCTTCTTGTTCAAGTACTTCTGGAATTGTTACTCTTTCTTCAATCGCTTTTAATACGTCTACTTTTGTAATCCTTCCGCCAGGGCCTGTACCAACTAATGCTTTGATATCTAGATTTTCAGACTTTGCAATTTTCTTCGCTACAGGTGAAATTTTGATTCTTTTCTTCGCCACTTCTTTCGCATATGGTTCTGGATGTTGGACCTTTTTAGGCTCTAGATTAGGTGCTTTTTCTTCTACAACATTTATACTTTCATTGATTTCTACTTTTTCGTTCAGCTTACCGATATAGCAAATGACAGTGCCAGGTGGAACTCCCTCATCTTCACTTACAGCTATATCAAGAACAGTTCCATCAGCTGGTGCTTCTATTTCAGTTTCGATTTTTTCCGAATTAATACTAGCAATTAGTTCACCTTTTGAGACATGATCGCCTGCTTTAATATTCCAGCTTGTAATAATACCTTCTTTCATCGCCATACCTAACTTCGGCATTACAACTTCTACAGCCATGCTTCTCTCTCCCTTCTCATCGTTTTATTACACATGTAATAAAGTTTGGTCTCCGATCATTTCTGATACAGTTTCAATTACTTTTTCCGGCGTTGGTAAATATAACTTTTCAAGTGGTGGCGAGAACGGAACTGGTGTATGTGGTGCTGTAATTCGTTTAATAGGCGCATCTAACAAATCGAATCCTTTATCTGCTACAATTGCCGCAATATCTGTTGCGATACTACATCTTGGGTTTGCTTCATCAATAACAATAAGGCGATTTGTTTTTTCAACTGATGCTAAAATCGTATCTTCATCCAGTGGTGATAAAGAACGTGGATCAATTACTTCTACTTCAAGTCCTTTTTTCGATAATTGCTCAGCAGCCGCAAGTGCTGTATGAACTTGTTTTCCAATTGCGACAATTGTTACGTCAGAACCTTCCCGTTTAATATCCGCTTTTCCTAATGGAATTGTGTAATAACCTTCTGGCACTTCACCCTTCATATTGTAGAGTGTTTTATCTTCAAAGAAGATTACCGGATCATCATCTTCAATTGCCGCTAATAGTAAGCCTTTTGCGTCATATGGAGTAGAAGGAATGACAACTTTTATACCTGGAATGCTCGTAAATAACGCATACAAACTTTGTGAATGTTGTGCAGCTGCGCTAAAACCTGCACCATGCATCGTACGTACTGTAACTGGCACTTTCGCTTTACCACCGAACATATAGCGGAACTTTGCACCTTGGTTTAATACTTGATCAAGACAACTACCGATAAAATCATTAAACATTAATTCAGCAATCGGACGTAGTCCTGTTGCCGCAGCTGCCATTGCTGCTCCCATGTAACCCGCTTCTGAAATTGGTGTATCTAAAATACGATTTCGGCCAAATTCTTGTACAAGGCCTTTCGTAACACCAAGAACACCGCCCCATGCTTCATCATCTTGCAAGTGATCAACTTGTGCACCACCTGCAACGTCTTCTCCTATTAAAATTACATTTTCATCACGGCGCATCGATATTTTCATCGCTTCATTAATTGCAGTTGACATACTTACTGTTCTAGTCATTATTTTTCACCCTCCTCTTATTTGTAAGAAACGTATACATCTTTTAATAACTCTTCATCCTCTGGATATGGACTATTTTCACTAAATTCAATTGATTTTTGAACCGCTTCATCTACTGCCTTTTCCATATCTACAAGCTCAGATTCAGTTAATAAAGCTTCATGAATTAAATGCTTACGGAAATTCACAATCGCATCTTTTTCATTTAAATGTTCTTCTTTTTCTTCTGAAGTTTTATACGTTTGTGCTTCACCTTCGAAATGACCGTAATTACGATATGTCATACATTCAATTATTGTTGGACCACCGCCATTACGCGCACGTTCTACTGCTTCCTCAGCAGCTTTATATACAGCTAGCAGATCTTTTCCATCCACTTGAACACCTGGAATGTTATAAGCTCTCGCACGATCCGCAATAGAATCACAACTTGAAGCATATTCAAATGTCGTTGCTTCACCGTAACCGTTATTTTCAGCGATAAAAATAACTGGTAACTTCCAAATCGCCGCTAAGTTAACCCCTTCATGGAATGTCCCTTCATTATTTGCTCCATCACCGAAGAAACAAACACTTACATCTTTCGTTCCTTTATATTTAGCTGTTAATGCCGAACCGCAAGCAAGCGGGAAACCACCACCTACAATGCCATTTGCACCAAGCATTCCTTTATCTAAATCAGCAATATGCATGGATCCGCCTTTACCTTTACATAATCCTGTCGCTTTCCCGAAAAGTTCAGCCATCATACCGTTTAAATCACAACCTTTTGCGATACAGTGTCCATGTCCTCTATGCGTACTTGTAATACTGTCACTATCCGTTAAGTGGGCACATACACCAACTGCTACCGCTTCTTCCCCAGCGTATAAATGGACGAAACCTGGCAGAACGCCTTGCGCGAATAATTCATGCACCTTATCTTCAAACTTACGAATCTCTAACATTTTTTCGTACATCCAGCGAGCTTGTTCTTTCGTAATTCCATTCCCTTTACTTTCAGTTGTTTTTAACATGTTCAGCCCTCCTATTTTCTTGTTCATCTTTTATATTGCAAGTACCGTGCCAATTTCAAATCCTTGATTTAATAGGTTTTCTCTCTATGTTGAAAATAAAAAAGTGGACAAAATGAGACATTAGTCTCGTTTTGTCCACTTTTGTTCACCTAATTTGAAAATTATTATCTTATTCACCATCAAAACTCTTCTGTAATTTTCGGATGTAAATAATTTGACCGATATGATATGCATTATGAGTAGTTACATTGGCTAGCACTTCCCACCACTTTGCAGAAACAGGAAATCCCACTACATCGCTTTCAACCCTTTCTTCATTTATGAGATTTTGCCATAGTAACAGTTTCTCTAGTAGTTTTTCTCGTAATTCATCGAAAGTTTGATTATTTGAAAGCATAAAACTTTTGTTATTATCTCCAATAGCGGGCACAGCATTCACATTCGATTCTTTATATCTAGTTTGCCACGTAGAATTCCAATACAATAAATGTTGTACAATTTCAGCTATACTGTTACTCTCTTCATTCGGTTTCCAGAAAGCTTCCCTCTCAGATAAACCCTTAACTGCATCTGAAAACGGAATATACCAACTAGGATCGTTCGCATTCGCTAATAACTGATCTGCTAATACATCCTTCACATGGGCCATTATTCTTCCCTCATTTCATAAACGTATTCATACTCACTTCTCTATATACGCTGAGTCCGTATAATTTCCTCTTTTAAAAATCTCATAGAATATAGAATTAACGGGTAATGCTCTCAAAACGAATGTAAGAATAATAGATTTTCTTATCATAACTCGTTATGATAAAAGAAAAAGAAAGCTGGCAGAAAATGAACAAAAAAGTCGCAATTATTACAGGATCCTCAAGTGGATTTGGACTATTAACTACACTCGAACTCGCAAAAAAAGATTATTTAGTTATCGCTACAATGAGAAACCTTGAAAAACAAGCGAACTTACTATCTCAAGCTACTCAACTAAACTTGCTGCACAACATAACAGTCCAACAATTAGATATAACCGATCAAAACTCTATACATACCTTTCAATTATTTTTAAAAGAAATAAACAGAGTAGACCTCCTTATTAATAATGCAGGATATGCTAATGGTGGCTTTGTAGAAGAAATTCCAGTAGAGGAATATCGCAAACAATTTGAAACGAATCTTTTTGGTGCTATATCGATTACTCAGCTTGTTTTACCATATATGAGAGAACAACAAAGTGGGAAAATTATTAATATAAGTAGCATTAGTGGTCAAGTTGGATTCCCTGGTCTATCTCCTTACGTTTCTTCAAAACATGCATTAGAAGGATGGAGTGAATCCCTTCGTTTAGAAGTAAAACCTTTTGGAATAGATGTTGCTTTAGTGGAACCTGGTTCTTATAACACGAATATATGGGAAGTTGGTAAACAACTAGCTACAAACCAATCTGATACTACTTCTCCTTACAAAGAATATATGGATAAAATACAAAAACATATTAATAGCGGCAGTGATACATTTGGTAATCCAATAGATGTTGCTAATAAAATTGTAGAAATTGCTGAGTCTAAGCGTACGAATTTACGTTATCCAATCGGTAAAGGTGTAAAATTTATGATCTTTGCAAAGAAAATTCTTCCTTGGAGATTGTGGGAATATCTTGTTTTGAGAAGCTTTAAGAAAATGTAATTACCTTTATTGAAAAACATTTTGAAAGAGGTGCTAATTAAATGTTAGGTTTACCATATGGTAAAGTGTTTTTAGTTCCGTGGACTGAAGAGTGGGCAATTGAATTTGTAAAGGAGAAACAATTCATTGAGGAACAAATTGGCGAACATATTTTAGCGATACACCATATTGGTAGTACTTCTATTCCACATTTAAGTGCAAAGCCCATTATTGATATACCAATTGAATTAGAAAATTATAGGGACGGTATACATTGTATTAAAAAATTAGAACTACTAAACTATAAATATAGAAAAGATGTATTGCCTGAACGATATTATTTTAATAAAGGTGAGCCAAGAACTCATCAAATTCATATGTATGAAAAAGGGAATACACATGTAATAGAACAATTGCAATTCAGAGATTACTTAATAGTCAATAAAACTGCTCGTATACAGTATGAAAAGTTGAAGATTCAACTTTCACAGGCTAATCCTAATGATAAACATCAATATGCAGAGGATAAAACAAATTTTATTACATCGATATTAGCTAAAATACATGCTTAAATTAAATAAAAAACCATTTAGTAGTAAATGGTTTCTTATTTATTAGTTATCTCATTATTTGTACCATCAATAATAAAATCTGCAAATTCATGTGACTTATGACTTTCTACATACATATCTTCAGCAATCATCCAATTGTTTTCCCACATATCACGCGCAGCTTCTCCATCTCTAGCAATTCCTCTTTTTATACGTGTTTCACGAGGACAATTCACCCATATTTTTAAATCATACATTCCCGCTAGCTCCTGACGTGTTGCATATACACCTTCAATAATTACAATACCACTGGCAGAAACAATATGGGATCCAACTAAAGAATCCTTTTCCCAATCATAACGCTTATAACGCCCTTCTAGTCCATTACTAATAGGATTTAAAACTTCTTTTAAAAGGCGTTTCCAGTCAAAATCTGCACCAATTGATTTATTCGTAGGATTTTCATTTTCAATCTTTGCAGATGGTAAATAAAAATCATCCATATGAACAATCGTTACAGTTGAAAAATTACTTTTTATTTTATTTGCTAACGTACTTTTACCTGCACCGCCACAGCCATCAATACCTATTATTATAACTGATTGTTCCGTACATTTTTCTTGAATTCTTTCAATTATCTTATTTAGCCCCAAATTATTCCATCCCCTTTTTTATTCTTCTCGTTTTAAATTGAAAACGGATCAAAGTAAATGAGCAATGAAATCATAACTATAAATGCCAATAAACCGATTATCGAAAGAATATATTCCTTCGATTCCCTATCATATTTCCACTCCATCCATGCCCTTAACGTCCATAATGTTCCAAAAAAAATGAAAAGGGCATATCCTACATTTGCATTTTCATTACTATTAACATAAATGATACTACTTACGAAATAAATAAAGAACAATCCTATTTCCAATTTCACATGCAAGCTATTCACATGCTTATATCCAAAAAAGCCTCTTTTCTCCATATTTAATTTTCTTCTTAAAAACTGTTCTAAAAAGTAACCACCTATACCCAGTCCAATAATAATAATTAAAATTGTAGAGATATCCATTGTTATCCCTCCAATTACTTTATATATTTTTAGAAACAAAGTGGACTATATTATGGTTATTCTCTTCTAAATAACTTACAATTCCTTCAGGATATGTTGGCTTCTCCTTTAATTCCTCTATGCTCTTCCATATTAATAGAATATCCCCATATTCTTTATGTCTTATTTCATTTGTAACTCTCTCTTTAACAGTTCCCCAATGTATCAATGTACAATGATGTCCTTTTTCGTTGTTCCACTCGAAAATATGCTCATTTACAACAGCTAGCTCTTGAACATCAATCTTCAAATCGTATTCTTCCATTAATTCTCTTATTATCGCTTCTTTTGCTGGTTCACCAAATTCAATAGAGCCTCCTGGAAAACGATAAAATGATTCATTTTCATCGCATTGAACGAGCACTTTTGAGTTATCTCCATTATAAATAATAACTTCTACACGTAATACAGATCTATTCATTATTTCCCTCCTTTAAATATTTAATTGAAAATTTATTAAAGAAAGAAATATATAATTAATCCAGTTATTATTAGCGCTGTAGCTGCAAATAATGAAATCAAGAACTCGCGCGATTCCTTATCATATTTCCACTCCATATATGATTGAAATCCATATAACGTGATAAAAAACAAAAGAGGTACATACCCCATAAATATACGGTTTGGAAAAAAAGCACTTATCGCAATAACAACTATATAAGAGAAAATAATAATTCTATTCCCCCATTTATGTGTTTTATTCACATATTGATTATCCCATCCCTTTTGTTTCGGGATGTTTAATCTTTTTCTTGCTATTTTTTCAAAAACGAATATACATAGTACCCATAAAATTAATAGCGTTATTTTGGTAATTGACAGAAAACCCTCTCCTTTTATTTTCTTACTTTTATTTTCTCTGGCTGATCACTCGGATAAGTAGCCTTTCCTTTATTATCAATGTCCCAACTAATAATTGTCGCACTATCGCGTCCGAATTGATGATGAACGTGCTCTAATACATGATGAACACTTTCTTCAAGTTTTATATTATTTCTATTCATATCACTATACAGATTTACAGGAGTTTCATACCGACGTTCCCCGCATTCTAATACTCCATCTGTCACCATTACAATTCGATTCTTTCCATTACGTAATTCACGAATGCCTGTTGAATAACAAGGAACAGGTAAATCAAAAGTATTTACGTTACCAATCCATTCGTAAAAATGACGTTGATTTAGTGCGTATTGTCCTAATTTGTGTAATTCATCATGAAATACATACACTAAACAGTCTCCGATAGATAACCACCATATATAGTTTTCTTTTCTTACACATAGTAAGCAAGCTGTTTCACCTTTAATTCTTTTGCACTTTTCCTTAAATGAAGAAGATTGTAAGATTGTAAGAATATGATTTTCAATAGATCGAAATACTGTATCAATCGATTCATTCATCATTTCTTTTATATTTTCATATTCTTTTTGAATTGTATTTACTACTAAATCAACACTTTCTGCACTATTATGTCCATCTAATATAGCTGCAAATTCCCAATCACCATTTGACCAAACTAACGCACCATCTTCATTCTTTTTTGCTCCGGCACTAATATTCCCACCATATGCACCGAGCACGATATCACCATATTGCTTTACCGAAATTTCGTCTAAACACATTTCTCTACTTCCAATCCATGAATGTTGTCTATTATTTGTTGTATGCATATTCACTCACCATATACTTTCGTATTCTTTCGCATAGTTTTTTGATTTTTTCTGTATCACTATAAGGCGCACCGTTCCATTTCGCTACTTCAGTCGGTGACCAAAACTCTTTTGGTGTATTTGCATAACGCGGTATGATGTGCATATGCATATGTGGTACACCATTCCCTGAAACAAAAGTGTAAATATGTTCGGCACCTTCACTTTCTTTTAGTGCTTTACTTACTCTACTTGATATAAGTCCGAACCTTTTCGCTTCTTCATCTGTTAGCTCAGCAAGACCAGGTACATGTCTTTTTATATCTATCATTACATAACCAAGATACGTTTCTTCGCTATCCCAGTGGACATGTCCAACGTAAACGAGTTCATCTTCGTAAATAGCTCCACCTGGAACTGTAATATTTCCTTTATGTTTTTCACAAATGAAGCAATTTTGTTCTTCTTGATTATTTGTTGGCATATCCATCACCATCCTTTTTATATATAATATCATAAAAAAAGGAAAAATAGGATTTATATTCCGAAAATTCATTCTTTTAACGCAACAATTTTGAATTGAATTTACACCTCATTTTTTCTTCAAAACCACAACTCCAATTACAATCCCAATCACAATTCCGATTACTAAATTATTTGTAAAATAACCTTGGACTACACCGATTACAACCCCTATACCGACGCCTATCGCCAAGGCATCATTTACTTTTTTTCTTTTTAGACAAAATAGCATCTCCTCTCATAATTTCTTCCAAAATAATATCTATTTACATGAAGTCACTGTCTCCTAATATATTCGCTATTCCACTTAATAATTTCCAAAAAATGCACTTTATTACTTATACTTTTCCACCACATAATCCTCTTCTTAAGAAGAGATTTTCAAGTCGCTATTAAACAAACATATCGTTATTCATCGAAGAATTAAATCAATGAAATAAAAAAACAAGTTTTTGCGTCAGCTGACGGTTCTGTTATCGTTCGAATATAATCTATTCAAACAAAAAACACACTTTGTATAATAAAGTGTGTTTTCTTGTTATCTTCTTTTTTGGTGAAATCCTTGTGTAATACGATCTAATATAATCGCAATGACAACAATGGCTAGTCCCGCTTCAAATCCCATCCCGATATTAACTTGTGTCACAGAGCGGTATACATCAACTCCAAGACCTGGAGCTCCTACAAGCGATGCTGTTACTACCATTGATAAAGAGAGCATAATACTTTGGTTCACACCAGCCATGATCGTTCCAGTTGCGAGTGGTAATTGTACTTTAAATAACTTTTGTGATGCGGTAGAGCCAAACGCATTCGCTGCTTCTATTAAATCTTCTGGAACTTGTCTAATTCCTAAGTCAGTAAAACGAATTGTCGGTGGCATTGCAAAGATTACCGATGCAATAATCCCAGGTACTACTCCTACTCCGAAAAATGTAATCGCAGGAATCAGATATACGAAAGCCGGCATTGTTTGCATAAAATCTAATGTCGGTTTTAAAAATTTTGAAAACCGTTCATTTTGCGAAGCTAAAATGCCAATTGGGATACCTACAATAATTGAAATAATAACAGATGTAAGTACAAGAGCTAATGTCTGCATCGTCTGTGCCCAGTAGTTAATATTCAAAATAAATAATAATCCGATGAGTGTAAAAATAACTAAAGATACTTTTCTCGTTGTGTACCAAATGAGGAAACACAAAATAATAATCATCAATATAGCCGGTATTATTGTTAAAAAATTAGTGAGTAAATCAACGAATCCGCCGATAATATAAGAGAATCCTCGGAATAAGCCTTCAAAGTGCTCATATAAACTTGCAACAAATGAGTCGACCCATTCCCCTAAAGGGATACGTGGTATACTATTCATCGTCTTTCACCTCTTCTTCAATGTTACCTGCAAGAGCTTGAATGACACTTTCACGTTTAATAATTCCTCTTAGCCTTTTCTTCTCATCAATTACTGGTAACGGATATTTCATCTCCGCCATTTTCGCATACGTTTCTTCCAGTAAAGTATCTAAATACACGTGCGGAATATCGGTAAGTAATAAATCAGCAATCGGCCATTGCTTTTGTACTGCTTTACTCGCATCATCTGCCGTTAATATTCCTAAAAACTCATATTTTTTGTTTACAACATATACGGTAGAAACGCCGGCATTTCTCATAATTTGAAGTGCTACACGTGGTCCACGGTCTATTAATAACGTCTCTGGTCGTTTTAATATAGATTCCGCCGTTATTACTTTTCCTAAATTCACATCCGCCACGAATTTCTCTACAAATTCATTCGCAGGACTCATCATAATTTCTTCTGGCGTTCCAATTTGGACAACTTCTCCATCTTTCATTAACGCAATTCGATCACCAATTCG
This sequence comes from Bacillus cereus group sp. Bc061, assembly GCF_027715825.1. Lineage (NCBI taxonomy): Bacteria > Bacillati > Bacillota > Bacilli > Caryophanales > Bacillaceae > Bacillus > Bacillus cereus group sp. Bc061. The sequence goes on from NZ_JAQFTZ010000001.1 coordinate 1,218,612, forward strand.
AAGGGCTTCATCTAAATCATGCGTAATAAAAATAATTGTTTTTTCCATTTTATCTTGTAATTCTAACAGTTCATCTTGCATTTCTTTTCGAATCAGTGGATCTAATGCACTAAATGACTCATCCATAAGTAAAACATCCGGATCATTCGTAAGCGCTCTCGCAATGCCGACACGCTGTTGCATACCACCACTCAGTTGACTTGGATAATTATCTTTATGATGGTCTAATCCAACTAACTTCAAGGACTCTAACGCTTTTCTCTCTCGTTCCTCTACTGGAACTCCTTGTATTTCCAACCCATATGCAACATTTTGCAAAACGGTACGATGAGGGAATAGAGCGAATTTCTGAAATACCATGCTCATTTTCGTTCTTCTTACTCTCCGTAATTCTTCCTTTCCCATCGTCGCGATATCTTCACCATCTATGTATATATGGCCCGCTGTCGGTTTAATTAATTGATTTAACATACGAACTAACGTAGATTTCCCGCTACCTGACAAACCCATAATAACGAAAATTTCTCCAGAGTATACTTCAAACGTTGCTTTTTTCACACCAACGTTCATTCCTGTCTCTTTCAAAATTTCCGATTTGCTTTTTCCTTCTTTTAATAAGGAAAGGGCTCTTTGCGGATGTTTCCCGAATACTTTTGTTACGTTTTCAACACGCACCTTTGTATTATCCATGTCACTACTCCTTTTCTACCCATCTATTCACATAGTGTTGCGATTTTACAAAGAAATATTACATAAAAATAACATTTATAAGTTTTCTTTAAAATTCTTTTTTCCGTTCATAATAAGAATGCTTACTTATACATTTATTTAAAAAGCAAACGTTTCTTAGGAGGTTTTTAATGAGAAAGAAAATATGGCTCATATGCCTTGCATTATTTATTACTATGATTTTCTCTTCATGTAATGCAACAAATGCAAATTCGAAAGGAAAAATTAAACTAGGTGTAACAAGTTGGAAAGAAAACATTGCAACTGCAAATATGTGGAAGGTACTACTAGAACAAAAAGGCTACAAAGTTGAACTCATGTATTTAGAAAAAGCGGCAATTTGGACTGGTGTTGCTCGCGGTGATGTTGATGCTAATTTAGAAGTATGGCTACCCGTTACGGATAAACCACTAAATGATCGTTATAAAGATGATATTGTCTTAAAATCAAAATGGTATGAAGGAACCGGACTAGGTTTAGTTGTCCCTTCTTATGTGAAAAACATAAACAGCATTGAAGCTCTAAATGCACATAAAGATGAACTAGATAATAAAATTGTCGGAATTGAACCTGGCAGCAGTCTTATGAATTTAACGAATAAAGCGATGAAGGAATATGATATAAAGCTAAAACTTGTCCAGTCTTCTGAAGCTGCTTTGATGAGTGAACTAAAAAAAGCATATACGAAAAAGAAACCAATCGCTGTTACGCTTTGGAATCCACATTGGGGTTTTTCAGAATTTGACTTAAAATATTTAAAAGACCCTAAGAAAGTATATGGTGAAAAAGATGACATTTATTACTCCGTTCGTAAAGGTTTCGAAAAAGATCATCCGGATATCATAAAATACTTTGATAAATGGAAAATGAACGATGAACAGCTTGGTACATTAATGGTTGAGTTAAATAAAACGAAAGATCCCGAAGAAGCGGCGCGAAAATGGATTAAAAAGAATCAAGCGTTAGTCGATGAATGGATAAAAGATTAATAAAACAGGCTAGAGAATATACTTTACTCTCTAGCCTGCTTTCTGCTATTTTTTCGTAACAACATCATCTACAATCCCATATGCCTTCGCTTCTTCTGCAGTCATAAAATAATCTCTTTCTGTATCATGTGCTACTCTTTCAATCGGTTGCCCTGTTTTTTCTGCAATCATTTTATTAATATCATGTTTTAACTTTAAAATTCTTTTTGCTGTGATTTCAATTTCCGTTGCTTGCCCTTGTGCACCACCAAGCGGTTGATGAATCATAATTTCACTATTTGGGAGTGCAAACCGTTTTCCTTTTGCACCTGATAACAATAACAATGCACCAAATGATGCTGCAAAGCCCATGCATAGCGTTTGCACGTCTGGTTTGATTAAATTCATCGTATCCAATATGGCAAAACCTGCTGTCGTTGATCCGCCTGGGCTATTAATGTATAAAAATATATCTTTCTCTGCATCTTCTGCTTCTAAAAATAATAATTGAGCTACGACACTACTCGCTACTTGATCATTTATTTCTGAACCGATAATAACAATACGGTCTTTTAATAACCTTGAGTATATATCATAGGAACGTTCTCCTAATTTCGTTTGTTCTACAACATATGGAATTGCATTCATTTTAAATCCCTCCAATAATTGTTATGCTGCTAAAAGCATACAACTGTAGGAAGAAGGTTGTTTCACATTAAATAATAAGACTGGCTGTTTAGATGGTAACTTAGTAAAATCTATTGTCGGAAGTAGTTTCGTTAATAATTCCGGTCTCTCTTCTCGAATAGACGTTACTACAACTTCCATATCATCTGTGAATTCAACTATCTCTATCCCTTCTTCGCTTACAGTTTTCAACCTATTTCTACTCCGAAACAAAGAAGCTTTTACTGCCCCTTCCGATACGGAACATACTTTAGCAATATCAGCGATACTATATTGAAAAACATCTTTTAATAATAAAATTGCGGATTGCTGTACATTTAATGAAGATAATACTTTCCCTACCATTTCATGCAAATCTGCAATTTTTTCATGTGGTTCTTCAAAAGTAATTTGGTCTCTTATTTTTTCATGAACTGATTTTGACTTTATTTGATCTAACCAACGATTTCTAGCTATTTTATATACGAGCGTCATACAAATATCTTTATTACTATATTTTTGAAGTACTTTACAAACTGTTTCTTGGGCAAGATCTTCGCCATCCCATTTATTTTTCGTTAAAAATGTACAGTATCTTTTCAACTCTCCGTATTGCTCAATTAAAAAAGTTATATTTGAATGATTCATATCGATATGTTTTTTCAAAATATGAGTTACTTTTGTGCACAAAATAACCACTCCTTTTCAGCGCTTACTTAATTAACGATTCAACAAATAAAAAAGTTACGGGGCATATAAAAAAATTATGTTTATGTTCAATAATTCGCGGTCATAAATATGTTATGTACAATTTTACGTGAGGAGGAACAAATTTGCCAAAATTAACAATTGAAGGTGCGGGAACTTTTGATGTAAAAGAAGGAACAAAATTAGTATTAGCAATTGAAGATAACGGTGTAAACATACTCCATCGTTGCGGCGGAAAAGCACGTTGCACAACTTGTAGAGTAGAAATTATAGCCGGTGATTTTTGTGAAGCGAGTGCGAATGAAAAAAACGCGATGACAGAAAAAGGAATTGAAGATCATTTACGATTATCTTGTCAAATGCGTGTACATAAGGATATAGTAGTTCGTCCAGTACTTACAGTTGAAAGTTCAGGTCTTGATGCTGGACCACGTCCGGCGGAGTAAAGCGATGGATTTAAAACAGATAGCTGGTGAATATGCTGCAACCTTCGTAAAAGATGGTATGAAGATTGGTCTTGGTACAGGATCAACCGCATACTGGACGATACAAAAATTAGGTCAACGTGTAAAAGAGGGATTATCAATTCAAGCTGTCCCGACATCAAAGGAAACGGAAGCATTGGCACAGCAGCTAAATATTCCGTTGATTTCGTTAAACGACGTACAAAGTCTTGATCTTACAATTGATGGTGCTGATGAAATTGATTCTAATTTACAGCTTATTAAAGGAGGCGGTGGTGCATTACTTCGCGAGAAAATTGTAGCCTCCTCCTCGAAAGAACTTATCATTATCGTTGATGAATCAAAAGTTGTGACACGTTTAGGGACTTTTCCATTACCTATTGAAATCATACCTTTTGCATGGAAACAAACCGAAAGTAAAATTCAATCTTTAGGATGTCAAACAACGTTACGCTTAAAAAATAATGAAACGTTTATAACCGATAATAATAACATGATTATCGATTGTATATTCCCTAATCATATACCTACTCCTTCCGATTTACACAAAAGATTAAAAATGATTACTGGTGTAGTTGAAACCGGATTGTTTGTTAATATGACTAGTAAGGCGATTATTGGAACAAAAAACGGGATACAGGAATTATAATGAACGCTGACTCTTACAGTCAGCTTTTTTATATTTTCTCGTTATTACGTAACATTATGATATACTATGAAAACAAAAGCACATCACACTAGAAAGGATTGAACAATTTGCACTCCAAACTCATAACAGAACTTACAGATTTAGAAACTGCCTTTCATATTCGAAAAGAAGTATTTGTAAAAGAACAAAATGTTCCACTTGAAGATGAATTCGATATGTTTGATGAAATCGGGGAGAAATGTAAACATATTTTAGTTTATTATAACAATCTTCCTGTTGGTACAGGTCGCATACGATTTGTTGATGGAACTGGAAAATTAGAACGTATTTGTATTTTAAAAGACTATCGTAAATACGGTTTAGGAAAAGTAATTATTCAAACGTTAGAAGAAATTGCTCGTGAAAAAGAATCTACAAAAGTAAAACTACACGGTCAAACACAGGCTGAAGGATTTTATAAAAAACTAGGTTATCAAACCTCTTCTGATGTATTTATGGAAGATGGCATTCCGCATATACTTATGACGAAAATGTTATCATAATAAAAAAGGCAGTATATGAAACTACTTTACGTATTCATATACTGCCCTTTTTTATTTATAGAAAAATGAATTCTCAAAATGTCCTTTTGCATCAAAGCCCATTATCTCTTAGTTCATACCAAGGTAAAGCTTACACTGTTTTCCATAATGATAAGGCATAAATCCAGTTTGGATCCCCATTTCCTTTATAACTTTGGACTGCTTCATATACTTTTCCCTCGTGTAGAACTTTATCTCCCTTTTCATATGCTTTCTTTGCATCCCATTCTTCATATGAAACGCTTTCAGTTTTTGTAGTAATTATGAATATATCACTCTGTACAGATTCATTTCCAGCTACATCAACAGCTTTCACTACATATTTATAAGTAGTATTAGAGAGTAAATATTTATCCATATAAGAAGTCGTATTGGATGTTGCAATTTTTTCCATTGATCCTTTTGTTTCTCTATAAATATCGTAATGGTCTACACCAATATTATCGTCAGAAGGACTCCACATTAGATCCACACTTGACGCTGTCGTTCCCATACTATGTAATCCTTTTGGTTGTGTTGGTGCTTCTGTATCAGGAGCCTCAACTGTTGTTTTCACTGTAAGCGTTGCACTTTCTTTCGATACATTTCCAGCTGCGTCAATTGCTTTTATAGTATAAGAGTATTCTGTACTTGGTTGTAATTTTTTATCAATAAAATGAGTTCCTGGTACTGTATCAATCATCTCTCCGTTACGGAAGATTTGATACCCTTTTACCCCTACATTATCCGTAGAAGCGGTCCATGCTAGTTCTATACTATTCGCTGTTACTTTTTGTGCCTGAATTCTATTTGGAATGCTTGGAGCTTCTGTGTCTGGTTTTACGTCATTGATGAGATTAACATCAATTACATTATAGAATGCATTTGCTGTATCAGCTACATCCCATACTGCTAAAATTACATGATACCCACTTCTATCAGTAGGTACATTGATTTTGTGAGTTAAATGATTTGAGGCTGCAGAACCATCATGTTGCACAGTTCCAATTGGTTCAAAATCTGCTCTTGTGAGCGCTTTATTTGGATTCCATCCTTTTTTTGTAATATAGTAATGCCATTTGCTCGTTAAGTGAGGCGCTGTATATTTCCACGTAAATGTATTTTCCCCGCCTGTAATTGTATTTTTAAACCAACGATCGGCAGTTTGTTGATCTAAAATACCACCAAACTTACCACCTGCAGAAGCGATTTGACCATCAACTGGGCCAGTTTGCGGGAACCCTTTTGGAGCTTCCAAACTTTGTGGTTCATACATAACAATTCCGCAGTTTACATTTAGTGCACCATAAGTTGGACTACATAAAGCAGATCGGCTGCTCGGCTTTTCAACAAAACCGTGCGCGTATGCGTTTTGAGGAATAAGTGTCGTGCCAATAATTCCAGCTGTTAATGCAACAGCTCCTAGACTTTTTTTGTTCATTTTCATGTTTTGTAGTTGTTTTAAAAATTGATTCTTCATGTTCCTGTCCCCTTCTTGTTATAATTCGTAGTGTAATGTGGGCTTCGATGTAAAAGAATAACAAGAGACAATCTTGTAACGATGTATGTGTGTGTTATGCATACACCGCAGTGAAAATATATTTCATTTCTTGTGAAATATTTCACTTGATGAATATATCATGACATAGAAATCATCAAAGTATGTGCAGAAGTTGTGCAGAAATGATGAAAGCATTAGTAACACGTAAAACTATGGTCCGAATTTGCAAAACAGAATATTTAACATTTCAAAACAACGAATTCTCCGCTTCATATAAAAAAAGAGTGTCTATATCATTTCATATAGACACTCTTCTCATGTATAATTTTCTATTTATTATTGACCTATAAATGTAAAAATCTCATCAGCAGCTTCCTGATAGCCACCAGATTTCAGGAAAGATTCCTTCAAATTCCATGCAACTTCTTTATATGATGGATTATTTAATACAAGTTCTACACTTTCACGTAGTTGTTCTACAGTTAATTCTTTCATAGATAACTTAATCCCAGCTCCTAGATTCTCCACTTGCTTTGCGATTACTGGCTGATCTGCACTTTGCGGAATTACAATAAGTGGAATCCCGTTATATAGCCCTTCATGTGTACTGTTCATTCCACCATGTGTAATAAACAACTTTGTATATGCAAGTAGTTTCGTTTGTGGTACATAGTTTTTCACAATGAAGTTTTTAGGAATTTCACCTAAATCACTTATATTCGTTTTATTACCAATAGACATTACAATAGTATGCTCGCTATTCTCGAACGCCTTCATACAAAGTTTATAAAAATCAAGCGCTTCATTAAAAACAGTGCCTAGCGAAATGTAAATCGGGCTTTTTTCTTCAATTGAAGTAAAATCAAAGTCTTCATTTTTCACTTGTGCAGGGACGGATGGACCTACAAATTTAAATGTTTCATTAAACATATCTCCAAAAGGCTGGAACTCTTTTATTGTATATACAATAGTAAGTGACGCTGGATTACAGAAAACTTCATATGGTGAGTTTATTTCAACACTATACTTTTCCGCAACCTCCTTAGTTAATCTTTCAAAATCATTATGTATCCTCTCCTGAACTTTCACTGGGATACTTTTAGACAAGTGATCTAACATTTGTTGAAATGATTTTTCATCTTGTGCAAAAGATGTACAGGAATTTATTGCTGGAAGCTTTAAAATTTGAGCAATTATACGGCCACAGCCAAACATCGAATCATGAATCATATAATCAAAATGTTCTCCTTCAATTTGTTCAAGAACACTTGGTATAATAACATCTGCTGTATGTAGAAGGCCATTTATTCTTTCCTGCAAATAATTTCGGCCACCGGAAAGAAATGCTTTTATAAACTTTTGGTCGTCAATTGTTCTTACAATAGCCCCTGTTTTTTCAATACGTTCTCTGAAAGCTTCTATTGAAAAATAAACTACCTCTTCCCCACGCGAAACTAATTCTTCTACAACTTGCAACGTTGGATTTATATGTCCTTCTGATCCAGCATTAATGAATAAAACACGTGCCACTTAAAACACTCCTTACTTTAAATCTTATCTATATTATTTTGCTCTTATAATTTTTCTAAATGGACTTAGCGAGCCTAAATCCAAGGTCATCTATGTAAATTACAACTGGTTTGTTTTTATCTTTGGATAAATTTGATGTACGATTCGTAATCGTATCATACAATTCCATCGTTACAACACACTTTGCAAGAAGAAACGAATTAACTTGGGCTTTCCATTCTTTCTTTATTCGATCATCTCTTAATTCTACTTTTCCTGCTGGAATTTTCACCATATTAGAATCAACTAGCCTAATAAATCTATCCAATTCTATACCCCCAGGTTATTTCTTTTTATAATCTAACCATTTATAGCATTGTACTTCTCTAAAAATAGTCTTACTTCATTTGTAGATTTTAAAATAATAACATCTTTATCCTTACTCAATTGATTTAACTTCTTTAAAATTGTAGGTCGCTTCGTCTTAGGATATTCCCATATCCATTTAAAAAATTGCAAATCAAATTTTTCCTTACATCCCGCGCCCATATCCGGTCTTGTTTTATTCCGATATTGTATAACTCTTTTAAAAGCACGATAAGCACATATTGTCCTATGAATATCAAGAAAAATAATTGTATCAGCTGCGTTCATTCTTATATCCATTGTCCCACCATAATTCCCATCAATAATCCACTCATCTTCTTTCACTAATTCATTTTGAACTGTTCTTTGCTCCTCTTTCGGTACCCCTTCCCAATTCGGTTTCCAAAATAACGCATCAAGATGATGTACTTTAATATTTAATTTATTTCCTAACTGCCTTGCTAATGTAGACTTCCCTGAACCACCAGAACCTATTAATATTATTTTTTTCATATTTGTACACTACTTTCTATTAATTCTTCAATAGTTTCTTTATTAGCAAAAATCCAGAAAAACATCTCTTCATTTAACTTTAATAAATCTTTTAACTGAACAAAATAAGTAATAAAGATAACTTGAATCGAAAGCATGACATACCAAATAGACTGTAGTTCTTCTTTCATTAAAATGTTTTGTTTATTATATCCTTCAAAGATTGTGCTGATAATATGTTGCCACTTCCCTCTTAATACTTCATCACTATATAACTCACTCAAAATACTCGTACAGCAATAGCATAAATCGAATACTCTTACATTACTTTCTAATAGTTCAAAATCTATAAAACCTTGAAATTCATTATCTTTAAAGATTACATTGGATAAGTGCATATCACGATGAATAATTTGCTCTCGTAATGGGTGAACTATTTCTTTGAAAGCTGTATGTATTTGATTCATTTTTCGAATTACATCCTGATGAACATACTCATTCTTTTCTAAAATAGGTAAAGCCCATCCGTATACTACTTTATACAAATCTCTTTTTACTAACTCATTATTATTCACCGAATTAAGTACTTGATGTAAATTAGCTATTTCTTCTCCAATTGTACTTCCTAGCTCCTTCAGATTTTCTGTATCTTTTATTTCAAGTCCACTTCCAGCAATATATTTGTACAAACAATAATACTTCTCTTTATAAAATACATACTTTTTACTATTACTCGTTTTCACTAATTTTTGTACTTTAACCCCTTTTTCCTCAAGCTGTTTTAATACATGTATTTCAACTAATAGTTGTTTTATCGATCCCTTTTCCTTCAAAATATAGGATTTATTATTACAATGAATCTTTGTTACGTTTGCTTTTATTTCAGTAGCTGTGACATCTTTATCTTCAAACCAAAAATTCACAATTTCTAATATATCCTCCATAATAAATACCTCCATTTAAAATCGCTTATTCGTCCTTAATATAAACTCAAAAAGAAATCCTACCCCAACACCAATTGTATAAGCAACTAAATCACTCCACAAAAATCCATAACCTAATACGAGTCCACCTAAAGTCGTTGCACGAATACTATCTATCCATTCAGCATGATACAATTGGCTCACTTCAATCCCGTAGCAAAACATTAAACTAACAAAAGCCAATTTCTTCATTTCTATTTTAGGAAATAAAAATCCAAATCCAATAAAAATCATTAACGCCCATAAAGCATCACCTAAATAATCATTTAATAGAGCCGGCAGCGCAAAAGCAAACTTTCTTGAACTAAGCCCTAAAATAATAACAAGGATTGTAAACATTGCGTATAGTAATCTATTTCGTTTCGTATTCATTTCAAAACTCCTAATTCATCATTTATAACTGCAAAATAGCTAGTAAAATATAATCATTTTACTAGCTATTTATTAACTGCTTTAACAATAAGAAAATGTGGATTTGTATTTAAATAGTAATAAGATTTTTCATTTACTTCTTTCATCTTTTCAACTGGCCTTGGTTCGACCATTTTTTCTAACATAAAATAATTTGTTGTTTCATTAATAATATCTTGAAGTGACCTTCTAAAAAATTCAACTTCAATTGTAATATTAGGTTTAATCCAAGTATCTACTAATAATTGTTTTTCAAAATAATTTTTACAAGTAAACTTTGTAAAATCCATAAAAGGATGATGAATAGAGTATATAAATTCTCCACCTGGCTTCAATACTCGACGAAATTCCTGAAATACTTGATTCCAATTTTGTAAATAATGAAGAGTTAACGAACTTACAATTACATCAAAAGTATGATCTTCAAACGGTAATACTTCTTGCAAGTCATGACAAAGAAACGTTGCTTTATCCCCCATACTATCCTTTGCAGCTTTTACCATTTCATAACTTACGTCAATTGCAGTAACATTTGCTCCTCTTTCTACAAATTGAGAAGTATACCATCCAGCTGCACATCCGGCATCTAGTATACTCTTCCCTTCTAATTTCTTTGGAACCATCTCCATCATCGCTGGTCTTTCATAATAGCTGTTATATGGATTTGCCACATCTAGATTTTCTTTATATGTACTCGCTAATTTATCATATGTATCTTTGATCGTGTCTTTCAATACATCCACCCCTTATACATATTAATCTAATAACTCTTGCTGCTTTCTCTTTGAAAATGATTGTAGAACTAAATCATACGACCAATCAATCATCTTATTAATTTGCACTTGTTCTACATCTTTATGTACATACACCGTATTCCAATGTTTTTTATTCATATGATAACCCGGAATGATTGTTTCTGGATACTCTTCTCTTAATCTTAGCGCAAGTTCTGGATCACATTTTAATGTTATTGCCGCTTTTTCGCCTTCTTCATGGTTCAATATCGCAAATATTTTATTATTAAGCCTCATACACGTTGCATTCCAACCATCTGGTGAATCTTCTGTCGCTTTTCTTTTCGATAAACAATATTCCCTTGTTGCATTCATTCTAATTCTCCCCTTATTCTTTCACTATTTGATTACGATGCATCACAATTTGTTTCGTCGCTTGAAATTGTTTTTGACCATAAAACTTTATAAGCTTCTCTCCACAAAATAAGCTCACAATATCGATATGAGATATTTCTTCAAGTAACATTGTAAGCATCTTCTCTCCAATACCTTTATTCCTTACACTCTCATGCACAACAACATCTTCTAAGTACGCTCGAAAAACACCATCTGAAACAACTCTAGCAAAACCAATTAACTCATTTTCTTTCCATACCCCAATTGCTATACTATTTTTTAACATTTTTTGAATATCGATTTCTTTTCTTTCTGGCCACCAACCGACAGAATCGTAAAGCCTCTTTAATTTTTCTGAACAGATTGGTTTCTCATCTTGTAATTTATATGTATACATTTTCTTTCTCCCATTTAACATGATATAAATTATTATAAATGATTTTATAAATTTATAATATGGATTTTACAATTGCAATATAAACAATTCTCTAATACCTTTCCTATCCCCTCTATTAAGTTAGATTATTTCAAATTAACGAATTTATGGAAATACAAAACAACTAATAAAATATTTACTTATTAAACTTTGAATTACTTGTAATAAATGGTAAAGTTAATAAGGTAAAAAATACATTAAGTGAGGCGATTTTTTGAAAAAGTTTAGTTTATTACTAACAGCATTTGTCATGATTTTAACATTGTTCATTCCAAATCTTACAAGTGCTAAAGCTTTCCCAGATGTCCAATCTAATCATTGGGCAATTAAGGAAATTAACTATTTATCGGATAAAGGTATCATTAATGGTACGCCAGAAGGAACTTTTAAACCGGGTGATGATGTAACTCGTGGACAAATGGCCTTAATGCTAGATTTATCATTAAAATTAGCAAAACCATCTAGCTATAATCATATTTTTTCCGATGTAGCCAAAGGTATCTATTACTATGATTCTGTACATAAGTTAGCACATAATAACATTGTACAACGTGAAACAAACTATTTCCCTGACCGTTCATTAACTCGTGCAGAAATGGCAGTAGTTTTAGTTAAAACTTTTAATTTGCAACCTACAGGTGCAGACGTCAATTTCCCTGATGTTCCATCTACTCATTGGGGTTACAATTTTGTCAAAATTTTAGCTCAAAATAATATTACAGCTGGGTTTCCTGATGGTACATTTGGTCCAGACGTAAAAGTAACTCGTGAACAGTTCGCCGCATTTTTAGCTCGTGTATTAGAACCTAGTTTCCGTCCGGCTCTTCCTAAGCCTAAAGGAGAGTTAGAAGTTCATTATATTGATGTAGGACAAGGTGATGCTACTTTTATTAAATCTCCAAGTGGCGAAACGATCCTTATTGACGGTGGTAACAACGGAAAAGGTAAAGTAGTAGCAAATTATTTAAAAGGATTAGGATTCCAAACTATCGATTATATGATTGCTACTCATCCTGATGCCGATCATGTAGGCGGATTGGATGAAGTACTTTATGCTATGAATGTAAAAAACGTTTACTCACCTAAAGTAAGCCATACGACACAAACGTTTCAAGACTTTTTAACTGCAGTAGCTAACAAAGGGTTAACTATTAAAGAAGCGAAGTCTGGAGTAACTTTACCAATCAATGGTTTAAACTCACAATTTTTAGCTCCTGTTAAAGAATACGGTAACGATCTAAATGAGTGGAGTGCTGTATTAAAAGTAACACATGGCAGCAAATCTTTCTTATTTACTGGTGATGCTGAATCTAAAAGTGAAAAAGATATGGTTGCAACGTATGGTTCCGGCCTAAAATCCGATGTATTAAAACCTGGCCATCACGGAAGTAAGACTTCTTCTTCTCAACCATTTTTAGATGCAGTGAAACCAAGTATCGCTGTAATCAGTGCAGGTGCAGGTAACCGATATGGCCATCCCACACAGGAAACTTTAGCAAAGTTAAATGCAATGTCTGTTAAAGTATATAGAACGGATTTAAATGGAACTGTAATTATTACTAGTGATAGTTCTAACATTTCTGTAAGAACGGAGAGATAATTATGAAGAGAGGTATTATTGACCGTTTCGAAGGCGAACTAGCAGTTATTGAAGTGAATAACGTAACAATTGATGTACCTAAATCCAAACTCCCTTCCACTGCAAAAGAGGGTGATGTTCTCATAATAGAGGATGATACGTATACAATTGATAAGGATGAAACAGATAAAAGAAGACGTGAAATACAAGATTTAATGAATAAGCTATTTGAATAGTAAAAAAAGAAAATCCTTGTAATACGAATCGAACTATTTCTTCGCATAATTGCATCAGATGGATTAGTTTCTATAAACTAAAAAAAGCATCGCCTTATTGGCGATGCTTTTAAAAAACACTTTTCTCGCAAAACACGAATACTATAACCTCTTCTCTAAAAAGTGTTGACTATGCCCTTTCGGATGATCTTCAACAACACCATATTCTCGGTAGCCATGCTTTTTATAAAATTCTGGTGCTTGAAAACTAAATGAATCTAATAATATTAATCTACAACCTTTTTCCTTCGCAATATCTTCAATTTTATGTAATAGTTGACTACCATAACCATCATGACGAACTGAATCATCAACCCATAAAAAATCTATATGAAGATGATAAAAATACATCGTACCTGTTACGCCGCCAAAGATTTTCCCAGCCTCATCTTTCACAACAAAACTTACTTGTTCCATCGGCTGTTTTGCTTCATCAGTTAAAATAGACATGTTATATTGAATGACTTTATTTTTTATGTATTCTCCTTCAGCGCGAGTACCATTCTCTATGTGTTTCATATATTCCTTCCTTTCAACTTAGTAAGTTATCTTTAATTTTTACTTTTCCTCTTTAAAATACTAATAAATAAGAATCCACCATATGTAACAAAGCATGAAAAACCAATTATCCCTGGTACAGAGACATAGCCTATTCTTATATAACTTATAACTGCAAAAGAAGCAATAGATAGTAAAATAGATGGCCAAAATAAAAGAGCTGTTTTTTTTCGTCTCTCTTTCTTCTCAGAAACACGTGTACCAAAAAGTAATACAATACAAATGAGGATCGCTGCAAAATAAATAGTATCTAATGACAAATTGTGATCGTATAGTGCGATACCCACTTCAAGAGCAATAATCGTTACAATTAACATAATGATTGTTGATGTCTTTAAGTTTCTTTTCAATTACTCACTCCTAGCATACTTTGACTATATTCTTTGTATATGTACTTCAAAGCTACCACAAAAGCTTCATCTACCTCTTTATTTTCAAGTCGATTAGGTAAATCTTTTCCCCCAATAACATAAAGAAACGGGAATTCGTTAAATATTCCTATTATACCAATATTTATTGCAGCTGAAGATAGCCCACCTGTCATATGAGCTAAGTGATATGAATGTATTCCTTCATATTCACCTTGCTGTCTTACCATGCCGCTAATAATTGGTTCCCATAATTCTGCTTCTGACTTATAACCCTGAAAAATATGTACTAAAAGTGAAAGAACTTCATTTAATTCTCCAACATTTTTCTCATCTCTAGCGTCCTCTTGTATATAAATTTTTGAAAAGTACGTTTGGGCATACATTTTCACAGCATCCCATCCACCACAGTACATTACAACTGACTGTGCAACGTAACTATCATGACATGCTATCATCACTTCTACTGCTTTACCAAGTGTTAAAGTCCTTCTTCCTTGTAAATGTGGATACAACTGCGCACTATCTTCATTTGGATTAAATTTAACATGATGAAGTATATCATGCCAATTACATTTATTTTCCTTCACCATCTGCGCTACTACAAATCCTATTGTTACTTTTGCTGCCGATGCTAACGGAATATTTAATTCACTATTATATGAAGCAACTATGCGATTATTTTTTGTAGAATAAATAGCTATTCCAACATGATCAGATTGTATCTCTTTCATTTTTTGAATGACAGTTTCCATTTCCCAGCCTCTTTTCCAAACGTTATATTATTTTTTAATAATTCAATATATAATATGAAATCCCTTTTTTAGATAAGCATTCTTATGATTACAATAAGAAAAAGGTAGCATGAATAACTCCATGCTACCTAAGATACTAATTTTCTATTCTTCTAAAGGATTTTTAGGACCATTAAGCTCCAATTGATAAAAAGCTAAATCTAGCCATTTATTAAACTTATACCCAGCCTTTTTAATCGTCCCTGCATGAACAAATCCATAGTTTTCATGTAAGGCAATACTTTTCTCGTTTTCCGCATCAATTCCAGCAATTAAAGTCATATATTCTCTTTCTTTTGCAATTGTGATCAATGCTCTCATCAAAGAAGTTCCAATCCCACATTTTCTATATTCCTTATCAACATACACAGAATGCTCAATTGAATATTTGTAGGCAGGCCAAGCTCTAAACGGACCGAATGTCGCAAATCCTACTACTTTATTATCTAGTTCGTATACAAAAATCGGATAACCATCAGCCTTTTTTTGTTCATACCAATCTATTCTATTTTCAAGGGTTACGGGTTTATACGTATATACAGCAGTTGTATTCAGTATCGCATCATTATAAATATCTAAAATGTATATTACATCTTTTTCCGTTGCTTCCCTTATCATCGTTTTCTTCCTTTCATATACGTTCTCTTTTTAACTACCTATTTGTTACACGAACACTAGCTTTTCGAAAGCCATCATAAATGTTTAATGCAGCAGATAAAACGTAAATGAGAATACCCCCACTAATTAGCCACTTTTTAAGTTCTTCCGGAGAAATAGTGAACACATTTGCCACAAACGTAATAAATCCATCGGTAAATATGTGCGGATTTACTACAATTATAATGAATACTATCGTTCCAGCTATTTGGAGAATAGCATTCCCGATTGCCAATCTTTTTGTCCATTGTCCCTGTACTAATTTATAAAGAGATATCGCTATTTCAAAAACAATTATCATCACAACGATTGGCCAATACTGAAGTAACACATCTTGATTAAACGTTGGCGCGACAAACTTCAATCCACTTCCCGTACCACTGTATACGCCAACGAGATGATTCGCATAAAAATAAAGTGTACCCCATATTGCCGTCCACATTAACCCTCCAAAAACTTCAAACTTGGAGATTGCTTTTTTCTTCGGAATGTACGAAATGTTTTTCAAATCATCTGGCGTCCACTTTTTTAAATTTGTCGTCAACGGCTCGGTATCTTTGTTTTTATCCGTTCTTTCTAAAATAGCAAATACGAGTGTTAACCAGAAAAATACATGGAGGGCTACTTCAAAAATTTCTCCAATGCCTTTACCTATTACTTGTAAAATAACATTTAATACTGCTTGATCACCAGTATAACTTAAAAAATTTTCTGCAACCATTGCAATGAGTGCAATAACAACTGCAATTGGAATGATCATTTTTAATAATGTCGTATATACATCAAAATAACGCGGTCCAATTAAATGCATCGGTCTATCCAAATATCCATTAGCTAATGAAACCGGACTCCCCAATTTTTCAAGAACCCTTTTTTCATCATCTTCATTATAATCATCAGGCAACATATCCTCAATTGTTGACCGTAGCTCAAGAATAATATCTTCACGATTTTTTTCAGGTAATCTCTTCGCTACTTCCTCGACATAAATATCAATCAAATTCATTCTTGTCCTCCTCCTTTAATAAGTTATAAAGTTTTTTTGAATCCTTTATCCATTCCTTTCTCAACTGCTGGAATATTTCTAATCCGTATTCAGTTAAAACATAATATTTACGAGGTCTACTCTCTGTTTTATCCCAACTACTCGTCACTAGCTCTTGCTTTTCTAACCGGCGAAGTAGTGGATATAAAGTACTTTGATCGATTACGATTCCTGATTTCTCTAATAATTGGACAAGTGAATATCCATACTGCGGCGTTCTTAATTGGCTTAAAACCGCTAATGTTAATGTACCTCTTCTTAGTTCAGTAATTAATGAATTTAATAAAGCATCCATGTGTTCACCTCATTTTCATTACTATATGTCATACAGTATATGTTTTATACTATGTATCGTACAGTATTAGTGTGACAAAAACAACAATATTTTACCAAAAAACGGATAATGAAAAGCACAAACTATATGATTTGTGCTTTTCTAACTAAATTATTTACTTGTAACACGCTTACCTTTGTAACTCTGGTAATATAAATTCCCCGTTTTCCTTAAGCAATGGAACAACATCTATAATTGCATCTATATTAATTGCTCCGTAAACATGCGGATATTCTTGGCCGTTAGAAGCAAGTTCATATTTTATTTCTGCTTTTAACAGAGTTAGATCAATTGTTAGTAATAAAACTTCTTCTTCATGACTAAAATGTTTTTCTGCGACTTTTAAAGCTTGTTCAAAAAACGAACAATGAATAAATCCCTCTTCTTTTAATGAGGCTTCATTAATTTCTCCCTTTATCTTTGCGATTTCCCAATTTCTTTTCGTTATTACTTTTGTAATCATTGTTATTCTCTCCCCGAACCTTTATATGGAAAAACAAGAGGTCCTTCTTTTTGTTACTAGAAAAGCCTCTTGCGTTTCATTTTTATTTTAATCCGTTAATTAAAGGCGATGCTTCCCCACTATGGAAAATCCATAAATCATGAAGTGATCTCGTACATCCGACATATAGTAACTTCGCATCGTGTTTTGTATTTTTGTAATGTTCTTCATCAACATCAATGAGTAGCACAGCGTCAAATTCTAGCCCTTTTGCCAAGTATACAGGTACTACTGAAATACCACCTTCATATTTACTTTGATCTGCTTCAATGACGTTTACAGCTACTCCTGCCTTTGTTAATTTCTCATATATATCGCGACATTCATCGTCTGTTCTTCCTATTACCGCAATTGTTTTCACATCATCATTTTGTAAATGTTTTAACGTCTTCATAATCTCATTAAATTGATCTTCTGCTTGAATTACTTTGACCTCTTCACCACTACGAAAAACTGGTGTCGCAAGCCCTACTGGAATCTCGGCGTTTTTAATTATTTCGTTCGCAAATTCAATAATTTCTTTTGTAGAACGATAGCTCCTCGTCAGTTCATAATAGCCTGTTTCTTGGAATACTTCCTTAAAAGCACTCCAATCTTCAATCCCTTGGTAATCATAAATCGCTTGAGATAAATCACCTAATATAGTGAAAGAATTACCTAATGTAATTTCTTTCAATACATAAACTTGGAATGGTGAGAAATCTTGCGCTTCATCAATAACGACATGATGAAATTTCTGCCCGATTTCAATACCTGTTATGCGATGATGTATATAAATTAAAGCGGGTAAATCTTCTACATACACTTCTTTTTTACGACAACTCTTCTCAGTTTCTTTCACAAGTTCCTCGGGTAATACTTCGAGTATTTCTTTGCTTTTCAATATTGAACTATATATTGAAAGCGAGCTCATTTTCGGCCAAAACTTCATATAACTGTTCAATCTCTTTGTCGCTTCTTTTTTTAATAATTTCTTCTCGTTTGTTTCGCCATACTTTTTTAGTTCAATTTCAATCCAGCGCTTCATTCGGCCAACTAAACGTTCTCTTCTTTTCTTTAATGGATAATGTTTATACTCAACTTGCATCCATTTTTTTATATCTTCCACTGGAATAACAGCTTTATCCCATGCCTCAAAATTACTTGTTGGTACTAGTTCTTTTTCAAATTGAACCATTTGCTCTTCAATAAAGGACTTAAATTCTAGCGTACCTTTCAATTTACCAAGCATAGCCTTTCTTTCATCACGATTAATAGAAAATGCTTCTTTCAATTTTTCTTCTGTCTGCTTCAGTTTCACCGAATCATCTAACGTACGTAATGCCCAGTCCGGAAATGTTGTTTGACTAATATTCCCGACACCTAATTCAGGAAGCACACTCGAAATATAGTCTAAAAACAGACTATTCGGAGCGAAAACAATCATTCGCTCCGCTTCTAATTGCTCACGATATTCATAAATTAAAAAAGCAAGGCGATGTAAAGCGATTGTTGTTTTACCGCTTCCTGCAACCCCTTGAATTAATAATGGCAAGTTTCTTTCCGCACGAATAATATCATTTTGCTCCGATTGTATCGTCGAAACAATATCCTTTAGTTTATTATCTTTATTCTCACCTAATCGATATAGAAGAAAATCATCGGCATGCGAGACATCTTCATTTCCTTTTACATATGTATCAACAACACGTTCTAATTCTCTTTTTCGAATAGAGATATTTCGCTTTAAATAAACATCACCTTCTACTAATCCATCTGGCGATTGATAAAATGCTAGTTCATCACCGCCGGTAAATGAATAAAACATACTTGCGACAGGTGCCCGCCAATCAATTACAATTGGCTTCATCGTATCTTTATCTGAAACACCAACTTTACCGATGTAAATCGGCATAACTTCTTCCTTGCCATCCTCTTGAAAATCTAATCTACCAAAGTACGGTTCTTGTACCCCAATACGTAAGTTTTGTCTATTAGACTCCCTCATACTTTCAAGAATTTGCTCTTTAAAATCATCGCCGTAATAAACTGGAATTTTTTCAAGCTGTTCTAATTGATCATCCATCGTACGTAATGTATCTTTCATTTTTTGTAACTCTTCTTCAAAAATGTTGTTCATTTGATGATTCCCTCCTGTCCGTTCTAATTTTTCAGTCGAAATATAATTGTATTAAAAATCCAATTATAAAGTCAAGGACTTAATTTGTTTTTTCTGAAAAAACTTACTTTTCACCTTTCTAATATTGAAATTCCAATGAGATTTTTACATGATAAGAATATACAACATCTAAATCATACAACTACACATATAATAAAGTGATTTATACAAAAGCCGCTATTTTCTATTGATTAAAAGGACTTTATACTATCTAACTAAGTTCCCCTTACATACTCTCCAGCTTCTTTTCTAGTTATCTATTATTTCATTGATAAAATACCCAAGGTCACAAAAGTCAAAAATAAGAGTAAAGGAGTCTATTGAAAATGACTGCTACCAAAAGAAAAACCCTTAAGTTACATTTACTTATTTTTGTGTTCATTGTATTGGCAAGTGGCTGGATTGGCGTAATTCTAGATTCTTTTCTAACAGATCAGCCTGAAGGAAACTCTTTAGGCATGGGACTGTGGTTAATATTACCTTTCCTCTCATGTATTTTCCTTAGAGTTATTAGCCGAGATTGGAATGATTTTGGTATAAAACTAAATTTGAAGGCAAACTTTAAATGGTACTTCGTTGCGATACTAATTTACCCGTTCGTTACAGTAATAACGATAAGTTTAGCACTTATTTTTGGAGTAGCAAACATAACTAGTTTTGAAATATATTCGTTATTGTCACTCATATTCATGTCTACTATTGGTAACTTTATTAAAAATATTTTTGAAGAGTTTTCATGGCGCGGTTATTTAACCCCTAAGCTCATTGAACTAAAGTTAAACGATTGGTTTATTTATATTATTTCTGGTTTAGTTTGGTCTCTTTGGCATGCCGCTTATTATTTAGTTTTTTTACCAAATGAATATTTCGAATCTATTTCAAGGTTAAATATGCTTTTATCCGGTTGCATACTTATGGTTTCTTGGTCTATTATGTATGTTGAAATATATAGACTTACAAAGTCAGTATGGCCATGCGTTATCATGCATGCAATTGAAGATGCTGTTCCTACCGTTTTAGTTACAATAACAGGGATTATTACACTTACCAAAGACAGTGATTTTTGGTTAAACCCTATTAGCGGAGTCGTTGCTACTATTGTATTTCTTGGAATTGGGATTGTACTAAGATCTATAAGAATTAAAAAAGAACGACAATTAAATACGAAAAACAGTCAATGATTCACATTATAAAAGCACAAAAGAGTAAGGAATTAATCCCTACTCTTTTTTTATTTTTATTCGATATGATAAACATTCATTTTAAGACGCTTGCTCTTTATATTTCCTCTCTTCAAAGTCATACGCTCCTCCTGGGAAAATCCCAACTATACTGAAACCAGCCTCTGCACATAAATTACTAATCTCATCTATCGTATAGCAACGTAAAGATTGTGTCACGATATCATTTGAAGAATCCTTTTCCCACCAGTGGTCCAGCATCCTAGCATTCTCACTATCATATTCATATTTTCGCATTGCAGAATAAATCGGCATTTCTTGTCCATTTGCTTTTTCCCAATATAATGGTTGATAAATATCAATAAGTGCACACCCATCATCTTTCAACCAATTATGGATTCGTTTTAATAAAACCAATTGTTCTTCATCTGTCCCTACACCAAATCCATCTAAATAACTAACAACATCAAACTTTTCTTCAAAGTTAATTTTATAAAAATCAGCGCAATGAATCTCAATATCACTAGTAGAATGTTCTTTAGCAAACATAACTAACTCTGGTACAAGCTCAACAGTAGTCATTTTTACATCCAAATTAGACATCGCTCTTGCAAAACCACCATTTCCAGCTCCTAGTTCTAACATCGTTTGAAATGAATATCCAATTTGTTCTTGTACTTCTTTCGCAACTTCCTGCAACCAATTTTCATTTTTTATATTATAGCTTAGTAATTCAAATTGTTTTTTATAAAATTCTTTTACATTTAATTCGTTCATTATTATTCTCCTCCTGTACGTTATTTTTCTACTACAGGTGAGAAACTAAATTTCTGATACCCATGAAAAATCCTCCTTTTGATTTCCCTACATTTACATTTTATCTAAATAATAAGAATTTTTAAAGTACCAAAAATAAAAGAGCAGATAATGGAAAATTCCAATATCTGCTCTATGGCTGCTATTATTTCCCTTGTTGATACTTCAACCAATCACCAGAAATGATAACTTTCTTTAGCATATTTTTATCTTGAGCGAGGTACACATATGCCTCTATTTCCCTATCACCATCAAATACTATTTGTGTGATTCGTTCATATAAATCCGTCTCTGCATTACCTGTATATTCTTCTAGTTCGTCTAACTTATGCAATATGTCATCATTTACTTCATAAACTTCTCCATACACCTTTTCTTCATTCGAATAAGTCATCGCCGGATACCCTTCGTTTGTATCAAATAATTCCCCATACGTCCATGCTTCGTCTGCAATGCATATTGCACCTTGCATATAATGAGCATTCGTTTGCTTTTTTCTTAACGTGCCATACACAAAAACGTGATGCATTAATCCCTATCCCCTTTACATGTCACTACTTTCTAATTTGTAAATAAGCACGAATCATAAAGTAACTCACTTCATTCGGAAGTTGTTCCTTAATCGATTTCAGACCACCATCAGCATTTTGCACAGCAGTTTCAATCAGTTGTTCGTATTCTGCAGGAACAAAACTGTTCCAGTCTACTTCCATTCCATCTTCAAAACAACGAATTAAATGATTTTCAATCGTTTGTCTTGATAATCCACGTTCTTTCGCAATTTCATCTAGATTAATACCTTGTTTATACATTTCATACGTTTCCAAATGAGAATTTGCTGAAGCTTTCCCTGATTTCTTCCGTTCTGTCACCACTTCTGTTTTAATAGTTTCAGCATAGTTTGGGTTTTCCTCAATAAAGTGCTGAACTGCTTGTAAGAAGTGCGAACCATACTTCACAAGTTTGTGTTCACCAATCCCTTTCACAGTTAAAAGTTCAGAATTGCTTTGCGGCATTTTTGCGCACATATCTTTCAACGTTTGGTCAGAGAAAATAACGAATGGAGGTACCCCTTCTCCTTGCGCAATTTCTTTACGTACTTCGCGAAGTACTTCAAATAAAGGATGATCTTGAACGATTTGTCTTGTCTCTACTCGTTCTTTACGTAAAACATTCTCTTTACCAAGTAACACTTCTTTCCCTTTTTCCGTTACTTTTAGTGTCGGGTAAGTACCATGTTCAACTGCAATTAGCTCGTCTGAAATTAAAAACTCAATAAATTCACTCACTTCTTTTACACTACGATTTGATAAAAGTCCGTAAGTTGGCAAAGTATGAAAATTAAATTCAATGACTTTCTTATTTTTAGATCCAGTTAGTACTTGTGCAATCATTTGTTTACCAAATCGTTGGTTCGTCCTAATCATACAAGATAAAACCATTTGCGATTCTCTCGTCACATCGATACTTTCTCGGTCGTCTGTACAATTACCGCAGCGGCCACAATCTTCTTTTGGTTCTTCTCCAAAGTATTGCAAAATAAATGATTGTAAACATTGTTCTGTATGACAGTAGTCAGTCATATTTTGCAGTTTTTCAAGTTCGTTTGAAAAACGAGACTCTCCTGTCGATTGATCAATTAAAAAGCGTTGTACTTGTACATCTTGAGAAGAATAAAGCAATATACATGCACTATCTAATCCGTCACGGCCAGCACGTCCTGCTTCTTGGTAATAACTTTCCATATTTTTTGGAAGTTGATAATGGATAACGTAACGAATATTCGATTTATCAATACCCATCCCAAACGCAGATGTGGCTACCATTACACTCACTTCATCACGTAAAAAGAGTTCTTGTTGCTCATTTCGATCGTTATCACTCATACCGGCATGATATTTTGATACAGAAACTCCCGCTTTCATTAAATCCTCATACAACTGATCAACTACTTTTCTAGTAGCTGCATATATAATCCCAGATTCCTTTTGATTTTGACGAATATAATCCGCTAAATATGCATTACGATCTTGTCCTTTAATAACAGAAAATGATAAGTTCTCGCGCTCAAACGTTGTCATAATCGTGTTTTCTTGATTAATTCCAAGCGTGTTGCAAATATCATCACGAACTTGTGGTGTTGCCGTAGCAGTTAATGCTAATACGAGCGGTTTTTCTGGAAGATAATCTAATATACGGTGTATATGTAAATAGCTCGGACGGAAATCATGTCCCCACTGCGAAATACAGTGCGCCTCATCAATGGCAATCATCGGGATTTTCATATCGATCAGTTGGTCAACAAACTCCATTGAATCAAGTCGCTCTGGCGCTACATAAAGTAACTTATAATGGCCCTGTTTCGCTAATTGAATCCGTTGATTCGCTTCTGTAATCGAAATAGAACTATTAATATATGTAGCTGAAATACCATTTTGTACTAATGTATCTACTTGGTCTTTCATAAGTGATATTAAAGGCGATATAACTAACGTTGTTCCTTCAAATACTAATGCGGGAATTTGATAACAAATTGACTTACCACCACCTGTAGGCATAATACAGACAGTATCTTTCCCATCTAATACATTTTTAATTGTTTCATCTTGTCCTCTTCGGAATGACGAATAACCGAAATAAGACGCTAAAAGTTCTTGTGCTTTTGTAAACAAAAAAGAGTCACCTGCTTTTCTTTATCTTTCATCTACTCCTATTATATCATCTCTTATGCATCATGAAAGTGATGAATACATGACTATCAGCCTGCTTTTTCATTATTTTATGCTTCTTTACGTTTTTGAGAATGATTAACAATTATAACGAATTTCAAAATAAATACACATTTTATTAATTCTCCTTGAATACTACTAATCTTATACATATGAATTCAGGAGGTTACTATATGAAGCACCATAATATTAGTTTCATCAAACAGAAAAGCGTATCGAACCAACCCCAATTCTCAAATAATGAAGCGTGGAAATATGAATCATACTATAAGTATCTACCATTATTTTCTTATAGAAAGCTTTTTCATTTTCTTTCTCAACTTTTTAAACGTTAATACACGTGCGAAATAAATCGTTCATAATCATTTTCTCAATATGAACCTTATAGACTTAATACAATACAGTTGTTAACATATGAAATATTCTGTTTGATAACCCCCTAAGTTGACCTGCTTATATAAGTGGTTCTTTTATTATTATTATATATTTCATAATATTAGATGTAATTATAAATCTTATCGCCATTTTATAATCTTAATCCACTCACTACAAATGGTGATAATCACAAAAGGTAAAATATAAATGCTTAACATTTAAATATCTAATTCTTTTTTCTCAATACACAAAACGAAATTCACTTGTTACTATAAAGGTACTCCAGATGAGTTTTTGCTCATCGACATTATCTAGTGAAAGGGATCTGCCGCGGGAAGCAGGTCCCTTTCACTTTATTAAAGACTCACTTTCAATTGGACACATTTACCATGTTTTTTTAATAGAATTTTATGATAATATTACGTAGTCGAGTCCGACATCTCGGCAATACCCTTTTGAGGCTCTGCAACTTCCCTTGCAGAGCCTCTTTTACTTTATATTCAATTTATTTATATATAACGCAATAAAATTACTCATCTTTTTCCATAGCAATTTCTGAAAATAAACGAGGACACGTAACTAATTATAAATTCCCATCATACTTTGAGTTATACATGTTCAAAGGAGTGTTACCGTTTATGTATTCTTATTGGCAATCGTATTACTCCCCCTATCATAACCATTATCTACACTTTGATACATCTGTACGTAATTACAGAATTAGTAAAAATGAGAACTTTTTAAAAGGTTATATGCGTTCCTTTTGGGAACAACATGTCGCTTGGACGAGATTGGCTATTATAAGTATTGTTTTTCATTTACCAGACGTAAACGTTACAGTTAAACGGCTTCTTCAAAATGCAACACATATGGGACTATCTCTTGAACCATTCTATGGTGAAGATGCAGTAAAAAAATATAGTGCATTAATTAAAGACCACTTAGTAATTGCAGCAGATCTTGTTAAAGCTGCAAAAGCTGGTGACCAAAACGCAGCTGTCGCTATAGAGAAAAAATGGTACGCTAACGGTGATGAAATTGTAGCGTTTCTTACTAGCATCAACCCATATATACAAAAAGAAGAATTTACACAAATGTTTTATGAACATCTAGCATTAACAAAAGCAGAAGCACTGGCATTTCTAAATAAAGATTATGAAGCAGGAGTAAAATTGTACGATAAAGTTGAAAAAGAAGCTTTAGAAATGTCCGACATGATAACAAACGCAATCGTAAAGCAATTCCCGCAAGTATTTCAATAACAATAAGCCGATTTGAAAAAACAAATCGGCTTATTGAGCTTTCTATCAATGATATTTCGTCCCCGCTCTTTACATTTAGCTTATATCGATATATTTTATTAATATCCGTTTTTTATAGGAGGAAACAGTTTGATTAACGCCATTGGTCTCGTATTTATACTTACAAATAAACATGAGAAAAGGAAGAAAGTTTATCTAAATGAAAAATTCGCATTAATAGACATTATTGATTCTAAGGAAGTAATTGATGATGAAGGGAACTCACTAGTAGAACTAACATGTAAATACAGTATATATTTAGATGAAAAATACTACTGTAAATCTCTTGATGATTATACTGGACAAGTCTTTCCCTTTTTAAGTGCTAAAATAGGAAAAGGGCTTCTCAGAAACTTAAATTATTACTTTTCTTACGTTGATGCCTATGATAAAAAACCACCCGTTAAAGAAATTAGACCACTTATGAAACAAGTAACGAACAGATAGTGAAAATACTAAAAAGAAAGCATCCCACTTCAGATGCTTTCTTTTTTATCTAGAACTCTTTAAATTCTATCCTTCTTCTAAAAATATGTATTGAGGCATACTTTAAATTAAAAACATTGGAGGATTAAAGTGAATGAAATACTCAGAAACGATAGTTAGTAAACGCCTTCGAACACTTAAAATATGTAGTATGTTTATCATGCTAGTTTTAATCGCATGGATTGGATATACAAAATTACTTTATGAAAACGGATTTCTTCAAGAAAAAAAGAATTCAATAGAAGTAATGAATACTAGCATTACAGGAGAAATAGAGCAGCTTTTTCATATAAACTTGCAAGGTTATCGAAAAACAAGCCTTGATGCTGTTATAGAAGCCAGTAAAACAGATCCCAGCGAACTATCCCTAATTGAACTAGTCAACAAATCCTGCTCGCGAGATTGCATAGGCGAACCAGTCACATATGTAAACTCAAACAATGGATATATCTTTTATAAGGAATCTAATGGAACTAATGTAGCTATAACGATTAAAAAGAAAGACACATGGTTAATTGTAAAGAAATCTGTTCAAGATGGAATATAATCACCCAAAAAAAGAGTACGTATCGTACTCCTTTTTATTATTAATACCTTTCCTCTTCATGCCTACAATGGCATTTCGCTTTTGTTTTACATAGAGTTAAAAGATTACATAAAAATAAAAAACCGTCACATGACGGCTTTTTATTTAGCAAACTATTCTTTTGTATAAAAATATTTAAGTCCTTTAGCATCTAACCACGCTGTCGCTCGATCTAATTCATTCCCTTGGCGATATGCTGTTTCAAATCTAACTAATCCTTGTTTATCTCCATATGAGATAATACGAGATTCATACCCCAGAGCATCCATCATTCCTAACATTTCTACTACTAACGCTGTACCAAATTCATACGTAACAACC
This sequence comes from Bacillus cereus group sp. Bc061, assembly GCF_027715825.1. Classification (NCBI taxonomy): domain Bacteria; kingdom Bacillati; phylum Bacillota; class Bacilli; order Caryophanales; family Bacillaceae; genus Bacillus; species Bacillus cereus group sp. Bc061. The sequence goes on from NZ_JAQFTZ010000001.1 coordinate 1,246,249, forward strand.
TTACTAAATTTATTCACTATAATTCCAACTCCTTCTTGTTTTGTCGATTGTTCAACAGTTTGATTAGTAAACCAAACTAACGGCTTATTTCCCATTAACTTATTTAAATCACATTTTCCTATGCCAGCTACATTCCCTGTTTCTGTGTATTGCCAAATATCACATGGGTAGGCTGGTTTGTTACCACCATAACGAGGAATCCATACAAAATCACAATTGACATTTGCCATTCCAAATGGATCATACATATGATGAGCAATATATAAACCAACCTTCTTAGCTCCTAATCTGCGTAATTCATCAATAAAAGCTTGTGCACCCGCTCTCATATCGTTCATTGTTTTTACTTCTACGTCAGCTACCCAAACTGTTGCATTTTTATCACCACGGTTCCAAAAGTCTCTCGCCTCTATCCGTGCATCCTCTACTGAAACGAAACGACAGAACGCATAATTACCAAACGGAATATTTCTTGCTTTCATTGCTTGCACATAATTTTTATATAAAGGATCTACATAATTTGAACCATCTTGCACACGTGCAATTACAAAATCTAATTGTGGTGCTGCGATATCCCAGTTAATGTCGCCATTCCATTTCGAAATATCTACAATATAACCCATTATTTCACATCTCCTTTTTCATTATTATATTCAAAGCTTGTTTTTTTGCTATTATCAACTAATAAATAGTATGAAAGGTAGTGTATTATTGCGTAATATTTTAAAATTCGGCTTATGTATTGAGAAAATAAAATATTATTACAGGTTTAATAAGTAAAGACTTACAAAGCTCTAAACTATAATCAGTAGGAGGCCGCAAGCAGTGCAATTCCCAGCTAATTTCTTAGCTTCATCCGAATTTTGAGGTATGAATTTTACTGCCATTAAAGCGTGATACACAAAACCACCTTTCTGACAGGTGGTTTTGTGTACTAATTTACATATACATTGTTCATATTTTTATAGTTACATAATTATTAGTTACTTAATATACTTGTTAACTAAAAATAAGACAATTTTTCGTTTTATCTCACGTACTCATAGTACCATTTACGTGCATCTAACCAAGCTGTAAATTTATCGATATTTCCGGACGGATAGCCATTCGTTATAGCATAACCAATGCCATCTTTCTGAACGACAATTTGTCCATCAATACCCGCATCTACCATAGCTTGAGCCAAATCTTGTAAATTACTAAATGCTACACCGCCAGTTTTTACTTTGAGCAAGTCCGTTGCACCTCCTCCAGTTTGTCCTGTAAGAGCAAATACAATAGAATTAGCGATTTTATCAACATTCCATTTTGCCATGTCGGATTCATTATCAATAAATCCTAATTCAATAAGAATAGCCGGTGCTTTCGTTCCATTTAATACTGCTAAATCTGTACGTTGTTTCGCACCTCGATCACGCCATCCAATATCTTTTGCTAGTTGAGCTGAGATTTTAGCCGCCAAATCTTTCTGATCATAATACAAAACCTCAACACCCTGTCCATTTCCATCACTTGCATTAAGATGAAAAGAAATAACTAAATCCACAGCATGGGAATTGCTATTCCGAATGATATTATTTAAATTTTGTGATTGAGTTGTCCCTACCTCGTCCGTATCGTCATAAACCGTGTGTCCTAGGGACCTTAACTTAGTCGCCACAGCATCTTTAACTTGCCTATCTAGAACATGTTCTTTCCGATTCCCGAAATTAGCACCTTGAACAATACTATTGTGTCCTCCGTGCAAACTATATCTGGCCATTATTTATCAACATCTCCTTTCTTAATATCATATTCAAAACTTGTCTTATTGCTATTCCCACTTACAATCTTAACTGTACCCATACATCCTACATTTTCTAAAAGTGAAGGTAATTCGTTTTCGTTATAAAAAGTGGTGACACGAACAAAAAGCATCACCTTTTTGGCGATGCTTAAAAACTCTATTTTACGTTTTAATTCCCTAAAAACAGTTTAAGCTCATAGTGACCGAAACTATACTTATATTTCCTCCTCTTCCTTCACTGCCTCTTTCAACCTCTGCAACATATATCCAATTCCTTTACATCCTTCTAACGGATATGTAATCATTTCTTCTGGATATAGCTTTGTTACTACTTTTTTATGCTTTTTCCCTGCAAGTAAGACGATTTCGTCAAACTGTAGTAAACTTTTATCTACCATCTGTTTTTGTAATTGCTCTATACTTATTACCTTATCGCTCTTTGAATCAAACGCAAGATCATAGTTTTCTAGTACAATATCATTTGGCCTTAAAAATCCATGCTTCGCTGATAATATAACCCAATTCTCGAAAAACATAGTTGCATACGATTGACATGCTTTTCCGAACGGGCTAATATATACATCTTTTGCTTCCATTGGTCCATAACCTGGATACTTATCCCAAATTTTCTTCTTTCCGCATGGAATTATGCATAACCTTCTCATATATTTCTTACCTCTTCTCCTGCATAAGTAAAGTTAATTATTTTATACATTTTGCCCTCAACATGCTATATAATGATATTAAATATAAAAATTACATCTTTTACCATATAGCCATCTTTTTTACTAATAATTCACTTTTTTAAGATTTGAACCCCCATTACCCTATTTAAACATAGTACCCCTTGTAAATATTATAATACTATAAACAATAGTATATTTACTTTTCAAAGCCCTTAATAATAATTAAAGTATATAAATAACCAAATAGGATATCTTTAGAAGGAGGTGAACAAATGAAAAATATACTCCCTGCACTAGTACTCTATATTATTGTTTGCGTAATCGCTATGATTGCTCCAGCATCTCAAAGTTATAATCATGCGGGCTGGAAATTGTTTGTTGGGCAAGCGTATGCTATACCTATTTTTCTCATTACAGCTATTATTACATTTTATATAAACAAGAAAAAATCTACGAATAAACAGTTATAAGGATAGCGAATGCTATCCTTATTTTAATTCATTGATCACATCCAAAATAACACTTGCAGTACTTTCTATCCTTTCTTCCGAAAAATCAAACGTGACACCTGTTTTTTCATATATTTCTTGTATAGATAAATTCCAATCTGCACTCGCACCTTCTTTAAAGAAAGCAATCGCTTTTTCTGGGTCTTCCCAGTAAATTTGAAACAATTGCATTGCTCCTATTTGTGCAATTGCATATTCAATTTTGTAAAAAGGAAACTGAACATAGTGAAAGGACTCTATCCAACTTGCACCGATTTCATCCTCTAATCCTGCAAGGTCGACTGTTGAATATTGATATCTTTTGCATAGTTCGGCGTATTTCTTATCACGTTCTTCTGATGTATGGTTTGGATTCGCATAGATCCAGTGCTGGAATACATCTCCTGCAATTGACGACATTAATAAAGACAAAGCACGATATATTTGTACGCGTTGCACTTCTTTATATTCATCCTCTTGCTTATAAAAAACATTCAGCTTATCCATTACTAATAACTCAAGACTGAGGGAATAAAGTTCAGCCACCTCTTCGCGCAGATATCTTTCCTGCATACTACTATCGTTTTTAAATTGTTTATAAAAATGAAATGCATGCCCCACTTCATGTATAAGTGCATTAATTGCATAAAATGAAGGACTAAAATTAGAATACACAAAAACCTCTTTACTATGAGGCAAGGTAAAACAAATAGCTCCTGGTGCTTTATTTTCACGTTCTTCTACGTCAATGCATCCAGCTTTCCTTATATGAATAAATTTCTCATAAAAATATAAATCTGTCTTTCGAAATATTTCTTCCACACCATTTAATAAATCAATCACATTTTGGAATGTGACTTTTGGTAAATTACATGGAGAAAGATCCCAAGGGCGATACGTTTTTACACCGAGATTCTTTTTAGAAATACTTCCCAACTGTTTCCAAATTGGTACAACATACTTTTCTATAGATTCATGGAGCTTATAGCAATCATCAATACTGTAATCTCTGTTTTTTTGTTTAAAAGCATATTCACTATAATTATTAAACCCTGCATTTAAAGCTATCTCATTCCGCAATTGTATAAGTGCATTCATAATACGATCCACTTCTGGTTTCACTGCACTCCTTGCTTCACATAAAGCGTACCAAGCTTTTTCGCGAATAGCTCTATTTGGGTTATCTAGCTTTGCTTTAACGTGTGCATACGTCTTTTGCTCGCCTTCCCAATTAATTGTTATGTTAGACATTATTTCTCTATACTTCGTAATGCACTCTTGCTCTTTAATAGAAAGAGCAATGTTTTTTTCATTAAACATTTTACTCTTTACAAATCTTGCTTTTTTCATAAATGCATATTTTCGCTCGTCTAATAAGTTAGAAAACGGACACTCTATAAATTTTTGGTCAAACTTTGCATTGTATCTTTTTAAAAGTGGTTGAATTGTATTTTGATTATACATATGTAAATCATGCATATTTCTGTTACCTGTATCTCTATACGTGGCGATTAAACTACTTGTTATCTTCTCTTCTATTTCAGCGTTTACACGCAATTCATCGAAAAGCCAATTTTCTAATTCTAAAACAGAAGTAATATTTCGCTCTAAAAGTGACTGTAATTTACTCTCCAAATCATTAAACATACACAACTCTCCTTTTAAAAATCTAATTTTCTGTTTTTTAGAGAAAGAAAAAGACAAGTAGCCAATCTGACTACTTGTCTTTTTGTTAAATCATACTCAATAATATTACGCTTGGAATGCTTCTGTTAATACTGGTACGATTTGTTTTTTACGAGATACTACACCTTTTAATGTAGCAGTATTGTTTTCTAGGGATACGTTGTATGCTTTCTCAACAACGTTTGCTGCTTTACCGATCGCAAGACCGACAGAATCGTTAGTTAAGATATCAGTTACAACGAATAAGAATAGGTCTAAACCTTTTTCTTCTACTACTGCAGAGATAACTTTTTCAAGTTCAGCTTGGTGTACAAGAACGTCATTTGTATCAACAGCGTTTACTTGTGCGATTTCAACTTTCGCATTACCCATTTGGAATTCTTTAGCGTCAAGGGAGATTAATTGCTCCATTGTTTTTCCGCTTAAGTCAGCACCAGCTTTTAACATTTCTAAGCCGTATTTGTCAGCATCTACACCAGCGATTTCCGCTAATTCACGAGCTGCTGCTACGTCTTGCTCTGTGCAAGTTGGAGATTTGAATAGTAAAGAATCTGAAATGATTGCAGATAACATTAAACCTGCAACTTCTTTACGAATTGTAATGCCGTTTTCTTTGTACATCTTGTTTAAAATTGTAGCTGTACAACCAACTGGCTCACAACGGTAGTAAATAGGATCGCTTGTTTCAAAGTTAGCAATACGGTGATGGTCAATAACTTCTAACACACGAACAGATTCGATATCGTTAGCACTTTGTTGACGCTCGTTATGGTCAACTAAAATAACGTTGTCCACTTCGTTTGCTACTGTCTCAACAAAACGCGGTCCTTCTACTTTAAAATAGTCTAACGCAAATTGAGTTTCACCGCTGATTTCGCCTAAACGTACAGGATCAGCATTCATTCCTAATTCTTTTTTCAATTCTGCATAAGCAATTGCAGAACAAATTGCATCTGTATCTGGGTTTTTATGCCCGAAAACTAGTACTTTTTCCATGTTTTCCACCTCTTCATGAAAAGGATATCTTAAAGAAGCAAATATGACAATATTTAAAGCATAATTTTTTATAAATAATTGCACTTTCTTCTATATTTTTCATCGTTTTTCGTAAAAAAGAGCATCTAAAATGAATTAGATGATCGAAATGTATACTTTATTTAAAATAAAGTAGGAACTTGCACTACATGATTTAGCACGTTATTTGATGCTAAACCGTTATTTACAAGGTTAACATCTATAACTTGATAAAATGCATTTCCAGTATCTGCGATTTCCCACACAGCTAAAATAAGGTGATATCCATTTCTATCAGTTGGCACATTTGCTTCATGTGTTACGGAAGTTCCAGGTCTAGCTCCTCCATCATTTTTTACATAGAAAGGCACTAAATCTAAATCAGACCTCGTTAAAGGCTTATTCGGATTCCAATCTTTCTTCGTAATATAATATTTCCACTCTTTCGTACTATGAGGAGCCGTTAGTTTCCACTTGAATGTATTCGTCCCACCGTTTAACGTAACTTTCTTCCACCTATCTACAGTCTGTACATCTAAAGCAGGGAAATGGCCAGCTCCTGCGATTTGACCATCCGAAGGTCCTAATTGCGGGAATCCACCTATTCCTTCTACACTTTGCGGCTCATATTGAATCGGACCGCAGTTTACATTTACCCCTTGCTTACATAAATAAGAACGGCTCGCTGGTGATTCTACGTATCCATGAGCTGAAGCTTTTTCTGAAAAACCGAAAGTTAACAATCCTGTAAGTAATATCCCACCACTTAATATAACTTTCTTCACCTTCTGTAAACCTTTCGTTTTCATCTCGTCATCCCCTTTCCCATAATAAAGCGAAAATAACTATAGTTGCCTAGTCATCTTCTCTACATCCATTATAAGTCGAGGAACATTACGAAAAGAACCCTCTAAAAACTTTCTCAAATTCAATTAGCACATTAATTAAATTCAAATAACACCGCTAGAGAAATATAGACGGTGTTAAAAATCAAACTTTATTATTTTAAGCATGACAGCATTTTAATCATCACTTATAAAAATTTATAATAAATAACTGTTGCATCTAAATTACCATTTGGAGAAATTGCGTATTCTGGTATTTTTCCAGCTTCTTGATAATCTAATGATTTATACAATTTATTCGAAGGATCTCCTTCTCTAGTATCTAGCACTAAAAGAGTCCTGTTTTCTTGCTTCGCTCGTTCCTCTGCTTTGCGCATAAGTGAACGTCCAATGCCATTACGTCTAAAGTTTGGATGAGTCATTAACTTACAAATTTCAGCTCTATGAATCCCATTAGGCTTTGTAACGAAATGTAATTGAATACTCCCTGCCACTTCATTATTTATTTTAGCAACATATAAGATCACTTCTGGTGCTAAAACAGTTTCCCAATACTTCGCTGATTCTTTTTGATCCAGTGGAGGTAAAAAACCAATTGACGCCCCATCATTTACAACCGTTTTCAAAAGTTCAGAAAGCTCTTCCATATCATCATTTATTTTCTTAATCTCTTCAATTACTAAATTTTGCATTACTAATCCCCCTTTTGTTTCATTGTACCAATTTTTAAAGGAGGAATAATGATATACTAAGATGAAATTCTTTAAAACATGATTTTTTAGGGAAAGGATAACGATATGAAATATATAGTAGATAGATCATATGCAAAAGAATTACTCGAATGGGCATATGAACAAAACCCCGGTCCTTGGTTTGAACATTCAATAAATGTTGCTCAGGCAACTGAAAACATAATTATAGAACTTATTAAAAATGGGTATAACCTAGATGCTGATATAGCATATAATGCTGCCCTTTTGCATGATATCGGAAGATACAAAGGTTTTACCAAATCGGTCATTCATTCCTACGATGGTTATATGTATATGAATGATTTAGGGTATACAGGAAACGCTGTTATTTGTGTTACACACTCATTCCCATGCAAAAATGAACATATAGATATCGCAGCGGAGTGGAGTCTCGTTCCTGATCATATGAGAATCCAGTTATTTGAAATATTGAATGAACATTGTAACTACGATTTATACAATAAAGTAATTACTCTTTGTGATGCTCTTGCTGACGCGGATGGTTTTACTACGCTGGAAAGAAGATTGATTTCCGTTGGTTTACGTCACGGTACAACGTCTCATACATCATTACATTGGAAAGGGTTTTATGCAATTAAGAAAGAATTAGAAGCTTTAATCGGTAAAAGCATATACACAGTTCTTCCTGATGTAGAGAATTCGATTTATGAAGATATAAAATATTAAAGTGAATACAAATGTAATTTCACATAAAAAACGTTTTAAACATAAAGTTTAAAACGTTTTTTTCTATTCAATGCTTATGATTTTTCAGTTCTGTTAAACACTCTTGCACTAAAGTTACCGCTTGACTCATTGCAGCTCCACCAGCAAATGCTGCTGATACACCACACGCTTCCAGAATTTCTTTATCTGAACACCCTTGATCAAGACACCCTTTTGTATGATAAACGGTACAATATTCATCTTGCGTTGCTAGACTAATTCCTAATGCAATAAGTTGTTTTTCTCTTTTTGTTAAAGAACCCTCTTGAAAACAAGCTTGCGTGAATGCATTATATGTTTCAGCAATTTCAGGAATTTGGTTTGTAAAACTACCGATTCCTTCTTTATAATGATGTAGAACGTCATTTACTGAACTATGATGTTGTTCGTGTTCCATCTTATTATTACCCCCATTCAAATTATCTGTACCTACTGTAGTATGTGATGAAAAGAAGGCAATATACCTCGTTCAATAGAGTGAATGTTCAGTTTATTTAAACTACAGTTTCAGACTATCATCCACTACCTCTTGTTCTTTAACATTTTTTCTTTGAACCTCTTTACTTCTTTCTTCCCAAAATGTTAAACCTTCAATTCCTACATTTTTAGGATCAAATACTGGATCTTTCCCTTCTTTTTTCTGCGCTTCATAATCTTTTAACACTTTTAACGCGATTTTACTTAATAGTAGAATCGCAATTAAGTTTAACCATGCCATACTACCAATTCCTAAATCCCCAAGATTCCATAAAAGCGACGCTGATTCTATGCTACCGATGTAAACCATAATTAAAAATCCAATTTTCAAAACTGGTTTTAACCAGCTATATTTAAGCTCACGATCTAAATAAGTAAGTGTCGTTTCAGCGATATAGTAGTATGCGAGTAAAGTTGTAAATGCGAAGAAGAAGATTGCGATTGAAATGAATAATGGACCAAACCCAGTCATAACAGTTTCAACTGCTTGTTGTGTATAGATTGGACCAGCATCAACATTCCCTATATTTTTTACAATAGCGCTTTTCCCTTCCGGTATAACATTATACATACCTGTTATTAAAATCATAAGAGCTGTCGCTGTACATACGATAATTGTATCAATGTATACAGAAAAGGCTTGAACTAACCCTTGTTTTGCTGGGTGAGATACTTCAGCCGCAGCAGAGCTATACGTCGCTTCTCCAACGCCAGCTACATTTGAAAATACAGCGCGCTTTACGCCCCATGCAATTGCTGCACCGACGATTCCACCAAACATTTCATTTATACCGAAAGCACTAGAGAAAATTAAAGCGAACATACTTGGAATTTCCGTTATATTCGCAATTAATACGATACATGTAACAATTACATATCCAATTGCCATAAATGGAACGAGCATTTGTGAAACGCCTGCAATTCTCTTTACGCCACCAAAAATGATTGCCGCTAATAATATGACTAACAATATACCAGTTATATATTTGCTAATCCCATTAGAGTTTTCGAATCCAACTGCGATACTACTAGATTGAATACCTGGTAATAACACACCATATGAAAGTGTTACAACGACTGCTACAATGATTGCAAACCATTTCATGTTTAAGCCTTTTTCAATGAAATACGGTGTACCACCGCGATATTCATTTCTAACTTTACTTTTATATACTTGAGATAATGTTGATTCAACAAATGCACTAGCTGCTCCTAATAGAGCCATTACCCACATCCAAAATACAGCTCCCGGCCCGCCAAAAGCGATAGCTGTCGCGACCCCTGCAATATTACCTATTCCGACCCTACCTGATAAAGCTAAACAAAATGCTTGAAAGGATGATATTCCCGTTTCTGAGCTCTTCCCTTCAAATAATAGTTTAATCATCTCTTTAAAATAACGAATTTGAAGAAAACGAGTTGCAATTGTAAAATACACACCTGCTCCTAACGCGAAAACAACTAAACCAATACTCCACACTTGCCCTACTAACCACTCTACTAATTGCTCCATCCAAATCCCCCTTATCATTCTTTAGAACACTATTTTATATATAAGAAAACGGACAACTATTATTAAAACTTCCAGTTGTCCGTCTATCTCATTATTTCATCTCTCTATTACTTTATATTTACCCAAACACTTTTCACTTCTGTGTAATTATCAAGCGCATATGAACCTAACTCACGGCCGATACCAGATTGTTTAAACCCACCAAATGGTGCCGCTGCATTTTCTAAGTTATAATCATTAATCCATACCGTTCCTGCCTTTAATTTATTGGCAACTTGATGTCCTGTTTTAATATTTTGTGTCCATACGCCTGCAGCGAGTCCGTAAGAAGAGCGATTTGCTCTTTCGATTACTTCTTCCGTTGAATCAAATGGAAGTACAACGACAACTGGACCGAAGATTTCTTCCTTAACTATCGTCATATCGTCAGTAACATCTATGAATACTGTTGGCTGTACAAAATAACCTTTTTCAAATGCACGTTCACCACCAGCAGCAACAGTCGCGCCTTCAGCTTTTCCTTGTTCAATGTAATGTAGTACACGCTCTTGTTGCTTTTTAGATACGAGAGGACCCATTTCCGTTTCCTTCTCCATACCTGCTCCAAGTTTCACGTTATTCGCCATTTTTACTAGTTCATTTACGACTGTTTCGTAATGTTTTCGGTGAACGAACACGCGAGATCCAGCACTACAATTTTGGCCGTGATTATACATAATACCTTGGAATGCACCGTTAATCGCTTCTTCTAAATCAGCATCTTCTAAAATGATATTTGGTGATTTACCACCAAGTTCTAACGTTACATGTTTAATTGTTTCTGCAGATTGACGCATAATATATTTTCCTGTAACTGTTGAACCTGTGAAGGCTACTTTATCAATATCATGATGGTTTACAATTGCAGCTCCCGCTTCAGGGCCGAAACCTGGCACAAAGTTTACAACACCATCTGGAAAACCTGCTTCTTTAAAAAGTTTCGCTGTATATAATAACGATAAAGGAGTTTGTTCTGCTGGTTTTAATACGATCGTACAACCTGTTGCTAGTGCAGCTCCCATTTTCCAAGAAGACATAACGAGCGGAAAATTCCAAGGAATAATTTGACCTACAACGCCAACAGGTTCATGGCGTGTGTAATTTAAATAATCTTTTGAAATCGGAATGGTTTGCCCGATAATTTTCGTAGCCCATCCCGCATAATAGCGATAATTTTCTACAGTCGCTGCAATATCATCATCCAGTGCTACTTGATATGGCTTCCCATTATCTAAAGCTTCTAACTGTGCTAATTCTTCTCCATGCTCTTCTATTAAGTCTGCTAATTTATAAATAAGATGTGCTCTTTCAGCAGTAGTCATTTCTGCCCAAGGTCCTGATTCAAATGCAGATCGTGCCGCTTTTACTGCGACATCGATATCCTCTTCTTGTGCTTCGTATACGACCGCTAAAACATCTTCTGTTGCTGGATTGTATGTTTCAAACGTCTTCCCGCTAATTGAAGGAACAAATTCACCATTAATAAACATTTTAATTTCTTCATTTAAAAACGCTTTCACTTTTGGTTTTAGTTCAATGTTTTTCGTTAACATTTATGCTCTCCTCCTTATTTAAACAGCTGCATGAGCTGCAATTTTTGAAATAATCGTTTGAAGTTTTTGATCTTCTTCTTCAGTTAATCCGAGTCTCGGATAACGTGAAGGTCCTCCAGCTTGCCCGTGTAATTCCATTGATCGTTTCACAATTTGCACATACTTTCCTGATCCTTCAAGAAACTCGCAAAGGGGTAAAATAGCGTCGTTTATTTCCCAAGCTTTTTCTAATTCACCATTTTGGAAATGCTCATACATTTTTGTAACAAGTCCCGGTACGATATTACCTGCTACTGAAACCCAGCCCGTCGCACCAACTAAATAAGATTCCATAACTAAATCTTCAGATCCACAGAACACTTGAAAAGCACCTTCGCCTTGTCTTACTAAATCTCTCGCTTTTCGAATATCTCCGCTAGATTCTTTAATATGTGTAACATTTTCACAGTCTTTTCCAATACGTAGCATGAGTTCTGTACTCATATCAACACCAGATGTAAACGGGTTATTGTATAACATAATTGGAATATTTACAGCGTTTGAGATTTCTTTAAAATGAAAATATATTTCCTCTTCTTTCGGTTTACAATAATACGAATTTATAATTAATGCACAATCCGCTCCATGCGCTTCTGCATGTTTCGTGTATTCAATCGTCTCTTTCGTCGTCTCCGCAGCAGTTCCAACAATAACTGGTATACGACCATCAACTTCTTTTAATACTGTTTCTACCATTTTAAATCGTTCTTCTTTTGATAAACTAACAAACTCTCCTGTGCTTCCATTAATAATAATGCCAGCCACTTTTTGCTCAATAAAGTAGTTTACGTTTTGTTTTACACCGTTCCAATTAATCTCTTGAAACTCATCCATCGGTGTGATTAATACTGGAAATGCCCCTTTAATATTTTTCATATTTATCTCTCCCTTTACTATTTTATTTTAATAAAAATCCTGTCGGAAACGGATCTGTAGGATCTAATAGAAACGTCTGCATCCCTGTAATAAATCCTCTACTTTCAAAACGGAAAATGTAACCTATTTCTTCCTTCTTCACTTTTTCAACAGTTATAAAGCTATTACATATACTTTCATTTATAAAAGGTTTATCCGCTATATAATTATTTTTAAATAACGCGTGAACATAAGACACAATAGTAGAAACAAAACCTGGCGATCGTACGATAAAGTTATCTTCATGAAATGTAATTGACTTTATATGGTTCTTTTCTTTTTGCGTGGAATCTACTAAAATAAGTCTTTTTATAAGTGACTGTTTTTGTATAGCTTGTAGTGTACTTTCTCCCCATTTTTTCAATTCAGAAATGTTTTCAATATGAATTTCTGGTGAATACGCATCTTTTTCTACAACTGCGTATACTTTATCTGCCTGTATGAGAGAGTAACTTATATGTTCAACTTGTAAATTTTTCTCAATCATATAACATACTTTACTTTCAAACGAAACAGATACAACTTCATCATGCTCTACATACGCATGAACTAAAAATATGCCAGATAACGTTTCGATTTTGTATTGATTCGTCTCTCTCTTTTTTAAATATCCGCTTTCTAGTAACATCGTTATGACTGCGACAATACCTCCGTAATGAAGAGGTATTGACCCTTCATGATTAAAAAATAATACAGCTGCATCGATTTCCGGATGAATAGAAGGAACGACGATACATCCATTTAAACCGATAAAACCACGCGGTTCATTTAATAAAAGCTGCATTTCTTCCGCTAATTCACCTGAAAATTGTTCGTTTAATTGTTCTAAATTGTAGTAGTACTTGCATGGTACATCTTTGATTACACGGAATACCTCGCCATTTACGTGTACGTCTACTGCTGTATACATTTTTTGAATGTTCATTTTACATCCTCCGTTTCATGTTCCATCGGCGGAATTAGCAAAAAGCCTTCTTTCAGTGGATCCTTTTCATTGTAAAAAAATCTATGCATCCCCATAAGCCAAGCTGAACCTGTAATTTTCGTTACGACAGCTTCCATATTTTCAACATTTGTCGTATTTATGACACAACCTTTAAATAAAGAGCCAACGATACTCTCGTGAACAAACTCTTCATCAATCTCAATTTTTTGGTTAGCATATAATACCGCTAACTTTGCTGATGTTCCTGTACCACATGGAGAACGATCAATTCCTCCAGGCGGAACGACAACTGTATTTTTCACATGCGCACTTTCATGTGTAGGATCTGTATAAAACTCCACATGGGTTAATCCTCTAATAAACGAATGCTCTGGATGAATGATTTCAAATTTCTCATTAATGATATTTCTTATATGAATTGCCTTATCTATGATTACAGATGCGTTTTCTGGTACTAACTCTAACCCTACTGATTTCGCATCGATAATGGCATAAAAATTCCCTCCATACGCAATATCCGCCTCTACAGTTCCAATGTCTTCGACGTCTACAGTAATGTGTTTCAGTAAAAAAGCTGGTATGTTACAAAAGGAGACTTCTTTCGCTTTTCCATCTTGAACAAAGATATCCACTTCAACTAACCCGGCTGGCGTGTCTAACTTTAACGAGGTAATCGGTTCAACTACCGGAATTAAACCTGATTCAATTAAAGCTGTACATACACCAATTGTATCGTGACCACACATCGGTAAATATCCACCTGTCTCTATGTAAATAACACCAATATCTGCTTCAGGATGACACGGATCTGTTAATAGTGCTCCTGACATTACATCATGACCACGCGGTTCATTCATTAACAATTTGCGAATCCAGTCATACTCCTTTTTCATATGTAACATCTTCTCTGCCATCGTCTCGCCTATTAACTTAGGCAGGCCGCTAATCAATGTTCTCGTTGGATTCCCGCCCGTATGTGTATCAATCGTCGTAAAGACTCTTTGTGACCTCATCCGTTTAACACCCTTTCTGTAAAACGACTCAAACGAAGTGGTTCAATAGGAATGATTGTTTCTTTTTCATTTAATAACTCTTCAATCACTTTTCCTGTAACTGCGGCAAGACTAATGCCATCCCCCTCATGCCCTGCTGCTATAAAGTAATTTGGGATATGTTCCACACGTGAAATAATCGGCAAATGATCCTCTGTCCATGGGCGTAATCCAGCATAGGAACGAATCACCATCATATCCGCCATTTTCGGATAAAAACGTATTGCTCTGTTCGCAATACATTTAATAACCTCGTTATTTATCTTCGTATGAAACCCTACAAACTCTCTACTACTACCAATTAAAAAATTTTGGCTTTCTGTCGGCTCAAACACAAGAGCTACCCCATATTTTTCAGTTAAAGCATCCACTTTTCGTTGTCCGCCAAATTTAGAAATTAAATAACCAAATTCCATTACTTTACGGCAACCAACGTGTTGTTGCCTTGAAGCTACAATAATATGCCCTTTTCTCGGTTCAATTGGGATATTTACATCCAACATTTGTCCGATTTTCGGAGCCCACACACCCGCTGCGTTCACCACTTGCTTCGCAGTAAACGTCCCATTTGTCGTTTCTACAATAAAGGAACCGTCTTTATCTCTTTTCATTTCTTTTACTTCCGTATGATTAAAAGCCTTCGTACCATATTTCTTCGATTCTGCAAGAAGTGAAAAAGCAAGAAGATATGGATTTACAGTCGAATCTGTTGCGCATTCTAACCCGCCTAATAAATCATCTGCAAAAAATGGCGATTCTGCTCTTATATCTTGCCTATCAAGCATTCGAAACGGTAAACCCGCTTCTTTTTGACGATTCACCCATTGCTGCGCTGCTTCCATCTCTTCATCCGACTCACATACGAGAATACTTCCTGGTGCCCTATATTCAAATGAGTGCTCTAACTCTTCACTTAAATCCGTTACTAATTTTTGACTTACTAACGACATTTGACTATCAAATCCTGGGTCTTTATCAATAGCCAAAATATTTCCGTCACACCGTGAAGACGTCCCGCTGACAAATTCTCCTTTTTCAATGATTGTTACGTCTCTTCCGTATTTTGAAGTGTAATAAGCGATCGAGCAGCCAATAATACCGCCGCCAATTATTAAAACGTCGCAGTGCCTCACAAAATACTCCTCCTTCCCCTAAAGCTCTCACTTTCTTTTATGCAATTGACGTGCCAACTGTACATATATACAATTTTTATAAATAATATTTTTATTTGTAAAAATATTTTAAATTCATCGCAAATAAGTGTATTATTTTTTTATCACTGTCAAAATTTTTATACATAATAGGAGGACAATATGGCATTCTCATTTCCCACAATAAAAGAATTTCTAAAAATTTTATCCATTAATCATACATACTGCTTGCAACATATTGAGCAAATTAACGGAAAGTATTATTACCGCCCTTCTACTACAGAAAAATATAACTGTGCAGTAATATATGAAGATGAATCATTCACCGCTTTAATTGACGCGTTTTCCAATGAAATAGTCGTTATCATAATGAACGAAAATAAAGAGCCTATATGCTGTATAACAGCTCAGCAAATCATCCCGTTTCTTGTTAAGTCATACAATGAACTCCATTCTTTTTATAACACCGTAATACAAACAACGGATTCTTCCGTTACAGTCATCGATGATAAAGAACGCGTTTGCACCTGGACAGATGGCGCCGAGAAGATCTTTTCAGTCAAGCATAATGAGATTATTGGGCAACCTATCACTCGTTTTTTTGACTATAAAGATTTGGAAATTTTGCAATCATTACATGACGGAAAAAGTATAATCGCTCAGTTCCATCAACCTCGTCCAGATTTGTTCGTATTAATTAACTCAAATCCAGTTTATTGTAACGATGAAATTATAGGAGCAGTCGTTTCAGAAACTGACGTTACAAATCAAGTCGCATTAAATGAAAAACTATTCAATATGTCACATGAAATGCACCGTTTAGAACAAGAAGTAGCAAAGTATAAAGATGAATCAGACCCTTTTCTTGCGATGAATGGAAAGAGCCCCGTTATACAAAGAACAATACAATTAGCTAGAAAAGTTTGTTCGGTGAAATCAACTGTTTTAATACTCGGCGAAAGTGGTGTTGGAAAAGAAGTATTTGCGAAAGCAATTCATGATGCAAGTGAAGCAGCTAAAGCTCCGTTCATTTCAATTAACTGCGGCGCAATTCCAGAAGCATTATTTGAAAGTGAATTATTCGGCTATGAGCGCGGGGCGTTTTCTGGTGCAAATAGCAAAGGGAAAAAGGGTAAAATAGAGCTCGCGCAAGGCGGCACATTATTCCTTGATGAAATAGGCGAAATGCCGCTCGATATGCAAGTAAAACTTTTACGTGTACTACAAGAAAGAAAATATTACCGAGTTGGTGGAGAAAAAGAGATTCATATTGATTTCCGTATTATCGCTGCTACCAATCGTGATTTACAAGAAGAAATGAGAAAAGGCACGTTCCGAGAAGATTTATACTATCGCCTAAATGTAGTTAGTTTGCATATTCCACCGCTGCGCGAAAGACGCGAAGATATTATTGAATTAACCTATTCTTTCCTAAACGATTTTTCAATAAACTATAACAGACCCATTCGCGACTTACCTTCAAGCATTATGCATGAACTGCTTCATTACAATTGGCCAGGTAATATTCGCGAGCTCCGTAACGTTATTGAAAGACTTGTCGTATTTGCGACTGACGGTATTATAAAGCAAGAATATTTACCATTTCATACAACCGAAACTTTAGATAATCATGCGGCTCATTCCTTATTACTCAGCAACAATAATACAATCCTCTCTTTACAAGAAGAGATGGAGGAACATGAGAAAAAGGTCATTGAGAGGGCTTTACGCATTTTGAATGGAAATAAATTAGAATGTGCGAAACAACTTGGTGTTACGAGAGCCACTTTATATAACCGTTTAAAAAAGCTCGGGTTACAATAAACCTTACCTCCTCTATATTGGCATAGTTTTTGCATTATATAATTTGTGCAAACCGAACTAGAGGAGGAATACATATGACGAATAAAGACCACTTAATTGTTTGTCGATGTGAAGAAGTTACATACGGTCAACTTCAATCGACAATTGCTGAATATAAATGCTCGGCAAGAGAATTAAAACTAAGAACACGTGCTGGCATGGGATTTTGCGGTGGCCGCACATGTAGAATGATGATAGATCGAATGATTGAACATGCAAATCCAGGCGTAACTACAAATGATATTCCATTGAAATATCAACCACCGGTACGAGCAGTTACTTTTGGATCGGTAGGTGAAAGTAAATGAGTAGAATTACACATCACCCTATTTTAGGAAGTTTACATAATAGTAATCGCATTACTTTTCAATTTAACGGTCAACAATATGAAGCATATGAACATGAAACGATTGCGGCCGCTTTACTTGCAAACGGAATAAGAACATTAAGAGTGCACGAAGATAACGGGACGCCGCGAGGTATTTACTGTAATATCGGACATTGTTCTGAATGCCGCGTCACAGTAAACAATCAAGCAAACGTACGAGCATGCTTAACTGTCGTTGAAAAAGATATGGTTGTTGCTAGTGGTAAACAGCATCCAAATATCGTGAGAGAGATGGTGAAAAAGCGATGAATGATGTCATAATTATCGGAGCTGGCCCAGCGGGTTTATCAGCCTCTATCTCTTGCGCTCGATTTGGACTGAATGTACTTGTTATTGATGAATTTATGAAGCCTGGCGGAAGATTGTTAGGACAATTACATCAAGAACCTACTGGAGAATGGTGGAACGGGATAAAAGAATCAAAACGCCTTCACGAAGAAGCACAATCTCTTTCAGTTAATATTCAATGTGGCATTTCCGTCTATAATTTAGATAAAGATGAAAGTTCTTGGTACGTACATACGAATATCGGTACGTTAGAAGCACCGTTCGTTTTACTTGCTACTGGCGCTGCTGAGTACTCCATTCCCCTTCCCGGTTGGACACTTCCAGGAGTCATGTCAATCGGGGCAGCCCAAGTAATGACAAATGTTCATCGCGTTCAAGTTGGGGAAAAAGGAATCATTATTGGTGCTAACATTTTGTCATTCGCTATTTTGAATGAATTACAATTAGCAGGCATCAAAGTTGAACATATCGTACTTCCTGAAAAAAGTGAATTAAGTCAACAGGCTGGAGAACCAGAAGAAGTTTTAAACTCTCTTTTAAATGCGGCTCATCTCGCTCCTTCTGCTTTTCTACGCATAGGTAGCCATTTTATGAAATATGACTGGATTCGAAAAGCCGGATTAACCTTCTATCCAAACAGCGGAATGAAAATAAACGGTACACCTCTTCACCTTCGAAAAGCAGCTCTTGAAATTATCGGAACAAATCAAGTTGAAGGTGTACGCATTGCTAATATTGATACGAAAGGAAATATCGTAACCGGATCGGAACAAATATATGAAGCAGACTTCGTTTGTATTGCCGGTGGCTTATATCCTCTCGCTGAACTAGCCGCTGTAGCTGGCTGTCCGTTCCGTTACATTCCGGAATTAGGCGGGCATGTTCCTCTCCATTCCGAAGCAATGGAAACCCCTCTTTCTGGTTTATTTGTAGCCGGCAATATAACTGGCATTGAAAGCGGGAAAATTGCAATGGCACAAGGGACTGTTGCTGGATATTCAATTGTAAAACAGGCAAATAAAAAATCCCATTCTGTGGAACAACAATTGCAACAAGCAATCCAACATGTACATGCGGTACGTCAACAAGCTGCCATTCAATTTAACCAAGGTGTTGATGTCGGTAGACGGAAAATGAATGAAATTTGGCGTGATTATTCCCTTGCATATGCACATACTAAAAAGAGCTGCTGAGAATACTCTCAACAGCTCTTTTTCCTACTCATCTGAGTTATTAAATTTCGCTAACGCGTAAATACCTTCTTCATCATCTAATTCAAGTTGTAATCTCGCCGCAAATGAATTGACATTATATTCTCTGTCAAGTAATAAGCGTAGTGCTTCGATTAAGTTCGCTTGAATTAAAATTTGCTGGCGACCATTTACCTCTACTTCAGCAGAAAAACCATAGTCATCGTCGTACATAAGTTCAACTAAAACTTCTTCTGGACCAACTTGTCTTTTTTCAGCGATATATACGCAAAGGGCATTGATCAGTTCTTGTTCAGAAATTTTTATCGTTTCCATGCTACTTCATCTTCCTTTTTCTTGCGTTGATCTTTGAAGTATTTAAATGCACGAATTGCTAACATTACGATACCAGCCATTACTAACATATTTACCATAAATGCTAATACAGAACCAAGAGCTCCCATATTTGCAAATAAGCTACCCATTAGTAAACCACCGAGACCACCTAGTAATAAACCTTTCATAAAGCTTCCTTTATTACTTTTTGGTGCTGTATTTGTTGCTTTTGTTTTTGAATCAGGAGTCGTTTTTTGAGAATTTACATTTGAGTCTTTTTTGTTTAAATCAACTTTTGACTTTTGACCTGAACTTGGTGTAAACGACTTTTTACCAGATTTGTAACTCTTCGCTGCTGCGTGATCTACAAACATGAAGCTACTAGCTCCAAAGATAACCATGAATGCTGTCATGACTGCTACAAGTTTTTTCAACATATTATATCCATTCTCCTTTTATATAGATATATGTGAAATCTACCTTTCTAGTAAATTAAGAATGATAGATTTATTTTTAAAAACATTTTAAAGGTTCTTATGAACTTATTATATGAACTTTTGTCGAAATATGCAAGTGTTATTTACTTCCGACAGTTTAGTGACAAAGGAAAAATTAAGCAAAACAGAATTGACTTTAAATGAAACAAAACATATTATAGGTTCATAAGAACTTTTTATTATTTATGGAGGTGAAAAGATGGAAACATTTCATCTCACACGAAACGAAATGGCTACACTTCTTCTATCATTAAGAGGCTGGAATACGAAAAAGCCTCTCGGTATTTTACAAGAAGCTTGGGCAAAGTCACATAAAAAAGATATTGAAAGCGGACAAAGCGTAACTGCTTTTATTACTACCGCACTTTCACCTATTTTTGAAAAACTGATAAAAATTGACGATACAGACGTCGGTTTCTCTTTAAATGAAATAGTCGCGCTTGGCAATCAGATTGAAAACACAAGTTTCTCTGTAACTGCCATGCAAAACTGGGTGAAACGAGATATAAAAGAAATGATTGGCTCTCCTCAAAAAGGAAAAAAATATTCAATTGAACAAGCAGCCTTACTATTCATTGTTGAAGATTTAAAAACAGCACTTGATTTTGAATCCATTCGTAAGCTATTACGCCTTATCGTAAACGACCCAGCCGATCGAAGTGATGACTTAATCAATCCTGTTCATTTATATGGAGCATACTCTTCTCTATTTGAAGAACTCAATCAAGGGAATTGCTTACAATTAAATGCAACAGATACAATCCATACAATTGAAAACATCGTAAAAGAAAGAGCTGATAAAATTGCAAGCAAGTTCGATCAGGTTAATAACGAACAACGTGAAGCAATCCGTAACGCCATTATTATCGCCACACTTTCTGTACATACCGCATATGTACAAATGTTAGCGAAACGTTACGTAACAGCAACTTTATTTCTACAAAATTTAGATGTGAAACCGTAAAAAAACAAGCATCCCCCTATCTTATATGTAGAACTGGGAGATGCTTGTTTTTTATATCAATATAAGATGCAAAAATCGTTTACATATAAGTTTCATTTTACAATTGCTCTTGATTATGTAATTATCATTACTAACCTATAATTCATTCAACAATCTTCATTTCGTGCTATTAAATGCCTATTAGATTTTCTCGATAAACTTAATTACATCATCGTTGTAATTGTATTTATCATTAATTTCTCGCAATAATTCAATATCGTGAGTATGAGTTTTTCCAGTCTCGAGCAATTCGCGATATAAATCAATATAAGGAAGATTTTTACTAATAGCGTTTTTTAATTCCTTTTCTACATCATAAGAAACTTTTTTAAATCTCACCTCCGCAATCCCTGCCTCATCAATCTCAAGAATTGCATACTGAGCACGTAAGTCAGAGTTTAGCTTATTCCACTTGTAAAAAGGTTGTCCAACTGTTCCTGGGTTAATAATTAATTGATCATTGCTACTATAGCGCAACAATTGATGGTGGGTATGAGCGTAAATCGCAATATCATATTCACGATCAAATAACCGATCAAACTGTTCCTGATTATTAGTGGGCCACAAATCTCCTCCGTAATTTTTATTTTGTAAATTATGACTAATACTGATTGATAAATCATTAACCTGTTTTATTATCTGTAATGGTAAATTTTTAATATGCTTAATATAGTTTTCATCCAAGTTTTCACATTGATACTGAACTAATCTAGAAACATAAATATCAGTTGCGTTATCAATATCAATGTTTTTATTAAGAACATCAAGAAAGCTATCTTCCCAGTTTCCTTGTACATAAGTATCAACGTTAATACTTTCTAACATTTCAAATAAATCATTCGATCCAGGACCAGGCATAATTAAATCTCCTAAAAACCAATACTCAGTCACACTTTCTTTCATAGAATCTTCGATAACTGCTTTTAAAGCAGTTGCATTTCCATGTACATCTGCCAGTAATGCAATTTTATGTTTCATGTATTTTATTCACTCTCCCTAATTCACGCTATATTCAGAATTAAATACACACGCTTTTTTCTTTCTATACTGTTTCCTCTTTCTTAACTCTACGCATTTCGTACACTTTCACTTCATTCTCCACATACGATTTTACTTTTTCAAATCCAGCTTTCTCATAACAACGAATCGCCCTCTTGTTATCTTCCCTAACTTGCAATAGAACTGCTTCTATATCAGGGTCTAAAAATGATTTACTAATAAAATACTTTGTAATCTCCGTTCCAAGCCCTTTTGAATATAAATTCGAAACGCCAATGAGAATAGAGTATTCCATCACATATATATCATCATATTTCGTCTTTTTTAATCCAACTCTACCTATTACTTCATCCTTCACTACTATTACATGATAACTTGCATGAGACCGCGACAATTTTTCGGTCCAGTACTGACGAAGCTCTTCGATTGTATATCGCTTAAATGGTTTTATATCCGCTATGTTATGTAATTTTTCATCGTTATACCATTCTAATATAACTGGTAAATCATCCATTTCTAAAAGGCGTTCTTTCCACTCCACATTTCCACCTCATCCATTTTATGTTTTCAAACTAATTAAATTGAATATGCATATTCTTTTTTAGGTAACCTTACTATCTCTCGAATAAAAGGGGATTTTTCTACAATATCCTCTAGCTGCCCCTCACTATAGACGTAAATACCACCTACATATGAACTGTACGCCTTTTTCTCAATTATTATTGCTAAATTATTATTCTCCCTCTTAAAATCACCCTCCAGCCCTTTTTGAAATGATAAACTTTTAGTACCTGAAAAATAAAGCTGAATTAACGCCACTAATTGTTTGTCCTCTGATTTTGCAAAGCACTGAATTTCATGTAAAATCATTTCATCTTGTAACGGAAGAAAGTCTTCTACTAGTAAATCTTCTTTATAAAAGAAATTTTGTAATTCAGGAGTATAGAACTTAAGATTTTTTTCCATTACCTTTCGAAAAATGGATTGCAACAATAAATCTTTTCCTATTACAAACGGATGACCAAAGCCATTATTATAAAGTCCTTCTTTCATTTTCATTAGTTGTTCAATCAAAGGGATTCCAGATTCTTCAATTACAAGTTTACCATTAATAAAACGCATACTAGCAATCAGTTCTTCAATTCTTAAGCCCTCTAATTCAAGATTAGAATAATATAAATCTCTATTCCAAAAATCTAATTGATCCATGCCTAATGAATTAAATAATAGTTCATCTATAATTAGAAAGACTCCATCTTCTGTTAAAGCTTTCATTACATCATCTAATAATTCAGGGGTCTGATTTAAAATCGTGCGTATTTCTTCGTCCTCTTGAATGATTCGTATAGTCCACTCACCATGATCTTCAGCTGATATTTGTTGAAAACAATGCGAATACGGGCCATGACCGACATCGTGTAGAAGTGCTACAACAGATAATAATTCCCTCTCATATTCTGATAAATGAATATCACCAATATTCGTAAGATGTTCTATCACTTTATTTACAAGTACATATACACCTATTGAATGTTCTTTCCTCGTATGTATTGCGTTTTCGTGTAAAAAGTATGTATGTCCCTGCTGTTTAATATAAGCCAACCTTTGAAATGCTTTTGTATCTATCAATTGAAGAATATATCTATCCTGAATAGATATTGGTCCATAAATCGGATCTGTAATATACATATGTTCTCCTCCTATTTTTGTAAATTAAAGACCTTCACCATTATACTTAATTTTCAGTCTATTATCATTGGAATATGAGAAATTTTTAATAATCTTTTCATTCTCTCTTCATGAAAATTGAACTTATATACTTTACTATAATACTTATAAAGGACATAAAAGAATTGAAATAGCAATCCCCTATACAAATAGGGTATAATCTACACATAGTGAATCTTTTATATTATTAACTATAAGGTTCACCTATTCAAAAATACATAAACTAGAAGGTGCAACAATGGTAAGTAGTTTTATTCACTCAGTATTAGCATTTTTTGAAGGGCTAGGTTATTGGGGCATTATGCTTGGACTTATGATTGAGATTATTCCAAGTGAGATTGTCCTTGCTTATGCGGGATACTTAGTATTCAATGGTAGTATCTCATTTTTAGGCGCAGTTGTGTTTGGTACAATTGGTGGTGTTATTGCTCAAATCTTTATTTATTGGATTGGCCGATACGGCGGACGCCCTATATTAGAACGTTATGGAAAATATATTTTCATACATAAAAAACAAATAGATGCTGCAGAAGATTGGTTTAATCGTTACGGAACTGGCGTCATTTTTACAGCACGCTTCATTCCAGTAGTGCGTCATGCGATTTCAATTCCTGCTGGTATTACAAAAATGTCATTCCTACGTTTCACTACGTTAACAGCACTCGCAATCATCCCTTGGTCTATCATTTTCATTTACTTAGGTGAAAAACTAGGTGAAAATTGGGAGAATATTAATAATATCGCTGGACCATATGTGAAATCATTCGCAATTGGTGGCGTCATACTTATTGTTTTATACTTCGTTATAAAAAAATGGACAAAAAAACGTAAAAATCTTGCGTAAAAATATAAATAAAAACCGCTATACATTCATTACGAATGTTAGCGGTTTTTATTATAGGCTTAATTTTGTATTAGAAATTGCATTATTTCTTCTTTATGCTTTAAGTCATGTTGAATGAGTGATGAAAAGTAATGATTTAATTTCACTTTTTTAGTGCCAAATTGGTAGTCATTATAAAAATATTGGGTGGGAATTCGCCCAATTCCATCCACTAACTGTTTACGAGTAACACTAAATTGATTTAATAGTTCTTCTTTTGAAATACCAGATCTTGCATATTTAATTGCTCCCTTATTCATTTCCTCAACATCTATTGGAACATTTGGTACAGATTGTCCACTTATAAAGTATGGAATTCTATCCTTTATTAAAAACACGTCCCAAACGATAAAATGTGAAATCACATCCACAATTGCCCATGAACCTTCTCTTAATGCCTGAAACCATATATCATCAGGTACTCGCTGTAATGTTTGACACCATTCTATTAAATATAATTTTTCTTCCAAAACATTCTCTTTCTTCATTATTCCTTCCTTTCTCGCACTTATAATTCATTCATATTAATATTTTCTAGAAATTGTATAAAAAGCCTTCATAATTATGTGGATAAGCTACAATTCACTCATTCATTTCGTATATTATCTCAAAAAGGAGTGATTCCCCTATGCATTGGCAACAAAAAATACAATACTTAATCGGACGCCCTATCGGTATTTCCTTCATTAATGGGCAAGGAACCTCTGGTGTATTATGTTCTGCACATGATGGTCAATTGTATGTATATGAATACCTTTATCAAGCGCAATTCGCAATGAAACATTATGATTTTAGACAAATTCAAGATATACATGCCTTTCCGAATTGCCCACATCAAAATCCTCTATACTAAAAAAGGAACAGCTTATAGCCGTTCCTTTTTCTCCACACTTATTTCTCAGTATAAAAGTTTTGCACTGCTTCATCAAAGTAAATCCAGCCTTTCCACCCTAAATGAATTGTATCTTTTAAGAAATACTTATCATATTCATGGCCAGAGAAATCGACTACTGGATACCCCGCTTTCTCAACTTGTTCCCGAACTTTTTTATAATATACATCACGGCGTTCTTTAGGGAAGCCAGCATAATCATACCACGGTCCATTTACAGGTACAGAAATAAAGAGCGGCTT
Source organism: Bacillus cereus group sp. Bc061 (assembly GCF_027715825.1). Taxonomy (NCBI): domain Bacteria; kingdom Bacillati; phylum Bacillota; class Bacilli; order Caryophanales; family Bacillaceae; genus Bacillus; species Bacillus cereus group sp. Bc061. Next base: position 1,272,226 of record NZ_JAQFTZ010000001.1, read on the forward strand.
GACATTTTTCTCTTTAAAAATATTTAAAACAATTTGTAAGTCATCATATTCTGGTGATTCTTCATACGATTCATTTGCTCTAAAGTTTTTTAAACCTTTTAACTTTTTCTTCAAATTATGTTTATAGTAATATGGATTTTCAATTCCGAATGTGTTTGTAGTAGATTCCGCTTTCCCTTCTTCTTCCGCATGTTTACGTGCATCTACCCAAGAAATTGAACGTAGTCCCACATTTGTTTTTTCTTTCATCGGCTCAATCTTAAATATGGAGTTAAATAAATCTCTATGATCTAAAATATTTCGATGCATATAAGCAAGTGGTTTAACTAAACCCGCTTTTACGTTATGTTTCGTATCATTAAATACAATACCTTCTAAGGAATTTTTTAATATATCATCTTCTTGAACAACTTTATAATCTAAAAGTCGTTTCGCAATTTGCTTCTTCATTTCTACATTTATTTTATCATTAAAAATAAAATGATATGCTTGTTGTTTAGAGAAATTGTTCGTAAAATCCCCCTGCGATACACCAGTCTTTGTAAACCATTGTGGTGATAAAACAAAGACTACTTTTTTACCTTCTAACTCATCCATTGTAGATGTCATATTTAATATATGAGCTAAACTTTGTGTACCGCCAATCCCAATTAAATATGGCGTAAAACCAGCGGGATTTACTTTGAAATAATTAGACGGATGATATGCATCCATTCGTAAAAATTCAGATGAACCGTACATCGGTAAATACTGCGAATTCTCTAACATTTTCTGTTGCAAGAATACACTTTGTAATTTTTCTTTTTGTAAGGAAGTTGCCGCATCTTCTACCTTCTTATCACTAATCAGTGATACTAAACTTTTCGATGGGATGAGTATGATAATAAAAAAAAGCACACACGCTAAAATTATGGGACCAAAGGCATGCTTCATTTTCATTTTTTATTCCTCTTCCTATCGCAATTAAATTGTAACCCTTGTCTTTGACACGTCATCATTTCTCTCCTTTTTCTCTATACATGTTCCATTCTATTTATCTATTATATACATGTATGTATTTCTTTCCTTGTTCTATTAAGACCCATATATAGCGCAAGAAAATGTTTCCATAGAAACACGTTAATTATACAAGATTCTACATACATTTCACACTGAAATTTTAGTAATAATTTTATTTTTTAACAATGAAAAAACATATGAAATGTCTAGAATTCTTCGGATGATGTATTGAGTTCAAAATATGATAATAAGCGCCCGCTATAATCAACTTCATGAGTATATATAAACCCTAGATTTCGTAAAAGTTTTTTCGAGTTCTCATTTGCTACTTTTACTCTAGCAATTATTCTTTTTACATTCATCATCTCTTTTGCATATTGAATGGAAGCCTTTGCTGCTTCTGACGCATATCCATTTCCCCAATATTCCGGATCAAGTAAATACATAATTTCTATTTCACCTGTTTCATCTATTTTTCTTAAACCACAATGTCCTAAAAGCTCTCCTGTATTTCTATTAACTAACAACCATACCCCGAAACCATACTGTTCCCAATGTGATATTAGTTGCATAATATAGTCCTTCGCTTCTTCCTTTGACATTCCCTTTGATTTAGCAAGCCATTTGCCAACAGCCTCTTCTTTTACTATGCTATAAAATTGATCAACATCTTCTATAATGGGCTTTCTCATGAATAACCTTTTTGTATGTATTACTTTCTTTTCTTCAAACATAAAACTTCATTCCCCTCCAAAATTTTATACAGACTAGTAAATTATACCATGTACTATTTACCCGACTTTAACTAAAAAACAGACTACCACAAACGTGGAGTCTGTTTTCTCATCCTTTATTTTTGTACATCTGCCCACTTTAAACTTGTTGCTGGTCCAAATTGATGTACGTATAAATCTTTCACATACGGCTTTTGTAAGTACGATAATCCGCGCTGGAATACTGGAGCAATTACCGCATCATCCAGCAACATCTTCTCAGCATCTTGCAATGCTTTCCAACGGGTTTTTTCATCATTACCTAATTCTGTTTTAATCTTCTTAATTAACGCATCATATTCTGGATTTGCATATTCAGTATTGTTTACACTGCTTCCAGAAAGGAATACTTCTAAGTAAGTCATTGGATCTGGATAATCTGGTAACCAGCGTGATAACGACATTTCATATTCTTTCTTCTTCTCTAGCGCTAATTTTTGCGTGTGTGGTTGTAATTTCACATTTACCTTTAAGCCAGGTAAGTTTTTCTCAAGCTGCTCTTTAATATATTCTCCTACTTTTTTGAAGTTTTCTAAATCATAGTTTAATAACTCAAGCGTTACTTCATTTGTACCTGTTTCTTGCTTCGCCTTTTCCCAATATTCTTTCGCCTGTTTTACATCCGTTTTATTAAACTCACCTGCTGTACTTCTAAAATCTTTTTTATCTGGACCTTTTAAAAATCCTTTTGGCACGTAATAGTTTGCAGCAACCGATCCATCATTTAAAAATGAAGTCGCAAGTCCTTTCTTATCAAACACTGTACTTAGTGCAAGACGTGCATTTTTATTTTTAAGAATCGGCACATTTTCATTAAATCGGAAGAAGTACATAACCGGATCTGTATATTGTTTAAGCTCTTTATTATTTTTATATTTATCTACGAATTCAGTTGAAATGACAGCTCGATCAACTTTATCTGTTTCATATAAATTTACCGCAGTTGAAATTTCTTTAACAATTTGATAGTTTACTTCATCTAACTTCACTGCTTTTTTATCCCAATACTTTTCGTTTTTCTTCATCGTAAAGCTCGCTTCATGCTTCCAATCAGATAGTGTAAAAGGCCCATTATATACCGCTTTATTTGCTTCTAATCCATATTTATCACCTTGTTCTTTCGCATATTTTTCGTTAATTGGATAGAACGATGGTAAAATAAGTAATTTCGTAAAATACGGTACAGGATGTTCTAACTCTACAACGAATGTTTTATCATCCGTCGCTTTTACTCCTAATTCCTCTAACCCTAGTTGTTTCTTATTTATTTTCTCCGCATTTTTCACATCGTATGCAATGTATGCATATTGAGAAGCAGTATCCGGATTGATAAGCTGTTTCCAAGCATATACGTAATCTTGCGCTGTTACTGGATCTCCGTTAGACCACTTCGCATCACGCAAGTGGAATGTATATGTTTTCCCATCTTTACTCACTTCATATTTTTGTGCTCCAGCCTCAATCACTTCATCGTTTTTCGATAAGCGGAATAATCCTTCCATGACGTTATTTAAAACGTTAAATGATACTGCATCTGTTACTTTCCCTGAATTTAATGACGGAATTTCACCCGTTTCTAGTAACTGTAATACTTTCTTCTCATCTTTCGGCTTTGTCGTTGTTTTTTCTTTTGCGCAGCCAACTAAAATTGAAGAAACGAATAAAGTACTAACTAATGAGTAACGAACAACTTTTTTCATTTGAAAACCCCCTCTATTTTTTAAGGTAAGTAACGACGGGCGCCAGCGTATTCTTCTATATATCCTGGTGTATTTAGCGGTATAATCTCTACCGATCTTTCAGCTCTCGGTGAGTGAATCATATTTCCATCACCAATGTACATCCCCACATGATGAACACTGCCTTTCCCTTGATCATGTGCAAAGAAGATTAAATCTCCTTTTTGTAAATGTTCTTTATCAACTGCAACTCCATTTCTCGATTGCGGACCAGAATCTCGTGGAATTGTAATACCGTGCGATTTATAAATCGTATGTGTAAATCCAGAGCAATCAAATCCGAAGCCACTTGTACCAGCCCAAATGTACGGTAATCCTAAAAACATTTTCCCTGTGTTTATTAGATCATCGGCCGTAGGGGTTGGAATATCATTTTGAGAACGGTAAACCGTTCCATCATTTTTTCGTAGCCAAGCTTTCTGCCCATTTGGTAGCAACACGCGGTATGAAATCGTATCTTCACTAAGTAGCGGCAGTCGCGTATTATAGCTCACTTCAAGCGATTTATGTTTTTCAGAAGGATTTATATATAAAATGGCTGTCGGTTTCGTTACTAATACGAAAGGTTTATTTGTTTTATCTGCAAATTCTTGATTATATGTTAACTGTTTTTCAGGCATCCATCCTGGGTAGCCTTCTTCATTTCGAGGTGTTGGCTGACCATGGACTAACACTTTCACCCAATCCCCTTTTTTATCTACAACTGTTACTTCTTGGCCTAATAACGCTTGCGTTTCTAATTTATTTGCACTTGTTAACCAAAGTTTCTCATCCAGCGTCATCGATTTCGTCCACTTCCACAAATCAACTGGATTTGTAGCACTTGGTGCATCAATTGGCCGTAATGAATCAGGCGTGGTCCAAAGTGTTGCGGCAGATACATCGATAAACGCCTTACTATCTTTCTTTTCTTCAGCATTTGCTGATGTAAACGATGAAAATATAAATAAAGTTGTTAAAAATGCAGTTCCTACTTTTTTCATACATATCCCCCTTAAAAGATAATTTACTAGTCTCTTCTCCTAAGATTTACTATTCACTGTCGATTGAAGGTTTACCTTTGATCCAGAATAAGTCATTCCTTCCGGTTCTTCCATTAACCAAAGTGGCGCATCAAGATCGAAGTAATGAATATTAGGATGTGCAGCAGCTAAATGTGCAACAGCGCTAACAGAAAGAGAAGATTCCATCATGCTTCCTACCATACATTTCACACCAGCTGCTTCTGCGATATCAGCAATACGCCACGCTTCACGTATGCCTCCACATTTCATTAATTTAATATTGATTAAGTCTGCAGATCTTCCTTGCACAATTTTTAATGCATCACTCGCTGAAAATATGCTTTCATCTGCCATAATAGGTGTTTGTACATGATCTTTGACGTACTTTAATCCATCCCAATCTTTCGCATGAACAGGTTGTTCAATAAATTCAATATTTAAATTGCGATTTTCCATCTCTTTAATGATAGAAACTGCCTCTTTTGGATTCCACCCTTGATTTGCATCTAATCGTAACGTCGTATTTTTTGGTACGCTATTTCGAATCGCTTCAATACGTTCTAAGTCTAAGTGTGCAGATTTCCCCACTTTAATTTTTAAAGTTTGAAATCCTTTTTCTACATGTTGCTTTGCCTCTTTCGCCATAATGAACGGTTCATCTACACTTACAGTAATATCTGTGTGAATTTCTTTTTTTCCACCTAATAATGCGTAAAGTGGAATGTTATGATATTGACAATACACATCATATAATGCGATATCTACCGCGGCTTTCGCACTTGGATTTCCAATGCAACTCATTTGGATGTGCTGTAGTAACTGCTGAAATTGAATGATATCTTGACCAATTAAATTGGAACGCATCGGCCCTAAAATTGCTTCTTCAATCCCGTTAGCGAAATCCCCCGTAATAACCGGTGTTGCAGCTGCTGCACCCTTGCCAACAATTCCTTCATCTGTATGAATATATACATCTATACTTTCTATTTCGGTTACGGTACGAAGCGCGGTTTTAAACGGTGTATGAAGATTTACACGTCTACGATTTACTTTTACATCGGTAATTTTCATTTTGTTCACCCTTTCGTTGTCTGGCAAAACGGATCCTTAATTCTCAACTTTTTTGGAGCAAAAGATCTCCGTTTTCGCTTACTTTTCATATAGAAGGTAAATGTGAAATAAAAAAATCCAGCCATAAGAAGATTCTTACGGCTGGATTTTGTCTATGAATGGGTAGACAAAGCAGCGATTTGATTATATTTTTTCTGTGCATCTTTTAATGCTACAAGTAATGCTTTTTGAGACGAACCGAAATAACGATCTTTTATTTCCATTACTAATTCTGGGTCATTAATATTTTTATGTAGAAATAAATATTTAACGAATTGAGATGTTAATGCAATTGTCGCTGAGCAATCTGCATCTACAATTTCCCCAGTCTCCTTAACAAGTACAAACGCTACAAAATAGCTTTTAAACTTTTCGGTAATGGGATTATTTTGAGGTGCTTTCGCATCCCCTACGACATAAATTGTATTTGAAGCGTACACAGCTCTCTTCCTTTCTAATACGGGATAACGGTTTTCTTAATAGTCGTATGAGTGATAAACTCAACATGGATTAAAAAATGTATCCGCTTACCTTGTATTATAATACAATTGACAGAATTTTAACAACATTTATTTTCGTATATATTCCATAAGTATAAAAACAGCTCCAGCTCTTCATTTTTACAATATGTAATTGTTTCTTGTACCATGACATTCCTACATGAAAAAACAGCTAGCTATCGCTAACTGTTCTATTACACTATTTCGGCAACACAAATATAGTTTCATTTGACTTAGAAAATTGATATTCTTTTCTCGCAAACTTCAAAATTTCTTCATCATCATCTGTTAAATTTTCTATGTTAGTCTTTAAAGAAGCCTCATCTTTCTTTAAAGAAACCAATTGTTTTTTTTGATTCGTAATTGTATCTTTTTTTTCTACAATTATTTCTTGTTGTTTCGTTAAAATAAATTGAACGTACAAAGTAGCCGCCGCAATAAATATAAACATGAATATAAATCGTCTTAGTTTTTTCTTATTAATTGCTCGATTTTCATTAGACTGTGATAGTTGTTCTTGTATATTAGGAACATTTATTCGCTTGAGTTTCCTCATTATGAAATCCCCCTAACACATATATTTTCACTACCATCGGCATGATTTCTTATTAACTTTAATTCTATTCTTATAAAATAAGCTCCTTCACAAAAATATCTCACTAATTAACCAATTAAAGATAGCATTCGACGACATTTCCATATTTACATTGCATTTTTTTATGTATGCTGGCATAAAATAGTAGTTTCTGTTATTCTTTTTCTACTATTGTAGAAGAGTTTTTTTACATACAAAGTTCTCCTTGTTTTAACATGGTTACAAGGAGAAAAGAGATGCATTTTCGTACATTCGATAAACTAGAATGACTGTTTAAGAGCTTAAGTTTAGAGCATAGATCATACCTATATACACTCAAAATAAGAAAAAAGCCCAATTTGGGCTTTTTTAATTTTGTAAATCAATATCATATTCCATATTTTTGGCCGTTTCTTCAGCGATCTCCACACCTAGCAAATTTTTCACAATATGAAATGACATGTTAATACCAGCTGAAATACCTGCCGATGTAATAATATGTCCTTCATCTACAAATTTCACATTCTCCATTACTTCTACATTCGGAAAATCTTTTTTGAAAGTTTGAATACTAGCCCAATGTGTTGTTGCTTTTAACCCTTCCAGTAAACCAGCTTTCGCGAGTAATAACGCTCCGGTACAAACTGAAGTCATTAGCTTTACTTCTTTCATTTGCTGACGAACCCAATTTATTACAATATCATTTTTCACTTCATTTTCCCGTGCGCCTTTACCACCTGGAATGATTAATATATCAACTGGTGGTAAATCTTCAATACTATAATCAGGCTTTACCTTTAATCCGTTCCTTGCTGTAATCATTTCTCCATTTTGGCTAACTGTATAAACAGTAAATGGTTTCTCTTCATGTACTTTAGTGATAGAAAAAACTTCAAATGGCCCTGCAAAATCTAACACTTCCACCTCATTAAATAAAAATATCCCTACACTCCATTTATTCATCACACGTTCACTCCCTGTTGCAAATAATGTAAAAGGTGAGTATGACCTTTTTCTAAGGCTATATCATAGGCTGTTTTCTCATCATCACACTCTTCTATATGTTCTGTTGATTATTATAAATTCCTTTTTTAATTATAGTTTACATAATAATATTATCTATTCAACATTTATCTTTTATTTTAAATATTAAAATTTTCTGCTAAAATAATGCTAATCATGTTTAGTATGGAGGAGAAATTATGTTACACGTAATACCTTTAAATAGTGAAGACTATGATTTAATTAAAGCGGCTGAAAAAGTAATCGAAAAAAACTATAAATATGGCCGTCATCATATCGGTTCAGCAGTACGCACTAAAACAGGTAATATTTATGCAGCAGTACATGTTGAAGCGAATGTTGGAAGAATAACAGTATGTGGTGAAGCTATGGCAATTGGAAAATCTATTTCAGAAGGTGATCATGAATTTGATACCATTGTAGCAGTTGCTCACCCACACCCTCATGAAGATATAGAAAAATGTTGGGTTGTTGCTCCATGTGGTATGTGTCGAGAATTAATAAGTGATTACGGAAAAAATACGAACGTTATACTTTCTTATAATGGTGAACTTGTAAAATGTAACGTAATGGAATTATTACCTGAAAAGTATACAAGTGAAGTAGAATAATTATTCCTGTGTTCCATTCATCTTATAATATTATTCCAATAAAAAAAACAATCCGTTTTTAAAACGGATTGTTTTTTTATTTCTGTTTTATGCAGTTTATTTTATTTTTCTATTTTTTAAAATAATTAAATTATCATTAACAAAAATGAAATTAAAAACATTTAAGTTTATTACATTTTTCATTCGAAAACAAAAATGCGTTTTCCCCTTACATTCGATAAATATTAATATAAAATCTCTAAAATCAGCAGTCTTATCATACCAATCTATAACAATTCTGTCTTCTTCCCTTACCTGTTTCCTTTAACACATATGATTTTAATACAAGCGACGTTAATGAATCTGTTAATGTTTTATATGATAAATTAGATAATGCCAATAGATCGTTCGTATATAACATTCTATGCTTCTCTAATAATAATAGTACTAATCGTTCAGACGGTTTTAATGCCTCATCACTTTCTAGTATAAAGTCTATATTTTTCATTTCTCTAATTATTACTCCTTATATAAAAAAATACTTACGCAACTAATTTAATATAAAAATAATACATAACAAAATTTGAAATATATTAAAATAGCATTGTTTCAAAACACTATTATACTATAACATAGAAAAAGCATTTCCCGAAATAGGAAATGCTTTTTTATTGCTTATAGAATTCTTCAAGCCATACATTATATTTCAAATATTGATCCGTACAATTCCCTAGAAACTTCTCTGATCATTCAAAAGTATTTGTAGTACATCAAGTTCTACTAAAATGAGTTAACCATTTTCCGGCATTTTGTTCTACCTTAAATATTTCTTGCGATATGCGGCTTACTGTAATGACTTGTTCCACCACCGCCTACTACTACTTTACCGCCTTGTTCGAAAATTAATAATTTACTTGAACCATCTGCAAGAAGTACTATTACTTCAGCATTATTACTTGTTGCTACATAAATTATATAACCACTTTTTGATAGACAAGTTTCCCAATTCGCATCAAATTCTGATCTTACTACACGATTGGAATACACTTGATTTTCAATTCTATCTTGTTCTTCGTTTGCCAAATTTATCCCCTACCTTTCTAAAATATCATTTATAGAAACCTTACAGTTCTATTTAAAATAGTGACTGTCTTTAATATAAATAGTATATGTAGTTAGTAGAAGGATGCTTGGACAATGAAAACGTAATAGCATGTAAATAATATACAATTAAAACAAGACAATCGATATTGTATCAATTGCCTTGTTTTCTTACATACTTCTTTATTTTTCTTTTCGCACGGCTTCAAAAGTAAACATTTGATTAGCATTTGACGGTTCTTTTTCATAAACATAATCAGCAGAGCAAGTAATATTAGAGAAACCAATACTTTCTAAAAGAAGTTTAAACTCTTCTATTCCATACCAACACACCGCAAAGCGTTGCAATTCCGTTTGTACTAACTGCCCTTTACTCCATTTTTCATATTTTAAATAGGATAGAGTAACTTGGTTCAGCCAATCTATTTCAATTGATTTATTTTCTAATGTAATTCCGTCACCATTTGGTAAAGAAAAAGTCGATGTATGAATCTCCCCCGTCTTCCAGTCATACGGAAGCATAATATCTACGATTAATCGTCCACCTGGATTAAGGTGTTCATAAAAACATTTTAATGCATTTATAGAATCCTCTCGATTTTCAATTAAGCAAAAAGAACCAGTAGGAATAATAATTGCCTCATATTTATGCGGAAGTGAAAATTGTTGTAAGCTTCCTTCATATAAATTAGGGTGTAAGCCTCTCTCTTTGCATCTTATACGGCACGATTCTAGCATCTCAGGTGAATAGTCAATCCCATCTACTGTAAAACCAGCCTCAAGAAGCGGGATGATGACACGCCCTGATCCTACTGCTGCTTCGAGAATTCTACCTCTACAATTTTTCAAACGTTCTTCGTAATACTCAATATCACCATTTAAAGAATAACCGACAGGCTTTGTGTAATCATAAAGTTCCGTGCAAAGTGTACTATAAAAACTAAACATTTATTTTCTCCCCCGTTTTTTACGTACGGAAGATTTAAATTCAATTAATCTCCCTGTACCTGTATTTTTAATGAAAATTCGAAAGAGCTGACTGTCATAATATATCACTCACTTTCCATAAAATATAATCATATTGTATAATATTTCCTTTGAAATACCAATGTAAATAATAAAAATTCAAACTATTTACCAAAAGGAGGATATGATGAATTCATTCATTATATTTCTTTTACTTCTTATTGCTTTTAATGCTCTAATTTTCTTTATAGCGAAGAAATATAGGCAAATATGGAAAATATCTAGTGGTATTTTCATTCTTGTTGCCCCCATTGTTTTCTTCGCCACTTTGCACATAATTGGCGAAAAAGTAGGCGATGGATTCGCTGGAGGTTTTGCTGGGCTTACATTTAGTGGCCTATTGATCATAAATGCAATTTTTTTATTTATTGTAAGCCTTTTTGTATCTACCAATAAACATTCACATTAAACTCTCCCTTTCAAAATGTAAAGAGGTTGTCTCATAAGTCTCTTTCGAAGTAAAATCACATGAAATTGAAAAGGAAGAAACGTTATTAAATCAACGTTTCTTCCTTTCACTTTCTATTCGGTTTTGGCTAAAAAGCACCTTTTGGGACAGCCTCTTTATCCATAACTATTTATTTCACAATTGGCAATGTCACTTCACTTAATTTCACTGTAAGCTTCGTGCCCGCTTTCGGTCTAATTGTATAATCATAGTCGCTAGCAATTAAAACAACTCCTATTTGATGCCCAGCTTTAAAGACATAATCATCTGGCTGCATGTCCCATGTAAATGTATAATCTTTGCCTGGTTGAATCGCCGTTGAATTTTCTATACTCTTTATGTTTTGTGGATCCATCCAGCCTCTCGTTACGATTTCCGGCTTCGCTCCTCCATAATCAACAAGTAAAGCGGTTAAATTTGATACAGATCGATCAATATTTCCCGTAATTGAAATCTTTGGTGTACCACTTATACGCGTATCTTTTTGCAGTACAGGCATTGTATACACTAATCGATTGGCTACTTCTAATTCTGGGTTTGCAACTAATTGGTTTGATTTCATTTTTGCATCATCTACGAATGAAAACGTCTTATTAACAGAACCCATACTGAATGGTAAATTAACGGCTTTATTACTTAAATACATTCGCACTTTTGACGGCACAGCTGATGGATCCGGCCAATTTTTTATTTTATCCCAAGTTTTATTTTCACGTTGTACATCGACCATTGGTTCATTCATAATTCCATTTTCAATTCCGTATAACCAATAATCGAACCATTTATTTTGTGTTCTTTGCCAGTCATTCGTTGATGTTCCACCGTGTCCACCTTGATGTAGCCACATTTTACGAGGAACATCATTCTCTCCAAGCGCTTCCCACCATTGCGCGAACTGCTTCGTCTTTACATTCCAATCATTTAAACCATGAACAACAAACACACTCGCTTTTACATTTTTAGCATCTTTTACATAATTTCGTTTATCCCAAAAATCATTATAATTACCAGTTTTCCGGTCCTGTCCGGCTGTTAGCTCTTTTATTACTTGTCCGCAAACTTCAGGGTTTTCCCTTGTTAATACTGCTTCTGCCATATTATCTGTATCTTCTCCTTGGTATCCACCTGGCGCAATCACTGCACCGTTTGCACGATAATAATCATACCAACTACTAATCGCTGCGATTGGAATAATTGTTTTCAACCCTTCAACACCAGTCGTCGCAACAGCATTTGGTAACGTACCATTATAAGAGACTCCTGTCATACCGACATCTCCCGTTGACCAATCAGCTTTAACTTCCTCACCATTTTCTTTATATGCTTTCGCACGTCCATTTACCCAATCAATTACAGATTTCGTCCCTAATATTTCTTGCTCATCCCCAGTCGTCGGACATCCATCTGATTTCCCAGTTCCAATACTTTCACCTAAAATGACTGCATAGCCTCTTGGTACATAATAATTTCCATACGAACCAAGATTAACAGCTCCATACGGTTTCCCTTCATACGCATACAATTCTTCATCTACGTTATATACAGGAACATCTTTTAAACCAGCTCGATATGGACTCATTTCATATATAACAGGAACTTTCACATTTGGATCAGTTTTTGGACGCATAACTTTTACTGATACTCGATCTTTTTTTCCATCTCGATCACTATCTACTTCCGTTTCTACAAATAAATTTTCAATAATCGCTTCATCAAGCGAGTAAATCGGTTTTGTCATCCCGTTTTCTAATTCAATTTTCGTGTTTTTTGTCTCTTCCGTCTTCTCTGCAAATACATTCATTGTAAAGCTAGGTATAACTGCCATAGATAGCATTGCTGAAAATGTAATTGCTATACTCTTTTTTCTCAAAATGTCCCCTCCCTAAAATCACTCTCTTTTACTATATAACAAAATGACTGAAAATTCAGTTTTAATAAACTTTAAAAGTTGAGAAACTTAGAGATTTCATATTAAGTAAAATTCAATTCAAATGTGAAATTATTTTTCTCATTCACTCTTTGCTTAGAAATACAAAAAGACAACCAATATCTCTATCGATTGCCTTACATTCCATATATTATTTTTCAATCTCTTTAAAGGTATCTTTTAAATCTTTATCAGATACCTTTATATCTGCATTTTTAAGTATGTCTCTCGTAACTTGTTGATGGAATTGAGGATCTTGTATACGTTGCTGTTCTAATTCTTTACGAATATTCACCTTTTCTTCTTCATACGGTTTAAGCTCTTTTTTACCCGTTAGCTTAATAATATGGTAGCCGAAAGAAGATTTAATAGGCTCACTCACTTGACCAACTTCTAATTTATATGCAGCATCCTCAAACTCTTTTACCATCATACCTGGTCCAAATTCAGATAGATCTCCACCTTTTTCTTTAGAGCCTGGATCCTCTGAATATTGTTTAGCCAGTGCTGCGAAATCTTCGCCATTGTTTAGTTTTTCTTTAATTTCTTTTGCTATCTTTTCATCTTTCACTAAAATATGACTTGCTTGAAGTTTTGGTTTATAATGATTTTTAACTTCTTTTTCCGTCACAGTTGCTTTAATCGCTTTTTCAAACGCAAAAGTAAGCTTTAGCTTCTCTTTCAACTGGTCTTCATTTTTCACACCATTTGATTCCATATACGTATTAAAATTATCGCCCATCTTTGTTTTTAATTCTTTTATTTGTTTTGTTACCTCTTCATCAGTAACTTTGTATTTATCGTTTAATACTTTCTCTACTACCATTTCAGATAAATTTTGTTTCCCGTAATTCTCTTTTAATTTCTTGTTAAAATCACTTTCTGAAATACTCCCTGATTTTGTAGTTACAATATTTTCTGATGAACCACATGCAGATAAAGATAACGTCATTCCCATTAAAACACTACCAATTACGATTTTCTTTCTTATCAAATTCTAATACCTCGCTTTATTAAAATTAAATACAACTATATAAATATAACGTTTCCCTGTGAACTTCACGTGAATTAAATTAAAGTAGGACATTTGCAAATTCTCCATTTAATACCTCAATTTTGAAAATTGCGGTGACTAACTTCTAAAACTATAAAAGGGACTAATATTTCCATTAGTCCTTTTTCATATTTATATAAAATTGAATTTCTCCATCTGTAGAAGAAACTCCATAGTCAAAACCATGCCTTTCTAAAATACTTTTCACTATCGCTAGTCCTAATCCTGTGCCTGATTTTTCTTTACTTCGTGAAGAGTCTAAGACATAAAAAGGTTCCCAAATTTTATCGACATCTTTAATTTGTTCTGCATTAATCCCATTTTTAATTTGAAAATATACACTTTTATTTCTCTCTTCTAAAGTGATTATTATGTTTTGATTTGTTGTATATTTTATTGCGTTAGAAATTAAATTTTGAAACACCATTCCCATTTTATTTAAATCCGCATAAATGACCTGATTTTTAATATTACTGTTCGTCTGCAACTGTATTTCTTTCGACTCCAGTTCAATTTTATGCTTATCTATTATACTTCGGACTAATGGTTCAATAGGGAATTCTTCTTTTTGTAAAACATCTCTTTCTAACTTCGAAAATTGTAATAGTTCTTCAATTAAGTTTGATATTTGATCTGTTTGTTTAATAATTGTATCTACGTATGTCCCATCATCCAATCCATCCTTAATTCCCATAGAATATGCTTTTACTAATGCAATTGGTGTCTTTAATTCATGCGTCACATCACCCATAAATCGTTTTAAATGTTCATTACGATCTGTTAAATCTTGATGTGCTTCATGTAGTTTTTCACTCATAACATTAATGCTATTGGCTAATTCTCCTATTTCATCATTCGTTTTCACTTTCGTTCTTTTAAACTTCAAATGTGAAATATCCTGAGCTACATCGCTTAGATCTTTCAATGGAGTCGTTATTATTTTTGAAAGTATCCACACAAGTAAAATAATAAGAAGGAGTGAGAAACAAAGAATGTATAAATAAAATGTATTTAACGTTTTTATAATTTCGTTAGAATGTGCAATAGAAGTTCCCATTAAAATTATTGTATTATCTTTTGCAATATATTTAGCGAAAAAACTTGCTTTTAACTTCTCTTGATCATACAGTTTATTCGATTGCCCTTCCGCTTTCACCTTCATGACTTCGTCTTTCGTAATCCACAGTTTATTTAAAACTACTTTCTTTTTCGTAAGTTGCATGCGTAACGCTTCGTTCATATCATCTTCTGACTGATTGATTGACGTATATGCAACCGTAACGTTATTTTCGCTTTCAATTGTACGAATTCCCTCTTCTAACTCATTTACAGATGTATTTTGTATTTGCACTGTAAATTCATTTAAGTTCTCTCTCGTTTTGTAAATATTATATTTCGGTAAAAGATAGTTAATTAATAATAAAGAAATCGTAAAAATAAGAATAACAGTTAAAGAAATGCTGAGAAATAGTTTTTTTCCAAGTTTATTCACTCTGCTCCTCCAAACTATACCCTAAACCACGATGCGTCTTTATAATATTTTCTCCTACTTTTTTACGTAACCTTCTTACATGTGTATCAACAGTTCGCTCTTCTCCAAAATAGTCAAATCCCCATACGATATCTAACAATTTTTTACGAGTCAAAATCATGCCTTTATGACTTAAAAAACACTTTATTAATTCTAGCTCTGTTTTTGTAATATCTAACTCTTTGTCATTTTTATAAACTTTATTTTTCGTAAAATCTATTTTCAAATCTTGAACTTGAATGACATCATCGTGCTGTATTAGCTTTTTCGCTCGAGTAATGAGTACACCTGGATGAAATGGTTTTTTTACGTACTCATCTGCCCCGCTTTGAAGAGCTGCTAATTCATCTTCGCTTTCACTTTTCGCCGTAAGCATTAATACTTTTACGCTTGAGTTTTTCTTTATTTCCTTACAAACAGTAATACCGCTATGTTTCGGCATCATCCAATCTAAAATAGCTAAATCAATTTTTTCATCATAAAATATTTGAAGTGCTTCTTCTCCATCTTTCGCTAAGAAAACTTCGAAGCCTTCTTTCTCAAAATAAGCTTTTAAAATCCTTAGCATATCTTGTTCATCATCTGCGATTAATACTTTCATACATTATCCTCCATTGCTTTTAAACAAAAATCAATTGTATCATACAACTTCTTTGTTACATAAATGTGACAGAAAAATATTTGAAATTTTTAAGGGTATAGTAAAGACGAGGTGTTGTATTATGATTAAAAAAATTGGAGTCATTACTCTTCTTTGTTTCTTATTATCGACAAATGTGTTAGCAAATACAAATCAACAAATTGAAGTATTTGATTGTCAAAAAGAAATGGTCATTCAAAAACAATCTTTAGATCCAGCTATTCAAAAAAAAGCTGTTCAATTTGCTAAATCCATTACTGGCCCCTTCAAAAACTTAAATGTCGTTCCAAAAGATGGTCACATGATAAAAATTCCTTTATCTAAACCAGTTTCTATTACAAATCAATGGCTACAAACAACAATTGATGAAGTACTTATTCTTCTCCCTCTTAATCAAAAACCTTATATTATGCTTTACGACGATGAAAATAATCCACATTTTTATTATGTAAAAGGTGATCCGAAGGGACTATTGAAAGAAATGAATGTTAAACATAATTGACTAGAAAAAAGAGACTTCATAAGCTTATTTTTCGAAGCAGAGGTCTCTTTTTTTACTAACATAATACTTTATAGTGACTAGAGCCTTTATATACCTGCCCCTTCACAAATCCATTTGCACTATAAAATGCATCACCTTGTTTTGTATCTGTATGTAAAACAACTACTTTAAAATTCTTTTCCGCATGAGATAATAGTTTGTTTAATAACGACTTCCCTAGCCCTATACGACGATAGTCCTTTGAAATATAAAATCGCCTTAATCGGCCAATCTTATTATTTTCTGTATATGGATCCTCATTTAACCCTCCTATTCCAATTAACTTTTCCCCTTGAAAAATACCATATAGACATTCACCCGTTTTATTAAATGTGTTTATTTTATTTTCATATTCACTTATTAGTTTTATTAGGAAATAAAACCCTTCATCTTTGCTTTCCTGAACAAGATAATCGGATTCGTATATCATTAAATCTTCAATTTGTTGAATATGTATATCTTTCAAGTAAATCCCCCCTTAATATAGAAACACATAAAAATGCTCTAGAATCATTTATTCTGAGCATTTTTATGATTGTTATCTTATTCAATTCGTAGTATGTGTATTCTTCACTTCAGTTTTAAATCGATAATATAGTTGTTTAAGTCTTATTGAACTAAAGTAGCTGTTTGCTTAAATGAATAGATTTACATTTATAATGTCTCTCAAATATAATATCAGTTTATAAATTCATCATTCTACTCTAACATTGTTCAAGTTAAGTTATAATTTGTTAATCTATAAGCTTTTGTAACCACAGTTCAAATATCTTTAACTGTTCTTCAGTATGAAAATAATGTTCACCTGTCTCCATGACTTCTAATGCACAACGATGTTTTTTTGTAAAATCGTTAATAATTTCAAATTCACACAGTTCATCCTTAGCTCCGTACATAATATATGTATCTATATCTATATTCCATGTATTAATAGGATGTTCTTTTACATAGCATAAATAATCCCAATATAACTTTTGACCAATTGGTGTCTCTATAGTCATTTCTTTTTGCAAAAGTTCTGGTGTTACATTAAACCATTTCATCATATTTTCGATAATTCGTTCCATATTAACTACTGGTGATAAAAATAATGCCTTTTCAATCACATCATTTTGATAGGCTAAAAGGCTAAAATAAGCTCCTATACTACATGCAAACACACTCACTTCTTTCCAATGCTCTTTTGCGTAATTCATAATTATAGATAATTCACTAACACAAAACTGTACTTTGCAAGGAGTATTATCATTTGTTCTTTCTCCATGCTCAGGTAAATCAAAGCTTAATACTTGATAACCTTTTTGATTAGCTTCTTCAGCTAATATTTGAATAACTGCATCTTCCTTATTTGACATATTTCCATGTACTGCAATAAAAACTTTTTCACTTTTATCTCCCCACAAAACCGTGGGAATATTATTAATGTTAAAATTATCTTTAAGCATATTTCCTCCATAGAATAAGTCATATAGTACTTGGCAAAAAACGCACACACTTTATAATCCAAATCAAACCATTACTAATCCATCACAAATGAATACCACTATCTCTACCTCTGTATAACAGAGTCTACTTTGCATTTAACATCTTTCTTTTTCCATTTCTTCAGAAGCCACAAGTACTTATTTTAATTCCCCACTAAGCAATTTACTCCGTTAATGGAAGAAAGATTTTTAAACGACTTTATTATTTTTAGAATGATTATATTGTAATTTAAACAACTTCATTATCTCTGTATAGCAGGCAATATCCCCTTCAACTCCAGTAAATCATCTATTACTATATCAGCTTGGGCAAGTTCATCTTCTTGTGCAAAATCAAAATTACATCCAATCGCAATCAAGCCATTATCTTTAGCTGCGTTTATATCAGATAAACGATCCCCGACTACAGCTGCTTCTTTTATATCATATTTGTTCAAAATACTTTTTACTAAGTCGCTTTTATTAAGTGAGTTTATTTGTTCAATACTAAACGTTTCAGTAACCCATTGATCTAACTCATAATAAGATACGATTGCTTGTAAATATTCAGTTAAACCATTACTAGCAATATAAATTGAACAATTATTTTCTGTTATATATGTAAAAATTTCTTTTACATTCGGATATAAAGCACCTTTTCCGCTCTTAATGTTTTCAATTAATCTTTCTAAAAAATATGCATCTGTTTGTTCTCTTATTTCAAGAGAATGATCCGGTAATAAAGCTTCCCAAACTTTCGGTAAAGGTACACCCATTATTTCACGGTATTTATCGATAGGCGTTACCGTATCCCATAATTGAAGGGATCTTAAGTGATCAAATGTATCATCTAACGATAATTCTAAAATTTTATCTGTTTGAAATAACGTTCCGTCCATATCAAAAATTAATGCTTGTAACATTTCATTCTCTCCTTTTGAATTATAATACAGTTTTACTTGATATATTTTTCAGCATCTCAACGATAATTTCTGAACAATAGTTTGCGGCCGTTTTCGCGAAGTCATCATAAGAAATTTGTGCTTCATCGTCTGCACTGTCAGAAATACATCGCATTACGAGAAACGGTACTTCATTTATGTAGGCAACATGTCCAATTGCTGCACCTTCCATTTCTGTACAATGCGGTGCATATTCATCTATTAATTTCGCTTTTAGGTTTGAATCTTC
The DNA here is from genome assembly GCF_027715825.1 of Bacillus cereus group sp. Bc061. Taxonomy (NCBI): domain Bacteria; kingdom Bacillati; phylum Bacillota; class Bacilli; order Caryophanales; family Bacillaceae; genus Bacillus; species Bacillus cereus group sp. Bc061. Next base: position 1,291,460 of record NZ_JAQFTZ010000001.1, read on the forward strand.
AACAAAACATTCACCGCTTACGATTCTCCCTTCATGAACTCCAATATGTAAACTACTACTATTGCATGCAGTACGTGCTAACTCCATTAATTTCTTACTTGCGTAAAACTCCTCTTGGAACGGGAATAAGTTTTTCATTTGAGTCTTACTTACATCATGATGAGTTACATTCGTTGAAATAACTATATCGCCAACTTTTACATCTGGATGTAGCCCGCCAGCAACACCGGTATTGATGATAGCATCTACATCAAATTTATGAATTAACGTTTGCGTACATGCGGCTGCATTAACTTTCCCTACACCACATCTTGTAACAATTATTTCTGTTCCCATGAATTCCCCAACGTAAAAAGGCATTCCCGCAATTATTTGTTCTTCTTGTACAACTAATTTTTCTAAAAGTAAGTCTATTTCAATTTGCATTGCTCCGATAATTCCGATTCTGTTCATGAATATAGTCTCCTTTTTCACTTATAAGCCTGCCAATATATTATGTAATGCACCGTAATTTTCAGCTATCCAATTCATTTCATGCGCAAAACGTGAAGGTGGTACACTATGCTGATCCATATTGGCATGAATCCACCAAGTACTCTCCATGTACCAAAGCATTTGAATTGCCCGAACAATATTCCCTACTGGAAAGTCTAATTCATTGCGGTATCCTTCTAAAAATGATGCAACAAGACTCTTATTTAAAACCCCATCATGTAAGGCACAAGATATAACCGTACGCCCAATGTCCAATTCTACATAATCATAATCCATACGATCAAAATCTAGAATTGCTGAGACTTTATCGTTATAGAATAAGAAATTATCTACCCATAAATCGCGGTGCACCCATCCCTTTTTACTATTATTAAATTGATCTACATTTACCAATTGTGTTGCCTCTTGTTGTAATTTTATATAAGGAAGAATGTGCTCTTTTCCTAGCTTCTCTGCTTCTCTCCTTTTCTCTTCCCAATAGGTCAACCTTTCCTCTTTAGTAGGCGGAACAAATTTAGGGATTTCTCCTTCTATTAAAGTGCCGTCATTTAACAATTTATGCATATGACCTATCGTCTGACCAAGAGAGTGGATTTCCTTTTTATTCACCTTTCCTGGTGAGACTAGATTACCTTCTTTATGTTCTAATACTATAAATCGTTCATCAGTTTTTGATATATGCATTACATTATTTTTATAAGTTAACAATTTTGGGCATCTTACACCATTATTATGTAATCTTTGCTGTTGTTGTAATGCTTGCAATAAAGTCAATGGGTCATATAACTTATATCGTTCTTTATTATATTGCTTTAATACAAAGTTCCCTACATCCGTTTCGAGTTTCCACTTTAAGTTTAACCAACCACGATGAATTGGAATTACTTTTTGTATTTTAAATTCAAATAAAGATTCGCACTCTACTTGCAGCTCTTGTAATATCATATTAGCTTTTTCATTAGATAACGACTCTATCATCTTTTTTGTCCTTTCTTAACTTGCTGTTCTTTTCATTCTCTCTACCAAAACTGAAATTAAAAATTTCGGAAGTACAAGTTGTCTCTTAAATCTTTTCGGCTGCGAAAGTAACCTATACAGCCATTCAGTTCCTGTATCCCTCATAATTTTTGGTGCTCTTTTTACAGTACCAGATATTATATCGATCATACCTCCGATACCTATAGATAGTGGAACGTTTAATGTTTGTATGTTTTCATAGATGAATTCTTCTTGTTTCGGTGAACCTAGTCCTACTAACAGTAAGTGCGGCTTGAATTGCTTTATTTTCATTTTTACTTCTTCTATTTCTTCACCATTTACAAATCCATGCTGTCCTTTAAACTGTGCTCCTGGGAACTGCTCATTTAATTTTTCTAATGCCTTTTTATTACTTTCTGGAGCAGCTCCAAAAAGAAAGACGCGGTATCTATTATCGTTACAATATTTTATTAAATCGTGAGTGATATCTGCCCCAGTGACGCGTTCTTTCAGCGTTCCTTTTAATATTTTCGAGCCAATTATGACACCAATTCCATCCGCTGTTATTAAATCCGCAGATAGTAACATCTTTTTAAACTGTTTAGATTTAGCCGTACTTTCCTTTGCAGACATAACAATTTCAGGATTTGCAGTTACTACAAATCTTGGTTTCTCTTGTTTTTCATGTAGCCAACCTTTTAATAAACTTATAGCTTTTGCATATTCTAAAGTTGAAAAAGGTATTCCCTTTATAAGTTGGTGATTCACTTTACTCTCCCCTTACATAAGTTGCAAATATTCATCAATATCTTTAGAAATTTGTTTAAAGGCTTTATCCCAAAATTCATAGCTCGTTATATCTATTTCAAAATGTTTTTTCATAAGTTCTTCCACTGGAGCTTTTCCTGTTTCTCGTAAAAACTCTTTATATTTCAAATGAAAAGTACTTTTCCTTTCTTTAGCTATTTCTAATAAACTAAAACTAACTAAATATCCAAATGTGTATGGATAATTATAAAAAGGAACATCTGCTATATAAAATTGAATATATTTCATCCACACGAACGGCTGATATTCTGATAATGAATTTCCATATGCTTTTTCTTGCGCTACTATAGATAATTTCTCGATTTGATCAGCACTTAAAGGACTTTCTTTACATTTCTCGTAAAAGTTCTTCTCAAATTCGTACGATGCTCGAATTGCCATTACATAATTAAAACAGTTTCTTATTTTCCAGCTAAGCAATGACTTTTTTATATCTATACTATCTGTTGTTTGAATTAGATAATTTATAAGCAATGTTTCAAAGAAAATAGACGCTGATTCAGCTGTACTCATTGGCAAATAATCATCTAAAAAAGAAGAGGATTGCTCAAAACTCATATTATAAAAATGCCAAGCATGTCCTAGTTCGTGGGCAAGTATCCTTACACTATCGATACTTCCGTCATAACGCATAGAGATTCGAGATTCTTTTTCACTGAAAAAAGGAGCACAAAATCCACCTGGGGGTTTATTCTCTCTCGGTTCTGCATCTACCCAACCACTTTCTATCGCATGACGTGCAAATTCTGCTAATTCTTCATCTATATTTTTTAATGCATCGTATATGTTTTGTACTGCTACTGAAAAAGGAATAATAACCTCATTATTCTCCTTTACTGTCATAAGTTCATGCCATGTAATCGAAGCTCTGCCTTTCTTATACACATTTAAAGCACTAACTAATTTATCTAGATTTTCTTCTGTCGCATTCCATATTTGTAATAATACAGTTTCTGAAACACCATTCGCATGAAGGGACCTTGCTAAAATCTCTCTATCTTCTAATTCATTACTCTTTGTATTACGCAATCTTCCTATTTGATTTAATACAGTAGCAAAAATTTCTTTCTCCTTATGTAAAGTACATGTTAATAACTCGAATACTTCTAGTCTTTCCTTTTCATTATCACTATTCATTGCAACATGATTTGCTTGTCCAAATGATAATTGCTTATTATTGTGCTCTATTTCTATCCTATTCCTTAATTGTATGTACATATTTTCCCACGCATGTAGTTCATCTTTTATTAGCCTAGTATTATCAGTAATTTCCACTTCACTTTGCTGTATGACTTGCTGCACTTCACTTTTTAGTTCCTTTACTTTCACAGTCAATCTAGTAATGTCAGATGAAACACTTTCTTCAGCCAATCGGCAGTACAAATAGTATTCTGCTTTTTCAATAGCTTGTATAAGATTTGAAAGAATCCCTATATCTTTTGTTACAAAAAATTGTTCTTTTAACTCCAATATTGGAGTTAGGATATCTTCATTCGAATACAATGAATCTAAATCCCACTTAGCAATTTCATGCATTTTATAGCCGCCCCCTTTTTTACAAATAGTTACAAATATTCCCCCTTCACAATTATATATGAAACGAAAAAATTTTAATATCTTTAAATATTTAGATTTCTATAATCTCATTCTTATTTATCTTCTGTTACGAAACCGCAAATAGCATAAACATATGAATGATACTGCCAATGGAATAAGTATTACTCCCCCAATAAAAGGATAAACCACTATGCAACATGTAAAAGCTACTACAGAAAAAACTTTTCCTAACTTGTTTTTTATTAATTTCATTCCAGCCGCAGCACCGACTATATATGTAATAATTCCTAATGAGTTTGGTATTAATACGATGTTCTCTATACTAATTTGAAAAACGAAACTTATTAGCAAACCAATTATTGCAATACAACCTACCACTTTTACTGCATTTGTTGGGTTTTCTCTTTTTTCATTAATATGTGCTAAATAACGAGGTGCAATTTCTTCTTTCCCTAGTGAATAACCTAAGCGCCCCATACTTGCAATAAATGCATTTGTCGTCCCTAAACAAATGATAAAAGCTACAAATCCAATTATCCATGCAAATTGGGCACCTAATGTTTGCTTGATTACAAGCACAAGAGCTGTAGTATTATCAGCATTGATATAATAAGATTTCGTTCCAATTACTGATAATGCAATACCTATATATAAAACTCCAATAATAACAATCGCAAATCCCGTAGATAAAATAATATTTCTTTTTCTAGGTGATTTAAATTCAGGAGCTAAACTTGCAATAGCTTCCCAGCCGAAAAAAGACCAAAAAATTAATAAAGATGCCTCTAAAATTGGATTTATTTCATGCATAGAAATATGTACATTTATATTTTTTATTTCAATATAAGGTAGTGAGCTAATAATTGTTATTAGCAAAATAAAGAAAGTTAATACACCTATACATACTTGAAACACTCCACTCATTTTTAACCCATATAAATTGAAACCGATTGAAATACTTAAAATAATAAGCGCTATAACGTAAGAAAAATATGATGATAAAGCAAACACTCTCACTATATACATTCCACCAGTCATTGAGACAACAATTTGCCCAACACTACCTGCAATAAAAAAAGACCAACCTATAATGGCGCCTATATTTTTGCCGAAAGCTTTCTCTGAAAAAGTAGCAATTCCACCAGCACTTGGATATTCAATTGATAAAAAAGCAAATGTGAATGCAAGTGGAATACTAAGTGAAATCATAAAAAGCCACGAAACAATTGCATTCCCTTCTGCTACACTTGCTGTCATACCAGGTAATATAAGAATTCCTGATCCTAAAACCGCTCCGACGTATAAAGCTGTCCCTTTTTTAATAGAAATTGTTTCATTAAAATGATTAGACATTACATACACCTCCATTTATATTTTAATTATAGGAACTTATCAGTCTATTCAATATACAAAAGTGTATGTAATTTAATATAAGATTTTATATTGTGTATTTATTTCAGAAATTTACTTTCAATTTTGTAAAGGAGCATAATTCATGGATGAAATCGATAAAAAAATAACCCTTTTATTACAAGAGGATGCCAGAATGACAATTACAGAAATGACTGATCACCTGCACCTCAGCCGCCCTAGTGTCACAGAAAGACTAAAAAGATTACAAGATGCAGGAATAATTGAAAAGTATACAGCTCGAATATCACTTGATATAATTGGAAAATCAATTCAAGCATTTTTAAGAATCGAAAACTTAAAGATTCCATGCAAAAAATTTGAGGAGAAAATATACGAAGAACAAAGGATTCTTGAATGCCACCGAGTAACAGGTGAAAGTAGCTATTACTTAAAAGTGGCAGTTCACTCTATGAAGGAATTAGAGGAATTGATTGATATTGTTATACCATTTGGAACAGTTAAAACTTCTATGATTTTATCTTCACCAATACCATATCGACCGGTAATTATAGAATAGCAATAAAAGAGGTTATCCAAAAAGTATAAAATACTCTACTCTTTTGGATAACCCTTTACAATTTATAAGAACTTTTAACTAAACTTCTTTATAAATCCATTTTATTTTCAGCTGATATTTTAAAATACTTCGCAGATAATTTATAAGAGCGATTTTCATTATAAAAGTTACCTAATTCATAGGATAATTCAGCAACTAAACGATGTTGGTTTTTTTCTACTCCCACTTCAATTGCCTTTTGCATATTTTTCTCATATTCATAATAATCTCCACGTATTTTGAATACTTTAGCTTTCAAACCATATAGTTGAACATGTGCAATTGGTACATCATAAATTGATAAAAAATGAAATGCTTCATTCATAACCTTATTAACATTTTCCCAATCTTTAAGTTCTATGTAAACCTCCAACATGTTTCGTAACGCATATACTTTTTGATCTTTCTGTGATAAAAATTCACTTAATTCCAAAGTTTTTTCGTAGTATTTAATGGCATTCGCATAGTCTTTCAAACCTTGATAAATTTTCCCGTAATCATAAGAAATTACAGGTAAATACTTTGACTCACCATTAATAGCCAAACTATTTTCTACTTGCTGTAAAATTTCAAGTGCCTTTTCATATAATTCATCCATAATATACAATATTGCAAGCATTAAAAGTGTATTTACTACGTTCTTCTGCATACCATTTTTTCTGTATATGTTGTAAGCTTTTAAGGCATACAAACGACTAATACTTTTATCTTTATAAAGCTCCTTATATACATGACATAAATTATAGTATATATGACCATGTTGTTCAGTTTCTTCTGCTCCAAGTAAACTCTCAGCCTGTACATATATATCATGAGCAGCACTGTAGTCTTGTTTATTATAAAAATATAAACCTCGAGCTTTTAAATAATAAATATAATCTTCAGGATCTTGCATTTCAACCTGACTTGGTATCATTTGCGAAGCTTGAACTATAAGCGACTTCACATATAACATATTTTTTTGCCGGGCATGATAGTATATAAGTACACCATATACCTTTAGTAATAAAGGTATATGGTGTACTTCACGAACGTATAATTCTAACAAAGATAAGTCAGCTTCTGTAATACTTTTATCTTTTTTATATTTATTACATATATTAAAAATAGTAATCTTTATTTCCTCATAATTTCCATTTATAAGATAATCGCTATCTACATCTAACTTCTTAGAAACTTTTTTTATAAAAGAAGATGACGGTTTTATTTTTCCACTTTCTATTCTACTTAAATATGTTATTGAACATATTCCTGATACGAGCTCCCCCTGTGTTAATCCTTTGTGCATTCGAACATGGCGAATACGTTCTCCTATTTCCATCTTTCTACTCTCCCTGCTTAACCATTTCTTACTTTTTACCAAATCAGCCATTATGTATTGCTTAATCTTTCATATTAAGAAAATGTATAATTTCACAAATGTAAAAAAATGTCTCACACGTTTTAATTTTACATTCATACTATGATTATTTCTAGATGGCTTGTTAAATTTTATGGTTAAAATTTGGGTTTTCCGTCCATTTTTTTCATGAGATTTTACTACTTGTTATTAACAAAGACAGAGTCATATACTTGAATTGCGATAAACTTAATGAAAAGGATTTAACTACATGTAAACTATTATTATTCATTTAAGATAGTTATAGTTCATTACATTTATCTAGTAGATAGAAGATATCTATTGTAAACAAGAAAATCAAATAAATTTAATAGATGGATTATTAATATCAAATCCTAGAAATTAGTTTGTCGAATTATTTAATAAATACGAAAGGATGATACACATGTTTGTAAGACTTAAAGATGCATCTTCACGAAAAATAGTAAGATATGTTGGAGGCGCTGCTTTACTTTTAATATTCGCTTCTTTCATTTTTCAGTGGAAAAACGACTTAGTAATTGATCAAACTGAACGATTCGGCTTTGGACTAGCGATTATCACTTTCCTATCTACCTTCTTACCTTTTAAAGAGAAAGTTAATAAATAATTACATATAAAGTGAAACTTTAATCAGTGGGGGTTTTGTTCATCCCCCACCTAACTTCTTTGTTTCCGCTGAATTTTGAGGTGGGGGTCTTACTGCCCGTTAAAGCGGGATAAATTAGATTAAAAAAAGATTGATCAAAAGATCAATCCTTTACTCTACTTCATTTAAGAAAAACAACGTTATAACGCCAGGTCCTGTATGTGCTCCGATTGCTGCACCAATTGTATTTACGATAAATACTTCACAGCCAAATCTTTCTGTAATTAATGCTTTTAACGCTTCAGCTGTTTCTAGATCGTCACCGTGAGTTATACCAATTGTTTGACCTTTAAGTTCTTTTCCACGCTCTTCCATTATATCGACAATTCGGCCAAGTACTTTCTTTTTCCCTCTTACCTTTTCAAGTGGTACAAGTTTTCCTTCTTCCACGTTTAAAATCGGCTTAATGTTTAGTAAACCACCGATAAATCCTGCGACTTTACTTAAACGTCCACCTCTCACTAAGTACTGTAAGTCAGCTACAGTGAAAATATGTTCCATATGGTTCATTAGAAAATCAACACGCTTTAAAATATCTTCTTTTGATGCACCGTCTTTTGCCATTTTAGCAGCTTCTAATACGACAAGCCCTTGACCAAGCGAAGCACATTTCGTATCAATAATTTCTAAATCTAAGTTAGCATATGTTTCTTTTACTTCCTCTTTAATGAGAACTGATGATTGATATGTACCAGACAGTTCAGATGAAAAAGCTAAATATATACAAGGATTACCTTCTTTTGCATAAGAAACAAATTTTTCTTGGAAAGTTTCAAGGGAAGGTAATGACGTTCTATAAACAGCGCCTTCTCTCATATTTTGCAATAATGTAACTGACTCTAATGTAACTCCATCTAAATACTCTGTTTCTGCTTCATCATAAACACGGAGTGGAATTAAATCAATATCATATGCTTGCAGCAATTCTACCGGTAAATCCGCCGCACTATCCGTAATGATTTTAACACCCATTTTTAAACCTCTATTCTGTTATAAATATAAAAAATATAAAATAAAAATAGTACTTTTAAATTATATACGTAAAACTTAAATGAAGAAAGGAAAACACTTTATATTGTATGCACTATTCTTCAAAACTTGAACTGTTAATACAAATGATTCTATTTTAAACACCTTTTTCTTATTATTTTTCTAAAACACGAATAATTTTATAAGTATTTTGTATCATTATATTTTAATTCTTTATCTTAATATAATCTTTTCAAATTCATACTGTTTAAAATTTAAAAGCCAAATCCAATAAAGGAAATGGCTTTTAAATTTTCATAAAATAACCAAACTTCATTTTCCATCACATTGCTCTCATTATTATTTTAGCGATGTTAAATATTAGTCCAGTTATGAGTAATATTTATAGCCTGTACTATAATTAAAACAGTAAAAGAATCACTAGATAAAAAACAAGTTAAACACTTTATAAAATATTCAATTTAACTAGTAACGCTAATAAAATTTGGAGAAGAATTTGAACATTTACTGCTATGTCTGTATCAGTAGTCGTAACTGTAACATTTCTAGAATTTCTAATAACAGTTTCTTGTTTATTAATTTGTTTAATAGATGATTTTTGAAACAATTCTTGTGCAACACGATCAGCTTTTTCACTATCTGCTATAGAAATACTTATTATAACCACGATAGCTGCTTGTAATGCCGCTTGAATAGATAACGCAGCTTTTGTATCTGTAGTAGTAACTTCTACATCTGCTGAATCGACAATTGTAATTGATTCTTCAGAAATTTGGTAAGTTTTACTTTCTTGCGCAGCTGCTTCTGAAACACTAGCATTTTTAAAAGATGGATGAGGATTTGAGTAATCTAATGCACTCCATTTTTTATTTTCATCTGAATGACATGTTTTGTCCATACGTTCACCCCCTTTCAATCTAAATAATTATTAACTTGTGATTGTATTTCAGAAACAATACTTTTAATTTGCTGCTTTTTTTCTGGCGATAAATTTTTTAGTTTTTCTTCATTTATCCCATGCCTATTAAAAATATCTGAGAGTAAAAGGTCTATAATTATATTCTTTTGATCCTTATCAAACTTAAAGGAAGAAAATTTGTTTAAATCATCCATTTACAATATTCACTCCAATCAATTTTCTATAAAAATTTCAAATAACTAAGAGCATTATATGTAATTTAATAAAAATTGCTTGGACAAGTAACTTAATCTTCTATTTTCCACTTCTTTTTACTAATAACTTCAAAAAGCTGGCTTCTAATAAGAAGTCAGCTTTCTTTCCTTCACTTCACATAAATATAAGTTTCATTTACTGTTAAATAATGTATTTCAACTTTATTTGTAGTTTTCCACACTTGCTTTTTCATTTATCTTGAATATTAATTCAGTCATAATAAGAAGTCCAAGCTTGTACCATATGTTACAACAAAAAACGTTTACTTAGAGTGAAAACTTATAGCTAAATATCAATAGGATAGACACTTTATAAAATGTTTAGTTTAACTAATAAAGCTAATAAAATTTGAAGGAGAATTTGAATATTCACTGCAATATCTGTATCAGTAGTTGTTACGGTTACGTTTCTGGAATTTTTAATAAATGTTTTTTGTCTATTAATTTGTTTAATAGCTGATTTTTGAAATAATTCTTGTGTTATTTTATCTGCCTTTTCACTATCTGCTATAGAAATACTTACTACAACCACAATAGCTGCTTGTAATGCCGCTTGGATAGATAGCGCAGCTTTTGTATCTGTAGTAGTAACTTGTACATCTGCTGAATCAACTATTTCAATATATTCCTCAGAAATTTGATCGATTTTATCTGTTTGTATAGCTTCCTCTAAAAAATTTGTATTTTTACTAAACGAATAATAATTTAATGATTCGCAATCTTCTTTTTTTGACTCGCAATCCTCTTTTTTTGGCTCACAATCCTCTTTTTTTGGTTCACAATCCTCTTTTTTTGGTTCACAATCCTCTTTTTTTGGTTCACAATCCTCTTTTTTTGGTTCACAATCCTCTTTTTTTGGTTCACAATCCTCTTTTTTTAGCTTAGGAGCTCGTTTTTTCGGCTCACAATCCCGATTTAATGGATCTCGGTTTTTCTTTCTTCTACAAACTTCACATTCACACATAAAATCACCCCTTTTAGTCTTAAAAGTTAGCAATATTAAAATATTGACTAACTATTAGCATTTTATGTATTTTTTAAAGATTTGTTTGGACAAGTAACTTAATCTTTTATTTTACTTCTACTTCTTTTTCTAATAAAAGAAAGCTGCCTTCAAATAAGAAGACAGCTTTCTTTGCGACTACTCTGGAATAGATTTCATACAATATAATTGTTCCTTTCTTATAACCTGAACTCGTCACTTTAGTTATAAAAATGTGAGTATATCCTATAACCTTTTTTAGGGATCATCCATAATTTATTTCATAAAAAGTGCTTTATTTTACTGAAAGGTGGTTGCGGAAACAACCGCCTTTTTATTCGGAACAAAATACAAAATAAAACTTTTATATAAAAGGCCCATAATTAAATACACTTAACTTCATATGATATATTGCATCCTTTCTTTTTAGAATGAGTAGTCGTTACTGAAGGGCACTTTTCGAAGTGCTCTTATTTTTAAATCCCTTTTCTTTTTCAGGAGGTTTTTTTTGCTAAATCCTAATACGATTTTTATCACTCAGGCTGGGGATTATTATATTTCCTTACTAGTTCCAATAATATAGTAGCTACACCAATTAAAATAAGCCTATAAACTCTATACGCTTAAATAATAATGCGTTACCAAACACAAGAACTAGTTTTACACTAAATTCACAAGGTTCTTATCCTCTTTTAGTTGAAATTATCATTTCAATACCAGCAAATCTACAACTTCAACTAATAAATTTTGCAAATGTGCTATATCAAGGTTCTTTTGATATAGCATCTTATGTTTTATATAATAAAGATAGTGCTAGTATTCCGAAGGAGGATGTCTATGAGTATCCAAATGGCTACATCTAATGATTTAGAATGGATTAATAATCAATATGACTCAATAGGATTTGTACGAAGTGATTTAAAAAGAGACAAAGTTGCAATTATTACATACAACAATGAGTATGCAGGTGTTGGACGATTAGTCCAAATAGATGAAGATACTTTAGAAATGGGTGGAATTTATATTCTTCCTCAATTTAGAGGGCTACAATTAGCTGGGGATCTTGTTTCATTTTTAGTAGAAACTGCGAAGAAATTACAAGTTCCAAATGTATATTGTCTTCCTTTTGAGGAATTAAAAAACTTTTATAAGAAATATGGCTATACTGAGGTCGATACTCCGAAAGAAGTTGTTCATCCAATTATTCTAGAAAAATATAATTGGTGTTTGGATCATTATGAAAAGCATGTTTTATTATTTAAGTTGTAAAAGTACCTAAAGTGAGTATATATAAATATTAATTATACTTTTCCGCATAGATAATAACCCTAATTTATTTGGTCAACATCAGCTTCTACAAGATATACTATTACTTCTTACGCTGTCTTTTTTCTTAACCTTACTTTTGTATAAATGATTAGTTTGTTTAAAATTACCTTAAATCGTATTCAAATAAACTAATCGAAAGGACAATTCCTATATAATACAATTAAGTAATTAAAAGGAGCGTTATTTATGATAGATGTAATAAGACTCGTTATCTTTACTGTAGTTGCAATTGGTGCCATTATTAACATATACATAGAATTTAAAAAACCTAAAAAAAGTATATTCTCAATCGTTTTTTTATCAGTACTCTTAATTGGATCCTCAGGGTTAATTAAAAATATTTTATCTCAACTTTTATAGAAGATTGATTAAAAATCAACCTCCCGTCAATAATGTAAATAACATGATTGTATCTCTCCATTCCCCCTTTGGAGAGGAGCAGTTAGCTTTGGCTAACTGCTCTTTTATTTGAACTATTATCCACAAAATAAGTATCATACGCCTTATCAAAAACATATCCTAGTTTTTCAGCTAGTTTTGCAGATGTAGTATTCGCTGCATCCCAGTTTGGATATATCCCTTTTTCTAAACAGTCCAAGATTAGTGCTGCACTAACTATAGTCGCCAATCCTTTTCTTCTATAATTGTGATCAGTCGCAACTTCAATTTTAACCCCTTTATCATAAATACTATACGATAACAGTTATTAGACTCATGAATGATTTGCAATCTACAAAGATAACCCCATTGTCCTCTTGCACGAATGATATGATACGATACCTTTCATCTCATTAAATGCAATAAGATATTACAATTTCATGCTGACTCACAATCCATTACACTCCATCCCTATACTATATGTTTTTATCTAATACATATAGTATAGGGATGAAATATGAGAAGAGCTTAGACAGTATACTTTTAACCTAGGCATATAGTTACTTATTCATTACACAAATCATGAAATTACGTCTATAATGGGTAAAAACACTTAAATTTCCCTATAAATACATATAACAATTTCATCTTTCATGAAAAAAACGTTATAATGAAGTGTAGCCTCTACGATTACGTTATAAAGGAGATTAAAACAATGGCTAAAATTAAAGTATACCAAGCAAAAGAAGAAAATATGGAAGCAGTAAAAAACATCATTGATGTTGAAGAACAAAATCCAACTGCTGAAAACTTACAAAATCTATACGCATGTGTATTAGATACTGAAGATATGGCATTGCCTGAATCATACATTGAAGAAGATATCTTAATTGATTCTATTGAAGTTATGGTTAACGCTTCTCAAAGCAAAATAAGAGACTTAGGTGCTTACGATGTAATCGAAGTTCAAAACAAAGGTAAGAAAACACAAATTTTATTATTAGCAGACGAAGAATACGAAATCATCGAAGGCTAATCTAAATCCGTACATACGAAAAAGCTCCTTTCCAATTGGAAGGGAGCTTTTTCATTACGCTTTTGATGTTTCGCTCTTTTTATTCTTTTGTTGTTTTTTAATTACCATGCGCTCATTTCCCATAAAGAAAATAAATATGAATGCTAAACCAGCTGGTACCAATGCCCACATAAATGTTTGGACAATTGAGCTAGAAAGAGCATCAATAATTTTATCTAATATTTGCGGTGAAATTTGAGATCTTGCCGATTCTGATAAAATAGCTCTTGAATCTCCTAAAGCGTTTGTATTCATTCCCCCGTTCATACCTTTAAATGCTTCTTCTAATTGATCTTGAAAACCTGTTCTTTGGATCATTCCGAAGATTGTAATACCAAGCGTCATGCCTAATGAACGAATGAAGTTACTCGTTGAAGTCGCAGACCCTCGCTGTTCCATACCAAAGTTGTGGATAGCCGCCATACTTAGTACAGAGAATGAGAAACCAACTCCAAATCCAATAATAATCATATACACTGTTAATAATACACGACTTGTTTCTGGCGTTAATGTGCTTAATAAAAATAGTCCAATTAGCATAATAACAGCAGAAATAATCATAATGTTTCGATAGCTAAGCTTCGTCGTTAAAAACCCACCTAATTGCGCTGTTACAACTGATCCTAACATCATCGGTAATAGTAATAACCCTGAGTTTGTTGCGGTACCTCCGTATACACCTTGAATGAATAACGGAATGTATACAGTTGCTGACATAAACGCAGCACCATAACATAAAGCAATAATGGTACTCATTCCGAATAAGCGCTGCTTAAACATCTCAAATGATATGATTGGCTCTTCTACTTTTCGTTCAATAAAAATAAATGCAATAATTAAAATAGCGAATCCACCAAATAAACTTAAAATAAAGCTAGAATCCCAGTCATACTTTTGTCCGCCAAGTTCAAGTGCAAACATTAAAGAAACTACTGCACCAACTAAAGTAATTGCGCCAAACCAATCAATTTTTTGTTTTCTATGAACTCGTGATTCTTTATAAAAGAATGTAATAAAAATAAGTGCTAAAATGCCAAGCGGTAAGTTAATGTAAAATACCCAGTGCCAGCTAATATAATCTGTAATATATGCGCCAAGTAACGGCCCGAAAATACTTGACAATCCAAATACCGCTCCGAATAAACCACCCATTTTCCCGCGCTTTTCAGGAGGGAAAATATCAAAAACAATAGTAAATGCAATCGGTACTAATGCCCCGCCGCCAATACCTTGAATGGCACGATAAATGCCTAACTGTGTAATGTTTTCAGCAGTACCACAAAGTGCCGAACCAATCATAAAGACGATTAAACCAAAAATAAAGAATCTCTTTCTTCCATACATATCTGATAGTTTACCGAAAATCGGCATACCTGCCATTTCTGCGACCATATAGGCAGAAACGACCCATACAAAGTTTTCAAGACCTCCTAAGTCACCAACAATCGTTCCCATCGCTGTTACGACAATGGTATTATCCATTGATGCCATTAAAATACCTAGCAATAAGCCCGCCACAATAAAGCCGAGCTTATTATTCTTCTCAACCATAACCTTGCTCTCCCTCATACTACTTATATTTGTTTATGTTCTTTTACGACTGTATTACCCTTTTGATTAAAACTAGTATGATATTCTACAACACTAATTTCACACCCAGGGCCAATTGTAACGTTGTTTCCTCTCACTATGTCAGCAATCGTATGTTCTAAATAAATATCATCTCCTTCAACAATTGAAGTTTGAAGGTTTCCAACATGACTAATAAAAGGAAGAAATCTCGCTTTTTTACGAATCGTAATTTTTTTACCACCAATTTCTCTTACCTTACTTCCTTCATAACGAAGTGAGATTTGAATATTTTCACCATTAAGTAATCCATCACTTTCAAGACCACCAGTTAATGATAAATCTTCTACTTCAATATTTCCCCTCACATTTAAAGCACCTTTTACATCGACAAAATCACCTGAAAACTTCCCAGCAATATCTATCATACCTCTAACTTTTGTTTTTTCAATATGTGCATCACCATGCATTTTTGTATTACCATATACTTTTACATATTCTGCATCTACAGTTCCTTGTACTTCACTATCTCCATACACAACATAATTTTTTACTTTCATATTCCCCCGTACATCACTCGTGCCGTACGTTTTAAATTCATTACAGCTCATATCATTAGAAATCGTTCCTTCACCGCGAATCTTCACTTTATTATAATCTCCGCCCGCTGAATTACCGGAACCATTTACTGTGAGACTATGTGGATGTTCCATATTACTTTCTCCTTCCCATTAAACCTGCTTAATTTCTTTTACATTTGCGCTTTTATCAACAGTAAGAACACCTGTATATTCAATGAGTTCAATCTCACAGTTCGGTCCTACTGTAATATTGTTTCCTCTTACCGTTCTTATGTGAGCATAATCAATATCAATATTGTCACCTTCTAATAGTTCAGCTTCTAATTGCAAGCCAAATACTGTTTTAAATAGCCTACTTAATGTACCTGATCTATGTCTTACTTTAATCGTTTGACCACCAATTTCTTTCGCGCGACATGTACCGTGAATATTAATATTTATTTCATCAGCGCTTAATAATCCGCCAATTGTAAATTGTCCTTCTGAAGAAAAAGTATCCACTTCACAATTACCGTCAATTGTTGCTTGACCATTGACTTTAAATTCTTCACCTGTGACATTTCCGCCTATCGTACCTTTTCCTGCAATTTTCAAACTGTTTGCCTTTACATTTTGCGTAATTGTAGCTTTCCCATCAATTCGCATCGTTTCAGCATGAACTGTGCCATCGACTTTACCAGATCCGCTAATTCGTGCACTGTTACTTTTCAAATCGCCAGTAACTGCTCCGTAACCGTTACATTCAAATTGCTCACATTCAACATTTCCATTCACAGTTCCTTTTCCGTTTAATTGCACTTTATGAAACTCGCCGCCATTCGATGAACCGTAACCATTTATAATCAAATTATCTGTACGCATACTTTCTCCTCCACTACAACAATTTAGTTTTTAATGCTTCGGTATATTTCATAATCGCTTCGCGTAAAACGATTTTGGTGCCTTTTTCAAAAATTAAGTCGTCCACGTTTGAAACTAAGAAACATGTAGAAATCCCTAACTTTCGGATAATGATTAAGTCACACGTTTTATGTTTCATTGCTTCATAATTTTCACATAAAACTTGCAAGACCATTTTTCCTTCTTCTAAACTAATCTCTCCCGATTGTAGTAATTCTTCTAACATGTACACATAAAGAATATCTACAAATTGAAACTCCGCTGTTTTATTCGTTTGTTCTATGAAAAATTGTAAAACTGGTTCTGATGCAATCCCTTTACGTAAAATGTCTTCCTTCGTTAAAAGAATTTCCCTCACACTCGGTGAAAACATATTCGCTAGTTCATCAAGTGATAGATCCTCTTTCATCGTTTGGATTTTATCAATTCGCTCTAAAATCTTTTCTTTCGGAAAAAATGTCTCCTGACCCGTGAATGTAGACTTTCGTACAAACCAATCTTCCGGTATTAAATTTTTTCTTTTCCACCTATATAACTGTCCATATGAAATACCAGTAAGTTCTAATAAATCTTTTTTTGAAATTAAATCTGTACTCAACTGTATAACACTCCTTCCTGATAACAATGTAACATAACACTGTTACGCTGTAAATAGACTTTTATCACAAGTAGCGTAACAATGTGTAAAACAATCCTGTTTCACACAAAAAAAATAGGGTTCTCACGCATCTTATAAAATGCGTAAAAACCCTTATATATCAACATGTAAACCATATTTCATAAAAATCAATCCACCCTTGTGAATTAATCATTATATTTTGTACTTTTTCATGAGAAGTTACTTGTTGTTTGTTACGGTATAAAGGAATAACTTGAACTTGACGTAACAATGTCTCCTCAATATCGCGTAACAGTGTAACTCTTTCCTCTACTTGTTCTTGTTTAAAATAAGGGGACAATAATTTATGAAAATCCACGCTGCTTTGCCCATGAATAAAACTGTTTTTTGTAAGAAACATATATAACAAACTATCTTCTATTCGTTCGCTAATTGTTGCGCTATCATGCATCATATCAGCCTTTTGTATCGTACTAATTTCTAAAAGATCTTCTATTTCAAGAAAATTGGTTTCTACACGAATCCCGTACTTCGCACACTCTTTTTGTATCCATTGTGCATCTTCAACGTGATCTCGTCCTGTAAATGTGTATAGTTGTAGCACTTCACTATGATACGTACTCCTTTTAATTAAACTTTGGATATCTTCGTCAATATCTACTATACTTTCATTTGCTAATATTAGTTTCTTTGCCACTTCTCCACGTTCTCCGCCGAGTTCTTGAACGATTTTATCACCATGAATAATTTTGTATAGCGCTTTTCGAAACAGCTCATCTTGCATTGGCCCTTTTTTTACAAGATTACACGTTACATATGTCACATTCGATTCAAGCCGTGAAAGTTCTTTATTAAGATTTTCTTTATCTTTATACTGTGCCTTTACTAATACGTCATATGTATTTACATTTTGCTCTACATTCAATAGTTCAATTCGGTCAAGAAAAGGTCTTTCACGATAATATAAATCATGTACTTCTAATGCAAATAAATGTGTATTCTTCTCTTGTAATATAAAAGGTCCTGTACCTATGAAGTTTCCCGCTTCATCTTCCTTTACGATAGAACATTGTTCTGCACTTAGCATATGTAAAAACATCCTATTTTCCGTATGTAATTGAATTTCAACAACAAATTCATCCACTGCACGGAAACTTTCAACATGTTGTAACATCCATGCATGTGGGTTGTTTTCAGCTTTCATAAATCGTTTTAATGAATGTATGACATGATGTGCAGTAAGTCGTTTCCCATTATGAAGACGAACGCCTTTTCGTAAATAAAAAGTCCATACCTTTTCAGCATCATCATATTCCCATTGAAAAGCAAGCCTTGGTTCTATAGAGTTTGTTTCCTCATTTACATATACAAGTGTATCAAAAATATGTTTAACCATATGACATTCCGATCGCATCGTAGCGTAAACCGGATCTAAAGCGATATCTAGATTCATTTGTACTTGCAAACGAAGGACATCTCTTCTCCCTTCAGATGTCATTTCTATTTTATGACCAAATATTGAATCAATCCATGACTGATATTCACTCTGTACGGATGAAAATAGCGAGCTATAGCGTTCCACAAATTCGATTCCGCTCCTCACATCCCCTTTTTTCGTTATTTCTTTTCCCTTATCTAAAATTAATGACTTCGGATGCTTTCGAAATATTACTTTAGAACGCCTCCCTCTCCCTCGTCCTGGAAACCAAGCAATCCAATTTAACTCATCTAATTTTTTTATAATCAATTTACTATTACGTTCTGTACAAAATAATGTTTCGGATATATTTTGGACTGTTATTTCTAATTGTTCTCCTTCTTTTTTCCCTTTCCCATAGGCAACCCATAGTTCAATGTATTGATCTAAAATAAACATCATATTCCCCCTAAAAGGTGAAAAATACTCCCTATTCTTTTTACCCTTTTTCCATTTCTCCTTTCATCTTATCATTTCAATATAGAAAGGAGGAAATAATATTGAATCATCTCTTATTACGTTACAATAAACCAATCATCATTAGACTGTGCGGTGAATTATTAACTCGAACAACAGAATCCATGTTAGCTATCATTATGATTATTTACGTTAATAAGATGCTAAACGGCAATATTATGATGACTATGCTTATTTTCGGGTTACAACCGCTTTCGGACATTATATTTACACTTATTGCTGGAAGAGTGACTGATAAATATGGGCGAAAGAAAATTATGTTACTCGGCTTACTGCTGCAAGGCGTTGCAATCGGCAGCTTCATCTTTGCTCAATCCGTTTTTATATTTGCTTTGTTATATGTCATAAATGGGGTTGGCCGTTCCTTATATATTCCTGCTCAACGTGCACAAATAGCTGATTTAACAAAACAAAATCAGCAAGCAGAAATCTTCTCTCTTCTGCAAACGATGGGAGCAATAGGTACCCTAATCGGCCCTTTAATTGGTACTATTTTTTATAAGACTCACCCTGAATATGTATTTACAGTACAAAGCATTGCACTTATAGTATATGCAGTCGTTGTTTGGACGCAGCTTCCAGAAACCGCTCCGGCAATGACAACACCAACGCAAAAATTTGAAGTAACATCTCCAAAGCAATTTGTACACAAACATTACGCCGTATTTGGACTAATGATTACTACAATTCCTATTAGCTTTTTTTATGCACAAACTGAAACAAATTATCTTATTTTCGTGAAACATACAATTCCGGATTTCGATCGCATACTCGTTTTTATTACAACATGCAAAGCTCTTATGGAAATCACTCTACAAGTTTTCCTTGTGAAATGGTCTGAACAATTTTCTATGGCGAAAATCATACTTATTGCTTACACCTGCTTTACGATAGCTGCAATTGGCTATGGATTTTCAGCAACAATCTTGTCACTATTTTTCACATTACTCTTTTTAGTCATTGGAGAAAGTGTTGCTTTCAACCACTTGCTTCGATTCGTTTCACAAATCGCCCCTACAGATAAACGTGGATTGTATTTTTCAATTTACGGGTTACATTGGGATATATCCCGAACGTGCGGTCCTGTACTTGGTGCCGTTTTATTAAGTAAACTAAACGGTAGCATGCTATTTTATATTTGTGCTTGTTTCTTAATAATTGGGGGCATTATTCAAGCTCTTTTTGTTCAAAATTTAGAGCGTAATAAAATAAAAAAAGACATTTCGGAGCATACTCCCCATGTTTTATAGGCTGCATTCCCCACCCTTTTAACAGTAAAAAGAAGGATGTCACAAAAGTCTCGATGACCTTTGTGACATCCTTTCTTTATTACCCTGCCATTTTATTAATACTATCCTCAGGCGAAAATACCGAAATATGATTTACCTTACCAGTCGATTTTGGAATAATGAATTTTAACTCAAACTGATTGTTTACTTTATATACATATATTTTATCTTCCCCATTTACTTTAACTGCAGCTGGTTTTCCTAAAGCTTTCTCTATTTCTTGAAATGTAATTGATTTTAGTTCTGCATGATAGGAGCGTACATCAAAAACTTGTGATCCTTTATTAAAACCGAAGGAAACATTTTTATTTGTAAAGGTAGCGTACATTCCGTTTCCTGCTTGTTCTGTTTTATCTGCTTTCCCCCACGCTTTTTCTATTTCTTCAATATCTCCTGTATGAGCTGCGAACGGAACATTAGGTACTTTTCCTTCTTTCGCTAGTTCAAACAAGTTTTTAACGTGGTTAATTGATTTTTGGTTTATAACTGTATCCTTCGAATTTGAATCGGTATTTGATTTAACCTCAGGCTCTTTCTTTTCTTCAGAAGTATTATTCTGTTCATTTTTACTATTTTCCGTTGTTGGATCTGTTTCCTTTTTTTCGTCCGTTCCTTTACATGCTACTAATGCAAAAATACATGTAAAAGCGAGAAATAACATACCTATCTTTACATACACTCTCATACATTTCAGCCCCCTATCATAATCTGATTCATTTCGATAACCAATCCATTACACCTCTTTTCAAATTGTGTTTGTTCCAAAAAGTAAATACTTCACTCTCGCCCAATGCTTGTGCAACATATTCTACAAAAGCTGTTCCTAAAAAATAACCGAGTCGGTTGTATCCAAAATATTGTCCGCCAGATAACCGAAACCACTCTTTCTCTTTTTCAAACGTCCATCCTTCTATATAATCTTTCAAAAAACGTTTCTTTATTTGTTCTTCATTTTCTATATAATATTGTAACCAACGTTCACCATCATCGTCATATGAGTAATACACGGATTCATTTAAACCTTTCACAATTTGCTTTGATACGTATGTTGCAACACCTTCACGATACAAATTAACTGCCGCATCGGTCCACTCAGCTTTCTCCCAATCCATTCCATTATTTTGTAACATAACATTATGATATATATGCCCTATTTCGTGAGCGACAATAACACGAAGGTGATTTAAATTTGGAGATAATTTTTCTGCGGCAAAAAACATATCTCCAATAATCTCTCTTTCTACAAATGCATTTGATCCAAATCCTCCAACAAATAAATGAAATTTCATTTTTACATCAAAGTTAAATTTATTATGATATGCATTTGTTACCTCTTGGATAATGATTGGTAATGTTTTAGTAATGATACGAATGTCTTCTATTTTTGCGGGATATTGTTTTATGGCATTAGAAAGACGTTCATTCGTATTAGGACAATGATACTTAAAGTATTCTTCAAATATCTCTGGATGCGAAGTGAAGTATTGATTGAGGGCTGCTAATTCTACGTCGGTGCTTTCCCATAATTTTAAAAAACTTGGAATTGTATTGTTTATCATTTTTCCATCTCCTTATATATCCCTTCTCGCCATTTACACTGCACTCCTTCCTTAAATAGAAAAAAGCTGCCCAAAAAGGACAGCTTTACATATGTATTTTTACACTTCGATTGACTTACCATCTTCAACAATATGGTAAAGTAAGTGAGCTAAATGATGAATTGGACCATATTCTTCCTCTTCCTCATCCGTTTCGCCTTGGAATTCAAGATCATTTAAGTATAGTGCTAAAAATTGATAGTATAATTTTAAGTCAAATCCGTAACACGCAGTTGGCTCTTCATGATCTCCTTCATATTGTAGCATTAAGTATTGATCATTTCCTTCTGCATCTTCTGCGTCAAAGAATACGAAGAATCCAACGTTTGTATCTAAATCAAATAGATGACGAGTACCTTTTTCTGTCGCTTTATTGAAGTCCTCTTCACTTAATTTATGTACTGTTGTCGCTTTAGCATTATCTTCTTGATGAAAATTGACTGTAAATGTTTTCAATGCTGACACCTCCTGATTGTATAATACTAGCATAACATATAAAAAGGACTGCTTACAAATGTAAACAGTCCTTACATTCATTTTCGCATTGCTCGCAATAAGAAACTTACGATGAAGATTAAAATAATCGCACCAATTAAAGCTGGAATAATTGCATATCCGCCGATTACTGGGCCGAAACTACCAAGTAATTTCCCACCAATCCAAGAACCAATAATACCAGCAATAATATTACCAATTACACCGCCTGGTACATCCCTACCAGTAATTAAGCTAGCAAGCCACCCTAATATACCACCAACGATTAAAGACCAAATCATATGATAACCTCCTTTATATTTCACCAATCAAAATATAATTAGAAACAATTGCTTACCATTAGTTATGTTACATTTTTCATAAGTTATTCATGGAGCATAACTGTATTTTTTTGTAAAAATAATACATGTTAATTAACTTTTTAGACTAACGATTTATGCAGCTTGAGATATTACACTTATTATGGACAATCGGGCTTCAATATTGTCCGCATAAACTCTTCTTTAAATGCAGGATAATTAAAACCAACCGCAATTCTTTGTATCGGCCGATCATCAAACCTCGTCGGCTCAGCTATTTTTCTAAAGTCAGCCACACTTTGTCCTCTTGTTACGTCATTTGTCGTACTAATCCAAACTGCAGATTTTTTATATTCAAAAATATCATCATTTATAAATGAAATGAACGGAAGCAAATCGTGAATCGGACTTCCAGCAATACCCGGGTATTCTTTTTTATAAAAGTTCTCATAATAAAAATCAATCATTGGTTTAATAAGCTTTGCCTGCCCTGTTCCTTCTTTATTAATAATATCCACCATTTCAGGCGTAATTAGGGCCTGTTGCGTTACATTTAATGGATAAATAGTCGCATTCTTTGCGTACTTCATTACAATATTTGCAGCAATTGGATCTCCATAAAAATTTGCCTCCGATACAGGAGTAACGTTACCAGGAAATAAAAACGCACCGCCCATAATATAATACGAACATATTTTATCCATTACATTTGGATATAATAAAAATAATGTTGCCAACGTTGTTAATCGTCCTGTCGCTACGATAATAATATCTTCTGGACAAGGCTCAATTAATTTAATTAATTCACAAAAATTTTCTCGTTTACAAATCCTCATTTCAGGTGGAATAATGGGACCTAGGCCGTGCTCTCCATGAATTTCAGGAAAAAACAAAGGTTCTTCAGCTGTCATCGGTCTTGCTGCACCCTCAATGATTTTTACTTCTGTAGCATAGTATCTTTCTAAAAAATACACATTTTCTGTTACGATTTCTCGCGATACATTCCCATATTCAGCAACAATACCTAAAATATCTAATTTACATGTTTTATTTGCATAAATTAACGCCACAGCATCATCAATACCAAAGTCTCCAAAAAAGATGATTTTCTTATTAACTATACTCACCCCTCTTCAGCATTATCTACTATTATTAGTATGTAAAAAAGACAAGGCTGTGAAACGGTGCAAACTAAAAAAGCCGCCTATTTATTGGCGACTTCAATCTTTTTATAAGATAAATATGCTAGCACATTTTTACTTGAATCATACTTTGGATTATTTCCTTTTCTTGGTTCTCTCGTATGTGTTTTTTCAAATCCAGGAATATCCGGCATTTTCTCCATAAATTCAAGCATTTCTTCTTCAGTTCCTTCAATACGTACGCGAATCATTATTACATTTCCTCAATTCTCATTTTCTCTGTTACTAAGTATAACGTACTTTGGAAAGACTGCAAGAAATTTATCTTTTTAATGTTAAACTTTTTCTACATACAAACAATGCCATTTCAGTATAAAACGATATAATTTTATTATTTTCATATTGAATGTTAAAGAATTCTTGCATTTCAACTGATGTTTTCATCATACATTCTGTTAACTTCACCCGCTTCTGCAAAGGTACATTCATCATATCGCACCACCAGTCAAAATCAAATTTCTTGTCAAAAGTAAGACATGACTGCATTTGCAAACCATTTTTCTCTAATAAGGTAATCCATTCTGTTTTTTTCAAAGCCCGTTCATGACTCGGATCCCGCTTTTTTTCTATAAAATTATAAAATGTATCGTATTCATTATTTTCCGGTGAAACATTATCTATTAAAATAAACAATCCATTATCTTCTAACGTACGATTTACTTCATAAATAAACTGAGCTGGATTCGTAAAGTGATGTGCTGCAATTCGGCACGTAATTGTATCAAAAGAACTATCAGAAAACGGTAAACTCTCAGCGTTTCCAGCAACAAAAGACACATTTTCATGGCCGTTACTTATAATAAATTTTTTTGCATTCTCTAACATTTTTTCTGTTAAGTCTAAAGCAACTACTTCGTTAAACAATGGCGCTAATACATTTGCAACATGTCCTCCGCCAGTAGCAATATCAAGAAGACGATTATTATGACGAGACTCAACTTGTTGAACTACATATTGTAAATCCGGTCCTTTAGCATGAATTTTACTTTTTACATACTTCTCCGCATTATTACCAAACTGTTGTTTCACAAGCTCTTCTTTACTCATTTTATCATCTTCTTTCTATTGTTATTTACATATAGAATTCATATAATAATTAAAGTTCTCTTTATGTATTTTCAAATCCTCTTTTCAGCTCACTTCTTATCATGCTGTCCTATCATCAACATAAAATCGATTTTCCGTTTACATATAAAACAAAAAAGGCTACGGGAACTTGTCCCCTAACCTGACCAAATATCAATTACATTTTTACTTTTTCATATACATCTATATAATATAAATCCTCTTTCAACTTCATAATAACGTCTACTTCGTTATAAGTAGCCTCACGAGCATGTAAACCAAATTGATCCATACCAATCCATATCCATCCAGGTGTATGATAGAGAACATCTATGTTAAAATACTCTAATTTAGTAAGCTCCGATTTAATAAATTTATCTTTATTAGCAATTTGTTTATCTATTAAACCATATTCTTTTCCATTTTCCAATAGCGATATAATTTTTCCTACAATCGGGTGTTCACGAACAATAAAGTGATATTCCTTTTCCTCCACATTCGCCACAATTAAACGAAAATCAGATAAATCAGCCTCTAAATTCGACATCTTTATTTATTCACCTCCTTTATGAGTTTCATAAACATAATAACAAATGAATATTCAAATAATATTAATATAATGTAAAAAATAAAAAAGCTGACTTCCCTTTAGAAATCAGCCTTTATAGTTTAATCATCTGTATACTTTTACAAACTATTATAATGTTTCTTTTTCCTCATCCTTTCCAGAAACTAAATTCCCAATAGCATCTGCTGTTACTTCCACCACAAATTCACAAATTCCTGCTACAACTTCTCCAATCACTTCATCCATCATGTTTACCCCCTTATTTTATGTAACTTATTTGTAGTATAGAAGAGATTGGTTATTTTTAACTATCGGAAAACGTGACAACAACATTACAGTTTTGTAAGCTTTTTAATTTGTTTCGCTTCTATACTTTGAAACTTCAAGTATGATTCACAAGCATATAGGTCATCATAATATTAAGTGAATACTAATTTTGCTAGAGGAGGCGTGTAAAATTTACTACGTAAAATTAATTAAAGGTCAATCCTTCTATGCTTTTAATCATCGTTTCTTAATGTCTGAAGAAGAAGAGGTTTCCGAGAAAGTTTATAATTACTTACGTCGTAATGAATTTTTCGAAGTACGCAAAGAAGAATTTTCGGCCTAATGTATAAAAAGTATCAAGAAAAATATCATTTACTTGTGATAATTTCTTGATGCTTTTATTTTATTTCTCCATACCTTCAATGAATTTTTAATCATAAGTTTTGTACATTTGGACTTACTTGTTTCATCTATTAACACATCAAATTTTTGACAAATCAAAAAGATTGAATTCCATTCATGAAACACGTAATATAGACTCTGACTCTAAAAAAGTTCGTTAAAAATAATACATAAAATAAGGAGGTTTTATATACGAGTTTTTCATTTTAAAAGACGGCGAGGTTTTATATTATGTGGCGTAATAAAAATGTTTGGATTGTTTTAATTGGGGAGTTTATTGCTGGTTTAGGGTTATGGCTTGGAATTCTTGGCAACCTGGAATTTATGCAAAAATATGTCCCTTCTGATTTCATGAAATCAGTTATATTGTTTATCGGGCTATTAGCAGGTGTTCTAGTGGGACCTATGGCTGGTCGTATCATCGATCAATATGAAAAGAAAAAAGTCCTTCTTTATGCTGGTTTTGGTCGTGTTATTAGTGTTATTTTTATGTTTTTCGCTATCCAATTTGAAAGTATCGCCTTTATGATTGCATTTATGGTTGCGCTTCAAATTTCAGCAGCATTTTATTTCCCTGCATTACAATCTGTAATTCCACTCATCGTACGTGAGCATGAGTTATTACAAATGAACGGTGTACATATGAATGTAGGTACAATCGCTCGTATTGCAGGTACTTCACTAGGTGGAATTCTTTTAGTTGTAATGAGTTTACAATATATGTACGCCTTCTCAATGGCAGCATATGCTTTATTATTCCTCTCAACTTTCTTCCTACAATTCGAAGATAAGAAATCAACAACACCTAGTAAGCAAGCGGCAAAAGATAATAGCTTTATGGAAGTATTTCGTATTTTAAGAGGAATTCCGATTGCTTTCACAGCACTTATATTAAGTATTATCCCTCTATTATTTATAGCTGGATTTAATTTAATGGTAATTAATATTAGCGAAATGCAACATGATCCAACGATTAAAGGCTTTATATATACGATTGAAGGTATCGCATTTATGTTAGGTGCCTTCGTTATTAAACGTTTATCTGATCATTTCAAACCTGAAAAGTTACTATATTTCTTCGCTGTTTGTACCGCTTTTGCACATCTATCATTGTTCTTTAGCGATATAAAATGGATGTCTCTTACATCATTTGGGTTGTTTGGTTTTAGTGTTGGTTGTTTCTTCCCTATTATGTCAACAATTTTCCAAACGAAAGTGGAAAAGAACTATCACGGCCGACTCTTCTCATTCCGTAATATGTTTGAGAGAGTGATGTTCCAAATTGTCTTACTTGGCACAGGCTTCTTCTTAGATACGATTGGATTGCAATATATGGTTCTTATTTTCGGTGTTATTTCATTATTCATTATCTTCATATCGCTATCTAAACAGAAACAGTATGAAAAACAACCTTCGCAATCTGCGAATTTATAACATAATTAAAGAAGCATGGATTTAGTAGTATTAAACTAATCCATGCTTCTTTGTTTTATATAATCTTATTTATTACGTTTATTGAAATTATTAAAAGGAGTAAACACTCTTACCTTCGAATACATTATATAAACTATTATCTACAACAAGGCGGTGTAGGAATGTCTGATGGTATGCAATTATTTATTATCTTTATTTTTGTAATAGTTATGTTTAGCATCCTAAACTTTTTAGCCATTTTCCTTTCTCAGCATAACTTTAAAAGAAGAATTGTCGCAGGTTTTATATTTTCACTACTGACTCCCCTTGTCTTTTTGACTACCACAGCATTCGCTTCTATATTTGATAAAGCTGGATTTGTCGCAGGTACATTAGCCTTTATTGTTGCAATTGTATATATTTTAAATGGAATTGTGATCCTACTTTCCTCTTTATTCTTCCTCAAAAGAAACATCACATAAACTATTGTACTCGGCATGAATCTGACTTTACACTAGATTCATGCTTTTTCAATCCCCCCCTAAATTTTTATATGAAATTAAATAATTCTTTATAAAAATTTAAACTTTATTTATTACAATGTTCGTATCGTATTCGCACGTTTATTGAAAATGCAAAGAAAGGAGTACAAAATGAAAAAGATTCTATTAATTATTCCAATATTCATCGTTTTACTTAGCGGATGTAGCAATAATGATATTTACGGTTCTTGGGAAGTCGTTGACAATAAAAACGGTCTTTGTCCTATATCGTATAAATTTGAAACAGTTGTAAAAGAAGAAAAGAAAGAAAAAATCATTCAATATTTAGTAGAGATGCAAACAACGAAGAAAAAAGAAGATTTATACAAAGGCTCATTTGTTAAGGATTCTAATGTATATCACATTGATTATGGTAACTCATTTACATCAGATCAAACTTTAAAAGTTGTCGATGGCAAATTAAACGTATACTTTTATGCAGTGGAAAAATTATGTACATATAAAAAGAAATAATTACACTTCATATCAAACGCAGAAAATGTTTTCTGCGTTATTTTGTATTCCATCTCTTTATCCTCCCTCTAAATTTGTCAATCATTTTAATTTTCACAAAAAAGTGATAAAATGTAACCATGTGTTTTCAGAATAATTAAAAACGCAGAAAGAAAACACTGTTTTTTAGGAGGGGTTTTGATGACTTACACGTTAGCAACTAGAATGAAAGCATTCCAATCTTCTATATTTAGTGAATTAGGGGCCTATAAAAAAGAAAAAATTGCAGCAGGTCACAAAATGATCGATTTAAGTATCGGGAATCCTGATATGCCACCTGCTGATTTCGTAAGAGAAGAAATGGTACATACAGCAAATCAAAAAGAAAGCTATGGATACACATTAAGTGGTATTCAAGAATTTCACGAAGCTGTAACTGAATATTACAACAACACTCATAATGTTATATTAAATGCCGATAAAGAAGTTTTATTATTAATGGGGTCACAGGACGGACTCGTTCATTTACCTATGGTTTATGCGAATCCAGGAGATATTATATTAGTTCCTGACCCAGGATATACAGCTTATGAAACAGGAATTCAAATGGCTGGAGCAACATCTTACTACATGCCTTTAAAAAAAGAAAATGATTTCTTACCTAACTTAGAGCTAATTCCTGAAGAAATTGCAGATAAAGCGAAGATGATGATTTTAAACTTCCCAGGGAATCCGGTTCCAGCAATGGCTCATGAAGATTTCTTTAAAGAAGTAATCGCATTTGCGAAAAAGCATAACATTATTGTTGTCCATGATTTTGCTTATGCTGAATTTTATTTTGATGGTAATAAACCAATTAGCTTCCTCTCTGTACCTGGCGCTAAAGAAGTTGGCGTAGAAATCAACTCTTTGTCAAAAAGTTATAGTTTAGCAGGTAGTCGTATTGGATATATGATTGGAAATGAAGAAATTGTCGGGGCACTTACACAATTTAAATCTAATACAGATTACGGAGTGTTTTTACCAATCCAAAAAGCGGCATGTGTTGCACTAAGAAATGGCGCTGCTTTTTGTGAGAAAAACCGCGGTATTTATCAAGAACGTAGAGATACTTTAGTTGATGGATTCCGAACATTTGGCTGGAATGTTGATAAACCAGCTGGCAGTATGTTCGTCTGGGCCGAAATTCCAAAAGGCTGGACTTCTATAGACTTCGCTTATGCATTAATGGATCGTGCGAATGTCGTTGTTACGCCAGGTCATGCATTTGGACCTCACGGAGAAGGCTTTGTACGCATTGCACTCGTTCAAAATAAAGCAGTGTTACAACAAGTTGTTGAAAACATTAGAAATAGTGGCATTTTTTCTCTTGAAAAAGCAGAAGAATTAGTTAAAAATTAATGATAACTCCCCTGCTTAACTATAAGCAGGGGTATTATTCATTGGAGGTACTTAAATGCATATTAAAGACACTCTTCCTCATCGTTATCCATTTTTAATGATTGATAAAGTAACAAATGTAAAACAAGGTGAATCCGTTACAGGATATAAACTCATTACAAATAACGAATGGTTTATAAATGATAGTCAAAAACATATGCCTCATATGTTAATTGTAGAAGCACTTGCTCAGCTTAGTGCATTTGTACATACAAGTGATTCTAACGGACTAGGCTTCCTTTCCTCGTTAGATGGGGTTACATTCCATGAAAAAGCATATCCCGGTGATAAACTTAATTTGCATTATGAGTTAACTCGCAATCGCCGAGGTTTTCTACTAGGTAAAAGTACCGCCACTGTTAATAATCAACCGATTGTAACGATAGAAAAGCTATTAATATATCAAGCAGAATAAAAATCATGTAATTCAACGGGGGTGTCTATCTCCTAAAAATTCGTTTCATCAACATGAACAGAGTAAATAAATCACTTGGTTAGGAGCAGACAAATGGAAAGTACTATTGGTATCGATGCTGGAGGCACATTAACGAAAATTGCTTATTTGGATGAACAAAGGCAATTAGCTTTTGAAAAATTTTATTCAAATGAACAAGATAAAATAATAGATTGGCTTAAGAAAAACACTGGTAAAAAGCAAATATGTATTACAGGTGGTAAAGCGAAAGAATTACAGCAACTACTTTCAAACTCATATAAAATAGTAGAACTAAATGAATTTGAAGCTACTCTTATAGGCGTCCGATACATTTTAAAAGAAGAGAAGTATGATATAAACAACTTTATTTTAACAAATATCGGTACAGGTACTTCTATTCATTACGTTTATAATGACCAATATATTCGAGCTGGCGGAACTGGTGTTGGCGGTGGTACTATCATGGGACTTTCAAAATTATTAACAAATCTAGATCATTTTGAAGATGTGATCCCTTTAACAAAAGTAGGAACTAGAAAAAAACTAGATATTACGGTTGGAGATATTTATGGTGGTATTCTCTCCCCTATTGATAATAGTTTAACTGCAAGCAATTTTGGTAAAGCCGCTATGACAGAATCAAATTATAATAGCTCAGATATACTTGCTACTGTACAAGGACTTGTCGGTGAAGTCGTTACTGCATTAAGCCTTCAATTCGCCGAAACAAAAAACATTGACCATATTATTTATATTGGTTCAACTCTATGTAATAACATACACCTTCAAAATATTATTAGTAGCTACACAAAATATCAAAATAAAACACCCATCTTTTTACGAGATGGTGGTAATAGCGGTGCGATTGGTGCTTTACTTTATGTTACGAATAAAAAAAGCTGACTTTTGTCAGCTTTTTGAAATGCGGATTTTATACGCTAAAACAGTCTCTACATGTGAGATTTTATCTTTGTTACTGTAAAAATCAACTAGTTCCCCAGCTAGAGGTGATTGTTGACGTAAAATTCGTTAGCTGTAGTAAAAAAACTATTTTCTTACCTTTTTTAATAAGATTTCAATAATTCATTTATAAATACACTAACTCAATTATCAATTTACTACAGCTTTTTTGCGTAATATACAGAAAGGAAGTTAAATTCTATATGTAATAATATTGGGAAAACAATTGATAGTGTGGAATCCGTAATCATACCATGTATTATTCCACCTAAAAATGCGAACAGCATAAATTTTATACTAGTCTGATTAAATTTGTAATATTGTAAGTGAGATACAGCAAATAGAAAGGAAGATATTAGAATTGGTAGCGTAACTGGTATGTAAGCTATTTCAAAATTAGAGAGGATTGGGAATGCGTTGTTAAGTATTGGTATAATCATCCCTCTAAAAATTACTTCTTCAAAAATAGGATACATAATTACAAAGTTTAAGATATTCTTTTTCCCAATTGGATTATATCCTGAGTATCGTGAAATGACAATATTCGTTATCAAAGCAATCAAGATTAATACAACAATTGATTCATAGTGAATTGGTAAACGGAATACATAATTATCTACATAAAAATAACTAATTATCGTCAGTATTGTCCCCCATATATAAATAATCTCATTTTCTATCTTGCGGTACAACGTTTTTCCAATAATAATGCCAACTGTAATATCAACAATTTTATATGAAAAAGCTAATAAAACAGCAAATACTAACGCAATAAAGTAGCTCATATCGACTCATTACCTCCTCTCAAAAAGAACTATTTCATTTCATGTATTTGATTTACCCCCATTACCATACATTTCTTTCATTCATTATAAAATTTTACCATATAGTGATGATTTTGAGAGGGAAAATTAGTTACATAGCATATAATGATTTCATAAAAACAAAGACTTCTCTATTGAGAAGTCTTTGTTTTTACACTGTATGATTACTATTCCCCCGCAAAACTTTCCTAAACTTTATATAACAAGCAATTCTCCACGGAATGATATACGATACTGCAACTACGTAAAATAATAAACCAACCGTTTGTTGATCTAAATCTACAATAAATTGTCTTGAACCATATCTTAAAACGACAAGTGCAATAAAAGTAATTAAAAAGACAGCACTTTTTTTCGTATAAATATTCCCATCATCTCTTCGTTCATAATTTGTTAATACTATAAGCGGCACAGAGAAAAGTACCCCAATGAATACCGCTATAACTACTTGTAATATAGCTGGATGTACTGGACCAAAAAACCATACAACACCTGGTGTTAAAAATAATAACGGCCATAAAATACGTTTTCCTGATCCCTTTATTGGCTTATGCATGGAGCGATAACGACGCCAGAATATTAATAGTGCAATGCCTAAAAAGACTGTAATGAGTGAAGATGTGTCTCCCATTTGCTATCCTTCTCTCTATAGTAATCTAATAATATTTCAAATCGTTTTTTCGAATGATACTTTACGAATAAATATACTACTAGTTATGATATAAAGGACAGTTAATCCAATTGAAATAACAGTAAAATACGGTATATTTACTAAAGATCCATCACTCGTAAATAATAAACTGGTTACCCCTGCTTCTCCATAAAGTACACTATTTGTTGATAAGAAAAGGGTCCCACCAATCATAAGACCGATCCACTGAAATCGTTGTTTAAAAACTACTACCACTTGAAAGAAACATGCTGTTGTAACATAAAATAAAAATTGCAAAATAAATTGTTGCACCGATTGCTCCCCAAAACTAACATTTACTAAATTATATTTTATATCTTGTAAAAGCATTATTTGAAGAAACGAAAACATTGCGGATTGCAAGATGATATAACAAATTGCTCCGATGAAATATTGAATTCTCGTTACACCAAATGAAACAGCTAAACGAAATAGCTCATCTTGAATGATGAAAACACTCCCTACTATAAACAACATAATTGCTATTGACGGGTTATTTATAATTTCGGGTAAATAACCAATGTTCACTCCATTTAAATGCGCAGCATTTAAAGCTCCTTTTATTAATAAGGCTACAATCCAAAATATTAAAATTGCTTTATAATGAAAATTAATATGTAACTTTAACTGCTTCATTAACATCGTCATTTCACTTCACCACCAGTTATATGAATAAATAATTTTTGCAATGTAATTCTATCAATTGCTAAACCTTCTTTTTCAAGAGAGTAATAATCTTCATTAGAAAGTTCTTCCCATATAACAGCAATACCCTTATTTCCATAAACTTCTCGATTTAATACTTTTTTATTGATCAAGAACTCGTCCACTTTATCCTTTTGCCCTGAAATAATCTGAACTTGTTGTAATAAATCTTCTACCAATGATTGAACAACTAATCTTCCTTCTTTTATGATTATCACATCTTCAATCACATGGGTTACTTCTTCTACTAAATGTGTTGATAATATAATTGTTCGTGGATACTCACCGTAATCTTCTAGTAGTAGACTATAAAATAATTCACGGTGTGCTGCGTCTAAACCTGTAGTTGGTTCATCAAAAATAGTAATTGGTGCTCTACTTGCTAACCCTTGAATAATGCCGACGACTGTTTGCATGCCGTGTGATAATTTATGATATTTCACTGTCATATTAAGCTGAAATTTATTAGCGAGTTCTTCAGCATACTTTCCATCCCAGTTTTTATAAAACATGCTGCACATCTTAAAAATTTCTTTTACTTTAAAACTTAACTGAGCTTCTTCTTTTACTCTAACAAAACAAATATTTTGCATCGCTTTACTATTCTCAAAAACATGTTCGCCAAATATTGATACGCTTCCACTACTTGAAGTAATTTGACCTGCAAGTAAATTTAATAGTGTCGTTTTTCCTGCTCCGTTTCTACCGAGCAAACCATATATTTTATGCTCTTCCAATGAAATCGTTACTTCATTTACTGCTACTTTCTTTTTGTATTTTTTCGTTATATCTTTCGTTTCAAGTGCAATCATCCCTCGTTCCCCCCCTTCGTAATTTTTTGAATCATATCCATCAATTCATCTTTGGATATTTCTAATACTTTCGCTTCTTCCCACACTTTAGGTAAATATTCGGTCATAAAAGTATTTTGTCTTTTTTTAAGTACAACTTCTTTCGCTCCCTTTGCAACAAACATCCCGATCCCTCTCTTTTTATATAAAATCCCTTCATCCACTAATACGTTTACCCCTTTAGCTGCAGTAGCTGGATTTATTTGTAACATCTTCGCAAATTGATTTGTTGATGGAACTTGTTCTTCTTCAAGTAATATGTCTTTTAAAATATCAGATTCAATCGTTTCTGCAATTTGCAAGTATATTAATTTATTTTGCTCCAGAGTAGGTTTCATAATTTCACCACCTTAGGTTCATAGGTTCATTACTTATGTAATTAACCATATCACATAAAAATGTATATTTCCATAAATTTCTTTTATAAAAAAAGAGAGTCATTCGTTTAAGAATGACTCTCTTTCTAAAATTTTGAAGTTTCAACTCTAATTTTTAAATTCTTTTCATTTATACCATTTTGACAAAAATTAAATTGTTGTCCCTTTATAGACTTTGTACGATCTACAACTTGCCCTAAATGATAACTTGTGTGCTCCACTAAATGTAATAAACTATGAAGGTCAATATGTCTTTTTTCTCCACATGCTTGTATATATTCTGTTCCCCATTCATCAAATACGTCTTCAACGTACTGTAGCAAAATTTCAGTACGTTGTCGCTTTACTGGAAAATACTCCTCAATTCCCTTTTCAAAGACTATATTTGGATTTTTATAACGACTAGTATTTCTCTGTATATGTTCACAAATATGTAGTACGATTCCACCAATTGAATTCACAGAATCCCCTTGTTTCCATAAATCTTCTTCACTAACGAAGCTAATTGCCTGTATTAACTTAGGTAAATAATGATCTTGCATTCGATGATAAGTAATTTTATATACTAACTCCACCTATTTTCCTCCCATCATTTCAACTGCTGTACTGGATACTTTACAAATAAAGCATTCCTAAACTCTTTATCATTCATAAGCATTGTAATTTCTTCGTTATTTTCGTTAAGAAACTTTACTACTTTCTTTTTATCCCATATATCATTTTCTTTTGGGAAATTATCAAACTTTTCATACAGGATTGATAGTATTTCTTCTCTTTTTATCGTGAAATTTTTATTTTCTACTTGCAACTCGTAACCTTTTGCATTTGGTACTAAAATCGCTAAATAAATAACGTTAAAGAGAAAATTCTTCTCCATCGTATCCTTACCATCAAACCAATACGTCTCAACCATGTCTTCTGTCAAAGTTCCATTTCCTTTTGTACCATAGTTCACCTTTATACTTTCATTCTCTAAACTTACACTTTGAAATGTTTCACCACCGGGTAAACGATTAACAATTGCAACCACATCTGAGTTATTCCCAACATATGTCCCAGCATATTGCTTAAAGTCACCAGGTTCAACATCAGATATTTCTTTTATTCTTTCTCCGCTAGAACAAGCAGTAATACATAAAAAAATTGTTAGCATAACAACTACATTACGATGCATATATTTCATTTAGCATCCCCCATTTTTATCGATATTTCGTTAATTACAATACACCTTCTCAAAACCCTTTAAAATATACGCATTTTAATCAAAATTAAAAATTTTCATTTTTTATGTTTACAATTATCCATTAATTGTATATACTTACTAACGTAAGAAAAATATTCTAAAAGGAGGTCGAAGGAAATGATGAAATTACAATTACATGCTTTAACTTTAGCGTTAACTGCACCTGTGTTTTCTGGACAATTAAATATGAATTCGACCACCCTAATGGAGAATTGAAAATCGTACATTATTTCGATTAATTCATAAATTCGCCACAGGAGGTCGTATGCTTTCCTGTGGCTTTTTCACGCCCTGCCATAGGAGAACTATATCTTCCTGTGGCTTTTTTGTGCGATTTTTTAGTCTCTTACATTATTTTTTAAAGAAAGGAGCAACATTCGATGACTATTAGCGTATTGTTTTTAAGTATTACGATTCAAAGAAATACAATTTCCAAACATGAAATTTTTCATAATGAGCAAAT
Organism: Bacillus cereus group sp. Bc061; assembly: GCF_027715825.1. Taxonomy (NCBI): domain Bacteria; kingdom Bacillati; phylum Bacillota; class Bacilli; order Caryophanales; family Bacillaceae; genus Bacillus; species Bacillus cereus group sp. Bc061. Next base: position 1,328,447 of record NZ_JAQFTZ010000001.1, read on the forward strand.
TGAAAAAGCTATGAATGATGTTAAGGAGCGCCAAGCACTTTATTGTGATCACATGTAATTCCTTTTCGAAAGGAGGAATTCATTTATGACTTTTCATATTTTCTTTTTTACGACTGTACTTCAGAAAAATACTTTATCTGAAGGTGAAATCATTCGTAAACAACAAATAAAACAACTGACTGATAAAATGACTGACATTAAAAGTTCATATTATACGCATATGTATTAAAAATATATTTTAAAGGAGCAATACCTTCATGAAATTTAAAGCATTCTTTTTAACTATCACCATTCAAAAACGTAAGCTTTCTCAAAGTGAGATTTTACGTGAGCAACACATTCAAACTATTATGGACGAAGTAAAAGAGCGTCAAGCTTCTTATTACAGCCGTCTTTTCTAATAAACTTATAAAGGGGTTTTATCTAATGAAATTTAAAGCATTCTTTTTAACTATCACTATTCAAAAACGTAAACTTTCACAGAAAGAGATTTTACGTGAGCAACACATTCAAACCATTATGGACGAAGTAAAAGAGCGTCAAGCTTCTTATTACAGCCGTCTTTTCTAAATCAATTATAAAGGGGTTTTATCTAATGAAATTTAAAGTATTCTTTTTAACGATTACCATTCAAAAAACTAAGTTCTCGGACAGTGAGGTATTGCATGACCATCAAATTAATAAAGCTATGGAAGATGTAAAAGAACGTCAAAGTCACTACTGTAGCCATCTATAATTCCTTTCGAAAGGAGGAATGTATCATGACGTTTCATCTTTTCTTCTTAACAATTACAATCCAGAAAGAAATCTTTTCTGAAGATGAATTAAAACAAGAGCAACAATACAAAAAGATTATGGACGAAATTCGAGATCGTAGAAGCAAATACTACACTCACCTATAATCCTTTAAAAATATAAAACTTGAAAGGAGTCGATTATGATGTTGATAGCACGTTGTAAGGAAATGATTTGGATAGTTCAGAGGGATTCCACATAGTTTATTGGGGGCTATATCATACAACTTTACCGTTTTATTTGATATGTAATAAATATATAATAAAATTGCATTCGTACACTTTTTAACATTGATTAATAAACAAAAGATACACCACTTAAAAAGTGGTGTATCTTTCTCAACATATACTATTTTCGATTACTTCGTTTCGTCTTAAACAGTCTCACTAAGTTCGATACAACTGTTTTCGTTACTGCGTACACTGGCACCGCCAAGATCATTCCAATAATTCCCGCAAAGTTACCTACCCCTAAAATTAAAATAATAATTGTTAACGGATGGATATTTAATTTTGAACTCATAATACGCGGTGAAATGATGTTACTTTCAAATTGTTGTACAATTGTTACGATAATAATTACGTACAACGCTTGCATCGGAGATACGAACAAACCTACAATAACAGCTGGTGCTGCACCGATAAATGGGCCTAAGTTAGGAATTATATTTGTAAATGCAGCTATAATTCCTAAAACAAAAGCGTACGGTAAATCGATAATTAAATAACCGATAAAAGTAAAAGCACCTACAAATATACAAACGAGCGCTTGCCCTTGAATATATGCAGATAATGTTTCGTTCGTTTCCTTAATGATACGAAGCCCTTCTTCACGGTATGACTCTGGTAATAAGCTTACTGCTTTTCCTGGAAACGCATGTCCATCTTTAAACATATAAAATAAAATGAACGGTACTGTAAAAATAACTAATGCGACGTTCGTTATGATACCAAATAAAGCCGTTGCACTCGACGTAATTGTGTTTGGTATATCCTTTAAGTATTCAATTGCATTTTTTTCAATTGTTTCAATGGAAACATAATTTTGTGTAGATAACCATTCAAACAATCTATGATGGGATAAATCTTGTATGTATAGTTTTCCCTCTTTTATATAGCCTGGCATATTTTTCACTAAATCCATTAGCTGTTGTGAGATCGTTGGAACAACTACCCCAACGCCAACCGCAGTTAATGTTATGATAAAAAGATATAACAGTAAAATCGCTAAATTTCTAGGTACTTTTTTCTCCTCTAAAAAGACTAACACCGGATTAAATATGAAGTATAAAAATAACGCGATTAAGATTGGGAAAAACAGCGTTGATATGAAGATACCAAACGGTTGAAATAGAAACGATATTTTTGTGCAAATAAATATGATCGCTACAACCATTAGCACTTCTAATGTCCAAAAGTGCACTTTCGATTTCAAAAAAACGTCCTCCTTTAAACTAGCACTTCTCTTCATTGTACCAAAATAAGTAACAATTTCACATAATATTTTCCTTTACAATATTCCAAAATACCAATAAATACACTACAATGAGATTACATACAAATTTGCAGGTAAAGGTGATAAAAATGACACAATGCATCATTTGCAGAAAAGATACGAAAGAACTTAGTGAACAATATGTCATCCCAGAAATATTATGTGGATATTATTTCACAAACTCAATTTGTGATACTTGTTATGAACAAATGACAACAAATATTGATCGCCCCTTAATTCGGCATAAATTAAGTCAGTTTAAGATTGAACATATGAAAAAACAGATTGACTCCCCGCTCTATACGAATGAGCATGGTGAGGAACTTGCGGCCGCTGAGACAGATGTTGTTGAAGTAAGTGACGAAATACTTTATTCCAATGCATTAATTATGAAACTATGTAAAAAGCACGATATTTCACTACATAACGAAATCTGGAAAGAAGAACGTGTAACGAAAGTAGCTAGCTCTATTCAACGGGAATTACTTTTAGATAACCGTAAGTATAAAATGAGTGTATTAAAAATGGCTTATACTTTCGCTGTACAAGCAGTCGATGGCTATTTTGAAGATCCAGATGCGATTGATATTTCTAGCATCCTATCGAATGCCGACTTCATGGAATTAAAAGAAAAGAGCATTGTTCGCGATTTAAGCAAAAGTTCATTATGGAATACATTAAATACAAATAGTGAAAACCATTACTTTATTTTATTAAGTGATAAAGATGGTCTGTTCTGTTTCATCCGTCTATTTGATATTTTTGACGTTGTCGTTCATTTATCCGAAAAGAGATATGAACTTCCATCACCAATAGTCGGTGTAAATGATGTAAATAAGCAAAAATTTTACGTTCAAACTTTAAAACAGTATATGGACGGGCTCTTTAAAGAAAAGTCACCTTCTATTTAATTAGAAACAGAACATACGGTCTCCTTTCTTGATGAAAAGACACTGTGTTATAATAAGTATGAAAAGAACAATACAATCACATAAACCAATTATAAATTGTATATAAATAAAAAAGACTAGTGTGCGGCTACACACTAGTCCACGTAACTTAGCAGATTGGATTGTTCATTTATCCTATTTGTTTCTTACAAACAAAACAACCCACATTCTATTGGCATAGGTGGGTTGTTATTTTTTGAGCTTGTCTATTAAAACGACGACGAATGTTAACAATGCAACGAGAAACAGTCCACCTTGCAGTAACAACGCTATTTCACTCACTTATTATCACCCCCCTCCTACTTGGAGAAGTGATAATTGAACAACCAACCGTACCTTAAGTTACTATTTAATTTTACCATATTTTCTGATAGTTTACGATGAAAACCCGCAAGTGATTTACTTGCGGGTTTTTTCTCACTATTTTTTTAATGCATATGCATCAGCTATCATTTCACCAACAATTTTATTTTCTTGTTTCTTATCTTCTTTCAATAAAGGAAATAACAGTTCTGCCACTTCATATGCCTCTTCTAAATGAGGATATCCCGATAATACAAACGTATCAATTCCTAACGCTTCATATTCTTTTATTCTATCTGCTACTGTATGCGGATCTCCAACAAGCGCAGTACCTGCACCACCTCTTACAAGCCCGATGCCAGCCCATAAATTAGGACTTATCTCTAACGACTCCCGTGTACCTTTATTTAAATGGGTCATTCGCTTTTGACCAACTGAATCATATCTTGCAAATGTCTTTTGAGCAAGTTCAATTGTCTCATTATCTACATATTGAATTAAACGTTCTGCCTCTTCCCACGCTTCTTCTTCTGTTTCTCTTACAATTACGTGTAACCTGATGCCAAATCGCACTGAACGTCCCTTCTCTTCTGCCAGTTTTCTTACTTCCTCTATTTTCTCCTTCACTTGCTCTGGTGGCTCGCCCCACGTTAAATATACATCACTATGTTCTGCTGCAACTTCCTTTCCAGCAGCGGATGATCCTCCAAAATATATAGGAGGGTATGGCGTTTGCACTGGCGGGAACACAACTTTACTTTCCGTAACTTTAATATGTTTTCCTTCTAAAGAAAATGTTTCACCTTGCAATGTCGATTTCCAAACTTTTAAAAACTCATCAGCTGCTTCATATCTTTCATCATGCTCAAGATACAATCCATCTCCTTGTAATTCAACTGGATCTCCTCCAGCGACTACATTAATAAGTAACCTCCCGTCTGAAATTCTATCAAATGTAGATGCCATCCTTGCTGCAACTGTCGGTGACATTAGTCCCGGTCTAACTGCTACTAAAAATTTTAGCTTTTCTGTCTCAGCTGCAAGTGCCGATGCTAATACCCATGGATCTTCACAACCTTGGCCAGTTGGAAGTAACACACCTGTATATCCTAAATAATCAGCTGCCTGTGCAACTTGTTTATAATAACCATACTCAGCTGCTCTTCCTCGTTTTGTCGTTCCTAAATATCGTCCATCTCCATACGCCGGAATAAACCATAATAATTCCATACCTTTACACACCCCTTATTTATTTTGAAACGTACACTAAACTACTCTATATAAATTACCCCTAATAATTTATATGTTAATTTCCTATCTCGCCTTTAAAGTTATCTCGCCATCTTAAAAACTTCACTTCTAGTAAACGTACGAGTGAATCCGAAAACTTCCCAACAAATGCAAAGATAATAATACCGACAAATACAATATCTGTATTTGAAAATTGCCTTGCATCCATAATCATATAGCCAATACCTTCTGTAGATCCCATAAGTTCTGCTACTACTAAACTCACCCATGCTACTCCTAATGATAATCTTGCCCCAAGTAATAGGTTTGGCAATGCTGCCGGTAAAATTAGTTTTGTAATTAATTTTCTTTTACTAAACTCTAACACTCTCGCAACATCAAATAACTTTGAATCTACACCTCGTATTCCTAGAAACGCGTTTACGTATAAAGGAAAAAATGCACCATCTGCAATTAATAACACTTTTGATGTTTCCCCAAAACCGAACCATAATACGAAAAGCGGTGCAACAGCTAAGTGAGGCACAGTTCTTAACATTTGTACTGACGGATCTAAATATTGCTCACTTCTCGTTGAAAATCCAACAATTGTTCCTAAAATAATTCCTAAACTCCCGCCAATAAAGAAACCAGCCGCAGCCCTGAATACACTAATACTTACATGACCGAATAACTCTCCTGTTTTTATAAGTTCTTGAAAAGCTAAAAATATATCTAGCGGCGTTGGTAAAACTGTTTTAGAAACTAGACCGAATACGCCGGCCAATTGCCAAATTATTAATATAATAATCGGTATAGTAATTGCCCTTATCAAAAATTTGATATTCGTCTTCTGTACTTTCTTTACATTGTTTTTCTCAATCGTTATACTCGCCCTTTTAATAACCGCTTTCGTATTCTCCAATTTATACAACCTCTTTTCACTTCGCCTTTAACGCTTTTTCTACGAAAGAATTATCTACAACTTTATCTGTCTTAATTTCTTTCTTTATAGAACCAAGCTTATATTGAAAATCTGCTGTCTGTTGCTGTTCTGCAACTATTTCTTTCGTTACCGGAACTAAGATGGGTTTGTCGTGATTAAACACTTCTTTTACAATATCTGCATCTATTTTCTTTGCAGAAGTGTATATTTTTATTGCTTCATCCAAGTTTTCATCTTGCCATACACGTGCTTTTTCATATACTTTAAGGAATTTCTCCACTAATTCTGGATGCTCTTTCGCAAATTTTGTTCTCGCAATTAAAAACTCTGGAGAAGATACATTTAATTGTTCACCATCTGTAATCACCTTCGCTCCTTTATTTACCGTATGTAACGATATGAAAGGATCCCAAATTGCCCATGCATCTACTGATCCTGATTCAAATGCTGGCTGCGCTTCATCTGGTTGCAGTTGAATAACATTTACATCTTTCGCATTGATACCTTCTTTATCAAGCACTCGATACAATAAATTAAATGCGCTACTTCCTTTTGCTACTGCGATTTTTTTACCTTTTAAATCTTTTACACTCGTAATCTTGCTATCTTTTTGTACAAGAATCCCTGTTCCTTTTCTCGCATAACTTGTATTAGCAATTTCGGTAAATTCAATACCTGCTGCTTGCGCGGAAATAACTGGAGAATTGCCAACTTCACCAAAGTCTAATCGATTTGATGCGATTGCCTCAAAATAAGGAGGTCCACTTTGGAACTCTGTCCATTTCACCTTAACTCCTTCTTTTTTAAACTCCTCTTCAAACCATCCCTTTTTCTGCGCGAGTAATAGTGGACTTAACCCTTGCTGAATACCAATTTGTACTGTTACATCTTCCTTCTTACTACTTGCTGTACTTTTCTCACATCCGAATAAAAATAAAGAAATAGCTAATGCAAAAGAAAGAACTTTAAATTTTTTATACATAAATACTCACCCTCTCCCTATAAACTTGTTTGAATCAATCCTCCATACTCAAACTGCTGTAATACTTTCTTTCGAATTTCTTGGAATGACTCCGAAGTTTTACTACGCGGATAAGGTAAATTATTTTCAATTACTTTATGTATTTTTCCAGGCTTTGCACTCATGATGACAATTCTGTTTGAAAGATATATTGCTTCGTCTATATCATGTGTAACGAATATCATTGTCGTCTTTTTTTGTTCCCAAATGTTGAGCAGTACTTCTTGCAAATGACTTCGGGTAAATGCATCCAATGCTCCAAATGGTTCATCAAGTAATAATACATTAGGATCTCTTAGCAACGCTCTTGCAATCGCAACACGTTGTGACATCCCGCCTGATATTTCTTTCGGATATGATTTTTCAAAACCGTCTAACCGAACAATTTTAACCCATTCCTTTACCTTATCCTTCACATACTTATCTTTTAATGACAAATCAGCTGCAATGTTTTCTTCAACTGTTAACCACGGAAACAGACGATGCTCTTGAAATATAAATCCTTGCTTCTTACTCGGTTTTGTTATACGCTCCCCATCAATAATGATTTCACCTTCAAAATCGTTGTCTAAACCTGCAATAATTTTTAATAATGTACTTTTTCCACAACCACTCGGACCAATTACTGTAACAAAATCCCCTTTTTTTAATTGAAAATTAATATTCTCTAATACTTGAACAGTACCAGTTTGCTTCGAAAAATATTTTGATACCTCATTAATTGAAACAGTCACTTCTTCCCCTCCTTGAAATGATTCATCTAAATGAATAGATTCAGTATTTATGTAATAAAAAAACCAAAGGCATTTTATCAATAGATAAAATGCCTTTGGTTTCTCCAATCAGCAATACGTAATAGAATTAAGTACATATTATACAAATATTTCCGATAAGTCAACTAGGTTTTATTAAAAAATACATATGATTCGTTTAAATACCCTTATTGTTATTTATATAAAAATTATTTTTTATGTTCCTTAATCCACTGTAACCAATAAGAAAACTCACATGCCAAATGCATTTGATGCGATTCAATAAGACTATTAGGACAAAGTGCCGGAAACTCTACAACTAGACTTACTTCTATACCAGTATCTGTATCTTTGAATTGATGTCGAACTCCACCAATAGTAGTACCGTCTTTCATACGTGCAACACCTGTTGATTGGTATTGATAAGACTTATCTCTAGGTGTCTTTAATCCTGTTTCGTCACCAAAAACAATAAAAAATTGAACTGGAAATGGAGAATTACCAGTAGTTTCGATAACCTCCAATTCATTTTCCCCAAAGGGTCTTAGTACGTAGTGATCTGGACAGGCTGATAAATTCACTTGATTATTTTCATCTGATTGTTCAAGCATAAAACTATCAATTCCATTTATCGCCTCTTCTGCTGTAATCCCATCTAAATAAATATTTGTTTTTGAAAATTTTCGTCTATCACCAGATAAAGCAGTACAAATACGCATACCCATTTCACTTAATTTAAGTTTAGATTTTAACTTATCATACATTTCATTGTATGAATAATTTAATTTTAGTTCTGTTAGTTTTTTTATCATAACGTCTGTATCATTTAATTCTGGCTCTTTATGTCCTAATGTATTGAAAACTTTTTTCATACGTTCTTTTTTCCACTTTGTAAGTTGTTCATTCGAAATATTGTTTCCATCAATCATGATCTTCATATACATTCTCCTTCTCTTTGATCATATCGTAGTGTATTTAATACTAAATTAACCATTTCTCGCTTCATGTCTAGATTCAAATTCACCTCTGAATGAGCAATACTGCTAAGACCGTATAAAATAAATCCTGATGCTAATAATGAGTTATCAATATTAAAAATCCCAGTTTTCACCCCTTCTTCGATTACTTGTCGAATTAATGGCTGCATTCGCGTAAATAATTTCTGTTCCAGTTGAAAATGTTGTTCCGTCTGAAACGAACTCACATTTTTATAAGGCGCTAATTTTTCGATAAATGTCCAAAATATATTTAGAGAATCTTTCAGCTTTTGCATGACAGACCGTTCATTAGAAACAAGTATTTCTTCAATTAACTCCATATTTTTCACAATAAAATCATTTAATACTTCATCAACAAAATTCTCTTTAGACTTGAAGTAATAATAAAATAAGCCCGTTGCTACACCAGCATGATTCACAACATCTTTTATGCCAAATCCTTTCATACCATTTTTCATATATAGTTCAAAACCAATATCCATCAACTCTTGCCTTCTAACATCTGGTTCTTTCGATATTCTTTTCATATGTTATCTCCTATTATGTTTTTTCTGCGACTGAATATAATTCAATCATAAACGACTGAACTGTATTCAGTCAATATTAATTTCCACAAAAAAAGAGTAATCCCAAGAAATATACATCTAACCTTAGACTTATCAAAAAAGTTAGATTATATAACTTGAGACTACTCAATTTCATTAAACACGTATTCTATTTTCAAATCGATTACAATTTAGTTTAACCTCACTCTTTCTGTCTCTACAATCATTTGAGGAAGCGTCTTTTGAATTATTTCCTCTAATACATTAAGAGCTTCATTCACATAACCATCCTCAAACTCCTCTAAAGACTCAGGTAACTCATCCTCATCTAAAATAAAATATTCTCCACTTGGAAGTACCAAAATATCAATAATTAAGTCTTCAAATGACACTAGTTCATCTGTTATTTGCGTATTTTTTACAACATTAAAATAAGAGCCTAAATACGTTCCATTCTTATCTCTCCATATGTATAAATTGTACGGACGATCTTCCCAATAGTATGCAATGGTGTAACTTCCTTTTGGGATTGTTAAACTCGCAAGATGTGCAGTCATTGTAAATGAATACTGAACCTCATGAAATAGCACGATACTTTGCAACTGCTTTTCAAGTAATAAACAAGTGTGTTCTACTGTTGTCGAGTCATATCTTATTTTTCTTTCTATAATTTCACTTTTTGGTGTTAGTAATTTATTCATTCTTTGTTTCCCCTTATGCTATTTCTAGCTTTATTATATCCATTTATATAGTGATAAAGAAGTGTTTGGTCTCCAAATACACAATAAAAACTCCCTCTTATTTTAGAAGGAGTTTTTCACTGTCCATGTTTCATATTTTTTTACTTCTAATGGAAGCTCATTTGTTTTCAGCCACTCTACTGCACTACATACAAGCGGAGATGAATTGTCTTCTGTAATGCTTTCTATAGAAACCCATCTCGCTCCTAAAGAATCTTGACCTTCAAATTGTTTTGGTACTATGATTTTCCCTGCACTCTTTTCAACTTCATACAAAACTGCAATATGGTGTACATGTGTATAATCTTTAAACTTTGAAGGGTATTGAAAATCAACCGTTCCTACTTGCTTTATAACCTTTACTTCTAATCCAGTTTCTTCTTTACATTCCCTATGGAGTGCCGCTAACAGCGACTCCTCTTCATATAAGCTCCCACCAGGTAGATCATATCTATTCTTATATGGACCTTTTGATTTATCGATTACTAATATATTATTATTTTCGATACAAATACCGTACACACCAAACGCACGATGAAAATTAATAGCATTACCCATGTTTTAATTTCTCGGTAACTGCATCATAAAATTTCCGTTCCTCATCAACATTTAAGTGAACACGACTTACTGTTTTAGAAAATCCATATAACAATTGTGCTTTTATTGGCTCTTTAAGTATTATTTCAAATGTTGGAGGTTCCTTTATAAATTCCATCACCGTTGCGTCAAGAAGCTCTTTCTCTTTTTTTAAAAGTTCTCCTTTATAAAACGTAATCTTATCAATTTGTGTAAACGGTATAATGATTTTCTTCCCTAATCCAATTTGAATAATTACCTGTTCTTCCGTAACAATAATTGGATTTTTACGCATTGCTTGTATTTCAGCTAAAAAATAAAACATTGCATATACGTTTAAAATAAGTAACACCCATGCTACAACTGGATTTCATTGATGAAACAAATAATGAAAACCGATACTTTCTATTAAAGTCGCATGGATGATCATAATATATACACCTATTGCACCAGTCTTTTTGTGATATGAGTATACGCATTCACCTTCTGGCACTTTTTCACGCCACGATAAAAATGCATAATAGATTAACTTACACTCTGTTACAATGATATCTACTAATTTATTTCTTTTCATAGTGGTGTCAAACGCTGCATCAATTGCATAAGAAAATGAAGAATACTCACTTTTATATTCTTTATATTTTTTTCTTATTGTAGGAAGCATTCTAACAATTTTATATAGAAGGAATAACTCAAAACATACAAAAGCAATTTCCCCTGCAACTATAATATAAGAAACGTATGAAAAAGCTTGTAAATAGTCGCTTGGAATAATAAATCTTGCAAATATATAACCAGCTATTACAACAGGAAATATATACGTTAACGAGTACCTTTTTCGAATAATAAAGAAATACGTAATGATTGGAATTACAAACATACAATCTAATATTGACCCAAGGACAACTTCTTTCGGAGCAGCTGGTACAATCGGAAGAGCATATAATAAATAGTTTGATAACAAGATTAAAGATACGAGTCCAATCCATATACCTTTTCGCCTTCGCGAAAGTGTGACACTCATATGTTCACTCCTCTATTTAAAAACCTCATTTAAATGATCTTTATAAAATGAAATAGCACGTTCAAATTCTTTCACTTCTTCTACTTTTACGACTGTTTCAAGTAATAATTTCATCGCGGATTCATGATCGTTTACGTTATATTTCGCTAATGACAAAAATACTTTCATCACATCATTATCTGGAAACTGCTGTAATCCTGTTTCTAAAACAGTAATTGCTTTGTCATACTCACCTATACAACGATATGTACTACCAAGGCCGATATAAGCTCCGCAAAGTGACTCACCTTCAAGACCGTTTGCAATTGCCTGTTCATAATACGGCATAGCTTCTGTTTCCAGCCCCATTACATCATGTATCCAAGCACATTGATAAAGTACTTCTGCATCCCTCGTAAAATTCGTTAATCCAATGAGTATCTCTTTAGACTGCGCATATTTCTTTTCTTTCCGGAGTTTAATAGCTTGCTTTAATAAATGTTCCATAGAATTCACTCCTCACCAATTATTCTATGTATCCATATTGAATGGTTAACGTTTGTATCAAAGCAAAAAGTTTCGCTTACCAATATATACTATGCGGATTCACTCTTATCCAAATACTTGAAATTATGAAGCAGTAACGCGATTACATAGTACCTCTAACCTTTTGACAATTTCTTTCGCTGTTTCATCTTTTCCATTACATAACTGCCCTTTACCGTCTTGTCCAATTACGTAGTGCATTGCTCCGCGCGAATATAAAGAATGTGGTGAATTTGCAATCATTACACTCGCCTTCGCTTCTTCCATTCTATTTTTCGCTCTTTCAAACAATTCTTCTTTATTTACGTCACTTTCAAGTTTAAAGCCAACGAGTACAGTTTCTGGATCCCACTCTTTTATTTGTTTTAATACTTTCGGTGCCTTTTGAAAATGTATAATTGGTGCTATATCACTTGAGATTTTTCCATTCATATCAAGAACATTACCCTCTTGATCACAAATCTTGTCCACAATCCAATCAGATCCAGCCGCTGCCATAATAACCGCATCGACTTTTTCATGCGTAATGATACTTTTCATTTTATCTTGTAAATCAACAATTCCTTCAAATGGATGTAATTCTAATTGATTGTTTATATCATTCGGTTTCTCCGCAAAATAACCATGTAAATATATAACATGGGCCCCTTTACTTATAAGCTCTTCGGCGATTATTCTTCCAATTGTTCCTTTTGCCATATTTGTATGGCCGCGTACTTGATCCCATTTTTCTAAACAACCACCGCTTGTAATTAATACCTTTTTCCCCTTCATCGTAACCATCCCTTACTAATTTTTCTTACGAAACCATTCTGTTCCAAAGTCAACTATATCACGTTGTTTCATAAGACGGCACTTTGCGTTTCCTATTTTCCCCATTGTTACGGTTCCTTTTTGCTCAAACTCTACACCAATTTCTACAAATTTGTCAGAATCGTAATCCATATCAACAAATTCTTTCCATACTCTTTCACCATTTTCTATAATAGGTGCCCCTACTTTTATTAACTCACATGCACCAGAACGTACTTCTGATAAATGTACAGAAGTATTCGAATCATATCCAACACCAATTAATAATATGTATCCGTCTAGATCGTATATTTTTCTTAATGGAGATTCTTCTCCTAAACTCATCGATAGTGACTGATTTACTGTTATTTCTTCTGCATGTCTTCCCCATGCAGCAAAGCTTCCTAATGGATGGTTACTACGTACTACATTCGGATATGTACGAAAACATTCAACTACTTTTCCCATTGCCCTTGTTGGTGTTATATGTGGCTCAAATGCTGGAACGTTATCCCGAATAATTTGCCACCATTCTTCAGGTACAGGTGGTCTTGACCAATGTTTCGGATCAGATAAATCCGAAGACTGAGTTGGCATAATAATCGTTCCCTCTTCTGTAATAACCTCCATTAACGCCTCTACTACTGCAACTGCTCCGCCTGATACCCAGCCAATGGAACTTAACGAAGAATGTACAATAACTGTCATTCCTTTTTCTAATCCTAATTTTCTTAAATCATTTGTAATTGTTTTGATTGTATTTGGCAATTGCGTACTTGCCACTATGTCATTCATTTTCACTATTGTTCCCCCATTTGTTTTAAACTACTACATACATATATTATCATATTTTTCTTAATTTTTAACTTAATCATTTTATCTATGCAAAAAATGAAGGCGTTACATCAAAAACATAAAAACACTATATACAAACAAAGAGCTCACCAAAAATGATAAGCTCTTTGTTTCATTTATCCTTCAATTGTAACTCCAGTAAACATCGATAAATTTCCTGTTATTTTCTCACCTACACGTAAAAATAAACCAGCAGCTCTCCCGCTAATACAGTGTGAACCAATTAATAGTTTACCAGTATACGGACCGTCCCACGTGTCAATTGTATAGTCTGGCATTTCTATGTATTGCTGATATATTTTCCGCTGTTCAAAGTAATACTCTGTTTTATCTTCAGCTAATAGTTCATTATTTTCGTATATAGATACTCCTCCGCCTTCACGGCCGTATAAAGGTTTAGAAACATAGGATTCATTTCTTTCTATAAACGGTTTATTTGTAAAATATGTTGGTAGGAAGTATTTCTGAATGATTCCTCGCTCCTCTTCCTTAAAGAAAACTTCTTCTTCGTAAAGTTGCCAAATTAATGCGAGTACACTTTTATTTTGCATAAGAAAAGCAGCTGGTGGATTAATGATTTTCACTCTGCCTTGCGCTATATGATCTAAAAACTGGAGTCCAATTCTTTTCCCGCTTTTATCAGCATCTGAAACTAAATATTCAATTGGATATAGTCTATATAAATAATGAATTCTCTCACCATTTTGCGTATATATACCATCATCTGCAACAACGATATCTTGAATACCTATATAATCCGTTGACTGATCTAAACAATAGCTTCTTAAAAATTGAACTGTTTGATGGTCTTCATCATGCCAATCATAACTCGTAAAATAAATCGTTTCTCTAGGATCTATACTATAGTCATGTTTAATTTGTTCCCACGCCTGCACAATATGCTCCTCTATATGATTTGGATGATTTACATCGTGATAACGGCATAACACTTCATTTGCGACAGATGGCTCTAAATAACCTGTTGGTGTATCACAATTTACTTCTATTAACTTTATATCTTCACCATTTACGATAAAGTCAAACCTTGTAAAATATGAAAATAAACCTGTATGTTTCATTCTCGCAATTTCCCACGTTTCAGCTGGAAATCCTAATTTTTGAAAATCTTCTGTCGTATTGAGAATGTATTGATACGTTCTATATAACACATACATAATTTCTTCTGTCGCTTTTGAAATAGCAGTATAAGTTTTTACTGGCATACGATACATACCTGTTGCCATATATTGATTCCATTCTTCATTTTCTAATAGACTCGGCCAAGTAAACCCATTCCGACCAGCCTCTTCTGCAAGTGAAAACCATACTTTCATATACTCTTTCTGTTCTTGTTCTGTATACATGATTCTATTATCCTTTCGTGTTATGATCCGGCTGGCGCTTTTGCATTCCCAATTCCACTAGAACCAGAATTCACTTTCGGCGTTTGTGTCGTAGATGATTTCGGCGCATTTGTATCTGGTGTTACTTTATTTGATGGATTTGGCTGCTGTTTATTTAAATCTACTTTATTGGAAGAATTACTATTGTTACTGTTAGTTCCGCCGTAATACCCGCCACCACCGCTGCCTCCAGTTCTACTTTGGTCTTTTTCACGATATGGAATAATGTTATTTGCATACGGTTTCTTCATTATATTCGGTTTTACTGCATAATTCATATTTGAAGTTCTGCTTGCTAATAAATATCCTGCAACGAACGGCAGTATCGGTAAATGTGAATTTTCATGATAAGAAGAAAATGACGGATTATTTTCCTTACATAACTCATCTTTTTCTACATTTTCATTAGTTGGAGCTTTATCATCACAATTTAATCTTTCTTGTTCATTTCCTTGTTTTGCACCATCTGTTTTAACAGCAGTACTTTCTTGCTGGGCAGTATCTTCTTCATAATCGCCACAGCCCGTTAATAAAAAAGATGACACTCCTATTGAAGTAGCAATTTTTATAAATTTACTTTTATCCATTCTCATGTGTTATACACCTAATTTCTATTATCTATATTTTTCCAGATACCTTTATTATATAATGTAAATATCACTTTTTTCAAACTAAACATAAGATGTATATTTATATATTTTTATACTACATTTCCAAATAACAACAAAACCTTTCAACCCCCGGATATTTTTCTCCTAAACTTTTAACCTGAAAACCAATTTTTTTATAAAATTCTACCGCTTCATCGTCTGTCTCTGCCTCTAGATACATCAATTGATGCATTCTTAATACTTCCTTTATCATTTGCCACGCAATTCCATTATGACGATATTGTGGAACGACTGCTATATGACAAATTCTCGCTTTCTTTGCTCCAATTATTTCAATACCTATGCAAGCCTTTTCTTCATATCTATGCAAAGTCGCTTTATTCCTTTCATAAAATAAAACTGCTTTCTTTAAGCTAGTTTCACTTGGTCCGACTGCATACTGTAGTACATTTAAAATGGGATCTTTCTCAATTTGTTCAACGCGTTGCAAATTCATATCATCATTCCTTTCTATGAAAAAAGATTAGCTCTTTATATAAAGAGCTAATCTCATTACGCCGTTATTTTTTCTTCTTTCTTCACAACGACCGCTACATAACTATGTAGTATCATTCCAATAATAACTAGACTCATACCAATCCAAGATAAAGATGACGGAATTGGTGCAGATAACAAGATAAGTTCTCCTACTAGCGCAAATAAAACCTCACCGGACTGAGTTGCTTCCACTGTTGCTAGTTTTTGCGGATCATCTTTTACAAGATCTGTCGCAAAGAAGAATAATACCGTTGCGATTAAGCCAGAACTAACTGCTACAATAAAACATTGGAAAACTTGGCTACTTGACGGTAGACCACCTGTTGATACTTCATAACCAGATAGTAAAAACCAAAATGGTAAGCTTGCTAATGTCATACCGAGAACTCGCTGAAATACATCTAATTCCCCTTTACAAACTTGCATCATTTTTCGATTTCCAAGAGGGTACGCAAACGCTGCAATAAGTACAGGAACGACACATAAAACGGTTTCACGAATTCCTAATGAAGAAGCATGTTCTACTTGCATAAGTACAACACCACATAAAATAATACCCGACATAACTAATTCCTTCATTGGGAGTTTTTTATGTAACGGATCTACTGCAAAAAATGGTGTTAACAAAATCCCTGCTACGATCGTAATTTGCCATGTTGATGCAACGAGCCAACCAGGTCCGAAAGCTCCAGCAAAACTAAGTGGTGCATAGAAGAGACCAAATCCAACGATACTCCACACTAACCATTCTTTCGGATTGTTTTTCATATATTGAAAGAGTTGCTTTAAATTCCCTCTATACATGACAATAAGTAAAAGCATTGGAACCATAAAGTAGTACCGTAATGATGCACTCCAAATCCAGCTTCCACCTTCTAGGTCCATTACCCGATTTAAAACGAAGGTAAAGGCAAAGAAAAATGATGCCAATATCCCTACTGCAATAGCTTTCATTATAAAACCCCTTGTTTAGTTTCTTCTTATACTATACAACAAATTAAATATAATTAAAATTCGAAATCTTTATCTTGTATGCATTCTAGCTCTATATAGTTTTCTTAACTGACTAATATGAGCTTGATGGTACCGATTATGATCAGCTATATGCCATATTCCCCACCTTATAGTCGCATTTTCTCCCTTTTCATAAAGTGAAACTTTAATCAGTGGGGGTTTTGTTCATCCCCCACTGATTATTAGTTGAACCAATCGGACTTTTATGGGCAGTTGATCCCCCACCTAACTTCTTTTCTTTCGCTGCATTTTGAGGTGGGGGTCTTACTGCCCATTAAAGTCGGATAAAAAACCTCTCGTGTTAAATCATTTTCTGTTAGTTTCAAACATTCCTCATAAAACATATGTTGCACTGCTTCATAATCTTGCATTAATTGTTGCAATGTATGTTTTCTTAAACTGGGCAGCTCTCCTGCTTCATTTAACATAGGTCCATATATATTATCAAGTGCCAGTGGAACGGGTTCTCCTTTTAAGCGGTATACCCAATGCAAATCGACAACTGCTAAATGTTGAAGTAGTTGTCCAATACTATTTTCATTATTTTTTAACCCTTTAAAAGACAGTTCTTTCTCATCGGTACCCTCTACTAACTTTTGCAACCGTTTAAATGTATCGGCAACTGTCGCATATAGAATTGCTACTTGCGGGTTCATATTTTTTTCTAAATAGAGATCTTTCATAGTAAACTCCCTCTTTTAAAGGAACAAAACCATATGTTCATCATCACTATACACACCATTCATCTTTATAGCTCTCTTTTCAATCCCATACGTTTTAAAGCCTATTGATTCATACAACCTTTTTGCTGGCTCGTTAGTGGATACAACACCTAATGTCAATTGTTCCAAGTTCATTTCTCTTGCTTTTTCGATTGCCTTACGTATTAACTCACGTGCAAGACCACTTCTTCGATTGCTTGCATCTACATACATCGCAACGATATGACCTTTATGTTTATACGCCTCTTTCTCTTCTGTTAGTAAAGTAACAACTCCAACTAATTGATGCTCTTCATTAAAAGCACCAAATGTACAACTAGTAGCAGCTGTTAAATTACTTTCCACTCGCTTAATCGGATTTTCTTGGTGAATCGCCTCTTCATAAGTTGTTACAAATGCCTCTGGATTTACTTGTAATGCTTGTAAACGTAAGTCCCAATATTTTTTTGCATCTTCTTTCGTAAGTAATCGAATCATATTTCTCTATCCCCTTTTAGTTAACATAATATTTTTACAAACTACTAATTAAAGATTGATATTCTTCTCTTAACATACTATAACGATAGCGATGAATGAACTGACCTTTACGTAATCGATCATTTCTCATTAACCCTTCGCATACAAAACCAGCCTTTTCATAGCTCTTTCTAGCTTGTAAATTATCTTCATCTACACGTAGCCATACTTTTTCTAATTCAAACTCAAAGAATGCTACATGTAACATACTATATAGGGCGGCTATTCCATACCCTTTACCCCAGTATTCTTTATTACCAATCGCGATTCCCAATTCTGCATTTTTATTTGTTTTATCAAAGTTTTTAAGATCTACCCATCCAATATGTATGCCGTTCTCCGCAGTGATAGCTCTTTGTTCGTAACCATTTTTTCGATTTATACATGCTTCAATCCATTTTTTTGTATCTTCACGAGTGAACGGTGGATATTGATCTGGTACAACTAAATGTTTCGTTATTTGTGTATCTAATGACCATTGATATCGATCTTCTACATCATCTAATGTCAGTTCTCTTAATTGAACAAATGGTACATTCATTATGCTATCCCCTTTTTATTTTCCTATAGAAAACCCTTCGAACATTCTTCCTCCATACTGTTCTAGCGTTTGTTCTACAAAAGTAATTAAGTTTCCTTTCTCTCCCGTTGTATAAAAATGATCGAACGCCGCTACAAATTGATCTGCGTATTGTTCATCATATTTTCTAAGTACCCTTATAAACCATTTTGAACTTCCAAGCCATTTCCCATTTACTCTTAATACATATTCATGTAATAAATCAGCTAATAAATTCGCGATAAACAACTCTTCTTCTCTTTTTGATGCACCAATAAAATCATCCAAAGTATCTGTAATAAAATACCGCTTCTGCTTCATCATTTCTTCGGTCCATTTTGCTGGTCCTTTATTTAGTAAATTATTTGCTTCTCTTTTTAGTTTTTCAACAATTTCATTTTCACCTTTTAATACAACACCTTCTGCAACTAATTGTGGTAACGAAGGTCTCCCGCGATCGCAATCCATTTTAAAAAAGGTTTTATACGTTTCAAAATTATGTACAAACACTTCAACTGGCCATCCATTACTATAGAAAGATTCTCTATAACAAGATGACAAACTAGGATCTATTATTACAATGTCCAGATCAGATGTTTTTGTCGCTTCCCCTCTTGCAACGCTTCCTCCAAGTAAAGCTACATCACAATTCGGAAAGTGTGATGTAATGATGCTTTTTGCCGCTTCCATTGCTTTCATAACCGTTCCCCTTTTCTTATTTCACTTTCTTTTTTGCAGCTCTTTCTCTCGCTTTTTTTATATACGACTCTGCGTCTGGTGTTTTGCATGACGTTGCTCCGTGATCAACGTGTACTTTTCCAATTTCACGTGCAATTTCAATCGCTTTTCGCTCTAAGTCTTCATTACGAATTCCTATCGCAATTAAAGCACTATTCATTGCTTCTTTTTTTCTATTTTTTTCATTATGTATATTTACTTTAATTTCTTCTAGATAAGGAGAGAAGAAATCATCTTGTAACGTTTTATTTTTAATCGCTATATTTGCTAATAAAGACCAGCCTGCTCTTCCAATCCATTCATCATCAGACTTTGTCCAGTCTTCCATTCTTTCTATCGCGATTGGCGACGTACAAATAGCCGTCATTAAAACGTCCATTAAACAATAATAATCAACTTCCTGTACCCATTTATTTAGTAGTTCTGTCGTAACTTTTTTTGGATCTAATATCATTGTTGCTAAAGTCATTGCATCCATATTTTTTGTTTCCCATAATGAAATTGCTAAATCATGATCTTTTTTTATCTTCTTTTTTAACAATTTTAAATTAGCAAAACTAACTCCGAATAGTGGCTCTTTCGCTCCGTGGTTTTTATACGTTTTACGATTCTGTTCTGTTCCGTATTCCTCTAGTTGCTGCATTACTTCTTCAAGTAACATATACCCACCTCTTTATTTTTTATGTTGACTTCATATATGTATGTACGATATATTCTACATTACTTTTTGGTTTTCCTATATTTACTTTTTAAATTCGGTATGTGAAATTTTAAAGACACGTTTTCATACAACAGGCACCCTCTTCGCTAGCATATTATGTATACCCCCTACTAACTCACTCATTGAATTTACTATATATGAACAAATCACATGCATTTTCATTCAATTTTTGTTTCATTTTAATAAACCTGCAAAATATTGAAATCTTGCATACTTTTGGACAAACTTTTTTGCACTTGTAAAAAAGTTTTTTTGCAATTACCTCCCTATAATTGCTAATATAGTAGAGTAGAACTTTTATAGAGAGAAGGAAAATTATGCACAATGGAATTCGAATGACAACTTTAGTGAAAAGGGCTATGTTGATTTGCGCGGGGGTATTATTTACATACGAAGCGGCTTTAGGATCAACACATACTGCTCTAGCAAGTACAGAGGATGAAGCAAAATCTGTTCAACTTGTAAGTGAAATTCAATCGTCTCTTGCACCGAAAGAAGCTCCAAAACAATACAATGGGCAAGTTAGAAAAGTAGCTTATTTAACATTTGATGATGGTCCTGGAAAATACACAGCTGAGCTTTTAGATATGTTAAAGAAAGAAAATGCAAAAGCAACATTCTTCCTTATTGGTTCAAATGTAAAAGCTTTTCCTGATCTTGTAAAGCGTGAAGATGCTGAAGGCCACTACGTTGGGATGCACAGTATGACTCATAACTACAAGAAACTTTACACAGAAGGTCATTACGTAGATGAGATGAAAGAAGATCAAGGATTAATCGCTGGCGTTCTAGGTAAATCACCAGTATTAACTCGTCCTTCTTACGGCTCAATGCCAGGATTAAACGAAGCGCTTCGCAACAAAGTTGTTGAGAATGGGCTAAAAGTTTGGGATTGGACAATTGATTCATTAGACTGGAGATATAACAAAATGCCGGTTGACGCTGCATCAGCTAAAATTGTAGAAAACGTTATTAATGGTGCAAACAAGCCAACAGAAGTTATCCTTATGCACGACATTCATCCACAGTCCGTAAAAGCAGTACCTGGTATTATTAAAGGGCTGAAAGAAAAAGGATATGAATTAGAAGCCTATAGTGAGAACGAACACTTCCCATTAAACTTCTGGCACGATAATCGTATGTAATAAAAAGACTTGATTTCCTTTAACTAGGAATCAAGTCTTTTTATCGTTTTTGGAATTACTCCTCGTATATTCGACTCAATTCCCCCTCTCTCCTTCGTAAAAAAATACGACGTTTTCGTGCTAAGGAAGATAGATCTATTCATGAAATCAGAAGTAAAAACTTGGATAGTAGAAGAAAAAACCGTATTAAAAAGATGAATCGAAAAGCAAAAGAGATTGCAAAGGCGATTGATACGAAATTAAAACAGATTTATCAAAATACAGTAAGAAATTATGGATTGAATATACAAAGTCAATCCTATTTTTTATATTATCAACACTTTAGCACATATTACTCTTAAGGAGTGATATGTATATGGATTTCCTTTCAGCTGAATATTTGTCAGCCTTACTTGCCATTATTGTAATTGATTTAGTGTTAGCAGGTGATAATGCCATTGTAATTGGGTTAGCAGCAAGACGATTACCGAAAGATCAACAAAAGAAAGTTATTATATGGGGAACTATCGGGGCAATCGCGATTAGAGCCCTCGCTACTTTAGTTGTCGTTTGGTTGTTAAAAATACCAGGGCTACTTCTAATTGGTGGTGTACTCCTTATATGGATCGCTTACAAATTAATTGCTGAAGGCAAAGATCACGATATTAAGGCGGAAGAAGGTTTCTGGTCTGCTATTAAAACCATTATCATTGCTGATGCATTGATGGGAATTGATAACGTTCTCGCTGTTGCTGGAGCTGCGCATGGCAACTTTTCTTTAGTAATCATCGGGCTATTAGTTTCAATTCCAGTAGTAGTTTGGGGCAGTACATTAATTTTAAAATGGGTTGACCGTTATCCTATCATCATTACGATTGGAGCAGCTGTTTTAGCTTATACCGCTGCGAAAATGATTGTAGACGAGAAATGGTTCGCTGCATTTTTCGAAAGTAACCCTTTCATAAAATGGGCATTCATCATTATCATTATTGCCGGTGTAGTTTTCTTCGGAAAGGCAAAACAGAAAGCAACAGATGGTTCTATCTCATGATGATGTTTTATTTACAAACAAAAGGCACTATTCATAGGAATAGTGCCTTTTGTTATTTATTTAGCTTCCCCTTCCGGAGTCGTTTTTACTTTCGTTTTGTTTTTATCACGATTGTTATAGTTATACTTCGAACGATCTATCGGTGTAAATCCTTCCGGTGTGTAGAATCGTAATAAGTCACCATTTACGACTTGGTCAGAGTATTTTAACGAGTTTTGAACCATTTGTTCATTTTGTTTTATTTCATCTGTAAATTCTACTGGTTTTCCAGTCGTTGTATCATAGTATTTGCCGTTTAATGCAGTAACTGTTGGGCTTACGAAGTTGCCGTTACGGAACGCAACAACTTGTTTATGATCTGGTGATAATAAATCTGAACCAAATTGAACATAATTTTTTGTATCTGTTCCTAGTAAGTGTAAAAGAGTTGGAAGAACATCAATTTCACCACCATATTGATGTTGTACGCCACCTTTCACACCTGGTACACGAACGATAAATGGTACACGTTGTAACTGTGCATTTTCAAATGAGTTAATTTCTTTACCCATTACTTTTGACATTGCTGCATTATGATTATCTGAAATACCGTAATGGTCTCCGTACATAACGATAATAGAATTATCGTATAAACCAGATTGTTTCAAGTAATCGATGAAACCTTTTACAGATTCGTCTAAATAACGTGCTGTTTGGAAATACGTATCTACAGACGAGTCACCTGTGTTTGCTGGTTCAATTGTCGCTTCCTCTTTATCAATCGGATACGGGAAGTGATTCGATAACGTAATAAACTTCGTATAGAACGGTTGTTTCAATGTTTCTAATAACGGAATGGATTCATTAAAGAATGGTTTATCTTTTAATCCATAGTTTACTACATCTTTTTCGTTCATATCATAGTATGAAGCATCAAAGAATTTATTAAAACCAAATGATTTATAAATATCGTCACGGTTCCAAAATGTTTTATAGTTACCATGGAATACAGCTGATGTGTATCCTTGTTGTCCTAAAATTGCTGGTGCTGATTGATACGTATTATGAGATTTCGTTGTAAATACAGACCCTTGTGGTAAACCAAACATAGAATTCTCTAACATAAACTCCGCATCAGACGTTTTCCCTTGTCCTGTTTGATGGAAGAAGTTATCAAAATAAAGCGTATTCGCATCTTTTGTAAATGAGTTTAAGAACGGCGTAACTTCTTGACCGTTTAATTTATAATCAATTAAGAAGTTTTGGAATGACTCTAAATGAATATAAATTACGTTCATTCCCTTACCTTTACCGAAATACTCAGGATTCGGACTAGCATAAGTTGATGTTAAATAATTTCTTACTTCTGTCATATTATCTCCATCAGCTAACGCTCTTTCCGTTGATGCTTTCGCACTTTGAATTCCATCATAAATTGTGTAGTTATACGCCCCTAAATATTTCACAATATAATTTCGGTCAAACGTTCTTGTTAATAATTCAGGACGGTCAGATTCTGCAAGTCCTAAGTTAACACTGAATAATAAAATACCTGCTACAAATACTAGTGATACTTTATGCTTCGCAACACGAATTGGTTTTGGATTTGCAAATTTCGTTGCTACTAACACAATTAAAATAATTGTATCTAAGAAGTATAGCGGATCGTAAAGATGTAGCAACGCAACAATACTACCACCTAAATCTCCAAAGTTATTCGTTTGTGTCAACGTCGGGAACGTAATAAAGTCACTGAAAAAGCGATAATATACGACGTTTGCATATAAAAGAATCGACAATAACAAGTTGATAACAATTAACCAAATATAAGATCGTTTCCCTTTTGCAAATAATGCAAGTCCTAAAAATAGCACTGCTGAACTAAGCGGGTTGAAAAACAGCAAGAATTTTTGGATTGTATTTGAAATACCTAAATTAAATTCTGTTACATAAGCCGCATATGTTTTGAGCCAAAATAAAATAACGGCAAACAGAAAGAATCCAAAATGATTGCTTAGCACGCTTTTGCTCTTTAATAAGAATTGTTTCATTTCTCCACCTCTTTTGATCATCCAAGGCTTATTTTTTTATAAGTCTGTCTCTCTATTCAATTTTTTATCTTCAAATAGATTCTATTTATTTAACTATATGAAGAATAATAGTAATTATAATTTGAAGCTAGTATTTATTCAACTATTTCTTTCTATACATTTTGACCTTGGTTTCTATTTAACAAAATAAATTTGTAACATTTTCTGTTTTCTCCCAAGATTCATCCACTAATTATGACATCACATACTATATACCTTTATTCCCTACTTCGCAAATAAATATGTCTCCAGTTCTGGAACATTAATGTAATATAATTAAATTCACAATAGATAACATTTATTTTTAATGTATATTATATTTCTTCAGTTATTTATGCTTCAGCCATTCTTCTATGTACAACATTCAAATCCCTTTCCTTCAATAAAATTATTTTTGAATAATTATTCACAATCCATAAAATACAATTTATAAAAAAAACCTCGCTCCCAAAACGAGAGCGAGGGTTTTCATCATTTATTATTGACCTTTGTACATTGCATCTACTTGTTTTTGAAGTTCTTCATTTTCTAAGAACTCATCGTAAGTAGCCTCTTTATCGATTACACCGTTTGGCGTTACTTCGATAATGCGGTTTGCAATTGTTTGTACGAACTGATGGTCATGTGATGTGAATAAAATTGTACCTTTAAATGCAATTAAACCATTGTTTAATGCAGTGATAGACTCAAGGTCTAAGTGGTTCGTTGGGTCGTCAAGTGTAATAACGTTTGCACCACTTAACATCATTTTAGATAACATACAACGAACTTTTTCGCCTCCAGATAGTACTGAAACGTTCTTCTTAACTTCTTCGCCTGAGAATAACATACGGCCTAAGAAACCACGTAAGAAGCTTTCTGACTCATCTTGTGGAGAGAATTGACGTAACCATTCAACTAAGTTGTAGTCACTGTTCTCAAAGTATTTAGAGTTATCTCTTGGGAAGTACGATTGAGATGTTGTAACGCCCCATTTAAATGAACCACTATCTGGCTCCATTTCACCCATAAGGATTTTAAATAATGTCGTCATCGCAATATCGTTACGACCGATAAATGCAACTTTATCACCTTTATTTAAAGTGAAGTACACATTATCTAACACTTTTTCACCATCAATTGTTTTAGAAAGACCTTCAACAGTTAATAAGTCATTTCCTACTTCACGTTCTGGTGTGAAGCCAACGAATGGGTAACGACGAGATGATGGCTTAATATCATCTAATGTAATTTTATCTAATAATTTTTTACGAGAAGTTGCTTGTTTCGCTTTAGATGCGTTTGAGCTAAAGCGCGCAATGAAGTTCTGTAACTCTTTTACTTTCTCTTCTTTTTTCTTATTAGCATCTTGTGTTAATTTTAAAGCTAATTGGCTTGACTCATACCAGAAGTCATAGTTACCAACATAAAGTTGAATTTTACCGAAATCAAGATCAGCCATGTGCGTACATACTTTATTTAAGAAGTGACGGTCATGGGATACAACGATAACTGTATTTTCAAAGTTCATTAAGAAGTTTTCTAACCATTGAATCGCTTTTAAGTCCAAGTGGTTGGTAGGCTCATCTAGTAATAGAATATCAGGTTGACCGAATAAAGCTTGAGCAAGTAATACTTTTACTTTCTCTGCCCCAGTTAATTCTGACATTTTCTTATCATGAAGGTCTTCACCAATACCTAAACCTTTAAGAAGAATTGCAGCTTCTGACTCAGCTTCCCAACCGTTCAGCTCAGCAAACTCACCTTCAAGTTCAGCAGCACGCATACCATCTTCATCACTAAAATCTTCTTTCATATAAATGGCATTTTTCTCTTGCATTACTTTGTAAAGACGAGTATGACCCATAATTACAGTTTCTAATACTGGGAACTCTTCGTATTCGAAGTGGTTCTGTTTTAATACTGCAAGACGCTCACCTGGCGTAATATGTATGTCACCTGTTGATGGTTCGATTTCTCCAGATAAAATCTTTAGAAATGTTGATTTACCAGCACCGTTTGCTCCGATTAAACCGTAGCAGTTACCTGGCGTGAATTTTATGTTAACATCTTCAAACAATTTGCGATCCGCGAAACGCAAACTAACGTTACTTACTGTAATCATTTGTGTCCTCCTACTAATACCGCTTATTTCAGCGTTTTCTCACCGATTGTCTTAAAAAATCGCATATTACGACTCAATTATTGTAGACTATAGTTATTATATAGTAGAAGCTGGATGAATAGCAACGGTTGATTGCTATTCCTTTCTTTCCAAACTTGAATAAAACCTTTGTTTTTAATTATATTAAAGTTACATACACACTTTAAGGGGGATTCATTTTGAAAACAATATTTATGATTGGTGCATTATGTTTATCTCTTATTTCCTTAACTGCATGTAGTAATAACAATGGAAAAACACCTACTGAATCAAAACAAGAGAAAAAAGAAACGAAAGTAACTGTCGATTCAATTATCACTGAATTTAAAAATGCTGGTCTCCAAGCAGAAAATCCAACCGATCTTCCACAAAAAGAATTTGGTAACCTTCGAAAAGAAGGTAAGCGTATTGTCGTACCTGCTCTTGGTGAAGATAAAGGCGGTCGATTATTCGAAATTACAAAGAAAGAAGACCTAGAAAAAGTAAAGAAATATTACGATGAATTAGGAAATTCTGCTCCTATGTTATTCTCTCATACACACGCAAAAGGCAATTTTCTTCTACAAATGAATGGCGATATGAAAGATGAAGAGTTTGTAAAATATAAAGATGTGATGGACAAGTTTGTAAAATAAGGAAAATCACCTTTTAAAAGAACGGGTTCAATTTAGGGAGAGAAAAATGTTAATACCCATTATAAATAACACAATAATTTGTATGCATTTCACACCACGTTTCGTATTATAAAGAGCAAACTAAAACGCTCAGAAAATATTCTGAGCGTTTTCATTTCCTTCTCCAACTAAAGCACCAGGTAGTGTAAAAAGCTATTTCACCATTTGTATTATTAACTTATCTTTTAACATTGACCTATACGAGTCAATTTCATATTTTGTATTATTGATTTTTTCTTTGTTCATTTTTAACATATCAAATATTTCTAACTCTAAATTCCTTCTAGCTTCAAGAACTTTTATCGTTCCTTCTACACCTGAATGGTTATGTTCTTTCCCATAGCCTTGGTTCGTGTAATAGTCGACAAATCCTGTAGACCATTCTGGAGTTCTTTCTTTTAATGCCTTCCTAAATGAAAGTTCAAGATTATCTTGTTCTACATAGAATAACATTGGATTTAGATTCTCTATGATTTTTGCAACTTTCATTACATAATTTATTATTTTTTCTTTTTGTTCACCGTATTTAATCATCCCAATCGTTAATGGATTTTGTATGAAACAACATTCAAAAATATAAACCTTATCATCTTCTAGAGCAATTTCAGCAAAGTCATTCCATTTGTCAGCAATTAATTCAACATTTTTATCGAATGGTAATTCATATATATCGTTTCTTGAAATATCGTTACATAATTCGTCCGAAAACTGGTCACCAAACTCATTTTTTATCTTTCTGTATGGTAATAAATAATTGCTTCCTTTTTTTAAAACTCTTTTAAGAAGCACTTCTTTAAAATCTCCACTGTTAGATACTAATCTATCGAATTCAAATTTATTAAAACAAGATACACCATCATAGTCGGCGGGGTGGTTCAAATTCCCCTCTAAAAATAGTTCAACTTCAATTTTATTTTGGCTTAGAATTTCATTTATTAGCTTTGCAGTGGTCGATTTTCCGAATCCAGGTAAACCTTCTACTATTATTAGTTTTGCATTCATATTTATAAATCCCTTCCTTCAAAGTATTTAACCAAGATTTAAAAAATTAATTACTCCACTGCAATCACTCCTTCAAAATATGATATTCACCATTTCCTTTGAAAAATCCTTCTTAAAGTATCCTGACCGTTAGTTTAAGAACATTTTTTCACAATCTCTACCATTATTTTAACATAAATTTTCCATTTATCTTTTAAACCAAATACTTTGTCAGTAATCCCCAATCGTTGCGCTGCTGTTTTTACTGTTTTCTTTTTCTCTTCCTTTGCAATTTTACTATATAAAAGTACTTAAACAATGTAATACCAATTAAAAAAGGGATGCTAAATCATATGTGATTTACATCCCTAATTTGTGTGTTATTTTATATGTTCTCTCCCATAACTGAAACAGTTACTTTTAAAAGGCGATTCTTTTATTTCCTTTCACTTAATTTCTTTGCATAATTCTTCATTTTACTCGTTAAGCCTATTAAAGCAGGTAGCAATATCGGCATCACAATAATAGCTAATAGTAACAATGCAACACCAACAACGGATGCTACTTGTATAAGCGTTAATACACCTGAAGGGATTAATGCAGCAAATGTACCACCTAAAATAAGTGCCGCTGATAATACGACTCCTCCGATATGACGAGAAGCAGTTACAATTTTCGTCGCTGGGTCCTCTTCTAACTCATTGTATCTCATCATTACAAAAATACTATAATCCACTCCTAAAGCGACAATCATTATGAAACTAAAGAATGGAACATTCCAGCTTAGTGAATCTACGTTTAGTAAGTGTGTACTAATTTGTTCACTTATACCAAGTGATGCAAAATAAGCTAATATTAAAGATCCAATAATAAAGATTGTGTTTAATAATGAACGTGTAATCACGATTAATACGATTGCAATTCCAATTAACATAATTGTAGCTGTACGTAAGAAGTCTTGCCCTGTTACTTCTTTTAAATCAACGTTTCTAGCTGTTGTTCCTCCAATTGCTGTTTTCGCATGATTTAATTCCGTCCCCTTCAAAGTACCATCTATCGTTTTATTGATTTCTTGAATAATTGGCATGGCTTCTTTTGAATACGGATTTACGTCTAAAATGATTGTCATTTTAGCAGTCTTTCTATCATGTGACATGTACGTATTCAAAGCTTTTTGGAAATCTTCTCCCTCCAAAACTTCTTTTGGAATATAAAATTTCTCAGAGCTTTTTGATTCATTTAGTTCTCCTAAATATTTCTGAGCATCCCCTAGGCCGTTACTTACCTTTTCAAGGCCTTCTGTACTTTTAGATAGTCCTGATTGTAATTGTCCCATCTGTTCTTGCAAGTCTTTCAGTCCGGTTAATAGCTGACCTTGCCCATCGTTTATTTTCGTTAATCCGGTTTGTAACTCAGATGACTTGTTTGCAATTTGTTTTGAACCTGTTGCTCCTTCATTTAATCCATTTTTAAGATCAGCTGCTCCTTTTTGTAACTTAGTAACTCCATTGCTCATTTCTTTTAAGCCGTTATCCACTTTCAATAACGATTGATTCGCTTCTTTAAATGATCCCATCGCCGCATTGTGCTGCGCTGCTAATTGATTTAATTCATTTGACAGCCCACCTAATTGCTTTTGAGCCTCTTTAGCAATTCCTATCGTCTGCAGAATGTTAGGATCATTTGCTAATTCTGGTTTCGTTTGAATGAAATTGGTCATTAACATTTCAATTTGTTCATAACCTTTCTTCGCACCGTCAATCGCTTGAGAAATACTTCCGAAGTATTGATCGTAAGAACTTAAACCTTTTTCTAACTGCGTATAGCCAGCATGAAGTTGTGAAGTTGCATGAGATAATACACTTATATTTTCATTTACTGAAGTTAACCCACTCTCAATTTGCTGCGCACCTTTTGCTCCGTCATTTATGCCATTTGATAGTTGATTTAAAGCTGTTCCTAATGCCGATACACCATTTTTCGCTTCATTTGTTCCATCAATTAACTTTTGAACGTTTGCAAGACTATTTGAATCCTTACTACCCATTTTATCTTTCGCAGTAGTTAATCCATCATTAATTTCCTTTATACCACCATTGGCATCTCCTAAACCTGTATTTAGTTCACCCGCTTGTTTATTTATATATAGTTCTTTAATTCTTTCACCAGTTGGACGTGTCGGTGCATATACTTCTGAAACACCTTTCACTTTCAAAATCTTTTCAGTTAGTTCATCTAAAGTTTGAAGCGAACTCGCCTCATCTAACTTATTATTCGATTGAATGACTAACGTACTTGGTGAAGAAAAACCAGGTGGAAAATGTTCTTCTATTACGTTAATCCCCATTTTCGACTCATATTTATTGTCTACTTCAAATAAATCGTTGTAATTAAGTGTATTAGAATACTTTAATACGAAAGGAATCGATATCACGAATACAATAATTAAAGCGACAAACGGTCTTGCAACTGAATTTTTCGCAAAGAATCCCCATAGACGACTATCTTCATGGCCTTTAAATGTTTTAACTGGATAAAACATCCCTTTTCCTAGAAGCACCATAAAAAATGGATTTAACGTAGTTAATACGAGTAATAATACTGCAACACCAATTGCTACCGCTGAAGTAGATTGATATAATTTAAAGCTCGCTAAAGCAAGAGATGCAAAACCAATTAGTACTGCTATCCCGCTATATAAAACGGTTTTCCCTGCCGATTTAAATGTTTCTTTCGTAGCCAAAAATGCGTTTTCTTGTTTACTTAATTCTTCTTTAAATCTCGTAAATAATAAAATGTTATAGTCTGTTCCAACCCCAAACAGGACAACAACTACAAAGACTTGCGTAAAGTTTGAAAACGGGAAATTAAATTGATCTACAAGATGGGCAATAACCCCCATTGAAACTAAGTACGATACACCAACTGTAAGAAGTGAAATAATCGGAACAACAGGTGAACGGAATACAATGATTAATACTACAAGAATGAAAATGATAGAAATAACTTCAGTCTTTTTCACTCCCTCTTGAGAAGATGTAAGAAAATCACCTGCTACTAAGTCACTTCCTGTTAAGTACGTTTTTACCCCTTTCGTTTTCACTTTATTATGAAGATTATTTGAAACTTTCGATATTTCACCATGTTTTTTATCTATCGATATTTGCGTTAAAATAGTCGTATTATCTTTAGAAACTAATTGTTTCTCTAATTCTTTATTATCTAAATGTGAAACAACTTCTTTAATTCCTAATTGTTCTTTTTCATTTTGCAAAGCATTGATTGTTTTTGTTATTTCCTCTTTTTGTTCAGTCGTTAAAGCTGTTTTACTACCACTATTAAAAACTGCTATAATCTCATACTTTTCTGTCCCGTCTTTATTCATTTCTTTTATCATTTTGTCAGCAATACTACTTTGTTCTGTATTAGGAATCGTAATGTGCCCTTTTTCTTTCACTAATTTATCCATATTAGGCATCGTAACGATCATTGTAATGGTAATAACTATCCACAATAGAAAAGATAAACTTCTCCAATTTCTCAGCTTGCTCATTTGCATCATCTCCCACGATTAAAATTTTACGTTAGTTACGGAATGAATATTCATTCCTATTATTTTGAAAACACCCTTTCGGAATGAACGTTCATTCCTCTCGTTCTATTAATTTACTTTTTAGCTCTATTAAACTATGGATTTCGGAATGAATATTCATTCCTTTAATTGTACAGATTGATCATCTCCTACTTTTCTTTTTCACACCCTCATCGGAATGAATGTTCATTCCTATCCTTATAACGCTATAGAATCAAATGATTCTAATAGCATTCCAACAGCTTTCTTCCAGTTCTTTTACCAATTCTTCTGTATATTCTAATTGGCCTGTTTCCATTACTTTAATTAATTTTTCAATCGGTTGATATACAATGATAATTAACGCAATTGGTGGTAATGGACGGAGAAAACCTTTTTCGATTCCATCCTCAATCAAGTCCATAAAGAAACCCATAAAATCCTCGAATATTTCATTACTATGTTCATCGAGAAAATAACTATCACAGTGAGAATTCGTAAAAAGAAAAGCATCTGCATTTTGTCTTGCAAATTCAAATAAACGGTTGTATGTATGGCTAAACTGTTCACGAATATTTGCATTGACTGGAAAGTCGGTTTTTATTAACTCTGATAGCTGTAAAACACTTTTCGTAAATAAAGAATTAACAAGTGCTTCTTTATTTTCAAAATAACGATAAATGGTACCAGCACCTACTTTTGCTTTTACAGCAATCATCGGAATTGTTGTACCATCATAACCTCGTTCTGCAAAAAGTTGTATTGCCGCATCAAAAATGTCTTCTTGTTTATTTTTAGCCATTTTTTCACCTCAATTTCAGGAATGAAAATTCATTCCGTTTTTAATTATAAATTACATCGGTTAAAAGTCAAGTGTGTGACAAGTATCATTGCGTTTTTAATCCCTTGTTTTGTGAAAAAATTTATATCAGCGATTATTAAAATATATCAGCGATTTTCAGGATATATCGGCGCATCTCTAATTATATCAGCGATTTTCAAAATATATCGACTTACCGACAAAAACTGACAACATTTGAAGAAGCTATTCCAAATGAAATTTTAGAATAGCCCGATTTCAAATATGCAGATTAAAAGAAATCATAAATAAACGGCTTGTGCACTGGCACTACATTCTCAAATGCCCGTATTTCCTCTTCGCTTCCGCTAATTAATTCTAATTCATTTAGTTCTAATGGGCGTTTGTATCCAAGCAATATTGTAGATAGTGCATTTATATCTAGCTTGATCCCTTTATCCATCGTTTCTTCTATAATTGTTATTTCATAATTTGCAAGTCTCACTGATACATTATTCCACGGTGCAAATGAATCTGTAATGTGTAGAATGACTTCTTGTTGTACATTGTTCCAGTTTAACTCATACTGTTTTAAGAAATGCTCTACATCTACAATTCTTCCCATAAAATATGGTTTTATTTCTGTTTTCACACGTGGTTCTTGCAATGTATATAACAACTGTTCGTTTTCACTTACTGTCATTTCAAGTTCTTTAATCATAGAATCATGTTGGCAAATAAAGTTCCATAGACCATTTCGAGCTTCATTATGCAGTGGTACGAATTCTTCTACAGTCATTTTAGATTTTTCTATTTTATATAACATGTAACCTGCTGCAGTTTTATTTTCATCGTAGTAAATTGCTAATGTTAAATCCTCATAAACAGCTTGTAACCACCATTTTTCATTGCGAACAAGCATACCAGAAAAACGTTCTGCAAATGTTTCATAAAGCTTCTCGACTTCTTCTGGGTGATTTTCTTTATTGAAACGTTTCACAGTACCATTCACTTGTTTTTTCATAACTAAATCACTCTTTGTCAAATGACATACGAGAAGATTCGCACAAAGTTCCCAGCCGTATTTACGGTAAAATGTAACAGCAAATGGATGTAACATTGATACTGTATATCCGTCTTTTTTCATCGTTTGAAGAGAATGTTGAAGCAATTCTTTCACATATCCGCTTCTTCTGTATTCTGGATACGTCGCTACCCCTGCAACGCCACCCATTTTAAATTTTTCTTTTCCTATGTATATATGAAACGGAATAAGGTGTAGTTTTGCAGCTAAGTCATTACCTTCCATAATACCGTATACTTCATGACTTTCCTTCATTCTTGTAAGTTGCTGCTGCATTCGTTCTTCTTCAACTTTATATTGAAAAGCGTATTCTGATAAGCGTAATGCTTCTCTAAATTTATCTTCTTTTAATCGTATAACGTTCATAAATTTTCCCCCTTCTTTATTTGAATTGTACCATAATTTAAAATATTACAGTGCGGTGAATGAAATTATATAGACTTAACGACACAAATTCAATATAAAAAAGCAGATACATCCTGTATCTGCTTCTCATCCATTTATTTAGTTAACCTTTGAAGTTCTTCGAAGAATGTAGGGTATGATACGCCTACTGCTTCTGCGTCTTCAATTGTTGTTTTTCCTTCTGCTAGACAGCCGGCAATCGCAAGCATCATTCCGATGCGGTGATCACCATAACTATTAACTGTATTTCCTTTTAAAACTGATTTCCCGTAAATAATCATCCCGTCTTCAGTTGCTTCTATGCGAGCACCTAGTTTCGTTAATTCCGCTACGACTGTATCAATACGGTTTGTTTCTTTTACTTTTAATTCGTGTGCATCTTTAATTACTGTAATTCCTTCTGCTTGCGTTGCCGCTAATGCGATTACAGGAATTTCATCAATTAATCTAGGGATAATATCTCCGCCGATTTCGATTCCTTTTAATGAAGATGTTTCAATTGTAATGTTTGCAGCTGGTTCTGATGCTCCTTCGTTAATTGGCTCTACAGTGAACGTAGCACCCATTTTCTCTAAAACATCAATAATACCTGTACGTGTTGGATTCATACCTACGTTTTGTAATACTAGTTTACTATTTGGAATAATTGCACCTGCTACTAAGAAAAAGGCAGCTGATGATACGTCACCTGGTACTTGAACATCCGTCGCTGTTAACTTTTGTCCACCTGCTAGTTTCACTGTCTTTCCTTCGCGAGTTACTTTGACGCCAAATGCTTCAAGCATTCTTTCCGTATGATCGCGAGAAATATGTGGTTCTGTAACAGCTGTTACACCTTCTGCACGAAGTCCTGCAAGTAAAATAGCTGATTTCACTTGTGCGCTTGCTACCGGGGAAGTGTATTCAATTGCTTTTAAATCCCCACCACGTATTGTTAGCGGTGTAAACGTTCCTTCTTCGCGGCCATCAATGTTTGCACCCATTTGTTTTAATGGATTTGTTACACGTTTCATCGGTCTTTTTGCAATAGACGCATCACCTTGTACGCAAGAGAAAAATGGTGTATTTGCCAAAATTCCTGACATTAAACGTATAGTTGTACCAGAATTACCAACATCTAATACAGCTTTCGGTTCTTGTAAACCTTCTAATCCTTTACCAGCTACAGTGACTTCATCACCGTTTTGTACGATGTCTACTCCCATTTCTTTAAAACAAGAAATCGTACTTAAACAGTCTGCACCAGGCAAGAAACCTTTAATTGTTGTTTTTCCTTCTGCAATCGCACCGAACATGACAGCGCGGTGAGAAATCGATTTATCTCCTGGAATTGTAATATTGCCATTTAATCCGTTATTAACAGGTTGTATTGTTCTTTCCTTCACGTTTTCACCTTCTCATTTAAATTGTTTCATACGTTTGGTATTTTTCTTCTCCAAGCGCTAGCTTTGCTTTCATACGATCTTCTTCTCGTTGGAAGCTAATACGTAATACCCCAAGCAATCCTTCACGTGCTTCTAATATTTGCAAGTTCGTAATACTAATTTCTTCGCGCGCTAAAATACTTGTAATGTGAGCCAATGCCCCTACTTTATCTAAAACATCGACGTATAAGTCGTGATAGGCAGGAATCGCCCCTCTCTTTCTTACCGGTAAAGAGTCACGGTATTCTTTCGCATCCGCAAAATAGTTTTGAATCTCGCCTGCATCTCCGCTAGAAACTGTATCATATAAATCTTCCATTTCAGAGATCCACTCTTTTAATAATACCATTAAATGCTCTCGATTTTGCTTAACAATATCACTCCACATTTTCGGACTACTAGATGCGATACGTGTAATGTCTTTGAAACCTCCAGCAGCTAGCTGATGGATAAGTGGATTATCTCCTGCATGTTTCTCCACTTGCTTTACTAATCCAGCGGCAATAAGGTGCGGGAAATGACTAACGATCCCTGTTACATAATCATGTTCTTCTGTATTTAAAACAAGGAAATGTGACCCTGTTCCTTTTAACCAATCTTTTAACTCTTCCACAGGTTCATTTGGCACATGATTCATTGGCGTTAAAATATAAAATGCATTTTCAAATAAATGCGCTTTTGCACTTTCAACTCCCGTTTTATGAGAACCTGCCATCGGATGTCCACCAATGAAAGAAATTTCCTTTGAAAATAAAGCTTCCGCTTCATTCATAATTGTTCCTTTTGTGCTACCAACATCGGTTACAATAACATCTTTTCGTAAACGAAATGACGCTAATTTGTGTAATAACTTCTTCGTTTCTTCAACTGGTGAAGCAAAAACAATTAAATGTGCCTCTTCACATGCATGTTGTAAATCTACTGCTATTTCATCTACTACGTGTAATTCTTTTGCACGCTCTACTTGTTCTTGAAATATATCATAACCTGTTATCGTTACATCGTGCTCTTTCTTAATTGCTAATGCGAGAGAGCCTCCGATTAAACCAGTTCCAATTAATACTACCTTCTTATGCATTTGCCTCATCTCGAGACTTTCTTTTTTTATTTTCAAAGTGTTGTTGTAACACTGAAATCACTCCTTCATTTTGCTCCCTTGTTCCGACTGTAATACGGACGCCATTTGGGAACGGACGAATAATAAATCCTGCGTGTGCACAAGCTTCATAAATCTCTCCAGCATTCTCAACTGGCAAAAAGATGAAATTTGTTTGCGATGGATAAAATGGAATATCATGTTCCTTACAAAAGCTCTCGTATTGTTGTAATCCCTCTGTATTTACACGAACTATTTCCTCAATAAACTCCTCATCACCAAAAGCAATCGTCGCTGCTTTTTGTGCTAATGAAGATACGTTAAATGGCAAACGTACGACATTTAATTTTTCGATTAACTCTTCATGTCCAACCGCATATCCAACGCGGAAAGAAGCTAATCCGTACGCTTTAGAAAACGTTCTAAGTACAAGAATATTTTTATGTTTTTCTAAAAGCGGTAATGTCTCTGGAAAATCTTTTGCTGTTACGTATTCATAGTACGCTTCATCAATGACAATTAACGTATTTTCACTAATGCCTTCAATAAATTGAGTCAATTTTCGGTCATTCACATATGTGCCTGTCGGGTTATTTGGATTACAAATCCATACGATTTTTGTATTGTTATCTACTACTGAAGAAATTTCGTCTAAGTCGTATACACCGTTATTTAACGCAACTTCCTTCACTTCGCAACCTTCTATAATTGCATGATGACGGTACTGCGGGAATGTTGCTCCAGCCGTTACGATGTTATCACCTACTTTTAGTACTGCACGGCTTATTATTTGAATGACTTCATCTAAACCACTACCGCAAAGTACTTGTTCCATTTGCACATGTAACTTATTTGCAATTGTTTGACGGAGCGTTGTAGCACCTCCGTCAGGATATAAAGCATGATCCAACCACGATTTTTGCAACTCATCTAAAACTCGTGGTGAACAGCCGAATGGATTTTCATTCGATGCTAATTTAACAAACGAATGATCTCCGTACACTTCTTTCATTTGTTCAGGTGATTTACCTGGTTTATATGGTTGTAATGATGATAGTTGCTCTTTTACTTGCATGTTAAAACCACCTTTTTATTAAAATTCTTTTGCGTATTTATTATGTTGCGTAATGTTTTGTTGAATTAATTCCATACGATCTTTTCCGAATTGTTCGACTAGTGCATGTGCAAGTTCCCATGCTACAACAGATTCAGCTACTACACCTGCTGCTGGTACTGCACAGCTATCAGATCTTTCAATACTCGCTTGGAATGCTTCTTTCGTATCAATGTCAACGCTTGCTAACGGTTTGTATAATGTAGGTATTGGTTTCATTACACCTCTTACGACAATTGGCATTCCCGTTGTCATACCGCCTTCTAAACCGCCGGCATTATTCGTTTTTCTCGTGTATCCTTGTTCTTCATCCCATAAAATTTCATCATGCACTTTACTTCCTGGCTGTCTTGCCGCTTCAAAACCAACGCCAATTTCAGCACCTTTAAATGCATTAATACTCATAATCGCACCAGCAAGTTTTGCATCTAATTTACGATCGTAATGAACGTAACTACCGACGCCAATTGGCATACCTTCTGCAATAACTTCAACTATACCACCGATTGAATCTCCGCTACTTTTTGCGTTATCAATCGCATCCATCATCTCTTGTTCTACTGTTTTATCTAAACATCGAACTGGTGAATTTTCAGTAATTGTTTGAATTTCTTCAATTGACAAGTTTGAAATATGTTTTGCTTTTACTCCACCAATTTCAAGTACATGCCCTGCTATTTCTACGCCTAATTCTTTTAAAATTTGTTTCGCAACTGCACCAGCAGCTACACGAACTGTCGTTTCTCTTGCAGATGAGCGCTCTAGTACGTTTCTTATATCACGGTGACCGTATTTAATTGCCCCGTTTAAATCCGCATGTCCTGGACGTGGTTTCGTAATTGTACGTTTCATTTCTTTACTTTCTTTTTCCGAAATTGGCTCTGCACCCATTACTTTCGTCCAATGTTTGAAATCATCATTTTTTACGATTAACGTAATGGGTGAGCCAAGTGTCATCCCATGACGAACACCACTTACAATTTCAACTGTATCTGTTTCAATTTGCATACGTCTTCCGCGTCCGTGCCCTTTTTGTCTTCTTAATAATTCTTTATTAATATGTTCCGCCGCCAGCGTTAAACCTGCTGGTACACCTTCTAAAATAACTGTTAACTGCGGTCCATGTGATTCTCCAGCTGTAATGTATCTCATTTCTCTTGCCCCTTTACTATTTTTTTGTACAAAAAAGTCCCTACTGAGCGCTCAGTAGGGACGATGTTCATCGCGGTACCACCCTAGTTGTAGACTTCTTTCGTCTACCTCTCTTCTTCTTTAACGATCATTAGACCGTCTTTCCCATCAAAACTTGACGAAAAAGATGCTCCAAGGCTGTAATTCATGCTTACCTTTGTACTGATTCACACCAACCATCAGCTCTCTTTAACAGTGAGATAAGCACTACTGTTTCCTCTTCAGCGCATATATGATATGGAATTAAGATAATTTATTTTTGAATCCTTTTAACTCTTCCATGAATTTATGGAATTCTGGAATATCCATTTGTTGTGCAGAATCTGATAATGCAACTGCAGGGTCTGGATGTACTTCAGCCATTACTGCATCTGCGCCAATTGCAAGAGCCGCTTTCGCTGTTGGTAATAATAAATCTCTACGTCCAGTTGAATGCGTTACGTCAACAACAACTGGTAAATGTGTTTCTTTCTTTAAAATCGGTACTGCTGAAATGTCTAATGTGTTACGTGTTGCTCTTTCGTATGTGCGGATACCACGCTCACATAGAATAATTTGGTCGTTACCTTGTGCAATGATGTATTCTGCTGCATTAATGAACTCATCAATTGTTGCTGCTAATCCACGTTTTAATAATACTGGCTTGTTAACTTTACCTACAGCTCGTAGTAAATCGAAGTTTTGCATGTTACGTGCACCAACTTGAATTACATCAACGTAGTCTAATGCCATTTCAACATCATTTGGATTTAAAATTTCACTAATGATTGCTAAGTCGAATTCATCTGCTACTTGGCGTAAAATTTGTAATCCTTCTACTCCTAAACCTTGGAAATCGTATGGCGATGTTCTCGGTTTGAAAGCACCACCGCGCATTAATTTTAAGCCTTGGTCTTTCATCGCTTGCCCTACTTGGCGAACTTGTTCTAAGCTTTCTACCGCACAAGGTCCCATGATGAACGTTTGTGTGCCGTTACCAATCAATTCACCTTTTACATCAACGATTGTGTTTTCTTGTTTCTTTTTACGTGATACTAGTAATGCTTTACGGTTATCATCTTCTTGTAATTCTAAGCTAGCTTTGAAGATTGTTTTGAAAATATGTTGAACCGTTGACGTTTCGAATGGTCCTTCGTTATTCTCAGCGATCATATCAAGTACTTCACGCTCACGTACTGGATCAAAACGTTTCGTACCTTGTACTTGCTTTTGCTCCCCAATTTTTTGAACGATTTCACCACGTTTGTTTAAAAGGTGTAATAGTTGTAAGTTAATTTCATCTACCTGTTTACGTAATTGATCTAATTCATGATTTGCCATTTGGAAATCCTCCTCTAATGTTTTAAAAGTATAGTAAGAGAATGAAAAATTCTCTATTTTCTGAACTGGTCAATTATACAAATTTAAAGTGGAATCGATACCTCTTCTTATTTTAAACTAATCATTCGTACAAAGACACTCTCTACTAGTTAAAAACCCACTTTTTTTGTACAAAAAATCCCTACTGATGCAATCAGTAGGGACGATATTTATCGCGGTACCACCCTAGTTGTAGACTTCTTTCGTCTACCTCTCTTCATTGTTAACGATCATCTGACCGTCTTTCCCTTCATAAAGATATATACTATCTTTACTACGAAAAAGATGCTCTAGGACTGTAATTCGCTCTTGTTTTTGTACTGGTTCACACCGACCACCAGCTCTCTGTTACAGGGAAACAACAACTACTGCTTTTCCTTTCAACGCATACATATTTAATTTTCAAGTTGGGCCACTAAAATACAAAAAGTCCCTACTGAATAAATCAGTAGGGACGATATTTATCGCGGTACCACCCTAGTTGTAGACTAAATTTCTGTCTACCTCTCTTCACTGTTAACGATCAATTGACCGCTTTTTCTTCATAAAGACAATACTATCTTTACTACGAAAAAGATGCTCCAAGACTGTAATTCATGATTATCTCTGTACTGGTTCACACCAACCACCAGCTCTCTGTTACAGTAAGACTAACCACTACTGTGATCTCTTCATTGCACTTTGTTTATTCAAATGTTTTTTGAAATTGAATAAGTATGATTCGTATTATAGAACGCTTTTCAAAACACTGTCAACAACTTTTTATATATTTTTTTAAATTACATTTTTGCCCTACATTTCTTCTTGTAAATTCTCCAGAACAATTCCGATGCGAATTATCTCATTATCTATTGCATTTATTACACATTTTTCTACTCTATATCCAATTAATAATTCTTTTATTTGAATGATTTCCGTTTCAAGTAAATTAGCTTCCTGAAGCGTTTGCAGTAAAGTGAAAAATACGTTTGCATACAACTCTTTATACATTTTTATACTCTCTGTCTTCTCAAGTATTTCATGAAATAACTGTTTTAACTCCGTTTGATTCCCTTTTCCACCCACGTCCAAAAATGTTTTACAAATGATAGATAATCCTCTTTCTACTATTTCATCCATAAATAAAATAATACGTAAAAGCATTACATATTCTCTAGCTGTGATTCCCCCCATTTTCGGTCGCTCTCGCAAAAATATACTGAGCCAAGCTGCCCAAAATTTTTGTTGTTCTTTTGCACTTAACGTTTTGACATAATAGCATAAGAACTGCATAAATTTAATTTTATTTTCTTCATTTTCTCGTATAAGTAAAGGGTATAACCAGTCTGTTTTTTGTTCCCAATACAGTACACATTTAATAAATACAAAACTGAGCCATTTTAAGAAAGCTTCCCTCGTATGCGGATGTAATACTTTCAAATGTTCTACCGCATACTTAATAAATCGCTTCATTTCTGTAAATAAAGGTAAATTGATTTGTGTGTAACATAGGCCAGCCCATGCATATTTCGTAATCTCATTTTCCTTCTTTAACTCTAAGTACGGTAACAAATATTTTCGGCACCATTGCTTCTCAATATGATAAAGAAATGTAATATCTGCTACTAAACGAGCTATCATAAAATTTGTTCGTTCTGTACTAATTCTTACTTGTTCTTCAAACAAAAATAAATATTCATACACATTACGATCGTATAAATGATCATATGATAACAGTTTTAATAATACTGCTGTCATTTTCCCAACAGGATGCTGAATCGATTCATTGTAAAAATCTTGTTTTGCCAGCTTAAAATCCGTGTCACTTTTCATGACTTGAGGGAATACCGAAAAAGCAAACCGCTTTACATTGCGTATACTATTTTCCTCTAACTCTTCTAATCGATTACTAATTTCATATAGAAAGCTACTAATTAACCAATGAAAAGCTGTATTTCTAACGAATTTCTGTAATAGAGGAATAACTTTTTGTATTTGTTCATTTGTCAGTCCTCGGTTATTTCGCCACTCCCTAATACAAACAAACCATACTTCATTACTTATTTCGTGCATTCCAACTAATTGATATGCAAATGAAATACTCCATTCTGTATTCAATTTACATGCTTTCGATAACATCTCTAAAAAATGACGTTGTTCAAAAACACCATCTTGAGAAAATTGCTGAACTTGCTTCATAATTTCATCGTCTTTTAGTTGCAATAATCCATCAGCTGTCACATTACAAGTAATACTTTGTTCTGCCGCCTCTTTCTTTTGTACACTGTATCGCTCAGAATGAAAATGAGGATGTTTTTGCTTCATTAACTCGTAACCTTTTGCCGTAGATGGACTATTCGAATCACAAGTGAATAATAAATCCAACACGAAACAAACATCAAATGCTCTTTCCTCCGCAAGGTCCTTTAATACAATTTGAATGACTTCTTCCTTTGTTTTTTCTAAAGAGAGTGCGTAATGATTTTTTATAAGTTGAAAAACTTCGTGTTTATACGTGACGTCTAAAAGAATTCCTTCCTGTAACAACCATTTCATTTTCTCATCGGCGCTAACAAATACATTTTTATTCATCGCATCAATTGCAATTCGATTTTGAAGTACGCTGTTTGCTTCTATCATTTCTGTAATATAATAATTTGCTTTTTTCTCATCGTTTTCACATAGATAGGTTAAACATTCTTTTACAATTTGAATTAAAAACGCTAGATCATTTTGCTGAAACTCTTTTTCCACATTTTCCTTATCCCTTTTTTTCAGTGCCGCTTGCCTTAGTGATAACATCCGCATCTTCTCTATTCCCATCATCATAATTGGAACGGCATAATAGGAAATATGAGGTTTCATCTTTTTATTCCAAATTTGCTCCACAAAAGAAAATGTAGACACGGGTAAACGACTCGATTCCTCAAGTTCTATTGATTCCCCGGTATCATTTCCCCACTTTCTTTCACGCTTCAACTTAAGTTTGCCGTCCAAAATAAACGTTAGTAACAATAAAGCGATTTCTTTATGCTCAGGAAAATAACATTTTTGCAGTAAGTAAGAAATTGTTTCGATCGATTTACTATCTTTTTCAGCTGTTTCTAATAAAAGCAGTGTCCACCTTGCAAACAACAACGGGTCCATTTTCATTTTCGTTTCGTTTAAGTAGCTACAAATTGTTCTCCATAATAACGGAGATAGTTTAGAATGATTTTTAAAAATTAATTGAAATAATTCTTTTTGATGACTAAAAAGAAATTGTTCCACTAACCATTTTGCAAGTAATTCATCTACCTCATTATAGTTTGATGTAATTAAAAATAAATTTTGTAATTTCCCTTCCGCTTCAAGCCATTCCACCCATTCATAATCGTGAG
Source organism: Bacillus cereus group sp. Bc061 (assembly GCF_027715825.1). Taxonomy (NCBI): domain Bacteria; kingdom Bacillati; phylum Bacillota; class Bacilli; order Caryophanales; family Bacillaceae; genus Bacillus; species Bacillus cereus group sp. Bc061. The sequence continues at coordinate 1,372,258 of NZ_JAQFTZ010000001.1, forward strand.
CAAATTCAACGAAGTAGCGGACTGTTTCAATTTTTTTTATAGATTGTTTTATGTATGATAATTGTTCCTGCTCTACTGACGGCGGTACTGTTACTATGTCACGAATTCGCATTCGTTTTGTAATATAATTATCCCCCATTAACTCCGCCCATCGTTTTACTGCTTTAACGAGAGATTGATGATTATTACCTTTATTCGGATATACAATCGGCCGTATTCCTAAATGCTCCCAGTGGTACGTATTTTCCCCTTGTGCGACAAATGCATAACGTCTTGTACTTGGTGGTAAACCAGTTGCTAAATATTTCATTACTGGGTCATTATGGCTATATCCAACGAATAAAACGGTATAATTCGAGAATAAATCAACTAAAAACCTTCTTGCCCATCCTTCTGTCAAGTAAGCCCTTCCAAAATCACCATCTGTTAAAATTAACGCTTCTTTTTCTTGTTCTATATTGCCATGTATGTAAGCAAGTCCTTTAAACGCTCTACCTGTAGGTAACGCAGGTGCGTAATATACGTTTAATTCTCTATTCATTTCTTTTATCGCAGTTGTAAAATGTCGATCAAAATTTGTTGTTACAATGCGGACTTCTGTATCTAAAGGAAACAACCTCGGAATCGCATAATGAAGCGGATTCGGCTTTGACTTTTCAATATGAACTAAATCTCTTGCAACTTGGTGTACATCTTTTGTTTTCGCAATTTTACCAAGATAATAATCATGCGGTTCTGTAATTTCACGTTTTTCGACATATAACGTTTTTGCAATTTCATCAACTAAATCATCAAAATTCGGTAAGTTTGATTTCCCTTTCATAGAAACTCCCGCTCCAACAAATAGCACTAACTTTCCTTTTTCAAGATGATCAATTAACTCGTCTGGAATTTCTACTTCTGAAGTAATCCACACCGAGGATTCCCCCTTACCTAAAAATGTCATATACTCTCATTTTACTATAACATTTTCCCTTTGTTTTTTTAATATTTGGACAAATAATTGACATGAAAAAGTTTTATGTAAATATATCCGTTACAATGTATGAACTCCTATATTTATTGCAAAACTATGGATAAAACGGAGGTGTAAATTTTGAATGATTTCACAGTAGTGCTTATCAAGTTTATATCGTGCATTATCGCATTTAGTATCGGACTCGCTTTATTTTTCCCAGCAACGTTCGTCCAAATTATTTCGTTCAGTCTCTTTGTTACAATCGTATCTTATATGTTCGTTGATAAAATCATATTAAATCGAATCGGTAATACCGGTGCTATTATGTCGGATTTCTTACTAACGTATTTAAGCGTATGGATTTTCGGTAATATTTTATTAGACAACTACATGCAAATTGCATGGGGAAGCATCCTTTCCGCAATTGTCTTCACATTATCAGAAGTAATCGTTCATCGCTTCTCTAACTCTCATACAAAGCACCACAACGATAATATTCGTATTAATCGTCGCTTCGCATATGGTACGGAGTTTGCGGAAGAACAGAATATATTGGATAAAGATAAGAAGAAGTAATATTTTGATACAGGAGCGCCTTTTTTAATTTTGTGGTGCTCCTTTTTTAAGTTTTCATTTTGGTACATGAAATTATACGAACGATATTTCAAACATATTTATCGTATCTCGAAAAATATACTTGATTATTTCAAGATATCGCCTTAACAATACTATTTAACACTACTTCATAAAAAAAACCGCCTCTTATTTAGAGGCAGTCACTTTCAAATCTTTTAACGGAATAACATCAGCAAACGCTCCAAACACTACGTTATGATGCTTCACAATATCTTCCGCATGCAACACTTCTGTATTAAACGTACTATGTGCATCACTCACTAACGTTACTTTATACCCTTCACTACACGCTCTGCGCGTTGTCGTATCCACACAGTACTCTGTTTGCATTCCTGAAATGATAACATGATCGATTCCCTTGTCTTGCAATAATTCTTTTAGATTCGTCTTGTGGAATGAATCTGGGGTCGTTTTTTCAACCACACAATCCCCTTCTAGTGGAGCGATTGCCGCATGGATCTTCCAACCATCTGTACCCTTTTCTAACGGATGGTCTTTCGGTCCGTTATGTTGCACATAGATTACCGGAATATCATTTGAACGGCATTCTCCAATAAGCTCTTGCAATATTTCTAAAAACTTTTCCCCATTATGTACTGTCATTCCTGCTGTATACATACCTGCTTGCACATCAATTACTAATAATGCTTTTTTCATATCGCGCAGCTCCCTTGGTTTATATTCCATCATCCAACAATCTTCTAATACCCCTTCATGCAGTTCATGTTCTTTTAAAATCTTTACCTTATTAAATCCACATTTTTCATAACACTTTATTGCACGTTCATTATTTACTTTCGGGTCCATTGCAATGGCTTCTGCTCCCGTGTTCTCCATAATATATGTAATTGCTGACTGAACAAGTTTAGTTCCAATTCCCTTTTCCCAATAGGCGGGTTCTCCGATAAATTGATCCATTCCCCATACATTTTGTGATGCTTCATAGCCATATAAAGTTTTCCACTCCGAATCAACTGGATACATTTGAATATAACCGATCGGCACACCGTCAAACTCTATTAAGCATCTTTTTTCATGACTATTTGGATTATGTATAAAATGATCCAGTACCATTTCTACTGATTGCGGGTTATCTCGTCCTTCGTAATACTGAAGTACTTCTTGGTCTGTTAACCATTTTGAAATGATTCGTGCATCCTCTTCTATTACGTACCTAACCGATACATTATCTTTTTGAAATAGCATATAGTACCTCTTTTTAATTCTTTATATTTTTCTTGTAGTGAAATCTTTCATTGCCCCTATTAGTGCGTATGGTAACAATGTAATCGCAAAAAAAGCTGTAAACACATTAAAATGAGGAATTTCATATGGAGTGAACCATTCTGTGAAAAATTGAGAATTTAATACTCTATTAAAAAATTCTCCGCCAGGTCTAAAGTTTGGTGCCCATGCAGTTACTTCACAAATAATAAACAACAATTGTACAATTATAAATGCCCCAAGATAGCGAAACCATGTTCGTTTCCAAATTGGCTGCGCCTTATTTAATTTCGCTTCCATTTCGCCCCCACCTTTTTTATTTACATCATATTAATTATACACTTTCTACGTTTAATTTGTTAAAATTTTCTATATAATCATTCACGTTGGGGGAATACATTATGTCTAATCCTATACTTAAATCAACATTAATCATCCTTAGAGGAAACTCAGCAAGTGGTAAAACAACAATCGCAAAGCAACTACAAGAATATTTCGAAAAAAAATAAAAGCCAGCCTCAATAAAGAGAACTGACTTCTATCTAGAAAACTATATAAATTATAAAATTTTCACTTTAACAGTTTGTCTTCCCCAATTCATCGCTTTACTTTTTGAACCCATTAATACATCAATGCGATTACCTTTAATTGCACTTCCGGTATCTCCAGCGATTGCTTCTCCATAACCTTCTACCCATACTTTAGATCCTAATGGGATTACTTTCGGATCTACTGCTATAATTCTCATATTCGGATTAGCCGTTAAATCATGCCCCATCGCAGTTAAAACGCGTCCACCATATGTACCATTCTCACTCGGATCAGCAGTATATGCTGTCGCTACGACCGTTAATTCACGTTTAGCAGACTGCGCGTTATTTTTAGACTCTTCTTTTACTTTTAGTTCTTCTCTTGCTTTCGCTTCTTCCTTAGCTTTGGCTATTTCTCTTGCTTTTGCTTCTTCTTTCGCTTTCGCTATTTCTTGTGCTTTTGCTTCTTCTTTCGCTTTCGCTATTTCTTGTGCTTTTGCTTCTTCCTTAGCTTTTGCTATCTCTTGCGCTTTTGCTTCTTCCTTAGCTTTCGCTATCTCTTGCGCTTTTGCTTCTTCCTTAGCTTTCGCTATCTCTTGCACTTTCGCTTCTTCCTTAGCTTTCGCTATTTCTTGTGCTTTCGCTTCTTCTTTCGCTTTCGCTATTTCTTGTGCTTTCGCTTCTTCTTTAGCCTTTGCTTCTTCTTGGACTTCTGCTTCTTCCTTAGCTTTGGCTACTTCTTGGACTTTCACTTCTTCCTTAGGCTTTGCTTCTTCTTGGACTTTCACTTCTTCCTTAGGCTTTGCTACTTCTTGGATTTTCACTTCTTCCTTAGGCTTTACTACTTCTTGGACTTTTACTTCTTCCTTAGGCTTTACTACTTCTTGGACTTTTACTTCTTCCTTAGGCTTTACTACTTCTTGGACTTTTACTTCTTCCTTAGGTTTTACTACTTCTTGGACTTTTACTTCTTCCTTAGGTTTTACTACTTCTTGGACTTTTACTTCTTCCTTAGGTTTTACTACTTCTTGGACTTTTACTTCTTCCTTAGGCTTTACTACTTCTTGGACTTTTGCTTCTTCCTTAGCTTTAACCGTTTTTTGTACTTTCGCTACTTGCTTCGTTTTCTCGTCAGCCTTTTTTTCAATTGGTGCTTTACTTGATAAGAAAGAAACATTTACATAAGCTGTTTTTCCCTTATACTCAAATTGCAGCCATCCATCTTTTACTTGGTTCGTTGACTCAATTACATCATCTTTTTTCAGTCTGCCAAGAATTTCTGATTCCGTGTTTGATTCAGAACGTACATTTAATAAATCTGCTGTTACATGGTAAATATCTTTAGTAAACTCCGAGCTTACAAATACTTCTTTACCATTCAACTCAATTTTTGACCAGCCATCTTCAGTATTTATGACTTTTAGTTCTTCCCCGTTTTTTACTTTTTCGACAACTTTTGATTCCGTAGTCGGTTTTTCACGTACGTTGAGTACATCTGCTGTTACGATTGTTTCTGCGGTAGCAGTTGTAGTAAATGCTCCCAATCCAAAAACTGTTGCTGTTGCTGCGCCAATTACTTTTTTCATATTAACCTCCATTATATTTTTTGAATTCTATCAAATACTCCCATTAAAATAAGAGATTTAATGAAAGCATTCGCAACAGATATATTAATACGACTTAATATACTGTTATTAAAACTCCTTACTCCAATACTATCAAATTCTCATTTCTAATTCTATATATTATAACTTCCTATATCCCCTATAAACGTTTTATCCCCTTCTTCATACTTAATAGTTTTCTTTCAATTACTAAAACATATATAAAACCAACCTATCCTCAATATAGCCAAAAATACATATATGACATGTTACGACTTAGTAATGAGCGTACCAATGAACCTTTAATACATTACAACATTCAGGGAATCTTACATTAGATGGAGCGTGTTTTACTGAAAACAACGGTTATGGTAGTATAAGTAATAGTGTTAAAGACAATCTTTTCTGACGAACAAAAAAATTTTTAGTTTGGAGGAATACTATACCAAAACTATATTGTAATTAATGATCCGAACAACATCCCCTCGCGCAAAATTTTACTAAATATCAGTTTTACATCCAAGAAAGTTTGTGAGATTGATGGATTACCTGGGTTTTGATTAAATACATATCACTATAAAAAGGCTGTGCTCTATATGACGCACAGCCTTTTTCTTTATTCAAACGATCCTCTTCTTTTCTTCTCTAATAAGACTCTTCCTATATTAAAAATAAATGCGATAAAAAATATAGTTGCGCCCATTAAAAATGCTAAATTATAACTACGAATTATTCCTTGCTGATATTCCTCCTTTACTTGTTTGTAAATTTTTCGCTCTCCATCAGATTTTAAGATGATTTGCTGTTTTTTATTTATCGCTTGCAATACTTCTCCACTTTCTAAATTTGACAAATCACTTTTTTTAATCACAGTTACTACTTCCCTATTTACCTTCTCTTTTTCAACTAACAATTGATGATTCAGAAACATCACAAGTATCGCAACCCCAACAATACTTCCAACTGTTCTTGAAATATTACAAATACTTGCAGCAACACCTGAGTTTTCAATAGGCACACTTAAAACTGCCGTTGTTGTATATGGTGCTAATGTGCACCCAGTTCCAATTCCAACGATTATTAGCCTCCAAATATAATCCCATGTAGTAAAGTTTGAATCTATTTGACTAAATAAATATGACGCTACGATAAATGTTAATAGCCCTATACTACCTATTAATGAACTTCCCCGCTTTGCTGCAAGTGGTGTTACTATTGCTGTAACAAGCATCGAAACAATCGCTAGCGTGCTAATTATTAAACCTGACTGTAATTCAGACATACCTTCTACTTGAACAAAATAAAAAGCAAGTATAAATAAAAAATTCATTAGTCCCATTCCAACAAAGAATAAAGAAAAATTCGAGATTGAGAACTCTTTATTTGTGAATATTCTTAATGGCAACATTGGATTTTCACTTTTCTTTTCAATGATAAAAAATAATATAAAACCTATGAATGAGAGCATAAAAAGAAGTATTAAGCTTATCGTGCTTAAATGATTTGTATTTACTTGTATGAGTGCATATACGAGTAAGCATAGTGCAGATGCAGAAGTAATCATACCTGCCCAATCTATTTTAGAACTTGCAGCATGATCATACGATTCCTTAATACAAAGAATCACGAAGATGAAAGATAAAATACCAACTGGTATATTAATAAAAAACACCCAACTCCAATTTAATTTGTCAGTTAAAACGCCCCCAAGTGAAGGGCCAATTGCCGCTGCTAATCCCCCAAAAGCTCCCATGATTCCTCCTATCATACCTTGTTTCTCTCTCGGTACTAAATTAAGGCCTAATGGCATAGCAACTGGTACGATAACTGCGGCGGAAATTCCTTGTATTATCCTAAAAGCTACTAATATATGAAAAGAAGTGGCTATACCACACATAAATGAACTAACAGAAAACCCCAATAAACCAATAATATATAGCTTCTTGCGACCAAACTGATCCGCCAGACGTGATGCCATTAATAAGCACGATACAAAGGCAACATTATAACTATTAGCTACCCAAGAAATTGTATCAATTGAAGTATGAAATGTCTTTGTTATTTCTGGTAATGCGATATTCACTATATTCGAATCTAAAATTGCCATAAAAAAACCTGCAATTAAAGCTATTAATGCAAATATATTTCTCATTTCTGCCACCTTATTCGGTTTATTTATTTAATATCCCATTCATAAATAAATTTACACATGTCTCTATATACTCTTCTAACTGAATTTCTTCTTCCGATATACTTACATTCATAATGTATAAAAACAGTTGTCCATAAAACATGTTCGCTATCAAACGGTAATTACAAGGAGAAATGTGTCCCGTTTCCCCAAGTTGCTTTAAATATCTTTCTAAGTGATTCACTAAATGTGAATTCAACTCGTGTAGTAAAGCTTTCATTTCACTATTTTGTCTTGACTCTATTAATGCAGCCCAAATGTAATTTAGCTTTGGCAAATTGGTTTGAATATATATTTCTGCCACTTTCGTAAGATCCTTATGTAAATCACCAGTAAATTGCTTTTCTATTTCCTGTAACAAAGCTACTGGTGTCGTCCGTAAAATAATACTCTCTCTAAAAAGATTTTCCTTATTTTTAAAATTACGAAATATCGTTAACTCGCTTACTCCCGCTTTTTCTGCCACTTCACGAATGGTTGTCGCTGTATACCCCTTTTCCCCGAATAATAAAGTAGCAGCTTCCATAACTTTTTCTCTTGCTGTTAATTTCCCCATCTTTATTCCTCCATCCAACATGTAAGTAAGTAGTTACTAACATATTATCACAAAAGAAAAATGAAAGTAACTAGTTACTTTCATTTTCTGGAATTTCATTATCTAATTTCTTGAAAATAAAAATCCCTCAAATATTAACAAAGCGTCTCATTCCCAAGCTTCCAGCTAAACCATCTCCCATGCCCTTCCGTTTCTCCAACCGTTTCACGATATTCGTTTCCGTTAATATAATAATCAATATGAAGGTCCCGGTCCCACATGTTGTTATACAGGTGGAATACATCACGTTTTGCACCGATTTCTTGGATTTGTTTTTCTAACTTACGTTTTACTTGTTCAGGTATTTGATTTGCGACGTGTGTATGAAAAATGCAGATAACCGCATCTTCACTTATTCGTTCAATAATAGATGGTAATAACGCCACGCCGTCTCCTTCTATTAATTGAACAGATTTATTTTTTACTAAAGATGCAGCTTGGTCAAACAGTTCAAGCCTTTCTTTATGTTCTGGCCAAATGAGTGCACGTAGCCATAAATAATCTTCATCACTATGTAAATCATTTACATGTAAATCTAATCCGATTCTTTCTACGACAGGTGGACTTTCTTTTAATAAATGAGGCACATTCTCCCCTCTTATTTCAGAAGTTACATGTACATTCGAGTTTATATTTCCGTATGTTTCATCTGTACCGTACGAATAGCTATATTGGTCCCAAAATAATTGTAATCCAGAACTTGTCCCAATTTCTATTAACGCTAACGGTTTATTCACTTTGTTAAATATGTAACTGAAACTTGGATATAAGTACGCACATCGTCTTACTTCATTCGTTTGAACGAGTTTCGTTTGTAATAAATTAATCATTTCTTCTCTGTACATTTTACAGAAATCTTTAAAATGATCAAAAGCTTGATCTAAATCCGTATTAGCATGTTCAACTAAGCTACTATAATACGTTTTTACATGATGTTCTTTCCCTGCTAACAATAAATAATGTACTGCACCTAATAATAAGTTTGGGACTGGTTGACCTACCTGAGCATAGGACGATAGTGTAAGTACTTCCTCATCTTCAGCAATTTTCATTGATAAATATTCATATAAGTCACTTGACCCTTTACATTCCTTTATTGAAAAATTTCGAAATAAGTTTGCGATTTGTTCTTGTGTACGCATGTGTATCCCCCTTTTTAATATTCAGAATAATCATACAATAGATTTTTAAAAAATTCCCATAAAAAAGTATCCTTTCTACCCACTTTTGGATACGTAAGCTTTTTCGAGATAATTTCAAACTGTAATTTTTTTCTATTCATTAACTGAAAAGTGCTTGTTAAATAAGAATTTTGGCAAATAAAGCGTTAAATATTTTAAAATTATCAGATAACACTAGATATTTTAGTCTATTAATTATTATAATAGAGTATGAGATGGTTATACAATTGAGACAAAAAAGGTAAATACCTAGGTGGGGCCTAGGCGGTGTTTTCTTTTTACGGCTTAGACACAGTAAACACCTACTCTTTTTTGCCAATATAGGGGATGGAGAGATTATCATGAGCAACATGCAGCAAAAAACAGACGTTATCTTAATTGGTGCAGGAATTATGAGTGCAACGTTAGGCTCATTGCTAAAAGAATTAGCACCAGAATGGGAAATTAAAGTTTTTGAAAAACTCGCAAGTGCCGGGGAAGAAAGCTCTAATGAATGGAATAATGCAGGTACAGGGCATTCTGCGCTATGCGAACTGAACTATACTTCCGAAAAATCTGACGGATCTATAGATATTAGTAAGGCTGTAAAAGTGAATGAGCAATTCCAGCTTTCAAGACAATTTTGGGCATATCTTGTAAAAAGCAAATTAATTCGTAATCCACAAGATTTTATTATGCCTCTACCTCATATGAGTTTAGTACAAGGTGAAAAAAATGTGCAGTTTCTAAAAAACCGTTTTGAAGCGCTTTCAAAAAATCCGCTGTTTCAAGGAATGGAGTTTTCCGATTCTCCTGAAACATTAAAAAAATGGCTTCCACTCATTATGGAAGGTCGTACATCTAATGAGCCTATGGCGGCAACGAAAATTGACTCTGGAACAGATGTTAATTTTGGTGCATTAACACGAATGTTGTTTGATTACTTAAAAACGAAAAATGTCGAGCTAAACTACAAACATAGTGTCGAAAACATTAAACGCACGAAAAATGGTTTGTGGGAAGTGAAAGTACACGATATGAATAGTGGTAAAATTGAGCATCACACTGCTAAATTCGTCTTTATCGGCGGCGGTGGCGGTAGCCTACCCCTACTTCAAAAGACTGGTATCCCTGAATCAAAACATATTGGTGGATTCCCGGTAAGTGGACTATTTATGGTATGTAAAAACCAAAAAGTTGTAGAGCAACATCATGCGAAAGTATACGGTAAAGCTAAAGTTGGCGCTCCGCCAATGTCTGTACCTCATCTAGATACGAGATATATAGACAACAAAAAAGCTTTACTGTTCGGACCATTCGCAGGGTTTTCTCCTAAGTTCTTAAAAACTGGTTCAAACCTTGACTTAATTGGTTCTGTAAAACCAAATAACGTCTTAACGATGTTAGCTGCTGGTGTAAAAGAAATGGGACTAACAAAATACTTAATTCAGCAAGTTATGTTATCACACGAAAAACGTATGGAAGAATTACGCGAATTCATTCCGAACGCAAAAAGTGAAGATTGGGATATTGTAGTTGCTGGTCAGCGTGTACAAGTAATTAAAGATACTGATGCTGGCGGTAAAGGAACACTTCAATTCGGTACAGAAGTTGTTAGTGCGGCTGATGGATCCATCGCAGCATTACTAGGTGCTTCACCGGGTGCTTCTACTGCCGTTCATGTTATGCTTGAAGTATTAGAAAAATGTTTCCCAAGTCGAATGGTAGAATGGGAAGGAAAAATAAAAGAAATGATTCCTTCTTACGGCATTTCATTAACAGAAAATCCAAGATTATTCCAAGACCTTCACACTTCTACAGGTCGTACCCTTGGATTAAATGAAAAAGAAACAGTTCATAATTAATGAAGAAATAAAAACGTCCGATACATTCGGACGTTTTTTCGTTACTAGAAATTATATTTTTCAATATTATCCTTTGTAAATACAACTCGCTCTGGCAATACGATAATTCCGTTTCCTTCTGCCTCATAATCATATCCTTGAATGGAGTTTGGCTCTACTTTCACTTTTCCAATTCCTTTTACTTCGAAGCTATCCCCTACTTTTAACTTCTTCCCTTTTACAACAATTTCATTTGCTACATAAGTTGCGAGTGCACCTTGTTGTTTTACGTCCCATAATCCGAATTGTTGTACAGTTCCTCGTTTTACGTAATCACGCATAACGTTTGGTGTAGAGAAGCCAGTTACGACAACCTTTTTATCCATTTTTAAATTTTCAGCTGCTTGTGCCATTGCCGGAAGTGCCGTTGCATCTGGACAAATGACCGCATTAATATCAGGGTACGTTTTTAAAATATTCTCCCCTACTGACAGAGACTTTTGCGCATTATTTTCACCGTACTGCGTCGTTACAATTTCCCAGTTCGGATATTTCTCTTTAATAATTTCTTTCGCTTTCGTTACCCATTGGTTTTGATCTGTTACTGTTGGGCTAGAATAAAAAAATGCTACTTTCCCTTTATCTCCAATTTGCTTGGAAGTCATTTCTATTAATAAATTAGCAAGTTGGTCTGGTGTTCCTTGGCTTATATAAAAGGAACGATCTTTCGGATTCACATCGGAATCCCATGTTAACACCGTCATCCCTTTTTTCTTAGCACGTTGCAGTGATTGCGATAAACCATCAACTGACGTTGAAGAAACCATAAGTGCATCATAGTTTTGGTTAATGAAATTGTTTATATATTTTACTTGCCCAGATACACTTGCTTCAGAGGGGCCATCATATTTCACTTGTACGCCTAGTTTATCTCCCATCTCTTTTGCTCCTTCACCACCTGATGTAAAGAATCCAACTCCTGTTAATTTCGGGATAAATGCAAATTTCACATCATCCGCTTTTTTCTTATCTGCGGTTTGACTAGAACAGGCGATTAAACCGATTAAACAAATACATACAATGAATACAATCCCTAGTTTTCTCTTCATGACATTTCCTCCTTATGCAAATTCTTTCTTTTCCCCAGTGTGAATTGATGTAATTTGAAATGTCTCATAATAACTGAAAGAATAAGGATAATACCAATTACTACGTTGGATTGTTCATTTGTTAAACCCGTCATTTGCAAGCCATACTGCATGAGTCCAATGAAAATACTCGCCAGTACAGTACCGATAATGCTTCCTTTTCCCCCTGTAATAAGTGTCCCGCCTAATACGACTGCCGTAATGATTGGTAAAATTGTTTCACTTCCCATATCAGCACGTGCAGAACCGAAATAGGCAGTTAAGAAAGTCCCCCCTAATCCACCTCCTAACCCGGAAAGTATGTAAGCGATTATGACTACTTTTTTCGTTTTAATCCCGGTGTATTTTGCTGTATTTTCGTTCGCACCTGTTAATTTTACATGGCGCCCGTATATAGTTTGGTGAAATAATACAGTACATAAAACTGTTAATACGATCAGTAGCCATAATAAATTCGGTATTCCTATAAAACTACCGTTTGCCAGTTGTACAAATGTGTCAGGTAAACCGCTTATTCCTTCGTACCCAGAAGCACCTGCCCCTCCTGAAATGACGAGTGCAATTCCTCCGTATAAAAACATCGTTCCGAGTGTAACGACGAGTGGTTCTACATCTGTCATTTTTATAATGAGTCCGTTTATAGCGCCTGCTAAACAACTAATTATTAGGGCGATTATGACAGCAAACAAAATAGATATTCCGTTCATCCAAAGTACACCGATCAAGATCGAAGTGAGACCCATTATTGAGCCGACCGATACATCAATTCCTCCTGTTACTATAACGAAAGTCATTGGTATCGCCGCAATTGCGATAAATAGGAAATCATTTGTACTAAAAAGGAGATTACTAATATTTAAGAAATCACTATTGATTAAACTAAAGAGAATGAATTCTATAAGAAGCAATACAATTAGAACACCTTCCCATCTGTATACATACTTCATAGATTCATCCTCCTTTCTGCCTTCCACTTTTTCATAACGCTATCTAATATGACGATTAGCAATAATAAGAAACCTGAAATAGCATTATTCCAAAATGCTGGTATTTTTAAAAAGACGAGTGAACTGCTTATTGTTTCTAAAAATAATGCTCCTAATGCAGCTCCAAATATAGATCCTGTTCCGCCTTTTAGATGAATGCCTCCTAGTACAGCGGCTGCGATTACTTGTAATTCTAATCCTGTACCTGTCTGATTAGGAATGAACCCGATATTCATAACAAATATGCACCCAGCGAGCGCAGCACTTATACCTGAAATCATAAACGCATATATCTTCACTTGATTAACAGGTATACCAATAAGTCTCGCGCCATCTTCATTATCACCTACCGCATAAAAGTATCTTCCAAATGGCGCCTTCCTTAAAAAGAAGTATAGTAGTAGTAAAATAATAAGAACAACCCATACAATTATCGGCAGACCAAGTATGACGATAGATGACAGCTGCTTAAAATCATTTGGAATATCTTCTATCCACTTACCGCCTGTAAAAATTAACATCGCACCTCTAACAATTCCTAGCATACCTAATGTCATAATAATGGCTGGCACCCGAAACATCGCAACGCCAATACCATTTACGAAACCGATAATGATTCCAAGTATAATAGCAGCAAATATCGACAAGGATGCACTATACTCATTCGTTAACATCATTCCGCAAACTGCTGCGCTTAACCCCATGCTTGAACCAACTGATACATCTATATTTTTTGTAAATAAGACGAACGATTGACCGATTGCTAACACGACTAAAATAACGCTAGATTTCATCATTAAAGATAACGAGTTAAATTGAATAAAACTAGGATTTATCATTCCTACAATAGCTATATACATTAGTAGTAACGTTATGATAGACGTTTCGTGCATTTTTAATATGCGTTTCATTCCGCTACACCTCCGTATGCAAGGCGTGTAACTTCATTCACACTCAGTTGTTCTTTTTCCATATGAGAAACAAATCGTCCATTTCTCATTACATATACACGGTTTACTAATTGAACAATTTCTTCAACATCTGAAGAGATTAATAAAATTGCGAGTCCTTCCCTTTTCATTTTTTCGATCGTCTCATACACTTCAAGCCTTGCTTTCGCATCAATTCCACGAGTCGGCTCATCCAGAATAATAACTTTAGGATTACATGCGAGATACTTTGCAAGCACGACCTTCTGCTGATTACCTCCTGATAAAGATGCCAGTTCTTCATTCATATCCTGTACAACAATTCGGAACTGTTCTATAAACGAATTAACTAAAGCGCTTTCTTTTTCTTGGTTTATAAAAAAGCGATTATTTTGCTGTAAACTTGCTGCTGCAATATTTTCTTTAACAGAAGCAATTGAGAAAATGCCATTCCTCGCCCTATCCTCCGGCACATAAACTAGTCCTTCGTCTAGCCTTTTATGCAAAGAACATGTATCAATTGATTTCCCATCTAATAAAATAGACCCTGTTTTTACAGTTTTCAATCCAAATATCGCTTCTGCTAATTCCGTTCTGCCCGATCCAACAATGCCAGCAATACCTACAATCTCACCAGCATGTACAGTGAATGAAATATTTTCGAATGCGTGACCATTTATATCAATCACTTCTAATATTTTTTTCATCCTTGTGGTCTCTTGAACTACTTCTATTTTCTCTTTCTGTTTATACCCTTTTGGCAATAGCCCCTCCATCAGCATGTCATATGTATAGTCACATACATCTCCTTGACTTACAATCATTCCATCACGTAGTATTGCTACTTTGTTGGCAATTTCAAAGATTTCTGGAAAACGATGCGTAATATAAATCATCCCTATTCCTTTTTCTTGTAAACTTTTCATCAACACAAAAAGACTCTTAATTTCGTGAGTTGTTAATGTCGATGTTGGCTCATCTAGAATAAGAATCTCGGCTTCTCGTATTAATCCTCTCACAATTTCTACTAACTGTTGTTGCGCAATCGATAATGATCCTCCTAGTTCATTAAGGTCAATATCCCACCCTAGACTGTTAATCAATTGCTCAATCTGTACTCTTAATTTCTTTTTCTTTTCTTTTAACCCGATACATATATTTTCTTCAATAGTCATATGCGGAAAAATGAGCGGTTCTTGCGGTATTAAATACATACCTTTTCGATGTGCTTCTGACGGATTTGAAAACTGTTGCTTCGTTCCTTTTACATACATTTCTCCATCATCATACGAATATAACCCCATTAATATTTTCATTAATGTTGATTTCCCGGCACCATTCCCTCCAACTAAAGCGTATATATCTCCGCGCTCTACTTGAATGTTCACTTCTTTTAATACAAGTTGATTTAAAAACGCCTTACTCATTTTTTTTACTTGTAATAAAGGTACGTTCTCCACATGATGTCACCTGCCTTTATACAGAACATTTTTTGAGAAAATGATTATTTGTTCTACTTGTTTTGTAGCATTGTATATTCCTTTTTTTATATCTAGAACACTTTTTTCTACGTACTATTAATCGCTTCAACTGGAATAAACAAAATATATGGTACATATGTTTAAGCTGTGGTCAATTGTTGAAAGGGATGAAGAGTATGACACAGCTGAACTTTGAAGAGAATTTATTAACGAAAGTAGCTTGGTACTATTATAAGGACCAATTAACACAACAAGAAATCGCTTCACTTCTTCACATTTCAAGAAATAAAGTTGTTCGGTTATTAGAGAAGGCGCGGAGTGAAGGTATCGTTACATTTCACGTAAAAGGGACTGGTTTGCACTGTTTAAGTATTGAGCGTGACTTAATGAAAAAATTCCACTTAAAAGATGCTTTTATTATCCCGACCCCAGTAAACAATTATCACGATTCTCTCGGAAAAGCTGCTGCACAATATTTAGAAACTCAGCTCCAGCAAGGAGATTTACTCGGTATTGGCTGGGGAGAAACAATTAGCAAAATGCTAGAAAACATTCATTTCGAAAGTTCTATTAATCTCTCAATCGTAACGTTAACAGGCGGAGTAAATCACTATCTCCCGAGAAAACAAAACTATTTACATTACATGCAAGGTGATCTTCACATTATCCCTACGCCGTTTCTAGCGTCTACAACCGAAATGGCACAAAGTATTCTATCAGAACCGAGTGTAAAAGATATGCTTCATGTCGCTTCACTTGCTCATACGGCTGTTGTCGGTATTGGAGGACTATCTCAAGACGCTACGATTGTAAAAAAAGAAAAATTAACATTACGTGAGATGACATATATTCGTAGTCAAAACGGTGCTGGCGATATTTTAGGACAGTTTTATGATACAAATGGCAATTTATTAGAGCTCTCGCATCACAATCGTCTAATTGGCACGCCTCTCTCTATTTTGCGCAATATGAATCATGTCGTCGGTGTTGCTGGAGGTATAGAAAAGATAGATGCAATTTATGGTGCCTTAAAAGGAAAGTTTATTCATACATTAATTACCGATGAGGAGACTGCCCTCTCCTTATTACGAAAGGATGGTGATTGTTCATGTCCCATTTATTAGCTTTCGATGCTGGTACAGGAAGCATTCGAGCAGTTCTTTTTGATTTACATGGTAATCAAACTGCAGTAAGTCAAAAAGAATGGATTCACAAATCTGACCCTCGTTATCCAGGCTCTATGAACTTTGATGTAATAGAAAATTGGAAGCTAGTACAAGAATGCACGAAAGAGGTTCTTCAAAAAAGCAATACCCCTGCCTCTTCTATTCTTGCTATTAGCGCTACAAGTATGCGGGAAGGATTTGTTTTATATGATCAAGATGGGCAAGAAATATGGGCGTGTGCAAATGTTGATGGGCGTGCATCTGCGGAGGTTAGTGAACTAAAAGAAATTCGGTCACATCTTGAAAAAGATTTATATACAAAGTCTGGTCAAACTTTTTCATTAGGTGCTTTACCCCGCCTACTTTGGATTAAAAAACATGAACCTGACGTCTATAATACTATTCACTCTTTTACAATGTTAAACGATTGGATTTTATATAAACTGAGCGGCGTGCTGCAAATTGATCCTTCAAACGGTTGTACGTCTGGAATCTTTGATTTACAAAATAGAAATTGGGATAACGATGTAGCTAAAGAGTGTGGTATAACTTTGCCATTTTCACCAAAAGTAAATGAAGCTGGTACAGTAATTGGCAACGTTACAAAAGAGTGTGCAGCAT
Source organism: Bacillus cereus group sp. Bc061 (assembly GCF_027715825.1). Classification (NCBI taxonomy): domain Bacteria; kingdom Bacillati; phylum Bacillota; class Bacilli; order Caryophanales; family Bacillaceae; genus Bacillus; species Bacillus cereus group sp. Bc061. The sequence continues at coordinate 1,389,331 of NZ_JAQFTZ010000001.1, forward strand.
TAACTGGATTACGTGAAGGAATTCCTGTCGTAGCCGGGGGCGGAGATGCTCAAATGGCATCGCTCGGAACTGGAGTTGTGAAACCGAATCAAACATTAATATGCGGAGGTAGTTTTTGGCAACAAGAAGTGAATGTTACTGAGCCAATAATAGATCCACAAGCTGCGATTCGTATAAATTGTCACGTCGTACGTAACCTATGGCAATACGAAACGATTGCCTTTTTCCCAGGCCTCGTTATGCGCTGGTTTCGAGACGCTTTTTGCCAAGAGGAAAAGAAACTTGCTGACAAACTCGGTGTAGATGCTTATGAATTATTAGAAGAACAAGCAAAAGACGTACCTGTCGGCTCACATGGCATTATCCCTACTTTTTCAAACGTTATGAACTACATTTCTTGGCGTCATGCCGCACCATCTTTTTTAAATTTAAGTTTAGACGCTGACAAATGTGGAAAAAAAGAGCTATTCCGTGCTATTGAAGAAAATGCCGCCTTCGTTACACTTGGAAACTTAAAATTAATAGAAAATCTCACAGGAACATTCCCTTCTGAAGTCGTTTTTGCTGGTGGTGCCGCTAAAGGAAAACTATGGCCACAAATTCTATCAGACGTCCTTGGTATTCCTGTAAAAGTACCTGTTGTGAAAGAAGCAGCTGCTTTAGGAACTGCAATTGCTGCAGGAGTTGGTGCTGGCATATATGCATCTATGGAAGAGACTGCCGAAGAGTTTGTACAGTGGGAGCAAACATTCGAACCAGTTACTGAAAATCACGAACTATATAAAGAGTTCTATGAAACCTGGAAAACTGTATATGACAGTCAGCTCACTTTAGCTGATAACGGGCTCACCTCACATATGTGGATTGCGCCTGGTGCACTGTAACACATTACATAAAGGAGTGAACTGTATGCTAAAAGCGAATGAAAATGACTTCTCCTATCGCTTCGGTGATAACGGGCCGAAATATTTAATACAAGGTCCGAATATTGATCTTGGCCTTGTTGTCATTCAGCCTGGACAGGAGTTTCAAAACCATTATCATACGACGTGCGAAGAGGTCTTTTATGCATTAGAAGGTGAAATAGATTTCTATGTAAATAACGAAAGAGTTCCAATGAAACAAGGTGATGTCCTGCAAGTTCGTCCTCATGAATCTCACTATCTTATTAACCATTCTGACAAACCTTTTAAAGCGGTTTTTATAAAGTCACCACACTTACCAAATAAAGATACTGTTCAAACGGAAAATCCAACATTAACGAAGGAGTGATTTTGAATGACTTGGGGATTTAAAAATCGATTAAATACAATTTTACCTGATGGCAGAGCGGTTATGTTAGCGATAGATCACGGCTACTTTTTAGGACCAATTCACGGGCTTGAACAACCACTTGAAACAGTTAAAAACTTGCTTCCTTACACAGATTCCCTCTTTTTAACGCGAGGTGTACTTAACTCCTGCATTCCTGAAAACTGCAGCACACCGATGGTTATGCGTGTATCAGGCGGAGCTACTGTCGTCGGTAAAGACTTAGCGAATGAAACAATTGTTACCCCTGTAAAAGAAGCAGTAAAACAAAATGCAATTGGCGTCGGTGTATCTGTTTTCGTCGGATCAGACTATGAAACACAAACAGTTTCGAATCTCGCAAATGTAGTTTCAGAAGCTCACGATTATGGTCTGCCAGTACTTGGCATTACCGCAGTTGCAAAAGAACTGCAAAAACGTGAAGCTCGCTTTTTAGCACTTGCTTCCCGTGTATGCGTTGAAATGGGTGCTGACATTATTAAAACGTATTACTGCGAAGGATTCGAAAAAATTACAAGCACTTGCCCTGCCCCAGTCGTCATCGCGGGCGGCCCAAAACTAGATTCAATTGAAGACGCATTAAACATTACGTATAACGCCCTGCAAGAAGGTGCAATCGGCGTAGATATGGGCCGCAACATATGGCAATCCGAACATCCAGCTGCGATGATTCAAGCGATACATGGGATTGTGAAAAATGGGTTGAATGTGAAAGAGGCACTCCAATTATATGAGGATGTAAAAAATTAAAACAAACTATTGCATTTAAAGGAAAAGCCCATATGCTAGATTACTGAGTAATCTAACATATGGGCTTTCTTTTACGTTTTTCATTGTTTTGAATTTAATCTATAGATCGCGCACATTCCAAACAATCTCACCGCGTTCGCCAAACGTACTATGATGTCGCGTAAATCCTAACTTCTCTAACACTCGAAAAGACGCAGTATTCCAAGCGCCTACAGTAGACCATAGTCTTTTGCGCCCCGTAGCAATCGCAGCCTCCAATACCGCTGATGCTGCCTCTGTCGCATAACCCATGCGATGAGCACTACGGAACAACTCGTATGCAATCTCCGGCTCTTCAAGCGTGGAACGACCGATAATTAAGCCACAGTAACCGATGAAATCGCCTTCGTCTCGTCTACGAATCGTGAGAAGAGAAATACCATTTTCAGCTGCTATCTTGCGCTTCTCAATAAGATCGTTACGAACAGATTCAACGGTTGGCATTTCAACTCCACGTTCACCAACTAGTTCTCTAAGCCAGACTGCATCGGATTCCTCCCACATATTCAGGTCGAGTCGTTCCGTTTTCAGCTGGAACGCCATATCTTTAAATACAGATGTCATAGCGGTAACCTCCTATTTATATCACTGTACTACTTATAATCGTTTCGTACTGTACCATATGGGAAACCTGCTAGATTCTCTAGTTTTTTTGCATTAAGATACATTATTGTTATTTTATGCATAAGCAATTCCTTTGCAAAATAGACCTTGTTATGAAACTTCATTTTAAAAATTTAACTAGATTACACTCTTTTAGTTGCTACTTATACAGTATATGAAATTTATATCAACGATTTTCTCGATATATCGACGATTCAACACAACATATCGATTTACCAACAATATTATTTATGAAGCACCCACTCAATTAACTCAATTGCTGCTTTAATACGGTCCTTCGTATCATCTAAAAATAGTTTATTAAGTAACACATCTAAATGAATTGGCTTATTCGGTAACGTTTGAATATACTTCAACACAGATCCCGCTGGCGGTACTGGCTTATTATTAATAGCCCATATTCCTTCTAACAATGTCCAAGTTGAAGTTTGAACTATGTATGAAGCCTTTAACTCATCATTTGCTTTCAAAGCAGATTGAATTTTAATGAACGAACTCTGTAACCAATGAGAAATGCCTTTCACTTTGTCGCTAGAAACACGATAGTTTTCAAATTCAGATATAGCTATTTCTTTTAGTTTTTTTAAGTCACCACTTTTATCAAATAAACATTTATCACATCCATATTTTACTATAAATCAAAAAAAGAGGATATTTGTTTATTAATAAACAAATATCCTCTACCTTTACATATATATTACGACTGTTGATAAGCCGCTTTCGATGATTTCACATAATAAACTGCGTGATCCACATTAATGATATGATCTGGCTTTGGTTTACCACGGCTCGCTCTATGTCCAGCTAAATGTTCTTCACTTGTTTCCCAGTTTTTCCAAGCTTCTTCAGATTCCCAGCGAATCATAACGACTACTTCTTCGTCGCCGCGTCTTACTTTTTTCACAAGAACACTTAAATCAATAAAACCTTCAAACTTTTCAATAATACCTTCTCCAGTAAAACGTTCTACAACTATATTTGATGTACCTTCTTTTACTGTAAATGTTTTCGTTTCGATAAACATATATCCCACTCCTTCATTGTAATACGAATACTACTATACTTCTATTATAGTTGATTATGATAATTATTTTCAATTATAAAGTTTAGATTTTTCGAATTATGCTGTTTTCTCTTCAACTGCCCCATCTAAAAATTTGAAATATGGGAGTAAGATTCCGATTAAAGAAGTGACACATATAATTGAACCGATAATAAAGTATAGCGCTCTTACTCCCCACATTTCACTCAATATTCCCCCTACTAGCACACCTAATGGCATAGCGGATCGTATGAAAAATAATCGCACTGAAAATACTTGTCCTATCATATTGTTCGGAACTGACTGTTGGCATATCGTTGTGTTATGAACATTGAAAAATGCAATACAAATCCCTGCTATTACTTCAATTATTATTGCAATGATAATACTATGATTGAACCCTAGCGAAATGTATGTGAGCCCCCCTATAAACAATCCTCCAAGCATAAGTATACGCCGGCTTTTATATGTTACTTTTCCGACTAGTATAGATCCAACTACATAGCCAAGTGGGAATCCGGCCATAAAATAACCAAATTCCGCATATCCCGCTGATAGCTCATCTTTTATATAAGGAAGGTTTGTGACCATTGTTACTCCTACTCCAAATTGAACGAAAGTAAGAAATATACCGAGCCAAACAATGATTGGTTTTGTGAAAAAATATGTAAAACCGTGAAGAAACTGTTCTAGCCACGTTTTCCGAATAGGTTGCGACGTTCTATTTTCTTTTATATAAAGTAAGAAAGTGCCACTAACAAATAAACAAATGCATACGAAAGATAATGCAAGTTCTGTGCCAATCAAATGAATGACTACTCCACCTAATACTGGCGCAAGAAACATCATAAGACGAGTCATTCCATCAATGTACGCATTTGCATCTTGAAGTTGTTCTTTCCCTACAATGCTCGGTGTAATTGCTTGACTTGCAGGTGTATAAAGTGGTGTAATAAGTCCCACTACAATTTGAACAACATAAATGTGCCAAACTTCTAAACTACCGGAAACTAACATTATCAAAGGTAATAAGAATACGGACGCTCGTATCCATTGTGAAAAAATCATAATCCACTTCCGACTCCATTTATCAATAAATGGGCCACTGATTAATTGCAGTATGAGTGATGGGATGAAATATAATAGCCACATACTACTTAAAGCCATTTCCGATCCTGTTAACTCATATACTAGAATTGAATTACATAACGTTCCGAAACCGCCTCCTAATTCTGAGATTGCACTACCAATCCACATAAAAAAGAACGAGCGATTTTTCAATATATTTTTCAATTTCACACACCAACTTTTCTTTTATATTCCTCCCTTTATGTACATTCTCGTTGTTAATTATCTATTCAAAAACATATCTAATTCTTTCGCTAAAGACTGTACTGCTTTCTTTCTTAATACATATTTTCCGTCATGTATATCCACTAACTTCGCCGCACGTAACAATTTCAAATGGTGGTGTACAGTCGATTTACCAAGTTGCAATCTTTCTGTAATTTCCTGCAATGTTCGTTCTTTTTCGAACAACATTTTTACAATGCGTAACCTCGCTTCATCTCCAAGAGCTTTATGTTTTTGAACTAAAAAATAGTTCGGTTCATATGGATCTTCAGGATGGATACTTTCGTTTGCAACTGGATAATGAAATACTTTCGTATCTTCAACATCCGCCTCAATATTCCACGGTCTGTACGTCATTTGCGGAATAAGAAGTACGTAATGAACACTTGGCTCTGGCATATAGTTCACGCCACCAGTGGCCCACTCGACAAACTCTTCCGGTTTCATCTTTTTATTCATTTCATTCTTTGCTTCATAATCTCGTTTGAATATAGAAAGTATTTGTTCTTCCTCTCTTTTAATAACACTGTCGTACCATCCTGTCATAACAGCAATTAAATGGGATTTTAGCACTTGTACATCAACATCACATATAAAACGAATATACGTAGAGAAAAACTGATGTTCTTGTGTCAGTTCCATTAGTTCATGTATTGCAGTTACGTTTCCACTTGCCGCTAAAGTTCTTTTTTCTTGGTACTTCTCCCCTAAAAACGGTAAACATATATATTTCAAATCTACTTCTGAAAGCGAATCGATTTTACCATGAAACTGTGCTAAGTCCTGAAAATCCTCTTCATACAACAACTGAAGTAACGCTTTCCACGTATTATGTTTTTCTACAAACTGTAAGTGCTCTCTCATTTCTTCTGTTAATGATTGCTTCATTTCTTCCCATTCATTTTGGCTCTTTTCAAGAGTATCAATTAACCGCTTATGAGTAATTGCTGCAATGCCAAGAGCACATTCGAAAAGTATCGAATATTTCACTTGAACGTTATAAGTTTCCCTCTTTCTACTCGTTATGTGATAGACCTCCATTTTTATCCCTCCTTGTTTGCTATATATTAAATTCTATGTTTATCGAATTTTACCTTCTACATTTTTAGAATTAACAAAATTTTAGTTGAAATACATTCATTCTAAATTAAGAAGAATAGGAGCTTTTTTATATACAAATAATAAGCCTCAAGGAGTTGTTGACATGTATTTCATATTGAATATGTTAGGGATTTTCGTTGTCATATTAATCGTTTTCTTATGTTCGCCTAATAAAAAACATATAAAATGGAGACCAATTGTAATTCTCATCATATTGGAGCTTTTTATTACGTGGTTTATGTTAGGCACAAAGCTAGGCAGTATTATCATTAATAAAATTGCTTCATTTTTCAGTTGGCTACTGGCATGTGCGAATGAAGGAATTCGATTTGCATTTCCTTCTGCTATGGAAAATCAAACAATTGATTTCTTCTTTAGCGCATTACTTCCTATCATTTTTGTTATCACGTTCTTTGATATTCTTTCTTACTTTGGAATCTTAACTTGGATTATTGATAAAGTAGGTGCAATTATTTCAAAGATTTCTCGTTTACCCAAGTTAGAAAGCTTCTTTTCGATTCAAATGATGTTTTTAGGGAACACCGAAGCGCTTGCTGTTGTTCGGGATCAATTATCTGTTTTAAAAGAAAATCGTCTGCTGACTTTTGGAATTATGAGTATGAGTAGCGTCAGCGGATCCATTCTTGGTGCTTATTTATCAATGGTTCCAGCAACATATATTTTCAGCGCAATCCCATTAAACTGTATTAACGCATTAATTTTAGCCAATGTATTAAATCCTGTGGAAGTTTCGAAAGAAGAAGATGTTGTTTATTCACCTTCCAAACATGAAAAAAAGGATTTCTTTTCTACTATTTCCAACAGTATGTTAGTCGGGATGAATATGGTTATCGTTATTTTAGCTATGGTAATTGGATATGTAGCTTTAACAGCATGTTTAAATGGGATTTTAGGATTTTTTGTAACGGGTTTAACAATTCAAAAAATCTTCTCTATTATCTTTAGTCCTTTCGCTTTTTTACTCGGTTTATCGGGCAGTGATGCTATGTATGTAGCTGAACTAATGGGGATCAAAATAACGACGAATGAATTTGTTGCAATGATGGATTTAAAATCAAACTTAAAGTCTTTACAACCGCATACAGTTGCGGTTGCCACAACATTTCTAGCTTCTTTTGCTAACTTTAGTACAGTAGGTATGATTTATGGAACTTACAATTCATTATTTGGCGGCGAAAAATCATCAGTCATCGGGAAAAATGTTTGGAAGCTTCTTGTGAGCGGAATGGCTGTTTCCTTATTAAGCGCTATGCTTGTTGGGCTTTTTGTATGGTAAATAATTTTTAAAATAAAAGACACCCAAACGAATTAAGTGTCTTTTATTTTTATTTTCGAATTTGTCCATTACCACGAATTATATATTTTGTGGAAGTTAATGCAGGAAGTCCCATTGGTCCCCTTACGTGTAGCTTTTGTGTACTGATGCCAATCTCAGCTCCGAATCCGAATTCAGATCCATCAGTAAAACGAGTTGATGCATTGTGATACAGCGCAGCAGCATCAACAGATACGAAAAATTTGCTGACGTTTTCCTCGTTTTCTGAAATAATTGCTTCAGAATGCATAGATCCATACGTATTTATGTGGTGAATCGCTTCTTCTATAGAAGAAACTAATTTAACTGCTAGCGTGAGAGATAAAAATTCTGTCCCCCAGTCTTCTTCTGAAGCAAGTACAATTGATGAATCAATTGCCAATGCTTTTTGATCACCACGTAGCTCCACGCCTCTTGCCTTCAAAGAAGAAAACAACTCGCTACCATATTGCTCTGCCCACTTCTCATGAAGTACAATCGTTTCAATTGCATTACATACAGATGGACGCTGCGTTTTTGCATTTATAATAATATCAAATGCCATTTGTTTATCCGCTGTTTCATCAATGAAAATATGACAATTTCCCGCACCTGTTTCAAGTACTGGAACAGACGCTTCCCTCACAACAGTATCGATTAATTGTTTGCCACCTCTTGGAATAAGAACGTCTAGATAATCATTCATTGTAAACAACTGCTTCGCACTATCTCGCGTTGTATCTTCTATAAGCTGTACACTTTCTTCTGGTAAGCTTGTTTGTTTGAGCGCTCTGTGAATAACGGCAACAATGGCTTTATTAGAATGAATAGCAGAAGAACTACCACGTAATATGACTGCGTTTCCTGTCTTCAAACAAATAGTAGCAGCATCCACTGTTACATTCGGTCTTGCCTCGTAAATCATCCCAACAACACCAAGTGGTACACGCATTTCCTGAATAGATAGTCCATTTGGCCTTTCCCATGCACTTACACATTCTCCTACAGGATCACGTAATTCAATTAGCTGCTTAATCCCTTCTGTCATATCAACAATACGCTGTTCATTCAGCATAAGGCGATCAAGGAGAGAATCAGAAAACCCTTTTGCCTTACCTTCTTCTATATCCCGATTGTTTTCCTCTAAAATATAAGCTGTTTCATTTATTAATTGATTTGCAATTGCAGCAAGTGCTTCGTTTTTTTGATGTGTAGATTTTAGTACCAGCTCCCTAGCAACCTCTTTTGCTCTTTTCCCCTTTGCCAACACTTCATTCATTTTTATTTCCTCCTTTTTAAGGTTAAAAAAACTATATTCTTAAAGTGAAACCCAATGATCTCTATGGATGACTTCATAACTATGCCTTTCGCCTCTTGCTTGAATATGTTGGCTTTGCATACCTTTTATCTCTCTTAATTCCTCTGCGCTATATGTGCATTGTCCTTTTCCAATTACGCGCCCTTGTTGCGTCATGACTTCTACAACATCGCCAACTTTGAAAAATCCTGACACATTTGTAACACCCGCAGGAAGAAGACTCTTGCCATGCTGAATGATAGCTGTAGTTGCTCCAGCGTCTATTTCAATTTGACCGCTAACAACCGAATGCAAAGCGATCCATTGCTTGTTCATCTTCATTTCTTTTTGAGGGGCATTTCCGACATACGTCCCGTCACCTTTCCCCTTTAAAACATCAACAAATTTCTCTTGTCCACGTCCTGTTCCGATAAATACACTTACTCCAAGAGAGAGTGCTGTCTTTGCAGCATCGATTTTTGATTTCATACCACCAGTCCCAAGTTTTGAGCCAGCATCTCCAGCAAGAGAAGCGATTTCTTCTGTAACTTCAGGAAGGAAATAATATTTTTTCGCATCCTCATTTTTTTGAGGATTTTTATCATATAAACCGTTCACATCTGTAAAAATCATAAGCATATCTGCCGAAACAAGTCCGCTTACTAAAGCTGACAGCATATCATTATCACCGAACGTTAACTCCTCTAAAGAGATGGAATCATTTTCATTAATGATTGGAAGAGCAGAACGGTTTAGTAACTCTCCTAACGTCGCGTAAGCGTTACTATATTGTTCTTTTCTAGAAAAATCACTTCTCGTCAGCAATAGTTGCGCAGTAACGATACCGTATTTACGGAATTCCTCCGTGTATGCCTGCATTAACAAACTTTGTCCGACAGCCGCAGCAGCCTGTTTTCCTTTAATTGTTACAGGTCTGCTAGGGTATCCTAGAGCAGAAAAACCTGCAGCAACGGCCCCAGATGTAATTAACAACACTTCATGCCCTTCCTCTTTCAATCGAGCTAATGCGGCAACATGATCTGAAAGTTGTTCTTTAGAAATGCCTCCATGACTATCTGCCAAAGAACTGCTCCCAATCTTTACAACTATTCGCTGTTTCTTCACTTTTTTATCCCCCAAGTCTAAAATCAAAGTTTTTTATACATTACATTTCTATTCATACAGCTTGCAGCGATTTCTATTCTTATGAGTGCTGCACGTAGCCTATTTAAGAGCAAAATAAAAATGACCGCTTCGCCCTTCATAAAATAAAAAGGACGAAACGGTCATTGTTCCGCGGTACCACCTTAATTGATATACATATATATCCACTTGGTGCCTATAACGCAGGCAAACGCCTAAACTTTCATTTAAGACTCAGGGATAGGTTCGATATATTCTATACGAGGAATCTTTCAGCCGGTGAATTCCACTCTCTTTCGCAAGAAGACATATGTACTATTTCCCTTCAACGATTTTCGGTTTAATTTTTTTATATTATGCGATATAGTTCGATTTGGTGTCAAGAAGTATTTTTAAAAATAAATAGAGGAGCAAGTTACTTGCATGAAAAGATTGCTCTACTGAATGAAAATACAAATTGATATAACTACAACTCATATTCATAAACATAATACCTTACATTATAGTGTATATATTTACAGAATGTCGAATATAATTGATTTTTTATCTTTTGGTGTTGCAAAAAGGAAAATATTCTCTTAGAATGTTTCTTTATATTGCATGGAGATGTTATTGTTATTTTAAGATAACAATTTCAAAATGATATAATTTATTAAAAAAGGAGCAAGATTGAGTTATTATGGATAAACAAATTGGATTCATCGGATGCGGAAATATGGGGATGGCTATAATTGGCGGGATGCTAAATAAAAAGATAGTGTCTTCAAATAAAATCATGTGTTCAGATTTAAACACGACGAATTTAGAAAATGCTAGTACAAAGTACGGAATATCTATAACTACTGACAACAATGAAGTCGCTAAAAATGCTGATATTTTAATTTTATCAATTAAACCAGACTTATACCCATTAGTAATTAACGAAATTAAAGAAGTGATAAAAAACGATACTATCATCGTTACGATCGCTGCTGGCAAAAGTATTGAAAGTACTGAAAATGCCTTTAATCAAAAATTAAAAGTTGTAAGAGTAATGCCTAATACTCCTGCTCTTGTTGGAGAAGGAATGTCTGCATTATGCCCGAATGAAATGGTGACAGAAAAAGATTTAGAAGAAGTGCTAAACATTTTCAATAGTTTTGGTCAATCAGAGATTGTAAGTGAAAAGTTAATGGATGTTGTAACATCTGTAAGTGGTTCTTCACCAGCATACGTATATATGATTATAGAAGCGATGGCAGATGCTGCTGTACTAGATGGTATGCCAAGAAATCAAGCATATAAATTCGCTGCTCAAGCAGTATTAGGCTCTGCAAAAATGGTACTAGAAACAGGAATACATCCAGGTGAATTGAAAGATATGGTTTGTTCTCCTGGCGGAACAACGATAGAAGCTGTAGCAACTTTAGAGGAAAAAGGCTTACGAACAGCTATCATTTCAGCTATGCAACGTTGTACACAAAAGTCTGTCGAACTATCTGGTCAAACGAAAAAGTAAAACTATAAATTCACATGAATGTAATTAGAAATGCACTACATGATAAACGGCCAAACTCGAATTTATTTGAGTTTGGCCGTTTTAGTTGTTAATTATATTAAAATAATTTCATTTCCCCCTTCCCTACTACGCTTATTTTATTAGAAACAAGTAATTTTTCAATGCAAATCGGTAACATATCTAATAGCGTTTCAAATGCGTAATTTACATCTAGACGTTCTGTCCATTGATGTGCATCTTTTCCTACCGGCCCCATATTTAATACTGGAACATCAAATTCTTCTAGTTCCTGAAGTGGAATTGAGTAACCTTTATCCCATAATGGCATATTGTCTACAAGTGAACTCATTGAATGTAATGGATTTTGTAAGCCCACGTAGCTTAAATCTGAAATTCCTCCAAAATAGTTTTGGTTTTCAAATGAAATATTATGATTGAAGTGTGCATACTTTTCCATCTCTCCAACTACCTCTTTAATTAACTGGTTGTTGCGTGAACTTACAGCTGGATAATATGGCGGAGCAAAGAAAAGCACAATCATCGGCGCCTTTTCTTTACATAAAATAGCTAGTTTATCTACTAAATCAATCGTTACCGCACGATCATCTTTACCTTCTCTATTTTTAATAATGCTAGATTGAATTTCATTTATTTTCTCTTGCCCATGTTGTTCAATTGCATAAGTGATAAGCTCTTCATACGTTAATACATTCACCTTCATATTAGGCGGTATAAACGGATTATATTTAGAAAAACGATATGCTTGCTTTTCATATTGCTCTTCTATTTTTTCTGCTACTTTCGTTACTTTTTGACGCAGCAATGAAACGACATCTGTCATTGATTTTTCTAGTAAAAACAAATTAAATAATGTGACTGCGCGATGCGGAATTTGTACAGAATACTCCTCCTTTAAGTCCCTTTGAAGTAAGTTAGTTGGCGGAGGACTCGCTTCCCCTTCTACAATATCACAAAGGTCTGTATTCAACTCTAATTCTGCTGTTATTAATGAAGCCATATAACTCCCATTTAAGCCTGCAAAAGGTTCACCTACATGGGTCTCTTTTCCGTAGCAAAGAAAACCAGGTAACACTTTACCAATAGAACCAGTATAAATATATTTCTTTTGATCACCAGGGTGCCTTGAAAACATAGGCTCTGAATTTAGTACCGTTTTATACTCTAAATCATGTTCTCTTGCTAAATCTAGTAATCTTGGGACAGCAGCTCTCATCCCTACAGAGTTTACTTCTTCATCTGGTACAGCCAATAAAAGAACATTCCCATCAAATCTTCCTTCACAAGCTTGCTCAATCATTGCCATTTGTAACGTGAGGCCGCATTTCATATCCATTGTTCCTCTACCAAACAGCCAATCTCCATGTTCTATATCTTCACGTACATGGTCTGGAAGCTCATCTTTATGAGAATAAAACATAGACGTTAACTTTTTAGGATTGAATGCATCTTCTTTCCACACTCCATAATCTTGTACATCTACAACATCAAAGTGACTTACTAAAATTACGGTATTTTTTGTACGATCGCTTTTCTTTACTAGTGCTGTAACAAAATATCGTCCGTCCCCAGTCGGATTTTTTTGCAAATGGTGCGGATTTTCTTTGAAGTACTGTAAATCAGATAATTGTTCCACAACGAAGTCTGGCAATATCACTTCAGCTTCTGTACCTGTAATACTAGGAATTTCAACAAGACTGCTTAATAATTGAATCAATTGTTCTTTTGATTGCCACTTTGACATATAAATCCCCCTATTTTTCCGCATTATGAAAATGAATTCCAGTATATGAATAAAAAATGACGACAGTTATCAAAATTATAGTTCTGATGTACTGCCGATTTTTATTGATATTTCATGTGCTGCTTGTTTTACCTTACTAATAAGAAAAGATAGTCGATCATCATTAATGCGATGACTAATTAACCCAACACTTAATGCTCCTACTACTTTATGATTAAATCCGATAATAGGTGCAGCTACTGAAGCTGTCCCTTCTGTTTTTTCTCCATAACTGACAGCATATCCTTCGTTTCTTATTTGCTTTATTTGATCAAGAAGAATTTGCTTTTGTTCTGGTAAAGCAGAAAGTAGTTGCTCAACAATATATTCCATTTCATTCTGTTTCATATTGGCAAGCATCGTTTTATTTGCAGCACCAATTGAAAGAGGAATCTGTTCCCCTAAGTTATCAATAACTCGAATTTTTAAAGGGCTATCCATTCTTTCAATAATAATAGAATGTGTTCCATTTGGAATGTTCAAATAAACACTTTCTTCCACTTCATAGGCCAATCGTTTCATTACTTCTCTTGCGACTGATCTGTAGTCTACCTTCTCCAATTGTCGTAATCCTATTTCCATCCACATTGGTCCAATTTTGTACTGTTTCGTCTCTGAAATTTGTGTAACTAGCCCATGCTCGATTAGAGAGTTAAGTAATCTATGTACTGTACTAACTGGGAGATGTGTTCTGTCCGCTATATCAGAAATGGCCCAATACTCTTTTTCATTAGTAGAATTTAATAACTTTATAATACTTATCGCTCGATCAATGGACTGTACCATAACTCACCTCTACTTCACTTGTAATATGTTAGCACGCTCAATTACCTATCAATTTAACAAACATTCGAAATGAAATCAATCTATTTATTCAATTTTCTAAAAATAAAAATATGTTGCGAACAATAATTTGAAAGCGCAAACAAAAAAATATTGACTTTTCTTTTTAATTATCTGAAAATTATAACAAGATTTCACATCACGGAATATATTCCACAATACGGAAAAACATCAAAATTTATGCTATCAACTACGAAAGTGAGGAAAACAATGGCGCAAGTAAATAATACAAACAATGAATTAAAACGTACGATGAAAAGTAGACACTTATTCATGATTGCACTCGGTGGCGTGATTGGAACGGGATTATTTAACGGATCTGGTTTTATTATAAGTCAGGCTGGACCTGGTGGATCCGTACTTGCCTTTATGGCCGGTGGATTATTAATGTATTTCGTTATGCTATGTCTTGGTGAACTCGCTGTAGCCATGCCTGTTTCGGGGTCTTTCCAGGAATATGCCACTAAGTTTATCAATCCTGCAACTGGCTTTACAATCGGATGGTTGTATTGGTTAAGCTGGGCGAATACGACCGGCCTTGAATTTACAACTGCTGGCATTACAATGCAGCGCTGGTTTCCTGATATTCCTGTTTGGGTTTGGTGTTTAATATTTGGAGTTACAATCTTCACGATTAACGCACTATCTGCTCGTAGTTATGCAGAAACAGAATTTTGGTTTTCAAGTATAAAAGTATCTGCCATTATCGCTTTTATTATTCTTGGTGGCGCCGCTATGTTCGGTTTTATTGATTTAAAAGGCGACGAACCAGCTCCGCTATTATCAAATTTCGTGAATCATGGTGGTTTATTTCCAAATGGACTTGCAGCTATTCTATTAACAATGGTTACAGTCAATTATTCCTTCCAAGGTACAGAACTTGTTGGAATCGCTGCAGGTGAAAGTGAAGATCCAGCAAAAACTTTACCTCGTTCTATTAGAAATATTATATGGCGTACGATGTTTTTCTTCGTCTTAGCAATCTTTGTTCTTGTTGCTTTAATTCCTTGGGAAGAAGCAGGATTAACAAAAAGCCCGTTCGTTGCCGTTTTTGATAATATCGGTATTCCATATGCGGCTGATATTATGAACTTTGTTATTCTTACTGCTGTTCTTTCTGTCGCAAACTCAGGACTATACGCGGCAACTCGTATGCTTTGGTCATTATCCAAAAATGAAATGGCTCCAGCCTTTTTAAAGAAATTATCATCACGAGGAATACCTTTAAACGCTTTAATTATGACAATTGCTATTTCTGCTTTTTCTCTTTTGACAAGCGTAGTAGCTGCTGAAACTGTTTACTTATGGTTAATTTCCATCTCCGGAGTCATAACAATCATTGTTTGGATGTCAATTTGTGTTTCTCAATTCTTTTTCCGTAAACATTATGTAGCAGACGGCGGAAAATTAGAAGACTTAAAGTTCAAAACTCCACTTTATCCACTTGTACCAATTCTTGGTTTTGGATTGTATGGCATTATATTAATCAGTCTTATTTTTATCCCTGAACAACGACTAGGAATCTATTGCACTGTACCATTTATTATCTTTTGCTACACGTACTATCACTTTAAAGTTAAGAAAAGAATTGCTACTAACACTCGTAGTGAAAGTAAAATTAGCGAAACTATGTAATACTATACTTATATATAAAAGACCGCACATAGCTTTTACCTTATGTGCGGTCTTTTATCATTTTAATTCGCTTTAAAATTATATAATGGCTTAATAATATGCTTTATATCTATTGTCTCTTTCGTATTTTCGATAATTTCATTCATTGGCTTGTATACCATTGGTGCCTCATCAATTGTGCTCTCTGCTACCGATGTAGTCCAAACTTCTGTCATCGTATTATGGAAGTCCTCTAGACTCAATAATTCTTTAGCCTTCTTACGACTCATGATACGTCCTGCCCCATGCGGACCAGAAAAATTCCAGTCTGGATTACCTTTACCAAATGCAATAATTGAACCATCTCTCATGTTAATTGGAATAATGACTCGTTCATCTTTCTGAGCTGAAATAGCACCTTTTCGTAGAATCATATTTTCTATGTCTATATAGTTATGTATTGTAGTAAATTGATCGGTTACTTTCCAGTCCATTTTCGTAACAATTTCATCGATCATTGCTTTACGATTTAACGCAGCATACTTTTGAGCAATATTCATGTCATTCATATAATCTTTGAATCCCTGTCCTTCTAAATAAGCTAATTCTTTTCGAATATTAGGCTTCTTTATTCCACGTAAAGTTTCTTGTATTTCTTTTTCTCTCCCCT
This sequence comes from Bacillus cereus group sp. Bc061, assembly GCF_027715825.1. Classification (NCBI taxonomy): domain Bacteria; kingdom Bacillati; phylum Bacillota; class Bacilli; order Caryophanales; family Bacillaceae; genus Bacillus; species Bacillus cereus group sp. Bc061. The sequence continues at coordinate 1,405,732 of NZ_JAQFTZ010000001.1, forward strand.
CTTTCATTAATCTCTTAATAATCTCATCTTTCATTGATGTAACATCAATGAGTTGTTCATATGCGAAGTTCTGATAATACTCTGCTATTTGCTTTCCTAAATTACGAGAACCACTATGAATGACAATATATACATTCCCTTTATCGTCTTCATTTAGTTCAATGAAATGATTCCCTCCTCCAAGAGTACCTATACTTTTTTGAGCGCGTTGTAATGTAAATGGTGCTCTCACACCATCAAAATCAATCATTTTTGAGAATCGATGTTCTTTATCTCGGATACGAAAACCACTTGGAACGAATTTCCGAATTGTTTCGTCTAAATAATCGAAATTAATTTCTTCTTTTTTCTTATCAATTACAACAACTTCCATACCACAACCAATGTCTACCCCTACAAGATTAGGAACAATTTTATCTTGTATTGTCATTGTTGTCCCAATCGTACACCCTGCTCCCGCATGTGTATCTGGCATAATACGAATTTGACTATCCTTTACAAATTCTTGGTTACAAAGATCAATAATCTGCCCTGTCGCAGTCTCATCAACGTTATTCGTAAATACTTTCGCTTCATTGTATTTTCCTTGTAATTTCAACATCTTTCATTTCCCCTTCCTTTTGAAAGAATTATTTTATTACGTTGTTTCTGTTCTCATCATTACTCTCATCCACCTTCTGCTTTCCATTATATATGTATGATATCCTTCACAATAATAAAAAAAATGATGTTTTATATTGTTTACATAATATTATTATCATATCCTTGAATTTATACCTACATATGAGTATTCCACGTCCTCAATATCCGTTATATATAACAAAAACTCCCCTTACATCGTTAATCATTAAGGGGAGTTTTATAGCCGATGAAATTATAATTCCGATTTCACCCGAACAGAAACATTATTTTTAATTATATTTTTTACATCTTTAAAGCTAACAAAATTGTTACTTTTCTCATCCCACAGACGGAAACGTAGTGATCGTAAGCTTGTAGCAAGTGTAATCGTTGGTACATTTTTTAACGGAAGCGTATTATTGTGCGCCTCTTCTAGTTTATAGTTAGGTACTCTTGGACTTAAATGGTGAACATGATGAAATCCAATATTACCAGTTAAGAATTGCAAGATTTTTGGAAGTTTATAAAATGAACTTCCTTCTACTGCCGCTTTCACATATTCCCAATCTTTATCTTCTTCAAAGTAAGAATCCTCGAATGTGTGCTGTACGTAAAACAGCCAAATCCCTACTGAACCTGCAATTAAGAATATCGTACCATGTACTAATAGAAACGATTGCCATCCTATTGCCCAGCAAAGTATAGCTACTACAGCAACGATAATAATATTCGTCAAATACGTATTCATACGTTCTTTCTGTCTTGCACCTTTTCGGTTAAATCTATTTTTAAGCAAGAAAACATAAATCGGACCTAATCCAAACATAACGAATGGATTGCGATATAAACGATATGCTAAACGAAGTCTAAATGGTGCAGCTACATATTCATCGACTGTAAGCGTCCAAATATCTCCTGTACCTCGCTTATCTAGATTACCACTTGTAGCGTGATGAATCGCATGCTCATGCCCCCATTGATCAAATGGGAATAACGTTAACACACCCATACATGTACCTACTATTCTATTTGCACGTCGACTTTTAAAGAATGAATAATGGGTACAATCATGAAAAATTATGAAAATTCGCGTCATAAAACCAGCAGCTAACAAAGATGGAACTAATGCTAACAGATAAGAAACAGACAAACTTTTATAAGCGAGATACCATAAAACAACAAATGGCACGACTGTGTTAATAAGTTGCCACACACTTTTTTTAATTGTTGATTTTTCATATGGAGCAACTTGTTTTTTTAAATTTTTAGTATTTTCTAATGTCATTTTACTAATTCCTTTCCTTTTTGTTGCTAATTCATATTATAGCATACTATTAGTATCAGGTGTTAAAAGTAGATGTAATAAATATTATTATATACTATAAAATTCTCTTTTTTCTTACTCAATACTTACAAATTACTTACGCTCAAAATAGCGCTATAATTGAACAGATTGAGCATTTTATTTATCAAATACATTTCCAATCTTTACAATTAAAACCGAGAACTTTTTACAAGCAGAAAAGAGCTGCCATAAGTCAGTTTCACCGGCTTATGGCAGCTCCTCTTCATTTCATTTCATTTTATCGATGGATCCAAACTGCACCTGCAGACTTGTCTTCAGCTTGACCTACTACTTCAAACTTCAATCCTAGTTTAGGTAACTTACGTCCCGCATCTGGAATAACGCTGTTGATGTATTGCTTAGAATCATCAAATTTTGCAACTCCTGGTAATCCTTTATAGTCAAAGATACCGCGAGTTGGTGAATTTACTTTCCATGCTGGCGTTTGATCAAATGAGAATGCCGCATCGGCAATTTGATAACGTGTACTGCTCTTCACAGTAGGTTGTCCGTTTAATGTTCCTACGATTGCCTCTGGATGAGAATCTACTACTCCAAGGAACCCTTCACCTGGATGAACGCCTACCCAGTTATCTGTAAAGCTTTGATCCGCATACCATACAACCATTCCTGTATTAAATACTGGACCACGTGCATATTGTAATGCAGTATCAGACCCAGCGTAATTACGCCACTCGATATAGTAGTTATGTTTCTTCTGTTCAAATCCGTTAGACACAGTAAATCCTTTTAATGTCATTGCTGGCTGGCCTTCTGCGTCATCAGAGAAAACAACTTTTCCATCTACAGTTAATGCTGCATTGTCTAACGCAAATCCTTTATATGCTACTGCAATATCTGTTACATACTCAAATTGCAGTTTTACTTTCTTTCCTTTGAATTGATTTAAATCATATGATTTATCAATCCACTTACCATCCGTTGTATCTATACCGCCTTTTACATCTTTTTCGCCCATTCGATCAATGCGTGTCTTCGTTCCATCTTCTGCAATCGCATATACGTCAAGGAAATCATACTTCGCTTCCAGTTCGTAAAATGCCTTATAATCGAACTTGGCATCCGTTGCAGTCGTTAAGTCAAATACTGGTGTCTCAAGTGTTGTATGAATGTCATTTCCTTTCGTGCTGTAATAAAACTTCTTACCAAATGCTGACTCAATATTTTTTATATCTTTGTCCGGCAAGTTAACACGAATGATTCCTGGTCGTTTTGATTTTGTCACACTTTGATCTACATACGTTGCAGTACCGATTCCCGTGCGAAGTTTATCATAATCTACCTCAACAATATTCGCCCAGTTCCCCTTCATATTTTTTTGGAAAAACTCTTTATTTTGCGGTGAGAAACTTGTTGGCTCTGTACCTGCAATTTTTCCAGCCCAGCTACCGCCGCTCATTAGGGACCATGATTCAACTGGTTCACCTTGTCCTGAATACTTTGTATCATATTCATCTGGCAACCCTAAATCATGACCATACTCATGTGCAAACACACCAACCGCTCCGTCTTCAGGCTCGATTGTATAATCGTATGCAGCCATCTTTCCGCCCCAGTTCGAAACAGAAGATTTTGTACCATCAATCGCATATGGCTTCGATCCTAGTTTTGAGCGATGAGACCAAATCGCATCATCTTTCAATTTACCACCGCCAGCTTCTTGTCCCACGCCTGCATGTACTACCATTAAATGATCAATGATTCCATCTGGCTCATTTTTATTTCCATCACCATCTTGGTCGTATTGATCAAATTGATCATAATCAGCTAAATTAATGCCTTTTGCTACCGCTGCTTTCAATGCTTCTTTCACAAAATCTTTTGGGCCTAAAGGACCTTTATTGTCATGACCAGTTCCCGCATCAGCACCATAATCTGACGCTTTTCCTGGAACAGTAAGCCATTCCGTTACAGTTCCATCAACTGTGTAGCTTCCGCCAGATTGTTCTTCATAATACTGTTTAAATGTATTAATCTTCGATCCATCAAATAACGTAAATGGCTCATCACCAAATAACATTTTTTGATAATGTTCACGATTAAAGTCCTTAGAATACATATAACCCGGTTCTTGATCAATATTATTATGCTTAAAATCGCTAAATTCTACGAGTAATACAAGTACTTTATCTTTTCGAACAGCCCCATTGTACTCAGCTTGCTTCGCTGGTGTAGTTGGTACTTTTCCATTTAATTTTCCTGGGTTCAATCCTGCACTTTGCCCAGCTACTGGTCCTACTTCGGGCTGCTGCGCCTGTTCATTTTCCTGCATTTTTGTATCTTTTACTTTTTTCATAAAATCTGAAGCTTCTTGCGTAAGATTATCTCCTGTCAAGATTTCTTTTCCAGGGTTTTCCCCTTTCTTTTTCTCAACATATTTTTCGACAGCCTTTGATGTCTCAGCTTGTGATGCAGATTCATCAATTACTCCCCTTTGCTTCAGTGCTTCTGCCAATCGTTCCTCTGGTATTAAATGCTCATCAATTGGTAGAGATGGTGGCGCATCAGCATATGCTGCATGGCTTCCAAAAGCAAATGTACTACTTAGCACGGCTGCTGTTGTTAATACCGCTAAAGGTTTTAATTTCTTTTTCTTTCTCAATGTATTTCCTCCCCAGTGTCTGCAAATTATCGATTTTTGCCGATAGCAATATAATATTCGTTATAATACGAATATTCAATCTTTTTAAAGTGCTAAAATGTTGAGAAATATTTTTTCTAGGATGAAAAACATAAAATAGGTAAATTTACAGGAAGTTCACTCTAGAATTTGTGGTTCTCTTTCCTCTTTTTTTCGAGTGAAATCTCATCTACACAAAAATGCCAATTCCTAAGTAGTAGCTAAGGAATTGGCATTTTTTAACGAGAATGCTTTATGAATAAACGAATTGCTTCTTCTGGTACATAGAACTTACCATTGCTTTCTACAACAACACTTCCTAGTTCATAATCTTTATTCTTAATACGAATTATATTTTTGTTAACAAATAATTGAGTTGTTACATTATTATGTTTTACTATGAGTACAGGATTCGCTACATCAGTTTTATCTATTGTTACAGTTGCACCATTCTGCTTAAAGGCTAATTCACTCTCTACAAATAATTTGTTTGTTACTTCTTCTAAATTAAAGCCCATCGCTTTCGCTATTGTCTTTGCAACGTCCGTGTTTTGAATCAAACCAACTGGCTTTTGAGGGCCGTATGAATATAAAAATACATCCTCACCTGTATGCCCTCCTGTTGTAAAGCCTATGTTCGCACGGTTAGCCAATAATGTAGTGAAAATTGGACCTACGTCTATTTTCTTTTTAACCACTTTTAACCTTTCTTTTTCATCATAAGTTAAATTGTCCAACCCGTATAATTTAGCTACCTCTTCTACATTGGATAGATCAGATTTCAAATTATTGATAGTCCCTTCAAGTGTCATTTTCGCTTTTTTCAATGGATCAATATATGCAGAGACCGGCGTAGTATTATAACCTTTTGTCGTATTCATATTGCCAATAGAAATACCGCTATTACCATGGTCCGCTACGGCGATTAGCATCGTATTACCATCTTTTTTTGCAAATCTTAATGCTTCTGCAACTGCATGATCAAATGCTAACACATCACTAATCATCCCAATTGGATCATTCACATGTGCAGCCCAATCTGGCTTACTTCCTTCCACAAATAAAAAGAACCCATCTTTATCTTTTGATAACGTTTGAATGGCTTTTTCCGTCATTTGCGAAAGTGTTGGTTGCTCCGGATTTGTTGCTTCACGATCCATATCAAATGCTAAAGCATTAAGCGAGAAAGAGCCCCAAATTTTATTAGATTTAGAGCCTAATAATGCTTCTTTCGTTTCAACAAAGTCGTACCCTTTGTTTTGAATCACTTTTACTAAATCTTCACCATCTTTTCGAATCCCACTATCTATCTCAGGTAGAAGTGCTGCTTTTCCCCCGCCTAATACGACATCTATATTTTGATACACTTGTTGCTCCGCGAGCACTTCAAAATTTTTACGATTCACATGATGAGCGGAGAATCCAGCAGGAGTAGCATGCTGAATTTCAGCTGTAGCAACAATTCCAGTTGCACGACCCGTACGTTTTGCACCTTCTAAAACATTGGCAACTGGCCGTAATTTGTCCTCCTCTTTCATTGGTTTTAAGCCAGGTGAACTTACAATAGTAGGTAATACGCCTACATATCCTGAATTTGATTTATTCCCTGTCGCTAAAGCTGTAGCTGCTGGTGCTGAGTCTGTTATAGCTGATTCCGCCGAATATGTACGAACTCCTCCTGTTACAATTTCATCTAATGCAAGTGGTTTCCCTTTATACAAGCGAGCTAATGTAGTTGCTGAAGAACTTGTTCCGTCCATAACCATCATGATTACATTTTTCGGTTGTCGTTCTACTTTTTTCACTTTCGCTTCCACCGTATGATCATCCATCATACTTTCAGTACATAACATACTTAGTGTTATCGTTCCTACTAACAGTAACTTCTTCATCTTTAAACCCAATACAAACATGATTGCGCCTCCATTAGTTTCACATTCATTTACATACAAAATTCTGACTGCCTACATATGTTTTATTAGTTCCCAATTTTTCTAAAGCTAACAATAGGAACTTTCTTATTCATTACATCTCGGTATAGTTCATCTATCTTATAAAGAAGATTTCCCATCATTAACTTGCTTAACAACAAATCTCCAATTAAAATAAATAAAAATTTATTGTTAAACAATAAATTTCATGGTAAATTAATAAGATATTAAATAAATGAGGTGCTTTTTATGAAACAAGGATCAACACTTTTCTTAAAGACAGCTGTGATTCTAATGGGTATCCCTGTTCTTGCTATGTGCATTTTTTTAGTCCCTAACATAGGGAATTTCGCTGCTGAATTATATCCCGAAATGGCATATATTAAATATCTTGTATTTATCAATTTATACGCGACAGCAATACCTTATTATTTTGCGCTGTATCAAACATTCAAACTTTTAAACTATATTGATAAAAACAACGCATTCTCTGAGCTGTCTGTTAAAGCTTTAAAAAATATTAAGTACAGCGCACTAGCCATTAGTGTATTATATGTATTAGGTATGCCACTTTTCTATCTTGTGGCAGAGAGAGATGACGCCCCTGGCATTATTATTATTGGAATGATTATAATTTTTGCTTCAATGGTAATCGCGGTCTTTGCTGCCGTACTCCAAAGACTATTAAAAGATGCGATAGATATAAAATCAGAAAATGATTTAACGGTCTGAGGTGAATAATATGGCAATTATTATTAATATTGATGTAATGTTAGCGAAAAGAAAAATGAGTGTAACAGAGCTTTCGGAGAAGGTTGGAATTACAATGGCTAACCTTTCGATCTTGAAAAATGGAAAAGCAAAAGCAGTCCGTTTTTCAACTTTAGAAGCCATTTGTAAAGCATTAGAATGCCAACCTGGAGATATTTTAGAATATCAACCGGAAGAAAGCGAATAAAAAGAGTCCTTCATACGAGAAGGACTCTTTTTACTGCACATTACGGCGCAAAACTAATTTGACCAGTAAACAATAAGATAATTGCGATAATCCAAAATATAAAAAATGATGAGGACAGTATGAATGAAAGAATAGCAATCCCCTTCTTCTCTGTTTTTTTCGTCATTGTAATGATAGAAAGTATGATACCTGCAACTGTCAGGGCAACTGTAATATAATCTCCTACTATATTACCTGCATTCGCTATCCTTGTTGGCGTTATAAAAACGAACAGAAAACATAAAATACCGATGAGTAAACATATGTAGCTTATTATACTGTACTTCTTTTTAGGAACTAGTTCAGTTTTCATACTAACTCACCCCTTCTATATAGCTATAAGTTCATATTAGCACAAATAACCATAATTTGGTTAAAACAAAAAAGAGATACAGCGGAAACTTCCACTGTATCTCTTTTTTATTTAATAACTAAACCCGCTATTTCTTCTTTATCATTATAAGTTATAATGAATGTCCGTTGTTCTTTACTATATTTTGCTACAAGAATAACAGTATATAAGCCATCTTTTTCTTCAATCGATTGTTTTTCAATTTTTTCAAATGTACCAGCTTTCTCTATTATAGGTGTAAGATCTTTCATCTTTTCTTCTGACAATGCAGCTTTCATTTTACTATCAAATTTTTCACGCACGTCTTTATACTTTGCCTCATTTAATAATGATACAATTTCTTCCGCCTTTGGAATAAACTTTTTTGACGTACTTTCATCTACTTTATTACCGGTACATGCTGCGAGCGCGAACGCCGCGATAGCACTTATAATAATAAGTAACATTCTTCTCATTTTAATACACCCTTTCTTTTTAAAATGAAACTATAACTAAAAGTGAGTAACGCAAAAATTGCTATTGAAACTTCTGACATAATAATCCCGCTTTTCCCTGGCACATATAGCGATATAATGCCAGCTAATGCATTTACAGTCCCATGGATGAGAATTGCATATACAACATAACGAAATTTCTTTTGGACGACAGCTTGCAATACAATGAAAGAAAGCCCAACATGTAATACCATCGCAAAGATGCGTTCAATACCACCGAGATAATAACTGTCACCATTTTGAATGACTGTTTGTGATAATAATAGGGATATTACTGGGATACCGACTATCAACACCGCCTCAATACCACCATGCCCTGCTCCAAATAAAAAACCAGACTGCCAATCTCGTTGCTTCATAAAATAACGCATTGCGATAAAACGAGCTATCTCTTCAAAAATTCCAGCTGATATACTAAGCAAAACTGCAAATAGTATAGGCTGCATAACAGAAAACATTTGAAAATCTGTGCTAGTTCCATTTAAATAATTTAGCATTGGTATGCGAATCAATATTTGTGATACAACAAAAGCCAATATACCTAACATATATGGAATATAGCGTTTCTTCCAAAAAGCATATAAAAGTGCTATAAGCGGTAAACCAAAGCTAATCATTGTTGTAAAAATAAGACCATTCATCTCGCTTCACCTCTTACTTGAAGTGTATAAAATTGAGTGAAGAAAGTATGTAGTTATTTCTTATTCGGTTTCCTTTTCATCATAGATGGTCATTTTATCTCATTTAATATAAATGTTTGTGTGAAATAAGAACTTACATAAGTTGTTTCTAACGTCGCATTATTTGTTTTATTTATGATTCGTTTTAACGAAAATAGCCCGTACCCTCTAGCACCTTCTTTACTTGAATGGTTTTTCTCATAAATTTTTTGTAAATCAATCGCTTCCCCCTTTGAACTATTACGCACGATAAAATATTGTCGTGAATCCATTTCAAAGAATGCGATTTGTAATATCTTTTCCTCACTACATACTGCTTCCTCAATTGCATTATCTACTAAAACTGAAATGATACGAATAAATGAAATAATCGTCATCGAAACACTTTCAATGTTCTCTGGTATATCAAGCATTACTTTTATTTGTTGCTGCTGAGCAGTACTAACTTTTGCTCTTAATACGCTTCTTACTTCAGGAATTTGTATGCGAGATAATTTTGCGATATCAAGTTCATGATCATTTATTGTTTTTAATGTGGGAGCAATAACATCGTAGTACACTTGCTCAATTTCTTTCACATTTTTTGTACGTATTCCTTCTTCTAACGATAGTAATACATTCATATAATCATGACGAAAACTAGCAAGCTCATCATGCATATCCTCTAATTTTTCCACATAATCTAATAACTCTTTATCTAAACGTTTTTCATGCTCTTCTCGTAACTTTTCTTTCGATAAATGTGAGCTTATTAGTACGATGATTAGTAATAATAAAAAAATAATAATCGCTGAATTATAACTTACTTCACTGTATTGTTGATTTATTTTTGCTAAAAACTCAGTTGACGGCTGAGTTAAAATTAGTTCAATAATAAACCCGATCATTAATAATATATAAGTTACATAGTATAACGGACTACTTACTATATATTGAGCGATTTTTTGAATTCTTTTTCGCGCTACTAAAATACCGATAAAAGTAAGGATTGATACGATAAGATGAATAATACTACCTGTCCATAAATATAAATTGAATGGCGTTAACATAAAGATTTTCATCCCTAAATCTAATAGCAACATTTTCACTAACGTTATAATCACCATACTCACCAGTGCAAAATATACATTATGCTTAAATTTCAATTCATTTTGCATTAATCCTAAACTTATTAAAAATAACACAATCGTACTATTCAATTCTGGATATCTCGTTACTGTTACAACAATAGCAAGTAAAATAATGAATACCGTACTTAAAGCTATTAACATTCTAACTGACAATCTGTTGTATCGGATTAATTGTATATATAAAAACGTATGACACATACTAGTAAGCAGTATTGCAAATAAATCATAAATATACATTACATCTCACCCTTTAACATGTTACGTACTTTACTCACTAAACGCCGTGACACTGGAATGCGTTTCCCGCTTTTTAAAACTATCATTTTTTGTTTCGCATCGTAAGAAGACATTTGCTTCGTATTCACGATATATGACTGATGGCAACGAAATAAACGTTCATCTATTATTTCTATCTCCTTTAATGCTCCATAAAAATAAACGATTCGATCTAACGTCACTAATGCTAACCGGTGCGGTTCATCAGTCATAACATATTCAACTTCATGAAAAGGAACCCGCACAGTGGCATTACTATTTTCAACGATAAAGTCATCGGACGGAATAATATGCTTATTTCTTGCTTCATATTGAAGTAAACATTGTTCAAAAACTTTATATCTCTCCTCGTATGGCAACCCTTTATCAATAAAAGTTAAAGCTGATACCATGTATTGATATGAAATAGGTGCAAATTCAGAATGCGTCGTTACAAACACAATAATTCCTTGCGTATCATACTTTCGTATCTCTTGTGCTACTTGTAACCCTTTACGCTCTTCCCTTTTAATCTCTATATCTAAAAAATAGATTGGAACATACTTCGCCTTCGGAATATTAGTAATAATATTTTCACTTTTACTAGTCACCTCAATAAAATCAAAAGGCAACATATATTTCTCACAAATCTCTTCAACTAACCGCTTCATTTGCTGTGCTTGTATAACATCGTCTTCTAAAATGAAAATACTCATGTAATCACTCGCTTTATTGAAATCTTTTCATCTATAGATTTATCTATAAATATATAATTCAAATTATAATAATATTCTCCTTCTCATTAATTGAAATAATTAATCTGCTATTACATAGAGAAACCTCAACTTTTCAAACAAAAAGTTGAGGTTTTCTTCAAATCAATTTATAACTAAATCCGCCCAATCCTTCGGCAATTCCGTTTCTAAGTAATAATCCTCTGCTTTCCAATACCTATTCTCAAACTTTGAAAGGTTTTTCTGTGTTTTCTTACTCTCGCGTAGAAATCTTGTCTCTCTTGGACAATCCAAGTACACCATATAATGAAAGAAATCTCTCCATTCTTTTCGCTGTAGAAAAACACCTTCAATTACAATTACGCCTACTATGGGAATCTGTACTTTCTTCATTTCACATGAGTCTGTCTTATCATTATAGAACGGTAATTTTAGTTTTGTTTCATTTTGTAACTTTTGAAAAAACTTTTGCCGAAGCCACTCAATATCCCATTGCAAATAATAATACTCATACCATTCTTCAAATCCGGTATCATAGCGTTTATTACGCTCCACTATATGATCATCAATATGAAAAATATGAAACGGAATGCTTTCCTGTTTCATATTTTCCTTTAAATTTGCAACAAATGTTGTTTTTCCTGAACGACTTAAACCATCTATACCTAAAATGAACCTATTTTCTTTATGCTTCTTCATAACATTTATCAATTCACTCGTACTCATTATTTCTTCCACTCTTCTTTTAATAAAGAATATAAAATCGTATCATGCGCAACTCCATTTTGAATCATATGTTTTCGAAGTAATCCTTCTTCTTGAAATCCTGCTTTACTTAATAATTTTTGAGAAGCTTTATTCTCTACATATACGACAGCAGCAATTCTTATTAGTTGCAGCATTTCAAATCCGTAAGTTAAAATCGCCTGTAACGCTTCCGAGGCGTATCCTTGTCCCCAATATGTATCGTCTAATTCATAACCAATTTCAGCTCGCTTATGATGATGGTTAATTAAATGAAAACCACACGTTCCGATTAATTGGCCCGTCCCCTTTTTCTCTATTCCCCAGCGAAATACACTTCCCTCTTCATAACGATTTTTAAACGTTTGAATCGTTGTTTTCGCTTGCTCAATATTTTCGAAAGAATCCATTCCGAAATAACGTATAACAGACTCTTTTGAAAAATAACGGAACATCGTTTCTGCATCTAACAGTGTTAATTCTCTTAATTGTAAACGTTCTGTTTCTAGTTTCGGAAACCCCATCTCTTTTTCTCCTTCTATTCTAATGAACTGCAAATTTCAATATAATTCCCATCTGGATCAGCAATATATGCAATAGTTTGCCCCCACGGCTTTACAATTGGTTCAACTAAAACCTTAATACCTTGTTCTCTAAGTTGCTCAATCGTTTCTTGTACATTTTTGACAACGAATCCTAATTCAAAATGAGAAGATTGTAACTCGCCTTCTGTAAGTGGTAATCCTGTTAATTCTTTCACATCTTGCCGCGTATTCATTGCTAATATTGTAGATCCCGTATTAAATTCAATATATGTACCGTGCTCTGATTTTATAGGTAACTGTAAAATATCTTTATAGAATTTTAAACATTCCTCAAACTTTTCTACATATAAAATGATGTACTTCATTTTCAAATTCATTTTACATCCCCCTTTATATCCATCCCTAAAATTTCGACAAAAGTCTCATAAAAACCTTGTTTCCTATAGTAACGAGCACAAAAAAATGAGGCCGATTTCTCGGCCTCCCAGCTTATTGGCATAAAACAGGAGATTTGGTTTGGACATAACCAGTTCGTACTCTTATTATATTTTATTTTTTCTGAATTTTAAATACATTAAACACCTATTTATATTGAGAAAGTTTTTTCGCTTGCATAAAATTAATGAGTTTAAGAAATGCTACAAATGGAGGTGTATACATATGGAACCAATGCTATGTCCAAGTTGTAAAACGAACCGCACTCGCTTTAATATTCTTGAGCAACAAGTAAAACCAGTCAAATTAAATCCACAAACTGGTCAAGTAGAAGAAGAATATACAAATGAAACGATAAACGCTTTTCATATGGCCTATCAAGGACCTACTTACAGAGTCCAATGCGCTGTATGTGGGCTTGTTGAAAATCCTGAACAATTTATTAAACCTGCTCAAAATCAGTCTTTCTAATAAAAACATGATTATCCCTTGTAGAAATAGATTTTTCTATAAGGGATTTTTTCGTTTTATACTTTAATAAAAAACGTGTTTCTTCCTTATTATAAGTTACACCCCACATCTTTTTAGTCATCTTTTATTTTTTGATCCTCAATATGAATCTTTTTTCTTCATTTATTATTTTCAGGGTAAATTATTGCGGCTTTGATATTGTTAATTTTATGCCTTCATATAGATTTTTATTATATAAAAAAGAGTGAGCAAAAATACGATTATATAGAAACAAAAGAAGTTGATTCCCATATTAATTACCTCTTTACAAAATCAACTTCTTTTAAACTCCACTTTTTATTATAATATTTCACTTTTTAATTTCTTGATTTTCCAAGAAAGTCTTATAAAGAAGTACATCCACATACCACCTGTAAGACCGGTCATAACTTTCGCCCACATTGGCACTCTTGATTCCATCGGGCTTAAAAACAGATTATACATTGATGGTAATAAACTTGCTGATATAATAACAAGGAATAACAATAATTCATTTAGTTTTTGTATCCTCGTCTCCTTTTCTGAGTAAATATCAGGCAATTCATTTACTTCTTCTACTTCTTTACAAAAATAATTCCATCTTGTGAAACTTGTTACGCGTTTCCAACCTGACATTTCGTATATTTCGAAATATTCTTGTTGTTGTTCTTTCGAATCTCTATAAACCAATCTAAAATCAGCTTTGTACATTACATCTTTTGGCTCCGTTTTCTGAAACGTATACATTAAATTATATTTTTGTAATGCCCAACCTTGCTGATGCATCTTTCGTAAAAAAGCTTCTTCTTTTTCTAAATTCCATGCCATAAAAAATTTGAATACCCTTTTTGTCTCCATCTTCCATTCACTCCCCTAATATACTATTCCCATTCCTTACAGATCGTTGCAACCTGTTATACTCTAGCTCTAACACTTCTTTACCAAGTGGCGTTAACTCATAGCACTTCTTTCTATCTGTTGAGGCAACTTCAACAATTAATTTCTCTTTTAATAACTTCGTCGTATTCCCGTATAAAGTTCCAGGACCGAGCTTTACTTCTCCATTTGTCATCTCTTCTACCATTTGCATAATTCCATAACCGTGCATTGGTTTCACTAGTGATAACAGTATGTAATATGTCGCCTCAGTTAACGGAATATATTTTCTCGCTTTCGTATTCATTATAACCACCTCCGATACATCGCCTTATGATATATCGACTTGCGATACATCGTATACCGATATTATATATTCACACTCCAAAATATGCAAGAGTATAATTTAATAATTGAATATTTATTTCTTTGAATTGAAAAATCATATAAATTTTCTGAATAATTTGTTAAAATATAGAAATATCCGTTTATATTTTGAAAGGAATGATATATATGATAAATAAATTGAAGGAAAATATAGGATCAGTTTTTGTAGGTAAAGAAAATGTTATAGATCTATTAATTGTTTCCTTGCTTGCTGACGGACATGTGCTTCTTGAGGATGTACCTGGTACTGGGAAAACGTTACTTGCGAAAACACTTTCAAAAAGTATTGGTGGTAATTTTTCTCGCGTTCAATTTACACCGGATGTACTTCCGAGTGATGTGACAGGTATTGAATATTTCAATCCGAAAACGAGCGAATTCGAGTTAAGACTCGGACCAGTCGTGGCAAACATTCTACTGGCAGATGAAATTAACCGTGCAATGCCGAGAACACAGTCTAGTTTATTAGAAGCGATGGAAGAACGACAAGTGACGCTTGAAAAGCAGTCAACTCCTCTTCCAAAACCGTTCTTTGTTATTGCGACGCAAAATCCAATTGAATCACAAGGAACGTTCCCTCTTCCAGATGCACAGCTTGATCGCTTTTTAATGACAATTTCTATAGGTTATCCGAATTCTGAAGATGAACTACAAATGATGCGACGTTTTCGTAACGATGCACCACTAGAAAGTGTCACATCTGTTATTACTTTAGATGATATTTTAGAGGCACAGAAACAAGTAAAAGAGATTTTCGTATCAGAACCGTTAGAACATTACATTATTAAACTTGCTCATGCTACAAGAAATCATGATTATATCGCTAACGGTGTAAGTCCACGTGCCACACTAGCTTTAGTACGTGCTGTTCAAGCTTTAGCCTTTTTACGCGGGAGAGAATATTGCACACCAGAAGATATACAATTGTTAGTTCCTTCTGTTTGGAATCACCGTATCGTCTTATCAATGGAAGGTGCATTACGTACGACAAAAAATGAAATGATGCAAAAGATTTTAAAAGAGGTTGACGTACCAGTGGAGATTGAGCAAGCATGAATGGACAGCGCGTTGTAACTGTACCTTTATTTTTTCAACTTCATATTATTCAACTATCTGTTCCAGGCGCGATACTATTTACATTTTTTATGCCGCAACGAATCATTATGTTTTTCTTTTTCTTCTACTATTTATTTGCGATTTTCATTTATAAATATGTCGCATATATAGAAAAACAGTTTCAAGTGCTAAACGAGAAACAAACAACTCGTTTATTTCCTAATGAATCTGGACAATTTTTTATTCATTTAAAAAACGGAGCAAACATACCACTCGTTAACGGTGTTTGTTATTTTCATTTAGACCCGTCCCTACTACCGAATAAAGATCAAGGAATTGAACAAATATCAAAAACACTATTCTCTTTCCCATTTTCACAACCTGCTCATTCAGCGCAAAAATGGGATTTATCATTAACTGCAACGCAGCGTGGCGTGTTTCAAATTGAACAGTTCGAATGTGTTTTGAAAGATCCTTTTCATTTATTATCTGTACATTTACCTGTATTTGATAAATTAAGAACTGAAATTATTGTGTATCCATCACCTAAAGAAGTAGCAGGTTTGCAAGAACTTCAGCAACTTTTAAATGGATCTTATCGAACGAATTTTTCTTTTTACAATGATGAAACATCTATTATCGGTGTGAAACGGTACGAACGTGAGTCTTTCCGTTCCATTCATTGGAAAGCATCTGCCAAAATGCAGGAATTACAAGCAAAGCAATATGAGCCTGTTAAAAATTATAGTTGGACAATTTGTCTTTCATTAGCTGCTGATCGCGGGTTTGGTTGGAAAGATAATATAGAAGACCTTATTTCATTTGCAACATACATTTGTCAATATGCTACGAAGCATCAAATACCGTTTGAATTATTTATTAGTGTATTAGCTGAAGGTGGCCCTCTGCACTTACCATTAAATGAAGGACAAACACATTACGCAAAAGCTTTAGAGGAATTGGCACGTATTTCAGACGATAGCACACTAATTCCGAAACAAGGATTTCTCCATTATACAAATAGAAAAGGAGAACGATCGTCTACAATGATTTACATTGGCTTGCAGAAGAATGACCTCTCTCTTCTATCGCAACCTACGTTTCTCATAAATAACGAAGGGATGGTGGAAAAGCTTGAAAACTTGGCTCTATCACGTTAATGACTTTATTCTGCTGCTCCTCCTTTCGTTATTAACAGAAAGGGACGAACTTGTTGCTATTGCTATATTTTTAGCACTAAGCTATATTGGTGTATTTCTAATCCATACATTCACGAAGAAAAAAACAACAGGATTTGTCATACTGTTAATGACTCAAATAATCGGTTGTTCTATCTTTCTCCCGTTCTCTCTATTTGGCACAATTATGTTACCGCTTTTCTTCTTTATCGTACATGTAGTTGGACCAGGATACCCAGTTCAAAAATCGTTAGGTGGTATTGTTTGGTTTGGTGTTTCAGCTATATTTTATGCGCCTTTTCCACCACTCGGGAAACTATTACTATTAGTTATACACATTATGATTACATTTTGGTTAACTGGAGCAAATCGTAATCAACAGTTATTACGTTTCGCTTCTATTATTACGATTGGTGTAATGAGTATAGTACTTATTCAAGTGTTTCCTTTCATTCGGCTTGTTTTTTCATTTATCATAGAAGCAGTTGCATTAGGGTTCGGATACGCTATCAATCCATTATTTTCAGCAGCCGTGTTAAAAGAAACAGATGATTTTTGGTCGAATAAAGGAAATCTAAAAGACCCTACAATTAAGGATGATTTGGAGCCACGTTCTTTTGATCCAACTCTTATAAATAGCATTACCATATTAGTTTGTACACTCATTGCTATTTATGTCGTTTGGAAAATAATAAAAAAACGAAAACAATTCAGTTTACCAAATATACCTGTCTTTGAATCTACTATCATCACTGATAAAGAAGGAATGAGCCAAAAACGTTTGAAACGAAACAAACCGCCACATAACGAAATTCGAAAAGAGATTTTTAAGCTTGAAAGTAAGTTAACTCCCCCTTTAAATAGAAATCGAGGAGAAACTATTGAGGCATGGTTAGATAGAATAAATAGTGAAGAAGATGTAAATATTCAGAGTCATATTATTATTAATGCTTATAATACAGTGCGTTATTCAAATGAGGAAAACATCGTACTTTTGCAGGAATTTAAGGATGAAATTCATAAGCTTTACATGTATCAGAAGGATTTAAAGAAAAGGAAAAAATAATACAACAAAAAGACTCCTATTTTCATAGGAGTCTTTTTATACTTCTACGTTACTTTTTAAATTGAGGCGTTTTTCCCTGCTTCAATCTCTAATGACTCTTCATGCCACCAAAGTGTTTCTTCAGGATCTTCTTTAGCAATTTGGTGTGCTTCTTTTTTCGATTCTACTGTAGGATATGAACCTTTTAGCGCACGTCCTGATGTTGTAACGAATAGTACACTAAATACAACTAATCCAATAATACTTACACCTGTTAAATAAAATGCCGGTGCAAGCGGGTTACCAGTTGCATGAACTAAGTATGAACATACAAGTGGTGTTGTACCACCAAATATCGATACAGAAATATTAAATGAGATTGAAAGTGCTCGATAACGTACATCAGTGAAAAAGAGTGATGGTAATAATGAAGGTAATGTTCCTTCATATACACTTAGGAAGAAACCTAATACGAAAATACCTGCAAATATAGCTGCAATATGCCCGTTACCTATTAGTAAAAATGCTGGAATTGCAAATACAGTTAAACCAAGTAAACCAATTTGCACGACGCGTTTATTACCAATTTTATCACTTAATTTACCGAAATATAGTGCTAGTGGAATCATAAGTGCCATCGTAATAGAAATAATTAGTAAGCCTGTTGTTTCTTCGACTTTAAGTACTTGAGTTAGATAAGAAGGAATATACGAAAGAATCATATAATTTGTAATATTAAAGAAGGCGACAATTACTGTGCTTAATAAGAAGTCTTTTTTGTGATATTTCATAATATCCATAAATGAAAATTGTTCATTGTCTTCAGATTCCTCTTGTGCTTTTTCCATCTCTTCAAAGATGGGAGATTCATCTAAATGACGGCGTAAGTATAAACCGACCAAACCAATTGGTGCAGCTATTAAGAAAGGAATACGCCAGCCCCAGCTGAGCATTTGTTCATCTGTTAACAATAACGTCAAAATGGTAACAATTACCGATGCAGCAATGTAACCTGAGAGTGTTCCAATTTCAAGACCACTACCGAGTATACCACGCTTTTTATCTGGAGAAGATTCTGCGATATAAACCATTGCTCCTGAATATTCGCCGCCTGTAGAGAAGCCTTGAATCATTCGGGCAACTAAAAGTAGTATTGGTGCCCATACACCAATTTGTTCATAGGTTGGTAGTAATGCGATGAATAATGTAGAAAGTGCCATTAAAATAATAGTAGTACTTAACACGATTTTTCGGCCGTACTTATCTCCTATTCTACCAAAGAATACACCTCCGATTGGTCGAACGAGGAAGGCCGCTGCAAATGTACCGAATGTAAGTACAAGTTGCAATCCACTATTATCAACACCTGAGAAGAATAATTGACTTAAAATTACCGCTAAATACGCGTATAATCCGAAGTCAAACCACTCCATTGCGTTCCCTATACCAGTAGCAACTACTGCTTTCCTGGCTTGTTTAGGATTGACAATATTAACGTCTTGAGGTTCAAAATTCAAATCATTATTTTGTTGCATATAATAAAACAGCTCCTTATTTAATTTAACTTCTTTAAGCACACCTTCTCTTATTGAATAAAATTAATTCGAAGCACTTAAGGAAAATTAACGTCTCCTTATCTGTTATTATTGTTTCACATAATTAATTATTTGTCCAATGAGATGCTCTCTAGGTTAAGTAATTTACTATTTTAAAAAGCTGAAGAAGCCGCTAAAATAGCGACTTCTTCAGCTTTTTATATTTTTTTATATTTTTTTAAATACTTGCTGTAGCAGCTATGTTATGAACACAAGAAATAAACTCATAAATGAATGCGTCAATTTCCTCTTTCGTAATAATATACGGCGGAAGTAATCGAATAATATTCCCTTGTGTTACATCGACCAACATTCCTTTATTCATTAACTCAATCTGTAATTTCTTCACATTTTCATTCGTGTCATTCACACTTATCCCAAACATCATCCCCGCATGACGCACTTCCTGAATATAATAAGAATTTTCTTTCTGAATGTCTTGCAGTTTGTCATTCAAATATAGTGACGTTTCATATGCTTCTTGCATTAAACCATCGTCAAGTAATGTATTTAATACAGTTAAACCTAAAGCCGTTCCCATTGATGAATGAGCAAATGTTGTGCCGTGATCTCCTGGTGCAAATACATCACATAACCTTTCACCTACAATAATTCCGCCAAGTGGTATCCCGCCTCCTGCTCCTTTACCAATTTGAATAATATGTGGTGTAATATTGAAATTTTGATAAGCAAATAGTTTTCCTGTTCTTCCCATACCACTTTGAACTTCATCAACGATAAGTAGTACATTATATTTCTCACATAAGTTTTGAACACCATGTAAATATTCACCCGATAATGGATAAATCCCCCCACTTCCTAATACAGGTTCTAACATAATTGCAATTGGATTTTCATGAATTATTGTCTCTTCTAATTGCTCTATATTCTCGCGCTCAACTTCATATACTGGGATCGATGTTTTCGGGAAATTTTGATATACACTTTCTTGTCTCGTAAAATGAAGTGCCCCCAACGTACGCCCGTGGAAACTATTCTTCAACACTACAATTCCTTCACGTTCTTCATGCATAATAGCTCTATATTTATCAATTAATTTCAACGTCGTTTCTGTCGCTTCCGTACCAGAGTTTGTAAAAAAGACCTTTCCGTTTTTTAAAGAGCAATCAACTAATTTCTTTGCATATTCAATCGCAACTGGATTTAAAAAGTGAAACGGTAGATGCAACGACTTCGTAACTTGATCCATTGTTGTTTGTACGATTTTCGGGTGATTGTATCCTAATACATTTACTCCGACACCAGAAAATAAATCTATATACTCTTTACCATCCACATCATACAGCTTACACCCTTCTCCTCTTTCTATCGTAAGCTTTGTACGACAATACGTTGACATCATATACTCTTTATCTAATTGAAACCAATCCGACATGTTACATTCCTCCTAGTTATTTTCCCTGTTTTATTTATGTTCAATTTCTATAAAGTCATGTATAAATTCATTTTTAAGATTGAAATTTTAATAGTAATGTTCTTCCCGATATTCATTTTTCCATAATTTCTTCTATTTCAACAGGTCCACTACATACGCGTTTTTTTCATCTAGCGGTCTGTTACTATTTTGAGCTTTGCGTGTTATACATAATCAAGGCAATAAAATCATATTTAGTAACAATGGACGAAAAAGATTTGGAGGCTATATTGATGAATGAACACTATGATAAACAGAGGCAATCTTTACTAGGGAAAGACTTTAATGAAAATGGAGAACGTAATGAACAAGCAATCCTTCACTCTCAAACAGTTGGTTCACGTGGACCTGTTCTAGAGCAAGATAGTGTGCTTCACGAGGCGTTACAACAATTTATTCACGAAAAAATTTTAGAAAGACCTGTTCATGTAAAAGGATTTGGTGCGTTCGGTTATTTTCAAACAATCTATCCAATGCCCGAACATACTAAACTAAATTTCCTACAAAATGCTAATGAGAAAGTTCCCGTTATGGTGCGATTTTCATTAGCTGTTAGCACGAAAGGAACACCTGATACTTCTAGAAATGTACGCGGTTTTTCTACAAAATTTTATACAAAAGAAGGTATTTTCGATCTATTATGTAATCACATTCCTGTCTTTTCTGTCCGCGATCCGATGCGTTTCCCTGAAACCATTCAAGCGTTGTCACCTTCACCTAAAAATAACTTATTAGACCCTAATAGATTTTGGAGCTTTGTCGCTAGAGCACCTGAATCCATACATTTCGTTGTGCGTTTGTACTCTGATAATGGTACGGCCAAAAGCCTTCGCCACATCCCAGGACATAGTGTAAATACATATGTTTGGAGAAATGCAGAAGGCAATCGAAAGTATGTAAAGTATCATTGGTACCCATTTGAAGGTGTACAATTCATTACTAGCGAGGAAGCAAATAAACTGGCTGCCGAAAACCCTGATTATAGCGGCAAAGATTTATATGATGCAATTGCAAACGGTAAACCAGTGGAATATGGTTTATATGTCCAGCTCATGGACCCGAAAGATGAAGCGCATCTTTCTTACGATCCTTTAGATGATACAAAGATATGGGATGAAAAAGCGTATCCTCTTATACCAGTCGGCAAAATGGTATTAAATAAAAACCCTGAAAATTATATGGAACAAGTAGAAAAAGTCGCTTTCTCCCCTTCTAATTTACTTGACGGTGCTGAATTATCAGATGATAAAATGTTGCAAGGGCGAGCTAACATTTATAGTGATTCTCAAAGAAGAAGAATTGGTCCCGAATTTCGGAAATTAACGATTAACCAACAGCAAAATTGGACACCTGCTAATCAAATAACGAGCGGTGACGGAAGATACGTTGAAGGTAAAATTGAAAGAACTTCAATAACGAAACAAGATGACTTTACGCAGGCTGGTGAATTTTATACGAAGTTAAAACCGATAGAAAAAGAACATCTTGCAGAAAACTTAGCTGGTGATTTGAAAGTTATATCTGATGATATTAGAAAGATAGTGTTAGAGTATTTTCATAACGTGTCAGCTGATTTGGTGAAGAGGATTGAAACCAAGATAGAAAAATAATAAGAAGTAAGAACGCATCGACTTTTTTCATAAAAAAGAGCCATTTATCTAACCTTTTTTAGTCAGCTAAATGGCTCTTTTTTATTTTTTCACCACATTATATCTTTTCAGAACTACACTTCCGAATTTATTAAATATCCGATCCATCAAGAAGCCCATCAATCCAAGAATAACAAGACCGACAAAAATCCAATCTGTTTTGAAATATAACCTTGCATTCCAAATCATATAACCAATTCCTTCATTAGCTGCAACCATTTCAGCTCCAACAATAGCCATAAATGAGGATCCCATTGCAAGCTTTGCACCCGTATAAATATAAGGAAGTGCTGCTGGTATGATGACATGGAACATAATTTGCCATTCTGATGCTCCCATACTTCTCGCTGAGCGAATTTTATCTTCTTCAACAGCTTGCACACCGGTAATTGTGTTAATCGTCACAATAAAGAAAGTTGCATACATAATGAGAAAAATTTTAGATTGCTCTCCAATACCAAACCAAAGCATAAATAATGTTATAAAGGCAAGAGGTGGAATAAAGCGAATAAAATTGATAACTGGATCAAATAGCGCTCTTAACCATGGGATTCGGCCAATTAATAATCCTACCGGAATGGCTACAAGATTCCCTAAAATCCATCCAGCTATTACTCTTAAAAAACTAACTCCTATATATATAAATAAGGAACCATTTTGACTCAGTTCAATTGCTCCATACAAAACTGCTATCGGACTTGGCAAAAATTGCGGATCAGAAAATTTCGCTACAACACTCCATATCGTAAGGATAAGTATCCAAGCGATAATTCCACTTTGTAATAGCTTCTTTTGTAAACCAATCTTGAAATTATTTGTTTCATAAATAGTCTCTTTTCTTGCAATCTCATCTTTCAACACGCTCATATTTGGACCTCCTTTCAATCAAAGTGTGATTGAATCATTTGATAATAGTAATTAAATTCTTTATCTGTAAATGTTCTCGGATACGGTAGTGGAATATCGTAAATCTTTTCAATTTTTGAAGAAGGTCCTTTAGACATTACCCCTATTCTTTGCCCAAGTAATAGAGCTTCTTGAATATCATGAGTGACAAAAATAATCGTTTTGTTTGTTTCTTTCCAAATTCGAATTAACTCTATTTGCATTGTTCTTCTAGTCATTGCATCGAGTGCTCCAAATGGTTCATCCATTAATAAAAATTGCGAGTCATTGGCTAACACACGTGCTAATTGAACTCTTTGTTTCATTCCTCCAGAAAGTTCTCTTGGATATTTTCCTTCATGCCCATCTAGTCCAACAAGTTTTATATAGTGAGAGGATATATCATTTCGGGTCTGCTTTATCATTTTTTTCATTTTTAAACCAAATTCAATATTTTCTTTAATTGTTAGCCACGGAAAAAGCGCTGCGTCTGCTTGTTGAAATACGACGCCACGATTTCTATCAGGCTTAATTACCTCTTCATTATTGACTATTAGTTTCCCTGATGTCTTTTCAACAAATCCAGCAACCATACTTAATAACGTAGATTTTCCACATCCGCTTGGGCCAAGTAATATAAAAAATTCACCATTCCCAATTGTTAAATTTACATCTTCTAAAACAAATTGTTCGTTATTAAATGATTTAGATAACCCAGAAATAGAAATGGCCACAGGAGATTTCAATACTTCTTTTTCACTTACTGTACTCACCATACTTCACTCCTATTCTATTTATAAGTAACAGATTCAGGGAAAGCTTTTTTAAGTGCTTCAAGATTAATTTTATCTTTCAATTCATATTTATCTTTCAGTTTCCCTTTCTCTTCTAACCATACTTTCATATCTTCTAAATGTTTTGCGTCCTCCTCTGTAAATCCAAGAACATAGTTTTGTCTTTCAATATCTTTTAACGCATCTTTCTCTGGTAGTTTCAATTGCTCAAAAGCAAGCTTAGCGGTTTCTTTTTTATTGTTATCTACATATTTAATACCTTCAGATAAAGCCTTAAGTGTGTTTTCAACAGCTTTTGGATTCTTCTCGACGAATGATCTTTTTGCTAGTAAATAGCTGTCAATTGTAACGCCTGCACTTTCTAAATCACCTAATTTTGTTACACCTTTTATATTTTTAAATTTATCCTTTAATGCACCAGAACTCCAAACAGCATCTATATCACCATTTTTCATTCCTACAATAGCTTCGTCTGGTGTACTATATGGAACGAAGGTAATATCCTTTTCATTAATATGTTTCGCTGCCAAATATTTCGCCCAAACATACTCCGTTACAGTCCCTTTAGGTACGCCTAACTTTTTACCTTTTAAATCATTTTCTGTTTTAATCCCCTCTCTAACTAGAAGCTCATTGTCTTTTGATGATTTTTCATTTCCTCGCGTAAGTGTTGAAATTACGACCATATCTCCTTTTCCTAACGAATTTAAAAGCGCATAATCAGCAGCAAGACCTGTATCAGCTTGTTCCGTTAATACCGCATTAACTGTATCAATTCCATAAGCAAAATTCGATAGTTGAGCTTTAATACTATTTTTCTCAAAATAGCCTTGTTTCTCGGCAGCTCTAAACTGAAAAGATCCGCCAGCAGCTGTATCTATAGCCATTTTCACCGCGGCCGTTTCTTTCCCATTACTTTTTGTCGTTCCCGCACTTTCTTTTGAAAAGTTTGAGCATCCTGCTACAGCTAAACTAGTAACCATTGATAAACTTAAAAATAAAGGCTTTAGTTTCACCATTTATCATTCCTCCATAACAATTTGTTCAAGCTTGAAGTAAGATTTATTTAACCGAAATATTACGTTAAATTATTACAAATAAAGAAATGGAAACGTTTTGTCATATAACAAACCTATCAAGTTCATTTTAATAAGTGGGGGAAATGACTCTCCCCACACTTTAAATTACTAACGTTAATCTCGTATTTTATTTATTTCTTCCAATGTCGCTACACAGAAATCTCCCGTGCCGTAAGATATTGTTCCTTCGACTGTCACAACAGATTCCGTACCAGCTTCTGCAGCATTCGGGACTCTAAATGCTGCTATATCAAGAGGAGTAATTTCTTTCTCCTCTGGTTTTTCTAGTTGAGGTACCCACTCATACGGTACACGATACGCACGGTAAACCATATTGGAGTTTCTGTTATTTTTATAAGGTGAAATATATTCCCATACAAGCTCATGCTCACGAGTAACTTCAAAAATCCGACCATCTGCTCCTTCTGTAATCAATGTATTTCCGTTTGGTAGCCTTTGGGCAGAACTAATATATGGACTGTAAAATCGATACGAATCTAAAGGAGCTTGATATCCAGCTTCAGTTGGCGTATATTGCCACTCAATTTCTAAAGTTACTGGATTAATTTCTAGAATCCTCGAGTGATCACGAACAGCATTTTTGGAACCGTATGGAGATGCAGGGTTTGGAAGACCGTATCCTGCCCAACCACCATTATCAAATACAAGTAAATTCCCTTCTCCAGGCAATCCTTTCGGAATGATATGTGCATGATGTTGTCCAATGATCCATCCTAAATGCTTAACATCTGGGCTAGAATAATCAGGACCGAGTTTCCAAACTATATTTCCTGTCTTCTTGTCAATAATGGCAATTATATTTGACTCCCTAGCATCCCAAATAATATTTTCAGGATGAAAACGTTCATCTCCTTGGTCATAAAACTTATTCGGACCAATTGTAGACATAGAATTTATATGCATCCAATCTCCATCCGAATTACCACCAAAGGATCTAATATTAGGATTACGGAATAGTACATTTTTAGCACTTTCATCAAATCCAAGTTCTTCAAAATGATCACTGACAGCCCACTCCCATATAATATTCCCTTCCCAATCTACCTCAATAATGACATCATCTAATAACGGCTTATCGGATATATTCGGATTATGTACATTTTTGTGTGCTAAAATTAACGTATTTCCACCATCTGTTTTCGGTTCTAATTCTGGTGCATAGTAACCCACGGGATTTCCCTCACGCTGATAATCATGATGAGCTCTAGCCATCCACTGCGGATCATGGCCTGGATCTTCAATGTGTTCCAGACGGTTAAATCTCCAGACTATGTTTCCTTCCCAATCTACTTGAACTAAATCTACTTCATCTTGAAAACCGTACTCAGGATCTCTTTGTGCTGTATGACCAAAAACATATCCGCCTGGTAATAACTTATTTGGAAATCCACGCAGTCCTTTCCATAAGTGTACTTCCTTTCCATTCATATCAATTAATAACGCACCATGATCTGCAGCTTGATAAATTGTATAACCACTCCAAGCTTTCCCGGGATTATATACTGTTGCCCCTGTTGGATAAATTGTTGGATGTCCCATTCTTTCCACTCCTATTCATATTATTAATAAGTCACCTTTTAACAGTTTGAATTTTCAGACCTAAATAACTAGAGTAATAGTATTCTTTGTTATTCCTCTGTATTCTCATTGCTTAGTTTCATAATTGTATCCGAAAGGTGTTCTAAATTATGGGCTAAGCGTTTAAAAACTTCGGTCTGCACTTGTAATTCTTCTGTTGAAAATCCATCGAATAAAACAGACATAAAACTTGTTCTTATTTTATTATTTCGCTTTATAAATTTCAGGCCATCTTCAGTAATATCAAGTAAAGTGATTCGTCTATCTTCCTGATGACGTTTCCGAATAGCCAAGCCTCTTTCTTCTAACTTATCGCATAATGCCGTAATCGCTCCTGATGTAAAATCCAGTTCTTCTGCTAAATCAGTTAGACGCTGCTCACCATCTCGAATAATTTTGTTTAATATTAAGATGCCCGGCAACATAATACCTTCAATCTTAATTTTGTCACGTTCCTTTACAAACTTACGGACCATTTTACGAAACAACCAATCTGTTTCTTCGATTAATGTTGGCATCGTTTTATTCATATCTCCTCCGCTCCTTGCTCTATGAATAATACAAAAAGGCACGAACACATTTCAAAATTATGAAATGTATACGTGCCTTTGGTTATCCAATCAGCTATTCAATTTGTTTTAGCATTAAAATAATGAGTGGTAAAATAAGTAATATCCACATATTAATCCATTAATTCCTATGCGTCAAGTATGTTTTAAAAATATATTTTCCTAATTTATCTATTTGTTCTCGTTTAAGGTTATTTTTGAGATTATTTATATGTAACCCTATTTATAACAATACATCTAAAATATAAAACTCCCCCACTTTACAT
This sequence comes from Bacillus cereus group sp. Bc061, assembly GCF_027715825.1. Classification (NCBI taxonomy): domain Bacteria; kingdom Bacillati; phylum Bacillota; class Bacilli; order Caryophanales; family Bacillaceae; genus Bacillus; species Bacillus cereus group sp. Bc061. Next base: position 1,433,538 of record NZ_JAQFTZ010000001.1, read on the forward strand.
AACTACTGTAGCGGAGGAGTTCTTTCTAATATTACTTTATCAAATTCACCGGCAAAGCAACTACCTTTCCACTTTTCACATCATATAGCCCTATAGGCGTTACCCGTATAAAAGGCAAGTGCGTCGCAGAAAAGAATAAAATTGTAAATGCTGGATCATCATACGCGTAGCCACGCTCTTGTAGTAATTTCACCATCTGTTTCTCTTCCTGTATTAATTCACTCATTTTTAAATTAGACATAATTCCGAGCAATGGTAATGCGATTTCATGTAATACTTCATTCTTCTCAGCTATTACCATTCCCCCGCCAAGCTCTTTTACTCTATGAAAAGCTATAAGCATATCTTCTTTTCTTTTTCCGATAAGAATGATGTCACCTGTACCAGAATAAGAGCTAGCAAGCCCACCTAGTTCTTTCGCAAAACCTTTCACAACTGTATTCACTCGCCAACTGCCATCACGAGCAATCATCATAAGGAAACATTCATCATGATCTGTGGACAATTCATTACATTCTATGTTGATTTTACTAGTATATGGTTTTGTAATAACGTTATTTAATAAGTGTATACCCGTTTTATTAGAGAAAATCATATCCTCTTTTTCTATGGACCAATCTAATGATAATGGAGTTACTTTACATTTACTCCAGTCTATATGTAATGCTTCATGCGTATTTACACCGTCACGCTTCACCCATTTCCCCTTTGCAATAACGCTCGCTGGTACTGGGTTTTCTTTACTTTCTAAAATATTGATATTTGCAATTCTCCCTGTCCCAATCGAACCATGTATATGCTCCATATTATAATAACGAGCAATATTATAACTTGCCATATGATATGCATCTATTACTGGAACACCTTGCTTTATAGCAGTAGTAATCATTACATTCGTCATTCCGTTTTCATAAAAGGACGGATGAGAACCATCTGTTGTGAAAAAGAATCTATCAAATTGCTTCACACCTAATTCCAGTAGTTCTTTTAATAAAACTTCTAAATCTGGTCGGATGGAAGAGTTTCGAAGAGAAACAGTGTAACCTTGCATAAGACGAGTTAACACTTCTTGCCCCGTCATTGCTTCATGATCACAGTCTGTACCTAACAGTTTTAATTTTACTAACGTTGCTTCAGATGCTCCTGGGAAATGTCCTTCTACTTTTTTCTGTAATCGCTTTGTTTCCTGCACCCAAGTTAGCATTTCATCATCGCCATGTAATAATTTTGGCCATGCTGTTAGCTCTCCTCCTTGAAGAACTGCTTCATGCTGTAGCCATTCTATTATTTCTTCACTATTAAATAAAGATTGCCCATTTTGCAATTCAGTTTGTCCATCAAAACGGCACCACCAATACATACTAGCTGGAAGCTTTTTAAATTCATCTAATAAATGAAATGATTCCTCACGCTTTAATGTGAAAAATAGAGTTAAATTATCATTAATAAAAGTTGTTGTCCCAAATTGCATCGCATGATTCGCTAACGTCTCTGGATTATATAATTGATATGGATGTGCATGCGGTTCTATGTAACTAGGAACGACATACTTTCCATCACAATCAATAACTTCACATTCATGTAGTTGCTCTGGTAGTTTTTCTCCTACATATATAATTCTGTCATCATAGATCCAAATATTTGCTTCCATCCATTCACGTATATAGGAATTTAAGTATGTTGCGTTCTTTAATAATTTATGAGGACTTCTTGTACCGTCTATTATTTCAACATGTTCTCGTAATTGCTCGTTACTCCATCTGAACTGATTTTGTCCCAATGTATTTCACTCCAATGCCATATTAGTTAAGACGAAAAATAATTAATTAACTAAACTATTTTCTATTTAAGTCCACTCAATATATACCACTATTATATTTAACAATCATAAAAATTACAATTTTCGGAATATAAATCGTTTTATTGTTCACTTCTTCCTCATTTGAACATGAACATTTCTGTGAAGTTGTTTTACTGGAACCTTTGAAAGAATAATGAATATTTTGCAAGGGCAAAAACGTATTTTTTAACAATGGATGTTCTTTTCAGGATAGAGATGGGATTCAAATAGGAGACAATTGTATAATCGGTATGAATGTTACAATTGCCACACTTAATCACGGGCTAACTTTAGAAACAAGAAACACGACATACGCCTCCCCTGTTACAATTGGTGAAAATGTATGAATCGGGTCTAGTGCAACCATACTTCCTGGTGTGACACTTGGAAACAATTCAGTTATTGCTGCAGGTGCAGTTGTTACAAAAGATGTACCTGCAAACATTGTCGTTGCAGGAGTGCTCACAAAAGTTGTGAAAGTAATTCATAGCAATTAAAAACATTCTAGATTTTTCAAATGCAAACAAGCTACTTTTATTGAAATTTGCTTTACTGCTTATATATTTATTTTATCACTCTTGTTAAAAATTTTATTTCTTCTTGTGAGAAGAGAATGTACCTATATATTTTTCTATACAGCAATAAAAAGACTTATAGAATGATTCTATAAGTCTTTTACTATAAGGAATTAACCTATACTTATCAATTAACAAATTCAAAAACCAAAAGGTTCGCTATGAATAAAGTTCTAAAAAATAACTATCCACTCTAATTATCAATCATTTCATAATAGTCTATTAATCCCTCTTACTGCCTCATAGCCAAAATATATTCCAAACATAATTAAAACAATTCCTGCTACTATAGAAATCCATTTCATTACTGTATGATTAATAAATCTTCTACCAAAATGAATAGATGTAGCCATAAATATATCCCAAAGCATAATCCCAGCAAAAATGGCTGCACTATACCATAAAGCTTGTTCTTTTCCAATAGTATTCATAGCACTAGTTAGAACTGATCCATATATCCCTATCCAAAAAATAATATTTAATGGATTAGAAATTGCGATAGCAAACCCCGATAGAAAAGATTTTAAAGGATGTTCTTTTTCACCTGATGAAATATATTGAACTTGTTTAGTAGCTTCTTTCATGCTTTCATAGCCTAAATAAATCATCGTTACAAAACCAAAAATCCAAATGCAGAGCTGGGCAACTGGAGTTGTTAAATAAGTCGAAATACCAAAGTAAATTAAAAACATCATTACAACATCTGCTGACATTGCTCCAACTCCTACTAACCATGCACTCAAAAAACCATTTTTTATTCCTTTATTTATTTGAGCAACATTAATCGGACCGACTGGTGCAGACAATGAAATCCCTAATAATATATAACTGAATATCATGCTAATCATTTTTCTTCAACCCCGTAATAGGACATCTCATTACACTTTCTTCATTTGTTTCTGGTAACATATATTGTTTCCATTCAAAGGTTTCTTTTATTCCGTAATCCCCTATATCTGGATGCATTGGAATATCATCATATGCTAACAAATGTTTTCTAATCACTTTCCGTACTTGTTTCCCTTGTTTTGTATCACCTGTAATATCATCTAGAGTACCTCGAGGTTGTAACGTAATTTCAAGGCCGGTTCCTGTATATCTACTTTTTCTCTCAGAATATATTGGAGCCCTACAAACGACAAATATAGGTTCACCACCAAAACAAAATTCCCATTTAGCGTTATAAGGATCTATTGGTATTTCTGCATTCCATGGCTCCGGATCATTTCTCATTAAAAATTGTAATACATTCCAAAATTGTTTTTTGTATTCTTCAGCCAGTAATTGTTTATTAGATGGTTTAAAAAATATTACTAAAGTAGTTCTCTTTGCAATTTGTTGATATGTTTTAATATATTCATAAATCCCATCTCTTAGTTTGAACAATTCATTTTCATCATAAGCCGATTCAGAAAATATATATCTAGACCAACCATGTTTCTCAGAATCTACTGCAAAATAACACGGAAATGGTTTAGATTGATCTAAAATGCTATCGTGAAAATTATTGAAAGATATAGTTTTCCACTCATCTAAAATCCCTTTATTTTGTTCTTCAATTATTCTCTTTTGATCGTATAAATACATTTTTGTAGTTGGCATTACTAAAATCCCCCCTAATATATTTATGATCTTTTCTCATATATTAAAATATTATTCTCAACAATATTTAAGATTTTATTTATACTTTTTGTAGGTATTTCAATTGTTATCTCAGGTATACCGGGAGATAACAAAAATTTATTATAGTTATAAATTTTTCGATCTATAATAAGTGTGATTTCATCTGAATAGCCAAATGGAGATACACACCCTGGAACACAAGAAGTTTTTTCTATTAACTCCTCGGCTGAACAAATAGAAATCTTTTTTCCAACCAAATCTTTCATAAGTTTTGAATCTAATTTTTCTCCTTCAACAGTTACAAATATGTAATAGTTATTTGATTTATCTTTTAAAAATAAACTTTTACTGGGTACACCTTCTAATTTAAACCTTTCTCTAATTTTTCTATCTGTTTCATAATCTAATATTGGCTCATGTGTATATTGTGTATACGATATAGCCGCTTCTTCTAACAGTTCTACTACTTGTTTATACATATTTATCCTTCCTTTGATTTCATTACAAAATTTGAAAAGATAGCCTTTTCTATTGCTGTTCCCGCTCCCTATTCTTTTTCACAATATATTCAATTATAGTTTACGACACAATTAAATTTGAAATAAAATACAAATTTGTGATATAAATGGAACTAAAATATAAAACTTATATTAATCATTATTTTTCATAATAGTCAATCATTCTTACACAAATCATAATTATCTATTTTTGTATACTTAATTCTATTTGTTATTAATTCATACGATAAAAGTACCTTATTATGTAAATTACGGAAATACATTTAAATATTTTTCAACAAAAATCAGAATTCACTTATTATTAACCCCGAAATCTAGAACTACTTACCTTTGTATGTTGCAATATTTTAAAAATGTAAAAGTCACTATAAATAAGAAATATCAAATAAATATAATAGATTTATAGTAAAATGAAGAAATTTAAATACATCATTACTTTTCTTGTAACAGCACATAAAAAACCCGCATCATGGGAAGTAAATTGCTCATGATTCGGGATTTTTTAAGAGTATATTTTCATAACAATTAAATCACATACAAGTCCTTATATACCTCTATAGTAGAACTCTTTTCATCTATTATTTATTAAATTCAACTTGCATCATTTTATTAAACTGTGTAAGGATTTCAACCGGACCTAAAGAATTAGCATTGACAGCAAATGTATGCTTGCCTCCAATTACTCCACCAGCAAAAGTCATAAACCCAGGAATTGATCCTCCGTGCCCCCAAACTGAGACACCATTTGGAAGTTTCGTCTCATAGATTCCAAGGCCATATCCATCACCAACCCCTTTTCCTTCTATAGGAACTGTAGTAAGCATTTCTTTTAACTCGTGTTCCTTCAGTAACTTACCACCGAGTAAAGATGAAAAGAACTTGTTTAAATCATCCGCATTAGAAATCATATCTCCAGCTGCATTAGCTAAACTCGGATTATAATACGTAATGTCTTTCAACTCGCCTGTTTCGTCCATTTTCACATATCCACGAGCATGATTCTTTCCTGGAATGACGGGTGAATTTCCTGGTAAAAACGTATTTGACAAGTCCAGAGGTTCAATAATTCGCTTTTCAATTTCTTCCGCATAACTATTACCAGTTATTTTTTCAATTAGCATTCCCAATATTACATATCCTGTGTTTGAATACAACCAGTCTTTGCCCGGCGAGAAATCTGGAGGTAGAGAAAGACCTATTTTCACTATTTCTTCAGCTGTATACGTTTTTTTCGAATTCATTATGTCAGCATCTTTTGACTTTAAGTATTCAGCGATACCACTTGTATGATTCAAAAGTTGGCGTATCGTAATTTGATTGCCATCATACCCATTTCCTTGAACGAGACCCGGTAACCACTTCTCAATTGAATCGTCAAGTTGTACGCGATTTTCTCCAACTAATTGAAGAACCGTCGTGGCGGTAAAAGTTTTCGTCACACTACCAATTCGAAAGCGATAATCTGATTTCACCGGTTTCTTTGTGCTTAAATCTGCTACGCCAGCAGTATAACTACTAATTTTCCCTTTATTAGACGTCTTAGCTAATACCCCTGGCGCTCCAATTTGAATTGTTTCCTGCATGACCCTTTTCCAACCATTCCGATTCTTTTGATCATGTGCTTCTGACGAATTAGAAATATTTTGAGTAGACTCTGCTTTTACAGTAAAACCTGGTGTGAATACAGTGGTACCCGCTAATAAAACTGCCAAACTTGCTAACTTCATTGGATTACGTTTTTTCATAAGATTCTCTCCCCTATTCATATCATTTTGATTCGAAATATACTTTTATCCTATATGATAAAACTCTCTTTTTTCTTATCCATTCCTTACAAAATACTTACGTTTAAAGTTTGATACAATCTGCTGAGAAAGAATTATGTATGAAAATAAAAAGGGCATAAAAAATAAGGGAAGTCCCTTAACCTCCCCCGTTTTTATTTCACCTTATCTTAATTATTTTAAGATGTTTCATTGTGTTCGTATTAAAATGAATAAAAAAGAACGTATTTTCATTTTTTATGTAAACACGTTCTCTTTTATTTAAACAACTAATCTATATTCACCTTTACCATCCTGCACTAGCGTTCATACCATTTCCGATAATAGAAAGTAATAGTGGCCATAATACTGGTCCTAACGTAAGAAATAAATTTAGTAGTATAAGTATTCTATATCTCCTAGGAATATGGTGATTTTTACGATTAACAAATACTAAAATCACTAATAATATTATCGTCATTACAAATAAAAGTAATACTAACAACCAATACCAAACCATTAGACTGAGACTCCATGGCTGCAATAGCTCGTGTACAATACCAAAGGTGATTCCCAATACTGCAAAACTAAAAGTAGTAACTGTTGCTTTAATAAACAATTTACTTAATTTTTTATCGTATGTATACTTACAATATAAATCTATTAACACGTATAAAGATAAAAATGCCATTAATACACCTACCCAAGACAATAACCAGTCTCCGCCTCCTCTAACTAATATAAACAGAAACCAACACATCCCTGCTGCAGAAAAAATAAAGGAAAGGAGTATGTTTTTCAATACCGGTTTCATTCTATTTTCACACCCTTACAAAAATTTAAACATAAATAATAATTTTTTATTTATATGCTACTCGTAATTATTTCATCTGTTTTTCATTCTATATTGATGAAATGAAGATAGCCTCACAAAAAATGTAACGAGCAATACTCTACTAAAGTAACCTTTTTCCATTGGTAGCGATATAAAAAAGTAAGTATACATTACCACGTAATTAAATATAAGTAAATAAAATTAATTTACAGTTAATTTTATTTACTTATATTAACTTCAAACCTTCCCGTCTCGCTCTATCCATTGCACAGTCTTTTCCACATCTAACTCCGTATACGTCTTTTCTCCATATCGGACAGACTCATATATCGGAATAATATCCCTCGTTCTACAAATTCTGCTTAACCATTGTTGCATCGTTTCATAGGACCTTCTCTGTTCGTGAAATGGTAAAGTTCTTTCCCATTCAACTAATGTTTTCCTTATCGTATCTTTAGGTAACGGCTGTTCAAACTGATGCATCACTTTCTTGTTCTTTTCGGTTCTATCCGTATTTTCTTTTGTTATCGATTGTTTATCCTGTTCTATTTCTGATTTCGTTACCTTTTTCCTCATTAATTTATAAACAGCATATAAAATGACCACTGCAATAATTACATAAAAAATGACACTAATCCATGAATTTGAAAGAACAGAAAACACATCAGTCCATGAATTTTTTCGTACAAAAAGTGGAATTTCCCTATCTATTTTCGTTCTTGTATCTACAACTCCTGTTTCTTCATCTATAATTCTTTCAGGTTCATCAAACTGTGCGTCTACACTAGTAAAATCATAATTTCTTTCTGATATTATCTCCGTCTTACTAGAAAAAAGCCCTTTTACTATGTCTTGTACATACACAACACCTTGTGATAACGTTATCGCACTAATCGCAAAGAAAAGTATGATTAAAGTTCTTACACCCCATAACTTCACTTTCATATGTCGCTTTTTATTCGCCATGACATAAGCCCCTTCTTATTCTTTCATTACAATCCATTTATTCGTTCTACTGTATTTCTTTGGTGAAGTACCAATAATTAAAGGAAACGCATCCAGTTCCTTTCGACGAAAGCCTGCTGTGTAAAAATAAGAAGAAGATACAGGCGTATCTTGGTCTGATATCGAGGCAAGTACCCTTAATACATTTTGCAAGTGTTTCCGATTATCCCCATTTTTTATATGTAGCAAACCGTTATCTTTTACACTATTGATCCATACTTCAAATGAACAGTTTTGCATAAGCAGTTGTTTACATACGCCTGCCGTTAATTCAATTAGTTCCTCTGTATCATTTCTCAAAGAAATACCACTTTTGTTTTGCAAGTTTAGATAAATCGCGTATTTATCTGATTGCGTTCGCTCATACTTTTTCGCAGTTATCGTCCCTGTTTTCGCTGTTGCACTCCAGTGGATGGAACGAAAATCTTCATTTTCATAAGACTTCACTCCCATTACTTTCGTTTCATCATATAAGGGTGAAGACATCGCTTTTCGAAATCCTCGTGACCATTCTTGTAATTCAGGGACTTGCATTTTTGGAACAGCTGGTAAAACTAAATAGGACGGCGTATCGACTTGTTTATATGTTATATGATTCGTTATAAATCCAAAAGGATCCGTAATAACAATTTCAACTTCTTCCCATTTCGCAATTCCTCTTTTTAACGCTACAGCTTGTAAATGAAATGAAGCTGACTCTCCTCCTTTTAAATTAAAATTCATATAATAATTTGAACCTGTATTCGTATTTTTGTTTATTTCATCATGATTCCAAGTTAGCTTGTTTTCACATTTAAATCGAAATACGATATTGAAAATAGGAAATATCGACTTATTTGAAATTTTCATTTTGCACATATTCGTTTCACCTATAAAAACGTTTGAATTCCCTTGGCTATATTCCCATTCAACACGAGATACTTTACGTATGTATACATGCATAGCACCTATTAAAATTACATACAAAAATACGAGAGATAAAAACAGTAGATTGCTTGAAAATACGCATAAAATAACAGCTACAACTGACATAACTCCCATTACGAAAGGCTCCGCTAATGGTGTATACACAAGCTGTTGATTCATCGTATATTCTCCACTGGTACATTAATCGTATGAAGAATTTCTCTCATGATTTGTTCTTTCGTCGTTTTCATCTCCCCTTCAATCGTTAACGTTAAACGATGAGCACAAACGGATGCAGCAAGCGTCTTAATATCATCTGGCGTACAGTAATCTCTTTCATTTAATATAGCCCTTGCTTGAATCGCTCTCATAAATGCCAACGTCCCCCGCGGACTTACACCAATTTCAATTAGCTCATGCGTGCGTGTTGCCTCAATAATTTCAAGAAGATAATCTTGCACATCATTTCCTACTAACACTTCTCTTGCACGTTTTTGCATCATAATAATTTCTTCACTTGAAATAATAGAGTGTAACGTTTCTAACGGATCATTCATTTGAAACCGATTCATCATTTCCTTTTCAGCTTCTCTCGTAGGATAACCTTGTCGAATCGTAAGTAAAAATCGGTCTAATTGAGCATCAGGTAAAGGAAATGTACCCGCAGATTCAAGAGGATTTTGCGTTGCAATTACTAAAAAAGGTTCTGGTAATGAATGCGTCTGTTTTGCAATTGTAACAGTACGCTCTTCCATAACTTCGAGTAACGAAGATTGTGTTCTCGGTACAGCCCGATTAATTTCATCCACTAATACTATATTTGCAAAAATAGGACCTAACCTCGTTTTAAAATCCGATTCCTTCACATTAAAATATTCAAGACCAATAACATCTCCGGGCAAAGTATCCGCTGTAAATTGTATTCTTTGAAATTTTGCGTCCACGCTTTTAGCCAAACTTTTCGCTAGTGTTGTTTTTCCTGTCCCCGGTACATCTTCTAATAAAATATGTCCTTTTGCTATTAGAGCAATGGCTGCAAGTTCTATGGATTCATCTTTTCCTATAATAACTTTCGAAATATTATTAGTGATTTTCTTTAATGTGTTCATCTATTTATCCCCCCATTTTCTTTTGTTCTGAAAATTAAGAATTATTATTTTCCAAATTATAACACATTACGGTAAAAGTAAATATATTCCTGTCAAAATAAAAAAGATGACCTTAGCACTATAAGCTAAAGTCATCTTTCTCATTATTTTACTAACTCTCCATTATAAGCTTTTATATCAAGAGGAGCAGTTAACAACTGTTTTACTTTGCTAACGAAAGATGTGAAGTGTTCACTCGTATTATGACTCGCAACTGCTACTTCATCTTTCCATACTTCTACCATCGTATACACATTTTCTTTTTCTACATCTTTATAAAGATCATAAGATACATTTCCACTTTCTTCTCTTGAACCATGAAGTAATGGTTGAACTTCTTCTAAAAATGTTTGTTGTTTCGCTGGATCTACTTGAAATGTTGCGTGAATAATAATCATGGTGTTTCCCCTCTCATATTTCACTTATTTCTTTTGAAATTACTTCCACTCTGCAACTTTTTCAATTGGAAGACGTACTGATTGGTAACCACTGTCAGCAGCTTTTCCGACTGAAATTAACATTACTGGTACGTAACGTTCTTTATCTAATCCGAACGCTTCAGCGATTTGGTCTTTTTCAAAACCACCAATTGGACAAGTATCATAACCGTGAGCACGAGCTGCTAGCATAAATTGCATTGCTACAAGACCACCGTCAATAAGTACAGTATCTTTCATTACTTCTGGTGTAACCATTGAGAAGTAAGCTGAAAGTTTTTTCATCTGGTCTTCTTTTACTTCTGCTGGCATGAAACCGCGCTCTACTGCTGTACCGTAGATTTCTTCTGCGTTATCAAAGTTGTTTAAATCACCAAATAAAGCAATCATTGCTGAAGAAGTTTCTACTTGAGATTGATTAAATTTCGCAAGTGGTGCAAGTGTTGCTTTCGCTTCGTCACTTTCAATCACAAGGAATCTCCATGGTTGCATGTTTACTGAAGATGGCGCAAGTGTTGCTTCTGTAAGAATTTCTGTCATTTCTTCTTTACTAATTTTCACTGAAGGATCGTACTTACGAATGGAACGACGTCCTGTTAAAATTTCGTTAAAATCATTTGTTTTTACTGAGTTAGTCATAGTTGTATTCTCCCTTTTTTATAATTCTTTTATATTTTCTTGAATGTGATTTAACATATTTAAAAGATTATCGCGTTCTTCTTCACTTAATCCTTTAAATGCCGATGCTGCAAAACGTTCTTTTTCCTCTTGAAACGCTTGAATTTTATTTCGTCCCTCTTCAGTTAGAGAAACTAACGTAATTCTGTTATCATCTGGATTTTTACGTCTTACAATCATTTCATTAGCCTCAAGCTGCTTTAAATGCCTCGTAATCGCCGCATTATCAATATTCACTTCTTGCTGAAGTGCTTTTTGACTAATTTCACCTACTTCATATAACTGAAGTATAAGCTCTAAACGAGATTGGCTCATACCTGTACACCCTTCAAACTTCGAACTTACTTCTTTATTTAGAAAGTGTAATTTATATAAAATAATCGCTTCTTTTGAGCATGAACTTGTCAAATTACCCCTCCTTTACATCCAATTAAAAAACATTTGATATATCAATAGTTGATACGTCAATTAATATAATCTATATCGATTAAGAATGCAAGCATTTTGTTTTCATTTTATTTTTTCCAAATTAAGGCGCTTTGTAGCGTTACAAAAAATGTAAATTACATTATAATAGTAATAATTTAAATGACTGGAGAGTGATTGTAATGCGGCAATACACAAATAGAAATGAGGAAATGAAAATGGAAAATGAAATGAGGATATTGATATATGACAACAATAAATATAGGGATTGTCGCGCATGTAGACGCTGGCAAGACGAGTTTGACTGAACGTATTCTTTATGAAACGAATGTGATTAAAGAAATTGGCCGAGTTGATGGCGGAAGTACGCAAACAGACTCAATGGAATTAGAAAGGCAGCGCGGAATTACGATTAAAGCATCCGTCGTTTCTTTCCTTATTGATGACTTAAAAGTAAATGTCATCGATACACCGGGACACGCTGATTTTATCGCTGAAGTGGAGCGATCATTCCGCGTTTTAGACGGTGCGATTTTAGTTATTTCTGCCGTTGAAGGTGTGCAAGCACAAACGAAGATTTTAATGCGAACGTTACAGAAACTAAACATACCGACTATTTTATTTGTAAATAAAATTGATCGTCGTGGTGCAAATAGTGAAAAAGTTGTAAAGCAAATAAAAACGATTCTTTCAAATGAAGCATTCCCCTTTTACTCTGTCCTAAACGAAGGAACAAAGGAAGCTCGTATTATTGAATATAAATCATATGATGATTGTATAGAACGATTAGCACCATATAATGAATCGTTACTTGAGTCATATGTAAATAACGAAATCGTAACGGACACAATGTTAAGAGAAGAACTCATTAAACAAATAGCGCAAGCAAATGTGTATCCGATTTTCTTCGGTTCCGCAATGACGGGTATAGGAGTATCTGAACTACTTGAAAATATTTCAACCTTACTTCCAGCTCATAATCTGTCTCAAGACGAAAAATTGTCCGGTATTGTTTTTAAAATTGAACGTGAACCTTCTGGAGAAAAGATTGCATATGTAAGAGTTTTTTCTGGTAACTTACACGTTAGAAAACATGTTGATATACAGCGCGATCAGTCTCTACCACATAAGGAAAAGATTAAAAAAATGTGCATGTTTCATAATGGAGATGCTGTTCAAACTTCTACCGTTCCTAGCGGAGAATTTTGCAAAGTGTGGGGACTAAGTGATATTAAAATTGGTGATATTATCGGTGAACGAACTGATTATATAAAAGATATTCACTTTGCCGAACCACAAATGGAAGCTGCCATCGATGCAGTACCTAAAGAACGAATTCATGATTTATACACTGCTCTTATGGAACTATGTGAAGAAGATCCACTCATTAAAGTGTGGAAAGATGATGTTCATAATGAACTATACATTCGCCTTTTCGGTCAAGTACAAAAAGAAGTAATTGAAACGACTCTTTTTGAGAAATATAATTTGCAGGTTACTTTTTCAAATACGCGAGTTGTATGTATTGAGAAGCCAATTGGCATTGGGATTTCCGTTGAAGTAATGGGCGAAAAAACGAATCCATTTTACGCAACAGTTGGATTCAAAGTCGAACGTGGTGAACTTAATTCTGGCATAACATATACATTAGGCGTTGAACTTGGCTCACTACCTTTAGCATTTCATAAAGCGATTGAAGATACTGTATTTCAAACGTTAAAACAAGGTTTATACGGTTGGGAAGTTACGGATATTTCTGTCACGTTAACGCATACAGGTTATGCTAGTCCTGTTACAACAGCGAGTGACTTTAGAAACTTAACACCACTCGTATTAATGGATGCTTTAAAGAAAGCTGAAACATATGTATATGAACCAGTAAATGAGTTTGAATTAACTGTACCGGAGCACGCAATTAGTACCGCAATGTATAAGCTCACTGCCGTTCCAGCAACTTTTGCAGAGCCTATATTCAATAACAATTCTTATCAGTTAACAGGATCATTACCTGTTGCGAAAACAGAGAGTTTCAAACGAATACTACATTCATTTACAGAAGGAGAAGGCATATTTACAACGCAGCCAGCTGGTTTCACAAAGCTTACAGCTCCCTTCCCTACTCGAAAACGTGTTGATTATAATCCGCTGAACCGGAAAGATTATTTACTTCATGTGTTGAAGGCTTATTAAAGTAAAAGAGGTGCAATTCGCACCTCTTTTTGCATGTATTGATAAGTTAGTTTTTCCTAACAACTTCTTTAAGCTTTTCTATTACTTTCACTATCGCTTCAATTGAATTTTCTGTTTCAAATTCTCCAACATTTAAAGAATGGTTTGCATTTTTAACAACATCGATTGTTAAATTCGTTTTATATAACTGCTTAACTTGATCTGCATTATATTGATGATCTTTATCCCCAATAACTAAAAGCCCTTCGTGTTGACTATGTAAAATGGAGTCGAAAATAGATTCAAATGTTAGTAAAGGTGTAAGTAGTATCATTTTTGACTGTAAAAACTCTTCTCTCTTCATTACATCATTTGCAATCGGAATTGTCCCGAGTGACTTCCCTAAAAACATAGTCTCGTTGTATTGCTCATCTTTTAATACTTCATTTATTATAGGATAAATATCATCCATCATTACTTTCGTTAGTTCTTCTATTGGTTTATTCATTACTTGTTCGTCGTAAGAGTAATGAATATGTACAACATCAATTTTATGTTCAAGCATAAGCATCGTCGCGTAATAAAATAACGGCTTATCGTAATTGTATCCTGAACCTGAAAACATAAAGCAAACCGTACTAGAACCTTTTTCGATATGTGTGTAACGAATTGCTTTGTCGTTTATATGCACCTCTTTTTTAGTCCCCTTCACCGTTTTCTCCTCCGAATACGTTTATTTTTGTAACACGATATGTTCTGTATGAACTGCGATACCCTTTATTTTCTCTTTTATAAATGCTGGCTGTAAGTTATATGCATGTAACTCTTCTACCGGCACCCACTTAAATAGATATGTTCCATCCTCTTCTTCCAAAATATATTGATTCGCTCCATTCGCGGGTAATTCATGCAATTCTACTTCGTAATAAAAACTAATCTCATGAAACTTCCGTCCAGAAAGTGTAAAGAAATTTTCTACTGACCATATTAATCTCATTCCTTTAATAGGAACAGCTAGTTCTTCTGCAAGCTCACGTTTTAATGCGTCTTCACTATTTTCTAGCATTTTCACTCTTCCGCCTGGTACATACCAATAATCTTCCCCTTTGTTTTGAAGAACAAGTATTTTATTATCCTGTTTACAAATTGCTCCGACGCGGTAGTTAAAACATGTTTTCTCAACTTTGAACGTAAGATCCATCTGTAATGCCCCCTTATATATTAAATATCGAATTATTAAAAAACGATTATGTATGTACAAATAAGATTACTAAATTTGCCCATTTCATTCAATCATTTTCGAATTTTCCAAATCCTCATTTTCATCATTACAAGTGTATATGCATATGTTACAATCACATTGCACACTAGAAAAACATGATGGGGGTACGGATGGAAACGTTATTAATCCAGCAAACTGAGAAATCAAATAAGTTTTGGAAAATCGTTGTGAAAGAAAAGGACTATGTTGTGTTTTACGGAAAAATTGGCACAGCTGGCAGTGTGAAAGCGAAAGAGTTTGAAACAGAAGAAGAATGTATGAAAGAAGCTAATAAACTAGTTGCTTCCAAACGTAAAAAAGGATATATAGACCCTATTCAAGGGGAAGATTACATAAAAGAAAAGACGATAACCGAAGAAGAATTTTGGGAACTACTTCATCGTGCAAAAACGAAAGGTGAGGACCAAGAAGAACAAATAGAATGGCTTACTTCCCACCTTGCTAAACGTACAGTACATGAAATTGTTGCTTTTGATACGCATATGCATCGTATTTTGAAAGATTCCTATACCTCCCGTTTATGGGCAGCCACTTATATTATTATGGGTGGCTGTTCAGATGATACTTTTGATTACTTCCGTGGATGGTTATTATATCAAGGAAAAGAGACATACGAAGCTTGTATTGAAGATCCAGAACGATTAATTCCTGTATTAGAAAATTTGAGTGAGTATGACGTTCCAGAAATAGAAGAACTTTCTTTATATTTCGGTTTCACTGTATATGCAGAAAAAACTGGTGACGAAGATGATACTTACTTTACACTTTTCCATGTCTTATCTAATGAAGAATTCGACGATGTAGATTTTGAATTTGACTGGGATGAAGACGATGAAGAAGGTTTAAAAAAGATGTTTCCTAAACTATGGGAGATGTACGGAGAAGAACCGATTGAGTGGTAGATTCATATTAGGACTCTGTTTAATCAATAAACAGAGTCCTTTTTTCACAAGATTCGTATTTAAACTCTCTTTATTTCATACCACTTATCCAATAACATTTTTTCTCTTTCCCTTGAAATACCTGCTTTTAATTCCCATTCGTCTGTGCTCTTCATCCACTCATACACGTCTGTAACTGTCTCTTCTATTCTTCTAAAAGTAAGCCCTTCTTTCACAGCATTCTCGACACTAATAGAAAACCCGCCTTTCCACGGCTTCGTCTCACCATCTAATGGAAAAGTTTCCGGAATCCATAAAGGCATTTCTGTCCACGGCTGCACATTATGTTCACTCATAAACGATTCGTCTACCCAAACGAATTCAGCATCACTATGCGTAACCTTTTTACACGTATTTAATAGTTCTTCTATCGTCAAATCATAATTTGGACCTGTTACATTGAATATACCTGCATTTTTGTTTTCTGCCATGTTTAGTCCCCAATTTGCGACGTCTTTTATATCAACTATCTGCACTGGACGGTCTTTTCTTCCTGGAACTAACACCTTACCTCCTTTTGCTACACGCTGAATCCAGTATGGAAGTCGATCTGTATAATCGAACATTCCTGAAAGAAGTCCTGCTCTTACGTGTAAAACACGCCGAGGCCAATACTCCTCTGCTTCTTTTTCACATAATACTTTCAGCGCACCGTAATACTCATAAGGAGATACTTCACCATTCTCTACAGCCTTTATTTGCTCTTCCGTCGGTTCAGGTTGTAATATATAGTCTTCTTTTATATGATGTGGAATCCAATCTTTATATACGGAAAGGCTTGAGATGAATATATAGTGTTCAATATTATCTGTAAGCACTTCTCCAACATTTCTAATGTGATGTGGAGAAAACCCACACGTATCCACGACAACATCCCATTTTCGATTTTCTAAGCTTGATACACCACCATTTCTGTCACCGATTAACTGCTCCACTTCAGGAAAGAGTTCTTTGTTTGTTCCGCGGTTAAATAATGTAACTTCATGCCCTCTGTTCAAAGCCTCTTCTACAAATGCTCTGCCTAAAAATCGTGTACCACCTAGTATTAGAATTTTCATGGTTCTCCCCCATTCATCATTAAAAATCCTTTCTTTTGTTAAACGATTTTCTATCATAAAAAGTTACGGGGGATTTTTTATTTTAATCCTACAAATAAAAAGAATCCGTCTTGAAAAATTAATCAATACGGATTCTTAAATTAGATATAATTGTTAAATTACTAACTCCGCACAACTTCCCCATCAACTAACTCAATAATTCTATTACACTTATTCGCTACTTCCATATCATGCGTTACAATAATAATTGTTCGTCCTTCTTCATTCAGTTGTAACAGTAGATTCATAATTTCTTCTCCTGTTTTTCTATCTAAATTTCCAGTCGGTTCATCCGCCAAAATTAATTCTGGTTCACCTACTAACGCTCTTGCAATTGCGACGCGCTGCTGTTGTCCACCTGATAGCTCGTCGGGTGTTTTATACATATGTTCTTTTAATCCTACTTTATCTAAATAGAACTTCGCCTTATTTTCTCTTTCCCGTTGCTTTAGCTTTCTATATGTGAGTGGTAGCACTACATTATCCAGTACAGTATGTTCTTTTAACAATGCAAAATATTGAAAAATAAATCCAATCATTTCATTTCTTGTTTTATGAACTTTATTTGCTCTAATTTCAGTTAATGATTTTCCATTTAACGTATATTCACCCGCATTTGGCATATCAATTAACCCGATAACATTTAGTAATGTACTCTTCCCTGAGCCTGATCGCCCCATTACCGCTATAATTTCGCCCTTATATATCGTTAAGCTTATACCGTTTAACGCGAACGTATTATGGTTCTTGTTACTATACACCTTTTTAATATCTTTTAGCACAATCAAACTCATTATTCCATTCCTCCTATTAATGTTTTCGGTTCGAGCTTTCTAATAAATAAGAAGACAATGAGATTTGAAATAATGATGATCACTAGTAAGAATAGGAATACAAATAATAAAATAGGCATATTTAAATTTATTTCGCGTACGGACGCCGTATCAAAGTCCTTCGAAACTTGTAGATGATTCTCGTATCTCCATAAAAAGTAAACTATCGATAAAAACATACCAACTATCGCAATACATATGTTTTCTAATACAATTTGAATGAGCATCCCAAACTTACTTTCTCCAAGGACCATCTTAATACCAAATTCCCTCTTTCTCATTATGATGGAAACAATTGTCGTTACGACCATTCCCGCTATTATAAATAAAATAAATAGACTTCCTACTATAAGATCGATATTTTCCGTATCCATACTACTAGTAACGGCTTCATTTATTTCTTCTCCTAAATTTTTTAAGTATAACGTAACGTCGCTTCCCTTCAGTTGAATCATTTCTTGTAGTTTGTTTATATCTGCGTCTCTTTTTAAATTCATAATTGTACTTTGATGTAATCTTGAAAACATTATTTCATAGTTTTCATACCTATCAATTGGCATGGGTGATAACATAGCCTTGTCTAATTTCTGGTATATACTCACTCCGTTACCATCTATAATAAATTTATTTTCCGGTAAAAATCCAATAATCATATATTGATTATTGATTGTATCCCCTATTTGAAAATATTTCTTAAAGTAAGGACCTACCAAAACATTCGTTTTCTCTTCACTATTTTTGTGGAAGTCTCGATACGAAAAGCCTGCTCCAGTTTTTATGGGTATATTCAGTAATTTATAATAATCTTCATCTATTGTAATTATACGAATAGTAGGATTTTTATCGCGAAAAGTTTTGTTTTTCAATTCTTCTAACATACTTTCTTGGAGCGGTCGATTGCTGGATTCTAGTTCGATTATGCTCTCTTCGTATGTACCATACGAAATCACATCTTTATTTTGCTGCATTTTTTTATAAATTTCTTCGACTTGTCCTTTATTAAATTGATCTGCCTTCAACCTATCAGTAGTCATCCCATCATAAGTGATGAAATATGTACTTTCTAAATCTAGCAACGAGTTGGAACTGTTTTCAAGATAGTGAAAATTACAAAGCATATTAATGGAAAGGGTTATTGCTGCTAATCCGAACGTGAATTGTATTAAGAGAAAAATAGAAATGAGCAATCTATTTTTCAGGGCCATAAGAGCACTTTTTAGTCTCATCTTATTTACTCCTTTAACCCTTTAGCAGGTTCAATTTTAAGTATTTTGAAAAATGGTATTACAGCGGTGATGAACGAAATAAACAAGGAAATTACTACACTCATCACAACTTTAAAAACATCTATATGAATAGTAAAACCCATTACATGCACTATGCTTTTATTCATTGTACTTAAAATCCATTGCATACATATCGCACAAATAGCTGCAACGATTGCGCATATGAATAATTGGCTAAATATGAATACAAATAAATTCAAATTGCTTGCTCCCAACGTTTTCCTTAAGGAAATACTCTTCTTCTTCGTGTAAATCCAAAAATAACTCGCAATTATACAGTTCATTACAGCAATAAAAAGTAGATTGTACGGAAGAGTAAGTTGTGCTCTCATAGCTTTATTCGAGCTTTTTTCGTTCTCATAATTCTCCTTTTCATTTATCACTTTCACATTCGTATCAATTCTATTTTGCTTAATATACCGAATAAATGTATCTATTTCTTGTTTAGGATTTTCGTTAGACCTTACTATCATTTCAAATGTATTTTCATTTTGCATACGTCGTTTTATCTCATCAGGCATGTCACTTAAGCCGACAAAAACATTGGAATTATATGCGTATCCAGTATTCGCAGCGCTCACGCCTTTAACTCTATACTCTCTACTAAACAGTTTTATTGTTTCAGATTCTTTATAAATTCTCTTTCCAGCAATTACACTATTTTCTTCCCCATCTTCCATACGAGAACCTTTTATTAAAGGCGGAGACCAATTTTTATTTATAAGACCAACCATCGTTACTTCACCTATGCCGGGGATTCCCATTCTCATATTATTTGTAATAACACTTGAGTTCTTAAAACTAGTTCCTGTTACCTCTTGAATTGCTTTGAAATCCAATTCCCCAAAGCTAGTAAGCTGAACAGTATAGTAATATTTAAAATAACCATTTTTGTACTCATAAAATTTTTCATCGTAATAATCTCGAATCGACATCGCTATAAGTATGGGCAGAATTGTTAAAGTAAATCCGATAAATAACATAATGAATATTTTTCTGTTCACTGCTATTTCTTTTAATATTAGATTCATATACCCTCCAAACGTCAAAAAGGTAAATACCCTTTTTGACAAATTCCATATAAACGCTGTACTTATCAAAAAAACTTAAAATATTATTCTATTTCCTTAAGCCATCAAGAAATGCACATTAACTTTTAATTCGCCCCTTTCTTTAAAATGTTTTTAGTATGCGGATTCATTATACATAGAAAAATAAAGATTAAAATAAATAAATCAAAACCTTAACATTTTTTACACTATATTTATTTTTCGGTTAACTTAATGACATTAAGTTATTTTCCCATCTCCCTTTCATGTAAAATGCCATATATAAAGGCGGTATGAAATCTCATACCGCCTTATATCTTAAATTTAATTGTTTTGTATGTAAGGAAGAATATATTTCACAATCAATTCCCATCTATCCCCTGCATTCGGTATAATTTCAGAAGCAATCACCACTACCAATTCCTTCTCTGGAATACAACAAATCATATTCCCACCATCACCCATTGCACAGTATGAAAAGATTCCATCTTCTTCTCGTAACCACCATAAGTAACCATATTGATTTTGGTTCATTGTTGTCGATTCTTTTATCCAGGATTTTGATAGAATTTGTTTTCCATTATGAATACCTTCATTCAAATACATCTGTCCAAACTTAGCCATATCTTTAACTGTTAACGTTAGTCCCCAGCCGCCTGTCGAAATACCATTTGGATCATGAACCCATCCTTTTACATCTTTTCCGAATAAGTCATCAAATCCAAACGCTTTCATATTGTAGTTTGGAATTTCTCTCATGTCGAGTGGCTGAAATAGCTGTTCATTCGCAAATTCACGCGCACTTTTTCCTGTTGCACTCGTGATAATTGCTGATAGTACATGCGCTCCTGCAGATGAATATTTAAAAGTTCCAATCTCTCCGCCGTTCCCCATTCTATGAAGTGTATACTGTACCCAGTCTGGTTGTGTACATAATTCTTCTAACGGTTCCTGCCAGTCTACAAAAGGATATGGAGCTGTCATTGTAAGTAAGTGTCGCACTGTTATTTCAGATTCCTTACGTTTATATTCAGGAAAAAACTCTATTACTTTTTGATCAACGCTTTTTATATAGCCTTTATCTATACATATCCCAATTAGGACCGAGATTATCGTTTTTGTGACTGACGCTACATGAAATGCATCATCTGGACCATGCCCGTTATAATAGTTTTCAAAAATAACATTACCTTTCTGCACTACTAACATACCATTCATGTTTTTATATTCTTCTTGTATAATCTGATCTAACTTTTCAGCAGTTTTCATTATTCCTTCCCCTTTAACCTATAATTAAAAAGGTTCGATAGGTACATATATATCAACTATATGTTTATTTTCTGGGTGCTGCCTTGGGTCATTTTTATACATTTCAAAAGGATACGCATCTCTCGGTTTATATCCGCTATTTGGTAGCCATTCACCGTATAAAAAATCCCATGCTCCTTTATATTCATCTTGTTGTATTTCAAAATGACTTACCGCATACTTTCCAGAAGGTATTACCATTATTCCAATGTTGCTCGTTTCTACTGCGGATTCATCCGGAATTGTTATACATAAACTAGTCCTTAACTGATAGTCCTCTGTAAATTCATGATTATCGTGGTAAATGGTTAATACTTTCGTATCCTCAAATACATGATAGTTTTGCTCAACTGCGTAATGAAATAGTTTCTCTATCATTTTTGAAAAAGCTATAGTTAACTCTTCATATGTACCTGTATGTCTTATGTATGCGACGTTTATATCATCCACTGTTACAATTTCAACATTCCCTCGAACCTTCTTACATTCATTGTATTGAGAAGTTCTTCTTACGTCTTTGCAATTCTTGCTATTATAGTTTCGATATTGAGACGGGCTTACTCCGTAATAATTTTTAAATGTACGGGAGAAAACTGCCGAATCTGTGAAACCAAAATGGTAAGCGATGTCAGTAATCGTCATATCCGAACGGTATGTAAGAAGGTTTGTTGCCCTTTCCAGTTTCAATCGGTTTACATACCGAGATAATGGTTCATCTACTATCCCTTTAAAAATTCTATGAAAATGATACTTTGAAAATCCTGCTACATCGGCTAGTTCTTCAATAGATAGTGAACTATCTATGTTTGATTCTATATAATCTTGAACCTTATGTATGCGTCTTACATACTCATATCTACTTTGTTTATTCTCCATACTTGTTATCTCCTCACAACAAAAAGGCTAACTTTGTGCTAGCCTACTTTTACACATGTTTCAAAAATAAAACTCTACTCCCGCCGTTCCCATCATAATTTGTATGTACCGATACACCCTCTACCTCATCATCCCCAGCCTCAATTCGAAAACCGATTTCTTGATGAAACTGTATCGATTTTTTATTAACTGGTGACGTAATTGCTTTTACAACTTTACGATTATTTGCACGTGCGACATCAAAGAAATACGAATACAATGTCGATGCAATTCCTCTTCTTCTATACTTCGGATTTACCCCGATAAAATGAACGTACGCTTCCTCTTTATGCGTTTGCGAAAAGAATCCGCATAAGAAACCTAACGTTTCGCCATCTTCTTCAATGATAAAACTCGTTTCTTGAAAGTGAACGAAAAACAATTTTGGCAACATAGCAGCCATGTCTCTCCCGCCCCACCAATCATTTAAAACAGAATGAATCTTTACATAATCTTCCCCTTGGATGTTTCTTACTCGCATACGTTTCTCCCTCTCACTCACTTCATTTTTTCATAAATTTTAATGACTGTTTCTACTAAAAGGATAAATACCCATATCCCGCAAAATACAAGAACTGACTGAAATATAGAACCTAACATAACAATACTTATTAAACCTAATTCCGATCCCGAAATAGATATTTCATCAAACCCAAGATTATATATAAATGGACCAGTTGAAAAAGCCATTAAAATTGATCCTATTAAATAAATCACACTCATTATTTTTAATATTTTTATAGAAAGATATGAAGTTTGTTTTTCTTCCACTTGTGATAATTCGATTTCCCCACTCGCAATTCCTTTTTGCAAACAGTCTTCACATAAAAATTCTTCCTTAATTTTTTTACCACCGTGCAATGTACCTGTAATTTCTTTACAGCGAGTACACTTTCGATTTATCATTTTGTTATCACTCCAATCTATTAAGATTGTACTTATATAATTCTAACCTTACCTTATTATTCCTTTTATGTATTTTATAGAGAGGTGACGTGTTTTATGATATCTAAACTTACTTTTGGTTATAAAAAGCCTACTGAGCAATATGTATTACGCCCTAGTTGTTATGCAATTATTTTTAACTCTACTTCTTCAAACATTGCTATTATCCAAAAAGGAGACCGTTATTTTTTACCTGGTGGCGGTATGGAAGGTACCGAAACAAAAGATGAATGCTTACATCGTGAACTACTAGAGGAATTAGGATGGGCAATTGAAATTAATCAATATATCGGTAATGCAATGCGATATTTTTATGCGGAAAAAGAAGATACTTATTATTTAAACGATGGGTTCTTTTATATTGCGAACATGGTGCAGAAACGAACTGGAAACTGTGAGGAGGATCATGTTTTAAGGTGGATGTCCCCTTTACATGCTGTAGAGCTTCTCATTCACGATCATCAAAAATGGGCGGTTGAACAAGCGCTTTTAATACGAAATAAAAAAGGTTCTCCTTCTATATGAAAGAGATCCTTTTTACTGTTAGCTTACCTTTTTCAAATTGAGAGCTGGCTTTTTGATTCCACCTTTTTTTACAACATATAGACCCACAAAGATAATAAGTCCGCCAACCAGTTGCATTATATTGATTTGCTCTCCTATTGTTACTGCCGCAAAAATAACTGCGAACAACGGTACAAGATACATATAAACCATTACTTTCGTTGAGCCTATTTGACTAATACCGACATACCACATTGCAAGTCCGAAGATGGTCGCAAAGACAATTGAATATGCTAGTGATCCCCAGCTTGGCGTATCTACTGGCCACGTTAATGTATTTACGTTGAATAAACAATATATAACGAGAGGTACAATTCCAATTAAAGTAGACCAAGATGTGACTCTCATTGCGGAGTATTTTGTAATAAGAGGTTGTGCTAATATTGGATACCATCCCCAAGCAATTGCTGCGACTAATCCAATTACATTTCCAAGCCACGCATACTCGTAAGTAGCTCCTCCTGTATGTCCTGTTAATAAAACGAATGCTGCACCAATAAACGCTACTATTGAACCAATTTGTACTTTCATCGAAAAACGTTCTTGTTTGTGTAATACTGCTAATATCCCTGTAAATATAGGTGACATCGCAATTAATAATGAGGCGTTCGTTGCTGAAGTATATTTCACAGATAGCATAAACATCGTTTGATACATTGTCGTTCCAACGATGCCGACTGCTACTAATCGTAGCCAATCTTTTCTTTCAATACGTAATGAGCGTTCCATCATAAAAGTAATAAGTAATAATACCGGTGATGCTACTAAAAATCGTAAACTATTAAATTGAATGGATGACATAAATGCCACACCATACTTTCCTATTGTATAATTTGCTCCCCATACTAATGCAACTGATACTAGGAGCCATTCCATTTGCCATCGTTTCATCCGAATCTCCCCTTCCCTATTTAGCATAGTAAAATTGGCTGGATAAAACACCGTCCAATTGGCTGTTTTTTTACCCAGCCAATTTGCTATACTGGATGTATATAAGAGATACGGAGGCGTTTTTTATGGAATGGAAGCTAGATAGTGACAGTAAAATCCCTATTTATCAGCAAGTTATTGACTTTATTGAAAAACGTATTACATACGGAGAACTTCCTCCAGGTAGCTTCCTACCTTCCGAACGGAAATTAGCTACGCAGTTAAATGTAAACCGAAGTACAGTAACGACTGCTTATAATGAACTACGTGCTATGGGAATTGTAGAAAGTACGACTGGTAAAGGAACACGCGTGAGTACACATATGTGGGGTGTTTCTCCAACATTAACGCCGAACTGGAGAAATTTCGTAGAAGGCGGTACGTTCTTACCAAACTTGCCGTTACTTCGCCATATTCGGGCAGAAGTACAACAAAATGAAAACATTATTGATTTTGCAAACGGAGAACTCGGTTGTAATCTTTATCCTCACGATCAACTACAAACGATTTTACGGGAACAACCGTTAACACATTCATTAAGTTACGATCATCCGCAAGGCTATCTCCCGCTTAGACAAGCGGTAGTAAAATATATGAAAGAACATTTAAAAGTTGAAGCGACTGAGCAATCCATAATGATTACATCTGGTGCACAGCAAGCACTTCACCTTATCGTACAATGTTTATTAAATCCGGGTGATGCTGTTGCTTTCGAAAGTCCTTCACACTGTTATTCCTTACCTTTATTCCAATCAGCGGGTATTCGTATTTTCCCATTACCTGTTGATGAACACGGTATTAATCCAGATGATGTGCAAGAGCTATATCGAAAGCATCGTATTAAAATGATTTTTTTAAATCCAAACTTCCAAAATCCTACGGGCACAATGCTGCATCCAAATCGTAGAAAAAAACTACTATCCCTTTGTGCAGACTTACGTATTGCGATTGTGGAAGATGATCCGTCTAGTTTACTTACGCTTGAAAAGAAACAACCTTGCCCTACTTTAAAATCAATAGATGAAAATGGAACTGTCATCTATGTACATTCCTTATCAAAAATGATTGCACCAGGTTTACGAGTCGGCTGGCTCGTCGCTCCGCAATCGGTAGTAGAAAGGTTATCCGACGCAAGGCACCAAATGGAATTAGGTATGAGCATTTTCCCGCAGTGGCTTATGCAGCAGTTTTTCGAAACTGTGCCATTTCAGTCGCATATCGTACCGTTACGAAAACAGCTAGCAGAAAAAAGAGACGTTATCGTTCGAGCCCTAAACGAGAAACTTCATGATAAAATCTCTTTTTCAAACCCGACTGGTGGTATTTATATATGGGGAAAATTAAAAGAACCGATCAACGAAAAACAACTCATTATGCAAAGCTTAAAACAAGAAATTGCTTTTATGCCCGGTAGTATTTTCGGTGCGAAAGATGGTTATATACGTTTATCTTATGGAAAAGTGAATATTGATCAAATTGAGGAAGGTATTTCTCGTTTGCGGGAGGCTATTTTGGTTTGTGGAAAATAAGTAGTATCCTTGCATATCATCAATATAATTTAATTCATTTTTAACTAAGTACATAAACTAAAAAACACTTTAGTTTATGTACTTGTATTGGTTCATTTTTTTATTTCAATAAAATATGTATCATAAGATTCTTTCAAAGTATAGCCTAGCTTTTTTGCTAGTTCAACAGATTCAGAATTTGCTCCATCCCAACTAGGATATTTTCCTCTATCTAAACAATCTAATATAATTGCAGATGCTACAATCATAGCTAAACCTTTTCTTCTATGTTCAGGATGACTCGCAATTTCAATCTCGATACCATCATTAAATATACTGAATGATGTTGCAGCAGAAACAACTTGTCCTTTATTTAAAATGGCGTACCCTACGCCCCTATCAATAAAATCATCGATTGAATCAAACTGACTAGTAAAATCTTCTGAGAGTGCATGAAATGAAGATGACTTTGCTATATCTTTATCAATTTTTTTCATTTCGTAATTTTGAGGTAATGTAGACAATATATCCCGTATGTATTCTTTATCTAAATCGCCGGGGTTTTTATTAAATCTAAACCTTTGAAACTTCTCAATTGATCCTTTGTGAACAGTCTCTATCCGTTTTTTCCATTCATCCGAATCAACAATGGCAAGAGTAAAATCAGGTAGATTATATAATAATTCTTCCGCCTCTTCTGCGTTTGGATTCCCGGCATAAAACACAAAAATTCCTACAGTTATTTGAGCAACAGTTGGATTTTCGAGATTGTCTACCCACGCATTTCCCATATGCCCTTGGAGATAGGAAAGTACAATCGTGCTATCGAAATCATCAAACATCTCAACTAACTTTTGCCTTACATTGTTATCTGCTTTATAAATCATTCAATTCCCCATTTCTGAAAATTATTATTATTACACCAATTGTATATTAACATATATTTTTAAATACATACAATTTTTGTAAGTTAAAATACAAAATCCTCGTTTGACAAAACCTAAATCTACCATTATCATCAACACGAACCTAGTTATAGGAGTGATACCAATGAAAATCTATGTTGATGCAGATGCTTGTCCTGTAAAAGATGTAATTATTTTTGAAGCTACAAAGGCAGAAATTCCTGTTACCCTCGTTACAAGCTTTTCTCATTATTCTAATGCAGAGCAGCCAAAAGGCGTAGAAACAATTTATGTTGATTCTGGAGCAGATGCTGCGGATTACCGAATTATGCAGTTAGCCCAAAAAGAAGATTTAATCATAACACAAGATTACGGTCTTGCTTCGCTTGCTTTAGCAAAAGGTTGTATCGTACTACACCATAAAGGCTATAAGTATACGAATGATAACATTGAACAATTGTTACAAACACGATATTTAAGTGCAATGGTTCGAAAAAGTGGTAAACGTACAAAGGGACCGAAACCATTTACAGCAGAAGATAAAGAAAAATTTAGAGCGCTCTTTAAAAGTTTTATCGCACGTTAAAAATGAACCGTCTATTTGCAAGAAAAACTTCGTAAAATAAAGAAGAGAATATCCAAATGAACATTCTCTTCTTGGGGTTTACCCGTTTAAAATGAAGGTAAATTATCTAAGTTATTTTCTTTTATTCCATCAGGTTCGCTACGTATAATATCTCTGCCATACTTATGAAATACGTCCACATGAGCTAACTTCCCTGATTTTGCTTCACTAAGAGCAGTCATATAATCTAACTCTCTCCCGCTACTTGTTTTAAAAGCAATTAAATCCCCATCATCATTTTTACGAACTGCAACTATTTGTTCTGCTCCTGTATTAACTTCATGGTCTACTTCGAATTGAGCTTGTTCTTCTCCTTGATGTAAGTAATCATTATACACTTTTTCAAAATCTTTTTTGTCCATTAAACTCACCTCCAACACATTTTATTAGTATGGTTGGGAGGTAGTGGTTTTATGTGCTTTTTATGAACTTAACAAGACGATACTACTTCAAATAAATAATTCAAATTTATTTTAGAATCCTTCCTTGTCAATTTAAGCTAAATTTAAGTGTTTATATTTTCCTGAAAATATTATAATTTATTATATAGAATAGAAATATGAAACGGAGAATGATTAAGGTGAATATAGATATTAATCGTTTAACTGATATTTGTTTAGAGTATCAGCAATCTAGGTTTTATGTTACTAGAATCCCTAAAGATTTCTTATCAATTGCCCGAAAACGCTTTTCTATACCAACGGATGACCAAATTATTGCTTTTTTAAGTTGTAATTTATTTGGATCAGGAAAATATGGTGTTTACTTTACAAGTTCAGGTTTGTACTGGAAAAATTGGTTATTAGGTAAAGGAAATATGCAATGGGATCAATTAAATGAAGTGCGACAAATCGAAATTGATAAAGATGGTTTTTTATCTTTTGATGCACAAAAAAGCTTCAATATTAACGGAAGTGATTATCCACCACTATTATTTAAAGAATTACTTATGGCTCTTAAGAATTCATTTCAAAATTCAAAGCAAAATGATATACATCCAGCTATAAAAATTAATGAGATAAAATCAATCTGCTCTTTGTTTGAGACGCATAATGAATTATTAGAACCTGATAATGGATTATTTGTAGAAACTCATATTTCAGATAAAAAGTTAAAAGCAATTGAGGCACGATTCATCATTCCAATAGAAGAACAAATCATTGCTTTTTTAGATACATCTGTCCTTGGGAACATAGGGAAAGGATCTGATGGAGTATTAATTTGTCAGTCAGGTATATATTTTAGAGAAACCTTTGTACACTTATATTATCCCTGGCATATCTTTAGAAATATCCCTATTACTTTAGCTTCAGATGAATTTAAAATTGGAAAAAGAAATATTTTTCATCTTCAACATGCTAGAATGCCTAGTGAAGAGATTCTATTATTCATCAAGAATATAAAACAGTATGTGAATAGTTTATATGAAGAACATCCGGAATTACATATTTAATACATTTATTATTATATATAAGCTTGTGTATGGTTAAGTCTAAAATTTCAATTCAACTAAAAAACCGATTATATTTGTAGCGGATTCTACAAATATAATCGGTTTTTTAATCTTGTTCTTTTCTTACATATACATTTATAATACATCCAGTGATAAACTATCTATTCCTCTTTTTTAATACCTACGCAATCCCCTCAAAGTCTCCAATATATCATCTGTAAAGGCTGTGCTACCCTCTGTCTCTAAAACTCTAAAATATAAACTTCTTAAGAAAGCTCTAATATTTTGTACTAAAATATCATACTGAGGATGCGGGATGTCTTCAACAATTGCTATACTATGTAACCAGTTGCTCCACTCTTCTTCTGTTAAAAGATTTTGATTACGTAACGACATAATTGGCGTTACTAATCTCTCATCCTCAAAGTGTATGTAAACATAGTCATTTAGGCGAACTTTCTGACGAACAGCTGCAAGAATCGCATATGAAAACTCACGATTTTGTATTGTACGTGCTAACGCATCGAGCGCATCCGCTGCATGTGCAGTAGAGTGTGCCCATCCTTTTCCTTCTACATAACCTCTTACATCTTCTTCTAAATATACATATTCCAGCACTTGTTCTGCTACACTGTACAGTTGTTCTTCAGATAGCAACGGTTCTCTTTCATGAACAGATAAAATAAGTGGTGGAATTAATACAGAGAATGCACGTTTAAAAACAGAGTCTGTTCCCTTTTCACCAATTTTATAAAATAAATAATCAGGACTAATTGCTTGTAGCATTAATCCCCGTAATTCTTTTTGTCTAAATACATCATTTGTAATCCATGTGTGAAGCGTACTATAAATTAAATCATCACGTAATTCAGCATCAGGTGATCCGATATAATCTAGCATCCACTGCGCATATGGATATGCATCTACGTCTTCTGGTACAGCATAATTATTATTTTTAATTTGTAGTAGTTCTTCTTTTAATTCTAGTACTTCATTCATTCTATTTTTCTCCCCTTTTTGCGTTTCTTATTGCCTTATCCCCCGTTTTTCACTTTCTAAAGCTAATATAATTATACGAGAATTATAACTATTAATAAAAGGCTATACATATACTTTTGATTGTGTATTTCTTCCGCTAATTCGTTTGCAAATGTTGTTTTTCCTGATGCTGTAATACCGCTTACTCCAACTCTTATTGGGTGAGTTAAGTTTAATTTTAAAATATGATCTACAATTTCTTTAATTTGTTGTTTTCGGTTCATGATATTTCCCCCTCCGTTTAGTTTACATAACAAAATTATAATTAACTTTCTATGTCACTATTTGTCGAATCGTCGATATCCTATGTCGAATCGTCGATAAATCGAAAAAATCGTTGATATATTTTAAGTTACGATAGATATATTTGAAAAATCGTTGATATATTTTGATTAGCTTACTTCCCCTTAAACCCTCGATATAAAGCAGTCCGTAATTCTTGTTTGTATTCTTCAATTTCTGGCATATCGAGCTCTTCTGCCAGCCTGATAGCTAATTCAATATCGTACGGTACACGTACAAGTTGGATGGAAAAACTTGCTGCTTCTTTTTCATTGTAAGTTCCTTCGAATATTAAATAGGAAGCTTGTGTAATTTCAAGCGGATTTCCTACGCTACCAGCATTACATAACGTTTTCCCTCTGAAATTTTGAACGAATGCTTGGTGAACGTCACCCTAGCAAACGACATCTGGTTTTCTTTCTCCTTCTATATTCTCCGTGAGCTCACTGTTTTCGAACATACTAATACGCTCTTCTCTTGAAGCGTGTGGTTGTATTCTTTCATATAAACTTCTCGGTGAAGCGTGAAACATTCGAATGAGTTTTCCACTCATATAAAACTCGATTGAAAATGGCAAGCTTCTTAAATAGTCATTTTGTTCTTCCGATAGTTGTTTTTGATGCCATTTTAATGCTTCAAATTCAGTCGGCTTTGTAATAAAATCATCCCAGTTTCCCATTACGACTACTTCACATTCTTTACGAATGATTTCAATTACTTCGCTAGAATGAGGACCTTTCCCTACTAAATCTCCAAGACAAATTATGCGTTTGATTCCTCTCAATTTAATGTCTTGTAGTACAGATTCTAAAGCTGGAATATTACCATGTATATCTGAAATTACTGCTATTTTTTCCATATAAATTCCTCCGTTATTTATTAAATTCACTTGATTGATACCATTTTGGAATATAGGATGAAAATTGATTATGATCTTCTAAAATTTGGTTCAATCTTTCCTTCATATTATCTACTAAATGCGGCGTGCTTCGGTTTGTCCATACGATATCAGCTGGGAATGTCATTGCTGCATATAATGAGTACAGTTTCCAAAAATGAAGTGATGGTTCCCCTCCGCAATAACCATGGACTTGTCCAACCGCAAATGGTTTGCTTATTCTTGTAGTAAAAATCGCTACGTTATAAAAATCGTGTATAGGATCGCCAAAATCATATCCACCAAAATCGATAACGATAAATTCCTTATTATGAATCATACTATTTGCTGGATGGAAGTCATCGTGTAAAAATGTGATTGGACGATTTTTTAATAAGTCTTTATGATTTTCTACAAAGGTTAATACTGGCTTCAAATCTATAAAATTCACTTCGTAATTTGCTAATGCCTCTATGTATCTTTCGTATTTATTCCATCTAGATGTTTTCCATTTATTACTTGCACTTTCTTTTTCTATCGAGTGAATCCTCTTTAATACTTCTCCTGCTTTTCTTCCTGCATGATACTGTTCTTCCGCCGATAGCTTCCTTAAACCTTCTTGACCATTTACACCTTGGGCCCATTCAAATACTTGAACACATTTATTTAATTCCTCAAGTTTTATGAAATGAATTAACTTAGGCGTTGGAATATGTAATGACTCTAATTGTTTCATATACGTATATTCTTCTTGTTTACGTTTAAAATGAACTGCATCACATACTTTTACAAAATATGTTACTTTGTTTTCTAATTCTATTTTATATTTCTCTTCATGTGAGAAACCTTTTGAAATAGCTGTACACTTTATAATACGAGGCCATTCTAGTTTTCTCTCTATCTCTCTAAGTATTTCTTCCAAAGCGTTCACCTCTATCAATATATGTACAAACTACCTAACACTTCATACTCTCGTTTATTTTCCCCTTTAAATTCTACTGCAAATGGATATTCGCCATGATTCTTCAAATATTCTAGTACTAGCCCTTTCCCAATTGGTTCACAAAACTGTACTTGAATGTCACCAAACGATACACTTTGACACTCCGCATTCCATTCTTCATTTTTCATGACTGGAGTTGCAGTTAGCTCCATGACTGCTTTCCATTTCCGTACTGTTTCTCGAACATTTTTTACTGCGTAATGGATTGTTTCAATTTGTTGTACTTTGTTTTTATGTTCCGTGATTGTTCCAATGTTACGTAAATCTTTTCTTCTTTCTTCATCTGTTTCATTCCACTGTATAAAGAAAGGTAATTTCGGCCCGTTCTCTTCTTGCTTTACAAATAACATTTTCCATTCTAAAAGGCGGCCATCTTTTCTCATACGTTTCCCTTCAAATGGTCCTATTGTTTGTAAACCGTATTTACTAAACTTATCTGCTAATTCTTCAATGGTATCTGTTCGAATTGCGATTTGCAGCATCCCATCGCCATCTTGTAATTTCACTACCGTTTCTTGTACTAACGGATTTTCTGCTTCTTTCGCTTTTTCTTCATGTTGAACTGCTAAAAATTCTATGTATGATAAATCAAAATAACTTAAACTATTCCAAGTACCCCAAGTAGTATGCTCTCCGCCTAGTACAGTATGAAATCCAAGTGCCTGCATTTGTTTTACCGCTTCCTCCGGTGTGCCATGAACTGCGTGAACGAGATGATCAAATCGTAACATGTCTTTCTCCCCTTTCTCTCCATCCTTTTATTGTATATTTTATTTTTCTTTCATTCAATTCAAAAAACTTTAAAACCCAGTTGATTTATACGATTAATATGTATTATAATGAAACAAATTTCAATATTGCTGATTGGAAAAACCAAAGGCACTTTTCTCACACGGGAAAAGTGCCTTTTTCATTTACTATTACAGGGGGATTTTTTATGCAGAAATTAATTGTCTTTGCTATTATTGGATTTTTCGCTCAATTGATCGATGGAGCACTTGGAATGGCGTACGGGGTAACGTCTACCTCACTTTTACTAATGTTTGGTATCGCACCGGCTGTAGCTTCCGCATCTGTTCATTTAGCTGAAGTTGTTACAACCGCCGCTTCTGGTGCATCTCACCTCAAATTTGGGAACGTTGATAAATACACCGTTTCCAGGCTTACATTACCAGGAGCAATTGGCGCATTTGTTGGAGCATGTTTTTTAAGCAATTTACCTGGGGATGTAATTAAACCGTACATTTCTGTATTTTTATTTACTTTAGGGGTTTATATTTTATTACGATTCATTATTCAAAAACAGATTGTTACTTCAAATAAACGTATGTCGGCTAAACAACTTGTTCCGCTTGGCTTATTCGCTGGATTCGTTGATTCAACTGGTGGTGGGGGCTGGGGTCCGATTACGACACCTGTACTTCTAGCAAGAGGAAATGAAGCTAGAAAAGTTATCGGATCTGTAGATACGAGTGAGTTTCCTGTTTCACTTGCTGCAACAATTGGCTTCTTCATCTCACTTGGCTGGGAACAAGTAAGCTGGGTTTGGGTATTTGCGTTAATGCTTGGTGGTATTGTCGCAGCACCAATCGCTGCGTGGTTAGTGCGCATCGTCCCTTCTCATTTACTTGGCGTATTAGTTGGTGGCCTTATTATCTTTACAAACATTCGTACACTACTTACTACATTTAAAGTGGATCCAACTATTATTTCACTTTCTTACGTGGCAATTGGTCTTGTCGTTATTATTTCTATTTTCATTGCTGTTCGTAATCATTCCAATCGTTCTAACGCATCAACAGCCCAATATCCGAATGATCAAAAACAGATGCTACCTTAATTACTAAAAAACCGCTCAACTTACTTCGAGCGGTTTTTTTCTATTTTCCAATTCATCATTGTTTCTGTCGAATCTACTCTTTTCATATGTAACTTCTCTAACACACGAATCGAACCATAATTATCAAGGAGCGTCTCTGCAATAATCGTTTCTACCTCTCCTGTCTGAAAAGCCCAATCTATTAGTTCTTGTACAGCTTCTGTCGCATACCCTTTATTCCAGTATTTCTCAATAAATCCGTAACCAACTTCTACTGTATGTTCCTCATTTGGTTTCCCTTTAAAACCTATATCACCTAGAACGATGTCATCTTCTTTTCGAATGACATACCACGCGCCCCAAGGTAATAAATCCTTATCCTGTTTTACATTTTCTACATGCCCTACAATATGTGGGCCACTATTATATCCTTGCTCGTTAGCAACGTGAATACTCTCTTCTGTACACGGCACTATATAGAGCCTTTCTGTTTCTAATTTCATTTTGATTTCCCCTTTTTTACTTACACGTTACTCTAATTATATCAAAAAATATGACCTGATTATGAATGTCGAATTATATTTTCTGAATTTTCTTTTAATTTTTGAAGGGTTTTTCAATATTTTTTGCGAAACATTTGTATAACAATTTTTTCTTTGCTTATTGTTACATAATAGTAGGTTCGGGTGGAGTTTTGCAAGCGTTTCCTATACAATAACCGATATTTTTTGATTTTTTCCTACAAAATATCTTGCAATATATTCAGAAACTCATTACAATTGCCATATATTAAAAATCTTAGCAATATATCAAATCCTCATCAATCCGATGAGGTAGAGGTTGCGACTTTTAAGAGTAAAACGGACGAGACACAGAGAAAGTCACCGACTCCGTTTGAAAGGAAAAGTTGCCGAAGTTTATATTTCTTCTCTGGAAATATGAGCTGGGGCTGTCTCCGAAAGGAACAGAACTGTCACGTTTACAAAATTACCGTGTAAACGTGGGGTGCTATCTTAACGGAAGGGTATGATGGGGTGGTTATTTGTGAAACGTTCCGCCAAATTCCTTTGGCGGTTTTTTGTATTTTTCTCCCCCGCTCCTTCCTATCTTACAAGAAAAGGAGTGTTGAACATGAATAGCGCAACGAATCAAGCTACCTCTAAAACAGAAGCTACAAAAGGAAAAGGTGAATTAAGACGCGGTCTAAAATCAAGGCACCTTACGATGATTTCTCTCGGCGGTACAATTGGTACCGGACTATTTCTTGCCAGCGGTGGTGTCATCCATTCAGCTGGACCTGGCGGTGCATTAATTGCATACGCCGCAATTGGAATTATGGTTTACTTTTTAATGACAAGCTTAGCTGAACTCGCAGCTTACATGCCTGTTACTGGATCTTTTAGCACGTACGCAACAAAATTTGTTGATCCATCACTTGGCTTTGCACTTGGTTGGAACTATTGGTATAACTGGGCCATTACAATTGCTGCTGAACTAGCTGCAGTAACATTAATTATGAAATTTTGGTTTCCTGATACTCCTTCCCTCATTTGGAGCGGATTATGTTTAGCTATTATTTTCCTTTTAAACTACTTATCTGTTAAAGGATTTGGTGAATCTGAATATTGGTTTGCACTTATTAAAGTAGCTACAATTATTATCTTTTTAATTGTCGGGTTCATGATGATTTTCGGAATTATGGGCGGCGAAACTGTTGGATTTAAAAACTTCACTGTTGCAGATGCACCATTTAATGGCGGCATCATGGCAATTATCGGTGTATTTATGGCAGCTGGTTTCTCATTCCAAGGTACTGAATTATTAGGTGTAGCTGCTGGTGAAACATCTGATCCAGAGCGTAATATTCCAAAAGCAATTCGTTCGATCTTTTGGCGTATCCTTTTATTCTATATCCTTGCGATTCTCGTTATCGGTTTATTAATTCCTTATACAACTGAAAGTCTTGCCGCAAGTGATGTAACAGTAAGTCCATTTACACTTATTTTTGAAAAAGCGGGCGTTGCCTTCGCTGCTTCTGTTATGAACGCTGTTATTTTAACGGCAGTACTATCTGCTGGTAACTCTGGTATGTATGCATCAACTCGTATGCTTTGGGATTTAGCTCGCCAAGGGAAAGCACCGAAGTTTCTTGGTAAATTAGATAGCCGCGGCGTACCTGTTAACGCATTAATCGTAACATCGATTGTCGGTAGTATCGCTTTCATTGCTTCTTTATTCGGTGACGGTGTTGTATACATTTGGTTATTAAATGCATCAGGAATGTCTGGCTTTATCGCATGGGTTGGAATCGCAATTAGTCATTATCGTTTCCGTAAAGCATATATCGCACAAGGAAAAGATTTAAATGACTTACCTTATAGAGCAAAATGGTTCCCATTCGGACCAATCTTCGCATTTGCACTTTGCGTCATCGTAATTTTAGGTCAAAACTACGGCGCATTTATGGGTGAATCAATCGATTGGAACGGCGTACTCGTTTCTTACATCGGTTTACCACTCTTCTTAGTACTTTGGTTAGGATACAAATTTACGAAAAAAACAAAAGTCATTCCACTTGATAAATGTGAACTGAAATAAAGTGAAACTTTAATCCGTGGGGGTTTTCTTCATCCCCCACGGATTATTAGTTGAACCAATCGGACTTTTATGGGCAGTTGATCCCCCACCTAACTTCTTTTCTTTCGCTGCATTTTGAGGTGAGGGTCTTACTGCCCATTAAAGTCGGATAAAGTGAAACGAGCAAACAAATTTGTTTGCTCGTTTTTTATTACAAACCTCTTTACTTCCCTATTTCTTCTGTTTTTGCAATAATAAAGGAAATATAAATAAAGGTTGGGATACAATGAACATTCGCATTACTGATGAAGCAAAAGCAGCTATACATAGATTAGAACGTGAAGATAAAAAAATCATTCGCATTAGAGGGACAATGACAAACTCTTGTAGTATTTTCGTTGATGTCGATTTAATTTGGGATACATATGTTGCAGATGATGTTGTATATGAAGATGCAGACCTTATCGTACAAATGGATTCATTTACGAAAGACTACACTGGTGATACGGTGAAGCTTGATTATAAAACGACAGGTTTTAGTATTACGACTCCGAGTGAGACTTTAGTTTATGGATTGTCGATTAAAAAATAAAACTTGTTTTCAACTGACCACTGAGGTGAAAAAATGGGTAAATATGTTCCGCTAAAATTTTTATTTAACGAAGAATTAGCAGAAAAAATGGCTGATTCTATTTGTAAACACGATCCTACTTTCTCTAAAAGAAACTTTGTATCTTCCGTAACATGTAACGTTGAAAATTTAGAGCTAAAGCAGCGTATTGAAGTAATTGCAGATGAATTACACAATGCTTTACAAAAAGATTTTAATGAAGCAATACATATATTACTGAAAACATTAGGACCAGAAAATACAACAGAAGTAGGCACATTTACAAACGGATATATGTACATGCCTATTGCAAAATACGTTGAAAAATATGGACTTAACGACTTTGAAACCTCATTCAACGCCATGTATGAAATAACGAAAAGAAATACTGCTGAATATGCCATTCGGCCTTTTCTTGAAACATACCATGAAGACACACTAAATATATTACAACAGTGGATTCATGACGAAAACAGCCACATTAGAAGATTAGTTTCTGAAGGTACAAGACCAAGGCTTCCTTGGGCTAAAAAAATAGGAGCTCTGAAAGGTGACTTTCAGTACAATTTACAGCTTCTTGAGCCTTTAATGAATGACCCTTCTAAATACGTTCAAAAATCTGTAGCCAATCATATTAACGATATTACGAAAGAAGATAAAGAACTTGTTTTTCAATGGTTGCAGCAATTACGTGATAAACAGCATCCAGTTAATCCTTGGATTATAAAACATGGGTTACGAACGGTGATTAAAAATGGTACTTTACCAAAAGATTTTTGTTTTTGAGTATTTTAAACAAAAACGCGTATGCTTCAAAAATAAAGCATACGCATTTCTTTCTTTTAAATACAGCAATAACAAACGTATTTTTCCAACATTCCACTTCTTCAATGAAAGGTCTATAGCATTATTTCGATAAAGCTAAACCACCTACCATTGCTCATAAAATCTATCCCTATTCCATTTCTACTTGCTTCATATAATATTCCATCGCTTCATTAAGCCATTTTTGTTCATCTTCTGCGAAAGGCGAAGGTATCATATTTTCAAGTTCTTGCATATCCAGTTCTTCCACACTAGTATTAGCTAACTTTTGTATCAGATCCTCATTAAGAAATGAAAAAGACTCTTCAATATATTCCTTAATCATCTCTTGTACTTTCGAATCCTCGACTGGTTTACCATATAATTGCTTAACCTTTTTAGACAAGTGAATAAACGTTTTATCCAAAGCAATTTTATCTTCTTCTGATTTCTTTGATATTTCTTCCACGATATCCGTTAACTTATGGCGTTCCGTCCATTCTTTGTGTG
Organism: Bacillus cereus group sp. Bc061; assembly: GCF_027715825.1. NCBI lineage: Bacteria > Bacillati > Bacillota > Bacilli > Caryophanales > Bacillaceae > Bacillus > Bacillus cereus group sp. Bc061. Next base: position 1,472,622 of record NZ_JAQFTZ010000001.1, read on the forward strand.
TATGTTCAGTATTCATACCGTAAATAAGACTAAATAATACAGTACTATCTACCTCTTCTTCCTCTTCGACTAACTTCATTACTCTTTTAATTACTTGCATTGATTGCTCAATTTGTTCTTGTTCTCTTTCTAACACTTGCAAATGGAGAGACAAGCTTTCATTCAGATCAACGCTAAAGCTTGATTCATGTAACAAATTAGCGACTTTATCTAGACTATAGCCTAGAAATTTTAAACTTATAATTTTTTGTAAGGTTATAATATCTTGATATTTATAAATACGGTGCCCTGAAGAAGGATTCTTTTCTGGTTGTAACAATCCAATTTCATCATAGTAATGCAAAGTAGGAATTGGTATGCCCGTTTTTTTCGAGAATTCTCCAATAGAAAACTTTTTATCCGTATTCATGTAAATCCCCCTATTAAAAATATAAATTCATTATAAAACCTAAAGTAACTAGAGGTTCAAGAGGATAATTCAAGAAAATTCAAAAACGTTAAAATTCATGTAATCAATACGTATTGCACTATTTCATTTAATGGCCCAATTATTGAAGAGCATAACCTTCCCTCACAAATTCAAAGGACTTTCACTTACTTATCCCGAATATATAAATAACCATTCTCACAAGGAGCGAATTTATATGAATCTATTCGAGCACGAAACGTAAAACCGCTTCTCTTTCATAAGAGGTCCTCCTTTTTCTTTTTTCATCATATCATTCATTGAAAAATAGGAGGACATAATTATGAAACGTAATCTATTATTTTTAACTTTATTAGAAAGTGCAAATACACATTTTAGCGGTTGGGATTTTTCTTTTATTTCAGAAACGGGCCGAATGAAGAGCGAGCCTTTATCATGGTCGTACGGCAGTACTGCTTTCCAGCTTATGCAACGTGCTAAAGCAATGCTCGATATGGGTACTGGCGGCGGAGAGTTTTTATCTATGTTACAACCGTTCCCACCAACTATTTATGCGACTGAGGGTTATGCACCAAACTTGCCAATTGCTCGGAAGAAATTAGAACCTTTAGGGGTTACAGTTGTGGCAGTAATTGATGATACTGCTTTACCATTTCAAGATGAACAATTTGATTTCATTATGAATCAACATGAATCCTATTCTGCTTCTGAGGTAAATAGAATACTTTCTCCTAATGGAATATTTCTTACACAACAAGTTGGTGGTCTCGATTGTGCGGAACTAAATGAGCAGTTTAACGCACCGCTAAATAACGAATTTGCAAGTTGGTCTCTTGAAACAGCATGTAGTGAGTTAAAGGAAAATGGATTTACTATTTTAGAAGCAAAAGAAGAGTTTCCTTTCCAACGCTTTTACGACATTGGTGCTATTGTCTATTATTTAAAAGCAATTCCGTGGCAAATCCCTAATTTTACTGTCGAAAGGTATTATGAGGAATTATATCGTATACATAAAGTCATCTTACAAAAAGGATATTTTGATGTGACGCAACATCGTTTTCTGATTAAGGCGATTCGCAGTTAATCATGGAGCATATGAAAAAGAGATGGATCTACCATCTCTTTTTCCCCGTTTATTTTTAAAAATTTTGTGGTGGTTTCTAGATTGTTAAGTACGTCCACGTCTTGCAATCACATCAGCTAATGTAATAAGTTGCTCGTGCGTTATCTTTCCGGATACCTTTTCTTTTATAATTTTTTCCATTTCCTTTGTAACAGTCATGCCTTCTATTTCTAGACTCGCTTTGGCCGCCTCGAAAGCTTTATTTAGTTCTTCCTCGTTTTTGAATGTCATAATTTGAGTCACTCCCTTCAAATCATTTTTTTACTCTTTTAATACAAGAAAGGTAATATCATCCCATTTCCTCTCTAATTGTAAAGTAGTCTTTTCAATACTTCCTCCTGTTAACAAATCATATCCTTCAATCTCAGCTACCAATTGTTTCGTTTTACTCTTTGGATTCATATCTTTGTATAAGATGTATAACTTATTACCATGTACTTGTATATCCGAAATCCCTTTGTCCTCTCTAGCGATTTTTGTATCACTCTGCAGTGAATATGTACGTATGATATTCAAATTCTCATCTAACTCTTTTATTTTTTCATCATGATTTAAAACGTACACCTTATTATCATACACCTGCACTAAAACAGGTATGAATTGCTTGTCATTTAATACCGTTTCTTTTTCTACTACTTTAGTTTTCGGGTTTATCATCATTAATTTCGAAGGCAGCTTTTGATTTACATTATCACTTAATGCGAGTATTAGTTTATCTTTATACTTTTGAAAAATTATTTTTTGAGCAGTTGGTGCAAAATACACATTTTCATTAGGAATTTCAAATTCGTTTGTTTTTTTATTTGTGACCAAATCTATTTCTGAAATATATACTTTGTCTAGCGTTTGTGAAAATGCGTATATATGATTCTCAATAATATGCGCACCTTGAATCGTTCCCTTTAGTTCTACACTCTCTTGCCTTTTGTCACTATCTTTCCAATATACAAGTTCACTTGTATATCCCTTCTTTTCGTCTACCAGCCCAATGTTCACATCATAAAATTTATAACCTTGCTCTGCATGTATAAAATATGCCCCTGCGTTTACATCTTGTAATTGTTTCGGTCTACTGATTTCTTGCATCTTACCAGTCTTATCAATTGCATAATGATTGTTATTTCTATTTGATGAAAAGTAGTATCCCTTTTCATCTTTTGCATTGCTCATCATACTTTGACCATCTACTTCCATTTTACTAATCGTATTTCCTTTCTTATCATATGCATATATGTAACCACCATCTTTCATTGCATTTGAATAGGATACTAGATAGTCCGCTTGTTGAATGTTTTTAAGTTCTTTATCACTTTTAGAACAAGCTACCAAGAGGAACATCGTACATATAACGATTATGGCCAATGAATTGTATTTCTGAAACATATCTTTCCCCCTTATATATAATGAGAGCAATTAACATACAAATGCTAATTGCTCTTTGAAAGATTTTATTAACTTGAGTATGAAAGATTTTTTTTTACATATCGTGTGTTCGCATTATCATCTGTCAAAAATGAAGTTGTGTAATGAATAATATTCCCGTTATCGTACGTGAATATATGCTCTAACTTATTTTCTTCTGTTAATACTATTGGTAAGTATTTTGGTAAATTGCTAACTACACCTCTATTATCCTTATTTAATATCCAATCAATTTCTTTCCATTCTAATAATCCTTCCGCCATACTTACTGGCGTGTCCATATGTACCCCATCTGGCAGATCAGCAAGGAATACATACATTCCTTCACGCCCCTGAGACTCGTCCTTACTTTTAAAAACGACATTCCCTTTATACGTTACACTTGGAAGATCTATGCCTGTTTCTTCAAGCGTTTCTCTAATTATTCCTTCATATGGCGTTTCATTATCTTCAATTTTTCCACCAACACCATTCCACATTCCCATATTTGGCTTTTTATTTCTATTCAATAAGAGTATTTTATTTCCTTTTCTAATGAAACAAATTGTGTACTTATACATACGTTTCTTTCCTTTCTTTTTCCCCTCATCTAAAAATTTAAACAGCATTTTGATTAGACTTGCTGCATAAAAAAATTCTTATTATACAAACAACTGTTTTTTTAATGAGGTATTTTGCTCATTTTTATTCAAAAACATTCTCCTTACAATCATATCTCACATAATATATTGTACAACTTTCGTTTCCAGAAAGGAGTGTTCAAAATCGATAACATAAGCAGCGAATTTTTAAAACAATTTTACGATAGTCGCGTCTGGTTATATGATACACATTGGCTTGGAGTCCCCATTCTCAAACTTCCTTCTGATCTTTTTTTGTATCAAGAAATGATTTACGAATTAAAACCCGATTTAATTATTGAATGTGGCACTTGTTATGGTGGTAGCGCACTGTATTTAGCTTCCATTTTAGATTTAATTGGAAAAGGTCATGTTCTTACTATTGATATATTTCCACAACCAAATCGTCCATCCCATGATCGTATTACGTATTTAACAGCTTCTTCTGTTTCAGTAACCGCTGTGCAAACAATATTAAGTATGCGCAAACCTGATGATGTGATTTTAGTTATTTTAGATTCAGATCATAGTAAAGAGCATGTAGCAAAAGAATTGTTGCTTTATAAATCTATCGTTACTAAAGGCAGTTATATTATAGTAGAAGATACATCTATTAATGGAAATCCTGTTTCTCCTGATTGGGGACCTGGCCCAATGGAAGCTGTTGAAGAGTTTTTAGCTACAAACAACAATTTCATAATCGATGAATCTAAGCATAAGTTTTTCATATCGTTTAACCCAAAAGGTTTTTTAAAGAAGATAAAGTGAAACGTTAATAAGTGGGGATAGAGAAACCCCCACTTATTCTATGATCTTCATTTTTGAAAAAGGATAATATACAAATTCCACTTTGCCTATTATATTATCTTCTTCAATATATCCTAAACCGTTTCGACTATCTCTACTAAGTTCACGATTATCTCCCATTACAAATAATTTATTTGGTGGGATTTTTGTCTTTTGAAAGTTATAAAACACTTGCGTATTATTGAATAAATCTTTATTTGTATACGGTTCTTCTTGTTTTTTATCATTCACATATACAGATCCATTCGTTATGTTAATTACGTCACCAGGAAGCCCTATTACTCGTTTTACATAATATTTTGACTCATCCTCTTCCTTTATAATGACAATTTCTCCATGCTCTAAATCGGAAAAATGTACTGCTGCTTTATTTACAAATACGTAGTCTTCTTCATATAAAGTCGGTTGCATTGATTTCCCTTCCACTTTACATAAAGTAAAAGAATGATAGGCTATTACCAAAACAAACACGAAGAGTATGTATTTCCCCCAACCTCTTTTAATCTCCTGTTTCATATCCATTCCCACCTTATTCAAACGCTTTTTAAATCAAAAAATATATCACTGCACCATATGTCTCAATGCAGTGATATTATTTTTACTGGGCCTTGTTCAGCTGCTCTACTGGGACTGGATTTCCACCTGCTCTTTTCGCTTTCAATTCAAAATACGCATCCAAAATCTCTTTACCAATCGCGGAATTAATTCCTGATTTGTCATCATTTACCCATGGTACAACAACTGAAAAAGCTACTTCCGGATCAGCATCATACGGCGCATAACCGGCAAGAGTTAAATTATAACATTTTTTTCGATTATTGTTTTCATCTCTTCCAATTTCACTTTCTCCACCATACACAGTTTCAGCTGTCCCTGTTTTTCCAGCTGGTTTATACGGTAATCCTTTAAACGTTGCAGTACCTGTTCCGTCATTCTCTTGAAAAACCCTTCTAAATCCTTCTTTTACATGATTAATGTATGAAGTGTTCATATCCACTCGATTTAAAATAACTGGTTCAATAGATCGAATAACTTTTCCAACATCCTCTGGTCTATGTGGTTGTTCTCTCACTTCTTGCACAATTTGCGGTTTCATTCTGTAACCACCGTTTGCAATGGTTGAAATATATTGAGCAAGTTGAAGCGGCGTATATGTATCGTACTGTCCAATCGCATAATCAAGTAAAAAACCAGGTACGTTATCCGTTCTACCCATTTGACCAATCGATTCATTCGGCAAGTCAATACCAGTCGGTACACCTAAACCAAATTGTCTAAAATAGTAGCGCATTTTATTAAATGTCTCTTGTTTAATATCTAATGGATTGTTTGGCACATAATTTATACCTGCCATCTTTAATGCTGTATTAAACATATATACGTTTGATGAAACTTGTAAAGCTCTTAAATCATCAATATCACCAAAGTCTTTCCACGATTTCTTCGGCTTAGAGCTTCCTTTAAAATACATAGGTGCATCAAAGAAATGTGTATACGGCTTAATTGTGTCAGTTTGATAGCCGGCTAATAATGTAGCCCCTTTCACAGTTGACCCTAACTCATAAGAACTTGTCATCGTCCCTAAAGCATAGTCCTCTATTTGCATCCCGCCATCTTTATTTACAATTTTCTTTCCTGCCATCGATAAAATTTGACCGTTTTTCGGATTCATCATTACAACGAATGCACGATCCATCATCTGCTCTGCAGAATGAAATGCTCGTAAATTCTTTTCAAGACTTTCCTCTACTTTTTTCTGTAACTCCATATCTACTGTTAACATTAAATTATTTCCACTTTTTCCTTCGGTCACTTTTTCTGTCCGGATTATATTTCCTGCTTTATCTGTAATGCTTCTAGATTGCTCTTTCGTTCCATGTAATGCGTCTTCATATTGCTTTTCGATGTAACTCTTACCAATGCGGTCATTTCGGTTATAATCACGCACTAAATAATAATCTAATTGTTCCCTTGGCAATCCTTCATTTTCAGTAGAAACGCTACCAAGAATAGAACGAAGTATTTTATCATTTGGGTATTCACGTTCCCAGTCTACTGTCGTATCTACTCCGGGCAAGCTTGCCAATCTTTCACTTACGACTGCATATTCATTTTGACTTACATCTTTTTTAACGATTTGCGGCGTCATTTTATATCCCGCATTCATTTTGCTTTTAATAGCTAGTACTTCTAGGTCTTCTTTTGAAAGTTCGCTTAATTCTTCTTGTGTAATTCTTTCCCTACGTAACTCTTCCACTTTTTTATCTAATTCTTTTCCTTCTATCTCCTGCTTCCTAAATTTACTCTCATCTTCTTTCGTTACTTTTTCTGCTGCCCGCTTTTCATTTAACTGCATCCAAAAATCCTTTTTATCTGTTTCTGTTAACTTGTCTATATCCTCTGGCGACATTTCAATTAACTGGGCTAACTGTCTTGCTACTTGTAAAACTTCTTTCGAATCTACTCCTTTCATTTTCGTATATGTAACGGTTCGTAGTGGTTTGTTATTTACAATCACCTGACCTTGTCGATCAAACATTTTCCCTCTAGGAACAGGTGTACTTACCGTTACATCTTCCTTTTTGTTCACTTCATTTCTATACGTTTCTCCATCAATGATTTGTACTTTACCTAATTGAATTATAATAGCTGAAAATAAAAGAAAGACGATAAAAAATAGTACATTTAACCGAAAAGGAATATGAGTCTTTTTCTTTTTCGATTGTTTCTTCTGCTCCTTTTTCTGTCTCATTTCGCTCCCTCGCTTCATTCTATTAACATTTCTACATGGAACCATTATGTATCAAATTTATTTATATGATATATATAGAATTTTATATTAATTATAAAAGAAATAAAAGATTTAATTTTCAGTTTTTTGATTTTATATCCTATTTATTACCATTCCCTTAATGCACAATAACATGAATATTATTCTAAAAGAAAAATGGTACAAATTTATTTTTATACCATTAGTTTACATTTATTTGTATACTAAAGAAATAAATTCATAAAAGACATTACTTAAGGAGAGAACGAAAATGACAGATTCATTTACAATACATACTAATGCGCCCCATTGTTTAAACTTTATGATTTATATTCAAAATATTTATCTCAACCAAAAAGAGAAAAAGGAAAATTTAAAATTTCCTTACATAGCAAGACAATTCAATTTTTCTACTAACTTTGAAGCAAATTTCAAAGAATTATGGCATTCACTTCGCAAACAAATGGCTAATGACAAGTTTGATTCGCAAATTTTTTATGATGAAAACCATATCTTTTATGAGAATCTTTTTGATAATCATTTATGTAATAAAGAATTATTCAAAGAATTAATATGTAGTTTTAAAGTATGGTGGACTAGCATAGCAGGTCAGCTTTCATTAGAATGGTCTGTAAGTGATTTTAGTAGACAACTTTACGAAGACTTAGTTTTATATATAAAACAACACCAAATAAAACCTTTACAACAGCTACATATTAGCTTACTTTATGACGATTGTGTATTCGTTAAAAATAATACTACTTCTTACTCTGCTATTTTACCTACGAAACACTTTTTTATTAATTATAGAGATGTTGTTACTACATTATCGACATGTTTTCACGCTGCTTAGTATAACGATTACTCAAATAAAAAACTGAGGCGGATACCTCAGTTTTTTCGATAACTTATTTCCTTGAAGACAATCCGTCAACAAATTCACCAATCTTATTTTGAAAAACATAATCAAAGTTATATTCCTGTCCTGTTAACTCTTCATTTACTAAAATCGTTGTTGCTCCTACTTCCCTCTTTGCGATTTGCGGGAATGAAGCAACAGGTTGTACTTTGAGTGACGTCCCCATAACGATAAGCACATCTGTTTCATATAAATGTTTGACCGCATTTTGATATTGCGGCAATGTATCTCCGTATAAAACAACGTCTGGATTTAAAATGAAATTACACTTCTGACAGCGCGGCACTTCATGATCAATCATATACTGCAAATCATATCCCGTTTTACACTTCGGACAATGTGCAGTTTGCAGTGTGCCGTGTAAATCAATAACATGTTTACTACCACCTAATTGATGTAAACCATCAATATTTTGCGTTAAAATCGTAATATCTTTCCCTTGCTCTTCTAGCTCTGCTAAAAAGCGATGGCCACGATTTGGCTTATATTGATGAAACGTATTAATTTGAAATATTTCTTTGTAATGCTTCCAAAATTCTTTCGGGCTTCGGTTATAGTACCCTCTTGATAAATACATCTCCACATTCGCATCAGCATACAATCCATTTGCTGAACGGAAATCTGGGATACCACTTTCCGTACTTGCTCCTGCACCTGTTAACACTGTAATTTTCTTCACTTGCTCTAAAATTGAACGTACTTCTTCGAATTGTTGCACAAAAATCACCTCTATGTATTTTCCTATTCTTATTATACCAGTTGTTTACAGGAGGTGTTGTACGATTCGATTTATTTACTATGTTACATTATCTACACAAAAAAATTTTTGAGCATAATTAAAGTTCCCAAGATAATTACTGTTCAATTACAATAAAGTTTAATCCTTTTTCACCTAAAGCACCCGTTAGCTTAAGCACATTTTCTTCAAAAATCTTTGTTATAGAATTAGGAGTTAAAGTGGTGAGAATGGCAGTACAGTAAAATGCTAAACAATTGTCCCAATTAGCAGATATAATAACTGAAGGTCTTGTTAGACTATTTATTACAGAAAGATTGCCACTACGTAATCTTGTAGCTGTTGATGAGAAAATAGGACAAACGCGTGAAAAAGTCATATTTCTTATAAAGATTAACAAGTGAATATGACATTTAGTTTTAAATCATAAACTCTTTAGTTTGTTTTTATTGCAGTGTAGCATGAAAGTCTGCACAAAGTGTTCATCCTTCTTAGATGATTTAATATATAAAGGAAACACCTTCTTTCCTTCTAAACAGGAGTTTCTCTTTAAATAATGCTATCTAATTCTATATATGTTCCCTAACAAAGTTCAACTGTTTCTATAATTCTTTATGGTTGAAATCCATGTATTGTTTTGTTCTAGCTTTTTAATTTTCCTCTTTAGAAAAGCTAGAATTACACCATTGTTATTTTTATTTATCTCATGTTCAACCCATTTCTTGGTTGGAACTTAGGCTTTCGACTGCAATTTAGAAGTAGTACATTCTCTGATTTTAATACGTTATGAGTTTTTAATATAATGAATATCCTGAATATCTATTATGATTTTTATTAAAAATAAAAGAGAGTGGAAAATATCCACTCTCTGAATTAAATAAAAAGTAACATATTATCTAATATTATTTTTTAAAGAAAGGAAGTTTTTCATATTCCTCATCACCTAATATAGAATGAATTCTAACAAGTTGAGGAGTATCTAATGAATCACTTTTAATCTTATAAATATCTAAAAACACATTAATAAGAATGACTTTAATTTTTTCTAAGGAGGTTATTTTCCCTTGTAAAGATTTAATATTAAGAGCTCTGCTCATCATTTCCTTAAGATACAATATAGTATTTTGTTCGTTGGAAATTTTATGAATATTTCTTGAAAAAGTACCAAAATAACTATACAGCTCTGATAGTTCCACTTTATATTTGTGGTTCAGGTAAGTGGCATCTAGTAAGGAGTTAAGTGTTGAAAAACTTGTTCCTTTTATTTCGTGATAAGTCATTTCAGGCTTAAATGCACTTAAAAGAATTCTCAATAAATTTTCAACATTAGCTCTCATTATAGAATAGAATTGAAAATCATCATTTGTCGGCAAAACATATAATATTTTCAGATAAATTAATTTTTGATCCGCCAATAATTGGGCGCAAATAGGATTCAAACTTTTTATCCCCGAAAATATTTCAGAAATAATAAGCGAGTCATGGATATTAAGAAAAAGCTTTTTTACAAGTCCTTCATCAGATTTTAAGAACGCACTTTGAGGATAGGATTCTTTTATAAATGCAAAATAATTTTGGTATTCGATTTGTTTATTCATCATCTGATCCTCGTTTAAATTGCCCCATTATTGAGTCAACATAGTTCTTCGGATTTTTAGATTTTGTTTTAGTGTCCGGTTCAATTTGGTTAAAAAGTAAAGTTTGCAGATTACGTGTAATCAATAATAAATCATTTTTTTCCGCTTCATTAATATCTCTCAATATTCTACCTAATAATAATGTACGGCTTTTAAATAAATAATCACCATACTCATAATTAATTGCAGCAATAAAAGTAGCAATATCTTTATTTCTATTAAAATGTTCTTTACTTAAAAGAACATCAGTAACAATAGAATATAGTTCCAATCGTAGCAATTCTATATTTGTATTACCATTTAACTTACTTAGGCTGGATTTACTGTATCTTGAGGACATAGTTTCATTATCCTTTCATCAAATTCTTCAACAATAACCTGTATATTCATTTTAGATATACTATTTTCACCATCTACAATAAAATAGCCTACATCTTTAGGAATATGAGAATTTTTAACAAAATGATTTTCAAAGAAATATATTCCTTTTTCTTTTAACTCCTTACTAGTAAAAATATCACTCATAAAATTTTGTACTCCAGGCGTGGGCTTTCTTGCCATATTTGAAAAAATAACGCCTATTTGAGAGATAGGACGATATCTAAATCGGTCTCTATGGACAGACTTTAATTTATCTATCGCTTTAAATAATAAATCTAACCCTAACACTGAATATGAATCAGGATAAATAGGTGACACATAGAAATCGCTTGCTAATAATGCAGCAGTTGTATAAAAAGAATATGTAGGAGGACAGTCTAACAAAATATATTTAAAATCATCGGTTAAATTAAAGTCTTCAATGAAATTCTTAAGAGCTTGTTCTTGTTCGGATCCTCCTAAAGTTCTTTCAAGAAAAACGGTATTTAAGTCTCCAGGTATTATTGATAATTTTTCACTTAGATCAAGTATTACATTTTCTTTTCCAGCCTTCTCGATATAAGATTGATTAAAAACCATATTAATGCTAGAAGTACAAACCTGAAAATTTTTATTTTCTTCACTTTCGCGTTCATAGGTATGTTTATATTTATATTTTTTAAAGATTGACTGTGTAAGGTTTGCTTGGGGATCTACATCGATTAAAAGTACTCGTTCACCACGAGAAGCTAGATAATATCCAATTTCTTTACACAGAGTGGTTTTACCAACGCCACCTTTCATATTAAGAAAGGTTATTACATGTCCCATATCTCAATTCTCCTCATCTATAATTCTATTTTAATAACATAATAACATGAATAATAGAATTCCTCTTAACTTTTTTATCCAATTTAAAATTATAGTTCTATATATATTGGTTTGAATCTTGCATAGATTAATTCGTTCATAGAAAAGAAGTTTATATAGCATATTCAGTATTTAATTTCATCTATAATTTATAAAAATAAAGATTGCGTCATATAGCTGAAATCCAAAAGCGCTGAAAACGAACTATTGCACACCCTTAGAATAAGAGCAGACCTATGTAGTTATCTTACCTGATCGTTATTTTATATGATTAACAAAGCATAGCAATTTAATAGTGCAATATTTCACAGTATATGCGAAAATAATGATTAGTGATAATTGTAAATAAACTTAATTTATTATTATTATTATGGAATTCTAAAGGTAACACACAAAAATTTATAAAATCTTAAAGAATACTAACTATAACTAAAAACATAAGGAGATCTTTATATGATAAATAGCTCTAATATAGAGTATAATGAACTATTTCAAGTGAATTCGCCTTCCCCTGATAGCTGGTGTAAGCATAAAAAGAGGTTATGGCAAGTTTTGATGAATCATCTTGATTGTTATTTTAGTTCTGATAACAGAGATTTAGTAAAAAAAGAAGAAGTAATTAATTTTATTCAAAACTATTTTGAATCGAATAACTTTGCCTATGCCTACTACTGCCCCATTAACGACGATCCATTATTTTTAATTGCGAAGAGTAAGGATGCAAAAAGCTACATTCATCAAGTGGGAGATTTAGCCTCAATTTTTAATAGTATTTATTCGGAATTAGGAATACTTTTTTGTACTTCAACAAAAAATAGTGGTTATTTTAAATTTCATCGCGTTGATGAAGATTTAAGTTTTAGAGAGCAAGCAGTTATTGATCCAACAATAAAGTTTCTCGCTACTCAACAAACTTGTTGTGAAAGAATGATTTTTGAAAATATCGTTACTCATTTCTATAAGGAGGACGCATTTTCAGAAGATTCCCAAATTCAATTAGATGGAAAGATAAAAATATATACTGAGTTTGAACCCTGCATTAGATGCTATGGACTAATGAACTCTATTAAAGAAAAGTATAAGCTTGATATAAAAGTATATTACGAAGAATGGTTCCCAGCTAAATTCCAAAAACTCGCAGATATTAATAGTATTACCAATGTTCTTGATAAGTTTCCTAAAACTGCATTTGACAAAAATAATGATTTAAAAAAAGAGGTTCTTGATGAAATTTTCAATCTCGCTTTTTCCGAGGCCATCCCCCCACACACTGCATTCGCTCGTGTCGCACAGCGGATGAACAAAGGTACCAATACAAAATGTGATTATAAGACATCTCGTTAAACTCGTGAAGGAATCTCTCTAAAAAGATCGGATAAAAAAGAACCTGTATCAACAATTACTAAATACTTATTGATACAGGTTTTAATTCCCAAGGTTTATTTACAGTTTTACATTTAACGCATTGAGGTCTTTCTATTTTGCCATCGGGCGCTTTTATTTAAGGAAAAGACAATAATATATATGATATTTCGTAATCAGATACAGTTGTTGAGCAAAAATTTGGTCTTAATAATAAATTAAATTATAAGTCGAATACCAAGCTATTATTTTAAATCTACAAATACTTCCTCTACTAATTTTCCTTTAAAGGCATCCAGAATTAAGTCAGAATCGTTAAAGAAGTAAAGAATCAACTTCTCCCCCATTCCTTTACACTTATTTCTCCTTCTACTAGCCATTGCTTAATATTATGATCTGCATGTGCACTGATTTGTTACTTAACTCTACTTTGTAATTGCTATTCTCATGAAAATTAATTGAAACATCTATATGAATAAAATTATTTGTTTCCTATAAACAAAAAGAAATGGAGGTATTCATTTTTAGGCCATCTATTATCAACCAAATGCAGTTATACAACCTGTTAACACTGTAATTTTCTTCGCTTTTTCTAAAATTGAACGTACTTCTTCAAATTGCACAAAAATCACCTCTATGTATATTGCTATACTTATTATACCAGTTGTTTACAGGAGATGTTGTACAATTCATTCTACTTAATGCGTCGTGCCCCCAATTTCCACTATATCCACCTCAACGGTCGTCGTTACTTCAACTGCCAACTCTATCCCTTTACGAATAGTAGAAAGTGACATACTCGGTTGCCCTGGATAATTACTCGCTTGCTCTGGTAAAAATGGAATATGAACAAATCCACCTTTTACTTTCTGATTCTGTTTCTCTAGTTCATGCATGAGACCATAGAATAAGTGATTACAAACGAATGTACCTGCTGTTTGTGAAACGGAAGCCGGTATGCCCTCTGCCTTTAGTCTTTTTACAATTGCTTTCATCGGAAGTGTAGACCAATAAGCAGCTGGTCCTTCTTCTACGACTGGTACATCTACCGGCTGGTTTCCTTCATTGTCAGCAATTCTTGCATCATCAATATTAATTGCGACACGCTCTATCGTAATATCTGGTCTACCTCCAGCTTGTCCAATGCATATAATGAATTCCGGTGCTAGTTCTTCTATATACTCTTTTAATACACTGATTGATTTATGAAATACAGTGGGTACTTGTTTACTAATAATCTTGTATTCTCCGATTGTTTTTTCATGCAAACTTTTTGCGACTTCCCAAGCTGGATTGATACTTTCTCCATCGAACGGATCAAATCCTGTTAATAATACTGTTTTCATAGTTTTCTCCTCCTAATTAGAAACGATATACTAGGCCGTACATGATAAACATATTTATGATGAAGATTGAAAGAGCAATTGGTACTTGCGCTTTAATAACTGCATTTTTATCTTTCAGTTCTAAAAGCATTGCCGGAACGATATTAAAGTTTGCTGCCATTGGCGTAAGCAGCGTTCCGCAATATCCAGCAAACATACCAAGAGCGGCCATAATTGCTGGATTCCCGCCGTGCATTTGTACAATTAAAGGTAAACCAATTCCGCCAGTAATAACAGCAAACGCTGCGAAAGCATTTCCCATTACAACTGTGAAAAGCATCATTCCTAAACAGTACGCCATAACAGCAACGAACGGATACTCTGTCGGTAACACTTGTCCGACTAAATCAGAAACGACTTGTCCAACGCCAGATTTCGCGAAAATACCACCAAGTGCCGCTAACATTTGTGGTAAAATAACAGCCCAGCCGACAGCTTGTAATAGTCTGCTTCCTTCTTGTACAGGCGTTGTTATTTTCGATTTTGTAATACGCATCGCCGCAACGAATGCAAGTAATGCTCCTAATGCTAATGCTACTAGCGTTACTTTATCCGGATCAACAAGAGAAACATTTCCCCATTTGATTTTTCCTAACGTTAACGTACCGATAATTGTAAAAATAGGAATTAATAGTGCAGGCATAAAGATTTTATTTTTTAATTTCTCCGCATGTTTTACACGTTCTTGTACTGGAACTTCTTTCTCCTCTGATTTTGTTACTTTATTTAGTGAAGCTAACACAACCATAGCGAGTACAATACAGCCAACGTAAAACGAAGGGATTACATTTCCAAATAAAAATGTAACTGCAAACAACGCCCAAAATAAACTAGAACCAAATCGGTTTGGATGTTCACGATCGAATGCGATACGAACGGCGATAAAGGCAACGATTATACCTAATACATAGTAGATTGTATCCATTGTAATGATGTTCATTTTATATCGCCTCCTTCTCTTCTTTTTCTTTTGATGTCATCGTTTTTGCTATATATTTATCAAACCTTCTAAATCTGATCCAGCTTACGATAAGTGCAGATATTGCAGTTGGAATACCCCAAAGCGCCATATCCCATACTCCGACATGCATACCTACTGAATCAAAGAATCCTTTCATTAATAAAATAGCACCAGTTGCGATAAAAATATCTTCTCCGAAAAACCAAGCTGTATTTTCCGCAGCCGCTGCATTTGCTTTAATCTTTTCTCTTAATTTTTCAGGGAGCTTACCGTATTTACCTTGCGCAGCCCCTTCTGCCATCGGTGCAACGAGTGGTCTTACTGTTTGTGCATGACCACCAATATTAAGCCCTAGTGCTGCTGATGATTCTCTTATCGTAAAATATGACATTAATACTCTTCCAGTTGTTGCACCTTTTGATTTCGTTATAAGTGCTTCTGCTCTTTCTTTCAAACCGTAACGCTCTAAAATTCCGATTACCGGTAAAGTTAGTATGATAGGCATAGACATATATCTATTTTCTATGAAAAATTTACCGAACATGCTGATTACATCATAAAAGCTTAATCCTGAAACCATACCAGTAACAATACCTGCAACCATAACGACTAAAAGTGTATTTAATCTAAATAAAAATCCCACTGCAACTAGTAATATCCCGATTAATTTCACCAATTCCAACACTTCCCCTCATTTTTTTATTTCGGTGCACAAATAGAAATGCCATTTTGTTCAAATGTTCTGTATATTCTTTTCGCAAATTGTACTGCTTTTTCTCCATCACCATGTAAACAGATCGTCTGTGCCTGAACTGCTACTTTCTGCCCGTTCACCGAATTTACATAGCCTTCTTTCACCATTTGAAGCACTTGCTTTATCGCTTCGTCTTCATTTTTTATAAGCGCATTTTCTTCCGTACGACTCGTTAATGTTCCATCTTGCTTATACGTACGATCTGCGAAAGCTTCTTGTACGAGAATTATATTGTATTTTTCCGCAGCCTGTATAAACGCCTCGCTATTTGCTAATCCGTAAAGTAATAGACTTGGATTTATATGATATATTGCCTTTGCAATTGCATCTGCAATTTCCGGATTAGTTGCCGCCATATTATATAGAGCACCGTGTGGTTTCACATGATGCATCTTCCCGCCAGCTGCTTTTACAAAACCATCTAATGCACCAATTTGATATAGAACATAATCGTATACTTCACTTGCTGGAACGTTCATGTTCCTTCTACCAAATCCAATTAAATCCGGAAATCCGGGATGTGCCCCTATCGCAACGTTATGTTGCATTGCCTTTTCGACTGTTTGCCGCATAACGGACGGATCACCCGCATGAAAACCGCAAGCAACGTTTATAGAGGAAACGAACGGAAGAATTTCATCATCATTCCCCATTTTATAAGCGCCAAAACTTTCTCCTAAATCACAATTCAAATCAATTGTAGCCACACTGTTTCCCTCCTAATTTCAGCTTCGTAAAGCAATGAATTTCTTTAATAGATTCATATTTACTTCTTGTTCTATGTACAATTGTTCCGCTTCTTCAAGCGTAATTTTCTCAAAAGAAACATAGTCCCCCGGCTTTAGCTGGGCAAGAAGAGGTAAATCTACTGAAATGATATTTCCCATTCTCGGATAGCCACCTGTCGTTTGCCTATCTGCCATTAATATAATCGGCTGTCCACCATTAGGAACTTGAATGGTTCCAAATGTAACAGGACTCGATAAAATCTCTTTTTCTTCCATCCTATTTAATACTTCTCCCTCAACCCTATAGCCCATACGGTCAGCATAATTAGATACTGTATACTCTTTCGTAAAAAATGCCTTTTTGCTTTCTTCTGTAAATTGATCATATTCAAAGTCAGCTATGACACGAAGCTTAGGATGTTTCTTATACTTTGGTAGTACGCTGTTGCTAATTGCCCATTTCGTTTTTATTCTCTCATCTTTTTGTAAGTCTTGAATGAAACGATTCGCCATTTCTGGTTGTACACCAATTTGGAAGTAGTCACCCTTTTTCAACATTCTTCCTTCTATACCTCCAATCGCAGCACGTATGTAAGTACTTTTGCTTCCCATCGTACGATCAATATGGATACCACCTGCAAAAGTCACATACGTTCTGCAACCACTTTTCACTTTTCCAAAGCAAAGCATACTACCTTCTTCCGCTAAAATGGGACGCCATAATGGTATACGCTCCCCATTTAGTAACGGTTCCATATCCGCACCGCCAATCGCAAGTAACGTCGTTTTCTTTATTAACAATTTCGGTCCCATAATCGTCATTTCGAGTGCCGCTTCATTCTCTTCATTACCAACTAACATATTGATCATCCGAAGTGCACTTTGATCCATCGCCCCGCCAACTGGCACACCGTATTGTTGATAATGAGATCGTCCTAAATCTTGGACTGTTGTAAACATCCCTGCATGCAAAACTTCTACATCCATTCTTTAGCCCCCTCAAGTGATACGTACTCTTCCTTCGTTATTGGGATAAATCGTAAATACATGCCGCTTTGAATAAAGGTTGGTGTTTCTTCTTCCGGATTAAATAAGGAGATTGGTGTTCGTCCAATAATATTCCATCCACCCGGTGTTTCAAGCGGATAAATACCTGTTTGATTTCCGCCGATTCCTACTGAACCAGGAGAGATTTGTAACCGTGGTATTTCTTTTCTAGGCGTTTCTAGTTTTTTTGATAGTCCTCCTAAATACGGGAATCCTGGTGTAAAGCCTAACATATACACAAAATACGTTGTTTCACTATGTATTCGGATCACATCTTCTACTTGTAAACCGTGATAACGTGCGACCTCTTCCAAATCAGGTCCATATTCTCCTCCGTAACAAACGGGTATAGAAATATGTTTCACATCTCGTTTCAGCTCTTCCTTATACGTATCTAACATTCCAGTTATATATTGGCATACGTAATCATATGGTCTTATCTTTCTGTCATTTCCCTTCCATACTTCATACAAATTGTAGTAAACGGCTAATGAAGTAAACGACGGAACACATTCAACCATCCCTACAAACGGATGTTGCTGCAACGCTTGAAATAGTCGTTGTACTTTTTCATATACATCCATCCCAATTTCTTCACCAAATGTAACAATAATTGCTTGATCCCCTAACGCAGAAAATTTCATCCTACTCCCTCTTTCTATGCCAAAAAGCCGAGTTCTTTCGAAATGCGATTCGCTGTCTCTTTCACCTTCGCGATAAAATATGGAATGTTACTTTCGCTGTACTCAATTGCTAATCCTGAAATACTAATGCCTGCTACAACCGTTCCATCATTTGCGAAAATAGGCGCTGCTATAGCTGCTGTATGATTTTCTAACTCAGAATAGCTAATGGTGTGTCCTTCCTTTTTCGCCATTTGTAACACTTCTAGTAATTGTTTCTTATCTACGATTGTTCCATCTGCAAATTGTTTTAAATTCGTTTCCTCTATGTATTTCCGTTTCTTTTCCTCAGAAAAATACGATAGTAAAATTCTCGGACATGCACCAGCATAAAGTGGCGCCCTTCTTCCAACCGCCGTATACACGCGTACAGGCTGAACGCCTTCCATTTTTTCCACATAAATCGCGTCGTTACCATCTTGAATAATTAAATTAACTGCCTGCCCTAAACTATCTCTAAGCTCTTTCATATATGGAATCGCAATATTTCTTACTGATAGTCTTTGTGAAACAAGTTGACCGAACCGTAAAAATACAACTCCTAGATGATATTTCCCCTTTTCGTTTTTTTGTAAAAACTCCATTTCTTCTAACGAGCCAATTAAACGATAAACAGATGTTTTCGGCATACTTGTTAGCTGAACCATCTCTGTTAAACTTAGCTCTTCATGCTCATAAAACAACTCTAAAATATCCATTGTCTTAACTGCCGTTTTATTTATACTCATTCTATCTCCCTCTTGTTCCGAATTTCGGAACTTAAATTCCGTTTTTCGAAACAAACATATAATTTAAAATTATAAAATATTCTTTCAATTCTATCAATATATTTTTCAGCTACTTAACCTTTATGTAAGGTCAATACAAAATAAAATTTAGAAATAATGATGGTTCTCTTTCAAAACCTCAAGTTATAGCAGAACCAAACGTTTAAATAAATAGGCATAAAAAAAGTATGGAAGAATATTTCTCCCATACTTTTTCTTTATAACGCTCTTACTTGTTTCAACGGCCAGAAAACAGCTTGTCCTTTTCCGACAATTTCATCTTCTGAAATAAACCCAAACATACGACCGTCTTTAGAAACTTCACGATTATCCCCTAAAACAAATACTTGGCCTTCTGGCACTTTCGTTTTTCCTGTGATTTGTTCTAACGTAAAGTCTGGAGTTAATACACGGCCTGCTGCTTTTTCTTTAAACTCTTTTAAATATGGTTCTTCCATCGCTTTTCCGTTTACATATAAAACATCATTTTTATACTCAACTGTATCACCTGGTAAACCAATTACTCGTTTTACTAAATCGTATCCTTCTTTTCCATGAAAGACGATAATATCAAAACGTTCTAATCCACTTATACTGTAACCAATCTTGTTCACGAGAACTCGTTCGTTATTTTCTAAAGTGGGCATCATCGATTCGCCTTGTACTAATGACGGTGTAAATAAAACACCGCGAATAATTGCGATTAATACAAGGGTAAATCCTATCGTTTTCGCCCATGAGAATAATTCTTTCTTCGTATTTTCCTTCATCGTTTCTCCTCTTTCTTAATTGTTTATTGTATGATTTGAACTAATTCTTGTACGAAATTAGGATCAATTTCAGCAAAACATGATTTCCCTTCTCTTACCGCTGTACCGACATGAGCTTGCGAAATTCCAGTTTCATTTAGCAATTGCTTTATATTTTCTTTCGTTACACCAGCTCCAACTACAAGCTGAATTTGACCATCGCTTACCTTTTGCATATCTGTAAGCACCGGAATATTATCAACTATATTCCCTTGTCCACCTGAAGTTAAGACGTGAGTCACTTTATGAAACTTCTTTAACGTTCTCATCGCTTCTACTGGATTTTCCGTGTCGTCTATTGCACGGTGATATGTGACATTTATCCCATCTACCACAGATAATAAATTCGCTAGTTTCTCTTCATCCACTTCATTTCTTTCATTTAATACACCTAATACAACACCAGCTACTCCTAAATTCTGAGCAACTACAATATCTTCTTTCATCATTTCAATTTCTTCTTCCGTATATGTAAAAGACTTCGCATGCGGACGAATCATAACGTGAATCGGTATATGTACTGCTTCTACCGCTTTTTTTATAAAAGCATAACTCGGCGTTAAACCGCCTTCTGTATAAGATGAAATTAATTCAATTCGCTTTCCGCCAGCTCGTTCAATTCGTTTTACATCTTCTAAACATGTTGCAATAACCTCTAGCATGAGATAACCTCTTTTCGTGCTTTTTTCTTATTATACAGTAGGTGAAATAAGAAGCATAGCATTCTCCTATAAAACGATAAAAAGAAGAATGAAAAGAAAGATTTTTTCAATTGATAACGTGTATTGGTAATCTTATATTTTTCATATTCTACAAAAAAGGAGTAACCCCCTAGAACGCCTAACTAGGTGTCACTCCTTTTCATTTTACAAAAACACTAAATTTCTCCGCTATATTTAGTTATTTTTCTTTGTTACTTCATTATAATAATGGCTAAATGCTTCTACTAATGCGTCTACGGAAGCATACAGTTCTTCTGGAGTATTATCTACCCCTCCCATTTCAATAAGTAATGCATTTGGAGAAAGATCTTGATTATATACTCCATTCCCGCTTTTACGATCTTTAATAAAAATGCCTCGGCTTAAACCGTAATACTTCTCGTCTAAATATGAATTGATTGCCGTTACTATTTTTTTATTTTTTTCATAGTTAGGATTTTCTCGACCTAAAATAAAATAGAGTCGTGCATAATCCTTTCCATTAATCGTTTTCTTCGTAATATTTTTTCGTGCATCGTCCCTATGAAGATCAATGGGAAACATAATATTTTTATCTTGTGCTAATTTTTCTTGTAATATTTGACGAGATCCTTTGTAAGATTGGGCCCAGTTTAAATTTTTATTTCGTAGAAAGTCCCTCATATTTGTCGTATCATGTGAAACGCCTATTCCTTTTTCTTCTAACTTTTGTTTTAAATAATTTCCAACAAACGTAATATTCACTTCATTATTTGTACTAGAGGCATCATCAGGTTTAGTAGCACCTGGAATGAGAGGAATAAACGACTCCCAACTATGTGTATGATAAATAAAAACTTTATTTTCACCGTTATTTTGTGTATTTGAATTGTTTTCTTTCTCACTCTTTGGGTGTTTAACAGCAGTACCTTTATCTTGAATATTCTCTAAAGGAATGCTGGATTCTTCAGGAATGTTCGTATAATCTGTTCCTTCCCCGGCAATTAATATTTCTGAATAAAATTGATTCATATTTGGAAGTTCTCGAGTTAATAAGCTCCGGAGGTCATTTACATTAATATTTGTAGAAAGTGAAAGTAAAAAAGATTCCAAAGACGCTCGTCCTTTTTCTTTATGAAATTCTTCGGCAAAATAACGATTTTCACTGCCTATCATATACATAAGGCCTTTCGTAGAATTCGTTCCTAATAATTGATTAATATAATAAGATTTAAATACGTTTGAATTACTAGAAATGAAGAATGAAGTGAGAATACATATAATTGTGAATAAAAGACATATCATTACATACTTTATATTAAATACTTTCAGTTTCACTTTATTCATTTTATATCTCCCTTCATTTACTATATTCTTACGCATAATTTTCAATGAATATGATTACTAATTTAATAGAATCGTCTCAACTACTATTTTTTCAGCTAATCTCTTTCCGTAAAGCAAGTGAGGTTAATTTGTCATGCGCAAATATCACTAAAGATTTTTAAAAGAAATGAAATAACCTGAGTCTACATTTGTATAGACTCAGGTTATTTCATTTCTTTATTTTCCATGTCAATGCCTAATTCGTCTTTCAAGAACTTCATACCTTTTCTTGTAAGATGGACAGCCCGATTCTTATCCGTTTTTGTAATCCATTCCTGTTCAAAAAATAGTTTTGCTATTGCAGATCCTAACCAACCAGAAATATGGTAGCGTCGTTCACTCCAATCAAGACAAGGTTTTGCAAATATTCTTCTCTTTATATTTGCCGTTTCAATATTTATTCCAAAATTCAGAAACCACCGCTTACCTTGTTCCGTTACAATGTATTCTCCTTTCTCTAAAATGATAAATTCCTTATCTAATAATTTTTCGGTTATCTCTACACCGAGTCTACCTGCAAGATGATCGTAACAAGTTCGAGCATAACGAATTTGTTTTAGTTGATCTGATTGTTTTAAAGACCGAACTTGAACTGTTGGTGCGATTGTTCCTAACTTTTCAAGAACCTCTGCTACCTCTTGATTAGCAAGTCGATAGTAACGATGTCTACCATGTTGTTCAACTTTAAGTAGATTCCCCTCTACTAATTTAGAAAGATGAGAACTAATTGTTGGATGTGACACCTTTGCCATATAAGCTAATTCGCTAGCAGGTAGTGCCTGATTATTCATTAAACACTCTAAGATAATTGCTCTTGTAGGTTCAGCAATAAGTTTAGCTATATATGAGATATTCGGATATACATTCATATTTCGATGATACCCTAACTATTAAATTGATACAATTATTTTAAATTTAACAGTAAAGGAGAATGTATTATGAATGCAATTGATCTTAGTATATTAAATTTAAAAGAAACGAGAAGGCGCTCTATCAAACTGTGGAGGTCACTTCCTGATAGCTTGCTTTCTTGGAAACCTGACAACGAAGCAATGACTTTTGGAGAGATGATCCGTCATGTGTGGAGTGCAAGTTTCCATTATCATTTGCTCTTAAGGAACGACGGATCGATAAAGACAGATATACATACTCCATACGATAAAGAACCAATCACTTCTGTTGAAAAAGAGATAGAGTTATCGCAATCGTATTTTTCCAATTTTATAGAATATGTTGAATCCATATCAACTGAAGAATTAGAATCAAGACTTATTGATAGAAGTGATGTAGGCTATCAACGATATTTGGGTGACATGCTTTTAAGAATTGCCTATCATGATGCCGTTCATACGGGTCAGTTTTTACAATACTTAAGAATGGTAGGATTGGAAAGACCCCTTATATGGGATTAACCTTAAATAAAGATTTTGTGAGGAAAGCCCGATTACCGTCAAGCTTAGATTAAGTAAAAAGGTTGTGGTAACTTGATGAATAATACGAATATTGTTGCAAACCGAGCACTTTCTCATTTTAGTGAAAAAATGGTAATCCTGACTGCTGGTATCGGGATGTTTTTATCATCTTTAGATACTGGTATTATCAATATTGCTTTACCATTTCTAGAAAAAGAATTTCACTCAACAGTAGCTATAACGGCATGGAGTGTAACTATATATGTTATAGCACTTAGTGCCACTATCCTTTTATTTGGAAAACTTAGTGATCGCGTAGGCCGAATCCGAATATGTTTGTGGGGGTTTGTTCTATTTCTTTTCAGTTCTATATTATGCGGTTTATCTCAAGAAATGTGGCAAATGCTTGTATTCCGAGCCATTCAGGGCATTGGTGCTGCTGCTTTACAAGCTACATCTGCAGCTCTCATTACAACTCTTGTCACCCCTGAAAATCGTAGTCATGCATTAGGTACCTTAGGAGTAATGATAGGATTAGGGCCTATTTTAGGTCCCACTGCAGGAGGATTTTTCATTTCACTTGGAAGTTGGCGATGGATTTTTTTGATTAACATTCCATTATGCCTAATTGGATTATGGGCTTGTTACAAAATCTCTCGAGTTATAAAAGAAGAAATACATCCATCACCTATCGATGTATTAGGAAATATATACTTCACTTTAAGCGCCTTGCTATTTCTTTTTGGTTTCTCTCATGGATCAAGTCTAGGAATGAAAAGTATATCTACATGGGAATATATCATGATTTCAATTATTTTATTAGTTACTTTTATAATTCATGAATCCAAAGTAAAACACCCTATTATAGATGTACATTTATGCCAGCATTCAAACTTTATCGTTCCTATATTTGCAACAGTAGGTTTTGGAGTGGCCTCAGCAATTATTTTTATCATTCCACCCTATTTCCTACAAGCATTTACGCAATTAACTCCTTGGCAAACAGGATTTGTTTTATTATCAGCCCCGCTTGGTTTAGTAATATTTTCGCGAATAGCAGGAAAATACATGGAACGTTTTGGGCCAAAATTACTTATGAAAATAGGTTTATGTGTTATGTTTATAGCATTTGTTGGATTAAGCTTTATCCAAGCCCATTGGTCACCATATATAATGGTGAGCTTATTACTTCTATATGGGGGTGGAGGGGGAATTTTCCAGCCTGCTAATATTGCATCAATTATGACATCTGTATCTAAAGAGAAACAAGGTACGATTGGAGCTGTGCAACGTATGTTACAAAACGTTGCAATTGCATTTGGTGCCGCAGTTGCCGCAACATTTATGGATTCACAAGGCAATATGGAAACAGATGGGCTTATTCAAGCATTCCGATATTCGTGGTACTTTGGTGGAGGATTACTATTATTTAATCTTTTATGTTTTTTAGGCTATCGGAAATCTTAAAATGACCAAATATAATTTCTAACAATTAAAAGCCGAATTTATCCCAAGATAAATTCGGCTTATTTTTTTCGTTTTGGTGAACAATTAATTGCTTAAGTTGAGGGGCGTGTATAGTGACCCTTATGACTCTTTCTAATTTTGAAATATACTCTATATCAGACGATACAGTGTTGGCAACATATCGTGTAAGAGATGAAACTAGAATGCAGAATACTTTGTGAAGCTCCATTTGGAAACTAATAGAGGGAAGATGGCAAATGTTTTTCCAACAAGGAACACTTACAAAATCATGATAAGCATTTATATTAAAACGCGTGCTTTTTAAACTAGTATATCCAACGAATAAAAAGCACGTGTTCGATTACTAATCAAACACGTGCTTTCAAAACAACTATATTGCACTTAAATAATAAAGTTCAAGCTAAAAAAACTACGACCGAAACGCAGCATCCGCCAACATAGATAGTGTTGCATCATCCATCGGCGGATTGTGTAGTCCTGCTCTAACGTTTAAATAGTAACGATGAAGCGGATTTTTTTCTGATAAACTTTTTGCTCCTACGATGCGCATTGATTTATCCACTATCGATATCGCCGCATTTGTTACGGCGTATTTCACTGCCGCTAATTCTGCTTGCAGTGACAGTTTATCTTCTGCCTCATCGTATTTTTTCGCAATTTGATATAAAAAGACGCGAGCTTGCATAAGCTCGAGTTCTAATTCTCCAACTAATCTTCTAACATTCGGTAATAAACTAATAGAATGGTTTAAACTATTTGGTTTGTATGATCCCGCAAACTGAACTGCATAATTTCTTGCTGATTGTGCAATTCCTAAATAGCATGCTGGTATATGTAGCAACCAGCCAATACCCTTTTGTTTCACTTTCCCGCCTTTTACATCCGTAAAAAAGCGACTTTCTATCTCTACATTTTGTAAGACAAGGTCGTGGCTAGCAGTCCCTCGCATTGCAACGCTATCCCACGTTTCTTCAATGGATACACCGATTGTATTTCTTGGAATGACAAACTCACCAACTTCTTCTTTGCCCTCCATACTTGCTGAAATAATAAAATAATCAAGTACTGGCGCCATCGTTGTAAAAGTTTTCCTTCCATTTATAACCCACTTCTCGCCTTGTTGAACCGCTATTGTTTCTGGTTTACCGCCACGCGTCGGGCTCCCTGTTTTCGGTTCTGTTGCTGCCCTATTAAAGAGCGCCCCATTTCGCACTTCTTCGCAAAACCATTTAAACATCTCATCATTCCAAGAGCGATTTTCCGCTAGTTCTTTCACAATGCCAAGATGCCAGCCAATCGATAATGCAGTAGCCCCGCAGCCTTCCGCAATTTTCTCTTGAAATAGAACGAAGTCATATAAAGAAATCGCACTACCACCAAATTCCTTCGGTAACGTTAATTTCGTATATCCGATATGTTTCAAATCATTTATATTTTCATACGGAAATGATCCTAATTCACTTAGTTGATGCTCCCTTTCCATGAACTTCGGAATCAATTTATTTATTTGTTCAATAATGAAAGATTGTTTTTCTGTTTCAACAAATGAGAGTGCCATACTATAATCTCCTTTATGTTCGATTCATAAACCGTTCATTTTGTCATTATGATTATATGAAGCTACCTCTCTATTGTTTCACTATTCCGATAAAAATACAATGTTTTTGACTAATAAGAAAAGTTCCTATTTAAAGATAGGTTCTTTTCTTATTAGTCTCCCTTCAATGCCTTTAATGGCAACGAGGTTACATATCCAATATACGAGAATAATTCTTTAAAGAAGAATGGTATTTCTGTATCTAACGTTTTATATGCTGATGTCGGCGTTGGTGAAGCATACGCTTCAATATTAATATGTTTTGCGATTCTCATTGCGCGTTTCATATGAAGTGGATCACTTACAATCGTGTATGTGCGTATGCCGTTCTCTACTCCAACTTCCTTCGCATTCTTTAAGTTTTCTTCAGTGAAAAGGGATTTTGTTTCAATTAAAATATCTTCGTCTTTTACACCTTGTTTCATTGCATATACTCTTGCAGTACGAGCTTCCTCAAGTTCGGCCTCGAACTTTGTACCACCTGTAAAAATAATCTTTTTAATATTTCCGTTCTTATATAAAGAAATCGCATGATTAATTCTTTCTTTAAATACAGGAGATGGTTTTCCGTTCC
The DNA here is from genome assembly GCF_027715825.1 of Bacillus cereus group sp. Bc061. Classification (NCBI taxonomy): domain Bacteria; kingdom Bacillati; phylum Bacillota; class Bacilli; order Caryophanales; family Bacillaceae; genus Bacillus; species Bacillus cereus group sp. Bc061. The sequence goes on from NZ_JAQFTZ010000001.1 coordinate 1,499,946, forward strand.
ATGAAGCTGCTCCTAGTACAATACCAGCATCCGTTTTTACGTCATCATTTGCTTTAAAACGATAACTCCAAATATCGTAAGCTGCATAACTTACATATAAAATAGCAGAACAAATCATTAGTAAAAATACTTGAAAGATTCGCCTTTTCTTACTCTTCTTATTTTCTTTCATTTGTAATTGCCTCCGTACATCATCCATACTTCTATAAAAAAACATTTATATCAAATCGTTTTGTTTGAGTTTATTTAAAAGAAGGAACTTTACTTGTTATTTATGTATAAAAGGGTTTTCATTTAAAATTGAGGATTATCAATTCATTTTCATTTGCGGTTTTCATTACATGTTTTAAATTCATAAGTTTATTACCATACAACTACATTGTAACGAATTTTTTCTCAGAAGGGAACGATGAAACAAAAGGAATTAAAATAAAGTAGCATTTTGTAAGAAAAAAGGTATATTTTTCATGCCTTACGAACAATATACCTTTCAAAACACGAATTATAGCTTTTCTTTATACAACTCTAATTTTTCTAACAATTGTTCTTTCACGTCTGGCCATTCACTTGAGATAATACTGTACACAACTGCATCTCTCACATAACCATTCGGTAATTTTCTTTCATTTCTAAGCACACCCTCTTTTACTGCGCCTAACCTTTCAATTGCTCGTTGTGCTTTTTCATTTCTTGCATCCGTCTTAATTTGTACCCTGAGCATATGGAGTTTTTCAAAAGCATACTGGAGAAGCATATACTTACACTCTGTATTTATACTCGTACGCTGGACACTTGGATGATACCACGTTTGTCCTAACTCGACTGTTTTATCTTCTACCGAAATATTATATAGACGTGTACTTCCTACAATCTTATTCGTCTGTTGATCCACTACAACGAAAGGTATTTGCGTACCTTTTCCATAACCTTGTATCGCTTTTTGAACATATTGCTGCATATCTTGCACACTATCCATTTTAGAGATTAAATACGCCCAAATTTCCCGATTTCCTTCTACAATCGAAAACAAAGTTTCGACATCATTACCGTCCATTAACCGTAGCTTTGCTCTTTCGTGAATGATTTCCATTTGTAAGCCCCCTTTTTCTTACTATATCACAGAAATAAACATTTAATTATATAGATATTAAAACATTAACACTAACTTTTAAATGCACTTAAAATTCAAGTTTTAATACCTTCTTACATAATAATCCGTAAAAGCCTGTAACAAATACCGTGTCCATCCCATTATATCAAGCTACATTTATATTGGTTTCATTTCATGTAAGGTTTTTCTTTTTCTAAAGGTCTAGTGTGCATTATTGAAAGATTTGCACACCAAAAACGCTATTATTTCTACAAAAAGATTATTTTTTCAATTTGGTAGTATGGATAATTCTGGATTACACCCAAAAAATACTATATAATAATAAAGTGAAAGTTTTACAGTTAATTCATATGGGGTAAATGGGAGGATATAAAAATGCTAGATCAAATTACTTGGGGAACGCCAGGCAGCTTATTATGCTTAGGATTCTTTTTTGCAGGATTAGGAATTTTCTTAAGAAGTATTACGTCATATTCGAAAAACAAATAAAACATCAAAACAGTGTACATTTTAAAGTATTTACTTGATAAAAACACTAAACAAAAGAATCCTTCCTTTTATAGAAGGATTCTTTTTTATACTTTTCCCCTTTTTAAAGTAACAAATAAGCAATCGGCGTAATGATAAGCAACGTTAATATCGTTCTTTGTACGTACAGAATAATAAGTTCTGATACTTTTAACGGAATATCTGTCGATAAAATACATGGGATGGATGCTGAGAAAAACAATATAGATGATACCGAAACAACCGCAATGACAAACTTTGTCACAAGTGGTGCACTAACTACTAATAATGATGGTAAAAACATTTCCGCAATACCGACGGATGCCGCTTTAGCAGCTAAGTCTGCTTCTGGCAGTTGTAAAGCCCATGTAAAAGGATAAAAAATATAGCTGACCCAATCAAATATTGGTGTGAACTTCGCTAAGACAATACCAATTAACCCTACAGACATAATAGATGGTAAAATTCCCATCGTCATGATAAAACCGTCTTTTAAGTTCACTGCAATATTTTTTATAATACTCGGTGCAGATTTCGATACTTCTAGCGCATCTTCCCAAGCACGCTCTAGCATTTTCTCCTTATAAACAGGCTCTGGGAACCCTTCTTCCGTTATGTATGTATCTGGCTTTCTACTAAGTGGTGGGATTCTTACGGTGATAGCGGTCACGATGAATGTTACAACGAGAGTAGTCCAAAAATAAACATTCCATAAATGCATAATGTCTAATGTTTTTGCGATGATAATCATAAATGTTGCGGATACTGTAGAAAAGCCTGTAGCGATAATGGCTGCTTCTTTTGTCGTATATTTCCCTTCTTTATACACGCGATTTGTAATTAATAAAGCCAATGAATAACTCCCCACAAAGGACGCAACCGCATCAATTGCTGATCTTCCAGGTGTTTTCCATAATGGTCTCATAATCGGACGGCAAAATGTACCGATAAATTCAAGCAATCCATATCCGACTAATAATGCTAAAAACGCCGAACCAATCGGAACGAGTAAACTTACCGATATTACTAGTTTTTCATACAAAAACGGCCCCACATCTGGTGCAAAGAACCAAGCTGGCCCTACTTTCAAACAATATAATACACCGAAAACGACGCCAACTACTTTTAAAATAGAAAAACAAATATCTACGATAGATACATTCCACTTTTTCGTATAAAACGGATAAATCGCACCCATTATCATAACGAGTAGTGCGTAATAAGGTACTAGGCCCGGAACCGAAGCTCTAATCCACGACACGATATGATCAATCATAATAGACGATGCACCGTTTATCGTAACCGGCACGAAAAACATAAACACTCCTACTAAACTAGCGAGTATAAACCGAAGAATGATGCCCTTCTCACTCCCAGTCTTAATTACATTCCTTTTTAATTCAATTTCACTCAAAATTCGACACCTCCTATTTATCTAAATATTCTGTATAATTATATTGAATTCCTTCTTTCATATTCAAATATGTAAACAGATTTTAGACATCTATTGTTTCATCTGAATAAATGAATTAAAATAACCATAATAAGGATATTTCAAAGGGGCATATAAACTATGAAAAAAATAAATATTAATCATGAAAAAACATTGCTCAAAAAGAAAATTGTAAAAAAAACTCAACTGCAAGCTGCTAGAGGTCTTGGATATCTAGCTGCCCAAGTAGTTAACTTAAAAATAAATCAAGTTTTAAAAGACAGTGAGAAGAAATAAGAAAAAGCGTAGAAATTCCTACGCTTTTTCTTATTTCTTTTCAACTATATTATGCTCTTCTGAAACATACTATGTCCATCCGTACTACCGACATATTCAAAACCACATCGCTTATAGAAATCATTCAACGTAACATTATGCCCTACACAATCTAGTTTTAACAACTCTTTGTCATGTTGTACATTCTCTTCTATCCACCGTAACATCCATTCTCCGATTCCGTTCCCCTTATACTTCCGATTCACCGCAAATCTATGAATATATAATGAATTAGAAACTTCCTCTTTACCAAAAATATATTCATCCCATTCATTTTGTTTAGGAGATACTGTAACTGTACCGATAATTTCATCTTCTTTCGTAACCACATATGTATATTTCTCTCTTATACCTTCTAATATTTCAGCCGTAGCTTCTCCTCCTAAAAGGTACTGCCACTGGTCCACTTCTTTATGTTGTAGCCATTGTGCTACTTCTTTTAATAGAGTAATAATGTTATCGCTTTCCTCTTCATTAGCGATTCGAATTGTATATTTCTCCATATTTCCGTTCCCCTTTCCTATGCTTACTTCGCTCTTTATTAATTTTCATTTTATACATTATATACCAAAATTAATTACTGCACTTTTAAATTTATCTATTTGATAACTTGTATCCATCAAAAAAAAACGCTTCACTCATAGTGAAACGTTTTTATCTTTTATGCCTGTAATTCCGTTTTATGTCCCCTTACTACACTACGTTTTAAAGCAGTCGCTAAAATAATAACGATACTTACCGCACCAATCCAAATAAGCACAATAACAGGTGTACTCCAGCTTAACCCTTTTCCGAAGAAGAATATTTCTCTAAGTCCTTCAATCATAAATCGCATCGGCAACCATGTATACACCCAGTCTTGGTAAAATGGAGACAACATTTCAGGCGCTAATGATAATAACGGTGCACCAAAGAATAGTAAGAGAGCAAATATACTGATTCCCTTTAGTCCGACTATTGAAAGTACCGCCGATATCATTAAGAAGAAACTAAAGGACGTAATAGTTAAAAACAGTGCCGTATCAGTGAAATTTGAAATATTTAGTCCTACCATTCCATCCGCAATCCATGTAAGACCGAACCCAATGACAAATGCTGCGACAGCCCCTGTTATGATTTGTTTTAGTTTTAATATGAAGTTTTCTTTTCTTGTACCTACTGGCATTTTACTTATCGCAATAAAGATAATTGCTGCGCTCGCTAAACTTGCAATCCATAACGGTTGGAATAAAGAAATTGGCGAGTTACCGTTCGCACTGTTTTTGCCAATTTCATTTACATTTATCACTTTCTTTGTAATCGGTGTTACTACATTTGAAACTTGATCTGCTGTTAAAGTAGCTTCTTTTGCTTTCAGTCCTTCTAATATTTGTTTACGAACATTGTTGTTCATATTATCAACTACACTATTTAATATTTGTCCTGCCATAGTTGATGCCGCTGTATTCATTCCTTGATTTATGAATATTTCTACTTCTGGCGAAGATGGCTGTGGTGTTGGTAATGATGCTTGTTTTGTACTAAAGTCTTTCGGAATGACTAACGCTGCATAATACTCTTGATCATTTAAACCGTTTTGCAAGGTTTCCTCATTTTTCACTTCTATCCACTTCACCGCAGGTTCTTCTTCTGATTTTGATGTCTTTTTCATATTATCAACAATTGTTTGCCCCATATTCATCTTCGGTTGATTCGGAATTTCTACTCCTTGATCCTCATTTACAATTGCGATTGGCAAGTTTTTCGGCTGAGGTTGAACGGTTGGAAATAACGTTAATGAAAAAATAAAAACAACAAGTAGGGCAATAACTGGTGATAATAATAAAAGTTTATTTTTAAACATTTTCTTTTCTCCTCCTATCATTTGATTTATAATAACCAACAACGTGTTGTTTATTTATATTTGAATTATATGTTCGAGTTGAACCTTATACAATAATCAAAAATCGTGAATGTGTCGGTTATAAGACACTTTCTTGAAATGTGTTGGCTAAAATTAAGGAGGGACATGCTTTGCGCGATAGTAATTTAGATTTACGTGTTGTTCGTACGAAAACTGCCATACGAAATGCATTGGTGGAATTAATTGAGGACAAAGGTTTTGACGCCATTACAGTGAAAGATATTACAACGAAAGCAAACATTAATCGCGGTACTTTCTATACGCACTATCAAGATAAATTTGATTTAATGACAAAATGCCAAGAAGACATTATGTATGAGTTTTCTAACATTGCAAAAAAGAGATTCCCAGAAGTGATTGCGGATCTCGGATCGAACCCTTCTCCAACAATGCCGTTTCTACTTATCACTTCTATTCTTGAATTTCTAAATGAAAATAGTGATTTTATGAAAGCTGTATTAAGCCCAAAAGGAGATTTATCTTTTCAAACAAAGTTGAAAGACTTTATGTGGAAAACATTATTTGAAGATACGAATGGTGCTCTCATTAATAAGGAAAATTTACTTGTTCCAAGCCAATATTTAGCTTCTTATATGGCATCTGCTCATATTGGTGTCATTCAGCAATGGTTAAATAGTGGCCAAAAAGAAACACCAGAGGAAATTGCTCGTATTTTATCAACAATCGCAGTTCATGGACCTTTTTATGCAGCTGGTTTAAAGAAGTGAGTTATTGCAAAATAAAAAGATCATCCACTATTTATAGCGGATGATCTTTTACTTCATTACAACACTTCAATATACCCTTCTGTTCCATGTACTCGTATTCGTTGCCCATCTTTTATTAATTTCGTAGCGTTCTCTACTCCAACGACTGCCGGTAATCCATATTCCCGTGCAATAACCGCCCCGTGAGTCATAAGTCCGCCGACTTCAGTGACTAGTCCTTTTATAGATACAAATAATGGCGTCCAGCCAGGGTCAGTAAAAGCTGTAACTAATATATCTCCCTCTTCTAAATTCGCTTCTTCCATGTTTAAAATAACGCGAGCTCTCCCCTCAACTACTCCAGAAGAAACAGGCAGACCTGCAATCGCGTCAGCTGGGAGGTTTTCTCGTTTATATTTACCTGTAATGATTTCTCCATCAGACGTCATTATACGAGGAGGCGTTAGTTTTTCATATAATTTATAATCATTTTTTTGTTTATGAATAAGCTCATAATTTAGTTTCTTCGTGCGAACAACTTCGTGAAGCTCTTCAAAAGTTAAATAGTATATATCATCAACTTCATGAATGACACCGCTCTGCACAAGTTGCTCAGCTTCTTTTAGTAACGCCTGCTTATATATGAAATAACGATTAATCATACCGTATTTCGGATATTCACGATAGCCGATAAAATTACGGATATTGCGAATCATTCGCTTCGTTTCTTCTACTTTTTGTTTTCCATCCGGCAATTGCTGCAATCGATCTACTAACTCTTCTTCTTTTTTCAAAGCTTCTTGCAGTCCTTCTTCAAATTTCCGTTTACTTGCACCATATTCAAAATCTCTTATATTATTTAAAATCATCGGGATAATGGTTGTTGGCTTCTCACTCCAGCGCGTTTTCGTAATGTCGATTTCTCCGCTACATCTCATTCCGTATTTATTTAGAAAAGCATCTATTGCCTCTCGAGCTTTTTCTCCGCCTTTAAACTGAACGAGTTCATCTAAAAAGCTATCATTTTCTACATGTTGTAAATACGCAATAACTTCTTCGTACGGCCGAATCACATCAGCAACTTCCATTAATGCTAAACCCATTTCCGACGTAATATTATTTTGCACCGATTGAGAAAGGGTGTCCGCTGCATTCTTTTCGCCCAGCCATTGCTCCATTTTTTCATTGATCCATGTTGAAGCATTCATACCTGCCATAATAACTGCTATACTTTGCGGATTAAACAATACTTTCTTTAATTGCTGAATATCTTCCAAAATAAAATCAAGTACGTCCACTCCTGATTTCAGTTGCATAGTTTCTTTTAACTCTTCAAGTGATGCTTCACTATTCTTTATTAATTCCGTAACGATTGCTGGATCATTTTCGATTTCTGGTCGCGAACTTACTGGTGGCTTACTTTTACTAGCACTCTTTTCCGTTTCTTCATCCGGTAACAATGTAATAAAATTATCTCGCTCGACTACAGTCGTTAATGCATCTCTTATGAGCGGATCTGATTTTCCTAACGTATTTATTAAGTAATCTCTGCTAGCAGGTGAAGCTAATTGTTGCGTAGCATCAACAAACAGCCGTCCTCCCGCTTTGCGCATTGGGGCACTTGTCGTTAACAGGAAAAAAGATAACCCTAATGGTTTCATCGCATCGGTCATCATTTGTTGGTGACCAACTGATATATATACATGATTTCCCCCATCATTTTCTTCCGGAATTGGATATAAAGTCGTTATCGGCCTGCTTTGAACAATATAAAATGTATTACGGGCTAAACACCATTCAATATCTTGCGGACAGCCAAAATAAGCTTCTATCTGTCTTCCGATCTGTTCTAGTTGTAATATTTGTCGTTCAGACAATGTTTGAATCTTTTGCTGAGCTGAATCAATTTGTTTCGTCTCTGTTCCGCCCTCTTTTACAGCATAAATAGCTAATTTTTTAGTCGCTATCATCGTTTCAGTAATTTTACCTTCTTTTACTTTATAATTATCGGCAGAGACCAGTCCTGATACTAACGCCTCACCAAGTCCAAAACTGGCATCAATTGATAGCACCTTTCGGTTAGAAGTAACCGGATCAGCCGTAAATAGAATGCCCGAAGCCTGCGGGAAAACCATTTTTTGAACGACAACACATATAGAAACTTGATTATGTTCAAAACCATTTTGCATACGGTACATGACTGCTCGCTCTGTAAATAAAGAAGCCCAGCACTTTCTTACATGCTGTAAAATCGCTTCTTTTCCGATAATATTTAAATACGTATCTTGTTGACCTGCAAACGAGGCATACGGTAAATCTTCAGCCGTAGCACTAGAACGCACGGCATACGCGTGTTCATTTCCAAAACGTGAGAGATACTGAGTTACTGCTTCCACTACATCAGTAGGGATTTGTACTGCCATAATGACTTCTCTAATTTCCTTACTCATTTCACCAATTTGAGCTCGGTCTTCAAGTTCCAACTTGGTCAGCTGCTGCAACAAAGTTTGAAGCTCTTCATTTTGCTCGATAGCTTTTTCATATCCTACCGTTGTCACACAAAATCCTTCTGGCACCTGTATACCTTGAATGTTAGATAACTCCCCTAAATTCAACCCTTTTCCGCCGACGAGTGAAAGCTGCCCCTTTTCTATTTCCTGAAAATCGAGAACGAAAGAACTCATATAACATCTCTCCTTACTATGCATGTGTTCTTGATTGTAGCAGGAGTAAATGAGAAGAAACAGTCTATTTCGAATTTGATTTACATGATATAATTAAGTTAGGAAGAGATTAAATAATGCCCTAGTTGCATAATGAAGCAACTAGGGCTTCTTATTTCCTCTCAATTTTAAATTACAATTTGTTCACAACTAACTTCAATGTATTTCTGTTTTCCCCCTTTATTATAGGAACGCCATGAATTATCATTCACAATTCTTACCTCAACAAATGGTACATAACTCGAAATACGCCTTAGTTTAACCTCCTGTGAGCCTTTTCACAGGAGGTTTTATACATACATATATTATTTATAATTAACTCGTTCTCCTATTTTTCAAAAGCATATTTTGTGTCATAATAACGCTTTTTAGAATTTATATATACCTTCTAATTTTTCTAAAAAGGGATGATTGTATTGGAAATGAAAAAGCTTCAAGGAATGTATGATGATGTTATTAGTTTAGGGGAAAATTGTTATACTGCTATTCATCTAAAAAAATATAAGCTGCGGAAATATTCAGGTCCTCTAGATTGGTTTGTATCACCGAATCTTTCTTCTATCAACACATTATTGAAAAATAATTTCGTAGACTTTATGGATTTAAAAAACATGCAATCAATGCCGGAGCAAAATATTGTGTTTAATGATGGCGTGATACAACCTGTTTTTTCTCATATTATAAAAGATACAAAATATAACGTAACATCTTATCATGATTTCCCTGTTATTCCGAATGAAGATTGGTTCATCACATACCATGATTTTAAACAAAAATTAGATCAAAGAATTGATAACCTTTACGAAAGAATGCATAATTCACAATCCATTTTATTTGTTAGATGGGGCGGAAGCTTGACTGAAGCGCTTGAATTACAAACCGTTTTATCAAATATTGTTAAAAATAATTTTAAGATCCTTTTACTCTATCCAACAGGACTTGAAAATGAAATAAACAAATTAGAATGGGCGCTTGATCATGTTTTTCCCGTTCAAGTTTCAAGTAATTATCAAAATAAAAGAACTTGGTATGTCCTCTTAAAAGATATACACTTAAACTCAAAAAAATAATATAAACTACGACTTTAAAATCAATATTCTTTGTTTACATTTTATATAAATTGACATATCTCTCCCTTAATTCTAAGACTAAGTTATTGTTTTTTGTAATCCCCCACTCATTCTTTTCTCAAATGCTCCAAAATGGATTTTCAAAATTAGGGAACTATAATGTCATATTGGAATAAGTTAAGGGGGAGAAAAATTGGACAATGAAATGAATTATGGAAGTGATTACAAGTTTATTCCGGCAACTTCAATTGAAAGTGGTCATGGCATTGAAGTATTGCCTGATTTATTTTGTTACACGATTCAAATCGTCAACATCTGTTTTGTTAGACATCCCAAGAGCAATGATTTTGTTTTAGTTGATGCTGGAATGCCTAAATGTGCAAATGAAATTATCTCTGTCACTGAGAAGCGATTTGGTACAAATAGTCGCCCAAAAGCAATTATTTTAACTCATGGGCATTTTGATCATGTTGGGGGAATAATTGAACTTATCAAGTATTGGGATGTTCCAGTCTATGCCCATCAATTGGAAATACCTTTCCTGACTGGACTACAAAGCTATCCTGAACCAGATCCAACAGTTGAAGGTGGTATGGTAGCGAAAATGTCACCTCTGTTCCCTAATGAACCGATTGATTTAGGAAATAACGTAAAAGTACTACCTGCAGATGGAACTGTTCCTCATATGCCAGAGTTTAGATGGGTGCATACACCAGGACACACTCCAGGTCATATTTCATTATTCCGAGAAAAAGACCGAACATTAATTGCAGGGGACGCTTTTGTTACAGTGAAACAGGAATATCTATATAAGGTAATTACTCAAGAACAGGAAATAAGCGGTCCGCCTCGTTATTTAACAACAGACTGGAACGCTGCTAAAGAATCCGTTATTAAATTAGAAAAATTAAAGCCTCTAGTCACTGTTACTGGACACGGAATACCAATGTCAGGTGAATTGCTATCAACAAGCCTTAAAACACTCGTTCAAGAATTTGATAAAATTGCTGTACCTGATTACGGAAAATATGTAGATAAAAAGGCACATTAAGCACAAAAACTTTGGTTTTTATATTAAAGAATTAACATATGATACAAAATTAACACGTCAAAAAATATTAAGTTTAATATGAAAATACACTGTACTTAATTAACATCTCTATCCTAAGAATAGAACTACCCTTTTGGAATAAAAATCGATCTTTTACACACACTATTTATAATAAAGTCTGCTTCTTACCCAGGCTTTATTTCTTACCATTAAAGAGTAGTTATAATAAATAACTGCTCTTTTTAATTTCATAGTATAAGCTTACATTTTTTGTTCATACTATATTTAACCATGATATAGTTATACTCCTTAAATTCATGGATGTAATTTTCTCGCTGCAGTTAGCTTTTGCTAGCTGCTTTTTATTTATAAATTTTAAAAATGAAAATAAAATACTGATTTTTATCAAAGTTTCTTTTAAGTACAGTATGACCAAATTGCATTTCAAAGTTTTTAATTTCAAAAAATCTAATAATTACCATGCACTTAATACATTATTACCTTTTGTTCTCGATCTGCTGCCCCTAGACCATTGCAAACAAAGTATAAAAATTAGAACAATATCAATGAAATCCCCACCATAATACATCAGCACGCCCCCGATTTCAGCTTGTTCAGTAACTACACCAGCAGGCGGATGAGCATATATGTATTTTGATAATATCCCATGACCAGCTGATGCAGCTATTAAAATTATTGACCGGTACATATAACTATATCTATGGGATATTGGATCAATATAAATCATTGATGTGGTAAACAAATATCCTGCAATAAAAACGTGGAAATGTATGAACAAATGAAGAAGTATACTTTTGTGCATCATCGAGTATAAATTAGTAGTATAGAGAATCCATAGCCCTCCTAGATTAAGCAAGGTTGCGATAATGGGATGAGTAAGGATTTGTAGCGACTTACTCTTTAATACACTTGAAAGACGTCGCGCTGCTTTCACATTGAGCGTTCGTAAAAAAAGAGTCATCGGAGCTGCTAATGCTATAAAAATTGGAGCAAGCATCCCAAGGAGTAAATGCACAAGCATATGTATTGTGAAGTCATTATGAGCACGATAAGCTAATGGCCCAACAACTGCTATTGCCGCACAAATAAGCCCTAAAACCCAGAAGACAATTCGATATAACGGCCATCGTTTGTAATGGCGATTTGATAAAATCGTGGCTACTATATAAATGATTAACATAATTAAAATGAATACGAATAGTAAAATATCCAGTGCATTCCATATTTCATGATGAAGATGGTTATTGTTCATTTAAGCTTTTACCTCTCAATAATCTTTCATCAGTTCTTGTCTGAAAAACTAGCAGAATGCCAAATAAGAGCATTACAGTCGCAATTATATTCCATATTACATCGTAGATAAGAACATTCTCTACGTATCGAATCTGGTGTATTTTCATTAGTTTATGTTGAATTATACCGTCATATAATTGAAACCCACCACTACCAAGCATTAATCCGCTCCACCACCTTTTCAACCAAAATGCATCTCTACGACGAAGATCAGCAACTATGAACAAGGAACCAATCGTTGCAAACCAACTAAAAGCATGAAAAAGACCATCTGAAATGAGTCCAATATCTGTTGTAGATTTATCATAGAAATGGTGCCAATGCAGCAGTTGATGAAAAATAGTTTCATCTATAAAAGCTACTAATCCTAGTCCAAACAAGATACCTGACCATAGATTACGGGTCAAATAAACAGAAGAGGTTAAATAGCTTGTATTTTCAGTTTTGTTTACCATTAAACCCCATCCTTTCTACTAATGTATATTATTATTTTCCCCAAAAGAAAAAAGTGCTAAACATACTTAGCGCCAAAGGAAACTAATGTTCAGTTAGAAATATTATATAGATACTTATTCTCTAAGCATATTTAATATTTGATGACAACTCACTAAAATAACTTTAAGGAGTTCACAGATTCTAAAGTAGCGTTAGTATAATTTCTTTAATATTTTCGAATCAATCTATATTTTTAGCTTTTAATCAATTTATTAACAATGGAAATTACCATTTAGTCTTAACTATTTGATTTTCTATAAATAAACTATAGTTTTCCTCTAAAGATAATTTCCATATCTTCATTTTAATATTGCATTTGTATTGCCTTTTGCACATTTTGAATATCATTTTTTAATAGTTGTTTTAAATCGTAAGCTGGATAGTAACCACGTTCGTACATAAAGTTAAAAACCTGCGCATGTAATTGTATAGCACCATTTATTTGACGAGTTAAAACTTCTCTCAGTCGGGGTGTTGCAGTTTCGGTAATCGCGATTGCATAATTTCGAACAGATGTCTTTGCTAATCCAAGTAAATCTCCAGCGTAAAATCCAGTGTCATCACGATGCTGCTGCGATTGAAATCCAGGAGCATACGGATAAAACTGTACTAACTCTTGCAGATTGTTTTGGATGACATTTATAGCTTTAATATATAACGATTGAAGTGCTTGATCAGGTACATTTCTAACTGACTTTTTTAATTTGATTAAGCCGTTCGCTTGAAATGCTACTAATTCATGTAAATCCAATGTTTCATGCCAAGCTAACTGATTAGGATAAGACATGTATGTTCCCCCTTAATATTCACTCATGCTACATTATGCAAAAAAATTCAAAAAGGGCCTATACTACATGAATTCATTTCAATCTAATTCATGATTACTTTTCATCCTTCTATGTTAATCACAATAAAGTATCCTTAACTCCTCTTCCCTACTTTTTTATATCCTTAATTTTGATTTTCAAAATGACTTCCTCGCCTTTACAATCTATAAATTTAATTTTTTCTTCCTTAAAAATCCCCATCATAATACATCCCTTCTTGTTTCGTTATAAACCATATTAGTTAGAAAATATAAATGTGAACATTGTACCTACTTATTCCTTATATATTTTTCAAATTTTATAGCTACTTAAAATTTATACGTTATTAAAGATCAACTATTAAAGTAACTACATTGAAGGGGATTCTTCATTAAATCATTTTATTTTTATAGATTAAAAAATAATTATTCTATCCGTGTTAGTCACCTATTCTTAAATAATTAATAGGTTATATATTATGACCTAGGAGGGATAAAAAGATGACTATACTTTATGATAAAGACTCTTTACAAAAACATATTATTAACCTTCCACATTGGCAACAAGAAGCTTTCTGTTCTTTTAAATTAAAAATGACAGATAAAAATAAACCTTTTCCTTGTATCCCGGCTCAACACGGCTTTACAGCGAATCACCTCCGGTACGGATTCATTGGTGATCCTAGAGATACGAATACTAGCGAGGACTTTGCTACATTACTTAAAGAATATACTGAATGTTCTAGAGATACAGGTCAATATGCCTCACTTATTGTTTTTATTCATACACCAATAGATTTAATGAGAGAAACTACAGTTAAAGATTTTGAACATATGTATTGGTCTCTACTTAATACAACTAGTCGTTTGGACGAGATGGAATGGCCTACGCATATCCCCAATGACCCTATGGAAAATACTTGGGAATTTTGCTTTCATAATGAATCATATTTCGTCTACTGTGCTACACCTGCCCATGTCAATAGACAAAGTAGACATTTTTCATGTATGATGCTTGCTTTAACTCCTAGGTGGGTTTTACAGGGAATTATGAATTCTGAGAAACGCAGTAGAAAACTAAAAAACTTAATACGTCAACGTCTAGCCGCTTATGACAAAGCCCCTATTCACCCTTCTCTTAAAGATTATGGTGAAAAAGATAATTATGAATGGCAACAATATTTTTTACGTGATGATGAAACAATTCCATCCAAGTGTCCGTTTTCTCGAATCATAAAATACTTGCATAAAAATAAGTAATCCACTCTACTTTTTATTATTTAGTTGTACAAACTTTAACCACTGAATAGATTTAATATAGATTAAATTTAGTGGGAGGAGCATATCATACGTGGGCATATTTTTAAGCTATGTTTTTTTAGGTTTATCATTATCTGCTCCAATGGGACCTATAAATGCTGCGCAGCTAGAAAAAGGTATTAGGAGTGGGTTTTTTCATGCTTGGATTCTTGGTATAGGAGCCTTACTTGCAGATGTTATCTACATGGCACTTATTTATTTAGGTGTCATTCATTTCCTCGAAAAAGATATTATCAAACTTTTCTTATGGTCTTTCGGCGCTTTTGTTTTAATCTATACAGGCATTGAAAGTGTAAAAAATGCGAATCAAATTAGCATTAGTAATACTAGAAACGATGATTCAATTATTAAAAGCTTTTTTTCTGGTTTTTTTATGTCTTTATCGAATCCATTAACAATTCTATTTTGGCTTGGAATTTTCGGCTCTATATTAGCAAAAGCCGCTTCTTCCTATAATAAAGAGCAGCTTTTGTTATATAGCTTTGGTACTATTTTAGGTATTTTTATTTGGGATATTACGATGGCAAGTACTTCTAGTATATTTCGTAAAATTTTAAATACGCGTATATTATCTCTTATAACAGTAATATCTGGAATATCACTTATTATTTATGGATTATATTTTGGTTTTCAAACTTACCAAATCATTTTTCAATAACTTCTATTATTTTGTTCCGACATACTATTCATGGAGTAAAAGAAAGATACTTCATATAGCTGTATTCCTTTTTCTTGAGACAAAATGAACAATTATAGTAACGATAATAACTATTCCTAAAAACAACAAGCTCACAAGGAAACCAAAACGCGTTGTTTTTTGCAATAGTGTTCCACTAACAGCTAGTGCAATCATAATAAGACCAATAATACTTTTTATCTGCATCCAACCTTTTGGATTCATTAATCTCCAAAAGGAAAGAAGAATTAAACTCCATGTATACAACAACATTAATCCAGCTGCAGTTGTTACATATTCATATATATTTTTTGGTAGTAATAAAGCGCTAAGAATAGAAGCACCAAGCCCCATTATGATAAGAATTAAAGCTGGAAAAGAGATATTCTTCTTGTTTTTTTTCGCAAACATCGCAGGTGCATCACCCTCTTCAGCTAAGTTCATTAATACACTTGTCACCGCAAATAATGAACCAACTAACGTTGAAAAGCCCGCTAAAATTAATACTACATTTAAAATAAATGGCACATACGGTAAATTATAGTCTTGTAACGCTATTACAAAAGGGCTTTCTTTCGTATTAAACTGGTTTAATGGTACCATCATAATTGCCAACCCTAAAGAGACTACGTAAATAATCGTTAAAATCATTAACATTACTCTTCCTGATTTTTGTGCATCTTTAGGGTCTTTCAGTCTTATTGTCATTAACCCCATAATTTCGATTCCTCCAAATGCATAAAATGCATAAATTAGAGAGGACCAAGTGCCTTTTAATCCATTTGGGAACCAGTCTTTAAAATTCCGAGGAATTTGTGCTTTATATAAACCACCCTTTATAAATCCTAAAATAATTAAAATGGCAATTACAATAAACCCTATAATAGCAGCGATTTTTATAATAGCCATCCATTTCTCTAAACGCTCGAATATCTTTACCCCTATAAAAATAATTAATATAGCCGCTACTCCATATATAGTAGCAAATATCCATAGTGGTATCTTAGGAAACCAGTAACGTGAAAAGATTCCTAACGCACTTAACTGGCTGCCCATAATAAGCAGTTCAGAACACCAATATGTCCATCCATGACTAAAACCCGCCCAATTTCCAAAAGCTTTTTTTGAGTATATACGAAAAGATCCTTTTTGCGGATCTTCTACAGCCATTTTTGCCAATGCTTCAAATACAATATAAGTAGTAAATCCAGTTAATATAAGAATAAGAATAATTGACGAACCACCTATTTTAATTCCTATACTGGATCCTAAAAAGAAACCGGTCCCTATTGTACAACCAATCCCAATAAGTGAGAGTTGCCACCATTTTAAATCTTTTTTTTCTTTCGTTTCGTTCTTAGCATCATGACAGGTCATATCACGATTCTCCTTTATTCATTTTGAGAATGCCCCTCATGATCACTTAAGTACTTCTCAGCAAGCTTTTCAACAACATCAGTGACATTATGAGCCTTTATTTTATGGTTTGCTACTAGTTCACTTCCTACAGAAATCTCAACTGTAAATAACGCTTCATATTTCATTTTCTCTGCCCCTTTCGCATCAAATATAATCTCTTATCTTTTATCCTTTATTTCACAAAAATTCATTATGTATGTAAAACCTCGAGAGTCTAAAAGTTAAACAAATAAAGTCGAAACGATTGTAACGCTACTAAGCTTATTTATTAAAAAAATGTATGAGAAAGGAGAGACGGCATGCCTCTCCTCTATATCCATTTCATATATAAAATTAACGAGTAACGCCACCGCCAAGTTGTTGCTCAGCTAATGATACAAGACGTTTCGTAATTTCACCACCAACAGATCCGTTTGCACGAGCTGTTGCATCTGCACCAAGTTGTACGCCAAATTCTTGAGCAATTTCATATTTCATTTGATCAAGAGCTTGTTCAGCGCCACGTACTAATAATTGATTGCTGCTTCCACTGTTATTGTTTGACATGTTCATTCACCTCCTTCTTTCTTTAATATGTTAAATTACATGCTAAAATATATAGCTAATTAATTGGTAATTACGACCGTGAATTCAAAGGTATAGTTGATCTTCTTTAAACTAAAAATAATCATGTATAGGAGAACGAAATACATCTTACGTGCCATGGGATATCATAAATAGACCTCCATTACAACATAAAACGGGTTAAGCTATTTAACAGCATAACCCGTTTTTAATGAAATATTTTATTCCATATACGTTTAGACAATGGAGGAAAATAATGAAACATATTGTTGCTTTATTAATTAAATACACAGCGATAACTGCAGTATTACTTATCGTACTTGGTATCTTTCAAGGTATTTCCATTCCTAGAGTATTGCTTATTTCTCTCTTCCTAACAGGAGTTGCCTATTTAATTGGCGATCTTTTCATTTTACCTAAATACGGAAATATGATTGCTACAATGGCAGATTTTGGCTTAACCTTCTTCGGAATTTGGCTTTTAACATCTTTATTTACTAATTTAGATACTACTCGTAATATTGGATTTTCTTCATTTATAGCCACATTAATTATTGGCGGAATAGAGATTTTCTTCCACATTTATATGAAGAGGTTAGTACTGCGTAACAACGATGAATTAAGAAATCACAATCATATTCACCATGATAAATACGCTATGGAAATGTCAGATGAATATATGGATTCTTCCACAATAAATAAATCCAAGCTTGAGGATACATCAAAAAAATAAAAAAGTGGCCAACGCCACTTCTTTATTTTTGTTTATTAAGCTTGATCTGAATTTCTTACATGTAACGGAGGTGGAACTACCCACCCTTTTTTCTTACTTAAACGTAGCAACGTTACACCTGCCTGCGCTTTTTTCATATGAAATTGTCCAAATAACATACCTACATCTTCTCGAAGGCATTTTCCCATTACTTGACTACATGTGACAAGTCCAGCTGCTAATCCTGTAGAAACAGCAGCAGCAATTTCTGCATCATTAATACGTGCTCCAGGAGGAATGTCTTCGATAGATGCAACTGGTCGTTCTGGAGGAGCAGGCGGTAAAGCAACCCCATTAACTTTTAAAAGCGCCTTTAATTCTTCTATTTCCGAATTCATATCATTTTCAATTAAGCCTTCTAAAAACTTCTTCAAATCTTCATCACCTGTATGATTCATAAACACTTGATGACTTGCAATCGCACCCTGCGCAGCAAGAAGATAACTCCAAATATCAAATACTTCTCCGTAATGTAACGGTTCATTTTGAGGATTTCCACTTAATATACCCATTTTTAAATTCCTCCCTTTCGAAAAGATAATAATAAATATTGATTTCAATATTAAAATCAAATTTTTAAGTATGCTTTTTCCTGCAAAAGCTTTTCTACTATGCATGGAAAACACCTTTCCAACACTGCGTGTTTATTGTTTAGGAAAGTAGTTTACAAATAAAATACCCAAAGATTATGAAAGAAGATTATCAATAATCTTTGAGTGAGAATTCATTTACTATAAGGGTTTGTTTTTTATACATATACAAAAGAAATTGATTTACATATCTACTATATTTTATGTCAATTCACTTAACGGTTAGTTCTACCACCAAGTTGTTGTTCAGCCATTGCTACTAAACGTTTTGTAATTTCACCACCAACAGATCCATTTGAACGAGCTGTTGTATCTGCACCAAGTTGCACACCAAACTCTTGTGCAATTTCATATTTCATTTGATTAAGAGCTTGTTCAGCACCTCGAACTAACAATTCATTACGACTTCCACTATTATTGTTTGCCATGTTGTTTCACCTCCGATGTTTTTAATATGCTTCGAGTTATGAAATAATAATTATCCTTTTTATGGGAATTAGATTATGAATAATTATTGAGTTTCTTCTTAAAAATAGAGCAAAAGACATAAAAAAGAAGTGTTGCTATAACATACTTTCATAACAACACTATGTATAGATTCCTCTTTACTAAAGATTTCTATTTTGTAAAGAAATACATATAAATTATGAAAAATGATTCCTAAGGAGATATGAGATGAAAGCTGTAACCTATCAAGGACCAAACAAAGTACAAGTTAAACAAGTGGATGATGCAAAGTTAGAAAAAAAAGATGATATTATTGTAAAAATTACTTCAACTGCTATTTGCGGTTCTGATTTACATTTATATCAAGGCAACATGCCTTTACCTCCAGGGTACATTATTGGTCATGAACCAATGGGAATTGTTGAAGAAGTTGGTCCAGATGTTACTAAAGTAAAAAAAGGTGATCGTGTTGTGATCCCCTTTAACGTTGCTTGTGGACATTGTTTCTATTGCCAACATGAAATGGAAAGTCAATGTGATAACTCGAACCCTCATTACGATTCTGGCGGGTACTTTGGTTACACAGAGAAATTTGGTAACCATCCAGGTGGACAAGCAGAATATTTAAAAGTTCCTTTTGGAAATTTCACTCCATTTGTTATACCAGAATCATGCGAACTTGAAGATGAATCCCTACTATTTTTATCAGATGTTTTACCAACAGCCTATTGGAGTGTAATAAACGCAGGCGTTAAGCGAGGTGATACTGTTATCGTCCTTGGTTGTGGACCTGTTGGATTAATGACACAAAAATTTGCTTGGATGCAAGGTGCTAAACG
Organism: Bacillus cereus group sp. Bc061; assembly: GCF_027715825.1. Classification (NCBI taxonomy): domain Bacteria; kingdom Bacillati; phylum Bacillota; class Bacilli; order Caryophanales; family Bacillaceae; genus Bacillus; species Bacillus cereus group sp. Bc061. Next base: position 1,520,027 of record NZ_JAQFTZ010000001.1, read on the forward strand.
TGTAATTGCAGTGGATTACTTAGATTATCGGATGAATTATGCAAAAAAGATTAACAATGTTGAGGTATTTGAGTTTACAAAATTTCCTGATATGGGAGAACATTTAAAGGAAATTACGCATGGCGGTGCGGATGTAGTTATTGATTGCGTAGGCATGGATGGGAAAAAATCTCCCCTAGAATTTCTGGAACAAAAATTAAAATTACAAGGCGGTACCCTTGGTCCTATTCAAATCGCTACGAAAGCTGTAAGAAAATATGGAACAGTTCAAATGACTGGTGTTTATGGCGGTAATTATAATGCCTTTCCACTCGGGGCATTTTGGGTTAGAAATATTAATCTAAAAATGGGACAAGCACCTGTCATCCATTTTATGCCGGAATTATTTAAGAAAATAACAAACAAAGAATTCGATCCAAAAGAGATTATTACACACAAAATTCCCCTTGAAGAAGCAAGCTACGGTTATCAAATTTTTAATAATCGTGAAGATGATTGTATAAAAGTCATTTTAAAGCCTTGAAAATATAATTCATTATTCTTAATGAAAAGATAAGATTACATTTCGTAATCTTATCTTTTTTATTAACACACTAAGTATTTCCCCCATTTTCATCTCACATCGAAAATAGTTATTTTCAAAAACTTTATATTTTGAGATAGTAATTAATTGGTAAAAAAATGAATTTCAGTATTAAGTAACCAATTAGCGGACACGATAACAATGTTAACTAACTTAAAAAGAGGTGTAGTTCATGTTTTATTATAAAGAAGAAATAATTAATATGATTAAGCCGGACAAACCAGATCCAGCTGCTGCAAAAGTTTTACAAGAAATATTAGGTGGGCATTATGGTGAAATGCGTACAATGATGCAATACTTTTTCCAAAGCTCAAATTTTAGAGGTAAAGAGAAACAATATCGTGATTTACTTCGAGGTGTTTTTTTAGAGGAAATAAGCCATGTAGAACTTGTACAACATACAATTAATCAACTATTAACTGGATCTGGTGAACCTACGCCTGGAAATGCTGGTATTGACACAGCACCACTTGACGAAGCGGTTAAACATGCAAATCCTCATCACTTTATTGTAGGGGCTCAAAGTTCATTACCTGTTGATGCAGCTGGTAACCCATGGAATGGATCTTGGGTATATAGTCATGGAAACTTAATTAGCGATTTACTAGATAATGTCGTACTTGAATCTACAGGTGTACTTCAAAAAACTAGAATTTATGAAATGAGTTCTAATCAAACCTTTAGAGAAACACTTGCATTTTTAATTGTACGTGATAATGCACATCAAAATGCTTTTGCAAAAGCTTTAGAGACACTTGGGGTTGAATGGGGCAAACTCTTCCCTGTGCCGAACTATGATATTAATAAATACCCAGAGTGCAAAAAGTATGTAGACATGGGATTCCATAACGCACAATTTAATTTCAGCTTAGATCCAACAAGAATGGGAGAAATATTCCAAGGTGAATCACCAAGTAGAAACAAAGGAACATTAACAGTAACTGACCCGCCAAAAGGTTTTCCTGTACCAGAGCTTCCTGAAATGCCAAATGAGCATAGTCCTGGATTAAAAGATATGGATCTTTAAGATCATTATGGCCAACTATTTATTCATGGTTGGCCATAAAACTTTATATGGATTCCAGTCACACTTAATCTTATTTAATGGCTTTATTTCAGCTACTGTTATGTAATTTTTATATAAATAGAATCAATAAATAAATCACCACTAAAAAATCCCAATTATTGTTAACATTTTTTAGAACATCATCTCTTCAAGTACATTTACACTAACACTCCTGATAAATTTGTCTATATTTCTTGGTCAACTAATAAAATTAAACAAAATTCTTATTTAAGAATTAAAGAGCACTTTTAAAAGCGCTCTTTAATATAGACGATATTGAAACAAAATACTCATTAGTATATGTAATCTTTTTTATTGTGTTGCATAATCAAAAGTTTTTCCATTTGTTTTTAGAGGATATTACATTCTGCTCTATTTTTCCGTACAGATTAAGCAATTGTTTAATAAGTGTGATTTTGGATGTTACCCAATACGAAAATAGTGCTATTAGAACTTCTGTTACGCCATCGAAAGGATAATGAACTCCTACTTAGATACGAGAAATAGCTACAAAGAATACAAGTATAGTCCATACGCATCCAGTCTTTTTCCGAACAAACAAAATGAAAAACAAATCCCAAAAATAGAATTGTATATTCGTGAGGAAACGAGTTATCTACTGCATAATTCCTATCAAAAAAATTAGACTTATCTTCCCGGTCTATTCAAGACTATTGGCTGAGTACGCTGCATTTCCTGCTTTTCCATATAATTGCGCATCTTTTTCATATATCTAGATGCATCCATTGGATCTTTTACAATCATTTCAATAATACAAAGTTTTTCAGTACTTTCTATTTCATCTTGTTTTATCGCCTGATCAAGCTCTCCGTAGGTACGGACTGTAGCTGTAAGCGCATCGCCTCCAAAAACTTCTGCTAGCTTGGTATAAGACCATTGAGGAATTTTGTTGTACTTTTGATTTTTTGTTTTTACATTCAAATATTTTTCAATCGTATAACCATCATTGTTTAAGACAAAAATTATAGGCTTGCATCCATAATAAAGCATGGTGCTGATTTCTTGAGCTGTCAGTTGTAAGGCTCCATCCCCTGTAAACAGAAACACTCGGCGTTCAGGCACAGCCATAATAGCACCGAACGCCGAGGGGGTTGCGTAACCGATGGACTGCCAACCACCTTGCCCAATATATACTACATCGCTCGGTAGTCTCACCTCTGCCATTCCGTAATAGAATGTACCGGTCTCGACAACTACAATGTCTTCCTCTTTCAGCATCTGCTGAAAACGTGGATAATAGTTCGCTGCTATTAGAGGGGCATCGGTGTTAGTATTTAATTGGTCGTAAGGGAATGACATTTTTTCTACCAAACCTTGTCCCTTATAACCCACATTCTGTAGTGCGAGTAACATGTCAGTTGCAAAAACATTCGGATACTCTGCCTCAGCAATTTTAACCATATCCGGTTGAATATTGACGGTTATCAGCTGGTTTAGTTTTGCAGTAAAACTTGCAGTATTAGTATCCGCTAATACCATACCAATTGCGATGATACAATCTGCATTTTCTACCTTACTTTGAACTTCAGAATCTCCAAAAGATCCCAAGTACATTCCCACATAATTTGGATGGTTTTCGTCGAATCCTCCCTTTCCGTACATCATCGTTGCAACAGGAACATTCATGGTGTCTGCCAGTTGTTGAACAGCCGCTTGAAGACCGAAACGCATGGTTTTTATATCCACCAGTATAACTGGTCGATGCGCACGATCTAGTAGCTTATGGACATGATTGACCGCAGCATGAAGGGTTTTTAAATTAGATGTTGAGCGCTCTTCTGTTGGCTCTACACGATTTTTAATCGGCTTGGTCACTAAATCATCGGCCACAACAAGATATACAAGCTTTTTCTTTTCTTTAGCAATTTGAATTGCGGCTGGAATTTCAATTTTAGCGTTTTCAGGCGTAAGCACCGCGCTGTATGCAGTAATTTGCTCATACATGTTGCGAAAAACATCAAAATTCCCATCCATTAAAGTGTGATGCATCAGCTTATGCTCTTTTTGATCATTTTCGGGAGGCGCACCCACTATATAAATGATTGGTACATGCTCACTATTAGCCCCAGCTATAGCATTACAAGCGCTGAGTTCTCCAACTCCAAAAGTTGTAATAAGTGCGGACATCCCTTTAATTCTTGCATAGCCATCTGCAGAATAGCCCGCGTTTAGTTCGTTCCGCCCTTCTATAAAGCGGATACCTTTATAACACTCTAAAGTATCAAGAAGTGTAAAATTATAGTCCCCTGCAATACCAAAAATCTCGGTAATTCCCTCCAATTTTAAACAATCGAATAAATATTGACCAACCGTTTTTTGAGAAGGTTGCCTTTGTAAACCAAAGTTATCCTCATTTATCATGTTTTCCACCACTTGTTCACCCCTTATCTATTTCTGAAATTGTTTTGTTTTATAGTATTCTTTTTGATAATACCCTTTAATTGAATCCATTATCCGTTGCACTGAGCCAAAGCAGTATATCAAACGCAATTAACTAATATAAAAAACATGTTGCTATTAAAGATACATTTTTCATAATCCAAAACAATTTTAAGCTTGAGATAAGGTTTAAAAGTTAAAAAGAGCACTTTTTTGAAGAAACCTTAATCATTTTAAATGTGTCAAAATGTATCAAATATCGCTATATTAACAGTTATTTAGAATTATGATTGTACCTTATCTCCCCTTTTTGATGATATAAAGGGCATATTTATAATGAAAAAAACATCTTCTGATAGTGAAAGAGCAATTAAGGAACCGTTAAATGACAATAAACTATTCCGTTAAAGATCCATTTAATGGAATAACCGTTACTAAGTTAACAGTGAAATTGGATATGGATAATAAGGTCTTCAAAAAAATATAGAGGAAAGAATATAATTATATTGAGTATAGTGTTTTTAACTATACCTTTAAGGAGGCGTTGTCGATGAGAAATTATTTCTATTTGGTTGGGCGAAAAAATAAGGGGATAACGTTCCAATAGCACATAAACTACATGGTTCCCCTTTAATATTAGAAGGAGAGTATCAGATTGAAAAAAATTTATTTAAAGCCAATTGACAAAAATAATTGGGAAGAAGCAATTAGATTATCTGTTAAAAAAGAACAACAAACATTGATTGCATCCAACCTTTATTCTATCGCAGAAGTTCAATTTCTGGATGATTTCTATGCAAAAGGTATTTATCTTGATGAAACAATGATAGGATTTACTATGTTTGGGATAGATTCTGATGATAATAATTATTGGATTTATAGACTTATGATTGATAAAAAATTTCAAGGGAAAGGTATAGGTAAGCAAGCTATACATCTAGTTATTGATGAGATAAGAAGAAATAATAACGCAAACATTTCTATAATAATGATTGGATATGCTCCTGAAAACTTTACAGCTAAATTTTTATATAAAAAAGTAGGATTTATTGAAACTGAATTATCATCTTGGGGTGAACAGTTAGCTAAGTATTCTTTATGAGCATTTGAATTCTCCACATTAACTTTTAAACTTATTAAAGAAAAGAATCTAATAGTGTAGTCATGCAGATAGGAAATGATCAAACTTTTTTATAAAAGAATAAAACAACTGAAAGTATTAAGAGCGTGTTTTGATTTACCTTTTTCAAAACACACTCTTTTCTATGATTGTTTATCAAGATTATGTAGTATTAATTTGATTAAACTTTATTTAAGGGCAACACAATGTCTAGAATAGAGAAGAAATACCCTCCGAGTTATAAAGCAAACACAAGAAGTATCTTGTTTCACCATGTAGATCTTCTACTTTTTATCCTTCTGAACATGATAGTTAATTAAAGATATTTGCTATAGACAAATTACTTTTATTCACACAAAATTACATCTAAATTGAACATGCCATCCAACCACAATTTGCTGTTTTCTAAACTCAAAGTTTACCTATCTAATAAATGGAAATAATAGATCTATAAACCATTGGATGGAGGATTTATAGTGACAAATAACAATAATTACGATGGAATATTACCCCATAATGTCGAATCTTATTGGACGAGCAGTATCGATTTACCAAAATACCCTTCCTTAGAAAATGACATGCAGGTCGATGTTATTATTGTAGGAGGAGGAATTACTGGCATTACTTCTGCCTATCTTTTAGTAAATGAAGGTCTAAAAGTCGCTGTTATAGAGGCAGACAAATTATTAAATGGAACGACTGGACATACGACAGCTAAAATTACTGCTCAACATGATATGATTTATGAAGAGCTTATCAGATATACCGGAAGAACTACCGCAAGATTGTATTACGAAGCAAACATCGATGCTTTAAAATTCATTCAAACTACAATTAATAAACATCAAATCGATTGCGATTTCACTCAACAAGATGCTTATCTGTATGCCACAACAGAAGAATATGCATATAAGTTAGAAAAAGAAGCAGAAGCTTATAAAGAGCTTCATATTGAAGGTGAGCTTGTAAACAAACTTCCTATTGATTTAAAAATACATAATGCACTTGTTATGAGAAATCAGGCACAATTCCATCCACTTAAATATTTAGCCCATCTTTCAAATATAATTACAGAAAAAGGTGGATACATCTTTGAAAATACCACAGCAGTAAATATAAAAACAGGCGAGCAACCTGTGGTTCTTACCCGTGGAGGAGCTCAAATTACAGGGAAGTATATTCTCTCTTGTTCCCATTTCCCTTTTTATGAAGGTGCAGGACTTTACTCTACAAGAATGCATGCAGACCGCTCTTATATAATTGCCGCTAAGACAAGAACAGATTATCCAGGTGGTATGTATATTAGTGTAGATGAACCGACACGTTCTCTCCGTTCCACAACAATTAATGGAGAAGAATTTATTCTTATCTCTGGAGAAAGTCATAAAACAGGACAGGGTGGAGAAACACTAAAGCATTATGAGGCCTTGGAAATATTTGGCCAACAAGTTTTTGGACTTGAAAAAATTGCATATCGTTGGTCAGCCCAAGATTTAATTACACTAGACAAAATTCCTTATATCGGTGAAATCACATCTGATCAAAAAAACATATTAATTGCCACTGGATACAGAAAATGGGGTATGACTAATGGAACTGCAGCTGCTCTTTTATTCCGAGATATCATATTAAAAGAAAAGAACAAATTTCGGGAATTATATACTCCCTCCCGTTTCCATATGAATCCAAGTTTAAAGAACTTCTTAGTCGAAAATGCCAATGTTGTTGGTCACTTAATTAAAGGAAAGTTAGAGATTCCACAAAAATGTATTCGTGATTTATCTAACGATGAAGGGGCTGTCGTTGATATTGATGGACATAGAAAAGGAGCTTATAAAGATGCAGAAGGTAAGCTTCATATTGTAGATACAACTTGTACCCATATTGGATGTGAAGTTGAATGGAACAATGGAGAACGTTCTTGGGATTGTCCGTGCCATGGTTCGCGATTCTCATATACAGGAGAAGTACTTGAAGGGCCTGCTGAGAAACCATTACAAAAATACGATTATAAAATGATAGATAACCTTACTTCAGAAGACTCTGGTTACTAATTAAATTTATGTAAGCCAAAACAGCTACATAGCATGTAGCTGTTTTGACTTTTTTAACTCCTTATTGTCCGTAATCTCAAATCGAAATATAATCTGTCCTATTCCTATTAATTCAAGAAATATATTCTTCCCCAACATGAAAAATTGAGTTGAACTTCTAAAGATAACTATGAAAGGATGAAATTGAATTTACAATTACAACCAACATACTCCCGTTTGAGGGTAACTCGGTTTTATTCGTTTGATGATGTTATAGTCATACTCCTAAAACTGACAACTTATAAGAGAATATCATTTTTCACCTTCTATTCTAACTAACAAGTCTTGAAATTCGTTTCTTCTTCCATGAAAGTTTATAATATCCATATTGCAAAAGTAAACTTGCAATAAATGCTGCTGGATATCCAATCCATATTCCTTTTATACCAAGATTTGTATGATAAGAAAGATAATAAGCAACAGGGACTTCTACAAGCCATATTGATACGACACCGATAATAGTGGGCCATAATACAGTTCCACTTGCTCGCATTGTCGCACCAATAATTTGAGCATGACCGAAAATTAAGTAACTCCATAGTGTAATCATCACCAAACTATGCGCAATTTCAACTGTATTCGTGTTCGTTAAGAATAATGATAAGATTTCTCTTGAAAACAAGTAAATAAAAGCAATTAATATACCACCAATTATATAATTCATAATAATTCCAGCACGAATAACTTCCTCTAATCGGTTAAATTGTTTCCCACCAATAGATTGCGCAGCAAAAATAGATACCGTAATTCCAAGACTAACCGCAGGCATCTGAACATAACTTGCAACCTGGTTTACAACCCCATATGCAGCAGTCGCATCAGAACCGAAACGATTCACAAATGCGATTACCGCAATCTCAGATAACGAAACGAGAATCATATTAATACTCGCTGGAATTCCAAGGCGTAATAATAGTTTTAATAAATCCCAATCCATACGAAGATATTTCCGTACAGTCTCATCTAATTGCAGTGGATGATTCTTCTTCTTCAAATACATAAGCATAACAATAAATGTTACAACGGTCGAGATAACAGAAGCATAGGCAGCTCCGTACACACCAAGTTTGGGTATTCCTAGCCAACCAAAAATTAGAATAGGTAATAGAATTATATTTAAGACTGTACTAACAATTAAGAAATAAAACGGTGTCTTAGAATCTCCTGTACCTCGTATAAACGTTGTATAGGAGAAATATAGAAATAAAACTGGCATAGAAATAAATAAAATACGCGCATAATGCACACTCATATCAATTATATTCTCTGGCGTACCCATAAAACGCATAATGTTCAGAGCAAATACATTTCCCGCTATTGCCAAAATAACGCCTATTATAAAGGTAAATGTTAACGTCGTACCAACAATGGCTTTTAAACGATCTTCATTACGGGCTCCAAATGCCTGACCAATTAAAATCGAACTACCCGATCCAATCCCAATTACAAACGAAACAAGTAAAAAGAATAATGGAAAAAATGCTGAAATGGCAGCTAATTCATTCACACCAAGCCATCGTCCAACTACCACCATACCAAATAATTGTCCAACTGATTGTAATATGTTACTTAAAAGCAAGGGAACTAGAAACATAGACATTGATTTCCATGTTGCTCTCTCTCCCTTTTCTTGATTTTTTAATTTTTTACTTTTTTGAATACTATCTATCGATGATTTCACATTTGATTTCCCCTTTTATTTGGAGGAATTATGTTATTCCGAGAATAATACGTTAAAAATAAAAAAAGAAATTTTTAAATTAACGTTATTATCTTATCCATAGATTTCCCCCTACGTAATAATGATTTTTGAGAATTTGTTTATCTATTCATTCTTTCTACCATTTATCTCTTTCCCCCAAAAATTTTGATATAAACGAAATGAAGCTTTTCCCTTATAAAAACCTATTCTGATATTTCTTCTAAGCAATAGTAAACAGCTTCCCTACCCCTTCAAGTTAACTCTTCAACATCTACGGCAGTTAAATTAATTTGCGTTGCATCATTTATTTTAATAAAATTATTTATATTATTAAATGTAATAAACAATTAGGAAGCGAAATTGGTATAAAACATGTCTTTTGTTATGTTTTTAACATCGTGAATACTTAATAATTAATATTAGACCCTTTTTGCTTTATTTGTTAGAGCAATTAACATAGATTACTGTTTTTAGTTATGTTGTATATTTTTTTAAAGATGTGTCCAAAATATAACTAACCTGTTTTAGAACAAATTGGTTACCGAGTAGTTAGCTTTTGCTAACTACTTTTTATTATTAAATATGTTCTTATCAAAATAATGAATTTCTAACTATTAGCTCAGTTCTTTCTATCCAGAAGAGTAGTTTGTACTTTTACTTAAAATTTCTTGAAAACCATTTGAGCATAGATTTTTCCCATTAAAAAAGGAGAGATTATAATCCCTCCTTCTAATCCATACACTATATAATTAGCGAGTGAATCGACCATCAAGTTATATATTGAAATTTTGTGCGATTTTATATTTCATTTGATCGATTGCACTTTCAGCATCACGAACTAATAATTCGTTACGGCTTCCACTATTATTGTTTGCTATTATTACGTATACTCATTAAATTCCATGTCCATACTATTTAGCAACGGTAGTCCATGCCATTCGGATTGACCTCCAGCACATGATAAATCATTTTTTCTAATTTATGTATATTATTCAACTAATTCTACCATTAATCTTCTGTGCTACCTGTAGATCTTTTGTTTTAAATCCACTATTTATAGCCCATCTATAAAATAGAAATGAAACAATTGAAATAAGTACCATATCCCATCCATAAGTTATAATATTTAACCCACCAAATTTTTCACTTCCAATGTACGATATACAAATCATAAATAATAAATACCCCACAATCCATAATCCAGCTAAAAAATTCTTCTTAAATCCAACCCATTTTGTTTTTAATTGATAATAAAAATATATAGGTAAGCCCATAAGTATAATAAACATTACTTCTCCTGTTAATGGCCACCTTGCCCAATATAATGTTAATGATGCAAAAATGAACCCTAAAGGTGCGATAATGTTTAATCCCTTTATATAGAAAGGACGATGAAAATTAGGTGCAGTTTTTCTCAGAGTCATTACTGTTATTGGTCCAGTAACATATGAAATTAATGTAGCTACTGAAATCACTTCAGCTAAAACACCCCATCCTTTAAATAAAAATAAAAAAACAAAACAAATCATTAAATTAAACATCATGGCAAATCTAGGCACACCATATGTAGGATGTAATTTCCCAAAAACTTTAGGGAAATATCCATTCTTCTCCATTCCGTACAGCATGCGTGATGTGGTTGCCATATAAGTAGTACCTGTACCAGAAGGGGATACAAAAGCATCTAAATATAATACAATAACTAACCAATTAATATTTAGTGCTATTGCTAAATCAGCAAATGGTGAATTGAAATTTAAATTTGACCATCCGTTAATTATCATATTAGGATTTACAGCGCCGATAAACGCAATTTGTAATAATACATATATTATAGTTGAAATTAAAATAGATCCTACAACTGCCCGAGGAATGGATTTCCCTGGGTTCTTTGCTTCACCAGCCATATTAATTGGACTCTGAAAACCATTGAATGCAAAAATAACACCGGATGTTGCCATAGCCGTTAATACATTTGACCAATTAGATACATGAAAGTCCTGATGACTAGTAAAGTTTTCTCCATGAAATCCAACGAATAGCAATGCACCAATTGTAAGACCAGGAATTATGATTTTGAATATAGTAATTAAAGAATTTACTTTTGCAAATAGACTAACAGTCCAATAGTTTAAAAAGAAATATATAATAATAAGTAAAGAAGCAGCTGCAAGACCTTTTGAAGTCAACATCCCATTGTCTACTAAATCCTTGGCCCAACTTGCCCACTCCCAAGGCCATGAACTCATATATTGTATTGAGGCTATAGCCTCAACTGGAATAACTGAGACGATGGCTATCCAATTCGCCCATGCAGCAATAAATCCTACGAAATCTCCATGTGAGTATTGGGTATATTTTACCATTCCGCCAGCCTCCGGAATCATAGCTCCTAACTCGCTATATGGTAAGGCAATAAATAATATTACAATCATTCCTAAGAGCCAAGAAAAGATAGCGGCCCCTCCTGATATTTTAGCAGCCTTCCATGCACCAAATAACCAGCCAGACCCTAAAATCGAGCCAATCCCAGTCATTGTGAGTGCAAAGGTTCCTAGCTTGCGTTTCATATTTTTCATTTTCCACACGCCCCTCGTTTACAAAATAAATAGGATTTTTTTATTTATTAACCATTTATTCATGTATACTAACCCCCTTTTTATTTAAAGTAAGAATACAAATTTTATAGACTCATTCACCATAAAATTTGCTGTAATTTGAAACCATAAAATTCATCTCCAATCAACTCTTTATATTGTATGTATACCCTTTATAATTCTCTCTAAACCTGAAATTTTTAACTATATTTGTTACGGAAAAACATCATAATCTAGTATGCCTCTATATTAAGAATATTTCAGTTCTAATAGACGAAAGTTCATCTTGTCTATGGTCTTAATTTGATAGGCGATACTACTCCCAGATGCACTCAAGCTAGATAAGAAACTGAAGGAAACTATTATAGAAATTTCTACATTTCGTTCGAAACATATGGCTCCCTTCTTACCAAAAACTCAACTCTAATTTAGTGAATTGATTAAGTGTATTGGGAGACTTTTATTGAGATAAATCTTCGGCAAATAATGACACCCCTTGTTTTTTATGCATATTCCTAAAAAGTATGTCACTCTTTCCCATTAATTAAGAAAATGCTAACGTGCTTTTAATCTCTAGAATAGTCCCAACTCTTAAGTTGATGGATGTGTGGCCGTACTCCATTGCTATCAAACAAAACAATGATAGTTACGGATGAATTAGCAATTATACGAATTTCATTTTTTTCGGCATTCTGCATCTAGACGGTATACCTATTAGCCACGGTAAAACTCTATTTCAAATCAAAAAAATAGATTACCTGCACACGAAAAAGTATAGTGCATAGGTAATCTATTTTTTGAGATTAATAAAAACCTAATTTATTTTTTGAATTCTTCCATCAATAATAGACTGAATTGGTTCTTTTGATTTTTTTATGTAATCTACTAATGCTTCAAAATCAGTTGGTCCTGTTTCAGCATCTTTACCGTTTTTAAAGGATACAAATCCATCTCCACCTGAAGCTAGAAATGCGTTCGCAACGACGCTATAAGTTTTTGAAGGGATAATTTCTTCTCCATTTGTTAGGCGCATACTTGTTACTTTTTCTCCATTAGGTTTGTTTGCATCCCAAGTGTATTGGATCCCTGAAATTTGAAGCATTCTTGTTATGTCTTTTTGCCATTGTTGATTTAAAATATCACGAATGTCTTGACCCGTTAAATTTACTTTTATTAATTGATTTCCGAATGGTTGAATACCATATATCTCTCCCCATGTAATATCACCAGCATCTAAGTCATTACGAATACCACCAGGATTCATAAGTGCAATTTGAGATTGCATTGTTGCACGCTGGGCATCAGCAACTAAATTTCCAAGAGTAGACTCACCAGCTGTATTTAGTTTGCGATCTAGTGGAGCAATAGACTTACCTACAACTTCATTAACAAGAGGTGCGATTTTTGCTTGATATTTCTCCATCTTCTTCTTTATTTTTTTATCAGGCTCCATGCCTTCATGGTAAGTTGTAACAATTTCTGCTTTTTTCTCAACAATATCTTGTGTTTTACGATCAATCTTTACATCAACATCAGCAAAAGCCATACCGTAAGAATTTGCTTGTACGACAAGTTTATTATTAACAGTTCCATTTACATAAGTGTGGCTATGCCCACCAAAAATAACATCGACTTCTGGATCAGTCTCATTTGCTAATCGGACGATATCACCATTTGTTACGCCGTTCCCATCTGTTGTCCCCCCGTTATGTGCAAGAACAACGATAGATTTAACGCCTAGTTTTTTTAATTGCTTTACGGATTTGTTAATAGCTTCAACTTCATCTGTAATTTCTACATTCTTTAGCATAGTAGGCATAACAAGGTTAGGCACATCCGTTGTTACGACTCCGATAAATCCAACAGGAACTCCTTGTACCTTTTTTATAGTGAATGGTGGTAAAAATAAACGACCAGTGGATTTATTATAGAAATTTGCGGCAACATATGGGAATTTTGCTCCTTTAAATTTCCCTGTTTTCTCATGGTATCCACCATAAATAAGGCGGTTCATTTCTTCAACACCTTCATCAAATTCATGATTTCCTATTGTTCCAACATCGAATTTCAAATCATTTAGAAATTCAATGGTAGGTTCGTCTTGTAATAATGCTGAAACAGGAGTACTTGCTCCAACAACATCGCCAGCATGTACTTTTAATGTATTCGGATTTTGTTTTTCACGATCGCGTAAATAAGCCCCTAAGTACTCGATTCCCCCTGCATCTTTATTGTTAATTTTTTTTACTGTGTCTAGTTGCCCATGAAAATCGTTAATCCCGAGCATTTGCACATCTATGTAGCGGTTTGATTCTGTACTTGCTTGGGCTGAAGGCACAGCGAATACACTAGTAAAAGTAACTGTACTTAATGCTAAAGCAACTGGAATGATTTTTTTCAACATAAAATTTCTCTCCCCTAATAATTAAAATCTTACATAATACGATGTTATTTTAATATATTAAGAGGATTATTTCTATAAAAATTCTACTAATTATAAAAATTAATAAGATTTTATCGTTTTCTGACAAAAACATTTCTTTGTTTTGAGGATTATTCAAAATATTATCTTGATAGTAATATAGCAATCCACCTAAGAGACAAAAAAACTCTAATCCATAAATTTTAGCCGTTAAGAAAAATATTCAACTCGAAACTAATAGAGATTTATCAACCTAACATTTCAATATCAATATTTTAAAATGAGCAAAAATTTCGTTATAGAAGATTTCGATTCTTTAAATTGATTACAGTGGTGCACTACGCCGCATTCAAAAAGATGCTCCTGGATTTATCCAAGAGCATCTTTTATAAAGCTTTATTTTTCACTTGTTTCTCAACTATCTTATGATATTTAATACCCCTCATATTTTTAAACAAAACTACTTAGTAATCGTATGAAAGGCTGCCTAACCGTTTTAACGGCACCTCTAAGTATAAGCCTATTGTGCTTACGTCTAATTAATAAGGATCTGATTCATGGCTTTTCTTCACTGAATCTTTTGTTGCTTCGTTTGCAGCTAATGAACCTTGGCCATATTTTGATTTACTTACTTCGCGGCCTGGAAGTTTGTTTTCCGTTTTAGCTTCTTTCATTTTCTTTTCAATACCTTCTTTAACACGACGGCCATAATCTTCATCCGCTTGTGTGAAGTGTTCAATCATCGCATTCTGAATTCTTTTGTCACATACTGCAAGTGCTTCAGATAGATTTTTAACCAACTCATTTCGTTCCCACTCCTCAAAACTACGATACGTGTGACCTGCTTGACCATAATTATTAGGACGATCGATTGGTGCACTCATAGCAGCCGCATTGTAAGTTGGTTGGTGTGGATGGTGCTTTTCTTGTTTTGCATCTTTATAACCACCCAGCATAGATGGCTCATAGTTAATATGCGGATTTTCTCCAGACTCTTTCGGATTACGCATATCCATTTGACCACGATGTTGATTTGTACGAACAGGTGCTTTAGGTGCATTAACAGGTAATTGTAGATAGTTTGCACCAACGCGATAACGTTGCGTATCTGAATAAGAGAAAGTACGACCTTGTAGCATTTTATCATCTGAGAAGTCCATGCCATCAACAAGTACTCCTGTACCAAAAGCAGCTTGTTCAATGTCTGAATGGTAATCAACTGGATTACGATCAAGAACCATACGTCCTACTGGTAACCAGGGGAACTGCTCCTCTGGCCAAAGCTTCGTATCATCAAGAGGATCAAAATCGAGTTCTGGATGATAATCATCCTCCATAATTTGTACAAATAGCTCCCACTCTGGATAATCTTTGCGCTCAATTGCTTCATATAAATCTTGTGTTGCATGACTAACATTCATTGCTTGAATACTGTTTGCATCTTCTTGTGTTAAATTTCGAATTCCCTGCTTCGGCTCCCAGTGATATTTCACCAATACCGCTTCGCCTTTTTCATTTACCCATTTATAAGTGTTTACACCAGATCCCTGCATATGGCGATATGTTGCTGGAATACCCCATGGAGAAAATAAAAATGTAATCATATGCGTTGCCTCCGGGGTACGAGAAACAAAATCAAACATTCTCTGAGGATTCGCCACATTCGAAACCGGATCAACCTTAAACGCATGAATCATATCTGGGAACTTCATCGCATCACGAATAAAGAAAATTTTTAAATTATTCCCTACTAAATCCCAGTTACCATCTTCCGTATACATTTTCACTGCAAAGCCTCGTGGATCCCTTGCTGTTTCTGGTGAGTCCTTAGCTCCAGCTACTGTAGAAAAACGAACCATTAACGGTGTTTTTTTGCCAGCCCCCGAAAACACTTTCGCACGAGTATATTTTTCTACCGGCTCATCTCCAACTTTTCCATACGTTTCAAAATACCCAAATGCTCCAGCTCCTCGCGCATGTACTACACGTTCTGGAACCTCTTCTCGATCAAAATGAGAAATTTTTTCGATGAAATGATAATTTTCAAGTGTTGCTGGACCACGATTCCCAATTGTTCGGATATTTTGATTATCCTTCACAGGGTGCCCCTGTCGCGTTGTCAATGTCTCACGTTTCACGTCTTGTTCCTCTAGAGAATTCTTGTCCTGGTTTTCTGCCATAATTGAAAACCTCCTCAAAATTATTCATCTTTAGGTATTTCCATTTATTAGAAAAAATATGTTAGAATTGCAACTTATTTATAATGTATCAATTAACAATTATATAGTTGTAATCAGTCCTTTAAAAATGATAGAAGTGCTTCATTAAATTCTTTAGCATGCGTTGCATTTAGCCCATGTGGACCACCCTTTATTAACGATACTTTAGAATTAGGAATTGCTTCATGTGTTAATTTCCCACTATATTCAAATGGTACAGTTGCATCAGAGTCTCCGTGAATAATAAGAGTAGGTATATTAAACTTCTCCAAGTCTTTTCTAAAATCTGTCTTACTAAAGGCAGTAATACAATCAAGCGTTCCTTTAGGTGATGCACCGGCTGCAATATCCCAATTATATAAACGGAATGGCTCACTAACTAAATCTGTTCGATCACCAGCCGCGAAAAATCCCTTAGTAAATTCATCAAGAAATGCAAGGCGGTCATTTATCACACCACTTTTGAATGTTTCAATTGTTGCATCATCTAATGCCCCTTCAGGATGATCCTCTGATTTGTATAAATAAGGAGGAACTGCTCCAGCAAAAACGGCCTTTTCAATACGATCTGTTCCATACGTACTAATGTACCTAGCTACCTCGCCTCCACCCATAGAAAAACCAACAAGTGTGACATTTTGAAGCTCTAACTGTTCTAATAGTTGATGTAAATCAGAAGTAAAGGTATCATATTCATAACCTTCCCACGGCTGAGATGATTTTCCAAAACCTCGACGATCATATGTTATCACTCTGTATCTAGCCTCAACAAGAGCGGGAACTTGGTATTCCCAAGATCGACCACTTAACGGCCAACCATGAATGAGTACAACTGGTTTTCCTGTGCCATGATCCTCATAATATATCTCAATTGGTGCTTGATTTTCGGTTCCTACAGTAATTTTTGCCATTGTCCTACCTCCTTTAATATGTATCCTTTTCTTCAATAATCCGGATAAATCTCATAACCTATTTATGCCCATTTATATTGTGAACTCTATGTATGAAACTCTACTGTTTCGATGCATTCATTTTCTGTTTATGGACAATTCCCCATCCCCTACCTTTTTCATCATGAAGTATTTGCTGAACATTCCTGCTATTCAATTCTAATAACAAAAATAGGTGACTATCAATATCGTTCTATCTATAGAATGTATAGGTAAAATCAATCTATTTTAGAGTGAAAACAACTATAGTTACGACCTATGTAAATTATAGATAATTTAGAATTGATTAACGAATCAGTTTTCAAATACTATAAATTTGTATAGCACTTCATGTTCTGTGAATGCTGCTATAACCAATATTATTGGTCAGCTTAGTTATAAACGAAGAAACTTATGATAGTATTCGACTATTTAAACTTTCTTCGATCACTTAATTTTTAGGAGGAATACATAATGACTGATCTCTATTCTCGTATTAACAAAGATGATGCTGTCGTGCTTTTAGTAGACCATCAAACTGGTCTTATGTCCGGACTAGTACGTGACTATGGTGTTGATGAATTCAAAAACAATGTTTTAGCTCTTGCTCACACTGCTAAGTTTTTTGATTTACCAGTTATTTTAACAACAAGCTTTGAAAACGGACCTAATGGACCTTTAATGCAAGAATTGGTTGATCTCTTTCCTCACGCACAAAAAATAGCTCGACCTGGACAAATTAACGCATGGGATAATGATGATTTTGTAAAAGCAATCGAAGAAACTGGAAAAAAACAACTTATCATCGCGGGCGTAGTTACGGACGTTTGTGTTGCTTTCCCGGCACTTTCTGCTATAAAAGCTGGATATGAAGTATTTGCTGTTACGGATGCTTCAGGAACTTTCAGCAAACAAGTTGCGGATGCTGCCAATACGCGTATGGCACATAATGGCGTGCAACTTATGAACTGGTTTAGCGTAGCTTGCGAATTACAACGCGATTGGCGCAACGATGTCGAAGGTTTTGGCAATTTGCTTGCTAGTAATCTTCCAGGCTATCAAAATATAATTGGAAGCTATTTAGGAGCTCAACGAGATCTTAGTAAACAAAATGTATAAATGTACCGCTTTAAATCCCTTCTTTAAGTGGATAGTATAAATCTAGTGCTGATTTAATCAGCACTAGATTTTTAAATTAAAAAGTATAGCAGAGCTTTTATTTTTATGATTACAACTTTAATTAACAGAAAAAACATTACTTTCAAAAATATTTTGAACAATTACAAAAGGAGTGTTTTATTATGAGTAATTTAGAATTGTTAAATCCGGAGAACAGTGCCTTAATTTTGATTGATTTTCAACCTCAAATGACTTTTGGAGTTGCAAGTATTGATAGACAAACATTGATTAATAACGTTATGTTGCTTGCTAAATCAGCAAAAACTTTTAACGTACCTACTATTCTTACTACAGTTGAGACACGCAGCTTTTCTGGTTATTTTTGGCCACAAATTCTTGACATATTCCCAAACCATGAAATTATAGAACGCAGTTCAATGAACTCTTGGGAAGATTCAAAATTTGTTGAGGCAGTTAAAGCAACAGGTAGAAAGAAATTAATATTTGCAGCACTTTGGACTGAAGTTTGCCTTGCATTCCCTGTGCTTGAAGCAATTAAAGCTGGCTATGAGGTGTATGCAGTTGATGATGCTTCAGGTGGTACTAGTTTGACAGCACATAACGCTGCTATGCGTCGTGTAGAGCAAGCTGGTGCAATTCCAGTTACAGCCATTCAAGTTTTACTTGAATACCAACGTGACTGGGCACACAGAGACACTTATGATGCTGTAATGGAGATTGTAAAGGAACACACTGGTGCTTACGGTCAAGGTGTAGAATACGCATATACTATGGTGCATGGCGCGCTTCCAAGCAGAAAAATATGAAACAAGAAGGAGTAACTGTGGAAGAGACTCATACAGAGAATACAATGGATGCTACTGATCCAGTAACAACGATTGTTACATGGAAAATTCAACAAGGGAAAGAAAAACAGTTTGAAACATGGAGACATGAAATCGAAGCTGCCGCTACTAAATTCCCAGGGCATTTGGGCGTAAATCTAATAGTCCCCAATAACGAATCCAGAGAGTATACTGTTATTTTTCGCTTTGATACGTATGAGCATCTACGTGCTTGGCAAGAATCAGATGTTCGCCGAGATTTGTTAAAAACAGCAGAACAATTTCAGGCTACTAATCCAACTTACAAAACTGAAAGCAGTTTGGCTTATTGGTTTGTTACTCCGAAAACGCCAGTTCCACCGCCAAAATGGAAAATGTCTATCGTTACCCTTCTGGGTGTATGGCCTCTTAGCATGTTAGTTCCTAAATTGATAGGACCTATTATAAAACATATGAATCCTATTATGTCCGCTTTTTTCGTTTCTGTATGTATAGTGTCCTTGCTATCATGGGTAGTTATGCCGATTTTCGGTAAATTATTTCATCCATGGTTACAAAATAATAGGAAGTAGACGAGGTGTGGATATGAATGTACCGGATATGATCTTATATAACGGAAAAATCACTACTCTTGATCCCTCTCAACCTGAGGTATCTGCTATCGCCATAACTGATGGTTTAATAACTGCAGTAGGTGGAGATGAGCTTCTTGATAGTGCCACAGAAAAAACAAAAAAAATAGACCTTAAAAGAAAAAGAGCTATTCCAGGCCTGAATGACTCTCATATACACGTTATTCGTGGCGGTCTTCATTATAATATGGAATTACGATGGGAAGGTGTGCCTTCAATTACCATTGCTCTCGAAATGCTCAAAGAGCAGGCAAGGCGTACTCCTGCTCCTCAGTGGGTAAGAGTAGTTGGAGGTTGGTCTGAATTTCAATTTAAAGAGAGACGGATGCCAACTTTGGAAGAGATTAATGCTGTTTCTGAAGACACACCTGTCTTTGTGCTACATCTTTACGATAGAGCACTTGTAAATCGTGCAGGGCTTCGTGCACTGGGATACACAAAAGATACCCCAGATCCTCCAGGTTGTTTAATTGAGCGAGATAAACGAGGGAATCCAACGGGCCTTTTAATTGCGAATCCTAACGCTTCTATTCTTTATTCAAGTTTGGGTAAAGCTCCCATACTTAATTTTGACGATCAGATTAACTCAACTCGCCATTTTATGCGCGAATTAAATAGATTAGGTATTACAAGTGCCATTGACGCAGGTGGCGGTTTCCAAAATTATCCTGACGACTACAAAGTTGTTGAACATTTAGCCGAGAAGGAACAATTAACTTTGCGTATTGCTTATAATCTATTTACGCAAAATCCTAATCATGAATATGAAGACTTTGCTTCATGGGCAAAAATTGTTTCTCCAGGTCAAGGAAATGATAAGTATAAAATGAATGGTGCCGGAGAAATGTTAGTATTCTCGGCAGCCGATTTTGAAAAATTTCAAATGCCACGGCCCGAACTAGCTACGATGATGGAAGCTGACTTAAAGAAAGTAATTTCTTTATTGGTGGAAAACCGTTGGCCATTCCGTTTACATGCAACTTATGACGAATCAATAACACGTTTCTTAAATGTATTTGAGGAAGTCAACAAAGAAATTCCTTTTAATGGTCTACGATGGTGGTTTGACCATGCAGAAACAATCTCAGATCGTAGTATGGAACGTGTTAAGGCTTTAAATGGCGGTATTGCCATCCAAGACCGCATGGCTTTTCAAGGTGAATACTTTGTTGATTTATACGGAAAGGAAGCTGCAAAGCGTACTCCTCCAATTTATCGTATGTTAGACCTAGGTATACCTGTTGGCGCTGGTAGTGATGCAACTAGGGTTTCCAGTTATAACCCTTGGGTCGCTCTTTACTGGATGGTTGCCGGAAAAACCATTGGTGGGCTTTCCATATACGATGAAAAAAATAAACTTGATAGAAAAGTAGCCCTGGAATTATATTCAAAAGGAAGTGCATGGTTCTCTGGTGATGAAAGTAAAAAAGGAACCCTTGCAGTAGGTCAATTTGCTGATATCGCTGTATTGTCTGCTGACTACTTTACTGTGTCAGAAGAAGAAATCAAGAACCTTGAATCATTACTCACAATTATGGGTGGGCAGGTTGTTTATGGAAATGATGAATTTAAAAATTTATCACCTGAATTGCCCCCAGCATCACCTGATTGGTCACCGACGGGAGTTTATGGTTACGGTGGTGCTAACCTAGCCCACACTATACTTTCTCAAAATTCCCATGATAACAAGTTACATAGTTGCAGTAACCCTCTCCATCAACACACTCATACCGTAATAGGAAAAGATGGAACTAAATGGGGTATTGGTTGTACTTGCTTTGCTTTCTAAGTCAAAACCACCGGTATAATGCCGGTGGTTTTCTTTATGCAATAAGGATATGTAGAAAGAAATAGCAGTATATCCCTAATGGAATCTATTACTATGCGATAAGACCGAAGAGTTAATTGATTAAATTGACTTGTTTTTAACAGCCTTCTCTCCTTGCAAAGTCTGCCCTTTTTCCCTTAAGTAAAAGCCCATGATATTCCCTTTTGAAGCGACTACACCACACCTATAAATCTACTAGCCCTTTGACTGTAATTTAGGTCTTATCCTAAGAATTATGTATCATTTTTAATTCTCACACTATAATCATTATTATACTAATACCTTTTCAGGTTCATTTAACTTCTGCATAAAGATACGTGCTGCAAAACTTAAAAATTTATCATCAAAGTGAATAAGATTAATATCTTGCCTTGGTGTCGGATCAATAATACGAACTATGCTCAAAGTATCATTATTAACAAAGTCAACTAGTGAAAGAGGTATTATGGCAACCCCATGCCCATTATATACAAGGCTCAATAGAGAAATAGAAGATTTTGTTTCTATATTTGCTTCAGATAAAGATAACCCTAAACTCTCACAATATATTTTAATAGATTCACGACAACTACATGCAACCATTATTCTACTCAGTCCTACTAATTCTCGAAAAGAAACAAATGATGTTTCATTCAAAGGATGATTTTTTGGAATGACAAGGACAAGCTCTTCGCTATACAAAAGGGTGCTTGTTAATGTGTCTGGAATTTGAGCACTACGTGTAATCCCTATATCAATATTTTTGTCAACGATTTGATTTACCGCAACTTCGGACTCTATAATTTTTACAACGATGTTCGGATAATGTTGTTGAAACTTCATAATATAAGGTGTTAAATAAGTGAGATCCTCTAATAAACCTCCTATAGTAATCACACCTCTTTTTACACCCTTTAATTCAAAAATTTCATTATAAACGTCATCAAATTGTTGCATGATAAATTTTCCTTTATCAAATAGCAGCTTACCCGCTTCTGTCATTTTGATACCTCTTCCAACTCGATGAAACAAAGGTGTATCAAGTTCACCTTCTAACACACGGATTTGTTGACTTAAAGTCGGCTGTGAAATACCTAGAACTTCCGCAGCTTTAGTAAAGCTATTATTATTACAAACTTGAATAAAGTACTCTAAATGACGTAATTCCATTCTTGATACCCACTCCCACTCTCCGCTTTATGAAAGATTTATAATGAAAAGGACAATATGTATACGTTATGCATAACAACTATCTTTCCTACTATATCAATTGCAATTACATAATTTCTTTATTTTATACTACAATACATTTACTACTATTTATTAATTTTCCCTCCTATTTATTTAATTTATATTTAATTAGGATATTACTAAACAGAAATAACCTCTAAAAACTTACAATTTCTGTGCGTAATATCCTAACTTTTTCAACTGTTTCATTATCATTTTTTCTCAATATAGTCCAAACTACCAAATATTTGCCGAATCCCCTCTTTATGCTGAGGAAAAATTAGTGTCACCAATTCAATACTTTCTGAAGTAATTGATGCATACGTGACACGGCGGTCTTTAGAACATGGTTTCACCTCTTCTTTTCCAACCTATCCACTACATACGTGATACTACTACTTGCAAGTAATATTTTGTCTCCCATTTTTTTATAGGCTGATCAGCTTTACGGTATAGTAGCTCAAGCACTGCAAATTCAGTTGGATTAAGTCCATAAATTTTTTTGATCCTTTTCAATACGTTTAGTGATTGGCTGTAATTCCCTTGATAATATAACAAATAACTTTAAAGATAAGCTCTCATCGTTAATCACGCTCATAATTACCAATCCTTTACAAATTATCTTGAATTCGAGATTTATTATATTATCGTCAAAATATTATGTCAATCATTCGTTTTAGCTTTATCAAGTCACTTATAATTTATTTCTCAACATAAGACATATGGAATTAGAAGACAACAATTGTTACTATATAAGTATCTCAATTACGTTATTTCTTTTAAAGAGAGCTTGTTTTTAATCGCAAGTTCTCTTTTGCCATATTCTAAATTGGATCCGGACAAATTTCAGATAATGAGTCTACCCCCCCATGTATATGATATAGTTTTTAAACAAAGATTAGAGCTCTCCTACAAGAAGGGAGCTCTAATCTTTCATAATAAATATTCACCATTTTTATCATTGCAGGGACATCAAAACTTTAACTTGATGGGGATATGATACTACCTCAATTAATAATATTACTAACCACATATCTATCACATTTTTTATAAACAAGATTAATTAGATTTAAAAAAAGATTTCTTTTTCTTTACTCGTAATAAATCACCTGTCCACCCTTTGAATCGCATATACATATACATACCTCCTGTTGTGAAAATAATAAATAAGAGAGCAATTAAATAGCTATATTTCCATTCTAGTTCAGGCATATATTTAAAATTCATCCCCCACAATGCTCCTAAGGCCGTCAAAGGCGTACTTACAGCAGTTAATACAGTAAGAGCTTTCATAATCTCATTCCCACGATGTGAAGAAACAACTTCTTGTAAATGAATCATCGTGTCCAATTCTTCTTGGTACTCTTTAACAAGTTGTAATCCACGCTCTAATTTTACGTTTGTTTGCTTATAACAAAGAGTGTTTGTTAAGTTTTCTAACCAAGCTTCTTTCAGGCCTTGTAACACTTCTTGTATTAAGCGAAACACATGTGTGTTCATAAATAGTTCATGACGAATATGATAAATTCTTTCTAAAACTGCTATGTTATTATGATGATAAAAATCCCATAATACATTTCTGAAATTGTTTTCGAAATAGTCAACCTTTCGCAAATAGTGAGATATAAACATTGATAAGATAGCACATAATCCTTCAGCGGAACTATTACAATTTTTTGCACTAAAAGAGGCATTATATATTAATTTCTGAAAGTCCCCTTCCTCTTTTTCCTGGACTGTTATGAGTATTCCATGAGCTACGAAATAATGAAGAAATTTTTGAATTTTGGCGTCCTTTTTATCTTGATCATATAAAAACGAACCATATACACAAGTTTGACTTGGTGATAATGTATAAACATATAATCCATTTTCACAAGGGGAACTTATTTTCTTTACAAATTGAGAGAAATAAGATGTTACATCACGAGGAATTATAGAAGAAAGTTTTTCAAGCTCACTAGTTTTCACATGATACCAACTCCATTTCGGCATTTTTATGCATTCCATATTATTCTTCCTTTCTGAACAGTTTTATGTTTGATCGAATCATATCCGTAATATGAAATTTGTATGTAGGTATTCATGTCTTGGAGGAAAAGTTTTTAGATCAACTAAATTACAAAACAAATGGCATAGGAGGTCTTATTCTATTAAAAGGAAGACCCCCTATATATTAGCTATTTTTATTCTCAAATTTAAACATTTCCTCTATACAAGCACTTTTTATCTTTTCTTATAAAGAATTTATTATATATGGAAAAGAAACTAAATAATTTGGCACGTCTATTCAACGAACTCCATTTTGGTCGTTATTATAATTTAGATTCATATACAGATTGATTGGTGATGTCGTCAAATACTTGACTTCCAATCATGTAGTATCCATGAAGTGCAGCCTCTTTCGAAGCGTCTACCATACGGAAAGAAGAAATTTCACCTTGCATTTTTTCAATTCGTTTTTTGTGGAGATCTACTATTCCTCCTGTCCAAATAATAGTGTCATACTGGTCTAACTTAAATTGTTCTTGTAATACACGCATAACGTCTTGGAAGTGTGCATCCAACTCTTTTTGAATCAAAGTATGAACCTGACTTGTCTGAGGATCTTCTTCTCGACCTCCATATCCTTTTTCTAATATGTTTGGCATATCGTTAATATGCAATTGATTACTTTCACCCGCATGATTCTGCACGATATTCTTAATATTTTTCAAAGGCTTGCTACATCCTAGTTCCGTCTCATAATGATTTAAAATGACATTCTGTTTCATATCTGTCATTTCTAATGTACGAAATCCACCATCAATAATTAAGATACGATCTCGTTCCTGAATGATTCCCTCTTTTAAGAAATAGGCATGTAAAGCGACCGGTTGCTGAAGAATTAAAGCATTTTCCACCGTAATAGTAATAAATTTTCCATCAATTTGCACAGAAGTTTCTTTTTTTAGTGCACGTTGTAATTGCTCATGCTGACTACCAAAATAAGTGACAGGAAGCCCGGTAACAACTAAAGGTAACACGACATTTTCTTTATAATCCTTTGCAATGCAACCAAATATTTGTTGTTTAAACCGTTCGCTTTCATAATAATTTTCTATTTCTTCGTCAAATGGAGGAAGCAATGAAGCGTCAGATTGATGCGCTTCATTTCCCATATAGTATGCAAAGTCTAAATCTATAAAACTTACCTTTGTTAAATCTTCACTTTCATCATGATTAGGTACAGGGGCTAGTGTGGAAGCTTCACTCTTAATCGTCACCTCAGAATCTACATCCTGTCGATATGCCCGCTTAGTAAAACCAATTCCTACATCAATTGCATACAGAGATTTCATACTTTCTTCCTCACTTTCTCTTTTTAGAATTAAATCTAAGCACTCTCTTCTTTCATATATTTCTTTTCATTTTTCGTTTTTTCTCCGTCTATGTCCTTACTGTTTTGATTTATTTCGTTATCCTTTTCATCTGTTTTCTTTTTGTTCGTTTCGTTTTCTGTTAAGTCTTTAATGGTAGAAATGACAACTGGTGTGGCTGTAAGCAGTTGTGGTAATGTTTGTTTTGCAACATTAGCTGCAGTTACAGAGAATTGTTTACTTGTTTCGGTTACCTTCTCCAATGTTTCCTTTATGTTTCCTTCTTGCAATTTTTCTTTTACACTTTTTCCTTTTGTTTGTATCGCTTTCCGATTTTCCTTTTTTAATAAGGAGACTATAACTCCAGTCGTAATCCCAATCATAGCGTATTTAAATATTGTATGTTTCATTTTTTCTCACCCTTCTCCACTTTTATTTTCTTCCATGCTACAAGCTAAAATAATTACCTTACCTATTGCAATCTATTAGAGAGAATGATAGTTTTGCGGTTGCCTATCACTCGCCGTTAGTGTTTCATCTGTTACTAGGAGTAAAATTCTCCCTTGATCTAGTTTTTCTTCATATAAGTTAGCTTCCTCCTTCGACAACCCCATTTCTTCCATTTGATTTCGGAGCTCGTCCCCTTTTTTGGAGAAAAAGTTGATAATACTTGTGCCCAATCCTTGTTCTTTTACTCCAATCGTATTTATGTTTGTATCATCCGCAATCTTTTTTGTTATATGTTTTTCATGTGTTAAGACGTAAATGTCATCTTGGTGAATCCCTTGCAATTCTAGCTCTTTTACTTTCATAACTACTTCCTGTTCATTATCATATTCATGAACCACCGGTTTTCTTTCATTCTTATGCATCTTATTTTTCCTCCTTTAGATTTTTTATTTAGTTGTTATGTAATATGTAATACACCTATTTTAAAGATGTTAAACCTAAATTTTCAAAAAATTTCACACGATAGATTATTAATGTTTTTGAATATTAAAGAGATGTCACGAGCACTTTCCTTTGATAGCAGTGTTACAAATAACGATTTGTGTAAAAGGCATGTCCCTTATTTTATAGAAAATTTCTATTTAGAAAAATAAAAAACACTCCTTTTCAAAGAGTGTTTTTAAAAAATATAACCTAATAGTAATGTTTCTATTTTAATCGCAGAAAGAAAGTCTTTATTAAAACATATGGTTGCTAATTTAATTGCAATCTTCCTTGCACCCAAGCAGCAATATCATTTATAACATACTCGGGGATATTAGCAGGACATAATATTCATCTGGTTTACTTATTTCCCCATCACCCTCTGTAAAGAAATGATTTAACTTTGGATATAGTCGATAATCAACGTTACCTCGTTCTTTTAGTTATTCTTTCCAAAGAGGGATTTCGATTTTCGATTGAACTTGATAGTCTCGTTCTCCTTGAATAATAAAAAGCGATGTCTTTTGTTCTTTTGACATTTCCACTGCTTTCATTTTACGTATAGAATCCTTACTTCACAGGATTTTTTTGCTGTTTTCATTATATCCTTACTATACAAATGAAAATATACAATCATACTAAATATACAAACTTTGCATAAAAAAATGATTTTATAGTATCTTTTTAATATCCATGTCCGCCTTGCCAGCCACCATGTCCGCCTTGCCAACCACCGTGTCCGCCCGGCCAACCACCATGTCCGCCTTGCCAACCACCATGTCCGCCTTGCCAACCACCATGTCCGCCTTGCCAACCACCGTGTCCGCCCGGCCAACCACCATGTCCGCCTTGCCAACCACCGTGTCCACCTTGCCAACCACCGTGTCCACCTTGCCAACCACCGTGCCCGCCTTGCCAACCACCGTGTCCACCTTGCCAACCACCGTGTCCGCCCGGCCAACCACCGTGTCCGCCTTGCCACCAGCCTGCATAGCCTTGTCTCTGTGAGTTCATTCCTTCGCATCCCTTCTTATTAAAAGTTCAAATACTGTAACTGGGTATTCTCTAAATATAATTATGTATCCCAAAAATAAATGTATCCGCAAACATCCCGATTATTGGTAAAGTAATTATCTAATGAAAAAACATTTATTATTGCAAATCTAAGCTCTATAGTTGGGCTTTAGTTCTACAAAGAAAAGCGATACTTCACTATTGAAGTATCGCAAAAAAAACTATTTACTTACATTATTATGACTATAACCCTATCCGGTATTAGTCACTCTCCTAAAATTGCAACAGGGCTAAACGATTCATAATGAATCAATTCCTTTACTATACTGTGTTCTTTTAATACTGGAGCCGTTCACTGCACAATTTGTATTGTTTTCTCGTCAATCATAAGCGGTACATCCCTTCGTATACAATGTTTTTATAAAACATTAGCATTATTTGAAATTCATCTTTCACAATTCCATTTTTTACTTTTTACTCCAGGATGTCGAATCTTTTTTAATTCTTATAGATCTAAACTGATTCAATAGTGATTCTGGTGCAATTGCTCTGAAGTTTTTACACTAGAACCTTCTTATTTACGCATTGAAAAATGTTACCTATAACGGAAAAGCCCAGATAGCGATGTGACGGTATTCCTATTAAAGGTATTTCTCCTTCCAAAGTAGACAGTACTTGCAATCTTAGTACGAATCACAGTTGAATTCATGTTACTTAATCGTCCCCATTCCGCCAATTTTAATCTTAACCTTGACGTTTACATCGCCTTTTGCTAATTCGTTACCCCAATTGTTTTGTATTTTTTTCCATTCCGGATATGTGTATGTTCTTGCATATCCTCCAAGCCCAATAGGATCAATTTTGGCGGTTTGTATTTTTTGTATTAATTGCTTGAAATCAGCTTCTAGCTTAGTTTCAATCGCCTTTTGTAATTTCGCTGCGTCCTTTCTAGTGTTAAACGAAAAAAGTCGTTCTGTAATACCGATTCTCATCTTTACATCTACATTAAATATAAAATGATCATCATATCTTGCCTTTGTCTTTACTTTAATACCATAGGCAGTAAAACTTATCAAATCTTTATCTTGGCTATCTGAATTTAGCTTAATTGGAACTGTAAACGGTAACTCCCCTGCAGTTCCTTGTTGCAAAATGCGTAAAAGTTTGTTTTCATCAGGTTTCAGTGTTAATTTATACTTTCCTTTTTCATCCAATAAGGCTGTACCTGTCACCCATATTTTATTCTTTTTTTTCAGTTCAGTAATATTTGCTGTTAGTCCTTTGTCTGCTCTTTGTTCATATAATTCTTGAAGTGTTGTTTTCACCGTGATATTTCTTAAAAAAGCGGTATCAACTAGTTTTGTTAAATATATAGGAAGTCGCGGTTTATCTTTTGGACTATAGAAGATGACGTCTGAAACAGGTCCATCTACAGCGACAACCCTTGCGGTAACTGTATTTTTGGGATCACGGTAAAATGGATCAAGGTAAATTTCCCAGTTTTTTTGTTTCAGTAGCCTTTTTCCAACTAAAATTACCTGTGTTTTACTTCCGGCGGTAAGTGCCATAACCGTAGCATCAAATTGGTCTCTTGCTTTTCGAACCGTAACAGATTTCACACCAGTAGTTTCTTCTTTTATTTTTGCTTCTTTATTGAAAACAGGGCTTGATATATACACTAATAAATTATCATTACGATCTAAATCGATACCAAGAATAAGAGTAAGAGAAACATCTTCAACATTTCTTTGATCGAAGCATCCAGTCATCATGAACACCAATAACAAAATACAATATAGTACTTTTCTTTTCAATGTATCCTCCTCTGGCGAAACTTCTCATATAGACAGCAATATAGCCATAAAATAATAGGTAATATATATGTTACTCCTAATCCAACATTCGATAATACCTGTTGCCAAATTTCAGATTCATTCCAACTAGGATGACTCCAACATGTGAATCCGATAATAAGTAATAAAAGAACAACTACATGAGAGCTGTGATTTTGTTTTCCAAGTAATTGGCTTGAACAAAATACAGAACAGTATAGGGCAGGAATCCATGATGTGGAAACAATAGTTAAGTAAACAGCTAATAAAATCATGTCAAAACGTTCTAAAAAACGAAATTCAATTACTTTCAGTAAATTTAGTACCGGTTGATTATATTGCGTAATGCTATCAGGACTAAAATAGGCAAAGCAAACAATAGTAGCAAATAAATAAAATAACATCGTTAAGGTGTTTGCTATAACCATTCCATGGACTGCATACTGTTTTTTTTGTAAAAATGGATATAAAAAGAAAGCAATATCAAACCCTAAATAAGCATAAACAGTGCTTGGTACAGCGGTTAATATAGGTTTCCATCCTTCTTTTAAAAGCGGAAAGAAGGGCATCCAACTTCCATTCCCTATAAGAGGGATTAAAAAAAATATCGGAATCCAAAGCGCCATATAAAAAAAAAGTTCGGCGTATCGTCCTAAAATACTAGGACCGTTACGTGCAACAAAATAGGTAGGAATCGAAAACAAAAAGATAACGATATAGTCAGGCGTTTTCGGGAGAAGCCATCCCTTAAGGTAAAGCATAGCGTTTATAAGAACGATACAAGAATAAAAAGCGAAGTACATCATGTAAATAACAACGAATGCTTTCCCTACTATTTTTCCAAACAATCGTATAAGAATATCATAAATCGTATCCTCAGGATATCTTGCAGCTGTTTTCACTATAAACACACCTGATATTGTGGAGAAAATCCAACCGATCAATATAGCTATCCATCCATCTGTTCCAGCCTTTTCTGCAAGCACACGTGGAAGCGATAAAACGCCAGTGCCCACCTGCACTCCATTAATTAAAATAATATACTGCATAAGAGTGATTTCATTATAGGCATACTTTCTCATAATTTCACCTTTTATTACGATTCTTTCCTTGTCGAATAGTTTGATTGGTTCCATTCCCCTTAGGACGCCTTCTTATTGTCCATAAAGGAAAGCGTACAAAAACATCTTTCATATCTGCAAAACGAAAGGGTGCTAATGGTGTTCCGTAAGAAGTACCTAACGATTTAAGACTACTTAGATGCCCAATTAAAGTCATCCACCCGATAACAAGTCCTACAATTCCAAATAAGGCAGCTGCTAGCATCATTGGAAAACGTAAAAGTCTTACTGCCGCTCCCATATCATAGTTAGGAATAACAAAAGAAGAGATAGCGGTAACAGCGACAACAATAATCATAATATTGCTTACAATTCCAGCCTGAACAGCCGCCTGACCAATGACAATACCACCTACAATTCCAACTGTCTGACCAATCGGAGTAGGTATCCGTAAAGCCCCTTCTCTCATCGTTTCCAATGTTATTTCCATAAGTAATGCTTCCATAACTGGAGAAAAGGGTACGCGCGTTCTTGATTCAGCAATAGATAAATATAGCTCTACAGGAATAACTTCAAAATTAAAGGAAATAAACGCAACATAACTCGCCGGCAAAAATAAAGCAACCATAAAGGCGACAAAACGAAGCAACCGAATAGACGAAGCAACTAACCACCTTGTACCGTAATCATCAACTCCTTGAAAAAAGGAAATAAAATTTGTTGGAGTAATTAATACATTAGGTGAATGATCCATTACAGTTACAAATCTGCCCTGTAAAATGTGAGATACAGCCAAATCAGGTCTTTCAGTTAATATAAATTGCGGAAACGGCGAGTAAGGGTGATCTTCAATGAATTCTATAAGTTCACCATTACTAGTCACAGCGTCGATTGTAATATTTTGAATTCGTGTTTCTAATTCCTTCAGCACATCTTCAGAAGCTACATCTTTCAAATATAAAATAGAAATTTTGGTTTTGCTTCGTACACCAATTACTATTTCTTTTATTGCTAATTCACGCTGAGGAATATACCTTCGAATCATCGCGATATTTTGACTTCCAGTTTCTATGAATGCTTGATGTGCACCCTTTAGGGCTATTTCGTTATGTGCATCCTCAACACTTCTTTGTGGCCATCCTTTTGTATCCAATTGATGTGCTGTTGTTCGACTGTGGATTAATAAAACACTATCTCCCCCATAAATCGCATTTTCAATCTGACTCAATGTATTAATAATCTTAATTTGTCCTAATGGAATTGGAAGTTCTGTATTGGTATCAAAATCTCTATTCATCAAAGGGCTTAGAACATGATTTTGAATCAATTCTTTATCTGTTAATCCAGATAAATATACTAAAGCTGCTTCTAATCCACCTACTGTTATTTGAAACTGCCGAATTACTAAATCAGGTGCTTGACGAAATATATTCTGAATATGAGCTATGTTTTCGGATAAATCAGCGTCTAAGAGGGATTCTTCAATATTTTTTTCCTGAAAATGAGTATTGTCTCGTATTGAACATGACTTAGGGTTGTCTCTATATTTTAAACGCCTCAAAAATTTAGCCATGATTCCCTCACTTTCTATGTACCTTTTATAGTATGTTTAGTATGCATATATTAAGGAAAAATATCCTAATAGTTCCTACAATTACACTTTTAAGACATTAAATACATCTCTCGCTACCTTGTTTACTCATGTATTCCCTTTTGTTATTGATGAAACTTTTCAATTGTAACTGATACACATCTGAAACTCTAAACCCTCTTTCTTGCCTAACGACTACTAATCGTGCAATTTCAAAATCTAAATTGCGTAAATTCTCCTATATTCGCTCCCCTATAAAAGTAGATGTTTAACATGTTAATGATAGTTTTTCTTTTCTCTTCTATATGTTCTAGTAACATGATGTTTGGTTAAAATACCCTTTAAACTCTTTTTAAGAAAAAATTAAGAAAATCTCTCTTTATTCATAAGAATTTTTTTCTATACTGAAGCATGTAAATGAACAAGAGGAGAAACGATTATGAAAAAATTTGTAATTTGCATAATAGGAATAGGTCTTCCTATATACTTACTACCTTTCATATTACGCGGTGATTTAGACAGATTTAATCCGATTGCTGAAGAAAAAAATGTATACGCCGTTGCGCAGGGGTATGGCATTCCAGATTATCATTATAAAGGCCGGGCTATTTACTCACTAAAAGGTGTCGATGAATTAAGCAATGAGAAAGAATATAAAGTGGGAACGAACACCCCTAATGATTTTATAAGAAAAACTTACTTGAAAATTCATGTAAAAGGAAAGTATGTGTATTCTTACGATCTTATCGCTGAAAAGGATATTCCGGAGAAAATAAGGGGACAATTGGAGATGGCAAATAAATAAAAGAGCCAATTCGTACGAGTTGGCTCTTTATTATCTCTCCCACCTATCGTTTAGAGAATTCTTCCGGTAGATTTATTAAATTCGTTATCATTGTTTCAATAGCCATTCTTTCATTACTTTCACTGTTTCATCTCGTTGTGCTTTTGGCGTAATTAAGCTCGCATTATCACCTTTTTGCTCACCGTACATGCCAAAATGAGCATGGTTTCCGCCTTTTATCATGTGCATAGTTGTATTCTTTGACATAAACTTTTTATTGTCCTCTATTTTTTCTACAGTTGCTAACGCATCTACTTCTCCATAAATTGATAACATCGGGATCGATTTCGTAGAAAAGTCATCTGCAGGATACGAACCTAAGAAAATAATCCCGTCTACCTTTTCTTCATGTTGAAAGGCATACTTAGAAATCATAGCTCCGCCCATTGAATGCCCCGCAACATACCATTTTTGAACTTCCGGATACTTTTCAATTACACTATCTACCTCATTGCTTCCAAGTATCGCTAAGTTTAATGGTAATTTAGGCATTACTACAAAATGTCCATCTTTTGCAAGTGCTTCCCCTAAGTAACTATAAGCCTCCGCTTCTACTTTAGCTCCTTGATAAAAAATAACCCCTATTTTAGCATCTTTCTTTCCAAAAACTATATAATCTTCACCTTTTTTATCATCCACTAATGACAACGCCTCTTTCGTCGGTTTATAACTAAACTGAGACCAAACAAAAAAACTAATACTTCCTATAAGTAAAATACCTAGTAAAGAGTACAGAACAATTTTCAT
This sequence comes from Bacillus cereus group sp. Bc061, assembly GCF_027715825.1. Classification (NCBI taxonomy): domain Bacteria; kingdom Bacillati; phylum Bacillota; class Bacilli; order Caryophanales; family Bacillaceae; genus Bacillus; species Bacillus cereus group sp. Bc061. Next base: position 1,554,172 of record NZ_JAQFTZ010000001.1, read on the forward strand.
CCACTTCTTCACATATATGCCCTCCCTAAGATGTGTATATTCTATACTTTAGATTATCATTAATAAACATAAAAACTCGAGCATTTTTATTATGCTCAAGTTTTCATTTACGTCTTTAATTCATACTATAAATGGTCCAAGATAAATATGTAGCAAATGTAGTCCATAAAAAATACGGGATTAGCAACCATGCCGATACTTTAGATAAATTGGAAGAAAACATAATGAGAAGTAACGTAGTAATAGCGACTAGTAAACAATCTACTGTTGCTAAAAACAAATTCTTTTGGCTAAATTGAAAATAGCTGAACGCTTGATTGAATATATAATTTAAAAGGAATAAAAACCAAAATGTTTTTGGCTTGAATCCATAGTTGTTGTAAATAATTGCAACTGCTAATGCAATAAGTCCAAATAATACAGCCCATATCATTCCGATTGTCATACCAGGAGGTGTCCAAGACGGCTTTTCTAACGCATCATACCAAGTACGATCAATAGGAAATAAAACACTAGAAACATAAAACAAACCATATGTTAGTAAAAATACTATAATACTAGATTTTTTCATAAACATTCTCCTTTTTAATAGAAGGTTTTAGAAACTCTATATGATTCGTATGCTCTTTCAATGAATACAACTTTAATACGTAAATAGACATTATAACCTTTACATATCAAATTCATATTGACTCGTGTATTTTATATAGATTCTTTCATACTTTTATATGCACAAAGGGCTCTCTCTCGTGCTGCCTTATGATCAACAACTGGCAAAGGGTATGTATCTCCTAGCTTTATATTGGCTTTTTGTAAAATATGCTCAGGTGCTTCCCAAGGTTTATGTATATATTTATTCGGTATATCTCTTAATTCTGGTACCCATTTTCTTATATACTCCCCATCTTTATCAAACTTTTCACCTTGTGTGATCGGGTTAAAAATACGAAAGTACGGTGATGCATCTGCCCCACTTCCAGTAACCCATTGCCACCCCATTGTATTATTTGCAATATCAGCATCTAGTAGTGTATCCATAAACCATTTTGCCCCTTCTTGCCACGGAATTAACAAATGCTTTACAAGAAAAGAAGCCACAGCCATTCTTGCTCGGTTATGCATAAAACCTGTTTGCCATAGTTCCCGCATTCCTGCATCAATAAACGGATAACCAGTTTCGCCCTTCTGCCATACTCTTAATAACTCCTCTTCATTATTCCACGGAAAATGTTCAAAGTTCTTATTAAGAGGTTTATATACTGTAAATGGATAATGATATAGCAAATAATAAGAAAACTCTCGCCAAATGAATTGACGTATAAAGCTATTCACTTGTTGTTCAAAAAGACTACATTGTTTTTCGTTACTTTTATTTATTAAGTAATGATACATTAGCTTTACTGATATTTGACCAAATGAAAGATACGGTGCCAACATCGAATGAGCATTTTGATTTGGAAAATCCCTTCCTTCACTATAAGAGACTAATTTGCTAGAGAAAAATTTCTTACATGTTTTGTATGCCCCTTCTTCTGTAGGCTCCCATATTGATTCCATATGAGATGTCCACCGTATAGTCGGTAGCAAGTGCAGCGCTGAAACAGGTAAGTTCACTGGTAAAGTGCTTACCCCCTTTATACTCCGCACTTTACTAATAGGTTTAGATATTACCTGCTTTTGAAATGCATTATAAAAAGGCGTAAAAACCTTATATTCAGCGTTATCTTTCTTTTTAATAATCCACGGTTCTAATAATAAATGCGAATTAAATTCCTTACAGGTAATACCTTTATCTTCTAACATCATTTTCATTTTTTGATTAGATTGTAATCTATCCGGATCATAACAAATATTCCAATATACAGCCGTTATACCTAACTGTTTTATGAGAGAAAGTATTTCTTCCATTGTATTTCCTGTGCGGATTATTAAAGTAGATCCCAATGCCTCAAGTTGCCTCTTTACATCTATTATAGTATGGTGTAGCCACCACTTTGACGCACTTCCTATTGAAAAAGTTTCATCATATACATATAGCGGAAGAACCTCACCAGACTGAGCAGCTTCAAATAGAGCTGGGTTATCATATAAACGAAAATCTTTTTGAAACATAACGATGATTTTATTTTGCATGGCTACCTCTTCTGATTCTTAAAACATAATAAAACTTATTATACAACAGCGATTTATACATAAGAATTAATTTGTCTTTCATAAATTAGTTAACTTGTTCAACTACCTTGTTAGCAGGAATTTTAACAACTGTTTCTTTTCCACCTGTTTTATCAATCATGAACCCCTGAACTTTAACATTAGAAGGCACTAACGGATGATGACGAATCATATCTATACTCTTCTCAATATTTTCACTAACATTTTCTTTTCCACTTAGCCATTCCTCAAGGCTACTACTTGAAAATTCAGGCATACAATTTTCAAAGAGATAGTCTAGTTCCTTGTTATTTTTTATAGAATCACGTTGAATTTGTAGATTAACTACATTAGTTTCTTTATCCTCTATTCCGACAACAGCAATTTCTTCCACATTTTCTTCATAAATAGCAATAATAATAGACCTCATTATATCTCCAAAAGGATGTACAATTACAGAATCACAGCTGTGTATAGTCAACATATTTTCTCGTTGAATGTTAGTTACTTGTTGGATAATAGGCTCTATTCTTTGTTCAATGTCTGTTAACAATAAAACCTTTTTATGCTTTGCATTCATATATAGCACTCCTTCTTCATGATTGTAATTATGAAACTTTTAAGCTAGTAACAATGATTCATTACATGATTGTTACCAGTTTTTCCAGCGTCCCTCTGGATCAACACTTGCAAGTCTGACCCATCCATTTTGAACTTTTTCTCGAAATGTGAAATCCTTATTTAGCAAACGTTCTATATATTTAGTAGGCGCTTGAATTACAATGAGTAAACGAAGTGGTGAGTGATACGTTTCACTATCTGACTGCATAACGGATTGCCAAGGTAAGCCTGATAACAAATCACTTGCATTTCCTTGCATAACACCGAGACCTGCCGTAACGGTTTGTGTTGTTTTATTTCCACTACCATAATAATGAGGAGCTACAGTTGAAGCGTAATATTGGAGATTGATCCACTGCGCTACTGTTCCTGGTCCCGCTATGATGCTAGCTAATATATCGCCATTTTTATCCTGTTTCCAATCATAATCATGAAGGAAAGCCCTACCTTCTAAATCACAATCCTGAGTCAATTCACGCTGCCCGATAATAAAAGATGCATTACGAGCTAATCCCCATTCCGGACGTATTTCACTCCAATCTTCTGCAAATCGGTGTGCCTCTTTACTCGCATTTTTTATTTTCGTTTTAAAATTAGGTAATTGCGTTAAACGCTCTCTATTTGCCTCTTGGCTCACATTTGGCATAATCAACTCAATACAATCAAATGCTTCTTGCGCAGCTTCCGAAAGTTTTGGGACGTAAATCCATTCCAATTCATCCACGGTTGTTTTATGTTCAGCTGCTGCAAAAATGGTATCGGCAGGAATTTTAATGCCTTCAGCAGACAACGCCTCTCTTACTTCTGGAAGATTACATAAAGTAGCGAAAACTCTTGCATTGAATCCTCCCGCTGCTCCGCCACACGCACCACACTCAAGTGCTGCAGCATAAGGATTGTTCGTACTTTGACTACTGTGTCCGCACATTACAACTAAAGGAGCAAATTTTTCTGTCAGTCCCACCATTTTTAAAGCTTGACTTACATAGTTCACTTTTTCTTCTTTCGTAAAACCGATAGGTATCTCACCTTTTGTGTCATGAACATGATTAAGCGAGAATGTTGTATCCGGTTTTTGTAACATCGTTTTGCGAAGGTTACGAATGAAACCACCAACTCCTCTTGGGACAAAGCTTCTTGTCACCATCTGTAGACCAAGTAAAGGACCACTTAACTCAGGTAGCGCCATACTTGTCAGTACGTTCTGTTTCATCGTTTTAAATGTATAACGCACCGAACTACCTACCCTCTTACGTTGCTCATAAGATTTAAGTTCACTTTCATTTGTGAGCTCTTTTATTTGATGTTTCGGTTTAAGTATAACTGGCAAGGAAGGGTGGCTGTTATTACTGCCTAGTTCACTAGTCGCAATTGGTAACCCAAAGAAACCAGCTATTCCAAACGTTTCAAACGGACCTAATTTTTCAAGGTGGCGACGAAACGGTTCTGAACGTACATCAATACAAAATGCTAATTGAGCTACTACACGCTTTTTATCATTAGTTGCACGTTGTTTAGAAGAAATCTTCTTCTTTAATTGCTCTGCATGCGTCTGTTCCCAAGCTTCCAGCCAAAGTTTCTTACGAATATTTTCATCAAAACGATAAGCAAATGCTAATAATTCGCTTTGTTCAGTGGCAGAAATTTGTAACCATTCCCGTGTGGAAATATCCCCCCAATAGATCCAAGAAGCTATAAGTGGGACAATCGAAACTTTTTTCTCAGCCTTTTGATTTTTTAAAGGTAAATAAGGTTTTACAATGGCCAGCTCCATTGAAATTCGAACTGCTAAATATTCTATAACGAGTGCCTGTTCCTTAATTGATTGTTGGGAGCGCCATCGTATCATTCCTGCCCACCCAGGCAAAGAAAGTAAGTGCCCTTCAAGGTAAGCTTGCCTATTAGATTCAGAAATTCCTAGTTCAGATAATGCTTTTGTTAAAGCTCCCTGGGCATCCTGTGGCCAATCTTTTAAAACTTTACGTTCAGTTTTACTAAGCGCTGGATCAAATGTAATAAGGTGATGCCACGCACGATACAAACCTTTCTCTCGGTTTGGCATCGTCCAACTTGATCCGGAGTCATCAAGATATAATTTACACCATTTAATAATATGGTAATTAAGAACATCTGATAGATTGTCACCCTTTTGATTCTCTATAAGTGAACTGATTGGTTGCATAGAAGAGTCTTCCATACTCCCTGTATTTATATAACTTATTTCTTCTGCTAATTTATTTAATTCTGGCGATGATAACAGACTAGAAGGTAATCTCTCTAACTTTAAAGCTTCTTGGCAAAAACGCTCTGCTGTCTCTCGCGGAATATGAAAAGATTGTGAATCAAGCCAACGAGACAAGCCTATTTGTAAAAATGATTCCTCAATCTCCCCTTTCACCTTTGCCGAATGAATCATGGAGGCACTAGGATATATATCTACATTACGAGCTTCTTTTAACCAATCTGCAACTTGTTCAAATGATTGTTTTTCAAGTCCCATCCAAGGGTGATGAGCTGCAAAGGTTGAGATAGGCCAAAGTGGTGCAATCACTCGGCTAGCAGATTCAACTAAATCATTCATATTCTTTTCTTGTATTTCAATTTTTGTATCTTTCTTTTTTAAAGTTTCTTTCGTTACGATTGACTGTATGCTCATCACTGATTACCTCCCTTTGATACATCATGTTTCAGATAGCTTGGATGACTTTCTACTGACTTTTGTCTCGCTTCACCTACTCGAACGAACCAAAGATACATTACAGCAAATATTGTAGAAGATTGATTACGAGTAACGAGAGTACTAATAACACTACCAAATAATAAGAGACTTATAACAAAAATAACTGCTGGAGCTGAAGGTTGAACATTTTGATACATGTCAGTATGCAACCATTTATAAAGAGAGTTATGAACGGTAAAGTAAATGAGAGAAAATCCACTCAAAACAATTAAGCCAGCAATTCTTCCCATTCTTCCCTCTCCAAAAACAACAAGCTGTTTCCATGAAACGTATAATGACCAACCTAAGATGAACGCACTAACGAATTGATACCCCTCTCCAGAAGTCATAAACCAGAAAGCAATTGCTATAAATAATCCGAAAACACGTCCGACTATCATCCATAAATTGGACATCTTTTCATTAGATTGCTTCACTCCCTCAAAACGTTGTACGGAAGAACCAGCTTGTAAAAACAGTGTGGCTTTAAATAAACCGTGTAAAATTAAATGAATAACAGCTGCTAAATACGCTCCTAATGCGCATTGAATCAGCATAAACCCCATTTGTGCAATAGTGGATCCTACTAGCTGACGTTTATAATCAACTTGGACTAAACTAATTCCTGTTCCTATTAAGACAGAAATACTAGAGAAAATGAGTAAAATGATTTGTGCAATATCATCATGAAAAAGAGGTGAAAATCTAGTTAACATGATACCACCAGCATTTACTAAACCCGCATGCATAATAGCAGAAACAGGAGTTGGAGCAACAGCTGATTCAATTAACCATCTTTGAAAAGGCCATTGTGCTGCTGGAATCATCACAGCTACTATAATCAATAAGTTAATTCCTGTTTTCTCCAATGTTCCAAATTGAGCTACATTTTCATTCGTTACAACTGATGTTAACTGCCACTGTCCAGTTATTTGAAACAGCCAGATGATAGCTGCTAGCAAGGCAATCCAACTTATTGTAAATAAATAGCCTGAGATTTTTGTTGCTTCACTAACTACCTTCCACCCTTTATTTAGCCCGATGAGTAAAACCAATCCTATAAGTGTTGCTCCCCAACACATAATCATGAAGCGAAGATCATCACTTAACCATGCAACTGAAGATACCCCTGTAGTAAATGTAAAAAGTGCAAAGTATTTTCGATAGGAGCGATCTCCCATTAAGTAACGTACAGAGAAACGCTGAATGATTAAACCAATTGCAAGAACGAAGAAAGCCATGAACCAAGCTAAAGTATCTAAATGCCAAGGCCCCACAACTCTATCTCCATTGTGATTAACAAGTGCAAGTAAAGAAACTAATGAAGGCAAAGCAGCGATACCAATATGGATATGAACAAAACGTAAAGGCATCCTTGCATGTAAAAACAATAATCCACTTAGCCAAGAAGCACTAAGCGCGATAAAAAATAATGTTAACAGTGTTGATGAACTTAGCGAAATTAACATGTAAAATACTCCCTTCCAAACGAAAATAACCTATAAAAATTCCTTTTCATTACGATAGTTTTTTTAATTTCAATTTTTATTCACTCTTTTTCGTACATCGTTTTTCCCATAAAAAAAACCGACAACTTCCATAATTCAATGATTTTATATCATCATTGAATTATGGAGATTGTCGGTTTCCCTTCAACTAACTTCAATAAAGTTTTTTGAAGAGCTCCCATTTTATAGAGGATAGTAATATATGTATTACTCCTATGAAAAATAACAGTATATCTCTGATCTCCTAGATTATGCAATCAATATATCAATTTATGTTATGCGCTATCTTTTCATTAAGAAACTTTTTCATTTAGTCAATATTACATATTAAAAAAATGCTAAAGCCTTAATTATAGCAAACAGTTAAAATAAGCATCTATTAATTTTTAAAACAATTATAAGATAAACCATATTAAGCAGTTTGTCAATTTATTTATCCGTTTTGCGAATCAAAATTCATTATACATAAATAATTTCAAGTTTTCTTGTTTTCTAATCATTACCTTGTTAATAAGATAAAATAAAGTACACAACTTGTAGATTTCTTAATTACCTCACTGCATTTTTAGTGTATCTTCCACTAACCCTAAGTTGTTTTTTATTTTAAAACTTTTCCTCAAGATTATGAAACAATTTAAAAATCATTACTCGTTCACCAGTACGAGAACTTATATCCGTATGAAAACTTTTTACTTCTTCTCCAGTTAATTCTAGTATAATCTCTTTCAAATCGTCAATTCCAGATTCAACTAGCTCCGAACGATTTTTCTTTATCGTTAGCATACCGTCTTTCGTTTCGCAAACAGTATACTCAGCCGGTGTTAAAATACCTTGTAAATTTACGATAATCATATCTCGTAATATATCTGTCTTAACGGATATAGACCCGCGTCCTAGGTAGTCCTTTTCCCAGTGCGTAATTGCTTTACTTATCTCTGACTCAATAGAGCCTTTTGAGTTTTTCATTTATGTATCCTCCTTCAATAAAATAAATTTACAATAACAATATAATAATCTGGATTGATTTTATTTTCAATTATTGAGAACAATTTGTAGGAATCGTTGTAGGGTATCCTTTAGGATTAAACTAAGTTTTTATATTGCAATATACGTTTTTTTGATTATCCCAAATAAGCTACTCTTACTATAAGGACTCTGTTGCATACATTTCTAAAAAGGACATTCCGGAGAAAATAAGATATCTATTATAACGTAATATACAAATAAAAAAGCCTACGCTGGTGAGTAGGCTCGTTCTCTTTTTATTTTAGTCAAAAAGCTATACATACCTTCATTCGAACACATTACCAGATTAGGTTTATGCATATTTCCTTCGAATTTTCCCAACCACCAATAACAGAAAGGGAATTCCAAACATGTAAACCGGAAATGCAACTGGAATCACAAAAAATAGGTAGTAATAATGAGTAAATGTTTGGATATTTTTAACTGATACAGCTATGATGAACGAAATAGGAGCAAGAACCAAAGCTACTTTTCGCCAATCCTTTAAATGAAATATTTGTGCTGTTCCATAACAAGCGATAAACATGTATAACGCCAGTTTAACAAAAATACTAAAAAACCAAATAATCACTATCAAAATATCTACATTTTGAATGAACTCCATGACGGATATGTACCGACTCAAATCGTAAACCGGATACAAAAAACTTGAAGATAGATTCGGACCGAATGTTAAAATGACCGCTAATGTTCCGATCGTTACCATGAAAACGGCCAGTCCTACTCCCCACATTGCCCGCGATGACGCTTGTTCTGGTTTGTCCATAAAGAAAACGAACATCATCATCATGACAGCCTCCCCGAAAAATGCAGCTACAGGAGTATAGGAGCCTTTAAGTATGGGAAGCCATCCAGAATCATGATAAATAGGCCGCATATAATCCCAATTCATATTGCCAATATTCAAAATGATTACAAACGTTATCATTAAAAGTACAATTGGCCCTATAATTTCACTTAAACGTCCAATCCCCTCCACCCCGCCTTGGTAAATAATAAAAATGAGCAATAACATCGCAGTCAAGACAATAACCCACAAAGGTGTATTATGAAACAAAGCGATAATAATGAACTCACCAAATTCACGGACGGTTATCCAAATTATCATGTACCATCCAAAGAAGTAAGGAATCAGCAGCAGCTTTCCTAGCCATTTACCAAGAATGGTTTGACTAAATTCAATTAGCGTTTGTTTCGGATAGAGCGAACCAAGTGTAGTTGCCAAAAAAGTAAGAACAACCCCTATCCCCCCTGCAATCAAGATCGAAATCCACGCATCTTGTTTGGCAGTGCGAATCGTCGCTGGAATAACTAGAAGGAGTGATTGTCCCACTTCAAATGTGAACATCATCCAAAAGATTTGCCTGCCAGAGATTTTCATTGAATTTCTCACACTCTATATTCCTCCTTATTTTTTCATTTCATTTTTCTTTAACTGCAACGGTGGTCCAGTCAGTCCTACTCGCCGAATAGTAAGCTTTGTATGAACAGAAACTTGCACTTTTCGAAATTGTTTACTCCAATTCTTTTTTAGCCCTTTCCATTCGGATGGATATTTTCGATGAATGGCTTCCCCAAATCCAAAGATATCGGTTCCGTATTGTTTTTGAACCTTTTTAATAGTTTGGAGAGCTTGCTTTTCAGATTGTTTTTCCAATACATGTTCTAAAAGAGTGATATTTTTTGGCTGCGTAAGATCTAAATTCGTATTATTTTCCTGAATTGTTCCTTCACCAGAAAAAACAATATCACACTTAATTGTGTTCCCTTGTATAGTAGGTATAATTTTTCTATTGATTTTTGTCATATATAAACTTGCACTACCATTTCCTTTAGAGGCGCTTGCTGTAACCGTCTGTTTACTTAAACGATTCACTATCCAAAGAGTAGTTAACCATTCCTGCATGTTTAAATACCCTATCAATTTGAAATCGTTGTTAAATATAGCACCGCCTACAATTTGAAACCCTTTGACCTCAGTTTTTCCTTTTTTATGAGACACATTTAGTTTAATAACGGGTAAAATCGGAGTGATTCCATCACTCGTACTAGCAATAAGAAAATGTAATAAAGACATATCTCCTAACGCCTCTATTTGCATATGCTCTTTCAGTGCCCCAAGTGCCGGGATAGATTCTAAGGGGATGGATGCTTTCAAAAACTCTTTTGCAGTATGCCCCTTTATTACAAACGCATCTGCTCGTAATCGAATATCAGGATCGCGGCTATATGCATCTAAAACTGAAGCGAGGCCATTTTTAGCCATTTTTTCTCCAATCAATATTACACGCTGGTGCCCTCGAAAGATTTCTCTCGACATTTTTGTTTGCATCATTTGTACAGCTTCATGTGTATCCTTTCCAATTCCTGATTCTATAAAAACCGATTTTCCTGTATTACTTCTTCCGCTCTGTCCCATTCCCATTTTTGATGGGATAATAAACTGCGCACTAATTTCAACCTTATTATTCTTCGCTTGATCAAGTCCCCACCCTAATTCAATTGCCAGATCATTTAGCTCCGTACGATCCCAACATCCCGTCAAGAAGCATAATGAAACGACCAGTATCATAGAGAGCGCCTTGTGCAGACTCATTCTGTTTCCCCTCCCCGTTTCTCATCTGGCTTTTGTCCATCTGGAAAACGAACTTTCTCTTCACCAGATACCATTATTGGGCGGTGTGTCATATTCCAACGAGGCGTTCGGAGAAAAACATCCTTTAAATCACGCGGAGTCTGAGGCGCAACTGGACTTAAATACGGAATACCAAAAGAACGAATATTAGTTAAATGAATCAAAATCGCAAGGGTACTTATTGCTATACCGTATAGCCCAAGCATTCCTGCCAATAACAGCATAGGAAAGCGTAACATCCGGTAAGCTGTTCCTAAGTTGTAGCGTGGGAACGCAAATGACGCAATACCGGTTGTCGCCACAACAATAACTAAAGGTGCGGAAATAATACCTGCTTGCACAGCAGCTTGCCCGATAACAAGTGCCCCCACAATGCTAACTGCTGATCCAACAGGTTTTGGTAACCGAACGCCCGCTTCCCTCAAACCTTCAAATAAAAATTCCATCATTAGTGCTTCTATAACAGCAGGAAAAGGAATACCTTCTCGCGCAGCTGCAATACTAATAAGCAAATTTGTCGGAATTAATTTCGGATGAAAAGTTGTAATAGCAACATAGAGAGACGGAAGAAATAATGAAATATTAATTAATATTAAACGTATCCATCGAACAAAAGTCGTGTAGATGGAGCGCTCATAATAATCCTCCGCTGCTTGCAAACCCGTCCAAAATGTCATCGGAACGATTAAAACGAAAGGTGTATTATCGACTAAAATGGCGACTTTCCCTTCTAATAAACTTGCACAAACCGCGTCTGGTCGCTCGGTATTTTGAATTTGCGGAAAGGGAGAAAAGGGTTGATCCTCGATAAACTCTTCAATAAAAGCTGACTCCAACACCCCATCAATTTGAATTCGCTTTACCCTTTGGCGAACTTCATCCAAAACCGAATCGGGTGCAATGCCCTCAATATAGGCAATTACCACATCTGTCTGTGATAATTCCCCAATCGAATAAGGTTCCATTTTTAGTCTTTGACTCCGAATCCTTCGGCGAATTAGGCTCGTATTCACCCTTAACGTTTCGGTAAATCCGTCCCGAGGGCCACGAACAGAAATCTCGGCAGCCGGTTCTTCAATACCTCGTTTTTCAAACCCTTTTAAATCAGCGACTAGAGCTTGACTCTCTCCTTCTGTTAAAATGACGATATTCGCTTTCAATATCGCTTCTATAACCTCATGAACTTTTGAAATCGTCTTTACTTGAGAAACCGCAATAAGCTGTTTTTGTATAATTTCTCCTACCGAATCCTCACTCTTTACTCCACTAGGCAAACCTTCAAACATCATTGGTTTGAAAACAACTTGTTCCACAATCTTAGTGTCAACTAATCCATCTATATAAATAAAAAGAATTTCAGTTTGACTATTTATGAGAAGTGGACGAAATACAATATCGGAACAATTTTCAAAAACTTGTCTCAAAACTTCTTCATTCGCACATACACTCTGCTTGAGTTCACACTCTTGATCATGTTGGATCTGCATACTTGCACTCTCAAGTTCCTGAATATCTTTTCTCAAACGATTTCTACTAAGTTTTTTCATCATACTACCCCATTTATCGAATGGTTTATGTTTTTATACTTGAACTTTAGTGTTAGTGATTTCTTGACAGAAAAGCTTTAGAAACCGTTCCGCCACATGGTTTTTGGGTAAGTAATCATTTGGCTAGAAAACAACAGGAAAATATCCCCTCTATATCCTTCTTAAAATCTCCTTACACATGAAAATTATTCAATTTTTTCTATAAGTTAGTTATTCTAAAATGTGGTATCCAAAAAGTAACTTGTAACTGATGAGTTGTTAAATTGGTACTAATACACTTATGGAAACGAGCCCAAAAAGCATGCTCTGAAGAAAGATAAATCAGAACATGCTCTGAATTGATTTAATGGAATCACTCTTTTAGAAAAAACTAGGATCATTTCTTTAATCCTTCTTTCACTAAAATACTCTTTAATGAAATCATCTCATTTTTTAGTAACCTGTTGATACTATAGACGTTGATTTTTCTGGAAGTTTAATTGAAAATAATCCGCTTCATTTCAAACAATATTTTCATACTAGCATGCTAGTATAAAGATAAAATACAGAGATAGCCTTACCATTGAAATTCTATTATAATTTTGTAATCGCAATTCATTTGAATCAAATAAAAAATCAGAAGAAATAATATTATTGGGAGGTACTCCGATGAACCTTTTAATTAGAAAGTTAGAAAAAAATGATGTAGGCAATTTCCCGGAGATTGATGATAGTTTTATAGTAAATGCTCGGTTAATTCTTTCTCTTTCCAAAGTAAATAGACGCATAGAATATACAGTAGAAGACGTTCCAAGTTATGAAAAAAGTTATTTACAAAATCAATGTGATAATGAAGAACTGGCGTACAATGAGTATATAAATAAACCGAATCAAGTAATTTACATAGCACTGTTACATAACCAAATCATCGGATTCATAGTATTGAAAAAGAATTGGAATCACTATGCTTACATAGAAGATATAACAGTGGATAAAAAATATCGTACACTCGGAGTTGGTAAAAGATTAGTTGATCAAGCAAAGCAGTGGGCAAAAGAAGGCAATATGCCAGGTATTATGCTTGAAACGCAAAATAATAATGTCGCAGCATGTAAATTTTATGAAAAATGTGGATTTGTAATTGGTGGATTTGATTTTCTTATTTATAAAGGTTTGGATATGACAAATGATGAAGTTGCAATGTATTGGTATTTTCATTTCAAATGAAACTGTTTTTAACATGAAGCAAAGTCAAAATAAAACCCCCAATCTCTCTAAATTAAAATTGAGAAACTGGGGGTTTTTATTTAAAACAAGTAACTTATTAATAATCCTGCTGATAATAAAAAGCCGAAAATCGTATTTGTCATCGCTGTTGATTTCATGGCGATGCGCATATATCCGGGATCCTTTGCCCCTTTTTGGAAGCTTTGAATGGCAGAGATTGGTTTTCTCAAACCTAGGAACATCACTAATGCCCAAGGACTTATATAACCCATCAATACAATTACCGCAATCCAGAAATAAGCAACGAAAAAGGCTACAGCTAGTGTTACTATTGCTTTTTCTCTCCCAAGGAGGATTACTAATGTCTTTCTTCCACCTTTAATATCTTCTTCAATATCTCGGATGTTATTTGACATGTTGATTGCACCGACTAAAATTCCAATTGGAATGGAAATTAATACACTTTCAGTCGTTATCGTATTCGTTTGAATAAAGAAAGCAATAAGTACAAAGCATGTCCCCATTAACAATCCAGAAACTAATTCTCCAAATGGAGTGTACGCAATTGGTAATGGACCACCTGTATATAAATAACCAACCGCCATCCCAATTAAACCAATGACGACTAACCACCAGCTACTATTCATACAAATATAAACTCCAATAATTGCTGCTACTACATACAATAAAAGCGCAACTGTCAACACATTTTTTGGTTTCAATCCGTGACGGACAATTCCGCCACCGATGCCAACAGAATCAGCGGTATCTAATCCACGTTTGAAATCATAGTACTCATTAAATAAGTTCGTCGCGATTTGCAATGCTAAACATGCAACCATCATCGCAATAAATAAAAGCCAATCAATTTCGGCAACATAAAGTGATGCCACTGTTCCTAAAATTACAGGAGAAAATGTCGCCGTTAACGTATGCGGGCGCGTCATCTTCCATATTAATTTAGCGGAACTAATTTCTTTTTCATTCCCCATAACTCTGTTCAATCTCCGATACGATAAACTTAACTAAATCTATACAATTCAATCAAATTTACACAAGTTAGTGCTTCAAAGTGTTCTCGCAACCCCAAAGGGACGAGGGGTATAACACTCCACACGAGGCAGTATCGTTACCTCCTATTATCAAGCATTTATTTTACCCATCTTGATAAATTTATCGACGCATTTACATCCCTATCGTGATAGCTATTGCATGAAGCACAACGCCACTCACGTATTTTTAAACTCCACTGTCCTTCTGGTTGAACTGAATGGTCGTATTTTACTCCGCAACATGAACAAATCTTGCTTGAGGCGAACCATTTATCAGCTTTTACATACGCAATGCCATATTTCTCGCACTTGTATGATAAACATTGAAAGAAGAAGTTTAATTTTTGAAATAAAAATGCTTTCGATAGTTTTTTGTTTTTTAACAGGTTTGAGATAGATAAGTCTTCCACAACAATTCTCATTGGTTTGGTTTTCACCAATTTAGCTGTTGCTTGATGGATATGGTTATTTCGGATATTCGTAATTTTTCTAGATAACCGCAGGTGCTCCGCTTTCGCTTTTTCATATCCGGCAGATTGAATTTTTACACCTTTTTTAAATCTCCTAGACATATCTCTTTGCGCTGACTTTTTCCTTCTCAAAAGTTTTTTAACCTTAGCATCTTTGTTTATATTTCGTTCTTTCATACCATTAGAAGCTACAAAAAGTTCTTTTAAACCAACATCCACACCAATCGACTCATTCGTTAGTTCTTGTGATTCAAAGTCTTCTTGGAACCCTACACTAATCCACCAGTGACGACCATCAAAGGTAACTCTTGGATTGGATGGTTTTTTATTCCTTGGTAGTTGTTGGCTTGTTTTCACTTCTCCAATAGACTGAATATGAACGACTTTCTTTCCTATAACCAGTCTTTCATAATTGGCATAAAATCCTTGGATTAAATCTTTTTTGGATTTATAAGAAGTGTGATAACCATTTTTGTACTTTTTGAACGAATGTTTTCTCGCCGTATCAAAATCTTTTGAAGCCTGTTTGGGAACTTGTGCATTGATTTCTTTTAACCACTCATACCTCTTTCGCTTCTTGATCTTTGTAAATCGTTTCTGTAAAGCTAACTGTGAAACAGATTTTCCAAATAGCTTATAGTATCTATCACTCATTCTTTTACAATAGTTATAAGCAAATCTTGCAGCACCAGCATGGTTTCTAAGCACTTTTTCTTGTTCAGGCGTTGGAATCAGTCTAACTTTCTTCGCCAATATCATCAGAATGTAACTCCTTTAATGAAAGATTTGTTCTTCTGAATCGTAGCGTGTTCCACCAGCATTCTCCTGAGACTACTCGGATGCAAACCTGTTAATTCTGATACTTGACTAACTCGTAAAAATTTCATTATCATTCTTACCTCATTAAATTCACAATAGCACATACGTTCGATAAATTCAATGCGGTTTGATAGATTTAATTAAATGTATCTCGTTCAACTAAGGGCGCAATTCCTTAGCCAGTTCTCTTATGAACTTCTCATGTTTTCACATGAGCGCAGACTATATGTTTATCTACTTAGAGATAGAGGATTTTTCCATCACCATAGGCTTGTGATGTACTCTCGCCAGTTATACGAGATAGTCGTTGAACGTTCATCTTATCCATTTTGACTTAGATGATTCGAGGCGGAAGACCCATTGTTCTAGTGTTTAGGATTTAACCTTGCACAATCTGATTGATTTTTTCTGCTTTCGCGACATTCACGCTCGCTATTTCTAGCCACGTTGTAGTTCAATCAGCTTTAGGGATTGCCCGCAGTTAACCCTCACTACTAGCCAATCACTTGACTAGCAGGGCTTACTGATATATTTAATTAACTTTCGTTATAATTGGTTAAATAAATCGTAACAGTTAGTTACCCTACATTTAAGTATAAATTACTAGCAGTATCTTTCTATCTGTTTTCTGCTTCACATCCATTATAGCAAAAAATGAATTGGTAATAGAACTGTAATGCTCTTGCTTATCCCACTATCACTCTTGAATTCAGTTTTTCAAAAGAAAGCCCGTTGCTCACATTCGAACAACGGACCTTTTTTATAGTAACCAATTTAAAACGTCCTTAGCAATCTCTTCTGGTCTATCCCAGTGCATTAAATGCCCTGTATCTTTGTAAAGCTTAGTCGTAATGTTAATACGCTTCTTAAATTCTGCTATCTGCAATTCTCTTATTTCTAAATAATTATCAGGAAGGTCACAATACAATAATAAAATATCGCTTTTAATTTTATGCAATTTCAATGTTTTATACACCGTATATTGAAACTTAATTACACCTCTAGCGGTATCGCCAGTAGCATGCCATTTCACTTTACTATCTTCTTCTCGCATTAAATCATAAACCGCACGTTCTAATAATGGAGACCACCTGCTGTAAACCATTTTTTCTGATTGGATGAACGCTTCTTTACTGTCAAAAATATATTCATCAAAATCTTTTTCGTAATGAATGATTTCTTCTTCTAATGATCGCGGTGGACACTCTCCTTCTTTCGCATTTTTATATAGCTTCGCAAAATAGTCTGCATTCATTTTTCCATGATGATAACCACCATCTAACAAAACCATTTTATTCACTTTTTCTGGACATGCGGCTGCATAGTGAAGCGCAACGCTTGCGCCCCATGAATGTGCTACTATATGAAATGTTTCTTTTCCTATGTGCTCAAATAATGCTACTACCCAATTTATTAAATGGGCTGCACCGTAATCTTCATCCTTCTCAAAATTTGGTGTTTTCCCATGTCCCGGTAGATCAAACGATACAATATGATAGTTATCTTTTAGAAATTCCGCCATTTCTATAAAACTTAATTTTGTACTTCCTAAACCATGAAAACAAATGATTTGAGGGTTACTTTTATCCCCCCATTCACAACCACTTGCTTCATATTCACCAAATTCTACAAAAAAGTGATTCATTTTTAATCTCCTCTAATTATTAGATATAAATTAGTTTGAATGCAAAATTGTTTTTTCAGAATAAACAAATTCTATAAATGTATCCAAATCCCTTTTTCGTAAATAATTTTTATAGAATACGAGAGTTAGAAAGCACCAAATGCTTATCATTTCAGTTAATGGTTAGACTACATCTGCACACCTATGAAATTAATATAGTTTAATAATTGTACTATACGTTTATCATATGTGTGATGTTTCAAAGTTCTATCCAGTCCATTTTTTGCTATACGTTTTCTTTCTTGTACATGTTCCAAATAATACTCTGCTTTTTGTATAAACTCCGATGCACTATTAAAAGTTTCTATTTCAACACCTGGTATGTAATGTTTTGCTACATCTGGACGTATATCAGTTAATTGAAAAGAACCTACGGCATTAATTTCAAACGTCCTATTATTTACGGAATACGCTTGAATATTTGCAGAGTTACAATTCAATTCCTGATCAATTAGTGAACGATGCAAATTTATATTGATTTTAGTAGATACGTAAAAATGTAACGCATCTTCATACTTTGCAAGTGGCAAGATTTGTATTTTATCCTTTAACCTTTCATAACTCTTTAAATTCTCCCAACCGAAACCTACAATTTTTATATTTTTTTCTGCTAAATACTCTGAAATAGAGTCAACAAAGTTAATTCTATTTTCAAATGCGGTTCCTATAAAACTAAGATCATACTTATATGTATCTTCTTTAAGAGAAGGTTTAAACACATCTTGATTTGCTGCTAACGGGAGATGAAATACATTCTTACATCCTATCCCTCTATAAAACTTGATACAATTTAAATCTTGCGTAAATATGTAATCATAATACGGCACAAGATGTTGTGTTACATCCGTATAATAAGGATCATCTGTCAGCCAAAGTCCAGTAGTAAACCCTGCCTTTTTTAAGAATGGCATAATATGATTAAATTCTTCACTTAAACCGCTTAATACCAAAATAAAATCTGGTTTCATTTTTAACGCGGTTTTTATAGCTTTTTCTGGACTCACCATACTTGTATCGCTGTTTACCTTTTGTAAACTATTCAAAATTGCTGCTTCGATCATTGGATAATAAAAAGGAATCCCTGATTGAATAAATAAAATTTTCTTAGGAGTATTACCTTTCATGTCACTTCCCCCTATTTCTACATAATCAAAGCGCACGAAAATTAGCAGTCTTTATTCATTTTCATGACCTCTTACTTTACATGTATAAGCACCGTTTATGTCCATTATGTGGAACTTCCCTCATTTTATAGGTAATGGGATTTTGGAAGGTGATGTTTCTTTTATTCATACTCCCTATCATGATGTATCTATATTTTTTATCATTTACACAATTTCGCAATACAAAGTAACAGCATATGAGCACAAGATTGCGCTTTTTACTCATGCTTCTTTTTATATCAAAAGATACACTTCATATATAAATAGATGAAAAGGAGTAAATAAAATGAATGCATTAGTATCTGCAAGGAATGTGACAAAAATTTATAACAAGAATCAATTACCAGGGCTTAATAAAGTTTCTTTTGATATTCTAGCGGGTGAGTTTGTGGGGATTATGGGGGCCTCTGGATCCGGAAAAACAACTTTATTAAATATTTTATCCACTATCGACACACCTACAGAGGGCGATGTTTTTATAAATGGGATTAATATCCAAACGCTTAACAATAATAAATCTGCTGATTTTAGGAAGGATTACTTAGGGTTTATTTTTCAAGAGTATTTTTTACTTAATAGTTTAACCGTAAAGGAAAATATTGCTGTTCCACTTACTCTGTTAAAAAAATCCCCAAAGGAAATTGAATCCACAATAGAAAATTTAGCAAAGCGTTTTGGGATATTTGAGCAATTAAGCAAATATCCTAGTCAATTATCGGGGGGACAAAAACAAAGGGTTGCAGCTGCAAGAGCCCTTGCAAAGCAGCCTAGTATTTTATTTGCAGATGAACCTACAGGCGCGTTAGATTCAAATTCTGCAACAGAACTACTTCAAAAATTAAAAGAGGTAAACGAGGAACTTCAAACTACCATTTTAATGGTAACTCATGATGCCTATGCAGCCAGTTTTTCTAGTAGAATTTTAATATTCAAAGACGGAAACATTATAAAAGAATTAAAGAAAAATAAACAAAATAGAAAAGAATTTTTCGAAGAAATATTAAAAGAAATCTCTAAAATTGATGAAAATCGATATAACTAGAAATACGAAAGGAAGATTGAACTGTGGGATTATTTACAATCGCAAAAAAGAATTTAAAAAATAACTTCTCCTTCTATTCATTCTATTTTATTTCAGTAGCTTTTGTACTGATGGTATTTTTCTCCTTTATCTCTTTTTCCATGAACGACATTGTCATGGAAAAGATTTCGTCTGATGGTAGAGTAGAAACAATGTCAAAAACAGTGGCGATCTTTGTTATGGCATTTGTACTATTCTATATGTCATACTCTAATACATTTTTTATGAAAAAAAGAATGAACGAACTCGGCATTTACTCCCTTTTAGGATATAGAAAATCAACGATGCTAAAACTGTTAACTTTTGAAAATATTATGATTTGCTTTGCTGCCCTATTTGTAGGAATTATTTTTGGCGCCATTGCTCATAAAGGAATTGTAGGAGCTATAATCAAAATATTAAAATTACAAATCGATACTTCTAAAGTACCATTTATTAACCTTGATGCAGTACTATTCACCTTTGCTTTTATCTTTGCTGTTCTTTTTGTTTTATCTTTATCAAATTGGATTATTCTTCGAAAAAGTTCCTTACTAACTTTAGTACGTATGGAACAAAAAGAAGATAAAAAGATAAAAATCAATACAGTTTTTTCACTACTAGGATTATTTTTCATTTTAATTGGCTATTTCTTAGCAATCGATATTACAAGGGGCACGAAATCTTTGTGGAAAACAATTGGCTTTTCTCCAATCGCTCTCTTAACGATGTTCAGTGTAATATTAGGGACGATCTTCTTTATTCATTCATTTTTACCATATGCGATTCAAAAGCTAAAGAAAAATAAAATATGGTTTTATAAAGAATCCAATATTATCGTCATCCCAAACTTTATATTTAAAATTCGTTCAAAAGCAAAAACTTTCATTTTATTAACCTTATTAACCGCAGGAACTTTAGCTATATTCAGTTCTACTCTACTGACTCTTTACTATCCTGTTGCCGCTACAGAACGGATCGTACCTTCAGCTATCGAGTTTCCTTTAGACGATAAGGACGTAGCCAATAAAGCACTACAAACTGTACAAAATACTGTCGGTAAAGAAAATACAAGATATACAGAAACAACCATTATTAACGGGAAATCTAATTCTGATAATTTACCGAAAGAATATAGTATAAAAAAGGAACACGGATTTGACCTTATCTCTGAGTCAGATTACAGAAAGTTAATACATATTCAAGATAAAAATGTAGAATTTAATCATCTAGCTAAAAATGAAAGCATCCTAGTAAAATATCGACCTGAAAAAGAAAATCTAGATAAAGGGAAAATATATACTTTAAATTTAACGCCTACAACTAATATAGATATTAAAGTAAAAGACACTACATTACTTAATTCAATTGGATTTGCAAATAGTGTCGCAACACTTATTATCTCGGATCAACTTTATAAAGAAATAAAAGCTTTAGAATTACCTGAAAAAACGATAGTGAGTTTTAATGGATTAGATATGAGGAATAATAAAGCAGTTTATGAAAACTTAGCTCCACTATTTAAAAATAATAGTTATTTTACAAGTAGTTACCAGAAAAATGATTATATTATTCAGCAAAATAGCTCAACATTCTTGCTCATTAGTTTTGTTACTATCATCTTCTTTATTGCAACAGGCAGTATTCTCTATTTCCATAACCTTTCAAGTATGATGGCAAATAAAAATGAATTTATTATTTTAAATAGAATGGGCTATAACAAAAAGAAGATAAAAAGAATAATAAGTAAAGAAATTTTTACCTTGTTTAGCATTCCTTACATAATAGGATTAGCACATAGTATCTTTGCATTAATGGCTTATAAGACTGCTTTAATGGATGATCTATTAGGAAAAAGTAGTGCGTTTATATTACCGATTCTTTTTGCAATATTTATTTTTACTGTTGTATATATCGTTTATTATTTGTTAACAAAAAGAGCATGTTATAAAATTATATTTAACAATAAAAAGTAAAAAACTATAAATAAAGCTGATGATAAATAAAAAAACATCAGCTTTATCTGTATGCAATCTAACAAAGGTAAGTGATTTTATGAAAAAGTACTATGAGCAAAAACAAATTTTAATTTTAATTAACCAACTTTGTATGATTATTTTTCTATGCAATGAATTTTCAATAGACAATATTATAGGAACAGCAAAATTACTCCCTTTACTGCTTATAACGATTATGGCCATTTATGGATCATATCTTAGTTTTATCAACTTAAAAAACAATACTCTATTATCACAATTTTCTAGTTTACTACTTTTTACTTCTTGGCAGTTTTTACTTACACTGAATGACAACCAGATTTTTCGTACATTCAGTACACTACTAAGTGTATTCATTCTATATAAAATCGTGCAATTTATACTCCTATTCTTTTTCCAAGATTCTATTTATAGTTATAAAAAAGAAAAAGATTGGATTTTACGAGTTACATATTTACTAACATTAGGTGCATATTTAATAAACGATAGAATATTTTCTGTTCTATTTTCATTTCAATGGCTTATCAGTGTTAGTTGGATTATTTTTCTATTCCTGAAACATAACAAACGAATTAAATTTGTTTTTAAAACTGAAAAAAAGCATTTACTTACATCTACTACAATTCTTATCTTCCCCTTTATCGTATATGTTATGTTATTTGGGAGAAGTCCCGAATATGTAAATAATTTAGGATGGTACATAATAATTCTGTTCCCCCTATTTAGTATTCATGCAATAGCCTTTAAAAATCATATATCTATGAAACAATATTTCCCCTTAAAAAAAGGTGCAATTGCTTTTATGTTTTTATGCATTTTTATTTTTATGAGTTCACTTGGAGTACTATTTCAATTTAATATGATTACTTATTTCATTTTTATACATACAATTATTTGGTTCATTCAGCTTTATTTCACATTATTATTTCAAGACACAAAAAACACTATCTCCAATTTGAATACAAAAAAATTAAAAACTTTGCCAGACAGTTCGTATGTTCATAACTTAGTACAAATCGTAAAAGAAGAACAATTAAAAAGTAGATTTTCTAATTATTTACATGATGAAATACTACAAGACATATTAGCTGTTAAAAATATGATGAACAAATCTAGTAAAAAAGAAATTCATGACATAATCGTAGCGACACTGGATAACTTAAGTCATACAATACGCATTGAAATGCAGGAGTATCATCCAACTCTATTAAAAACACTTACATTAAAAGAAAATTATCGTAATTTACTTAAAATGATTCAAAAAAAATATGAAACGAAACATGTTAATATATCCTTTACGTGTAACGACGACTTGTTTTTAGTAGAACCCTATCACCTTGTCGTATATCGAATATTAAAAGAACTAGTAACGAATGCATTCAAACATTCAAATTGTTCAAAGTTACATTTACATTTAGTACAAGAAGATGGGGAAATAAAACTTGTTGTGAAAGATAATGGCAAAGGTTTAACAACTACCGAAGCAGATATTTTGAATGGTCATAAAGGATTGAATTCGATTAAAGAACAGCTATTTTTATTAAATGGTAAAATGACCATTTCAAATAGTAACCCTTCTGGTTTATGCATTACTATTATCATTCCTATGAAAGGAGGCGATTCCTATAAACATTTTATTAATAGATGATCATGCTTTGTTTGCTAAAAGCTTGGAAATAGCCTTAGAAGATTATCCTGAAATAGATGAATTCCGTTCATTACAAAATGTTGAAAATGTCGTTACAATTATCAACCAGTTTAAACCAGATATTATTTTATTAGATATTAATTTAAGCAATATAAGTAGTGAAGATGGTTTAGAAATAGCAAAAATAATATTGGATAGTAAATGTGATACAAAAATTGTTATATTAACCGGTTATGATTTACCTGTTTACCAGTATGAAGCTCAAAAACTAGGTGTAAGTGGTTTTATTAATAAAAATATTTTACCTGAAGTATTGGTGAAAGTACTACACGATATTAATAAAGGCGCATCTCATTTTCCAACCCCTACAGAAACAATTGAAGAATTGACTCATAGTGAAAAACAAATTTTACAATTACTGTGTGATGGCTATAAGCGCAAAGAAATTGCTTCTATGTTATACGCTAGCGAACGTACAATTTCCAATCATATTCAGCACGTATTTGATAAATTAAATGTTTCATCTTCTTTAGAAGCTGTCACTAAAGGGATAAAATTAGGTTATATTCAACCTACTTATCGTTAAAGAGCCTACTCAAACGAGTTGGCTCTTTCTTCTCTACTTATTAATGAAGACAACCTTTCTCCCCTCACTCTATAAACTTCCAAATGTTCTTCTAATTCCCTCTCATCACTTATTACACTTAGTGTTTTCTTCACAAAATTCCAATTTAAACTACCGGATAACCATAGTAACGAAGAAAGTCTTTTGTAATCATTTGATGTAACAATATTATGAGCCTTATACCCTTCTAAAAATGCACTAGCAACACTTGGACTGACTTCATGTGATTCTATTCCTTCCGTTCGGGAATACCACTTTAGTAAAAAGGCTAGTCCTTCAATACGATCAACATATCCAATCGATTCGGCATCTACAATTCCTTTTACCTGCTCACTTGAGTCCCATAAAACATTCAAAGGATTTAAATCTGTCTGTACGATAAACTTTAATTCACTCGTATATGCACACTCTATATGATATGTAGCTAGCTTTATATACTCCCGTAATTCTTTGCATGCGCTTGCCTTACTTTCTAACATATGAATAAACTGGGCATACCCATCCAAATGTGATTTCTTTTGAAAAATCGAGCTTTGAAATGCGCAAGATATGTCATGAATCTTTCTTGATTCCTTTCCAAAGGCTTTTGCGATAGCTTCTGTACAATGTGTAATATGTTCTCCCTCAATCCAATTAGACAAGACAAATCTGTATTGTTCCTCATTCCAAGCGACAAGTGTAAATGGCTCTCCTGCCCTATTCTTATTTATCTGCATAAAAGGAATTCCATGTTCGCGTACATAATACGTAAACCATACTTGCTCTATCAGTTGTTCGTTTGATAACGCTCCAAAAGCTGGATTGATTGTTCGCTTGCTATTTATAAATCTTGCGGAATATCGCTTTCCATTTACGATAATTTTATAGTGTAAATCTGTATGCCAACTATTATTATGTAATTCTTCTTCCACTGCTAATGAATGAATTTCTTTAAAATAATTCATTACTACATTTCTTATTATGTGTTTCACCACGTTCTCTCCTTCCATACAAAAAATTAGGGTACATGTAATTCATTGCGCTTCCCATAACAAAATGTTTTTCACTTCATTAAGCATAGCTAGGATATTTCAAATAGGAAATAGAATTATAGAAAATAGTAGATGGGGGGCCTATTATTGAAGAGATTAACATTTGGTATAATTGGAGCATTAAGTATCACTTTATTAATTGGATGTACAAGTAATTCAAATGAGACGAAAGCTTCCAATAAAGAAGCATCCACAGCAGTGAAAGAAAAAGAATTTGTATATGAAAACGTTATGTTTGAACAAAAAGAAGTGAGAAAACTTGAAATTAGTCCTGTAAATTCAAAAAGTAGTAATCAAGTAGTAAATAAAGAAAATATGAAAACAATTTTCACAAGCATGGAAAGCGCAGAGAAAAAAACACTACTTCTAGATCAAGAGACCAAAGACTATATACATTCAAAAATGAAGGTTACTTATCAAGATAATTCTATACAAGAATTCTTTGTTTGGATAGAGTCTGATGGTGACATCGTAATAGCAAAAGCGAGCAATGAAACACACGGTGAAGGTTATGATTTAAGTGAAGATAATTCTAAAAAAATCATTCAGTTTTTCGAAAAAGAATTCTAAAACGAATTACGACACAAATAAAAAAGCCGCATTTGCGGCTCATAAACTTATAGAACTAACTCATGCCTATCGTTTCATCGCATCAACAAATTATTCATCAAATAGAAAATAATATCCTACATAGTTACATACATTTATAAACCCTACATTTTCCACAACTGCGATAGAAGACTTGTTCAATTCCATACAGTCCCAATATGGAGTAATGTCATTCTCCAAACAATCTTTCACAAAACTATGAGCTATCGTTTGAGCTAATTTTCTCCCCTGGTGCTCTTCTATTGTTTCAATATCTATACAGTGTATATTTTCAAATACAAATCCTGAAAAACAAACACTCACAATTAGATCACCATAAACAATGCAATAACCGATTCCTTCATTGAAAAAACAATCTGGTGAAGACCAAAACTCTAAAATTTTTGATTGTAAAAAATCAATGTTCTTAAATGTGTTATTATTATTTTCATAGAGAGCTTTACTCATTTTTAGCACAGTATATCCCTGT
The DNA here is from genome assembly GCF_027715825.1 of Bacillus cereus group sp. Bc061. Lineage (NCBI taxonomy): Bacteria > Bacillati > Bacillota > Bacilli > Caryophanales > Bacillaceae > Bacillus > Bacillus cereus group sp. Bc061. Next base: position 1,580,212 of record NZ_JAQFTZ010000001.1, read on the forward strand.
TCAAATTTAGGCTCATGATGATTTTCATAATCCTCTTTTCTTAGCATATACACTCTTTGATTCCAACTCTTTAAGTTACGGTGCTGAAATATTCTTTCAATTGTTTTGTTCCACTTTGAATGATTACCGATTCCTTCAAAACAATTTAGTCCAACCTTTTTCGCCTCAGGTTTTATTACATTATTAATAAGATGATTCATTTCTTTATTAAACTCTTCATTTTCAGCATTTCCAATAAAAAAGAAGCCATCATTATTGCCTAACCAAATAAGCCCCAAATTAGGGGAAGATATGTTATCTACAAATATACGACCAGGATTCACCCCTGCAATTACAGCTTTGACTTCTAATTGACCTCGTTCATTTATTAAACTACTACATTTATAAAAATCATTCTTGCTTAATTCAGAAATCATAAGTTAAACCACCTTTTTGAAATCGCTTTATTATAACTTTAACACCATGACAGAATATTCTCTATTCTTTTTAATAGTTGTTTTAAATCAATGAAATATATAATAAAAAAGAGCCAATCTCCAACACAATAGAAGATTGACTCTTTCCTTTATTTATTCCCCTGTTTCAGAAAATCGTTTTATACGTTCACCAATTTCATCACGAACACGTTGAAATTCAGACCATTCTTTTCCTGCTGGATCATCAAATCCCCAGTGAACACGATTCACATGTGGCGGAGTAGATGGACAAACCGAATCCGCATGACTACAAAGCGTAACGACTAAATCAGCACGATTTAAAATGTTTGCATCAATTATATCTGATGTTTGATTTGTTATGTCGATATTTACTTCGTTCATTGCTTTAATTGCGTTTGGATTTACTCCATGTGCTTCGATTCCTGCAGAATATACATTCCACTTATCTCCTAAATATTTCTTTCCCCATGCTTCTGCCATTTGGCTTCGGCATGAATTTCCTGTACATAAGAAATAGATTGTCTTTTTGTTCTCCATGTTGTTTTCCACCTTTATTTTTAAATTTAGACTGATTGATCATTAAAATATTTACGTTTAAACCAAAAAGCAACGTTTACAAGTGCAATCATGACAGGTACTTCAACTAAAGGACCGATAACAGCTGCAAATGCTGCGCCCGAATGAATACCAAACACACCAACTGCTACAGCAATCGCTAACTCGAAATTATTGCTACCTGCTGTAAATGCTAATGTTGTAGTCACCGGATAGTTTGCACCAATCTTTCTTCCCATAAAGAAAGAAACAAAAAACATTACAATAAAATAAATGAGTAATGGAATTGCTATTCTTACTACATCTAGTGGTACGCTAACAATCATCTCTCCTTTTAAAGAAAACATAATAATGATCGTAAATAGCAATGCAATCAATGTAAGTGGACTAATCTTAGGTATAAAAACCTTTTCATACCACTGTCTTCCTTTTAACTTAACTAGTACAAAGCGCGTCAACATACCTGCTATAAAAGGAATTCCCAAATAAATAAACACTGATTTTGCTACTTCTATCATTGTAATATCGACAATAGCACCTTCAATCCCTAACCATTCTGGAATGACTGTTACAAACACGTATGCATAAATGGAGAAGAATAACATTTGAAATACCGAGTTAAAAGCCACTAAACCTGCCGCATACTCTTTATCCCCATCGGCAAGATCGTTCCAAACAATGACCATCGCAATGCAACGTGCTAATCCAATCATAATGAGACCAACCATGTATTCTGGTTTATCAGGAAGAAAAATAATTGCTAACACAAACATAAGTACCGGACCAATAATCCAGTTTTGTACTAAAGATAGAACTAACACTTTTACATCTTTAAATACTTGGCCCATTTCCTCATAGCGAACTTTCGCCAATGGTGGATACATCATTACAATTAAACCAACAGCAAGTGGAATAGACGTCGTGCCAACTTGTAATGTATTCAGTCCGTCTACTACACTAGGGAACACAAACCCTAAACCAATCCCAACAGCCATCGCTAGAAAAATCCATAGTGTTAAATATCGGTCTAGAAAAGATAAGCGTTTCATTTTATTTTCCATCTCCTATTAACAACAAGAATTTTTAGCTACTTCATTAGAAGTCGTACAACAAGATGACTCTTCAATTTTGTGAACATCACTATGTGCTTTCGTATAAAAGAATTCCCACTCATTCCCATCAGGATCCGTTACCCAAAACTTATCTTGTACTGCATAGCAACAAGTCGTATCCATCTCATCACGCGCGAAGAAACCTTCTTTTTCTAATCTTTCTTTATGTAATGTAATTTCTTCAGCTGTATCCACTTGGAAACCGAAATGATTTACCTGATTTCCCTTCACTTCATCTCGCACGTTCAGCGTGAAATTAAGTCTTGGCGTCTCTAATAGAAATTTTGCATAATCCGTTTTCACTTTAACTGGTGATACACCAAATACTTTTTCATAAAATTCAATGGACTTCTCTAAATTCGTAACGTTTATACCGACGTGAACATATCTCATACCTTATTCCTCCTCTTTACATATCATTAATCAATTTTTTTTGATTAATAAATTAAAATTTTAACAGCAGCTACCTTTGCCTGTTTTTCTAAAGATACAGCACAATTCTTCTGATAATAAATTATTCACTTCCGTATCATTTAAATCATAATAACTCCACGTACCTTTTGTTTCTTTTACAATTAAACCTGCGTCTAATAAAATCTTTAAATGATAGGACAACTTAGATTGTGTCATTTCAAAAATCTCTGTTAAATCACATACACACGTCTGGCCTCGCTGACAAAGTTCATACATGATTTCTAGACGTTTCTGATCCGCCAACGCTTTAAACTTTTTCTCATAGAGCTGAAAATCTTGTACCACTGTAGTTCACTTCCCTTCATCAACTTTTTTTGATGTTTATAGTATATATGTAGATGAGTTCTATATGCAACTAGTTAATCAAGTTTTTTTGATTTATCAAAAAAACTTCCTCGCATCATCACTTTGCTACAACTAAAAAAGACCATAGCCTTTTCAAAAATGAAAAACTATGGTTCTTTTTACAACTTAATAGTTACAACATTTCCGAGAAATGGAGTCTCTATAACTATTTTTAATTTTAATTTGATCATTATAGAGTAGTGCCCCGTCACCCTCAATCTAAGAAAAACAAATACCCCAAAATGAGAAAAATCGATATAACTCTTGTTTTTGGTGCATATTCATAAAAAGCACGTTACCCTTTCTCATTAACATAAGAGAATAGTAACGTGCTTTTTATTTCAAAAATAGTCTAAATCCTTAAGTTGATGGTTGTGGGGCGGGACCCTAATAAGAACGGTATCTAAGGTTGTATGAGTGGTGTTCGTTCCATTCCAAAGGCCTCTGCCGACGATTAACTCAAGTACCGGTTTCGGATAACCCCCATGTGATGAAGCTCGTGTCCTGCAATGCTGTACGCGAGGGCGCGCGCCGTAATGCTTAGGTTGTTGGCTGTGCCCTTGCGGATCCACGCCTCCGCTGGTAGCCCGCGCAGTAATGTAATCGTTGATTGCCGTACGGCCCGGTAGTCTTCGGCCAATTGCGCGGTTGTCCAGCTTCCGAAAGGAGGTATGAATAATTCCTGATCGAAACCGGTCAAAGGCGTCTGGTCCCCTCTTGCGAACCGGAGCAGGCGGTAGGTCATGACGCGTTCCGCGTCTGTAATGTGGCCCACAACTTCTTTCAGTGTCCATTTTCCTTCCGCATACCGATATGCGGCCTGGCTTTCGGTCAACGATGCCAGGAGTTCGGTCATTTGCTTTTCCTGAGCAAGTAAAATGTCGATGATGTTACCGTCTGGCACCAAACGGATATATTCGCCGGAGCTCCCAGCGTATTCTTCTTCTGACGGTCTTTGATTCATGCGTAGTCACCTCTTTATGTATATATAGAAAATTATAGCACTCGTCTATGTCTAATCAATTCGCGAAATAATAAAACTTCCCTTCTAATAATTGAGGATAAGCAACTATTTAGTCGGTCGCCACACTATCCTGATTCGTTAGCACAATAAGCAATGCTAATCAATAATGCATAAAAATTAGAAGTTATACAATATTTCAAAGTTATGAATATATATTAGTTTATTCCAAAACATACATAAATACATTTTGTCGAAACTATTAAAAAGGTAAATTTTCTCTAGCTGGAGAATTAATAATTGTTTTACCAATATGTAAACATCTCAATTTAAAACTAAAGGAGAACAAAATGGGAAAAATAATTGTATCGATGTACCTCTCACTAGATGGTGTCATGGAGGAACCAGCTTGGACTGCTCCATACTTCAATGAAGAAGTAGCAAAGTTTCAATCCAATTTACTGTTTGAAAGTGAAGCTCTTCTACTAGGGCGAGTAACCTATCAAGGTTTTGCAGCTGCCTGGCCTTCTATGACTGATGAAGAAGGTTTTGCTGATAAGATGAACAGCATTCCTAAATTTGTTGCTTCAACAACTTTAGAAAAAACCGAATGGAATGCAAATCTTATCAAGGATAATGTTATAGAAGAAATATCGAAACTGAAGGAACAGCCCGGTCAGAACCTTTTAATCTATGGCAGTGGTGAGATCTTACACAAACATTAATGCAACATGACCTCATTGATGAATACCACTTTATAGTCAATCCCGTTATCGTAGGAAGCGGAAAGCGTCTCTTTAAAGACCAGAGCAATACAAAAGCATTAAAACTTATAGAAACAAGAACGACCAGTTCAGGTGTCGTTATTCTTTCCTATCAGCCGGAGAAAAAAGAATAATTATTGATAAATTATATAAACAAAAAAACTCATCAGAATAAATCCTGTTGAGTGTTTTCAAACAATGGACAAAACTTTTTTACATCCTGGCTCACTAGGATGTAACCATGAACCATTTCGCTCAACACGGTATTGTTAATTTTGATGCTGGGCAATTCTCTGTTGAATTGAAAAAAGTACCATATGATAACGAAAACTTTATAAATCAATACTTAAAGTTACAAATTCCAGATTATAAAACCATTTTAAAGATTTTTTATGGGAAGAACATATAATCTAATTAAACTAGTAGCTCTATTGACTTCCGAGTTTAATGATTATATAAGAGGAACTAAGATTTTGCACTATCTATAAAACAAAAAAGACGTTATCCTTCCTGTAGAATTATAGGAAAGAATAACGTCTTTTATTCATTTTAATGTTTCACATTATTTTACATAAATGATATCAAATTTGATAGGGCAAGACAAGAATTCGTTCTTTTTTGAGTCACTCACAAAAAACCAAGGTAAATCCAATCATTTTGTCGAGTTTTCCTTGGTTTTTAATTAATGAAAAATTTTATATCTCTACTGTTACTCATAAGAATTCAGGTCATTTTTTTCGTTTTGGGGTATTTGCTTTTCTTAGCTTGATAGCGATGGTGTAGGACCCCAAAACAGTACGATTTTATTTCAAAGACACAACAATCTTACTACACACTTTTTATTTATCCCACACTCTCATCTGCTAGTATTACTATTTTTTATTACTAATGTTGCCGTTTCACTCGGATGGCTAAGAGGAAAATGATGGCCATATGGAACACAATCAACCTTACCAAGATGCGATGGAGCAGAATAGGCTCTGTCATAATCCCCCCAAATAATGTGAAGATTATACTTTGTTACTTCATTGAAATCACCTTGATCGTTTTTCAGTAGTAAACTGTTAAGCTGAACCGTAGTATTTAAAATTCTAGGAGAAGTAAAACTTTTACTTATCTTTTCAATATAATGTTCAGGGATGCTCTCCATACTTTCAAACAAACCATTACTTAATAAATAACGCCCTATCAAATTAGTAGTTGCCAGTTTTAATGTCCATTTGTTCATAAATTGAGGAACATTTAGGGATTTAGCATTTTTTTTAACAACAGGTGGCTGAAGTAAAGTGATTGCATACTTCTTATCTATGTACTCTTGTACCAATGCTTCCAGAAGAATAAACGCACCGAATGAATGTCCAATTAGATGTGCACCATTCGTAGCTTTCTCCAATAACTTTTTCACTACATTCAAATAGATATCTAGAAGATTTTTCTCTCGTTTAAAAGGAGAACGTCCCAAACCTGGAAGATCCAAAATCCATACAGGTTGACCAGTTTTTTCATGAAGCTCTTGTGCTAAAGGAAATAAATCCTCTCCATCACTCAATAAACCATGTAATAATATAAACGGTTGACCCTCTCCTTGTAATTGGTAAAGGGTATTGTTATCGCATAATGTTCGTTTAAATACATGATTATGCTGGCCATTTTGATACATCATTCGATAATCCAGATCAGCTACTACGGCAGGGAGAAATTTCATTACACTCGTCTTCTTAAACCAATCTCCTCCCATAATTTTTTTCGCTGAAACATTTGAAAATTTTTGTTTTGTAATAAAATTCAGTCCATCAGAAGGAATTTTTGTTATTTTACTTACTCCACTATTCATAATTGCTTTCATAAGTGGCATCGGGACAGAGATTTTTGGTGCCCTCATATTCATACTTTCCGACATAATACTTAATAATTCAGCAATGTTTTGATCGTGCTGTTTGTCTTCAACAAGTGTATATGTTTGAATAGTCGGTTGCTCCAATCTGAAAACCTGCACAATAAACTTCGCAAGCTCATCGTTTGAAATAAGTGGTAACCTATATCCCTTACCTCCAGGAATCACTGGCATGAGCCCTCTTCGCATACTCATCACAAGCAAACCTAATCCTGCTATCTGCTCTGTACTCCCTGTTTTACTACTACCGACTACAGTTGGCGGATTAATTACAGAAAGCGGATAACCTACTGTTGATGCCTGCTGACGGATATAAAGATCTGCTAAAAATTTTGTTCTCTCATATGGATTTTTTATTTTTAAATAATTGTTTCCTTCTTTAAACACATCAATTGCAATCTTGCTATTTTTATCATCAAAGGGACTCATATAACCTACAACATGAATAAATTGTTGCAAACCCTTCAATTGATGAATACTTTTAGCTAATTCACTAATATGTTTGGCGCCATTTAAAAATACGGAAGCTGCCTCTTTACTTGTCGCTTGAATATCCATGGGGCCTCCTGCGTGAATAATCACATCCGTTTTCAATACCCTCTCCTTATCTTCACCACTTAGACCTAAATCTAGTTTCGTCAAATCACCTTCAATAAAGTGCATAACATCCTTTTTTAAGATGCCTCTTTCTTGAAAAATGCTTGTTGCTTTACTTTTCGACCTCACTAAAAGAAGAATTTTAACATCCTCTTTGGCTAATTCTTTCACTAATTGCTTTCCAATAAAGCCTGTTCCACCAGTTAAAAATACTGTTCTCATATAAGATCCCCTTTTTAGTACTACTTAGTACTAATTTGATGTAAAAAAAATGCTTCTGTTATCGAAGCAATTTTAAAAAATGATCTGCTGTTTTCGTGATTACAGTTGCATCCTTCAATGTTTCTGAAATAAATAACGCCCCTTCAAGATTTGTAATAAAAAGGGATGCAACCTCATCAATATGAATCGTATTTCTGAATTCTCCATTCTCTATCCCTTGTTTAAGTAATAGAGAAACTTTCTTTTGTAATCCTGTAAAAAAAAGACCTATTTTTTCTTTTATTTGCGTGGCCTGTGTAGGACTTTGAATATAAAGAGTAATAAATGGACAGCTTCCCTTATACTCTCTCGATTGAACTCCTTGTGATAATTGCTTTAAAAACAGTTGGATACGATCTTCAACTAAAAATTGGTTCTGAGAAATTACGTCATCAATTGCAGATTGATACATTTCAATCCAATAATCAACGACCGCTTCTAATAATACTTCCTTATTAGAAAAGTGATAATACACATTAGACTTTGAAACTTTGCTTACACGTACTAATTCATCCATACTTGTATAAGCAAACCCTTTTTCTAAAAATAATGTTGCAGCTACTTCAATCACATGTTTTTGATTCATTAATTTTACCTTTGTCATAATTAGAACTATATAGTACTAATTTAAATATCGCAAGCATTTATGTTAATTTTTAAAAAAGTTTAATTAAAAAAGTTCCACTAACATTGATTTTACTGCAAAAAAATCTTATTTTGAATAAAGTTGAACTGAACCCCGAAATTGTTCATTCACTATTGTCTAATAGAGGTCACCATACATACCCATCACAACTTTAGAAAAAGAAATACCCCCAAAACAAAAAATGAACGGCTTCTCAGAATAATTATCTGTAGAGAAAGAAAATTTTAATTTAGGGGGATATGAAAGTATTAGCTTGATGGTGATGTGGTGCTCTCCCAATATGTAAATAAAAAGTAGGAGGAGCCTATATTAACAGACTCCTCTTTAAAATAGCCATTCTATACATGTTAGAAATAAATTCATTTTATTAATAATGAATATTCACCGTTTTTATCATCGAATTTATATACATTTAAATAATATTTACCTGGTTTCGCTGCGAATTTCCCCTTTATAACATTTCCTTCATCTTCACCACAAGCTACATAATTTTGCATGTCTGATTCATGATAAAGCACCCATGTCATCCCAATATTTTGTTCATTTACCACAGAAATATCTACTTCTTTTGGATCTGTAACATTAAACGTATAAACATCTGTTTGATCAGGAGTAATCAGATTTCCTTTTACAAGCGTATTAAACGGGAGTACCTTCTCCTCTTCATAAGATTCACCTGTTTGCGGATCTTGTTTTACAGTAACTTTTGTTTGTTCTTTGCTTTCTTTTCCTCTACTATCTTTTACTGTTAGTTCCACAGTGTATGTTCCTTTTTCTCCATATACATGGGTAGGATTTGCTTCTGTACTTGTAGTACCATCTCCAAAGTTCCATAGATAAGAAATAACTTTTCCATTTTCACTTTTTGTACCATCGCTATGAAATTGAATCTCTTCATTTACTATCCCACTGTATGGTCCATTCATATTTACTGTAGTAGTTGTTTTTTCCTTTTCCTCTGTTGCAACACCATGAAAAACAATATCATATTCAAACTGGTTAGCTGCATTCACACGATAGTTTACAAAATAGGCTGTAACTGTTTTATAACCACTCCAACCTTTTTGGGATAACTGCTCTAAAGTTTGGTTTACTTGTTTACTCATCGCTTTCCAATCTTCAGACTCACCTTTTGATGTACCACCTGTGTACTTGCCTTCCACGGTAAATGTATTAAAGAATTGCGACTCATATTTTGTAATTTTGGCATCTTTTATATTTGCTACATCCACAATTTCGTTTTTCACTTCAGCTAGCGGCTTTGGTGCGTGTTGAATTAAATAATCATTTGTTACTTGCGGTACATTATATTTTTCTTGATTATCAATCAACTGCTGCATATACGCTTGATATTCTGCATTCAATTGTGTATTGTTGCTCAATGATTCACGATATGAGTCATAATTTTTCACATCGTTTGTACGGATTAAATCTTGAAGCTTATCAAATGTTTCAAATTGATGATTATACAAATATGACTGTATTGCAAAGGAATACTTATAAAAGTCCCATGATCCATATTTTGAGAACAAAGTTTGCTTTGCTGTATAACGGCTTGCTGGATTAGATGATAAGCCACTTATCATACTTTTACGCGGAACAACATTATTTGTACGTGTAGATCCTGCAAAAAATTCTGCATTTCCTTCTTGGAACCAAGTTAATCGTTCATTTTGATACATTTCTCCGCTTCCAAATAAACCAGGAACCTCATACCTTCCTTGTAAATAATGAGTGAATTCATGACGGAATAACTCTTCTAAACTATAAATACTCTGCTTTGGCGTACGCTCATATGTAAAGAAGGTCCCCTTCTCTTCAATATAAATTCCACCGTTGTTTGTTTCATATCCATATAATTGTCTATTTAATTGATATTCATCTGGATTATTATAAATTACTATTGTTAGTACATCATCAGCGTTACCTGGTTCTAGCGCTTTATCATTACCAATTACACGGTGATATTGTGCTTTTACTTCTTTGGCTGCCCAATATAATTTCTTAATTTTTTCTTCTGTTACTTTATCTCCCGTCTTGAAGACAATTGATCCGTCATCAAATGTATATGTTTTAGGTAAGTATTGTCGTTTCCCTTCTTCACGTATTTTCTGTAGATCTACTGCATTTCCACTATAATCTTTTCCACCATAGTTTGTTTTCATTTGTTCTACTGCTACAAAATAAGGTCCACTTAGACGAGGATACAAGCTCATCGCTTGTGTAATAACTTCCAATCCTTTGTATGGATTACTATGAAATTTCCCTAAACGACCTGCATAATAAATGCCATTATTAATTAGCCAACTATTTTCATTTGTTATATTCCCCACGAGAGCAATTCTATTAACCTCATTTATAAAGTTATCAATCTTTCCATACCACATTGTTTCATTAGGTTGCTTATTCGTATCCTGCAAATAAGACTGTATATCATAATCAATTCCTTTTACAATTTCATATACGGCTTGTCCTTTCGCATAATCGCTTTCATACGTAGAAAGATTATCATTATATTGTTTTAAAATATTTACCGCATACTGTACTGTTTCAGTATCACTAGAGGCATTACCAATTAATTTTCCATACGCAGTTACGACTCTATCTTGCTCAGCTGTACCTAATTTGAAGTTTGGATTTTTCGCAATCGCTTTCAATGCGGGTAAACACTTGTCATGGAAGCTTCTCTCTTTTAAGTAACTTAATTCATTATTATAATATCCCACATAAAAAGCAGAACGTAATACTTCAACAAATGTTTCAATGCCCTTTGAATTTTCTTTCGTAAACGTCCTTCCTCGTTGTCCTAATTCATTAATGATAACGTTCATGCGTTCTTTATTCTGATAAAATGCTTTCGTATCTTGATTGAATTGAAATAAATCCGTAATTTGATTCCAAGAAATTTTTGATAATGTATCAATGAGTTCGCTATTAGGCATTTTATTCAGTTCTGCCAAAGTATAGCTTTGCTTTAATTGAATTTCATCACGTTTCATAACCGGAGTAGGACGTTGTGAAAAATCTCCTATTTTTAAACGCTCTTCAAAAGTCAAAGTTTCGTCCGCTTTTGTAGCATGTACAATTTCATCTTTTGAAGTTTCTGTCCCCATTGGTTTCATCTGTAAGATATTATAGGGTGCTGTTTCTTCTGCTGATACCTGTGTTTGAATACTTCCAAATGATAATGCCATTGTACTAATCCCAATCATCATTTGGGTGAATTTTAAATTCTTGTTCATTACATTTCCTCCATTTATATATTCCATCCAAAAATATAACATTTTATCTTAATAAATCATTATAATATGTATTATTTCATATTTAATTACATGAATTTCCCTATAAACTGATATTAAATAAAACATTATAGAATTTTTTTCTTTTTTCATTCTTACTCATGAATTGGGTATATTTTTTGTTTGAAATTTACGGGTTCATCGCAAGAAACCAAACTCTCTGGCAAGATTTCGTAAGATATTTAGCGATAAAAATCTTTGAATTTCTTAAGTAAATAGTTGTAATTCATCGGATACAGAAATAGACATACAAAAACGTCATCCTTTCTTATTAATTTTACAAAAAGAATAACGTATTTTTTCATAAAAAATACTCGTCAAAGTGTAAAACAAAAAGGCTATCTCAGCCCTTTTTGTTTTATAAATCCTCTATATTATATTCGGTATATCCCTCATGATAGTAAATAATATTAATACTTTTCATGAATATTTCATGACTATTTATTTCGTCTACTAATGCATTTTGGAGTAAATGCTTAATTTCAATATCTTTAATTGGGCTGCGTTCCATTGCAGTAAATAATCTTCTTTATCAATTTTATTGCAGTCGACCACCTGATGAAGTTCATTTTTAAAGATTAAATCTAGCCATATTCTATTCTCTCTACCGTTTCCTTCTCTAAAGTGGTGGCTATATATATATTCATTTCAACTTAAAGAGAGTCTGTGTTTTGGCACAAGCTCTTTTTTATTGCATTTCAAATATATTCAACAAGGTGAGTCTTTTTCAATTACAGCAATATAGAAAAAAAGTCTGGTTCTGATATAAAAACTTCAAAATAACCGCAATTAATCTATAAAACTCGGACATACTAATGAAGAAGCATTCAAACGAATCTGGGCTGTTTAAATTTGATTATAAAACTATTTTTCTCTAGTAAAATAAAGCAAGGCTATGGTCGGAAAAGCGATTCCTATCCATAATGTTAGATTCCATCCTCCTAAGGCATATGCCCATCCTCCAATAAAGGATCCAACAGCACCTCCTAAAAAGAAAATAGCCATAAATAGTCCATTTAATCGACTACGAATTTCTGGACTCAACGAGAAAATTAAACGTTGGCTAAGCACAAGGTTTGCAGATACTCCCATGTCCAACAGAATTGCAGCAATTACTAAAACAGCTATTCCAAAGGGCGAGCTACTTTGAATAAAAAGTGGGAGTATTAAAGAAATAATAACAACAGTGAGAGCTATCCCAGTGGCAGGTCGTGTCCAGCCAAGATCAGCTAGACGACCACCTATTGGAGCGGCTATTGCACCTGTAATTCCGACAAGTGCATATAATGCTATGGCAGTCTGAGAAAAATGAAAAGCAGGACTAGATAATAATAATGGAACAGTGGTCCAGAATAAACTAAAAGCCCCAAATACACAAGCATGATAAATGGCGCGACGGCGTAAAATTGGAGTAGTACGTAGCAGTTGCCACATTGAATTAAGTAAGGCTATATAATTTGTTTTTGCCTTTGGTTTCCTAGTAGGGAGTACTTTCGATAATACAAACGCTAAAACAATAATTACAGTAGCAGATAAAGCAAATATTGCATTCCATCCCCACATATCGGCTACTAGACTAGATATCGGTCGCGCAAGCATAATACCTAATAACAGACCACTCATGACATTGCCAACTACGCGACCGCGTGCATTCTCAGATGAAAGATATGATACAAGAGGTACGAGCACTTGCGCTGCGACCGAACCCAGGCCGATAAAGAATGAAGCAATTAACAACAAGGTTGCGCTTTTTACAAAAACCATAGAAATGAGTGCAAATGCACTTAAAAATAACAATATAAGTATCAATTTTTTATTCTCAACAATATCCCCCAAAGGCACAAGAAATAATAAGCCAACAACATATCCAATTTGAGTTAGCGTTACAATTAATCCAGCGCTACTATTAGAAAGCCCAATTTCATTACTAATTAGCCCAATTAAAGGCTGTGCATAATAAAGATTAGCCACAATAATACCACATGCAGTTGCTAAAAGAATGATTAAACCTGATGAAATGTCCTTATCAATTGCTTTATTTTTAAAATTAGACATAAGTATTTCCTCCCATACTTTTATTTCAAAATTACTAAATCACTTTGGCAAGTACTACTGCGATGCCATTTTTTATTGTAATAAATTAAGTCTGAGCTAATTTCCATTCTGCTTTTAAAAGGTCCAATTTCCTCTCTTTCCCCCCCTTTTCTAAATGTTTTTTAGCAATGTAATTTGTGATTTTTGGAACCTAAATATATCCATACCATTACAAGATGTTAGTTAATTAATAAACTGAACGTACAGTTCATTAATTAACTAAAATATATACTAAACGTTTAGTTTTGTAAATAGGCTATTTCGTTTTTTGTTCGTATTAAGTATACTAAACGTATAGTTTATGTTTTGAAAGGGATGATTAATGTGCAAAGTAAAAGAGGTCGACCACGTAATATTGAAACCCAAAAGGCCATCCTTTCTGCGTCCTATGAGTTATTATTGGAAAGTGGCTTTAAAGCAGTCACAGTCGATAAAATTGCAGAACGTGCTAAAGTCAGCAAAGCTACGATTTATAAATGGTGGCCAAATAAGGCTGCTGTGGTAATGGATGGTTTTCTTTCTGCTGCTGCTGCCAGATTGCCTGTACCTGACACAGGTTCAGCGTTGAATGATATTTTAATTCACGCCACAAGTTTAGCCAATTTTTTAATCAGTCGAGAAGGAACCATTATCAATGAGTTAGTTGGCGAAGGACAATTTGATTCGAAACTAGCAGAGGAATATCGTGTTCGATACTTCCAACCACGTCGACTGCAAGCAAAGCAACTTCTGGAGAAGGGAATTAAAAGAGGAGAATTAAAAGAAAACCTCGATATTGAATTAAGCATCGATCTCATTTACGGACCAATTTTTTATCGTTTGCTAGTAACTGGTGAAAAGTTGGATGATTCCTATGTACATGATTTGGTTATAAACGCCTTCGAAGGGATACGTTTGAGGTAATTAACATATAAACAAAGATTTAGATTTCCACTGTTTCCTATACTGATGTAACTAGTATTAACTTGGTAAATAAAGTATCTAATGTTTTAAAACTGTTGTATATGGGGTTTTCCCCATACCCATCAACTTAAGATTTTGAAATACACCCAAAACGAAAATTTTTTCTCTCTAGTTATATTTCTGAGAATTAAGTTCATTTTTTCGTTTTGGAGAACAATTAATTTTTTAGGGTGATGGATATATATATTGCCCCCTACATAGCTAAAAAGACATATAAAATACACTCTCTTCTCCAACAACTCTTTCTTGTAAATTTAAGAACTATAACTTCGCTACAAATAAAAAGCAGCAACTATACAGTTGCTGCTTGCTCAATTTCTTTTTTTATTTCGACACTTTTAATTTGATGGGCATCTTTAGAAAGAATCTTAAATTCATATTCTTCACTTTTTATTGTCTGTCCTTCTTCGATATCATAATTCTGCATCATAATCCAACCACCAATCGTGTCAACATCCTCATCATTCATATGTAATCCCAGCAAATCGTTTAATTCACTAATGAGCACCTTACCTTCTACTATGAAATGATATTCATTCATTTGCTGAATGGGCGGACGTTCATCTTCGTCATATTCGTCACGGATTTCTCCTACAATTTCTTCTAGAATATCCTCAATGGTTACAATACCAGCTGTACCGCCATATTCATCATGCAATACAGCCAATGGAATACGTTTCTTTTGCATTTGCAGTAAAAGATCATGTATTGGAATGCTTTCAATCGCTTCTATTACTGGACGTGTATACAAGTGTATCGAATCGGATTCTTTAGTTTCTTTATTTATGTAACGAATAAAGAAGTCTTTCACATTCACCATCCCAATGATTTCATCTTTGTCTTCTCCAAATACAGGATAACGTGTGTACTTTTCATGGCGAATTATTTTTATATGATCTGCTAAAGAATTATCTACATGTAGTCCTATAATTTCCGTTCGAGGGACCATAATTTCTTTAGCAATACGATTATCAAATTCAAAAATATTATTTACATATTTATACTCAGCTTGATTAATTTCTCCACGCTCATAGCTTTCAGAGAGAATGAGCCGTAATTCTTCTTCTGTATGAGCCACGTCATGCTCTGATGCTGGTTTTAGGCCGAATAGCCCTGTTATCATCCTTGCAGAGCCATTTAACAATCGTATAAATGGGTACATGATTTTATAGAACCAAATAAGCGGAGGCGAAAGTAATAAAGTAATCTTTTCAGCCTTTTGAATCGCAAATGTTTTTGGTGCTAATTCTCCTACTACGACATGTAAGTACGTCATGATAGTAAAGGCAATTCCTAAAGATAATAAACTTGCAATGGAAGGATTGATATGCACTTTATCAAATAAGGGGTGTAAAAGTCTTTCGATGGTTGGCTCACCTAGTGCACCTAGTCCCATCGCTGTCACTGTAATCCCCAATTGACAAGCTGACAAATATTCATCCAGGTTTGTGGTCACCTTTTTAGCTGCAAGCGCACCTTTCTTTCCTTCTAATACAAATTGGTCAATCTTTGATCCTCTTATTTTTACTATGGCAAATTCTATCGCGACGAAAAATGCTGTAAAAGCGATTAAAACTACTACCATGATTAAACTTAATATGTTCAACTAATCCCCTTAGCTTCCTTGAAACTAAAGGATCCACCTCCTGATAAATTTTTCTCATTCCCTAAATACTGCTGTATACAACTTAAAATATTATTTTATATAACTTAAATTCTCCTAATTATTAGGGGTACTCTGAGAAAATTGAGGTAGTTCAGCCACCTATCCGAGTCAACATCTGATTCCAATAATTTTCCACCGCCTTGATTAAATTATCTACATGCTACCATGTAACATAAATCACCGTCAAACAGCACAATTTTTTTTGAAAATCAAATCAAATTATAAGAAACCTCTGTAATTCAAAATTTTCACATCAAAGATATAAATAAAAAAATCCATATTTACATTCTGAAAGTATTATAAAAATTTAACCTTTATATAGCAGGTACCGATTATTAAAGAAATAATGCAATAAGATTAATATTATAGTTCATCTTCTTCCGCTTTTTTACTATTATATTTACCAAATCCATACATACATAAACCGAAAAGTCCTCCCCATATAATGTTGCCAGTAAGGTCTCTCATAGTAATGGGTTCTCCAGATAAATGCGGTAACAAAGTATATAAAACATAAAACATAAAGCCTGAAATTATCGAATTTCGTATTAATGTTTTATTACTTGTATAACGTAAGTACACTTTTTTTATGCGCATCATTATAAATATATAACATGATGTTATTAAAAGGATAATTAAGGATAGCGTACCAAGTGATGTCACTTCTTTATTTAAAATTACATCATATATTATAGCTCCAAAACAGATAATGCTAGATAATATTCCAGCGTTCGCCATTATTTCAAATGCTGTATTTTGTTCTCGCTCATCAACAGAAGTACCTTTTCCGAAAAGATATAATTTTAATAACTTAGTCATTAATCTTCCTCCCAAAATAAATCATTTAATGTAACATCTAGACTTTTGCAAATTTCAATACATAATTTCAAAGATGGATTGTATTCGCCTTTTTCTATTAGACCGATTGTCTGTCTACTTACATTTGTTAATTTTGCTAATTCCCCCTGTGTCATACCCTTTTCAAGTCGAATTCGCTTTACTTTGGTAAGCATATTAGAAGCCTCCAATACATTTATTTCCTTTGTAATATATATATTACATTAGTAATGTATATACGTCAATAGTTAGAATTTTTAACATCCTATATTTCCAATGATATCCTTCTATACAAATCAACTTTATAAATTTGTATCTATAAAATGAAAAAAACACTATTCTTTTTGTAGAAATATACAGAAAGGATGAAGTTTTTTATGAATATTTCGATTCAAGATGAATTACAACTATTTGCTGAAGAATTACACCAATATCTCTCTCCTTCATTTTTAGAAAGACTTGCTAGAGAACTAGATTTTGTACAACGAAAGCGTAAGTTTTCGGGGCACGATTTAGCCACTATCTGTGTTTGGATTAGTCAACGGGTAGCGAGTGATTCTTTAGTTAGACTGTGTAGTCAACTTCATGCAGCTACAGGAACTCTTATTAGTCCGGAAGGACTCAATAAACGTTTCAATAAAAAAGCTGTTTGCTTATTAAAACATATTTTCTCTGTATTATTAAAAAATAAAATTTGTGAAACATCAGTAATTCCAAGCTCTTCAAGCGCTTATTTTCAACGAATTCGTATTTTAGATGCAACGATTTTCCAAGTGCCAAAACATTTAGCAAGCGTGTATCCTGGATCAGGTGGTTGTGCACAAACAGCGGGTATAAAAATTCAGTTAGAATATGATTTACATAGCGGACAGTTTTTAAATTTTCAAGTTGAACCGGGGAAAAATAATGATAAGACCTTTGGAACAGAATGTTTAGCGACATTACGGCCCGGCGATCTATGTATTCGAGATTTAGGCTATTATTCACTAGATGATTTAGATCAAATGGAACAAAGAGGCGTGTATTATATATCGCGGCTTAAACTAAATAATATGGTGTATATCAAAAATGAGTTTCCTGAATACTTTCGAAATGGGGCAGTAAAAAAACAATCTCAGTACATCAAAGTTGATTTAGAACACATTATGAATACCTTAAAACCAGGACAGGTCCATGAAATAACAGATGGTTATATTGGAAAGGATAAAAAACTATTCACACGAGTTATTATGTATCGATTAACTGAAAAACAACTTCATGAGCGTATGAAAAAACGAGTGTATACGGAAAGTAAAAAGGGCATTACATATTCAGAGAAAAGTAAAAGATTAGCTGGCATTAACATATATGTTACCAATACACCTTGGGAGATTGTTCCGATGGAACAAATACATGATTTTTACTCTCTTCGTTGGCAAATCGAAATTATCTTTAAAACTTGGAAATCACTTTTTCAAATCCATCATTGGCAAAATATCAAACAAGAGCGATTGGAATGTCATATTTATGGAAAACTTATTGCTATATTTCTATGTTCTTCTACTATGTTTAAGATGCGACAGTTGATTTTACAAAAGAAACAAAAAGAATTAAGCGAATATAAAGCCATTGGAATGATACAAGATCATCTATACATCTTATATCAGGCTATACAACAAACCACTCAAGAAATAACAAAAATCTTGTGCCGTCTATTCAGCCTCTTACTGAAAAATGGACGAAAATCTCACAGATATGAGAAGAAAACAGTCTTTGATATCCTGGGTATTATTTATGAGTATAGTGGATTGGAAAAACAAAAGAAAATTGCATAATTTTTAAAATTAGGTTGATTGAGGTTTATTTGGTATGCTCATTTTTCAGGACACAAAATATTTTAAGACTTTTTCCGTTCATATGGACGAAAGTTCATTTTGTTTGGATTCTTAAGTTGATGGGCATGGGGGTTTTCCCCCATATGCATCAGTTTTAAAAAAGGCTTAATCTACAAGCTATTTTGATAACGTAGTATTAACACATCCAAGCTTTATTTAATACCGTTTTTATCATTAGCAAAAACCCTGATTTTTGCTAACACAATTAAGTCTTATTGCCGTTCTTGTTCCATTACTACAAAGACCCAAGTTCCGCTATGATATATTGGAATGAAGTGAAAGATAACATGTTTGTAATAAAATTGTGTACAATGCTAGGATTACCAAAATTGACATTCTATCTTTTGAAAACACAGCGTAAGGATCTACAACAAAATAATGAATCTTGCAATAAAGATGTATCTTATTATGCGATATTACGATTTATTATCGTGAATACATCATAAAACCTAACAGATGTAGAACAGTTCATGAAAAATCAAACTACATACACTTTAAAGCTCTCTCAAGTCTTGTTACTCTTTCTCTGGTTTCCCGCATATTATCGCCCTTAACTTTTCAAGTAATTGTAATAATTTCTCTTTCTCTTGAAATTCTAAAAGGGATAAGTATTTAGCAATATGCTCATTACGAGCGATAATAGTTTCTTCAACTACAGATTCTCCTTTTTTTGTTAGTTCAATGATAACGGCGCGGCGATCTTCTCTATCGTGATAACGATTGACTAATCCTTGTTCAATTAATCGATTAATTGTAACTGTAATTGTACTTGGCTTTACATTCATTTCTCTCGCCAGCTCACTTGCTCTTAATGCACCGTAATAGTTTATAATTTTTAAAATATAAAACTGTGATGTTGTAAGTTTCGGTACTGGTATTTGCTCAAATAACTCCATTTGCATTTTCTTTCCAATGGAAATTACCATTGCTTGAATTTTATCAAGATTATTCATTTTATTACCTCTTTATTTTAATCAGTCAATTTTTAATAAAGTTAAATATTTAACACGCGTAATTTCTTACCTATAAAAAAATCGTCAATCCTTACGTAAAAAGGTTTGCTGATGCTCATACTTTTGAAGTTGTAATAAATTAGAATATTTTCCTTCTCCATAACGCCAGCGCTATCCATATAATAAAAATTATTGATAAAACAATTGTTTCCCCCCATGAAGTTTGAGGTATAGAGACATTCATTCCAAAAAAACTAAATACAAGTGTTGGAACAGTTAAAAAAACGGTGAATAAAGTGAGAGTTTTCATGATATTATTCATCTCATTTGAGATTACCGATGAATATGAATCAGTTATACTATCCAATATTCTAGTATAAAGTTCCGATGTTTTTATTCCTTGAGTGTTTTCAATTATTAATTCTTCTAATAAATCTTTATCATCTTCATATAATTTAATTGAAGTGGTGCGAAGAAGCTTTTCTATTACATCTCCATTTGCCGTTAAAGATGTTAGGAAATAAACTAGACTTTTTTCAATTTCCATTAATTTATACAATTGCGTTTTAGTCACAGAAATCCGCAAGTTCCTCTCAATTTTAATACGTTCTTTGTTTAATTTTTTTAAATTATTATTATATAGCGTTGATATAATTAGTAAAACCTTTAGAGCTAATTGACTCCTCATGTTTGTATTGAAATTATTTTCAATTAAATCCTCCAAAAAGAAACAAGGTTGAGAACAAATAGTAATTATATAATCAGTTCCTAAAATTATACCGATTGGTATAGTAATAAATGAAGCATTGTTCTTATCGGTAATAGGAAAATCATTAATTATTAATGTGCATTTAGTATCCACATCATATTCAATCCTTGCGCTCTCCTCCAAATCTAACGGACTTTCTAAAAATTCAATTGGTGTATTACACTGTTTAGATATATGTTCAAGTTCCTCTTTGGAAGGCGAGCTAATATTTATCCAGCTATTATCCCCAAAGCTATTTTTAATTTCTATGGTACCTTCTCCTGATGATTTGTAGATGCTATACAACAACATTCAACTCTTTCTATTTATAATTAACAGTCTTACATAAGTAAATTATCAATTTATTCTTGTACCTTATTAAGAAACAAATATATATATAACTGATTAAGAACCACTTAAAGCGCTCAATGTTAATTTCTAAATCCCCATAAATTTGAAATCAGTTTTTAAACTATAACAAATAGCATTACTCTTATCGTGGCAGTTAATATACAAGTTTATATTTTACCTATTGAATAAGATGGCAAAAGCGAATATAAGCTCTTGGAATAAATAAAGCGTTTAATCATAGAGAACAAAATATCTTCTTTAGTAGCCTTTCCAAACGTTAAGCTCTATTTTGTAACTCTTGAAAGAAAATGATTTTTCGTTTTTTAAATAATTAGGAGAATTAGAACAAGATTGAAATCTCAATTAAAATGCTAAAAGGATCCTTAAGCTGGTTTATCGTGTTTCCTAAATTATTAGGCAGCAGTATTTTACTATTCGAGAGTGCCATCTTGTAGAAAAATTATATTGTAAGCACCTTACTCGAATATAATATTGATCAAATTAGTCTTTTAATTACTATTTTCATGAAGTCAGTTGATCTTTCAACCATTTGTAAATGATAGGCAAAACTTCTGGTAATTTAGAGGTTGCACAATGGCCAGTATTCGGAATTAAATACACATCGGTATTTGGACGTACTTTGAAAATAAACGTTTCTGCTTGAAGAACGTGAATATCGTCTGATCCATTAATAACCAACATTGGTGTTACCTTGTCATCTTTTTCAAAAACTCCTTGTTCTCTTAATGAAAAAATTTAAACAGCTGATACATTGTTTCAGCATTTGGCGAAGAATTTAGGTGACATGCATTCCCTATGTTTTCTCACGTTCTAATTTTATTTTTATTAATAAATCCTTCAAAGTAACTAAGATAAAAAAAGAAGAAACCGTTATAATTATAATGTTAGGATTAACTTCCATGAATAACGAAATGAAAACGAGTATATATTAAACACATAATTTGTCAACATATAAGTAGATAGTATATAGAGAAATAGTACACTCAAACATAATTTTGCTACTTCTTTTTCATAAAATATATTTATGAATATTCCAATTTTATTAAGCAAAAATATCACCTTCCTGTAACATCATATCTTTTTCCTTATAAATCTAAATTATTAATTTCATTTATTTATAACGCTTTACTATTCCAGCTCTAAAAAAATATTATTAAATCCACACATGATATAATATTTTTAACAAGAATATTCATACTGGAATATTGACCTTACTAATTGTATCAAATGGCATCTAATTATTTATGCTAAGATCTACCTACATAGCGGTAGATTTTGAATGTTTTATTTATATAATTGTAAAAGAGGGTAAACTATGAGGGAAATATTAAGTAAAAATCTACTTAGACATTTGAAATTATTAGAAATTCTATACAGAGAAGTTGGATGGGTTACTTTAAGTAATATAGCAACTTTACTAAAATGTTCAGAGAGAGTACTAAGAAATGATATTCAATTAATAAATAAAGACTTTAAACCTTTTGAAATAGTTACTTCTCAGCATGGGATTACTTTAGTTTATCCATCTGAATATTCTATTTCTCACATATATCAACGAGCTCTATCTATTAGTCCTGAGTTTTCTTTTATGGAACATATCTTTTTTAGAGAAACTGATGATATAAATAGTATTTCGGAAAAACTATTTATTAGTACTTCTTCTCTTAGACGAATAATCAAAAAAATAAATACACATCTAATTCAATATGATATCCAAATTAAAAATAATCCAGTTTCAATAGTAGGATCTGAAGAAAATGTACGGAATTTTATTCTCCATTACATTTATGAAAAATATGGAATTTCACAGCCGCTATTTTCAGAATTACAGTTGGAAACAATTAATGAAATGATAGTATATATGGCAAAGGATAATAGTATTTCCCTGGATTCGCAAAAAATTATAAGACTTAGATACTTATTAATAATCAGTATTTATCGTCTTAAAAATAAACATGTAGTAAATTTAAATGAAAAACTATTTAATAATAGAAATTTAAATATTTTAAAAAACATTCCCTTTTCTCAAAGATTCAAACAGGTATTTCAACTTGATCTAAATAAACAAAGCTTAATGCAAATATTTCATTTCTTTTTGAATAATAAATATGCTTATACCTACGATCAATTAGAATATATATTAAAGGAGAATATTGATAATTCAAGTGTTGTCATTCATGACATTAAAAAACTTTTAAGTAATATCTCAAATAAAATAAATATCCCTATTCAAAATGAAAAAAAATAATAATGAAATTATATAATTTGCAATATAGAGTTAACAGCCCAAATTTCATCTTAAATCGTAATAGAAAATATTTTGCTACTCACGTATCACATGAGTTTATTCATTTTATATTTATTTTAAAAGAGGAATTACAAAATTTTAAATACCATAAAGATTTTAAGTGGACACCCTATTTTTTCAATGAAGTCCTATATATATTGATAACCCATTGGGAAAATGCTTTTTTTGAGCTACTAAATACAATACAACTAATTAAGATTGGTTTATTTTTTGATTCTGATTTTGAACATTCCCTATTCATTAAAGGCATGTTAAATTATCAATTTAATAAATTTATTGAAACAGAGTTAATTGATTCGTTAAGTTTAAGTTCATTTAAATCTTCTATAAAAAATTATGATTTTATTATCACTAATATATCTGGAATTTGTGATTCAGAAGTACCATTGCTTTGTATTAATACTATTCCAATTATGAAAGACTTTACTGCTATCCAAGAGAAACTTTTAATTATGATAAAACAAAAATTCCAAAACCATCAGTATATACTATCCCAAAATCATGATGTTAACTTTTCCTAACTACTTCATCCTTCTTTTGAGTCCATGAAGTAGTCACTCTTTATAAGACGTACTACTACGTCTTATAAAGAGTGAGGAATATTTTATTAATGATATCTTATATATTGATATATAATTCCGTTCCGCTAAAAGTCTTTTATTCTCTTTTCATATCCTACTATTTTTGCATCCGAACGAACAATAGTTAATTAAAATAATGACTTAATACTTGCTAGAACAGTAAGTATTCCTATAACAATTACAAATACATTACTCATTTTCCCTCTGTATTTTGCTAGTACTGGCACTTTACGAATCGCATACATCGGTAATAGACATAAGATAGCAGCGACTAACGGACCGCTAAGAGCATCAATTATTCCAAGAATACTTGGATTTATATAAGTAACATACCAGCATGTTAATACGACAAAAGTAAGAATCATTGTCTTAACTGTTTTCTCTCCTATATCTTTCCCACGTTTTTTACCGGACTTGATAATTATGTCACGCATTACCTCATACGCTCCTATATAATGGCCAAGAAAAGACTTTGTAATAGCCACAAATGCAATGATCGGAGCCGCAATAGTAATTACTGGTGAATTAAGCTCATTAGCAAGATATGATAGGATTGACAAGTTCTGTTCTTTTGCCACCTTAAGATCATCTGGAGTCAAACTTAAAGTACTGCTCCACACAAAGAACATAACAACAACGAATGTCATGATATAACAAACTTTTTGTATTTGAGCACACTTGGCATCAGTAGCTTTTATTCCATACGTAGCTCTCTGTTTCATAACAAATGACGAAATCATAGGAGAATGATTAAACGAGAATACGATGATTGGTAGTATCATCCAAATCGTTCCAAAATACCCTGTTCCAGTTGAAGCAGTAGAAACACTTGAAAAACTTAGCATTGAAGTATTTCATTATAGAAAGAATAACGTATTTTTAGATGAACCAATTAAATTTGTGATTTTTGAATGATAATTAAATTGTATAGACTCGAAATTAAACATATAAATATCCTTTACAATAGCGAATTCTTAATTACATTATAATCCTCTATTGTATCCACATCATAAAATAATTTAGCATCGCTATATACAGTAATCTTACCTTGAAAAGACTTGTCAAAGAAAATGGAGCGCGCACCTTGATCCCCTTTTAGTTTTTTTAAACTCGGAAAAATCCCCTTTGAAAATAAAATTGGTGGCTGTGGTATACCTTGAAAGCTAGCAGCTACATAATCAAGCTGTGGGAGGTGCTCATAACTATCTATTAATGAATTTAAAAGCTTAACTGTGATAAAGGGTTGATCTGCAAGTATTACTACTACTCCATCAGCATTCATACTTTCTGCCTTTTCTAAACCACAATGGAGAGAGTAAGATTGACCCAGACATGATTTTTCACAAGAAAGAATATGAACCCTTTCAACTTGTGTATAATGTAACAACCAAGACGGTTGATTTGAAACTACTATAACATCACTCAAATTGGAAGAAAGTGATGTATGTAATGCTTTATTCCCAAGTAATGTATTTCCAGTTGGAAGGTACAGCTTATGTAACCCCGGACCTGTTCTTCTACTCTTTCCAGCTGCTAGATATATCCCTACTATTTTCATCGTTCTTCATCCTCATTATTTGTATCATTTCTGCCAGAATGCTTATAGCAATTTCCATTGGTCCCTCGGATCCAATGGATAAACCTGCAGGAGAGAAAATCCATTTAGGTTTATCCAGTCCTCCTAGCAAACGTACGGTACGATATCGGGACCCTAAAATACCTAGGTAACGACAAGGATGGTTCTGCAATAGACTAAGTAGTTCTTGATCCCGTTTGAAATGATGTGTCATTATCATTATAAAATCCTGTTTCTTTATAGATATCCTGGATAGAATCTTTTTTGGAAAACCGACAACATGCCTATCCGCTTCTGGAAACCGTAGCGGTGTGCATAATCCCTCTCTCCAATCACAAATAGTAACAAAAAATCCTGTTTTTTTGCTAAGGAGACAAGTGGCTTGGCATCTTCTCCTGCACCAATTACAAACAATTTTGGTCGTGGTTCGAAGCAATATACATATAGATGTTCATACCAACCATTTTTCAATTCAGAAAGTGCTGGAATTTCTCCTTCCCAATCTCCAAATTCACCTCCTTCTTCGCTAAAAAAAAGAGTCTTCGATTTTAATAAATCTTTTATCATCCAAACACGTAGCCCTTTTTCTGTATATCCTCTTACTTTTCGTAAATACTCTTGATATATATAATTCACTTTTTCTAATAATATATAAATAATTCCATTACACCCTACTCCCCATGATAAATCATTTTCTTCCCTCATATCGAATTCATGTATGCTCCATTTTTCATTAATTAAATCTTTAGTATAAAGATAAAGTTCTTCCTCGATACACCCCGCGCTGAGCATTCCAACCTTTGTCCCATCTTCTCCAAATACCATCATTGAACCTTCTTTCCGGTATGATGAACCGGCTACCCGAAGGATGGTTGCAATAGTGCAACCTTGTGGGCTTGCTATTACTGTCTCTAATATCTCATGTATATCAACCATTACAATTCTCCTTTCCTTTAACTTTGAAGAAGGGATTTTACTGCTTCTCTAATTTCTTGATAGCTTGTACATCGGCAAATGTTTGATTCTAACCACTCCTCAATTATTTCGTCTGTTACTTTTGGATAATTTACTATAAGAGCATGACAGTTTACAATAAACCCCGGCGTACAGTACCCACACTGAAATGCCCAATGTTCTATAAATGCTCGTTGTACAGGAGATTCATGTAAACCTTCAATTGTTGTTATCCTTTTTTCTGTTGCTTCTACTGCAAGCATGATACAAGATTTTATCGGCCATCCATCCACTAAAACCGTACAAGTTCCACAGTCCCCATTTTCACATCCACGTTTTGCACCTGTTAGATTAAATTGATCTCTCAATGTATCTAAAAGGGTATCAGCTGTTCTCACTATTCCCTGTCGATTTTCTCCATTTATATAAAGGGTAAGCTTTTTAATCAAAATACCCCTCCTTCAAAATGCTCTAACATGTCCCGGAATATATTTCTTAATACAAACAACCGATATTCTCTTGATCCACGAATATCATCTAGTACAGGTGCTGGAATACGTAACACAGTATTTTCTATCCTCTCTTCAACTGACATCTGATTATTATTAATAGCAAATTCCATAGCAGTAGAACGAAAAGGAAAAGCACATAATCCACTAAATGCCATACGAATTTTATTTCCTTTTTTCAAAGCAGCTAGTGTAATTAATGGGTAATCAATTTTTTCAAGTTTTCTCTTTTTCACACTATAAAAAGGTAGTCCAACATACTCTATATCAGTTAAGACTTGTAAAAGAAATTCTCCCTTACTTAATTGTAGTCTTTCTATAAATAGAGAATGGATAGAGACGTAACGTATACCTTTCATTCCTACAATTCCCAAAGTGCTGTCTGCTAATAAAAACGGAAGCACTGCCTCTCTATAACAGATTTCCCCTGCAATGTTTCCACCTAAAGTAATTTTATTCCGTGCTGTACGGTCTGCTACTCTTGACGCTATTTTACTCAAAAGTGGAAACACATTCGAATCTGAAACATGAGTTAAAGTAAGTGCTGAACCAAGAACTACATAACGCTGATACCTTCCAAGCACATTACATTCCGGAATTTCCTTTATATCAATTACAGACTTGAGAGAAAGATTCCCCAATCTACCAAGGGTAATAATTTCAGTTCCACCGCTGTAATATATCGGCGTTTTCCCTTCTTGATAAAGCTTAGAATATAGTTGTAATGCTTCTGTTATAGAGTGGGGGCGGTAATATTCAAAGTCAAATGGAATCATAATAAAGGATTCTCCTTTTTCAGTTTCGTTCGCCAAATTAGTTCTGGAGTAATCGGTAACTGATGCAAAGAAACCTGCGCTGCAACTGATAAGCAATTTGCAAGAGCCGCTGGCATTCCCAGGATGCCATGTTCGCCAAGAGCACGAGAACCAAAAGGAGAATCGTCATGAGGAGTTTCTATAAATTCTACTTTATACTCAGGTTGTTGACCGTAGTGGGTTACTTTATATGAACGAAATTGATTGTTTAATACTTTCCCTTTTTTGTCATAAGTAAATGCTTCTCGTGTTGCAAAGCTAAGTCCCATACTCATTGCGCCCATTATTTGGGTCTCAGCTCCTTTCAGATTCAATACCTTTCCAGCATCTATTACACTAAAAGCACGAATTAATTTATATGTATAATCCTGAGTGTCAAATTCAACCTCGACTGCCTGTGCTGCAATTCCCCACTCCGGTCCTGATTTTCCCTTTCCAGTTTCCTTATCAGGTTCTGTGATTCCTTTAAACGTATATGCTCCTCTTCCTATAATCTGTTTGTTAATTACTTGTCCGTTTGAGGAGACATATCCTAACGCAATATGAGCTATTTCTACAGAAAGATTGGGAGATTCTTTGACATATACTTGTTTATTAGCAATTTCTAAGCTCTCTATCGGATACCCTAATAAAATAGAGGCAGATTTTTTCAATTGCGAAATGATATCTTCTGTTGCTGCTAGCACTGCATTTCCTACTAAATATGTAGTTCTGCTTGCAGCTGTTTTCCAATGCTTTGGTGCAATTTGTGTATCCACTTCCATTTTGATATGTATATCTTCCATCTTCAATTTCATTTTTTCTGCTACCATTTGCGCAAGCACAGTTTTTGTACCCGTTCCAATCTCCACTGCACCACAATGGATATTTACACTACCATTTTCATTAAACGTTATTACCGCCCCTGCCCCTGCATCTGATGGTGTTGTAGAGTTTTTCCATGCAAAAGCAATACCCTTTGCGCGCACTTTTCTATCTGAAATTTGTATATACTGTCCTTCATTCCAATTAATAAGTTTTTTTAATCTTTCTAAACATTGTTTCGGATTTCCCATATTACTTCTTGTTACTGGAACTTGTGTAGGTGTCATATCTCCTGGTTTGATTGCATTTTTTAATCGAAATTCAAGTGGACACATACCTAATTTGTTAGCCATAATATCTATAGTTCGTTCTACAACAAAAGTATATTCAGAATGTCCAAATCCACGGAATGCTGTAGCATAAGGATGGTTTGTATACATACAGAGCGAATCACACTCTACATGCTCAATTGAATAAGGTCCTGTACAATCTAGACCCGCCGCTTTACTGACAACTACAGCTCGATCCGCATAAGCTCCACCATCAAATAAAAAAAGGAATTCTGCAGACTTTAAAATCCCTTCTTTCGTACAACCTAGTTTAACTTTTGCTTGCAAACCAATATGAACGGGCGAAGTAATAAAATCCTCTTCTCTGCTATTACGAAGTTTTACCTTTCTTCCTCCTACAGCTTTGGAAGCGATGTAGGATAATATTTCCAATTGAACCATAGTTTTCCCGCCATATGCTCCGCCTACTAAAGGTACGTTAACATGTATATTGCCTTCATCTATACCAAATGCTTCACTCAACTGTTTTCTAATCTCAAATGGTGCCTGAGATGTTGAAGTAACAAGAACAACTCCGTTCGGCTTAATCTCGACTATTGTACATCTTGTTTCCATTGCAGCATGATCAGATTGCGAAAATGAAAAAGATTCTTCTACAATTACATCGCTCTGGTTAAATCCATTTTTAATATCACCCTTCCGAACTTTTGTCCGTGTGGCAATATTTGTATTGGGCTCTGGTTTTGCTTCTTCTATGATTCTATATTCTCCCAAACGCTCATGAACAAGAGGAGCATTATTTTGATATGCCTGTATTGGAGAATTAACAACAGGAATTTCTTTGTACGTTACATGTATTGAAAAAACCGCTCCTTGAGCTGCTGCTTCACTATCTGCAATCACCATAGCAACCGGCTCACCAAAGTATCGTACCTTCTCAAAAGCTAACGGTGGTCGATCCACTATACTACTACCGACCAGGTAAGGATAGTCTCTACCCGTAACAATATTTCGAACACCCGATATTTTCCAAGCCTCACTTGTATCAATGCTCTCTATATACGCATGTGCATATTCACTAGTTAAAAGCTTTACATGCAATATTCCTGTTTCATTTTCATCGTCAATATACTTTGCTCGTCCCGTTACTTTGTCCATTGCTTCTTTCCTGGTGATACTTTTTCCAATGATATGATATTGACTCATAAGTCTCCTCCTTTTTTCCTACTCTATACTATTAGTCTTCTCCTATTTTTAGTACATGGAAGAACTTTCTCTACAAATACCTTTTATATTTCTATGCGAGAATAAGTTTTGGTTTATTTTATACATTCCTAAATTTAATGCTTATTTTTAAAATTGTGGGGGCTTCCTATATTTATCAAGCTAATCTTAAAATTCTTTGACCTTGAGTATTTAACAATACCACTTGTATGGTTCAATATCTGCCGGATAGTAATCTGGTTACCATCATATCCGTTTCCTTGAATGACACCAGGCGACCACTTTTTAATAGAATCATCTAGATTCAAGCGGTTCTCTCCAGCTAATTGAAGTAGAACTTTTGCGGTGAACGTCTTCGTCACGCCGCCAACGCGAAAGCAAAAATCTTTTTTTGGGTATTTTTTCCCATCCCCTTTTTCGAGAGGATGGGCAAAAACACTTTAATTACATTTTTCTAACATCCATTTTTTTTAATAAAAAAAGAGAACCCATATATTAGGTACCCTTTCATAAAAGAATTTTTTATTATTTTTTCTAATTTATATTTTACTTTTTAGGCATATCTTCAGGTTTCACTTCTTCGTATCTATCGATTCCATAATAAGAGTCACCGCTATATTTCTCACCTATTTCAACACGAAAATACGCATTCACTTTTAATTTTTTCTTTCCATGAAAATAAACTGTTTTTTCTTCGCCATCTCCATCAATTTGAACAAAATATTCTATTGTCATCCAGCTTTTAATACCCAATGGATCTTTTTTTATCAGCAATACCCCCTGCTATAATTCCAACCAAGATAATTGTTACAATTCCTAGTAGGAGTCACCATACATATTCATCAACTTAAAAATAGTAAATACCCCTAAAATGAACTGACTTCTCAAAATAACTAACTATAGAGAAAAAAAATTTTCATTTAGGGGGTACTTCAAAATAAAAAAATAAGCCGTTTTTTGTAAAAAATAAACAAATTTTTTATCCTGGGGGTGTTAAAAAGTTCTTAAGTACAAAAAAAGTTATTCTTTCTTAACAATCTAGTGTCCAGAGATAATAAAGTTGTTTAATTTACAATAAATTCGTTTAAAACATAATAAAGTTATTAAAAAAATGCTGGTCATGTTATTCAACAATTGAGCCATTTAATTGAATAAGACTATACAAAAAGTCGCTTTCCCTTACGTAAGGAAATTGACTTCTTAGCTTGATTTCCCCCTTGTTATCAAGCTATTTATTTTAAGTTCCTTTGACTAATTTCGAAAATGTTGTTGACTATTCAGTTGAACTGTATTACATCATTATTAAGTTGAACTATATAGTCGAACTGAATAAAGGGTGAGGATATGAAACATAAATTACTACCGTTGTCTGAAACCATGCATTATATTTTATTAGCTATGCGCGAGCCACTCCATGGCTATGCCGTAATGCAGAAGATAGAAAAGATAAGTAACTGTACTGTTATTTTAGCAGCTGGTACATTATACGGTGCGATTGAAAACTTGAATAAGCATGGTTGGATTGAATCTGTTGGAGAGTCAGGTCGGAGAAAAGTTTATATGATAACTGCGGAAGGAAGTGCCATTTTGAAAATGGAGCAAAATAGGCTATTACATATTTTATCCCTGTACGAAGGAAGTGAATCGAATGAAGAAAGCTAAGATATTTTTTGATATCGAAAAAGAGGAGCAATGGCTGAATGAGCAATTACAAAAAGGCTATTGTTGTACAAATGTTAGTGGATTAGGAATATACACTTTCGAAAAAACCGGCAAGAGATATGTGATGCGACTGGATTATCAAGATTGCAAGTTCTTCTAAAAATACAGGTGTAATATATCGTTGTAATTCTTCCGCAAATGGTTGTAGTTCTTCTTGAAGCGAGAGATTCATAAGAAAATGTCATCCTTTCTAGTCTAGCTTTTTTAGAAAGAATAACGTTTTTTTACACTTAGGGGTAGTGAAAATTCTTAAGTTGATGGGTATAGGGTATCGCCAGTATTTTTGAAAAAATCACGCTAAGCAAAATATTAGTAACATTAAGTTATGACACCGTTTGTTATAAAAAAATCCCCAAAAGCCGATTTCTAAATTAGGAAACCGACTTTAAGACATCTTATTCAATATTTAATAATCGTTTATATCTTTCTATTCTTTCCTTTGCTACCCTTAATCTTTCGTTTTTTAATAAACTCTCATGCCTCTGTTGTGATGAAAAACCAGTCACTTCGAGAATATTTATTTCAACATTAAAATTCCAATCATTTATTTTATAATCAATGGGATACTCAATTTGACCAATATCCTGTTCAGCGTCTACTGCTATATATTTACCATCTTTTAAAAAGAACTTATAGCTTAACCCAATTGTATATATCCCTAACAATTCTCCTAATTCAGAATGCGTTATCTTTAATACCTCTCCACGCACTTCAATGTCCTCATTGTTAATTAAATTATTTGCAAATGATTTTTTATCTTTAACAAGATAAAAATAATCAGTGTTACCTACAACTATAGTTTGATCTAATTCATACCAACTTGGTTTCCAGTTAAAAATCATAATACAACACCTCTAAAAAGTGATTATTCAACTACTTAGGGGACTGGTGGCAAAACGCGGATTTTATACGCTAAGATAGTTACTAAAAGTAAAATGTAATATTTACTACTGTAAAAAATAAATAGTCCCACGCAAAAGATGTTAATTGACGTAAAATTCGTTATAGGAAACTAATTTTTAATATTAAAGCAAACTCTTCCCCGAACAGAGAGGAGTTTGCTTTTTTCAACACTATAAAAACAATTAAATTGCTTGTTTCTTATACTCATTAATGTATCTGAACAATAAGGTTGTACCCGCTATATTAGATACAATGCTCACTCCTAACATTACAGCCCATGTAACATTCTGAATGTTCATTGTCAAAGTTAACATGAAAAAGCACATACCAACCGCAACAAACAAGAAACCTAAAAGCTTATTCATTATTTTACACCTCCTCTTTCATTTTAACATTATAATTAAACGATATCTCGCGTGATTTTGAGTGTATATGGTATTCATGTTAAGTCAACATAATGTCTCATTATTGTTAGCAAGGAAAAATGAGGAACCCTACTCTAACAAGGGAAGCTCCTTTTGTGTTCTATCTACCTATATAATTTTTATACATCCCTATTATAGTGCAGTTTTAGGTTCCTTGTTTGTTACTGAATCAGTCAAAAAACTGTATAAAATCATTCATAATCTTAACGTGGAGGTTTTTCAAAATACTGGAGTTATTCTTTTGATTATAAAACAAAAGTATCAATTGAACAGGCTTCTTTAGCATCCCTACCTTTCTATACATCACCAGATATGAAACGAGGGTCGTCTCATATCTAGTAATTTACTTGGTTAGCTTAATAGGTATGGAGTAGTGCCCCTACAAACAAAACCCACCAGAAACATCTATAATCTGCCCCGTTACCCAGCGGCTATCAGAAGAAGCAAGAAATGCTACTGCATCTGCAATATCTTCAACTTGCCCGATTCGACCGAACACAGATGAATTCGTAGCAAAATTTCGTATTTCTGGATCATCTAGCAATTTCGCATTGATATCTGTCTTCGTATATCCAGGCATAATTGTATTCACAGTTATCCCTCTTTCTCCAAGATGTTTAGCTAGAGGCAGTGTCATCGTATTTAATGCACCTTTACTTAAGCCGTATGCAATGGACCCTGTAAAACCAAGTCTTACTTCAGCTGATGAAATGTTAATAATGCGCCCTTCTGCTCGTAGTAACGGTAATGTTTGCTGAATTAAAAAGAATGGTGCTTTCATATTTACGGCCATAATTTCATCAAAAACTTCTTCTGTTGTATTTTCAATCGTCCCTTGTGTACCTATCCCTGCATTGTTTACTAAAATATCAACCTCTGATGTACCAACTCTTATTTGTAATTCATTCTTTAATTGTTCTACTAGCTTTTTGACACCATCAATTGATTTGAGATCTGCTTCAATTAAGAACGCCTTTCCTCCATTAGATTCAATCTCACAAATTGTTTCATCTGCAGCTGACTTATTTCGGCCGTAGTGAATCGCAACTAATGCACCGTCGTTTGCCAATCTCATCGCAATCGCGCGACCAATTCCTCGACTCGCCCCTGTTACTAACGCTACTTTCCCATCAAGATTCTTCATTTTTTCCATCCTTCCTAAATTTACGTTTGATAAAAACCTATACTTATATTTTTATGTAAAAACCAATTATTTTAAATATAGATTTATAGGTAATTCAGTTCGTTCACTTATGATATTATAGTTATAGTTTGTGATTCACTTTAAAAAATAAAATAAGGAGGCTACACAATGCAAAATGCAGTAAAACTAGATGAAATTGACCATAAAATAATGAACTTGTTGTATGAAAATGCAAGAATTTCTGTTTCAGAAATAGGACGAATTATATCCATGACGCAACCTGCTGTAAAGGAGCGTATGAATAAACTTGAAGATCAAGGCGTTATAGCGGCTTACCGAACGAAATTTGAGCCTTCTAAAATTAATAAAAACATTCAAGCATTCATCATGTTTAAAACGAGCCAATGCTCTGATTTTATCCAATATTGTAATGCCGCTCCTGAAGTAACTGATTTATATCGAATTAGCGGGGAATTTAATTATATGATGAAGGTCATGAGCGATTCGATGGATTCTCTCGCTGCATTTTTAGACTCTTTAATGCAATTCGGCTTATCGTCTCCTTTAATTGTTTTAAAGAGTGAGTTTGAGGAGAAATTGTCGTTCTAATAAAGTGATAGGCACCAGCTTTCCAAAAAAGAAAAAGGAGTGGATCATCCACTCCTTTCAATCACCTATCCCTGATTTCTCTGCGCCTCTCTAAACTCCTCCTTCACCTTCTCTAACAACCCTTCTTCCGTAATTAATCGATACGCCGTATTTGCTAATGCTTTTGCGGATGTAATTAATGCTTTATCCCCTAATTCTGAACGTGCCGCTTCTCTAAATTCATTCGTATGTGCAATTAAATCATCCGGACCAATTTTAATGTACGGGTGGATTGTCGGTACGACTTGGCTAACGTTTCCTGCATCGGTTGAACCAATACCAAATCTTTCTTTACGATTTACGTCTTCCCCTAGCAATTCTAGTTCTTCCGCTACGACGTCGTTATATGTTTTTGTTACGAGTAGTTCATCGATTTCATTTTGGAATTGATGGATTTTTACTTTTGTGCCTGTTGCTAGTGCTGCCCCTTGTGCGATATTTTTTACTTTTTCTGTTACTTCCGCACATCTTTTTCTCGTTGCTGCACGGATGAAGAATCTTGCTGCGGCGTAGTCAGGAATAATGTTAGGTGCTTTTCCGCCTTCTGTAATAACGCCATGAATTTTCACGTCTGACGGAAGTTGTTGGCGAAGTGCGTTAATACTGTTGTACAGCTGAATCACCGCATCTAATGCGTTAATTCCTTCTTCAGGTGAAGCTGCAGCATGAGCTGTTTTTCCATAAAAATGAAAATCAAGTGGATCGACTGCTAGTGAAGGACTCGTTGTTGCTGTCTTTCCGCTCGGATGAATCATAAGCGCCGCATCAATATTTTTAAATAAGCCTGCCTTTACATAACTCGATTTTGCGCTACCGTTCGGTCCTCCTTCTTCAGCTGGTGTTCCGAAAACGACAACTTCCCCGCCAATTTCTTCAAGCGTTTCTGATAACGCGATTGCTGCTGCAACGCTAATGGTGCCGATTAAATTGTGACCACACGCATGGCCAAGTCCTGGTAAAGCGTCATACTCCGCTAAAAATGCGATTGCTGGTCCTTGTTTTCCTGAACTTTTTCGCGCAATAAATCCCGTTTCATGTCCAGCTATATTGTGCTGCAACTGAAATCCTGCACTACCTAGTAATAAACTTAACGTTCTAGATGCATAAAACTCTTGGTTACCGATCTCCGGATTCGCATGAATATCATGACTTGTTTCTATGTACTTTTCCTTATTTCTTTCGATACTCTCTTCAATTGTTTTTCTTTGTGACGCTACTCCTGTCGCTCCCATTTTTCTTCCTCCTTTTATTTTCACGTAAAAAAGCCTCTTTCTAAAAGATAGAAAGAGGCTTCTGTATATACAGTCAAACTGAGCTTCTTTCTTATCTTTCAAGTTACCTTGCTGGAATTGGCACAGTATTCATAACGAATCCGCTGCCGAGGTATCATAGGGCCAGTCCCTCCACCTCTCGTGATAAGAATTTTCATAAAATTATATTAAATTATATTCATTCTAAGTTCATTCCAAATAAAAGTCAAGAAATTCCTATCCGAATTTACCGAATATCTAAAAATCCTTTTAATACACCAATTGTCTCAGGTGCTTGCAGTCTTGCACATACGTACGGAAATTCCGTACTCCCTTCAAATATCATTTGAGATGTGAGCGGTGCGCCTGCCCAGAAGATTTCATCATCAATTACGATAAACGGGAAAGCTTTATTTTGTCTTTGTAACTTTACATTTTTCAGTGGAACTGGTCCGTCACTATACACTGTTATCTGTGCATTTGTACGCATTAACGCTTGCCATACTCGCTTATCCACTTGTTTTGTACTTGGAAGCGAAATAATAATTTTTCGTTTTGCTGCTAAAATATCTTTTAATAGCCCTTTCGTTTCCTCAAGATTCATTTCCATAAACCAACGTAATCGTTTCGATATTTTTCGTTCCCACAATTGTCTTGATGTCGTGCGATCATACACATCTCCGTGACGTTCTATATGAGCTGTTAATTGTGACAACGCTTGTTTTCTCGAAAGATTTTTACGCATATAATGGCAATCTGATAATTGAATAAACTTCCCTCTCGCTCTTGTCACTGCTACATTGACGAGGCGATGGTTTTTATGGTCAAAGAATAATACGCCAGGTCGTTCTTGCGGATAACTATCTACTGTATCAAAAATCATCATATCTCTTTCAGATCCTTGGAACTTATGAACTGTCGCTGCTAAAACAGGTATGTTTTGGTATTTCGTTCTCTGTAACATTTCTCTAATACACGTTGATAAAAAGCGAGACTGCGCCCTGTAAGGCGTCACAACACCAATGGATTGCACACCGTCTAACAGTCCAATTAACATCATTTGCATTGCTACTAAACCAGACATAATGTTAAAACGAGATCCTGAAGCAGCGTCTTTTAACGAAAAAGCTCCCATTTGGCTCGTATCAAATAAAACACTTGCTTCATTTGCGAACGGCTGCAATTGCGCAAGTTCTTTACGTTCTGAAACAGACGGATGGTCGTATACTCTATTTTTATAAATAAATGAATTTGTAAACTTAGATATATCCGCATGCATACGTCTTTGTTCCTGCAACATAAACAGGTTCGGATGTGCTTCTGATTTATTAACAGACTCCACAATCCCGGCATGGTAAAACATATCTTCGCCAAGCCATTTGCGAACGAGTTCATGGTTTGCCATCGCAATTGGAGGTAACTGTAAAAAGTCACCACAAACGACGATACGTTTTCCAAGTGAAGCAGCTAATGCAATTTGCGGAACAAACGCCATACTCACTTCATCTACGACAACTAAATCAAATGTACGCTCATAAATAAGTGAATCAATAGCACATTTCGATAAAGTCGCACCAATCACTTTCGCATTTTCAATATATTCTTTTTCTACTTCTTTAATTTTCGCTTTTTGCTTTCGAAGATCACTTTCTATCTCTTGTATACGCTTCTTATCAGCAGATGTTGCTTTATACGATAAAATCTTTTCACGAAGCTCTTGTCGTGTCTCTTCTAAATAGAGTCTCTCCTCACCCCAAGACCCGTTCGTCGTTTCAACTAACTTCGACGCAAGTAACGTTTCATGATTTCGTATATGTTCGTGTTGACTATAACCGTAACGAACAATTTCACCAGGCGTCCATTTCTTTTTCTTTTCAATTTGCTTTGTTACTTCACTCATTAATACGTCCACTGCTGCATTACTATGAGCTAACACAAGTACCGACTTTCCTTTTTGATAATGAGCCGAAATAATACGTGATAAATTGTAAGACTTCCCTGTTCCAGGTGGTCCCCATACGTACGTTGTCGGATTATAAAACGAGCGATACGCCAATTCATTTTTCGGATTTTTCATCTTCTCCATATGTTTCGGACTACTCGTCCCATCAACAAGACGCTTTATACGATTACGTTTCAGCTTATCTTTACGCGCTTCCTTCAATCTCTCTTGCAGTTGCTCTAAAAGCTGCCACGGTTCACTGTATAAAACAGCTTCTCGTATTTCACCTTGTATATAATCATTTAATTTCAGTTCTATTTCTAATCCATGTACAGATAATACTTCCCCTGTCGCTTCCTCACCATCGAACTCAATTCGAATCGGTGAACCTTCAGGTAAGCTTACTTCCGAAATAAGCTGAAATACGTATACTGTACTTTCATAATCTGTATATAAAAAACGACCATTCATGATAGAAATTTTACTACCACCTATCGTTTTCCAATGTTTAATTTCATACGCTAATGCATAATGCCACTCTTTCATCGTTTCCGATAATGAAGGAGTTTGAGTAGGTGTATTCATCGTATAATCTCCTTCCTTCTCCCCAAACATACTTTCTCACTATACCATATAACACGCTAAAATTTGTAAGGTTTTTATCTTGCTTATTTTCTTAATTTTCAATAACATATTGTATATAATTTTCAGAAAGAAGGAATCTACATGCCAGTTAGAAGAATCGAACACGTTGGACTTATGGTTGCAAACCTAGAAACATCTATCGCATTTTATGAAGAAGTAGTTGGCTTACAACTCATTAAGAGAATGGGACACCCGAATCCAGACTTAAAACTCGCTTTTTTAGGTGTGGAAGAATCAAAAGAAACGATACTCGAATTAATTGAAGGCTACAACTCTTCCCTTCCGGCAGAAGGAAAAGTACATCACATTTGCTTTAAAGTGGATTCATTAGAGGATGAAATTGAAAGACTAAAGAAACATGCAGTAACCTTCTTACTAGGAGAAGAAATCGAAACATTACCAGATGGAACACGTTACATATTCTTCGCGGGTCCTGATGGGGAATGGATTGAGTTTTTTGAGACGGAGAGATAAAACGAAGCTTTAGTCAGCCCACAATTAACGGGATTATAACTTTATGATCCACATAAGGAGTAGAAACTGATGAATACAGTTTTTATTATCGTTTTTTGGGTACTTATACTATTTCCACTTCTTTATATAATACTGATAAAGAAGTGGAATATAAAAGTAGCTGCTTTATTTGTTGGAAGGATTCTATTAAGCATTGTCTATTTCATAAATGGAATGATGTTAGGACTGCAACGAAATTGGGTAGAACCTCCCTATGAAACAGAATGGGATTTCTTTGTAAAGTCTTTACTAAACGGAAAAACTGATGCACTTATGCACTTGTTACTTCTCATTATTATCATTACCTTGGACTTGATCATTACGTTTTATTATATTAATAAAAAGAAATAGGATATCCACTCCTATTTCTTTTTTAATGGGTAGCGCCAAATCGCTATCAACCTAATAAAGGAAAATACCCCCAAAACGAGAAAGTTGGCATCTCCAGGTGAAAATATACATTTTTTGTTTTGGGGCAACTAGTTTCATTAGCTTGATGGGCATGGGGTCCCGCCTACCGAATGACATAAAACCCAAGTTAATACGTTTTTTGAAAGCTGAATCCTTAAATTTAGTGCACTAAGATTCTTCTAAGCTATAAAAAGATAATAAATCTAAAAATTTATTTCTTTTTTGTTTTAAATCAATTTTATATTTATGAAATATAAAATTGATTTAATTTAATAAATATGGGATATTATAAAAGTTGTTTTAAAGTATCTGTATAATATCAATTTATTGAGGTGTTAAAATTTTATGTTTTACGCGTTTATTCCAATCATGTTACTCGTTCTTTTTCTAGGTTTTTATTTAACTGATCCTAGAAGGATAATAAACGGTTTTTTATTTAACCTGTTTATAATTTCAATAATTATTGCAAGTGCGTATTTCTCTATGATTACAGGGAATCAGTATTTACTGTTCATCGCTTTAATTCCTGCTGTGATTGTTTTCTTTATGTTGAATTTCGGCGTAGTAGCCTTAATAGTGGGGCTGTTTCTAAATGCTAAAATTCTTATGAGCAAAGAAAGCCGACGTTTTGCAAATAGTTTAACTTTCGTTTTAGGTATATTTCTTTCTTTCTTTTTAGTAATTTCTTTAGTTGAACCAATTAACTTCTTCCCTGAAGCAATTCGAACACTTTACTGGGGAGCAGTTCTCATTTCTCTATATTTATTTATAGATTTATCTAATTTCCTAACGGCCTATTTCCTATACCAGTTCAATAGACCAAAATACAATCAGGATTTTATCATTGTTCTTGGTAGTGGTTTAATTAATGATAAGGTTCCGCCACTTTTAGCTAGCAGAATAAATAGAGCTATTGAATTTTATAAGAAACAAGAAGCAGTTTCCTCACCACCTAAAATTATTTTCTCTGGTGGACAAGGATCAGATGAAAATATTTCTGAAGCGGAAGCTAT
Source organism: Bacillus cereus group sp. Bc061 (assembly GCF_027715825.1). Taxonomy (NCBI): domain Bacteria; kingdom Bacillati; phylum Bacillota; class Bacilli; order Caryophanales; family Bacillaceae; genus Bacillus; species Bacillus cereus group sp. Bc061. Next base: position 1,620,741 of record NZ_JAQFTZ010000001.1, read on the forward strand.
GCAGGAGTATGCTGTGAATAATGGGATTCCTTTGGAGAATACAATAAAAGAGGACCGTTCTACTACAACATATCAAAATATGCTTTTTTCAAAGGAAATTATAGAATCATTAAAAGGAACACAATATAACTGTATTTTTTCTACAAACAACTTTCATGTGTTTCGGGCAGGATTATACGCTAAAATAGTAGGATTAAATAGCCAAGGAATTGGCTCAAAAACAGCCTTCTATTATTGGCCAAATGCGATGATCCGAGAGTATATTGCAATCTTCGTTATGAATCGTGTACGTCACAGTATTGTAATAGCAATTATTATGGGATTCTCTATCTTAGCAACTGTAGTAAATTATTTATTTTTTTAAGAATGTTGTACAACTTATGTTTTGGGAGTCATCTTAGGATGACTCCTCTTTTTGTGTTTAAATGAAGCAAGTGATTGTGATGATGTTGATTAGGAAGATAGTTGTTATAGTCGTCTTTTTATTATCTTACAAAAGTGTAATCTTCATGTCATGTTAATGAATTTCTTCTCAAACGAAGAGGGTTTATGATAAAAGCATAATAAAAACACATGAGGTGATTGACATGAAGAGATATATTACACTTTTTAGTATTTTAGTTGTATTTGCGACAATGTTAGTTGGTTGCGATGTGAATCGTATGGGAAAAGATGAATACTATGTTCAAATTACAACTGATGCGAAAATAGAATCAGGGGTATCTAAAGAAGGTAATAAATACAAAGATTATAATTATGAATTACAAGGGTTTGATGAAAATGGTAATGAAAAAACAATAAAATTTAATGGATTGAAAGAACTTCGTAAAGAAGCATTCTTACGTGTGTTCCACTCTGATAAAAAAGGTGTAACTGCTTGGGAAGAGGTGAAGAAAGACGAGCTTCCTGCGAAGGTGAAAGAAAAATTAGACGTGAAATAAATGATCTATAATGGCGAACCCACATATTCGAAGGGCTCGCCTTTTTTTGTGGGGTAATTTTGCCCAAATCCCCGAAAAGGGAGAATAAGCTAAATTAAGTAGGTATACCACCATATCGCCATAAAACTAAGATTTTGAACTATCCATAAAGCCAAAAAGACGTTATTCTTACTGTAGAATTATAGGAAAGGATGGCGTTTTTTATGTTTAATTCTGTATCTGACGACTTACAATTATTTGCACAGGAGATTAAGAGTCTTTTATCACCAAATACCTTACAGAATCTAGCTAGAGATGTTGGATTTGTACAGCGGACAAGTAAGTATCGAGCACAAGATTTAATAGTTTATGTGTATGGATAAGCCAAAGTGTAGCAAAAACGTCCTTAAACCAGTTATGTAGTTATTTAGAAGCATCAACAGAAGGACTGAATCAACGATTTAACGCTGCAGCTGTGCAGTTTCTACAGAAAGTATTAGCCAAACTTCTCAGCCAAAAGTTATCTTCAGCTAAGCTGCTCTCTTCTCCATACACTTCTATTTTCAAGCGTATTCGCATCCTAGATTCAACTGCATTTCAACTTCCAGATCCTTTTTCGTTCATTTATCCAGGTGCAGGAAGATACAGCCATACAGCGGGAAAAAGATTCAGCTTGAGTATGATTTATTAAGTGGACAGTTCCTTCATATCCATACAGGTCCAGGTAAACAACATGATCGAACCTATGGTTCCATGTGTGTCCCAACTGTAACAGCGAATGATTTATGTATCCGAGATTTAGGTTATTTTCATTTGAAAGATCTTCAACATATACAAGATAAAAAGGCTTATTATATCTCACGTATCAAATCGAATATACGTATTTATCAAAAAAATCCTAACCCTGATTATTTTCAAGATGGCCGAATCAAGAAAGGTACAGAGTATATCCGGATAGATATGGAGGTTGTAATGAACTCTCTTCAACTAGGACAAACATGTGAAATATCCAACGCTTATGTAAGAATGACTGATAAAGTTCCAACTCGTGTGATTGTTCATCGACTAACAAAAGAACAACAACAAAAACGATTACAGGATTAAACTGTAAGAGAAAAAAGAAACGAGAACTGAGTGAATATAAGACAATATATATGATTAAAGATTACTTTCTTCTTTTCCAAGTGATACTGTTTTATTAAAGTCTATCCCGAGTTGTAACTAGTTCAATGCGACTGTAAATTCTGAGTTCGGTGCGCCAGCAAATACAACGGTTCCGTTCTCTGGTAGTTTTACTTTGTTATTGTCACTAACAACAGTAAAATTGACGCATACTCCATTCTCATCATACACCGCGAATGAACTTCCTGATGGCAACTCCACAGTCATCGTTTTCCCTGCTACCTCTTGCGGAATCGTAAACCATTTCGCATGCCCATTTTTTTGCAGCGTAACTTTCGATAATTGACCTGTATCAAGGGATTTTACGTTAGATTCACTGACGTATAAAAAGCTGGCCATCTCCATATATTCAGTACCATCCTCTGTATAGAAATGAGCTTCCTTTGTATCCCGCCCATTCATCACAGGAATTTGAATTTGATGTGTCGCCGTATTCGGACCTGTAATTTTTTTGCCGTCCCAATACCCATCCTTAATCGTAATTTTTGTGTTAAGAGGCATTAGTTGTCCTAGATAGTTCATAGAATTAAATTTTTCGTTAACGAGGTAGAACTTGCCACCCTCACGCTTCGCCCATGTAGCAGCTGTTTTCTTCGGTAACACATTGTTTTCTAATTTCTGGGCTAAATAGTGAGTCAGCACACTTTGCCCCAATCCCGGTGATAATTCATATGTGCTCTCTCTCAAATAAACTTTTCCATTCTTCTCAGTGACAAAGTTAAGCTTGGAAGTACCCTTCTCATTTATAAAGCTTCCATCCGCCGTATATACATATTTTTCTTCCGGTTTAGTTGGTAAAAACAGTTCTCCCTTCTTCGTAATTTCTATTTTGAAATTGCTGTAGCTATTTCCATAAAATCCTGCTTTTTTTACCACGTCTTGGGGCACTTTAGCCTTGACTGGCTTGCCAAAGGATTTGTCTGGTTTTATATCCTTAATTGTCCCTTTCTCTTTAAGCCTAGCTAGCAGTAATTTGTTTGCCAACAGTTGATTTGTCATGCTGCTGCCGCCGGAGGACAATACAGCTGCTGCCATCTTTTGTTCTGGAAGCACGACCAATGTAGCATGTTGCAGTATCGTATCCCCACCCTTAGTCAACGCTTTTATCCCATATTCACTAAATGGGTATAGTTTCACACTATCCCAGCCAAGACCATAGTTGACCACATTTTCGCTATCTCCCGGCCACATTCCTTTTTTATACTCTTCTTGTTCCATCGCCTTGACTGCTTTATTAGAGAGAATTTCTTTTCCCTGTCCCATAAATATTTGTGAGAATCGCACCACATCTTCTGCAGTAGAAGAGATTCCTCCCGTACCAATCACATTTACCATTTCACTAGGAAGCTGTCCCTGGTATTTCGGAGAATACAGTCCAGCCCGCTTTTCGTCTTCCCATTTGTCTTGCGATGTTATCGTATGATTCAGTTTTAATGGCTCTGTAAACTTTTGATGTAGAAATTCAGTAAAATTCATACCGCTGATTCTTTCTACCAAGATCTCAGCCAGCGTAAAACCGTCATTACAATACACTGAGAACGCGCCAGGATCTGCCTTCAAGTTTTGGTTGGACAATTGTTGCAACAAGATATCATGGGCATAAGTATCATTATCTTTAAATAAAAATGAATTATTGAACGTCGAACCTTGCAAACCCGAGGAGTGATTCAACAGCATACGCGGTGTAATATGCTTATATCGTTTATCTTTCATTTTGAAATCAGGAATATAGCGGGCAACAGGAGCATCCAAATCAACTTTTCCTTCGTCTACTAGTTTCATAACAGCCGCAGCCGTATATACCTTACTGGTTGAACCAATTCCGTATAGAGTATCTTTAGTTAGTGGTTCTTTCCCTTCTATGTCGTTCTTACCTGTCTGCCCCGACAAAATAAGTTTACCATTATCAATCAGCGCATACTGTACGCTAGTCGTCTCATAGGACTTCGTGAGCAGTGCAGCATTCTCTGCAGCAATCTTCTCCAAATCTTTGCTAGCAACTTCTTGGTTAGATACAACCGGAGTCTTACTGCTAGAAGACGCTATCGCTCCTGTTGGTAGGCTCATCGTTAGAGCTAAGGTAGCGGCTAACACTCCAGATAATTTATTTTCCATAAGAAAAATTCCTCCTTAGATAAATGATCGGTTTCATCTTTTATTTGCTCAATTACAAACATCACATAAACTACTATTCTGGCTTTATCTCTACTGTCGTAACAAACGGTAAAACCTCTCTTTTTCACATGTATGTTAGTACCATAAATAATTTTTTTATTTAGAATGTGCCTATTACTAGTTTGGTTTTCGTATAAATAAACCCTATTTATCCTCCCTCTTTTGTGCTTCTCTATATTTGTATCCTACATAATAAAAATTTCTTTTTTCTTATGCATTTCTTACAATTTCCTTACGTTCAAATCACTTCTGTAATTAGATAGGTTTTATTTTAAAATCTTCAGGATAATAAATGCTTATATAATCGCACGTTATGCATCATTGATTACTGATAATGCTGCTTTATGTAAATCATACAGACAGATGGAAGTATATAGCTCTTCTTTTATGGTACACTTCAATAAAAGGGGGACAAATTTTGAAAAAGTGGATTAAAATCACATCAAGCTTAGTTATTGCTATAGCAGTTGGTATTTTTACTGGTTACAAAGTCGGTACATATGCAGGTTCAGACGTTAAGGAAAAGCAGACTGAAAGAATTAAAGGGGAAGATGTAATACTTGACCTCAATTCTGATCGTCATATAATCAATGCAATGCACAAAATGACTCATCAAAAAGTCTTATCTCACGAAAAACAAGGATTTATTAAAATGACTCCAGAAAACATCGAAACAGTACGTCGAGTAATTGATGAAAGTGATAGTGGAACCTTACAACATAAAGAACAGTACCTCAAGATTTTGGTTCGTTGGTATGAAGGCGATTTCTCTCAATCGGTTGAGGAGCATAATTTATTATGGGAATGGGACAATAACAGCACTGGTAAAGCATACGAATTAGCGACACCGGAACAAGAAGAAGCATACATTCTAGAACAAGCGAAGTCTGAAAAACAATAACAAAAACGGACCTGTTATCAGGTCTTTTCTCACATTTTCTCTGTTATAACCCTTTAAAAACAGCTTAATTCATCCAACCTTCGTTATCTCTAGTTACTAATCAACAGATATGTTCACATTTTTGTAACATGTATAGACAGGTATATATGTTACAATCAACTTAGCAAATTACAAATAAATTTGCATTTCCTGTGCCCCTTACCTCCCAGTAAGGGGCGTACCCTTTTATAAATAATTATTTTAATATAACTTTTTCCACGTCACTTTCACAAATGCAAGAACTCTCATATATTAGACTTCATACATCCTTTTCCAAGGAACAATATACCGATACAAAAATCCCTATTTATATAGGGATTTTTTTGTACGAGTCCCCTCACCATCAATTTAAAAATAAAAAAGGAAGGGGATTATCCCCCTCCTTTTACGCTTGCTCCGACTTTCAAAATTATTTCGTATACCCACGATTCAGTTCCGTTAACTTTTCATTGATGTTAAAAATTCTTACTCTAATATCTTTAACACCAGCTGCTTCAAGTCTGTTCTTGTGCATTTCAGCGTATTTTTCAGCATCTTGTTTTTCTTCAAATACATAGATACCTCCAGCTTCTTTTGTTTCTTCATTCTCTGTCCATATTTTCCAGTGGAATCCTTCTTCTTCGTTAATACTTTTTGCTAAATCCCAAAATCCTTTTTCCATTTCTTCACCAAAAGGACCTTCAAACGGAAAATCAACTTGTAATAAATATGCCATCTTTACTCACTCCTATTTTTAATATAAAATTCTTACCATTTCTTTTACTAATTATAATTTTTTTGATTCTAACGATGATACTGTTTACATTCGTATTGCTATTATTCCACCACTAATTTGAAAATCATACTATTTATAAAATACCCACAAAACGGTAGCAATTTGAACGCAAACAGTTTTAAGTTATGTTTAAAAAATATGATACAAACTTATCCCTAAACTAAGAACAAACAAAACAAGCGCAGGTATTGCTTTCTTAAAGGGATCTCTCGCTAGTACAATTAGAGTTAATGCAGCTGCCAGCATCGTACCGCCTAACAACAATCCTGCTAATAAAGCTACTGTTGGAATCCAAATTCCTATTAACATTCCAATCGCTCCTACGATCTCAAAAGCTCCAGTTAAGAAATTAAAAAACGAAGGTAAACCAAATCGCTTAAACTCATCTGCCATTTTCCCAGATATAATTTTCGTACCTGTCATTAAAAAGAACAGAAATAATACAACTTTTACTACATTGATTAATATTAAAATAGCAATCACATCTTTCTTATTTATTTGATACATTTACATGCTATAGCATATACAATACAAAATTTTGACTGGTACTAGGAAAAAACGTGATCCTGAATCGAATCTCATACAAAATAAAGATATCTCCAACATTCCTTAAAACAAAATTATATGCTATAGCATATATAATACATAAAATAAAGTTTGTTCCTTATGAATAGCATCAATAAGGAACAAGTATTAATAGCGTGTATCATACAATTTGTTTAATAATGATTGTAATACTTTAATTTCTTCCTCGCTCAAATTACTCGTAACGAAATGGTGAGCGTCTGTCACTACAGGCAAAATTGTTTTCTTTAACTCGTCGCCTTTTTCAGTTAAAAACAGGTTGTGTGAACGCCGATCTTGCTCATTCAAATCCTTCTTTACAATCCCTTTTCTCTCCATTGACTGTATCATTCTTACGACAGTAGTTTGATCTTTATCAATCGCTTCTGCTAACTCTTTTTGAGTAGTGGCTCTTTGGCTACAAAGAACACTAATAATCCCCCACTGCTCTGGCGTAACTCCAAAAGGCTTTAATTTCTTCGTAAAATAATTCGTCATTTTCACATCAGTACGATGAACAAGATAGCCTATTAAATCATGTAAGTTCATATATCACCTCTATAAATTAATATATAAAAGAGTATAGCATACCAGTCAATTATTCACAGTGAATGTATTCATTTTATTAATTATATGCTATGGCATATATATTATAGTAGGTCATTTTAATTGTCAAATGAATTACCTATTATTTTTTTATGTCAAAACCACCTCTATATATTATAGAAGAAATGAATAATTTGATATATTCCTCTGACGATTTCTCCCTTGTCGTTTTGTAATGCTCTAATAACATTTGATAAAATATGAAACTTACAGACAACCCAAACACCTCTAAGGATATCTTACCCAGTTCTTATTGCCACAAGATAAGAAACATATAATTAATTAATCACCTACATTAGCAACTAAAACATCAAGAAAAGACATTCCAAATATGGAACGCCTTCTTTTTATAAAATCATTCACTTAAATCTATTTTCAAAATATACTATTCAACACGCTTAAATCTTCTATTTAACATAATCACTCATTTATCTAAAGAATTTGATTACGTGCATAACACCCTTCTAACGTTTCCTGCAAAAATCAGTGAATCATCAATGTCTTTGATATTAACGTAAATTAAATTCAAATCATCACATAACCACTCATGGTGTATAGACGAAACAATTATTCCTTGTTTAAGAATTGTAGCAATAAATCCATTGACTTCTTTTTGTAAGAGCGCTACCCGTCCTAGACATAATGCCCTTCCAGTGTTATTATCTCTTGATTTGAATAAGGAGGAATTTGTTATTCTAAAACGTTTTCCTAAGATAGTTGCCTTTATTTTATGCTGATTTATTGTTGCCACGCATTTTCCACCAACGAATCCTTCTTGGCCACTGATAATTCTGGCAAGCTGTTGAGAAATTGGTTCCTCATTAAACACCATACCTTCAATCATCCCCCTTTTACTGTAAGGTTATGAATGAATACATACATTTGAAACAGCAATAAATCTTTTCAGTTACAAAAAGAAAATAACAATCTAATGAAACCTGTTAACTCAATTATATTAATGGAGTTTAATGGTGGTTTGTCTTTTAGCGAACTAGAATCATAATTTGATTTGGTCCTGTGCGTTTCATAACACGATATCCTTTAGTTGATGTTGTAGCAATTCCCTCATCATTGGACTTACAATAACCATCTACTTGACAGGTACCATCATCTCGAACCAGAAGTTTACCAACAAGACCAACTGGAACCCATTCAGGTCTTTGTAGACGTGGGATATACTCTTGTGAAGAGTCCCACTCAGGATTTAATATAGGTTCACTTTTTGTAAAGGAAGGGTGAATCACTCTTCCTTTGTCATCTTTTATTTCTGGCACAACAACTTCATGATATTGAGTTCTTCCCCATTCGTCTGTTACGAAAAGATTATGCCAACGTAAATCACTTGCATCTGCAATCATTGCTGGATTCGCACTTACTACTCCTAGGATATAATTATCATTTGCGTTTGCTTTTCGTATTTTGTCCCCGTCTAAAGTTACAAAGTATCCGACATCGATTGGATTTTTATCAACCGTCTCAAACATTTCTGCATAATCCGCAGCAGCAGAAAAGAATACAGTACCGTCGAGATAAAGATTTCCTGTTAGCCCTTCAATTACAGCGGAATTTAAGGATGGTCCAACAGCAAGACCATTTGCTAAATGCCAAGAAAATGGGAATCTGGTGACTCCATTTTGCCCCATAATATGAGAACCTGTATGAATTGAATTTACTACGGTATTTAGCCCTTCTGCATGGGAGTAATTTGCATTTGCTATTGTGTTTGCTCCCTCTGCATGGGAAGCAAATCCAAGCGCTGTTGTGTCTGCTCCCTCTGCATGGGAAGCAATTCCAAGTGCTGTTGTAAGGGATCCCTCTGCATGGGAGGCAGTTCCAACTGCTGTTGTGACTGAACCTTCAGCGTGGGAGGCAATCCCATTTGCTTTGGTATTTTCTCCTTCCGCATGAGAGTAATCCGCATCCGCTATTGAGGACACTCCTTCTGCATGGGAAGCGGTCCCATTTGCACTTGTGTTTTCTCCTTCCGCATGAGAGGCATTCCCACTTGCTGTTGTGAGAGTCCCTTCCGCATGAGAGGCATCCCCACTTGCTGTTGTGAGAGTCCCTTCCGCATGAGAGGCATCCCCACTTGCTACTACATCTGTCCCCTCCGCATGAGAGCTTCTTCCACTTGCTCTTGTGTTTTCTCCTTCCGCATGAGAGGCAATTCCACCTGCTATTGAGGATACTCCCTCCGCATGAGAGGCAAATTCAAATGCTATTGTGAAGTTTCCTTCCGCATGAGAGTCATCTCCACTTGCTACTGTGTTCTCCCCTTCCGCATGAGAGGCAAATCCCTCTGCTAATGTGGCTATCCCTTCTGCTACAGAACATCCGTTATTCGGATCAGTTCTAATACAGATTGTTGCGGTTGGGCCGGTGCTTCCTGTTGGCCCAGTGCTTCCTGTTGGCCCAGTGCTTCCTGTTGGGCCGCTGTCTCCCGTGGATCCGGTGTTTCCTGTTGGGCCAGTGTTTCCTGTTGAGCCGGTGCTTCCTGTTGGCCCAGTGTTTCCTGTTGGCCCAGTACTTCCTGTCGGTCCAGTGTTTCCTGTTGGCCCAGTGTTTCCTGTTGGCCCAGTACTTCCTGTTGGCCCAGTACTTCCTGTCGGTCCAGTGTTTCCTGTTGGGCCAGTGCTTCCTGTTGAGCCGGTGCTTCCTGTTGGCCCAGTGTTTCCTGTTGGCCCAGTACTTCCTGTTGGCCCAGTGTTTCCTGTTGGCCCAGTACTTCCTGTTGGCCCAGTGTTTCCTGTTGAGCCGGTGCTTCCTGTTGGCCCAGTGGTTCCCGTTGGAAATGTTATAGAAGGGATAGGTGGTAATGTAGGACCAATCAAATTTGGATCTAATGCAGCTGCACTCAAAAAATCATCTGATATAAGACCTTCCCATTTTTTCTTATTTAACATGATTCACCTCCAAAAAAACTTTTATCATAACTAATAGATGCACCGAATCAACAAAATAAAATCAATAAAAAAACATTCCATCATTTTTATGAAAAATAAGATATTTAAATACTTAAATATTATATTCATATAAGATTAATGTAATATTTCATTATCAGTAGCTAGGAAAAAGGAGGAACGATACTTTCACAAGGGAACCTCCTTTTTTATTCTATGAATCTATTCATTTTTTATACATTCCTAATCTAACGTAGTTTTATGATTCTCGTTTGTAACTGGATTATCCGAAAAACTGTATAAAATCTTGCATGTTCCTAGCATATATTTTTTCGGAATGCTAACGGTATTCCATGCCCATTAACTTAAGAAAAGTACACACCCCAAAAATAAAAAATGAGCTCATTTCTCAAAATAACTAACTATAGAGAAATAAAATTTCCATTTAGGAAGTACTGTAAAACCTTAACTTGATAGCAATGTGGCGATACCCCTATATACTAAAAGGGGCAGTAGAATCAAAATACACGTTAAGATAAGCGGGTGATTCAGTGACGTCCACCGTGATTCAAATCTGACTCTGAGTTCATCTCATACGTTATAGAAAGTATACCTAATTTAATAAATTCCCCAGCGATTTAACAATGTGCTAAAAACTGTTCAACCAGTGCGCAAAGGTTTATATTTTAAATGACGTGTTTAACACCGTACTCATCAAACTAAGATTATATAGCTTTAGTTTCATATGAGATTTTTTCTTTTCCTACAGTATCCGTCCAGCTTATTAAAAATAATAAAATCCCGTATTGAATAAAAACACGGGATTGTTATAAATGAGTTATTCACTTATTCGAAAGAAGTTCATTCGTTACATATTACTTATTTAATTAAGAAACATTCATATACCAGCCCAAACATCTTTTCCATATCGCCCTTCATCTTGCACACGATCCAACCAATTCCTTGCTTCTTGTTCACTAACTTCATGAATTTCTTGATAGGCTTGACAAAGGGTATCTTCTACGTCTGGAGCCATTTTACTTCCATCACCACATATATAAAGATGAGCTCCATTATCTAATAGCGAAATTAAATGGATTCTATCTTCTTTTATTATATGCTGTACATATGTTTTAGGATGTCCTTCTAAGCGAGAGAAAGCTGTGTGTAAAGAGATTAATCCATCTCTTTCATCATTTTCTAGTTCTGTACGATAGAGATAATCCTTTTCAGGATGACGACAACCAAAGTATAGATGTGCTTCTCCTACCTTCATACCTTTTTGCTTTTGAACACGACGCGCTTGTAAGAATCCACGGAATGGTGCAATTCCAGTACCTGGTCCAACCATGATAATTGGTGTTTCTGGATTTTCAGGTAATTGAAAGTTTGATTGTGGCGTTCGAATGAAACAGATAATCTCATCTTTATTATGACGCTGAGCTAAATAATTAGAAGCGACTCCTTCATATGTCCCTTCCCCGCTCCATGCAGGCGCATTTACAACACCGACCGTAATGCTCAGACGATCCTGTGCAACGAGTGGAGAGCTTGAAATTGAATAGTAACGCGGTTTGAGCGCCGGAAGAAGTTCTAAAAAGCGTTCAAATCGGATTTCACAAGCCTCATACTTTTCAAGAAGATCTAACATTGAAATACGTTTCTTTAATATTTGTTCTTGATAAACTCCCTCTTCCAATAATGATTCCAATTCCTTTTTATGAGGAGGGCATACTGTGAATGTCACCATTTCTCGTATTTGTGCTCGAGTGGCTGCTTCTTGCACTTCGACACTATAACTAAGAAGGTCATATAAACGAACAGGACTGTCTAAAGGTATGTGATTTACACTGCGCCCACTTGCGCTTAATATGACTTGATCCTTCCCGTTTAATCCAAAGCGTTTTAAAATTCGGTTGACATTTTTCTCACTATTAATTGGTAGTACCCCAAGGTGGTCTCCTTCTTTATATGTAGCCCCTTCTGGCAAGGATATTTCAATATGTCGCGTGCTTCTTTCACTGCTAGATGATTGAAGTTCACGATTTTCTAATATAGATGCATAAACTGCTTCATATGTTCGCGCAAGAGGAGATCCTCCAAGACGGCTGACAAATTGTAGGCTCAAAGTACTGCGTTCTTTCTCCATGTTTTTGTTAAGTTCCAATCCAAATGCCTTCATCGCATCAGACCACATACTTTGTTTCCATTGCTCGAGCTGTTCCTCGAAATCACCACTTGCATCTGCTTCTCCGCGTTTAGAAAATCTTGTTGCCCCTTTTTGAGCCATTTGCTCATCAATGTATCTTGGAATTCGCTGATAAGTACTAGCCCAATTATGATCTCCACAACCAAAAACTGCGTATTGAACACCTTTTAGCTCATCTGGTTTTAATTCCTCCAACCATTGCACAAACTGTCCTGCATTACTTGGCGGTTTTCCATTATAAGAAGAAGTTACAATAAGAACCGCTCCTTCTTTCGGCAAACTTCCAATTCGATCGTTAAGAGCTGCCACTTCCGTTTGAACACCTTCTAAACTAGCTGTATCCGCTAGTTCTCTTGCAATGCCCTCTGCTACCCCTGTATCCGAGCCATACAGAACAAGAAGTGAAAGATTATCGGCTCCAATAATGGAAGGAGTCTTCTGAACTTGCTGCTTGGTTTCATGGTTTTTCAGTTTCTCCTCTGTAGGCGCAAGAACAGTAGTATGGCTAATAGTTTCATTTCGAGGTACAATCCTAATCTTAAAATCACCAGGCTTTAGCGTTAATGTTTGTTTTACGTCCAGCTGATAGTCTTCATAATCGATGAATTCAAAATGTTGAAGAAGCATTCCCATTACGAGTGTCGCTTCATGAAGTGCAAACTGCATACCGATACATGCTCTCTGGCCATTTCCAAATGGTTTATAAGCATGATGAGGAACCTTATCCAGCTCTTCAAATCGTTCAGGTTGGAATTCTTCCACATTGTCTCCCCACGCATCTTTATCCCTATGTAGCTGTGGAATAAGAACAGAGATACGATCTTCGCCTTTCTTAATTGGGTATTTTCCACCAATCACTGTATCTTCTTTTGCATAGAGACTGAATGCTGGAGCAGTCGGCCATAGACGTAGTGATTCATTTAAAATCATCCGTATATACTTAAGCTTCATAACTTGTTGGTATGTTGGAGTGGGATCTGTCAAAACACGGTCTACTTCTTCATAAGCTTTTTTCAATTTATCCGGATTCTTTAATAAAAAATAGATTGCAAAAGATAACAATCCACTTGTTGTTTCATGCCCAGCTATTAAAAAAGTGATAATTTGAAAACGAATATTTTCATCATCTAATTTTTCACCCGTTTCCGGATCCTGCACATGTAACATACGGGAAAGTAAATCATTTTCTTCCTGATTCCCACTACTTTTACGTTCAGCAATAATATTATCTACTAAAGAAAACATAGATTGAATATCATGCTGAAATTGACGTTTCGTTCTCCACATGAGTTTATCTTCTATATCCAGTCTCTGCAATTGGTGCATCGCCTCATCTAGAGCACGGGTCATGCTAGTGATAAAAGGATGAGAGGTCTCACGATAAAAGCTATTGAATCGGTAATTAAAACCACATAGACCAATTGTATCTAATGTAAGGCGAGTCATATCCCCTGGAACATCTACATTTTCATTCGGATTCAGTCTTGCCCATTTTTGAACGAGTTGCACGGCAATATCGACCATCATAGCATGATAATCTTTCATTGCCCGTTGGCTGAATGTAGGCATCAAAATATTATGAGCTTTTTTCCAGTTAGGCTCGTCAGTCTCGCTTGTAAATAATCCGTCTCCAGCAAAGGCACGAACCTTTGCTAAAGCACCCTCTATACTTTTATCAAATCTTGTTTCATCACAAACTTCCGCTACCAGTTCATGTCCAGAAACGACAATGATGGTATCACTCAAAGTTTGAATTTGAAAAATAGGACCATACTCTTCTGCCAGCTTAATAAACGATAGAGTCGGTTTATCTTTATCGATTAATGGGAGATTCCCTAGCGGTCCATATGTTTTCGGCTGAGGAATGGCAGATACTTTTTTATCCATTACAAACACCCTTTCAAAAAATACTAAAATATCCCATTCAATAAAAAGAAGATAGCAATGAATCGCATGGGACAAAAGATATGTAATTGATTACCTTATTTTATCTTTTCCCTAACTATTCACGATTATGATATTACTTATAAGGTTGGTAATCTAAACCGTCTATTGACATTAGATTTATACCTTGCAGAAAAAATAATATATTACAATGAGGCATATTATTATAATGTTTATTAGAAATTGAGAGCTAAAGGTTGTAGTATTAGGAAAACCAGTAGTTTCTCATGTCAATTCAAACAAATACGATAAGCAAGTATACTCTGTTGCTAATGAAAAAGGATTTGATATGAATATCAAATCCTTTTTCATTCTGTGTAATTATTTCACTTTTTCTTTCATCTCTTTTCCCCTTTTAGTAGAAATCATCATCTCGAGTTTTATTTCGCTCTATCGATTTAACCTCTCGACAGCTTCCGCGCTTGTATCTACACGTTTAACGAAAAAAACTAATAGTAGCGCAACAACATTCATGCCCAGCGCTACATAGAATGAATGCTGAATTCCGGATAACAAAGCCTTCTGCGTTACCATTGCCTTCGTAGCTTCTGTGAAGGTTGTTGGATCTACATGAGCGATTAAACTTTCAGCTTTTGTTTTTGTTACAGAATTCATAATCGTAACAAGAATAGCAGTACCAATCGAACCGGACACTTGTTGAGCTGTATTATTAACAGCTGTACCGTGCGGATTTAAGCGAGTTGGCAATTGATTAAGGCCATTTGTCATAAGTGGCATCATCACCATCGCCATCCCAAACATCCGCAATGTGTAAATAAGGATAATATGTGTGTGACTAGAATCGATTTGCAGATTTGCCAACATATAAGTTGAAACAGCTGTAATGGAAAGTCCTACTATACCAAGAAGCCGAGGGCCATACTTATCAAATAGTTTACCTGTAATGGGTGACATAACTCCCATTATTACCGCACCTGGAAGCATCATCAGCCCAGAGCTCAGCGGCGAAATACCACGGACATTTTGTACATAAGCTGGTGTTAAAATCATCCCCGAAAACATAGCCACCGCATTAACAATTGCAATTACAGACGCAAGTGCAAACATTGGGTACTTGTAAACACGTAAATCCAACAACGGTTCATTCATTTTTAATTGACGGATAATGAAAGCAATTAGGGCAATAGCGCCTATGATTAAGGTTGTTAAGACAACTTTATTCGTCCACCCATCTGAGCTTGCAGAACTAAACCCATATAACAGACCGCCAAAGCCGACAGAAGATAATAGTAATGAGAGATAATCAAGTTTTGCATTTTTGTTTTGTCTCATGACATTCTCAGATTTCCAAATCCCTAACAGTAAGCTAATGATTGCTAGCGGTAAAATCATTTCAAAAAGCAAACGCCAGTCATAATACTCTACAATATAACCTGATAGTGTCGGTCCAATTGCTGGAGCTGTAATCATAACTAACCCAAAAATCCCCATTGCTGTTCCCCTTTTTTCTCTCGGAAAGCTTACTAGCATAATATTCATTAACAAAGGTCCCATCACTGAAGAACCTGCTGCTTGAACCATCCGACCAGTAAGTAATAAACCGAAGTTCGGTGCTACAGCCGCTAAAGCCGTACCAAGAGTAAAAATCACCATAGATGTAATAAATAAGCTCCTATTGGAGAAGCGTGTTATTAAAAATGCTGATGCCGGAATTAATATACCACTTACAAGCATATACCCTGTAGAAAGCCACTGGATCGTTGAATAATCTTTAATATCTAAATCCTTCATTATTGATGGCAAGGCCACATTCAAAAGCGAATTATTTAGAAATGAAACAAATGCCCCAATAAAAAGGATTACAAGCATTACATATGGTGGTTTTCTTTTATGTAACGTTTCACTCATAGATTGATTTACCCCTTCATTATCAATTCCATTGATTAATTTAACTCGTTTGCATATTTGCACGAGAATTTATTACCCTTGCAGTATTTTGCCAAACTCTTCGAATGGATATTCTCTTTTTAGCAATTCTACTTACCCAGCTTAAAATTTTGAATGAATATGTAAACACGTTTGTTAACCGAAATTACATTAGGCTAAAATAAACAAAAAGAGCTAATGAAAATACCCTTCTAAAATAAAGCGAAACTTTAATCCATGTTTTTTTACTGACAGCCCACACACCCATTCCTTTAAATACAGGCTTGGAAATCTAGTTATGTAACCATCCATAAAAAGAAATATTACATAGGCTAAGTCTAACATTACATTTTTAAAGTAAGGGGAATAAGCTTATGCACCAATATTGGTATGTGAATTCAAAGGAAAACGAGGAACAATATAATAACCAAAATTCAATGTCATCATTATATTCACAGCCCCAAATAAATAAAGCTGACGAAATGAGTGGTTTGAAGATTTGTGAGGATTGGAGTTGTCGCTTCTATCCAATTGGTTCGGATTCACCAGCCAATTATATGACTTTCACTCCCGATCCTCCTCCCTTCTCTTTTGGTCAGCCAATCTATTATGCAGGGATGATGCCACAAGGACATCCTGCTAATTGGACCCCATTACCAAGCCATGCAGGTTTTAATTATCAAAAACCTCCCATCCCCTGGGCTCAACCATTCAACCATACAGGGATGTTCGCACAAGGTCATCTTGCCGCCTTACTCTCACCGCCAGCTAAAGCTTTTAAATTCAGTAACAATAACTGGGGTATTTTCGGAAACTCTCCAGGATGGGGCGGACAGATAAGTCCCATGGGATGGGGGAATAACGGAGGTTACGGTCAGCCAGGAATGCTTGGAAACTTACTTACAGTAGGAAAAGGCACTATGAATGGAATTGGAATGCTTAGTAGTCTAATGGGTATGGGGAAGTTCTTTTTTTAGTGGATTAGAACGAGAGGATAGGTCCATAGCCCAGACTTAAAAACCAGTTCCTTTTCTCCATTGATTTCATCTTCTTAAACATGCTTCTAATACTCCCTCCAAGTTCGTTTCCTCGTCTTTCAAATTATAAAAACATCTATTTTGTATCTGATAAATCAATAGAGGTGTAGTAGCACCAACAAAATGCAAAACCCGGTTCCTTTACGAAAGAACCGGGTTTTTTAATTTTAATTTATTTGAAAAGTAGTCAAATCTTTTTTTCATTATTTAACACTTTGAACACGGCCAATTTGTCCATCTTGTAAGCGAACTTTAATGCCGTATGTATGTGTTTCACTATGTGTCAAAATATCTTTCACAACGCCACTTACAGTTTTACTATAGTCATTATCCAATTGAATAACTACATGTGAACCAACTGAAATTTGTGATCTTGTTGGTTTCCCACCTGTTGCTTGTGTCGGTTTTTCTTGTTTTTGTGTTCTCTCCTGTTGTGTAGATTGCTGTTGCTGAGCCTTCTTCTCTTCTTGCTTGCGTTTTTCTTCAGCGACTCTTTGTTGCTCTTCTTGCTTACGTTTTTCTTCTTCTACTCTTTGCTGCTCTTCTTGTTTACGTTTCTCTTCTTCTGCTTTTTGTTGCTCTTCTTGTTTACGTTTTTCTTCTTCTGCTTTTTGTTGCTCTTCTTGTTTACGTTTTTCTTCTTCTGCTTTTTGTTGCTCTTCTTGTTTACGTTTTTCTTCTTCTACTTTTTGTTGCTCTTCTTGTTTACGTTTTTCTTCTTCTGCTTTTTGTTGCTCTTCTTGTTTACGTTTTTCTTCTTCTACTTTTTTGTCTTCATCCACTTTTTGCTCATCTGGCGCGCCCTTTAACTTTTCTTCATTACCTTTACAAGCACTTAAAGCAATTACACATAAACTCATAAGTGCAAATAATAACAATTTCTTTGACATTTAAAAATCCTCCTATATACACATTACAAATCAATAACTTTCATAGCATAACAAAAATACAATCCTTTCTTTGTCAAAATTTGTCGTATATATTTATTTTCTACTAAACACTGATACTACAATAAAAATGGAGATTATTATGTCGATTCTTGCAAAAAATACGTTCGTCTGCTAGTCAAGTAAACCTAATTCATAAAAATCTTCATCTTATGTATGAAAGAACTTGAAGTAAAAAATGGAAAGAGGCTGTCTCAAGCATTTAGTGAAACCATTGAAAAAGCATTAATAATCCGAGATATTTTAATTAGCATAATCTATTACTTACGAATAATAGGAAAGGATCTTCCATCGAAAGATCCTTTCCTATTGCTCATCTAACTTAATAAATAGGTTAATTGCATAACGCTCTTCTAACTTTCCTTGCGAAGCTTAGTGGATCATCAACGTCTTCAATATTAACGTAAATCAACATACCTTCGCCGTGGATTAATTATTAACCCATAAGCTTGCCATAAATGCTGTTGGTTTGTAATAAAGTTTGATCAAAAGCATGCTACAAAAATTGATTTTTCAATATAAAAAAAACCAAATATTCCGAAAGAAAACTCGATCAAAATGCTTGGTTTTTTTGTTGCTAGTGAATCATTTTTCATAAAAAAGTTTAATCATTTTTCTACCTGTGTTTGCTCAACAATCACGCCCAATTGCGATATTATTAAATTGCTATCCTTTTTTCCTTTTCGGCCAAATAAAATTGCTTATGGCAATCAAAAGATCGATACCCAACACAAGTGTCCATACTTTTAGAAAGCCAGCCAACACTTCTGTTCGCGAAGAATCGTTAATTAGATAGATTAAGACAAATAAAATTCCGGCACCTATTAGAAAAGCAAGCACATGTTGTCCCCAGCTTTTAAAGTAGTGTTTTGCATAATCCATGCCAAATCTTTTAACTGGTTTCGCTCCTTGTTTCATCACATAATATTGAAAGCGTATATCAGCCCACTCAATCATACTCCTACCGAATGCGATTGAGATTCCAATATAAACAGCAGCTATTGCATGCACTTGGGTAGCAGTCGCACCACGATACAAGTCCACACCCGTAACAACTAATAAAATTAAATCAATAACAGGTGTTAAAGCTAGGAAAAACAATCCTAATTTATTTTTCTTAAGGATATATCGTGTGAGCAGACCTAAAGTTATAACAACCCAAAACCCTATTTCACAAGCAACGATCAACCACGCAATTACATTCACCCCAACACCCCCTTGTACAACGCAATTACTCGCTTTTCCTTAACAGTACCACAATATGGCCCTTTAGTGGAGTAACTTTATTGCATAGGATGGTTAATTATTTTGCGTAGTTTTAGTACTTTCAGGGAATTCATAAGATGTAGAGATTGAGCCACTTAAATGAATGGCAGAAGGATAATTTTATTATTTATATTACAATACCTTAAGAGCTATGGAACAAATTCTTCAACTAAGCAGCTAATAGAAGCCTGGAGATTTTCCACAATCAGTAGCTCGTCGCTATCAAACTAAAATTTCATTTTAGGGAAGAATGTATTTCTTTACATGATAGCAATGGGATTTCTCCAGTATTTCGAACAAAAACCACACTAAGCACATTTTCATACAAAAAAGCCAATTTTTGTCCTACTAAGGATAAACCGGCTCATTGTAATTGATTTTGAAGGACTCGTTATATAAACTCGTCATTTTCATCAAAAAACATGGCTCTAGCTAATACATTTTTATTCGATTTTTGGTTAATAGAGACATGTGATTTAAATTATCCTTTGTTATATAGACCAGTCATTTGCCACATTTCTTTTTACATATATTTTTTTAAAAGAAGGTTTCCATTCTGAGAAATCCTCATAAACAAACGTTATGTTGTTACATATTTCCTCTGCAACTTCATACATATGTTTTATATCATTAGCCATAAATAATATAGCCCCTTTGCGTTGCGTGCTATCTATAATAGTTGGTATGGTATCGCCCTCTTTTACTACTAGATCAATTAATACGACCTCGGATATGTTAGTTAGCCCTTTATACTTGATTTCTTTTAAGCAACCTGGTTTTGGAATCAAGCTTAAAGACATAGCATGACATTTTGAAGGTACACATCTAAATTCATCTATAGTCTCAGTATTTAGCGCATCATAATAGTATCCAAATTGAGATATGCCAGTTGTTAGTTCCACCATCTTCCAGATGTTGCCCCCACCTATTCTAACTTGAGACTCTATAATTATTGGCTTATTTTGTTTGTCTAACTTTATTTCTGTATGAGTAATGCCATTTTCCATTTGCATGTCGTTCAAAAACATCATTACTTTCTCCATAATTAATTGTTTTTGAGATTCATCTATAGGTGCCGGCATAATCGTATAGTTTATTAGAAATGTATCTTCTTTACATACTTCAGCTGATATAGCAAGTATAGAATGTTTTTTGTTATAAGAAACGGTTTCAACCGTATAAACTATATCACCTGCAATATACTCTTCCACTAAAACAGGTAGTTGAATACCATTTTCTTCAATAAATACCCCTACGTCATCTCCCGAGTCTAGCTTACATACTCCTTTACCCCCTGCCCCAATCGGCGGCTTTATTATAACACTATCTTTTTTATTCAAAAATTCATTAATGTCTTCAGTATTATTACAAACTGTCGAATCTATCGAAAAGTCTTTACCTGCTAGAATTTCACGCATCATGTCTTTATTACGAGTTATCATATTAGCATTGTAAGAAGGTCCTTTAACATTAAAAATCTTTGCAATTATACAAGCCGTATCTAATGCTGTTTCGTTGAAAGATACAACCACATCAAAAGGTTTCTCTTTAAATAATTCTTCAGCATAGTATATAGATAAGGGTATGTTTGTTGTATCTATTTCTTTTTTATAGAAACATTTTTCTAAGATAAATCCATCAAAATATATGTGTCTAGCGTAAGATCCTATATAGGAAACAGTGTACCCACTGTCTAATGCATCTTGTATAGGCTTTGTCCATCCCCCTATAAATAAAATATGTGGTTTATTTTCTATGTCAGTTCCTTTTAATACCTTATGCATCAATATCAGCTCCCCTAAAATGAACTCGTATATTCAATGTCAGTTCCTTTTAATATGCCTCGTCTTAACAACGCCACTAAACACAATGTTGTTCCAAATCCCCCTATAAATAATGTAATTTGAAGCCCGAATATAGAAATTAAAAGTGCACTAGCAAAACTTCCCAATGCCCAAGCTCCCCAATTAAGCGTGCGCTGTACAGCATTTACTCGGCCCAGCATGTGATTTGGTGAGGCAAGTTGTCGTATAGTTGCGGCGTAAGGGCCAAATACACCTTCTCCCATACCATGTATAATACTTGCGGCTACTATACCGTAAATTGTTCCCATATATCCCATTATCGGTATAAAAGCCAAACCGGTAACTGATACAGTAGCGCTATAAATAAGCATTTTTGTATTATTAATTTGTTGACTTTTTTTCATGAGAACCGTATTACCTATTAAAAATCCGACCGCTGCTGAACCTACAACAAACCCTATTTCAATTTCAGATAGACCCATTACCTTATAAAGGAATATTACTAAAATACTATTTAGTATGTATTTAAAAAAACCGTAAACAGCACCACATGTCACAATTGGCTCTAATACAGGGTGTTTTTTGAAATATATCAGACCTTCATATATGTTTTGGTATATGGATTTTATATTTACGTCTTTTAAAGAACCCTCTGTATGCGGTTTAAACTTTGAAATAAATAATACAAACATAAAACAAACAAAATACGTTACTGCGTCAACAGTGAATGAACCTGTTAATCCAACTAGAGTAATGACGATTCCAGCTAGCATAGGACCAATTACTATAGAAAGAGACTCTGAAAGTGCTAGTTGAGCATTTCCTTTTTTTAAGTTGTCTTTATCTGTTACTATTTCCGGTAAGAAAGAAGGAATAGCGATGTTGTAAAATGTGGTGAATATTCCATTTAAAAACATGACAACTACCAATAAGGGGAACGTTATAATATTTGTTACAGTCAGTATGAATACTGATAAAAACAATACTCCTTGACATATACTACAAATTAGCAAAATATTTTTCCTATGAAAAATGTCTATTAAAGCACCGGCTACTAACCCAAAAATTAGATAAGGGACGAATATAACCCCACGAAGTATAGCAGCATTTGCTTCACTTGTTTGTAACACCTCTAATGCAAAAAGCGGCAAAGCTACTATTGTAAACTGAGTACCTAATAAACTTATAGACTGTCCTAACCAAAGCTTGTGAAAATTAAAATGATTGCTACCTTTCATAATATCCCCCCGTCAAATCCAGCTTTATAAATTATCAAGTTTGCGATATAAGTCAAAGCAGGCGAAACCTACCTTTCAACTAATGTCTGTACCACATAAAAATTCGAAACCTAATATAAAAACGATTTTAGTTTCAAATGATGACTAGATGTTTAAAAATCTTCTAGCTAATGAAAAGCTCATCTTCCGAAAGATACTTCCACATTCGTTTATAAACCAAATGGTATACTGATGGAATTCACTTGTAAGAATCTGATTGTGAATTAGTTTGTTTCGAATTCATTTTCCAATCGTATGTCACTTTGAATCACCTCCAGCATCAGTATAACCTTGAAGGCACGCTATTGTACGCATTTTGGAATGTAATAGCAAGATAACGAAGCTACGATGACGAAATGAATGGATTTAACCTTGTCATTGGAGGACATATTCACATGACAATTGATTAAAATAGATCATTCACTATAAAATAAATTTTTAGATAAACCAAAATAACATGCAAAAAAACCCTTCAAAATTTGAAGAGGTTTTTTAATATATAGAAATTAGCTTAAAGCAAAGATAACAACTCTTGAAGGGGGCATTTTTTTTTATTCATGTTTATTGAGGAGCCTTTGTTTGAAGCAACTTTAACCCCATCCCAATAAAAATCAGTCCTGTTACTTTATTTAGAATCATTCCTACCTTTTGATTTCCTCTTAATTTTTTGGTGACATAGGAAGAGGAATAAGCAACAAATAAACACCACAATAGTCCAGTTACTGTAAAAGTAATTCCTAAAATGATAAAAGGTATAGGACCTGAAGCCTTTGTATCTATAAACTGCGGCAGAAACGCAATAAAGAATAAAGAGACTTTTGGATTCGTAAGACTTGTTAAGAGTCCTTGTAAATATATCTTTCTTTTGATTTACAACCGATAAAACTGATGGGGTGTACCATTCGTATCACGGAGCCAAAACTTACTATTGAATAAATAAAACCCCAGAAATCCAAAAGTCTCTGGGGCTTCCTTATATATTTAGCTCTTTTTGCTTTTTGTTTTGTTTATGTTTATACAGTAATTTTCGACTTATGAGAGAAATCAGTAATAAGATCAATATTAGTACGAAAAGTTGCATAAATGACAAATCAAAATATTTAGCACCTGTAACGATTAACAGTGTAGAAATTGTGCCTTTTACAATGAAAAAAATAATAACCCATAATCCGCCTTTTTTCCAATTCATTTTATATTATCCTTTCCTACGTTTAAGTTCTTAAAAGATTTAGTAATAGTTCTTGAATGTGATACCTTAATAGAAATCTATTATATGAATATAAGAAATAGACTTTTTCATAAAATTCATGTCCAATTACATACGACGATTCCATCATAAATGAAAATGATATTCAGTGTCAATTTTATTGACTATTTGAAAACTTGTTTCTTCATCTGAATCTCTCTCCACTTTACTTCTTATAAGCAATAAACTCTTGTATTCAAACAAAAACACCTCCATTGCATTTGCACACTTAGTATGCGAATGCAAGAGGTGTTTTTTCCATGTACCATCAGATGCTTTATTTATTCGTTTAAGTTCTTAATACGTACCTATTTTCTAGTACACAATAACTGGATCATACGTGTTCAAACTATCATATACAGTTTTTGCAACATTAGGAAGGAGGTTTACACAACCGCCTGATCCTCCTGTTAAATAAGCATTACTTCCCCAGTCTTTTCGCCAGCCAGCATCGTGGAATCCTTGACCGCTATTTGTGAATGGAACCCAGTAATCTACTTTCACTGCATAATCAGCTTTCCCTACTGCGCTACCTCTTAGCGTATATGGTGTTCGTTTGTATAGAACGTACCACACACCTGGTGATGTATCTTCACCTGTGCTATGTTTACCCGTTACTACATTTGTTGTGAGGACTAATTTCCCATCTTTGTAAATCCAAATTTGTTGATCTGCAATTGAAACTTCTGCATATGTGTCTCCGATACCATTATTCGATGTTGTTTTATAACCGATCCCTTCTTTCTCCCAACCATTCCCGTGAATGTTAGAAGCAGAAAGTGATTTTTCGCCTTTTTCAAAGGCTTGCCCAACTTGTTTTGTCTCTTTTTCCACATCTAGTGCCCAGCCGTATCCTTGTCCTTTTACTGATATAACCGAACCAGAATGTGTTTTAAAAGCGAAGTCTTTATGTAATGTAGATTTAGCCTTATTAATTTCAGCAACCTTATTCTTAATATCGCTCGCATCGATTGTCACTTTCATATCCTTTGACATAGAGGCATTTTGAATTAAATCTTTTGCTTTTAATGAATACACTTCATTTTGCACTTTATAATCAACAGACTGCGTAAGAAGATTTTGTAATGCTTTCTCTTCTTTTTTAATAATCGGATCGTTTTCTTTAATAGGCTGTATGTATGCAGACTTTAAATGAATTTCGCTTTTATGCTTCTGTTTGTCGTAATCTTTTAGTAAACTCGTTACGTCATACTGTTTTCCATCAACGCTCTTCGAAATAACAATTTTTCCTTGTTCAAGCTTCGCCATAGCATCTTGAGGTGCTTTTAATTTTTCATTCATGGAAACAAGCTTTTCTTCTACAAGTTTTTTCATCGTTTCACTACGATACTGCTCTGCCTTTTTTGGTAGCAATGAATAATCTTTTTCCTTTGAAGAAGGGAAAAATGTCCACTGGCTTTTTAATAGTTTCTTAACTTGCGGCAAATCTTTTTCCGTCAGTTCCGTTTTTGTCTCTTTTTCATCTAAAATTTGTTGTTGATCAATATAAACTTTGTTTGCTAGTCCAGATGTTTTTAATTTCTGTATTGCCTCATCAGCGCTCATACCACCGACTTTTGTATCATTAATCGTAACATTAGAATTGAAGTGAGTTGCCTGATAATAACTCATTCCCCCAAGGAGAAGTGCAAGTACACCGCCACCTGCTGCGATAAGCTTCCAATTTGTAAAACGTTTTTTTGATCTTACCCGTTTTTTCTCAACTTCTTCAACAGATTCATTTACTGTATTGTTGTTCATCAATCTTTCCCCCGTATACATTAACGTCAATTGATTTTAAACCAAAACCATTGAATAGTGTACCTTATTTTTCCTGAAATTTCATTGTTTTTAACTAGGTTTTATCTCATTTAATCTATTAAAGTTAGATTTTTTAATAGAAAGATATATAAAGATAGTAAATAACGCGAAAAAGGACCACATCAATCGAGTTATTATGGGACCCACCGCATTTTGAAGGATGATACTCTATAAACATTTTAACCTAGTAAAGTAATTTTTAGAAGGTCCAAGTTAGAGACAGGCAGCATAGAATATCTCTTATTTATGAAAAATATCCACAAAAAATGACCTACATGTAGACTCTTTTTTGTGAATATTTTAATGCCGCATATTTTATTAATTTTAATGCGAACCATGCTTCCTGCTTGTCACCAGGTTTCACAACCTCTAATCTGCCTAACTAATTTCACCTTATGATATCTTTATCATCAACAATTTCAAGTTTCTTGAAAACTATTATATATGTTTATACCACGCTTTATTGATACGTTTAATCTTTACAGGTGTTGAATTTTTAGACTCATCCTTTGTTGTAACCCTATTATTAGAACATCCTGCAATAGTGAGACAGCATGTAGCCAATAAAACTAATACTATTAATTTCTTCAAATAGCCACTCCTATATAAGGGAAATATTATATTAAGAAAACTAAACATAACATCGAATCTTTATAAAAACAATATATTTCCTAGTTTTATTATCCGTTGGCAGATTAAAGCACACCTTAAGGAGCATGAATCCAATGTCTAATTTCCATTTTATCCGATTCTCAATGTTTATTCCAACATAAAAAGATAGCTATTATTGTTGAAAACTAATTATCTCTCAAAATGAAAAATATGAACTGAATCCCTATAATCCAATATAGTTTACTCAGCTAACTTTTCCCCTGTAACAATCCGAAACAAAATAGCTGCATTTTTTTCTTCTAATTGAGCGTACCGATTACCACCCGAGATGATTTCCACTGTATCCTTATTAGGGCTTATCCAAATTTGATACAACACAGCTTTCGCCTCTATTTTCGGATTTTTAAATTGAAAAATAAAATGATAATCAGCTGGACGAGACATTTCCACTTTTTTATTTTCAAAAATAGTATCCTTTAATATTTTCTTTACTTGCATCACTTCATTATTATCTGTCACTACCTTAAAATCTTCATATTCATTATCACCAATATCTTTTTGCACTTCAATTCTTTGCTCTTCATTTCCTAGTATATTTGAACAGCCAGTTACTATTAATATACAGATAATAATAAAAACTAAAGACACATTTCTATCCTTCATATTCATCTACCTCATTTCATAACAATCCAGATTATTGTAAAATAAAGGTAATTAATTTATGGTTAAAAATATAAATAATATAAGGAAAGGAGTATGATCCATGCAGTTAAAACATACACTTGGAAAAGCTATACGTTTCTCATTGTAAGTATATTCGTTACGATTAATCTCTTTCTTTTCACACCTATTTTAGACAGGGTTGGAGTAGAATATGTTGTGCCTTTCGCTTACTTCATATTAGCTTCCGCTGTTATAGCAATCCTATTAGCGGTAATATCTTTTTATAGTCGAAATGAAAGGAAAATTTTAGCGATTATCGGTTTATGTTTTACTCTATTTAATACAGCAATTATTTTATTCTTCCTTTGGTTCGGTTACCATTTCACTTAAGTGAAATATAAATAAACTCCATAAGCTACAAATAAAATTAATAAAATAAAAATACCGAGTATCGTGTATATCATCCATTTTAAGTTTGAACTCATATACTCCCCCTTCTGGCCTCCTAATAATTCCAGTATATAACAAAAAGCATTGGATACCCAATGCTTTTTCATACTTACGCGAATAAAGATGTATTCGCATATAAAGCTGGTGAACCACCTGAATGTACGAATAAAATGTTGTCCTCTTTATTAAATGTACCTTTTCTAATTAAGTCGATTAATCCCGCTACTGCTTTACCTGTGTATACTGGATCAAGTAAAATACCTTCAGTTTTTGCTAACAGCTGCACTGCTTCCACCATTTCTGGCGTTGGTAACGCGTAACCTGGCCCTACATATTCATCAAAGCATGTAACAGCTTCGCGCGGGATAAAGTTTGGAATACCAACGTGAGCTGACGTTTCATCTACAAGTTTTGCTACTTTCTCTTCTTGCTCTGCTTTTCCTCTACTTACGTTAATTCCGATTACTGGGATGTTACTTTGTGTTCCAGCAAAACCTGTAATTAAACCAGCGTGCATGCCGCCGCTACCGCTTACGCAAATGACTGAACTGAAATCAATTCCTTGATCGAATGATTGCGCCATAATTTCTTGCGCACAAGCAACGTATCCCATTGCGCCAGTAGGATTTGATCCACCAACTGGAATGACATATGGTGTATTCCCTTTTTCACTTACTTCTTTCGCAACCTTATGCATCTCTTCCATAAGATCTGCTCCGTTTCGTACAACAATGACATTTTCAGCACCTAGTAAATGATATAAGAAATAGTTTCCGTTAAAATCTGGCTTCTCTTCTGGCTCAAGCCCTTCTTCTAATACAAGAATACATTTCATTTTCTCTTTCACCGCAGCTGCCAGTGTCAGGCGGCAATGATTGGACTGAATACCACCAGCTGTAATTAACGTATCTGCACCCTTTGCCTGTGCATCCGCAACTAGAAACTCTAACTTTCTCGTCTTATTACCACCAGCTGTTAAACCAAGTAAATCATCTCGTTTAAAATAAATAGTCGGTCCACCAAGCGCCTCAGAAAAATTGTTTAATTTTTCAATTGGTGTATATGACTCTGTATATTTTTTTCTCGGGAATTTAGCTAAATTCATGAATAACGCTCCTTTGTACTTCTTTCACAATGTATGTAACGATACTATTATTACATGTAAAAATGATGAAGTCATCTTTCTGGGGTAAAAATGTGTTGGAATTCGGTTTTGGCGAATGGAATTGTATTAAAGGTTTTATCTTCAATACGGTACATGAAATTATAATAATGATTTTAACCATATTACGGTACATGAAATTTATATCGACGATTTTTAAAATATATCGTTCATAACTTGAAATATATCAACGATTTTTTCAATATATCGACGATTCGACATGAGATATCGACTTACCGACAAAAATCGACAATACAAAAAGGCCCACTCTTTAAAAAGCAGGCCCTCTTCCAATCACTTATTTGCCGAAAAACGGAGTAACTGTGTTAATCCTGGTTCTAAATTCATTTCGCCTTTATGGCGTACGTATACGATTTTGTCCCCGTCAAATTTGGGCAGGTTTCCTGGATTATACGTCAGCCACTCGTTCGTTCCTTCTACATTATACTCCATATACTCCGTTGCACCGACAACTACGTTTTTACTATCATCAGCGGTTACATTGGGTGCCATTTGTGCAATTTTCGAATCACTAATTAATAATTTCTTTATTTCCTTATCACGTTTGTAATCATAAGCTGTCACCATTACATCGCTACCATATGCTTTCACTTGCAACCCTTGTTTAAATGAATAACCATCAGGAGCAGTCTTCTCTCCTCCATTTGGTCCAGCTGACATCCAGCCCGTTTCAATCCCGCCCGTATTTACAACAGTAAATCCTTTTTTATCTCCGCCTGCAATTTTCTTTTTACCAGCCCAGTCCGGTAAGTTTAAATCCCAGTGCGTGTGACTCGTAAAGAAAACAACTTGTGGATAGTCTTTTAATATATCATACAACTTATCGACATTTAAATAATCTTGTAAGTACGGTGATTGTCTTGATCCAGACACCGTATCAGGTAAAACGTGATGAGAAAAAATGAAAATCGGCTTGTTTTTATCTTTTTGGCTGTACTCTTCTAAATTTTGTTTTAACCAACCTAATTGTTCATCACTCATATATACTTCATCCCACATTTTTGAATCGTGGTATTTCATATATTTTTCCGTTCCTAAAAATAGAAGCGGATAACCGTCTAATTCTTTTTTATGATATACCTTTTCTTGTCCGCTAAATTTCAGATAGCGGTTAAATAAAGTTTCCTCAGTTACACCATTTGGCCATGTACTTTGAGATAACTTCCCATCAGCTGTCCATTTACCAGCATAAAACTCATGATTCCCAACAGTTGACCATACATTCTCGGGATGCTTATTTTTGTTTAATACACGCTTCACATCATCATATTGGGACTGTTGTCCAGTTGGCGTTATATCCCCATTCATAATAAGCGCTCTAGAAAGTGGCGTTACTTTATTCATATCTTTTAATACGTGATCAAAATCTCCTAAATCACCTTGAATGTCACTAATAACATTAAAAGTTGTAGCTGATTTTCGAACTTGCTCTTTCCCTTCCGCATGTGCTGAAAATGTCGGTAATAATGCCGCCATAACTGCTAACGAAGCAACTGTCTTTTTCATACAAATTCTCCCCCTAATAATAGAATGTACAAACTGACATGTTTTGCTTTCTCTTAGGTGCTTGTCCAATTCACATTATAGAGAGAGATTGTAAAGATAGATGGAGTTAAAAGTTAAGTGTTTTTTAAGAGATTTTGTCGTTTTTTGCAAACCACAATTAGCGATTCACGCCAATCTAGCTTTCTAGCCTTTAACATTACATACATGTAAATTTTGATGTTAAATCTTTTCGTTTCATACGTTGTTTTTTATTACTTCTAATTTTCGGGAAAAATCCACTAATTAATAATGTTATAATCCATACCATTATTAGAATAAAATTTATTGTATTACCGGAATTCAAGCTGAAAACTCTCCACAAATAGGCAGCACAAAATACGAGGATAGCAGTAATAATAAGTAAAAATGTCCTAACTACTAATTCGATGTAAGATTTCTTCTCTTGCTTAAAAATGAAGGTTCTTCTACCTTTGTACAATCTAAAAACAAACAGCAGCAAGTACATACCAAGCGCGGCTTCAATAACAATTGATGTAATAGAGTTGTTTTTTCTCTGCTCTGCTAGAGAAAAGTAACTTTCAGGTAATTTTCCCGTTTCATATTCAATCCATGCGTGGTAAATATCCTGTCGTAAGTCTATACCACCTTCACCATTTGTAAGAATTACCAATCCATCCTTTGTATTAGGAATGAAAACATAAAAAGAATGCCAACCTCGATTGTCACCAGAATGATAAAGTAATTTCCATTGATTAAATAGTTTTTTTTCAAATATACCTAAACCATTCTCCCCTAATATTGGCTTTTGCATTTCCTCAACACGTTCACTTTTGATGACACCATTCCCTTTATTATTTGTATCCATGCTTGCAAGTATCAATGTCATCATATCGATAACATTTGTCTTAAGACCTGCAGCAGCCTGTTCGGTAAATTGGTAACTAGGTAGCTCCTCTCCAAAATATCCATAAGCTTTTGAAAGGTTATGGTTTTCAGGACGTTGTAAAAATGAACTAGATTTCATTCCTAAAGGTTTCATAATTTGTTCTTCCATATAACGATCAAACGCTATTCCGGTAACCTCTTCAATTACAAGTTGTAAAATTGTATATCCGCCACCAGAGTAAATTGTTTCTGAACCTGGTTTATTAGTAACCTCCACTGGTTCGTTAAGCCATCCTTTTCCAGACAGAGACTCCTGGATAGAATCAAGATGTTTCCCTGGTGCAACCCCAAGGTATCCTTTATGTGCAGATAGCCCTGCAGTATGACTTAACAATCTTCTTATGGTTACTTCATTATTATTAAACTCTGAATTAGGTAATTTCCATTTGGTCAGATATTTTCCAACGGGATCATCTAGTAATAAACGTCCTTCATCTACAAGGTGCAAGATTCCCCACGCTGTAAGACTTTTAGATATGGAACCAGCCTGAAACAAAGTATCATCACTCACCGCTTTTTTTGTCTTTTTATCTACATAACCGTAGTTAAGTGTATAAGCAATACGCCCCTCATGTACAATTCCTATTGCAACCCCTGATACATTATAATTCCCCTGCCATTTTGGTACCTGTTCATCTAGCTTTTTTTTGAAATCCTCTATACTCCTATCAGTCAACGTACCCAATTCTGCCCTCACCACATTTGTAAACCATGCTTCATTCGTAATCAATATACAAATGATTAAACATAAAATGCTTTTGCATATTATCGATAATTTTTGTCTATTCTTCATTTGTCCTACCCCTTTTTCCAGAATATTCTACCCATCGATCAGAGTATCCCATTCCAATATCCCGTTCTATCGATTTTTATTACTTAACCTTACAAAATTGTAATAAAAATCAAAGATCTACATGCTTAGGGGTTTTACTGTTCTTTATTCGAGGGCAAGAAATTTAATACAAAAAAGACACAGAGATTCCTCTCCATGCCTAATAATCCTCTACCTCTTTACCGCATGCACATAATGCACCGTCTCAAAAGCTTCTAAATAATCATTTCGTCCTTCAAAATATAATGTATTTATGTCTTCTGGCGATAAATGCTCATAAATGAGTAAGCCCGCCTTCTCTAACAGTGCTTCCATTTCGGTATAAGAAAAACATGATTTCATCGGTTCTCCGCCTACCGCCGCCATTTTCACCATATTTTCCACTCGATTGGACAGTCCCTTTTCTGTAAATAAGTTTTCATCTGGATAATCGAAAACGATAGAGCTCCCTTCTGGAACCATTTCAAATAGACATTCTATTAAACTGGAAAGTTCCTCTTTCGTTAAATAATATGAAACACCTAAAAGACTAAAGAAAGTCTTTTTATTTTCAAATCCTTCATTCCTTAACTGTTCATAGGAAAATCCTTTCGTAAAATCCATTGAAACAAAATGAAGGTGATTTGGAACTTCAAGTTCCGCTTCTTTTATTCTTTCCTTCTTAAACCTTTGCGTAGAAGGATGATCCACTTCAAATACTTCTATTTTATTTTCTAATTCTCGGTGTCTAAAACTAAATGTATCCAATCCCGCACCGAGTATAACGTATTGTTTCGCTCCCAGCGTAATCTCGTGTAGTAATACTCTTTCACAATATGCCGCACGCGCTAAAGGTGTTGGTGATAATTGAACTTGTGTAATCCATTTTAATATTTCTTGTGGATTATCTTGAAACTGCTTTGCAATGTCTGTATTGAAAAAATGTATTCCTTGAACCATGTTCATTTCAATGTCGTTACGTTCTTTTTGAGAAATGAACTCTTTAGCTACATAATCATCAAAGATTTTCGGATTATCAAATTCACTATGATATGCCCTTCCGAAAGCTGATACTAACGACGTTACACTTGCTTCACCTTTTTTCACACACATACACTCCTTCATTTTCACAACAAAAATAGGGTTCCCCTGGCCAGGAGAACCCTATTATACACTTTATTTTTATATTGGTAAATTATAGCATAAATAAGTTTTTTTGTCAAGTTTCCAACCTACTATCACTTCAGCACTTTGTATATTCTCTGGCAGGAAAATATTCAATCTACATCGAATATTCCAGACTATAACAATACACATGGAGGCCAATATGAAACGACTCGTCATTATTACAGTAGGAAAAACACACAGCGGTAAAACTACATTTGCAAAAGCTTTAGAAAAAGAGTTACCCTACTCTTTCGTTATGGATCAAGATAACCAAGCTGAATTTATTAACACGCATTACGAAAAATTACAGCCGGCTGAAGGCCCTAATACATTTAAGCACGGTCTTTCGAAATTCATTGTTGATTATGCGAAAGGACATACAAATTTACACCTTATTATTAGTAACTCCAATCGCAGTAAAAACGGAAGGTTATATTTACTAAACGAATTATTTCCACAAAATGAATATGTACGCATACTCGTTCATTTTGACATTCCAGATGATGTACTTTACGAAAGAGTGGCTCGAAGCACGCGAAATACGAATATTTTTAGAGGTGGATATGCTAGTTTCAAAGAAGTACTTGATCGACAACAAACTGAATCACTTCACAATGATGTGATAGATCCTGTAAAAAGCGAGGCTGATTATTTGTTTGTTATTCGCAATAGTAAAGATGTAAGCTTTACTATTGAAGAAATCGTTCATCTAGCTAAAGTTTTGTCCCCTACTCCAAAATAAGAGACTATAAGAATTACATAATGATAGATTATTATGCAAATCCTTCCTCTAAGCGCCTAACATAGTATATAATGATAAGATAATCTACTTCTATATGCTCATTTTTACACAAAACAGTTCATGCATATGAAAGAAAAGAGGTACAAAAATATGAAAACAAAACAAACAATCGCTGCGTCTACACTAGCTTTAGCGATGATGGCTGGCGCAAACTCTGCTCATGCGGAAGTAAATGATGCTACTCCTCAGCAAAGTACGGGAGATCGATTAGCTGAAATTAAGCAACATAAACAAGAGTTAGATGCGAAATTGCAGCAACACAAAGAAAACGTGGATCAAACATTGAATGAACTTAACAAAGTTAAGGAAAATGTTGATACGAAGGTGAATGAACTACACGAGCGTAAACAAGTTGCCGATGAAAAAATTAACGAAATTAAGCAACGTAAAGAAGAGTTCGATGCAAAACTTCAGCAAGACAAACAAATCGCCGAAGATAAAATCGCTGAAATAAAAGAGCATAAAAAACAAGTAGAAGATAAAGTTGCTGAAGTGAAAGAACATAAGCAAAATATCGATAATAAGGTTAATGAGATTAAAGAACATAAACAAACTGTCGATGAAAAAGTGAATGAAATTAAGCAGCATAAAGAGAACATCGATCAAAAGGTTAATGAACTTAAGGAAGTTAAAAAACAAGTCGATGAAAAGTTAGCTGAGTTAAAGAAAGCGAAACAAACGGCTGAGGACAAACTTGCTGAGCTAAAAGAAAACAAACCGAATACTGGTAACACGTTAGAGGAACTTAAGAAAATTAAAGGTAATTTAGATAGCCTTTCCGCTAACTTAGAACTAGCTAAACAAGATGTGAAAAACAAACTAGCCGCATTACAAGAAGCTAGACAAGATTTAATCAATAAAATTAACGAGATTAAGCAATCGAAACAAACTGTTTCAGACGATTTATCAAAGAAAAAACAAGACTTAGATATTAAAATCAACGACTTTAAACATACTGAGAAAAAAATTGATGACAAATTAGCTGAGTTACACACAACTAAGCAAAATGTAGATAACAAGATCAACGAAGTATCTCAATCGAAACAAACAGAAACAAAGACTGGTACTACAAATGCAAACAATAATGCTAGAGAACTTCCTAATGCTGGTAGTGAGCAATCAAATAATATGGCTTTAGGTATGTTATCTGTATTAGGCGGCGTTTTATTAATTGCGCGCAATAAAATTAAAACGTTATTCTCAAAATAAAGCCATTATACTTATTAGAAATAATTATACAAAGGCCAACCGCATGTACGGTTGGCCCTTTTTCTTTATATTAATTGTCCATCTCTAAGCGTCAATATACGATCACATACATCAAGCATTCTTTCATCATGTGTAATCATAATTGCTGCTTTTTGGCTCTCCTTCACTTCACGTTTCATCATTTCAACAACTTCACGTGCGCGTTTTGAGTCTAAGCTTGCCGTTGGCTCATCCGCTAATATTAAATCTGGGTTATTCATGAACGCACGAGCAATTGCTACCCTTTGTTTTTCCCCACCAGATAGTTGATTTGGATAATGATTTTTTCTTTCTCCTAATCCAAATGCTGCTAATAAATGATCCGCACGCTTTTCTGATTCTTGTTTACTTTCTTTTTTCAGCTTAGCAATGTAAAGTAACTGTTCCTTCACATTTAAATATGGAACAAGATTTGCAAACTGGAAAATGAAGCCGATTTTTTTCAAACGAATGTCTGTCATTTCCTTTTCTGATAACTTCGTAATATTTTGCTCACGAATGTAAATATCCCCTTTTGACGGTGATAATAGTGCACCTGCGATTGATAATAACGTACTTTTCCCTGATCCAGAAGGACCGACGATTCCGATAAATTCTCCAGCTTTTACATCAAGCGATATCGGATGAAGGGCTGTTACTTCCGTATTCCCTTCCCCATACACTTTACTTACTTTGTCTAGTTTTAATAATGAAGTCATTACATCCCGCCTCCAATTGCTTCTAGCGCATCAACTTTTAATACTTGGTATAACGAAATAAGTGTTCCTAAAATACTAATGACGATAAAGATTGCTGCATATTGTGCAATCATCGGTGTTGTTAATAAGAACGGCATACCTGCTGGTAAAATTTGTTCTAATCCTTGTACAAGAACGATACTGATTACCATCGCAACGACTGATAAGAATAACGCCTGCACGACTAAGCTATTTGCTAAATACGAGTTCTTTGTACCGATTGCTTTTAATACACCTAATTGCTGTGTTTTTTGCAGTGTAATGACGTAGAAGAATACACCGATTAATAAAGCAGCGATTACAAGTAAGAATGCAATGATCATCGTTAATGTTCCTTGCTCTTCTTTAAATCCTGGAATACTTTGCAGTACTTCTTTTTTGTCGATAACATGTGCATTTTTAATTTCTTTATCTGTATTCAGTGCAATTGCACTATAATCTTTTTGGTTTGGTTGTGAAATAGACCCCCATACGTCTTCATTTACATAAACGACTGGTGTATGGCTAAACATTTGATCTTTCGTAAATCCGACGATTTTAAATTCTTTCTTTGAAACAGGATCGATAATTGTATCCCCAATATCGATTCCTTTTTCTTTAATTGATTCGTCAGCAACCATTTCGTTATTTGCTGCACTTAATTTCTCACCTTTTACAATGTTCGGTTCTAAAAATGTATCGCGTTCACTTGAGAAAATAGCGATATCAACCTTTTTCGAACTATCTTTCTTTTCATACGTTGAAACTTTCACACGAAACGGAACGGCCTCTTTCTCGCCTACTTGATTGACTACGTTATCTACATCATCTTTCTTAATTTGTGAACGAAGTAATTTATTTTCCGCATCATCTGCTAAAACGAACTTATTTGCCTCCATATTTTGAATCGATGAAGCATTATCATATGATAATCCATTTGCTAATCCTGAAATAACCAGGACTAAAAATGATAATAACACCATAATCAATCCGATTAATCCGTATCTTAATTTTGATTGTTTTAATTCACGCAGAGCTAAAAACATTTCGCTCGCTCCTTCCTCTTTCTTTCTATGCACCTATCATAAAAAAGAAATATGAACGGAATATGAACAGAAGATTACAGAGGAAAGATTAAATTTTCAGAAAGTATTGAAAATAAATAGAATCCTTGATACAATTCAGTCAAATAATATTGACCGAGTAATTTTATTCAAGGAGTTGATCATTTTGAAGCCCATGTTCACACTAACTACTTATAGCCAACTAAAAGCAATGAGCGATCCACTACGTGTCGAAATGATGATGCGTCTATGTGAACGTCCTTATACAGGACAACTACTATCTGAAAAATTCGGCATTTCAAGGGCGAAAATTCATTATCATTTAAAAGAATTAGAGAAAAATGGCTTTATAGAAATCGTATATACAGAAGAAAAAAATGGCATCGTTCAAAAATTTTATCAATCTGTCGCTAGAGGCTTTACCCCTGCTGCCGAACTATTACCTCATTTAGAAATAGTAAGTGAATCAGGTCGCCAAATCTTTTTACAAATGACGGAAAGAACGAAAAGTCATATTCTTGCTGCACCCGAAGAAGCTTTTACATTAAGAAAAGAAAGTGAAGACCCGGCTGAGTGGAATTACGTTTCATCTTGCTGGGAGTTTGATGCTACGCCAGAACAATTTCAAGTGTGGGTAAAAAAGTTTTATGAATTAATGTCTGAATTAAACGAAATCACAAAAGGTGCAGATAAAGATCCAAATAGTAAATCTTATTACATTTCTACTACTGCACTTCAAATCGCAGAGAGAACAATGCAGCAATTTATTAAAGAAGAAAAATCGTAATACGATTTTTTTTACATAAAGTGAAACTTTAATCAGTGGGGTTTTGTTCATCCCCCACTGATTATTAGTTGAACCAATCGGGCTTTTACGGGCAGCCCGACCCCCACCTAATTTCTTTGCTTTCGCTGAATTTTGAGATGGAGGTCTTACTGCCCGTTAATGCGGGATAAACGGTCAAATTTATTTTACCGAATAAACTTATTATAAAGGAGTAGATAAAGTGGACATATTAAAAAACCGGAATTTCCTCTTATTATTTTTAGGAAGAATTTTCACCAACATAGGAGATAGCTTATATTACGTAGCAGCAATGTGGCTCGTATATAAGCTAAGTGGTAATCCTTTTTATTCTGGATTGGCTGGTTTCCTTACGTTACTACCTTCTGCATTACAATTTCTTACCGGCCCATTCGTTGATAGATGGCCAATTAAAAACACCCTCGTCATCACACAAGTTTTGCAATGCATTCTTATATTAATCATTCCTATTACACACTACTTCGACCTATTAACAGTCCAACTACTACTCATCATCATGCCCATCGTAGCCTTTATCGAACAATTCGCCTATCCTGCACAGTCAAAAGCTTTACCACTTCTACTGCATAAAACACAATTATTAAAAGGAAACTCACTCTTTTCATTTGCGTATCAAGGCATTGATTTAATTTGTACGACGCTTTCTGGAATATTAGTAGCACTATTTGGCGCGATCACTTTATATGTAATTGACTCTTTCACATTCGCGATTACTGCCCTTTTGTTCTTTTCATTGAAAATGCCACAGCAAACTGCAGCAAACACATCACTTTCAACTAAACAATATTTCTCTGATTTAAAAGAAGGCTTTTCAATCGTCTTTCGTTCCTTAATGAGCGTCTTCTTAATCGGTTCAGTTGTTGCTAATTTTTCAATTGGTATGACGATGGCAATACTCCCTTCTTTCGCTGATTCTTTAGGAGGCGTGAAATCATATGGCTTCTTCTTAGCTGCTATATCAGCAGGTAGTCTGATTGGTGCTTTATTCAGTTCATGGGTTGGCAAACGTAACGTTGGCCGCGCATCTATTATTAGCTTTGCGACTGGTGCTATCTTTTGGTTCCTCTCTACGATTGTACCGTTTCAATGGTTATCTATTTTCTTATTCGGCCTAGCTTGGGTACCGATTGGTGCAACCAACATATTATTTGCGACAATTAGTCAAATTTTAATTCCAAATCAATATATTGGCCGCATCAACTCAGTGATGCGAAGTATGAGCACAATTGCTATGCCGTTCGGTTCTTTAATTGGCGGATATGCTGCAAATGTATTTAGTAGCCAACTCATTTTTGCATTCGCTAGCATCGGGATTTTATTTATTTCTCTCGTATGGCTACTCCATCCGAAATTACGAGCATTGCCGAAAGCTGATGAAATTACAGCGGATACTTTTGGTGTTCGGTTTAAGGAAGAGCGCGGGAAAGGTGCGGCTTTATAGCAGGAATGAGAGTACGTGAAATTTATATCGGCGATTTTTCAAATATATCAGCGCAACTCGAATTATATCGGCGATTTTCACAATATATCGGCGCAACTCAAATTATATCAGCGATTTTTCGATTATATCGACTTAACGACAAAAAGAAGAGGCCGTTCCCAAACAGCCTCTTCCCTCTATTTTGGAAGCTCCACCCGAACAGTCGTCCCTTCCCCTTTCGTGCTATAAACTGAAACAGTTCCGTTATGCAGTTCAACAATCTTCTGCACAATCGACAATCCTAAACCGCTACCTTCTACATTTCTTGCCCTTGCTGTATCCACCTTATAAAAACGATCAAAAATACGATCCATTTCTTCTTTTTCCATGCCGATTCCGTTATCGGATATCGAGATTATAACGCTAGACTCTAACTCTTCGACAAAAAACTCAATGGTCCCACCGTCGTTTGAAAATTTAATGCTATTCGTAAAGATATTACTCCATACTTGATGAAGTAAGTTTTCATCACCTTTTATAGTGATATCTGGCACATCAAATTCAACGGCGATATCTTTCTCACGCCATTTCCATTCGAGCATAAAAATGACGTCTTTAATTTGCTTCTGCAAATTGAATTCTTTTATTTGCAACACTTTCTCTTCTTTATCTAATGACGCTAGCGTAAGTAACTGTTTACATAAACTAGACATTCGCTTACTTTCGCCCTCAATAATTTGTAAGTAATGGTTTCTTTCTTCCACGCTCATCTTTTCTGTTTGTAATGTCTTCGAAAATCCTTGTATGGAAGAAAGCGGTGACTGGAATTCATGTGAAACGTTCGAAACGAATTCTTGTCTCATTTCATCGAGTTCTTTAATACTTTTCGTCATCTTTTGGAAGCTTGTAGATAACGTTCCTATTTCATCTTTTCGTTTTACATCTAATTCAATTTCATATTCCCCACTCGCAATTTTTTGCGTAGCATTCGTAAATTTACGAATGGGACGAACGATGTAACCTGCTGCAATCGCTATAAAGATAATACTTAATAGTACGATAAACCCAAGTAATACCGCTAAGAAAATTCGCATCTCGCCAAATTGGTTTTGAATGTCAGGACGAATAAATAATGCGTACTGTTTATCACCGTGCTTTACCGGTACACCGACACTATTTATTAATTCATTATCGAAAAAACCAGTAATAAATAGACGAGTCGGATATGTAGAAACACCATTAAACGTTTCCCCTTGCAATACTTTATGAACGGTATCATCACTAATAGACGTCTTACGAAACGCATTGCCGATACGCTTTCCATTCTTTTGATCA
Source organism: Bacillus cereus group sp. Bc061 (assembly GCF_027715825.1). Classification (NCBI taxonomy): domain Bacteria; kingdom Bacillati; phylum Bacillota; class Bacilli; order Caryophanales; family Bacillaceae; genus Bacillus; species Bacillus cereus group sp. Bc061. Next base: position 1,660,990 of record NZ_JAQFTZ010000001.1, read on the forward strand.
TCGACAATATAAATTTCATACCCTAGCTTCGCAATAGATTGTAAGTACGCCTCTTGATTTTCTTCGCTTTGCTTTTCATATAACGATTTAACTTCTTCCGCATACTTTAAAATCTTTTCACTATTATACGGTTTTAACTTCACTTGATAATATACGTTCGTTAATAAAAAGCCGATAATACTACTGAGTAGCATAATACCGACCGTCATAAAAACAAATCTAGAGTATAATGATTTCATTTTATTTCAGCTCCAACTTATACCCGAGTCCGCGTACTGTCGTAATTTGAAAATCATCCGTTCGTTTTGAGAAACGATCTCGGAGCCTTTTCACATGAACATCAACTGTTCGTTCATCCCCTTCAAAATCCATTCCCCATACTAGCTCAATTAATTCTTCTCTTGAAAATGTTCTCCCAGGATAACTAGCTAATTGTGATAATAATTCAAATTCCTTTAATGGAAGCAAAATCGTCTGCCCGTTACACTTTACTTCAACACCTTTACGATCAATTGTCGTCCCGTGAAGTGTAATTATGTCCGCACTTAGCATTTGATAACGGCGTAATAAAGCTTTCATACGGAAAATGACTTCAGCTGGTTCAAATGGTTTTACGATATAATCGTCTGTACCAGAAATAAATCCTTTTTCTTTATCGACTAACTGATCCTTTGCTGTTAATAAAATAACAGGAATATCATGATACTTCCGAATTTCTTCACATAACGTATAGCCATCAACGAACGGCATCATAATGTCTACGATCGCAAGATGAATATTTTTCTTCTCTAATACTTCTTGCGCTACCTTTCCATCTTCTGCTTCAAAAACTGTAAACCCCTCTTTTTGTAAATGATAATGTAACAACTCTCTAATATGCTTATCATCATCAGCTAATAAAATATGTATCATCTTCATTAAACCCTCTCTTATTCATCCTTCTACATCAATACATTAAGAAACAATTGGATTTTTTGCAAGAAAAAGAAAAGGATTCCTTAGAAGATACTCTTGTTATCATTGTGGTCAGCTGCTTTATTACTCTTATAACTTGGTGATGTACTCTGGTGTACGAATAAGTGATCTAATACTTTTTTAGTAAGTGGCATAAAGAAATTCAGTAATAGCCCACCTAAACAAACGGTTAATATAGTTCCAATACCAATTGGTCCATGTAAAATCGTTGCCATTATTAAGAATATAAGGTAAATACATGTTCGCGATATAAAGATATTCGTTCTCGTTAATTCTTGTATGATTAAAGTTAATCGGTCAATTGGAATGGGAGCAAAATTTGTTTGTAAATATATCGCAGTTCCTAATCCTGTAATAACTAAGCCAATTCCAAAATAAATCATTTTACTGTACCATATTTCTGGTGTAATTAAATTGCGTAATAAAAATAGCCACACATCAATACCAATACCCGTGATGAATGCTGTTAACAACCCTATTATCTCTGGTCTATGTCTTTTTAAAATTGAGTTACAACATATTAATAATAAAGCTATTATTATTTCCCAGCTTCCCACAGTAAGTCCCACATTTAAAGAAAGTCCTACTAAAAGTGCATCAAAAGGTGACGTTCCAAGATCTGATTGTATTGTAAAAGAAATACCAAGGGTTAATATTAAAATTCCTAATACATAAAAAATATACTTCATTTTAATCAACCTCTTCATCGTTATTTTTGTTGCATTTACAATAAAAATATTTTATATTAAATGTAACTTCTAATTGTTGCATTTGCAACAAAAATAAAAGATAAGGAGTTCATTATGAAAGAAATTCTTCGTGAAATTGGCATGATTGCAAGGGCGTTAGATTCTATCAGTAATATAGAATTTAAAGAATATGAGCTTACAAAAGGTCAGTATTTGTATCTTGTGCGAATATGTGAAAACCCAGGAATCATTCAAGAAAAGCTATCTGAGATGATAAAAGTAGATCGTACAACTGCAGCCCGGGCTATCAAAAAGCTTGAAATCAATGGATTTATCGAAAAGAAAGAAGATGAATCTAACAAAAAAATTAAAAAACTTTTTCCGACAGAAAAAGGAAAAAATGTTTATCCTTTCATTAAGAGAGAAAATGATTATTCCAATACTGTTGCATTAGAGGGATTTTCGGAAACAGAAGCGGAAACTATTTCTAAGCTTCTTCAAAGAGTAAGAAAAAATATAGAAAAAGATTGGGAATTTGTAAAAAAGGGAAATAAGAGAGATTATTGATTATATAAAGGAGCGAACTATTAATATGACTACACATATAGAAAAGTGCACCCTTAAAGATATACACAAACTTCAAGAAATTAGTTATGAAACATTTAATGAAACTTTTAAACATCAAAACTCACCCGAAAATATGCATCATTATTTGGAAAAGGCATTTAACTTAAAGCAATTAGAAAAAGAATTATCCAATAACTCTTCTCAATTCTTTTTTGTCTACTTCAACGATAAAATTGCTGGGTATCTGAAGATCAATACTGATGATGCTCAGTCTGAAGAAATGGGCGATGAATCACTTGAAGTCGAGAGAATTTATATAAAGAGCTCCTTTCAAAAACATGGTCTTGGTAAATATCTACTAAATAATGCTATTGAAATTGCAATAGAACATAATAAAAAGAATATTTGGCTAGGCGTATGGGAGAAAAATGAAAATGCTATTGCTTTTTATAAAAAATTAGGGTTTGTACAAGCTGGCTCTCACTCCTTTTATATGGGAGATGATGAACAAGTTGACCTTATCATGATTAAAACACTCATATAAATTTTTTGAGAGGTGGGCTATTATGTATATTCCAAAGTATTTTAAAGTCACAAATGTTGATGAAATTTGGGATTTTGTTCAAAAAAACTCTTTTGGAACAATCGTCACAACAAAAAAAGAGAAACCAATCGCAACTCATTTGCCCTTTGGATTAACTAAAAAAGGTGATGACTATTTTATTACCGGACATATGGCTTATGGGAACCCCCAGTGGAGAACATTTGAAACCTGTGAGAATGTTCTTGTAATGTTTCAGGGACCGCACTCTTATATCTCTTCTTCTTGGTATGAAAATGAAGAAGTTCCAACATGGAATTATCAAGCCGTCCATATATATGGTAAAGCAAGTATTTTACATAAAGAGGAATTAATAGATGAATTAACAACAATGCTGAAAAAATATGAAGAGCATCGTGAAAATCCAGTATTATGGGATAAACTTTCCCCCACTCTCTTAGAAAATGAACTGAAGGGCATAGTTGGGTTTAAAATTAAAGTAGGAGACATTCAGGCTGCATATAAATTAAGTCAAAATCGAAATGAGACGGATTATATTAATATTATTGAAAAATTGTACGATGAAGAAAATCCAGATGCAAAACAAATGGCGGAACTCATGGGGAGTAGATTAAACAATCACATATAATCCATTGTAATTCAACTCTCACATTTCAAAATTAAAAAACAGACTGGAGCGCTTTATCGGCCGTTTCCATTAGAACGCAAAAGGTTGAACTAAAAGTGAATGGCGTTTAATTAAAAAAGAATCTATTTTGAAAAAAGATTATTCAAAATAGATTCTCACGTTTTAGTATTAAGATTATTTTAAGCAAAAATAATTTCTAAGCTTTCGAAATATCAACAAATCCTTCTCCGAATACGTCACGAACATCATGTATAGCAATGAACGCAGCTGGATCTGTAGTTTGAACAATCCTCTTTAGCTTCACTACTTCTTGCTTATTAATAACAACGTAAAGAATGTCCTTCGGCGTTTTCGTGTAATAGCCATGACCTGAATACACGGTAACTCCTCTGCCCATTAAGGTTGTTACCTTCCCTGCAATTTCATCTGGTTTATCCGAAATAATCGTAATGGCCTTTTTCGGATTTAAACCTTCAATTACAAATTCCATTACTTTCGTTCCTACATATAACATAATAATTGTCAGCATCAGTTTTTCTGCACCAATGATGAAATAAGATGAAAACGCAACGATTAAATCGAAGAACAGTAGACCATAGCTAATGCTCCATCCTAAATATTTATGCGTCATCCGTGCTAAGATGGTAGTACCTGCTGTCGTTCCACCAACGCGAATGATGAGACCAATCCCGCACCCGATAAATATTCCACCGAAAATGGCATTTACGAGCATTTCATCAGAAGCAATCGTCCATCCTTCTGTTAGATGAAGAAATAGCGAGTTCGTAACTACAGCGATAATCGTATAAATCGTTGTGATTTTATTCAAAAATTTATAGCCGACTATTAACAAAATCGCATTTAAAATTAAATTCACTAAACCTGGTGACCACTCAAATAAGTAGTACGTAATAATCGTAATACCTGTTACCCCGCCCTCACCAAACTCGTTCGGGATAACAAACAAATTGACACCTAACGCAAAAAGAAATGCACCGATAATAATAAAAATAATGTCTGTCGTTCTTTTTTTCATACAGTACCTCACTTCTTATGTAAATATTTATTCTGTCATAAACTCTCACCATTATATCGTGGAATATTCAAATCGAACAGTGCTTTATTTTTATTTTCATATAGGATGATAAATCAACTTTATTCTATATCCACATGTAATTTAAAAAGGGTAACAACTGTATTTATTATGTACTACAAGTAAAGTTTTGATTTCACATGCTATTCATGCTAAAAACCGAATAGGAACACGTACTCGCATGAACTTCGAGTACAAAACAAATAGGCGAAGCTATAGAATAGGCTTCGCATTAAGCATTTCATTACAGAGATTTATATACAATTTTATACTTTCACATGTTATTGATCCTTCATTCTTTTTCTTCCGGGTAATGAAAAAAACTCCATTAAATTTGCATACTTAGTATGCGAATTCAGGAGTTTTTTCATATACTACCATTCGGTTTCATTTCTAATTCATTCAACTCACTTTTTACATCTTACTTGTTACTTGGCTCATTCAAAATTAGCACGAGGTTCCTCTAACCGCTTCTTACCTCTCCAGTTAAATAAGCTTTCCGTCTTCGTCTGCTGCCCTGGTTTCACAAACAACATTGCCCCCATTGCAATAGCGGCCGAAATGGCAGCTACGATAAACATAGAAGGATAGCCATAACTTACAACTAAGTATCCAGTTAAAGTCGGGGCTAAGATTGTCGCGATATTAGCGATGAAATGCATAATTCCACTATATGTTCCTGAGTAAGCAGGAGCAGTATCGACAATAATTGCCCAAAATAATGAACTCGGTAAAAAAGCAAACGCATTTCCAAGCGACATAAGCGCTAATACAGCTACGTAATTATTCATCGCTGGAATGAAGCTAAAACAAATTGCTGTCAGTAATAAAGCAATAATCGGTAACCCGGTTCGAGCTAAACGAAGGTTTCCTGTTTTACGTAAAATACGATCAGATAGCTTCGCCCCTAGCGGCAATGTGATGCAAGCTCCGAGCCAAGGAATCATCCCAAGATACCAAAGGGAAGATAATTGAAAATGGAATACATCTTGCAAGTATTTTGGTGTCCAAGTTAATATTAAAAAATTGATATATTGGAAGCAAAAATATGCTATCGTAACCATAACGAATGTCGGAACTTTAAAAAAGGAGTACCATGGCTCTTTTGGAATTTCTTTCTCTACTTTTACTGATTGAAGCACACCTTCCGTACTTCGTATTTCAGCTAGTTCTTCTTTTGTCACTCGCGGATGATCCTCAGGCATATTCGTAAAAGTAAAGTACCAAATAATCGCCCATACAATCCCTATTGTACCGAGGATAAAAAACATGACTTTCCAACTAGTGAAAGATAGCAATAGAACAGCTACAGGTGCTGTTAATACTGCCCCTAACGGAACGCCAACAAAACCAAGGGATGTTAGAAAAGCTCTTTCTTTTGGAGCTGCCCAATTTGCTGCTGTCTTATTCGAAACCGCAAAAGATGGCCCTTCTGTTAATCCAAATAAAACGCGGAAAATAGCAAATCCTATTAAAGCAGACCCTCCAAAAACAGCAATCCCTATTTCTCCAGCAAAAGCGGTCGCAATTTCAAAAATAGACCAAGCCGTTGCTGCTACGATCCATACAAATTTCGGCCCTTTTTTATCTGAAAAAATACCTCCTAATAAAGAACCGATCATGTAACCGTAACCAAAATACCCTAATATAGCTCCCCACTCCTTCGGGTCAAAGCCATATTCCTTTATAATGAAAGACTGCGCATAAGCGATGGCTCCTCGATCAATATAATTTACCATCGTAATAAACGTGAGCATTGTAAAGACATAATAACGAAATTTATTCTTCATCAAAATTCCCACTCCCCCCGCATTCTTTTGTTTTTCTTTCTAATCCTTTAATAGAATGACATGGACCTTACCGGGGCCATGAACTCCAAAAGCTAATTCCATCTCAATATCACCTGTCCGGCTAGGCCCAGTGATAAAATTAATACAGGCAGGTAAACCATTCGAAACCTGTTCATGAATTCTAGTTACTCCTTCTGTTAAGCGTCTATAAATTGTATGTTCTGAGAGAATTGCTACATAAACTGCTGGCAAAACGCTAACTAAACGCCCCCGTCCACCACCATTCCATAAAACAACCGTTCCCGTCTCAGCAAGTCCCATTTCAGCATATGTAATTCCCATATCAACCTGAGCTGCATAATCCCGTAGTTCTCTTTCCCCTTCTTTCCTTTGCCACATTCGATGAGAAACGAAATTTCCTATTAAATGCTTTCCTATTTCAAGTTGATGTAATCTATCATCATCCCAATACACCGCAGATTGAACATTAAATTTATGTACAACATACTGAAGTGCACTCCCTATTTCTGAACGGTGTATATGACTTACTTCTGTATGTAACGTATGCAAGTTTGCAATAAACTGCTCTATTAAACTTTCGTGATCTATCTCATTAGAAAAGTGGCTAAGTGGATTGTTTTTCCACCTGGGAGGAGTAACTCCCGAGCGACGTTCTCGATTTAATTTACGTGCGATATTGTTTAAAAAAGACTCTTGTACATCCGTATTCATATTATGAATCCCTCGTTTCTTTTTTCCACCAATCACGGAATGATTGTTTCGCAGGTTTTGGAAAATCTCTACTTTCTGTCCATCCTTTTAATGGACCTGGTCCATTCGCAATATAACCATCTTTTGCAAATATTGATAAACCTGTATGTGCCATTTTAATCGCTTTCTCATAAATGAATGGATGACTCGCCATAAACGTGAAACCTTTAAAGGCAAGTTGCTCAAATTTCGTTATAAACCCTTGTTCCACGACATCTTTACGATGTTCAATGAGAAGGTCATGTAATGGGATTTTCACAGGGCAAACATCTGTACATGCTCCGCACAAACTTGATGCAAAAGGTAATTCTTTTAACTCTTCATATCCTTCTAATAAAGGCGCAAGTACTGCTCCAATTGGCCCGCTATAAACACTTCCATAAGCATGTCCTCCAATATTGCGATACACAGGACAAACATTTACACATGCTCCGCACCTTATACACTTTAATACTTCTTCATAAGCAGTTCCTAAAAAATCAGAACGGCCATTATCTAAAATAATTAAATGAAATTCTTCAGGTCCATCCATATCTTCATGTAAACGCGCCCCATTAATTCCAGTTACATAAGATGTAATCTTTTGGCCTGTAGCACTTCTTGTTAACATCGAAACGACTACATCAAGATCTTTCCATGTCGGAACAAGGCGTTCCATCCCCATAATCGCAATATGAACCTTTGGCAATGTCGTAGTAAGGCGAGCATTTCCTTCATTACTTATAAGAACAACTGATCCAGATTCCGCTACCGCAAAGTTACAACCGGAAATACCAATATCAGCTTCTAAAAACTCTTTACGCAATTGCTCCCTAGCAAATTGTAGTAATTGATTCGTATCAACTGGGATCTTTCTTCCTGCTTCCTTAGAAAAAAGCTCTGCTACTTGTTCCTTCGTCTTATGAATGGCCGGGGCGATTAAATGGGATGGCGTTTCTCCAGCTAATTGAATAATATACTCCCCAAGATCAGACTCTACTACTTTTACCCCCATCTCTTCTAAGTTTTTATTAAGATGTATTTCTTCTGAAACCATGGACTTTGACTTAATTACTGATCTCGCTCCTTTTTTTCTTACGATTTCAGAAACATATGATACAGCATCTTCTGCTTTGAAAGCGAAATGCACATGCCCCCCATTTTTCCGAACATTAGTAGCTAATTGTTCCAAATAACTATCTAAATTTCCGATTGTGTGCATCCGAATTTCAGATGCTGCCTCGCGCCATTCTTCCATATTCCCTAATTCCTGTGTAGCTTGTTCCCGTCCCATCCGAAGCCGATCTTGTGTAAACGGAACCGCGCTTCTCATCTGTGGATCTTGCAACGCTTTATCTACTCTTTTCAAAAAATCTAGTTCCCCCGCCACACTCATTTATTCAGCCCCTTCGCCAGTACTTCTGCTACATGTAACACTTGAATATTTTTATTTTTCCTACGCAATCTTCCCCCAATATTCATAAGACATCCCATATCTGCTCCAATTAAGAGATTTGCTTCTGTCGCCTCGATATGTTTTATTTTTTCATCAACCATCGTTTCAGAAATCGAGCTCATTTTCACTGCAAAAGTACCACCAAACCCGCAGCAATCTTGGCAATATGGTAATTCTTTTATGTCTAGACCTTCTACTTGCGATAATAACTTCAGTGGTTCCTCTTTAATCCCGAGCGCCCGACTCATATGACAAGATTGATGGAAAACAGCTTTCTCAACCAACTTAGATTTCCAATCATTTTTCCCAAGTACATTCACTAAAAAGTCCGTCAACTCATACGTTCTATCCGCTAAATGAACCGCTTTTTCATACCATTCACTATCACCTTTAAACATCTCTTTATAATAATGATGAACCATGCTAGCGCAAGAACCTGAAGGCGTCACAATATATTCACTATGTTCAAATGCTTTAATCATTTGCTTTGCTGCTAGTTTTGCATCTTCTTGATATCCACTATTGTAAGCTGGTTGTCCGCAACAAGTCTGTCCTTCAGGGAAATCTAGTTCCACTCCGCATTGATTCATAATTTCTACGACACTCTTACCTACTTGAGGAAAAAACACATCTGATAAACAAGTAATAAATAACGAGACTTTCATCAAAATCCCCCCTCAAAACGATATGATCTATTTTCAAGTTATTACTTTTTTGAATATTATTTTAAATTTTTAGAATTTTCTATTTTTAAAACTTTTTGTTTATGATATCATGTGGGAGATTATATGAAAACTATCTATAAGGTTGTTTTCCCATACAAAAATGGTATAGAAAGGGACTTTGACATGGATATAAGAAAACTTCGTTACTTTATTGTAATCGCTGAAGAAAAACAGCTTACCCGTGCTGCCCAACGACTTCATATGGCACAGCCACCTCTAAGTAGACAACTATCGCTACTAGAACAAGAATTATCAGTAAACCTCTTTGAAAGAAACGGCCGAAATATGCATTTGACTGAAGAAGGAAAAATTTTATATACGAAAGCAAAAAACATTATTCATCAATTAGAAGAAACTATTACGGAGATTAAAGATACCGGTGAAGGGCTAAGGGGCAAGCTATCTATTGGAGCATTTCATTCTTGCATTCCTTTTCTCTCTGAAAAAATACGCTATTTTCAAGATAACTATCCAAATGTGAACTTAAAAATATGGGAAGGTGGCCCTTCATACTTAATAGAGCAATTAGAAAATCGGCATATCGAACTCGCTATTTTGCGTACACCTTTTAATAAAGATGTTTTTTCTAGTATATGTTTATCAAAAGAACCTTTCGTATTAGTCATGCCTGCTAAATGGGAACTATATCATTCTCACCTCCCAATCCCTCTAACCGAATTAAGCCATATTCCCCTTTTACTTTTACATAAAGATAAAGAAAATAGCTATCATCAGCTCGTCATCGATGAATGCAAGCACCTTGGTATAACATTAAATATAGCATGTGAATGTCCTGACTCAGCATTTATTCTTATGCTTATCATGACTGGCATCGGTGCCTCTATCTTGCCGAAAAGTGCTGTATCTCATATCCCACAAGAATTTATAAAAATAGTAGATTTAATAGATTTCCCTTATGAGTCTGAATCATCAATTATATGGCTGAAAGATCGGAAGCTTTCTAAAAGAGCGCAACGATTTATAGAATGTACATAAATTAATTTTAGAGGTGTAGCGATGTATTTCTTCGATTTTTCACCACTATTACCTCGTTTATCAAATTATTTCTTCTATTATTATCATTGAACATGTTATAGGAGTCGCTTATGTGAATACGAGAATAGCTTATTAATCCTTCTAAACAAAAAAACAAAGACGCGAAGTCATAGAAGAGACTTCGCATCTTTGTTTTTTTAAAGAGATTTATATAAATAGAAATCCTCCGTAAGGTCTTTACCACGAGGGTCACACCTTACTGCTTTGTATCCCATTTTTCTAAATAGACGTAGAACAATACCCCATCCTCAGTATTATTTTGAAAATCGAATGATTAAACTGGATTTACTTATCTTTCTCCATATACTCTTTAATCTTTCGTTCTTCCCACTCTTTTCCGAATATCCCGAATGGAAAAGTTGTCAAACCATGTATAACGATACCAATCCCCCAGCCTGCAAGTGGATATAAAAACCATAATTTACTTGAATCAGAGCTTATATTTATAAAAAAAAGCATTAAGTTAACTAGTATATATAATGCTAAATGAATATAAAACGCTTTTAAATTCTCCACTCTTTTTTTAGCTCGTAAATAATTCTCATCTCGCTCCATATATAAACACCTCTTTCATTATTGTATTTTTTAAATTTACTCCGATTTAAACATCATATTCTAGTCAGGAATACCTTATTCTCAAAAAATACAAAACAAAAAAGTACCTAGCAAATAGTCATGTGTATGACCATTTGCTAGGTACTGAATAATCCATTTATTATTTACAGAAGTCTAATTAAGACCAAATCCAAACATCATCATTATTTTCAACGTTGCTCTTTACCTCATGAACTTTTTCAATATGGTCAACTGTGTTCCAGTTAATAGAACTTCCACCCCATCCCACATAATTCATATCAATTTTCACTTTCTCACCCGCATGAAATACTTGTCCCTTTGTTAAGAAAACATCAATAATCACTTTCTTCCCGTTTAGCGATGGATACTCCACTACGACATATTTAGTAGCACCGTCTCCCTCATCTTCCATCGTTTCTACTTTTGATACTTCACCAATTACATAATCAGGTGAGCCATCTTCTTTCATGTGCATGCCTAACTTATTTGTTGTATTTTCAATTGCAGTTGCAACCATATATTCTGTAAAATTACGCATCATAGATCCAGTAGCTTTTACTTCATCTCCTACTTTCACATTTGAAAATGAATCCATATATACACTAACAGGTTCTTCGTATTGCTTAGATTTTACGACAATTACACCGTTATCTACTTCTACTACTCGCCCTTCTAATGTTGAGAAATTCGATTCTATAGAAGCAGCACTCGCTTTTGTTAGTTCTAACCCTGGTAAATTCGTTCCTGATAATGCTGCGATTCCTAAAGCACCTGCTAAAATTAATTTTTTCATACCCATTATGAAACATCTCCATTCATGATGATTTTATTTTTGATTGGATACGACCAACCTGTAACTATTATAGTTACAGGTTGTAGAAAATAGCAACCCCCTTTCTTATGCAATGTTGCATACTGTACTTTTTAAATATACAACAAGAGGGCTTTAATTTAATTCAAAGCTAAAATAACCTTATGACCACGGTATAAAGAAATTAAGAACCACTTTCGGTCCTAAGGTTAACGAATAGCTTTATAAAAACTCAATCAAAATTTATTCAACTAGTTGAATAATGAACCATGTCGAATTTTATTTTCATAAAATTCAAATTTCAAGGAGGTTTTACAAAATATTACACAGAATTATTCGTATATCGTAATATATTTGGAATTTTTTTACGATTCGTTTCATTTTATCTACCACGTTTAGACAAAATGAAATAAAACAATAAAAAGGAGAGAGATAGATTGAAAAGAAAAATTAGTACAGCTGTTGTAGGGTTATCAGTGTTTAGCTTTGGTCTTTTTGGTGTAAATATTGGGGATGGCGGCGTTGTAAAAGCTGAGCACGGTGAAACTTTTGCTCCGAAATTAGAAAATCATGGTGACTACGGTGGCGCTCCTGCTTTCAATGTTGGGGATACTCCTGCTCCGAAATCAGTAAGCATTGGAGATGGCGGTGGCGCTCCTGCTTATGATCATGGCAGACCTCCTATTTCATCATACAATATAGGGGATACTTGGGCTCCTTCTTATACAAATACTCATGGAGAAGGAATGGCTCCTAAACAAGAGAGTCACGCTGACTTCTTTGCTCCTACGTTAGAAGCGCATGGTAATACTGGCGCTCCTGCTTTAAATGTTGGTGATACGCCGACTCCGAAGCTTGAGGGGCACGAACATTTCCCTGCTCCTAAACAAGAGACACATGCTGATTTAAGCTCAAAATTAGATTCACATGCGGATACTTGGGCTCCTGCATTAAACATTGGTGACACTGGTGGGGCTCCTAAACAAGAAGGACATACACATTTCCCTGCTCCAAAATTTGAAGCTCATGGCAATACTGGCGGTGCTCCTGCTAATTCTGAACATGGTACAGGTTGGTAAGTTAACAAAATTAAAAACAATCTATACTACTGTTCCTATATGTTTACAAGAAAACCATTCGATGTTATGTGGTTTTCAATTCTAAAAAATACACCTATTAACTAGGTGTATTTTATTTTATCTCTCTATCTAATAATTAAAGAATACTCCCCTAAAAACCCCAACAAAAAAACGAAGAAACTCCCTATACTTCAGACACTTAAAGTACCACGAACGTTACGATTTTTAGTGACACTCCGGATCCAATCCCACTTTCATCTCAAGTGCCTAAAGACGATAGCTTTCTTGTTCAGGAAAAGCTGTAACCTCTCCATTCATGATAATTTTATTTTTCGGATTGAATACGGCCAACTTATAATCATTACAGTTACAGATTGTAGAAAATATCAACCATCTTTCTTATACAATGATGCATACTGTACTTTTTAAATATAGATCGATTATTCCTATATTCAGCACTACTGCTAAATTCTTGCATCACAGCAGGTAAACAGATTGATGATGAAGAAACTAATGTCATGCATCATATTTTTCAATGTTACGTATAATCGTAGTCCATTACATTATGTAGGAGCGGAGTTAACATGTTAATAAAACCAAAGAGATTACAGGCAGGAGATGTTGTGGCAACAGTAAGTCCTTCATGGGGAGGAGCAGGTGATCCTGAAATAAGATGGCGATATGAGCAAGGGGTAAAGAGGTTAGAAGAAGTTTTCGGTCTTACGGTTGTTCCCATGCCAAATAGTTTAAAAGGTAGCGAATTCATTTATAACAACCCACAAGCTCGTGCGGAAGATTTAATGACAGCATTTAAAGATACGCGCGTGAAAGCAATTATTGCGAATATTGGCGGTGAAGATAGCATTCGCTTACTTCCTCATATAGATTTTAATGTAATACGTGAAAATCCGAAAATTTTTATGGGATACTCTGACGTTACTATTTCACATTTATTTTGTCATAAAGCAGGTCTTTCCTCTTTATACGGTCCGGCAATTTTGACCGACTTTGCTGAAAATGTAGAGATGGATCCATATACGGTTGAAATGGTAAATCGAACTCTCTTTTCCAATGAAGTGATTGGCGAAATTCAACCAGCTCATAAATGGACAAGTGAGCGTTTAGAATGGATCGAAATAAATAAGGATACAAGACGTACGATGCAGCAAAACAACGGGTATGAGTTACTTCAAGGCTCTACTACTGTACAAGGGCGTTTAATTGGTGGTTGCATTGAAGTACTAGAATTTGCAAAAGGAACGGAACTTTGGCCTGAGAAAAAACATTGGGAGGATAGTATTCTCTTCTTTGAAACTTCTGAAGATCATCCAGAACCAAGTTATATAAAGTATTGGTTACGAAATTATGCAGCGCAAGGCATTCTGCAAAAAGCAAAAGGTATCATTTTCGGTAAACCGAAAGATGAACAATACTATGAAGAATATAAAGATGAAATACTGAAAGTTATGAGAGAATATAACTTAGAAGATTTGCCGATTCTTTATAATTTAAATTTTGGCCATACTGAACCGAAGTTTATTTTACCTTACGGCGCAATGGCAGAAATTGATTGTGGAAATGGATCGTTCTCTATTTTAGAAAGTGGCGTGGAATGAATAAAATCACTCCTATGAGATATGAATGTGAACGGATACTTTTTAAAAGTATATAATTGGAGGGAGATTACGTGTATGGAAGTAACATTTACAGTAAGTAAATGGGATGAAAAACCAATTGATGATACAAAAAAAGATTTCCCTATTAATATTGCCCATGTTGAATATGATATTGATGGGGAATTAAAAGGAAAAGCTTTTGTTGAATACTTATTATATTATTTAGACTCAAATATAAATGATGGTCACTTGGCTACTGCTAAAATTTCTGGTTTTTTACACTTTGAAGGAATTTATAAAGGGCAACAAGGGACATTTACAGCTATAGAGCAAGGAATATTTGATAAAGGAAATTTAGATTCTCCAGGAACAATTATTAAAGCTACCGGTAACTTAGAAAACCTGAGAGGATCCTATCATTATCAGTTTGCAGGTCAAACTAGTAAACTAATTTTAGAGTTTGAATTTCAGCAAAATATCCTATAATTTAGTGGAAAGGACATTTCTTGTAATACTAGGAATGTCCTTAACTCTTTTAAAATAAGAAAAACCGAAACTAAAATCATTTCGGTTTTTCAAACTAATGAAGTCTATATTTATTTTAAAGAATGTACAAACAACCCACTGCGCAGTTTCGGTTCAAACCACGTTGATTTTGGTGGCATAACTTCTCCAGCGTCTGCGATTGCTAATAAAGATTCCATTGATGTCGGATATAGCGAGAACGCCGCTTTATATTCACCGCTATTTACAAGGCGTTCTAGTTCTTCTAATCCGCGGATTCCTCCGACAAAGTCGATACGTGAATCAGATCGCGGATCATGTATTTCAAGTACTTGGCTTAATAAGTGATCTTGCAGAATAGATACATCTAAACCTTTCACAAGATCATTCGCATCAAACGTTTCCTCTTTCACTGTGAGCTTATACCACTTCTCGTTCACATACATGCCAAATGTTTTTGGTTCATTTGGTTTATACGGAGATACAGATGCTTCTTCTACATAAAAGTACTGCGTAATTTGATTTAAAAACTGTTCCTCTGAAAAGCCATTTAAATCTTTCACAACTCGGTTATAGTCCCAAATTGATAATTCATCGTGAGGGAATAAAACTGATAGGAAGAAATTAAACTCCTCTTCTCCTGTGTAGTTCGGATATTGCTCTCTTCGCATGAGCCCTACTTTTGCAGCTGATGCCGAGCGGTGATGTCCATCTGCAATATAAAGATTAGGAATATCTTCAAATAAGTTTACTAAACTTGCAATTACTTCTTCATCATCTATTTTCCAAGCAATATGCCTAACGCCGTCTTCCGCTGTAAATGTATAGATTGGCGTATGTTCTGCTTTCCAGTTTGCGATGAAACGTTTCACTTCTTCTTTTGTACGATATGTTAAAAAGATAGGACCTGTATTTGCGTCACACACATCTACGTGGCGAATACGATCAAGTTCTTTTTCATGGCGCGTTCTTTCATGTTTTTTAATTGTATCGTCTTCATACTCATCAATAGATGTACAAACGACAAGACCGGACTGCGTTCTTCCTTGCATCGTCAGTTCATAAATGTATAACGCTGGCTCTTCGTCTTGAATGAACACTTCTTCTCGTATCAATCGATTTAAATTTTCACCCGCTTTTTCATATACGCGATCATCGTACGGTGAAAGCGCTGGGTCTAAATCAATTTCTGCTTTATCAACGTGTAAGAAAGAATACGGATTCCCTTTTACAACCTCTCTTGCTTCTTCACTATTTAATACGTCATATGGTAAAGCTGCAACTTGTGCTGCTTTTTCTTCTACTGGACGAATGGCCCGAAACGGTCGGATTTTTGCCACATTCCTCTCTCCTTTACACAATCATTCGAACGGCTACAACACCTGTAATTTTGCTTATATTTTCCACAATGTTCTCTTTTATTATATCATCAATTCCGTTATCAATATCAATCATCGTGTACGCCCAAGAATGTTTACTACGATTAATCATATCCGCAATATTTATATGATGTTCTGCTAAACATCCTGTAATTTGTCCTACCATGTTCGGAACGTTTTGATGCATGATTGTAATACGTTTCTTTCCGATATACGGCAATTCTACGTTTGGATAGTTGACTGAGTTACGAATATTTCCTGTCTCTAAATATTCACGTAATTGACGCGCTGCCATGACTGCACAATTTTCTTCTGATTCAGACGTAGATGCACCAAGGTGAGGCGTCGCAGTTACATTTTTCATCTTTATCACATTTTCATTTGGGAAGTCCGTTACGTAATGTGCAATAACATCTTCTTCTAACGCTTTTTGAAGAACCTTTTCATCTACAAGTTCACCTCTAGAAAAATTGAATAGACGCATCCCTTTTTTCATCTTCTCTACAGCGTGTTCACCAATAATCCCCTTCGTTTGATTCGTAAGAGGAATATGCAGTGTAATATAATCACACGTTGCAAAAATTTCATCTAAACTAAATGCTCTTTGCACATGTGTAGAAAGGCGCCAAGCTGTTTCAACTGAAATGTAAGGATCATATCCGACAACGTCCATCCCTAAAGCTAACGCATCGTTCGCAACTAAAGCACCAATTGCGCCAAGTCCGATAACACCTAGACGTTTCCCTGCAATCTCTGATCCAACGAATTGTTTTTTTCCTGATTCAACAAGCTGCGGTACTTCTTCACCTTCTAAATTTTTCGTCCAGCTTACTCCGTTAATAATGTTACGTGAAGACATAATAAGACTGGCGATAATAAGTTCCTTTACTGCATTAGCATTTGCCCCTGGCGTATTAAAGACTACAATCCCTTTTTCTGTACATCGCTCGACGGGAATATTATTTACACCAGCACCAGCTCTGGCAATCGCCTTTAAATCTTTTGAAAACTCTTCTTGATGTAAAGAATAGCTGCGAAGTAAAATACCGTCTGGGTGGTCCATTCTCTCCCCTACTTCATAGCGCTCTCCGCTAAGCACTTGCAAACCTTTTTCTGCAATTTGATTTAACGTTTGAACACGAAACATATCCCCATCTCCCTATCTATTCTCAAGCTCAAATTCCTTCATATAATTTACTAATTGCTGTACGCCGTGTGCTGGCATCGCATTATAAATACTTGCGCGCATACCACCGACTGAGCGATGTCCTTTTAGTGTAACAAGTCCTCGTTCTTTCGCTTTTTGTAAAAACTCACTGTTCAGCTCTTCTGACGGTGTTGTAAACGGGATGTTCATAAGTGATCGATACGTAGGATCAACTGGTGAAGTAAACAATTTTGATTCATCTAAGAAATTATAAAGTAGTGAAGATTTCATTCTATTTTGTTCTTCAATCGCAGATACTCCACCTTGCTCTTTCAGCCACTCTAGTACAAGTTTCGTTACGTAAATACTAAAGGACGGCGGTGTATTATATAAGGAGTTATTTTTACTGTAAGTTTCATAGTTTAACATCGTAGGACAAGAGCGATCTGCTCCCCCAATTAAATCTCTTTTTATAATTGCAATCGTTAAGCCTGCTGGCCCTAAATTCTTTTGCGCTCCCGCATATATAAGACCAAACTTCGAAACATCATATCGTTCTGATAAAATATTTGAGGACATATCCGCAACGAGCGGTACTTTATCTACATGTGGAATGTCCACATACTTCGTTCCCTCAATTGTATTGTTCGTTGTAATATGTACATAATCTAGTTTTTCATCGCCTAGTAAACCATCCAGTTTAGGAATTGTAGTAAACTTCTCATTTTCAGAAGAAGCAATCACTTGCACTTCTCCTACTTTTTCAGCTTCTTGCATCGCCTTTTTAGACCATGAGCCAGTCAATATATATCCTGCTTTTTTATACGTATTCATTACATTCAGCGGTATCATAGAAAATTGTAATGACGCACCGCCTTGTAAAAACAATACTTCATACTCATCAGGAATGTTCATTAATTCACGAAGTAAGCTACTCGCTTCCTCTATAATACTTTGAAAATAAGAAGATCGATGACTCATTTCCATAATAGACATGCCTGTCCCGTTATAATTTACTAGCTCCTTTTGCACTTTCTCTAAAACTGGCAAAGGGAGTATTGATGGTCCTGCTGAAAAATTATACACTCTTTCCATCACCCGGATGACCTCCCTATTTCTCATTTTGGTATTTTTTAAACTTTCTGAATTATAACCCACAATACAAGACATGGTCAATTTGTTTTCTATTATTACGGCGTAAGACGCAATGGAATCGCTTGCAAGTGCCAATGTTTTTATAAACACATAAAAAAGTGTTAAGTACATAATCGTACTTAACACTCTAGTAATAAAGTATAATTGCTAATTGTCCGTAAAGAACCGATCAAAAATTTGATAAATTGCAGAAAGACCAATGAGCCAATAAATAGTGTCCACAAGCGCCGGCATAGAACCAAACCATTTCTCAACTACATTGTAATCTAACGCTACAAATAACCAATTCAAACCGCCAAGAATCACCAAAATTACTGTAAGGTAAGACAAAAATTTCATTATGATTGCCCCCTAGGTGATAAGATGGTGAAAGGCCTTTCACTAGAAATATATGTGCCAAACTTTAAAACTTACCTATTTTATAAAAATTATTTTCGGTACCAGCCGTTAATAACTGCCGCCGTTTCTTGACTATGTATTTGATACGCATGCGTACTATCATTAGAACCAATAAACCAAATTGAAAAACCTTTAAAATATGGCTTTGGTTCTAATACGTCACGGTAAGCGCGCCATCCGTTTAATTGTACGTCTTTTGAAAACACATTAGAAACATCTGGATTCCACGGATTTTGCAAGCCTAGTTCACGCGCTGGAACGTTAAATCCGCCAAAATAAACCGGTTTTCCTGTTGCTTTATGTAATTGTTCTAGTTGTTGAACAACATTTTGTCCACGGTTATACACTGTCGTCGCAAATAAACTTTGCTTCACTTCTTCGTATGATGGATTTCTTTTTTCCGAAACTTCAAACCAACTATCGATACTAACAATGTCTACCTTCTTTAAATACGGACGATTTATTTTCTCAACAAACTTCGCTTCATATGAAGGATCCCAGCTTGCTGTTAACCACCAATTCATTTGATACAAAACATTTCCTTTATACTGCTGGCGAACAAAATCAATCGTATCGCTCCAATATCCTTCTGCATATTCCATATTCACGAAATTAGAAGCAATCTTGAGCCCGTACACATTGTATTTACTTGTAATCGAGTTAAAGATGTCTTGCAAAATAACCGTTTTCCAATTCCAGAAGAAATCATTAATATTACTTGGATTCCATTCCGTTTCTCCAACATTTCCTTGCTGAATATATGGGAACGGTTCTACTATAACTTGAATATTACGCTTTAATAATTCTTGAATTAAAATAATAGCCTGTTGCTTTTGCGCTTGATTAATTACCATGTTCGTAGAAGTCACATTCGGAATATCTACCTGAATCGGTACATTTACTGTATTTAAATTTAAGCGCTCTACATCAGCTAACACTTTCGCTACATTTCCAACTTCCCATACCGTTACATTTCCTGATTTAATTTTTCCAGATTGAACAGTATTTACATCTGCCTGTACATTTCCTTGAAAACAAAAAGAAAACAGCATAATAAACACTCCTAAAAAACTTATTAAACTCTTATTTTTCTTCACAACTTTCCCCCTATAATTTTTGGCTTTCTTGATTATTTTATACAACGTTTCATATATATTCCACAAAAAACCCAATAAATTTTTATTGATAAAATGCTATTCATCCCTTATTCACATTTTATTCACATTAAGTTCCCAAAAATAGTAAGATAAATAAAAAAGGAACGGATTTCCGCTCCTTTTTTATCTTTTTACGATTATCAATCCATTTCCCTTTTAGGCTCTACCAACATAATGTAGGATTCCTTTTCAGTGAACGGTTTATGCTCAACGCCCCTCGGGACAATAAACATCTCGCCTTTAGAAATTTTCACCTGTCCATCACGAAAATCGATGAACATCTCCCCTTCAAGCACAATAAATAGCTTATCTGTATTAGGATGCTCATGCCATATAAAATCTCCATTAGCTTTAAAAAGCTGAATTTGATCGTCATTCATTTCACTAATCACTTGTGGATACCAATAATCGTTAATTTTAGATAACTCGTCATTTAGTTTAATAGGTTGGTAATGGATAATGATCCCTCCTCATTTTCAACTTCCACTATATTACAGTAATCTAAGTAAAAAAGTCGTTATTACGCTTAAAAAGAAAATGCTCAGGCCAGAACTTTTCATTCAGATAGTACAAAGGAGTGATTTCAATGAAAGTACTTTCAATCTAATGTTTCCTTTAACTCTCCATAAGTATAGAACAGTGATTTTCAAATAAGAATGGACCTCTGTTGACATTAGTATGGATTATTGATGAACTTCTCGCGATATTTAGTAGGCGAAATGCCAACTCGCTTCTTGAAAACTCTACTAAAATAAAAAGGGTCTGCGATTCCAACAGCCTGCGCAATTTGTTGTACAGGCACACCACTTGTACATAACATTTTTTGAGCCATCTTTATACGATAGTTCAATAAATATTCTGCTGGCCCCATACCTGCATGCTTTCTAAACACGTAAGAAAGACGATTTCGATTAACATTATTTTGTTCTGTAAGCGTATTTATTGTAATATCTTTATAATAGTATTTATGAACGTAACTAGATATTCGTTCGAATAAAGTATGCGATTCATAGTTGTTTTCTCTATTGACAACACTTAATAAAGCTTCATTCAACGCTTCGCGAAACAGCATTTCAGTCTGAAACATCGAAATGCCTCCTCGCTGATTATACACATCCCAAAGACGCATAAGTAATTCGACAAGACGAGGAGATTGCCCTGTTAACAATTCAAAATGCTGATGAGTAAAGCCAGAGTCTTCTCGTTCTGAATTGCTTATCCGATATAAAACAAGAATATATTCCCAGTTTATTTCACCAAGCATTTTATGGGCTAATGTCATTTTTGCACCCCCATGTATAACTTTTCCTGGGGAAAGGATATACGGCGTACCATTAAATTGAAATTGCGTCTTCCCTGTAAGTGGAAATACAAATCCTGGGAAAGAATCTGTAGACTCAGCACAAGGCACACCTGGATTTTTAGCATAACGATATACTCCTTCTACTCGGAAAGGAGTATTGGCAAGATACTCTGCTAACTCATTCACGTCCAACTTCACAATGCAAGCCTCATTTCAATTATAGTTTTCTTGTAATTCGTGAGATTAATTGGTGTACATTCTGGGCAACGCTAAACTAAAAATAGTACATACGACTTAACAACATCTAGTTATTAACCTATAAATATATTGTTTTTCATTTATTGACAAAAATATCCTCCCTATATTATTGATAATGATTTTCATTGTAGTTTGATAAAAAAACATTTGTCAAGTTGGATGGCCTAGAAAAATGATGAAACAAGGGGTACAGAGGAACAGTTCTGTTGCAAATAATATCTGGTCTTTGTTAACTAATTCCCCTTAAAACTGGAATGATCATGTTAATAGTTGTAATGGCTTTATTAGTTACAGCACTTGCAGCATGTAGAAATAATCGTAATCCTGAAGAGGTTGCTACAGCGTATTTCGAATATGGAAACAGCCTACTATCCAATTAAATGATAGTAGGCTGGCTGTTAAAATGATTTAAGAACTGGGTTATGTTCTAAATGATAAGATTTCATTATCAAAAAGATTATTACTAGTCCTCTCCACAAACAAAAACACTCTATCACTTCGGCTCCAAATTTAACACCTTCCCTTCTATCCCCTCCGTATTCAATGTAGTCGTATGATACGTGCCATTTACCCAATCATCTATTTGATCATGATACCAATCACTTCTAAAATGTCCTGATTGTCCTGGTCCTACAATATGATAACCGTTTGACATATCTTTCGTATCAATAACGAATCGCCAAGAAGCTCCGTGATTGACAATACCGTTATCTCCGTAACTCGCCGCTTGAACGGTAACTTGACTTCCGCCAATTGGAACTGGTTTCTCACGATTAAATGCAAGTAGTGCTAACATACTAGATGATTTTGAAATTGGATGTGTAAAAGCAAGTTGATGGTAATCGCCCCACTTCCACTCTGTAACATCGGGCCCATATTCCTTCTGTAATTTCTTTATTACATTCTCGTACGATGTATGCACAACTTTTGTGAAGCCCCCGTATTTCTTAAACCAAGCGCTATTTTCTCCTGCTACTTCTTTTCGAATCAATTCATCCACAACTTGTGACTTCCCTTCAAATAACTCCATCACATCTTTCGGAATTTCTTTTGAAAATAACGTATTTGAAATCTCTTTCATTAATAGATGGAATATTAACGGTGCCGATTCATCTTTACTATCGTAAAAATTCCACTTCGTTAATTGTTTTACGCCCTCTTTCTCTACTTCATTTAAAGATGCTTTATTTAACTCTTTTAAAAATATAGGAGCAAACTCTTTCCCGTATAAATTTTTTTGATCCATCTGTAACTCTTCTAAATCTTTCACTGTATATTTTTCCTTCTCTTGTAAAAACTCTTGAATACGCATTTGCCTATATGGCTGCGCCCACGTATTACTAATATGGTACGGATAATTATCATCTACAATTTTATTATTCGCAGTTGAAATAAACCCTTGTTTTGGATTGATTACTTTTGGAAGTTGATCATACGGGATATACCCTTCCCATTCATATTCATCTGTCCATCCTGGCACAGGCAGACTACCATCACCTTTTTTACGCACTGGTATATTTCCATTTGCTTTATAAGCAATTGTGCCGTCGTTTGATGCAAATACAAAATTTTGAGTTGGTGTATGAAAATCTTGCAGTGCCGTTTCAAACTCATTCCAGTCTTTCGCCTTATTCATATTTAATACAGCCTTTAATTCAGCGGAAGGCTCCAAAGCAGTCCATTTCAAAGCAAATACTGTTTTCGTCTTCTCTTTCCCTTTATCCGCAAACTCTGAAATGACTGGGCCATGCCTCGTAACTGTAACATTATACGGAATTGTTTTCCCGCCTTTTACTTTAATAGATTCATCCACAACGGTAGCTTTTTCCCACTTATCGTTATACAGAAATTCATTTTCATTATTAGGATTTCTCTTCTCAATATATAAATCTTGCACATCAGGACCTGTATTCGTAACGCCCCATGCTATTTTGTCATTGTGCCCTAATATAACCCCTGGTACGCCAGCGAAAATAACGCCACTCACATGTAAATCTTTCATTTCAAGTTTCGATTGATACCAAATAGAAGGTGTCGCAAGAGATAAATGAGGATCATCCGCTAAAATCGGCTTACCAGACGCACTCTTCTCACCGCTTATAACCCAGTTATTACTACCATTAAACTCTGGTGGAATGATTGTTTTTGCAAAACTTTGTGCAACATTCACATTTGTATTCTCGAGTTCAGCTAGCAATCTAGGCGCATCTTTCGGATATGTAGGAAATAACTCATTTGCTTGCTCTTTCGGCAAATTTTTCAGCGCCCAATATCGAAATGCCTGTCCATGCCAATGTCCGCCTAAATCAAACGCCATATACTTTCCAATTGTTAATGTATCAACAATAGACCATTCAGCAGGTTCGTAGCCTAATATAGTAAACTCAACCGGCAATTTCTTTTCCTCTTTTGCCTCGCGTATAAAAGCGTTCACCCCATCAGCAAATGACTGCAGAGCAAATTTTGCTTCTCCATCATATTGGCTAACAGACGCTTCGGCTGCTCGCCGTAAACCGAGTGTTCGAAACAACTTATCTCGGTCAACAGCTGCTTCCCCCACAACTTCACTTAACATCCCAGAAGCTTGCCTTCTACTTAAATCCATTTGAAATAATCGATCTTGCGCTTGTACATACCCTTGCGAAAAATATAAATCATGTGCATTTTCCGCTTTAATATGTGGTACTCCTTTACTATCTCGCTTTACCGTAACAGCACGTTGTAAATCCTCTAGTTTTATCGTTCCATCTATCTTTGGCACAGATTTCAGCGTATATATGTTCAAAAAAATCGCTGTACATATAACTAACAAAAGGACGATACTACTAGACCAAATGAAAATTTTCTTACCCCTAGTTCGTTTCTTTTTTATAACAACTTCCATATAACCCCTCCTTTCTCAAACTATTCGCTTCTATTTTGAAAGAACCTTTTTGAAAAGTTGAAAACCCCCTTCATTTTCCTACAAATGAAGGGGGAATTTTTATCGTTTATTACGCCAGCTTTCATTATGACCAAGATTTGAATCGGTCGCTAATTGTACATCATATAATATTTCACTAAAGAAATACGTATCTACTTCTTTTGGCACAATGCGTCTTTTATCATCAATTTCATCGTATTCATATGAACCACGATTCACTGTACCTGCTTTATAAAATTCAATATCATACACACATATATCTTCTTCATCTTCATAGCCAATCGGCGCTCCGCTAAATGACAGTTGTGCCCCTAATCCAGTGCGAGTATCTTCTTTATAAAACGTATAATACACACCGCCATCTTGAACTGATCCGCGAATCCATCCAAGTTTCGTCATCTTACCGAATAACGAGCGACCATTTAATAAAATACCACCAAACCTCTCAACAGTAACCTTATCATTTTCCTCTACTACAAACACTGGACGTTCCATTTGTAAGAACGGCTGGACAATCTTAGAATGTTCCAGTTGCTCTTTCCACAATTCCTTTTCCGTTTCGGATAATTCTAACGGATGAATGAAACCAATCACGGTTCCAGACGAAAATTCATGATTCTCTCCTATCACCGAATAAAACGTACCATCCTCCGCATAACGGAACATTTCCAGTAACTTTCCTTCCGTATATTCACCCCAAATAAGTGAAGTTGCAAATTGCTTCATAATTGGATTCTCCAGAAATAGCGCCTTCCACGAATCGTATGACCAATAGCGCTTTCTTGATAGAGCAGCTTCCAAACGTTGTTTCTGCATGGAAAGAGCACTTCGAAGCTCTTTCTTTAAAGTGGATACCTCTCTCTTAGCTAATTCAGCTTTTTCTATATCATCTTTTGCATTCGGCTTTGGAAGTGACTTCATACGTTTCCCTTCTTCTGTCTCTAATTCAATTTTTGACTCTGCAGTTAATATGGCCGTAAAACACCTATTCCCAAAATCAATCTCCTTCTCACCACGTATATTGAAACCAAGATTTGGTACCAGTTGATCTTCCAGCTCCTCTTCCGTTATACTACGTGTTTTTGCAGCGAGACTTAGTGCTTCTTTTGCCGCATTACGCACTTGTTTATGTTTATATTTAAAGGCCATTGCATGAATAGACATAAGTGCAAGCTTAGATGAGGACAAGCCTAAAGCCCGAACAGCATCAGCTGCAATTTTCCCTCGCATATCGAGCACCCATTCATCGATTTGCTTTTTCAGTATGCCGACCATTTTGTCATCACTATATATTCCATATAACGAAAGAATACCGCGTTTCTTCACATCTGCATCTTGAGAAATCCATGTTTGATATATTTCTTGCACACATTCTTTCAAGTCCTGTTCATTTAAAGTACTCCCAATCGCTTCAACTTCTTCTTTCTTCTCGATAACAGAATCTGAAATGTACTGCCGCAAATAAGCTAATGGAATTGTAGCATCGGCAATTTCATTAGAATGACGAAGACGGATTTGTGGTTCATCCCCAATCAATTGCAGAAGTGAATTTCTTTTTTGTTCCGTTACGATACGGCCACAAAGTTCTTCTATATTTTCTGCGCTTCTCCCCACTTCAAGTAATGGAGCAAATTTCTCGGCCAAAGAGGCATTCTTCTTATCTTGCAAAGCTTCCTGTACAAGTTCTGTATATTTTTCGATCTTATACTCTATAAGCAGTTTCATCACATTTTCACGAACAATTTTCTTTTTATTATGAAGTTCCAGCGCTACATCCTCCGCAGCTTCTACATCTCTTGAAAGAAGTTTAATTACAGACTCACGCATTTTTTTAGATGAATCCCCTAAAGTTTTAATTAAAATGGGACGCATTTTAATCATGTTATCCTTTGCTAACTCTTCTAAAATATATGCTTTGGCAACAGCAGAATACTCATCAAACTGTTCAATTATATACGCTTGTTCTTTTACAATGACATGAACAAGCGCTTCCTTCGCCTCATTTCTCTCTTCACTGTAGCATGCAGCTTGTTCAACTGCATAGGCAATCAGCTTTTCCTTACTTAGCCCATACGAAAGAAGTTCTTCTAATACTTGTTTCGGTTCTATCCCTCTGACAGAGCATTCGTAAAGAAGTTCATATAAATTAACACTATATACATCTCCAAATTGCAAGGTAAGTGCCGCTTCTCTTTTTGCTACATCATCTATATCCCAAAGAAGTACAACTTCTAAAACTGGCATATCCCAATACATATTTCTATATTTCGGGTTTGTAAGTATTTGCTTCATTTCATCAAATGACAATTTCCCGAGTAAATAATCACGATACGTATCCCGCACCGTAGACAACTTAAGTTGCAAAGCAGCGATAAAAAATTCTTCTCGCATTCTCCCTCTATTTAACTCATGTCCTTTTTCAGCTAACGTTCGTGCGATTATGAGGTAATTACTTTTACTTATATACTGCAAAGTACGTTGAACAAATTCAGGATTTTCTTCCGCCACGGAGCATAACATTTCATATTCATACGCTTTACAAAATTCTTCATTATTTAAATCATGTTGCCTCAGGCGGTGCGCAAAGAATCTTTCCTCAGAAATCCAAAACTGTTTACAAAAACTTTGAATTTCATTATAGGTTTTCTTATTTACACTCCCTGTTCGTTTATAGTTTTGGGGCTGATTGAGAGTTTGACACACGTAACACGTAGCATGATTTATAAACCCCCACACGTTTTTCTTTGCTAATATTTCCACATATCGCCTCGCAACGTTTGAATACTTATGGACATGAAATAACAGTCGCCAAATATAGTCCGGTAAATTTCCACCTAAAAATAATTCCCTATCACTTTCATCTTTTATATATCTTTCAGTTGCTTCAATCTTTTCCTTTTCCCCATTCAAATTCAAAATAAATTCAGCATGTTCTTTTAATCTCTCTTCCAATAAAGAGCTATACGTATGGAACCTCTCATAATCTACTTCAAACATTACGAGAAGTAGTGATAGTTGTTGCTTATTTAGTAAAGTATGTAATTGTCTCTCTATATAGTTCGGATTCTCTTTTGTTAACTCTTTCAGAAAACTATACGCCTCATTCACATAACTAGAGATATTAGTTAAATATTTACATGCAATGACTACAAGTTGATCCAATGGAAGTGCACTTTTTTCTAAATAAACCTTCATATTAGAAAAATCTACATATTTAAACCTTATTATAAGAACATTTAACAACTGCTCCCCTAACAAGTAATAGAATAATCGTAAGAAAGCTGGATCTTGCTTATGCACTTTCCTAAAATCATTTATAAACCGCTCAGCAAAATCGCCTCTTCTTTGATCTCGAATTGTCGTTAATTGAATATCTTTCAAAATCTCTTCTTCTTTTGTTTGTAAATATAGCAGTGATAATTGTTCCTGTTTTTCTGTCATATGAATATATTGAAATAACCGAGTTGTATTTGTAGTCAAACTTTGTTCCCCCGCATCTTTTATCCATTATAAAAACATCCTTATTTAATGGTAGTATAGCATAAAATCTACCAAAACGAACATGTATTCTATATTAAATTAATGTAAATTAAAACACACTACTCAAAACACTTCTCCTTCTCTCTAAACTACCCATTACACACTTCTCTCCACCATATTCGATACACCAATTCCTCAAAATCCCCTTCACATAAGCAAACGTTCGCTTATTCTGTTCAAACGCAATTTTAAGTGCCTCTAGTACGGTATTTCCTGAAACTTTTCGTATCCACCCCTTCAATTCCTCCACAATATATGGAGATAGACTACTTATATTTTGTTCGTAAAATTTGTAAACTTCACTATGTTGAGTATCCTCTTCCACTTCCATATCTTCTATTTTTTCAACAACTTCTTGTAAACTACTAGTATCCTCTTCCTCTGGCATACCAAAATGTTGCAACAACAATGGAATCTTCCATTCTTCTTCCAGACATTTACGTAAAAACATATGTATGAATTCTTTATTTTTTATAGTCTTTAACTCACGTAACACACATTTTTCTACATTCGTATTTAAAATAGGGTTATAGTGTAACCAATTTAGTATGTATAACTCTTTCGTTTCCGCATCGTATAAAATTTTCCCATATGCAACAAACCTATTTAACAGCTTCTCAACAGTCTCCATACTGTAGCCTGTTTCCAGTTCTGCTAAACGTTTCGGTAATACGTAAATTCCACATTGCTTCGTTTTCGTACCAGTTAACAAATATATGTAAAAATAACGCTCCTCTGGCGTTAAATCTAATATGAATTCATCTTGCCAAAAATTCACTTGCACATTACGGTACACCGCCATATGTTTACCTCCCCCTCGCACTTATAAAAAGGCAGATTTCAATCCTTCAATATACATATAGGAGTGAGGGCTTGGTTTTTGCAGTTGCATTCCAAATTTTTTTAACTACTACAACG
Source organism: Bacillus cereus group sp. Bc061 (assembly GCF_027715825.1). Classification (NCBI taxonomy): domain Bacteria; kingdom Bacillati; phylum Bacillota; class Bacilli; order Caryophanales; family Bacillaceae; genus Bacillus; species Bacillus cereus group sp. Bc061. The sequence continues at coordinate 1,690,046 of NZ_JAQFTZ010000001.1, forward strand.
ACGGTTTTATTTTTTCGCGCTTTTTTGTTCTTGTAGTTGTTTTTGTTTTGTTTTTTCTTAGTGATTTATTACTTGGTAGGTGCTTATAAGGGGCTTGCAAGGGGCTTGTAAGGGGCTTTAATAAGGGCTTACATAAAAAGGAGCTGTTCCAAATTCTCATTTTGGATAGCTCCTTTATCATTCTTTCTATTTTTGACTTGCATCTAACATCTTTACTAAAAAGGCAGCTGCTTCACCACGAGTTGTCGTGCCTTTCGGATTAAACACATTATTTCCAACACCTGTAACTACCTTTAAACTGTATAATCGTTGAACATGTTGTTTGTATGTGATTAGATGTTGATCTGTAAATGGTAATGCGACTAATTTACCTGTAACACCTTTATACTGTAATGCGTTGTCAATCATGATCGATGCTTCTTCACGTGTGATAGATGCGTTAGGATCAAAAATCCCGCCGCCACGACCGTTAATAATTCCTGCACTTGCACTACGTTTAATACCGCTATGAAGTGATGGATGCGCTTTGTTAATGTCTACAAATGACTTATCTCCTTCCGGTAGCTTTAGAGCATTTGAAATTAATGCAGCAAACTCAGCTCTCGTTACATTACGATAAGGCGCAAATACACCATTTCCTTCACCGTGCATAATTCCAAGGCTGTTCAGCTTACGAATGTTCCCTTCAAACCATCCACCTGTAATATCATCTTTTGGTTTTTGTACTTCTTTATGTGGCATATTATAGTTTATTTTAATCCAACTTGGGTTATAGAAAATCCACTCATCGTTACCTACTTTATACCAACCATTTTTAACTGCTAACACTTTGTAACGATCTCCGTTTGAAGCTTTACGAACGATATGATGTTCAAGTCCCGAACCACTACGTACGTTTATACCATCACCATTCACTACAAGCTCCATATTAGGTTCAGCTGGATTATATTCATTGGAATCAAATAGCTCATTTCTTTCTTGTAAAGGCGAATCAATTTGTGCGTTAACATTTGCATACCATTGAATACCTTGTACGAAGCCAGTCCAATTCCCACGAGAAATTAAAATATCAGGACAGTTTTTCCCGCTCCATTGTTGATGCCTATAAATGTGGTCCGCACTAATACCTTCTTTGTTCATTAAATAACCTGCAAGTCTCTTTGCATTCTCTAACGCTTTATTGTAATCTCCATCTTGGTTAACCGCAATCTCGATACCGATTGATTCTCTATTTCCGGAACCATCGCCATCTCCTGCATGCCAACCGTTTTCATTTGTTGGTAAGTGTTGATAAATTTGTTTATCGTCTACAGTAAAATGCCATGAAGCTGTTCGGAACGTACCTTCCGTTGCTTGTTTATACAAATATTTAGCATGATTTTCAGCATTTGCACCACGGGCAGTGTTTGCAGTCTCGTGAATTGTAATGTAGCGTGCTTTCATCGGATTTGCAGGGCGAATATCAGGATTTCCTGCTGGAACAATCCACTCTACAAACGGGACACCTGCAAGTGTTCCATATTTCTTCGTAGTCATCGATGCGCTATACTGAATAGCTCTTCGCTTTTCAACCGGCTTCATTTCGCGAGTAGAACCATCATTTCGACCGTCTACATGTTCAAATGCCTTTTCAATATTTGAAATGGCTTCATCTTCTGCTACTTCACCTTTTTTCGCTTCTTTCATTTTATGTAACTCTTCTGTTTCATCATGTTTATGCTTATATTCTTCTAGAAGAATTTCCTCGTTCTCTGATACTTCTGCTTCATTAATTTGCATGTGATCTGGAGTTTCTAGATTGAAATTAGAATAACGTAATACGTTCGTTCCACGTTCCCCTTGTGCAATACGAAGCTGGTCAGTATGAGATTTATTTATCTCTTCTGCTGATATTGATAAAGGTGCACTCCCTAACATTACTAGACTTGTTGATAGTGCGATTACTCGTTTTTTAATATTCATTGCTGTAATCGATATCTACACTGTTCGTGTAAATATCTCAACCTCCCTTTATTTTCTCATTCGTGAAAGACTATGAATCTACTATGTATGAAAATATGGTTATTCCGCCTTTTCATTTTATCCCCAGCAGGCGAATGATAATTTCTAGAAAATCCCTTAACAGACATTATTTTATAACCAATTGCTATTGCCGTCAAAAGAACTTGTCCCCTTTTGCACACTACTACTTCTCAAAAAATAGATTAGGATACCTTTTACTGTTTTGCTTCAACAAGAAGGATGTTTATAATTTTTCATAACTATCAAGTCTCTATTAAATAAATGCTGTTTCCTTATACTTTTCTCTTTGAAAATATTAACATTTTTACATTCTTGCGATAATATAGATGTAACCTTTTACATTGAAATGAGTTTTATTTGGAAAGACAACTTACAAAAAAGATAATTAATAAAGTCGATTTCTTATCTCCATAAGAAATCGACTTTATTAATAGTAAATTTAAATATTTTTTCATTTTAGCTTCTATTACAAATTCCCTTTAACATTTTCGACAATCTCGTTTATCGTATTTCGATCAAACTTATCACTAATTTCGTATGGCTCACGATCTCCTACTAATTGTACACCTACAATATCATTGCGGTCCTTACCATATTGCACTTCAATAATCGATCCACGCTCTATTTGCTTCCAAACAAGACCTGCTTCATCTTTATTATCTAACACAATACAGTCCTCAATATTTTCGTCAATCCCAATTAACTTGTTATCATCCATATATCCAACCTCGTATTGTTGACGTTCTTTCGCTTTTCCGCTTACTACTATACCTTTGCTTCCATATGAGTAATCCGTATAATCCTTTTTCTCCGATTGTATCGCTTTCGGATCTTTTGCTTCAGTTTTTTCAGTATTTTCACAACCTACAATCATACTAATTGGCATCACTGCAGTTAATACTATTCTCGTAAATGTCTTCATCATTTATAACCAACCTCACATGTTTAACTTTACATTCCATTTATCCCCTTACCAAATAATAACATGATAATACCGAGAAAGAGTCAAAGTTAAAGTGAAATTTTAATCATTAGTTTTTTTATGCTAAAACTCTATGTAAAAAGCTAAATTTTCAAAATCACTAACTGAATTATCAACAAATGATAGAAAGTAGACATCCTACTCACATAAGATTTAAAATTAGGAAGTATGGAAAACATGATAAAAAATATAGGTTAGTTGTTCGCAATTAAAATGGTTTTTACATGAAGAAAGGAAGTGCACAGCTTTGGATTTTAAAACAGTTATGCAAGAGCTTGAAGCTCTAGGCAAGGAACGAACGAAAAAAATATACATATCTAACGGTGCGCAGGAACCAGTTTTCGGCGTAGCTACAGGTGCTATGAAACCAATCGCAAAAAAAATAAAAATAAACCAAGAGTTAGCAGAAGAACTTTATGCCACAGGCAACTACGATGCTATGTATTTTGCAGGCATTATTGCGGACCCGAAAGCTATGAGGGAGTCTGATTTTGATCGATGGATAGACGGAGCGTATTTTTATATGTTGTCTGATTATGTGGTGGCAGTTACTTTATCCGAATCAAATATCGCTCAAGAAGTTGCTGATAAATGGATTGCAAGTGGTGAAGAGCTTAAAATGTCTGCAGGCTGGAGTTGCTACTGCTGGCTTTTAGGAAATCGCAAAGACGATGAGTTTTCTGAAAGCAAACTTTCCGATATGCTTGAAATGGTGAAAAAGACAATCCATGATTCGCCAGAACGAACTAAATCCGCTATGAATAATTTTCTAAACACTGTAGCAATTTCCTATGTACCACTACACGAAAAAGCAGTCGAGATTGCAAAAGAAGTTGGTATAGTTGAAATAAAACGTGATAATAAAAAAAGTAGTTTGCTAAATGCTGCAGAGAGTATTCAGAAAGAACTTGATAGAGGAAGACTTGGTTTCAAGCGTAAACATGTAAGGTGTTAGATGATTAAAAGGGTGTCAATCTAAGTAAGATTGACACCCTTTTTTAATGAGAAAAATGAATGAATTCCCCCTGCACACCTTATCCGTTAAACATTTCTTCATTCAATTTATAAACCCTATCTCTTTTCTCATCACTTTTGACAAAAATAAGCTTTCCTTCTTTAACAAATCCTTCTAATAGTAAGCATACTTCTCCATATGCTTTCGGCTTATTCGTTGTGAATCTTTCATCTGATATTTTTCCAGCTCGTATTAATTGTTCACACAGCTCAAGTGCACTTATTTCTTCAGAATCCATTAATTCCAATATATCTCTTTGCAATGGTGATAAAGGTACTGGTATTTCAGCTACCTCCACCTTTTCTTTCGCGTTTTCTTCTTCAAATAAATCTTCAAATGAAATTTGATTCATTACTTCTTTTCCTTTCTAACGATTGATTTGTATAAAGCGTAGTTATTGTTATGTAGTACGTACCTTAATACATACATGTCAAACTCATGTACATCGTTTCATATAGTATATTTCGATTATACCAAATATACGTTCTGTTTTCTATCGTAGAATGGAAAACAGAACATTTTACTGTATGTATCATCATTAAATAACGCTGAATATCAATTATCCACATTTTTGGTTATATTATCAAAATTCCATCCATATTACGGAAATAAATGACAAATAATTATAACTTACATGTTACAATTACGATGCATGCATTTAGTTGTATTAAATGCATGCATCGTAATGAGTATATTTAATAAAGTTAAATGAAACTGGGGAGGCTTGCGCAAATGGGGAAGAAAACAAGCAAAGCTAAAAATTTTTTCGGATTCGTAATCACCGCAGCACTAGTAACTACAACGATGGTAGGTACAGCTAATGCACAAACAACTACGAATAGCTATAAGGTAGCTAGCAATACGAACACTGTATTTACAGATGTACCAAAGGACCACTGGTCAAAAGATGCTATTGATTACTTAGCGGCAGCAGGGATTTATAAGGGGTATGGAAATGGGAAATTTGGTTTTGGCGACAATGTTACTAGAGGACAGGTAGCTTCTTTAGTCAATCGACATTTAGGTTTAAAAGTAGACGATAAACAAGGAAATATGTTTAGTGATATTACAAATTATATGTTTGAAAAAGATATTAAAGCCATTGCGCAAGCTGGAATTATGACAGGTGATGGAACAGGTACATTTCGTCCAGATGATGTATTAACTCGATATGAGATGGCAGTAATATTACAAAAAGCATTTCATTTAGAATCAAAAGAACAAGGAAAATTTAAAGACGTACCAAAAGGTCATTGGGCTTATGAAGCTGTAAATACACTGCGTAGTAACCGTATAGCACAAGGTGACGAGTCAGGTAATTTTAACGGAAACACATTTGTGAAGCGTGAGCAGTATGCACAATTTTTCTATAATGCAATAGCAAAAAACAGAAATTATAACTTCAACATCAATTCAAAAGAAGAACTGAAACAAATGTTAACAACCGCTTTACAGAATGGAACGTTTGGTCCATTTACATTAAATTCATTGCGTAAAGATATATCTGAAGTAAAAAAAGAATATGGAGTGCCTGATGTTTTGAAAAAAGCACCATGTACAGAATGTGATGCACCTAATATAGCGGTATACGGCGATTATAATATTGATATGTACCCTTGGGACGCTAGATATATATGGGTGAAAATGGATATTTCTATCGATGAATTAAAAGAGTGGTTTGGTGAGCCCGATTTAATCGGAGAGGATATGACTAGCGAAGGCTTTATATACAATCGAGGAAGCTATTCTCTTTATTTCAGCTTCTCTGATGGTTATATTCAACGCGCTGAAATATCTAAACGTGAAGATCGTTAATAAGTTACAAACAAGAAAAAGATCCTTCCATTTACTTTTACATGCAGTTAATCCCTCTCCATACTACCTTTACAAATGAAGATCATTTAGCCTAGTCTTTCATTGGTCAGTATAAAAAAATCCACCCAACTCAAATGAATTGGGTGGCTCTATACCACAAAAAGAATTTGCTATTCGGATTACTTCAATTTCCCCTCAAAAACAATCTTCCTACCGCACGGTTCAACTACTGTTTTACCGTCTTTCTTCACTTCATGAAAGATTGGCTCTTCCATGCGACGAGACGGTGCATAGCCTTCTTGTTCCATACGTGCTAAGCAGTCTGTAATTGTTTCATTTTCGAGTACTTCAAATTTCTTTTTATTAGGTTGTTTTGTCATGCCCTAACCTACTTTCTATTTTTCTTGATGCGAATTGATTCTTCATGTAAATCATATATAACATTGCGAGAATTCCCATTATAATCATAACCGCAATAAAAAAGCTTGTATACTGTATTTTTTCTATAAATACGCCTCCTAATACAGGTCCCAGTATACTTCCTAAACTAAAGGCAATTCCAGATAATATATTACCTGCTGGCAATAAGTGTCTCGGTAATAAATCTGTCATAAATCCAAGTCCTAACGAGAAGCACGATCCAATGACCATACCCGCTAACAACATGCAGGCAAAGACGATCCAATAATATTGATCAAATACGGCTGCAAGCAAGAAAATGCCCGTACTTATGCAGAACGTCCACGTTAAAATACGATCCCTTCCGTATTTGTCACTTAATATACCGAGCGGAATTTGTGTAATAATGCCCCCAACTGCAAATGCTGGTAATAAGAAGGATACTTCTGAAACAGACCATCCTTTTCGAAGCGCGTATACTGGTAAGTTACTGTTTAACATTGCTTCCAGTACGCCATATGCAAGTGGTCCCAGCAGTGCAATCCATCCTAATCCAACAACTTGTTTATAACGAGAAAATGATGATTCACTCTTCACTTCTCTTTCATCTTGCGCCGGGAATGCATTTTTTGTTGGTAATAATAACAGCCAACCTATTAGACAAAGTATAGTAGATATAATAAATGGCGTTGCAAGACCGTACTGAACTGTGCTTGCTAAATACGGACCGACGGCAAAACCAATTCCGAAGAATACACCGTATATCGATACTTGTCTACCTATTTTACTCGGATCCGATGTTGTCGTAATCCATGTTTGTGTTCCGACATGTAGCATATGATCTCCCACGCCAACTAGAAATCTAAGGATAAACCATACCCAAAACGAAAATGTTTGTGTAAAAAAGAATAATGAAATAATAACGAGAAACCCACCAATCACGATAATTGGCTTCATTCCAAACTTTTGCATCGGTTTTTCAAGAAACGGTGAGATCACTAATATCCCAATGTATAGTGCTGTCGCATGAATACCGTTAATACTTGAACTAACCCCTTCTTGTTCAAAAATCATTGCAATGGCCGGTAAAAGCATTCCTTGTGACAAACCCGAGATTGCTACAATCCCAACCATAATCCAAAAAGTAAAACGTATCGACATTCCCTTTCCCTCTCCTTCTCACGCTTTCCACTTCTCATTATAAACTGTTTCTGCAAATGCGTGTACGAATATTCGCAATAAAAAAGAAGCTAAAAGAATGAATCTTTTAGCTTCTTATCCTTCCCAAACTTGTGCTTTCACATTGTTATGGAATTGCTTGAAATACGGATGTTTATAAAAAGCAGTTTCATACAAATAATGATGCGAATGAACAATTGGTGGCTGTTGTATTTGTAACGGAACTACAACTGGTGAAACTTGCATATACAGCGGAGCTATCATCATTTTTGTATACACATGATGATTATATGGAGAATGCGCAATGAAGAACGGATGGTGCATGGATAATCTCCCCTTTTACTTACAATGTTATAGTATATGCAATACCTTTCATTTCGGGGATTATTTCTGTTCTAACCAATCCTCTACATGCTTTATAAATACATCTAAACAATCAATAAACGGCGAATGACCGCAATCTTCTAATACCTTCAACTCTGCATTTGGCAAATGTTTTGCTAATTCCTCACCGACTACTTGCGGTACGACATAATCTCTATCGCCTTGTATGACGAGTGTCGGCGCTTTAATATGATGAATTTGCTTACTTCCCTCTACAACCCCATTATGTTCATCTGAAATATTAAATGTAATGAGCGCATAATTCACATCTACGAAATTACGTTGCGTTAACATATCATCTAAATACTTTTCATAACGATCCGGTTCAGGTTGATTATGTGTATATATTAATAGATTCCATACTGTACGGTAATATAGTTTGTTCATATTTTTTATCGCGTCTAGCACTGGAGCGATTTGTACTGGATCTTGTGCAATTTCCTCTTTCGTCTTTACTAAGCTTGATACGATTGGTTGCCCGTTTATATCCTTTTTAAAAATCGGATACCCTTTCATGCCCACTGATTCTACTAAAATTAACTTTTCTACAAAAGTTGGGTGATTCGCTGTAAATTGCATTGCAACACCACCGCCCATTGACCAGCCCATTAATGAAAATTTCTTTAGTTTTAACCCGTCGATAAATAATTTTACATCTTCTGCAAAGTCTTGTATTGAATCTATCGCTTTATTATACGTTGATTGACCAAATCCCCTTAAATCGAGAGCGTAAATATGGTATTGATCTTGCAGCTTTTCAATAACTAAATCAAAGTGTTGTGACGATGTCATGTTCCCGTGAATAAGTACAAGAATTTCTGCATTTTGCCTTCCAACTTCCTGATACGCAATCGTTTCTCCGTTCGATAGTGAAACAAACTTCATTGTTGCAGGCTTAATCATCACAAGTTCCCCCATTCTATTTAAATAGAAAGAAAATTCTTTACTTACTTAAAGAATAGCACGTAGAATATACGTTCGCAACATAAAACCTATAAGAATTTTTTACATAAATCAACATGTCTATTACTAGACAATTATAATAAAAAAGTATATAGTTAGCTAGGTAACTAATTTGAAAGGATCAACATACATGGACGAAAAACAACATTTTTTTCACATTGTCAGCCAGACTTCTCGCAAGTTTACGAAGAAATTTAATGAACGCGTATCTCCCACTGGGTTATTTAGTGCGCAATGGGCTGTAATTTTCCGTATTAATCAAACTGGTTCTTGTACGCAAACAGAATTATGTCAGTATTTAAATGTTGAATCACCAACGATGACTCGTACGTTAACACGTATGGAAACGATGGGATGGATTATTCGTACTGAAGGAAAAGATCGCCGTGAGAAGCTCATTTCTTTATCAGAAACAGCGATAAAAATGATTCCGGTATGGCAAGAAGAAGTTGATACTTTTGAAGAAAAGACGCTAGAAGGTATTAACGAAGATGATTTACATCAAGCATTTCAAGTGTTACAACAAATTATTAAAAACTTAGATTAACTTGGAGGGATGACCATGCAAAGTGAGAAACTTTGGACGAAGGATTTCCTCGGAACTTGTTTTAGTAGTCTATTTCTCTTCTTAACATTTTATATGCTTATGACTACTTTACCCGTCTATGTAATAGACGGCCTAAAAGGAAAACCTGAGGAAATTGGTTTAGTTGCAACTGTTTTTCTTATTTCATCTGTTTTATGTCGACCATTCACAGGAAAATGGCTCGATGATTTAGGAAGAAAGAAAATATTATTTATTTCACTTTCACTATTTTTAGCCGCTACCGTTATGTATTTCGGTGCACAAAGTTTATTTTTATTACTAGCCCTTCGCTTCTTACATGGTATTGGGTTCGGTATGGCAACAACTGCAACTGGTACGATTGTCACAGATGTTGCGCCAGCTCATAGACGAGGCGAAGCACTTGCCTATTTCGGCGTATTTATGAGTCTGCCGATGGTAATTGGTCCTTTTTTAGGTTTAACAATTATTTCTCATTTTTCGTTTACTGTATTATTTATCGTTTGTTCCGTATTTTCATTACTTGCATTTTTATTAGGACTACTTGTCAATATTCCGCATGAAGCACCTGTAAGCAAACAAAAACGAGAAAAAATGAAATGGAAAGACTTACTTGAACCATCTTCTATTCCAATCGCTCTTACAGGATTTGTTTTAGCCTTTTCTTATAGTGGTATTTTATCCTTTATTCCTATTTATGCAAAAGAGCTCGGTTTAGCTGATATTGCAAGTTACTTCTTTATTTTATATGCACTTGTTGTTGTCATTTCTCGTCCATTTACAGGTAAGATTTTTGATCGCTTCGGTGAAAACGTACTTGTTTATCCAGCTATCATTATTTTCACAATTGGGATGTTCATTTTAAGCCAAGCACAAACTTCATTTTGGTTCCTTGGCGCAGGTATGTTAATCGGTTTAGGTTATGGAACATTAATTCCTAGCTTCCAAACGATTGCGATTTCTGCTGCTCCAAACCATCGACGTGGTTCTGCGACAGCTACGTACTTCTCATTCTTTGATAGTGGTATTGGCTTTGGTTCTTTCATTTTAGGTATCGTCGCAGCGAAATCAAGCTATCATAATATGTATTTTATCGCAGCTATTATCGTTGCGTTCACTTTACTTTTATACTATGGATTACACGGACGAAAACAAAAATTCAAGAAACAACGTACAGACGGACAAATATCCGCTTAACGTAAATAAGGAAAGTAAACTTCCCCGTTTACTTTCCTTATTTTGTATTTCTTTCAATAGACGCGTATACTAATAGTAGAAATAAAAAGGAGGGACCGATATGAAACTTAAAAAATCTCCCCTACTCTTACTCATAATCACATTCATATTTGTAATTACAGGGCTCGGTTTTACATACTTCAAACATAATAAAACAATTCCGTCGAAAAATAATGTGACGAAAAAAAATTGGTTAGATGATCCGTACTTACGTTGGTCGTATACACATATGAAAGAATTCACTTTAATTAACGAGGTGAAAAATAACCCGGATCACGTTTTTCACTTCTCTACCGCATTGCAAAACTTAGACGATTTTGCTGTAGAGCGTAGATTTGGAAATACAACTCCTCTAAAAAAACTTTTAGATGATAACAAAACTGATGCGTTTGTCGTTGTACACAATGGACAACTTGTTTATGAACGATATTTCAATGGATATAACGAGAGCGAACCGCATGGTATGGCGTCATTAGCAAAGGTATTTACCGGAGCAATAATACAATCTCTCGCTGAAGAAAACCGTATTGATTTAGAAAAAACAGCTGACACATATATAAAAGAATTAAAAAATACACCGTTCGGAAAAGCAACACTGCAGCAATTAATGGACATGCAAGTTTCTGTGGAATACCCCACTCACGGCTATGAACACCCAGCGTTAGAAAATCAAGATGCACAACTATACTTGGCAAGCAATATTTTACCTCGAGGTAAAAATTACGATGGTCCCATGAAAATTTATGATATGTTACAAGAAGCAGAAGAAACTGCACCGCCTGGTTCCGATTTTTCTTACGATAACGGATCAGCAGAAACACTCGCTTGGATGATTCGAACGATCACTGGTAAATCATTAGCTGAAAACGTTAGTGAGCGCATATGGTCTCAAATTGGTATGGAAGAAAACGCGTATTACGTAACAGATGAAACAAAAGTTGAACAAGCTAGTGCTGGTTTAAATGCAACTGCTAGAGATATGGCTAGATTCGGGCAATTACTATTAAACAACGGGGAATATAACGGAAAACAAATTCTCCCTTCTTCTATTACTGAAGATATAAAAAATGTCCAAGAAGGTGAACTTGCAGTTGGCCCTGGCGCTTCCATTTCTTATCATAATCAATGGTGGATTCCGCACAATGAACAAGGTGCTTTCGAAGTGTTAGGTAGTTACGGACAAACACTTTACATCGATCCGAAAGCGAATATGGTAATTGTCCACTTCTCTTCTAATGCTACGCCAAGTAATGAAATCCACTCCGTTTACTCTAATATGTATATTGATATTGCACATCATTTAGAGAAGCTTCCACAGTAGTGGAAGCAGGAGTTTAAACCTTACATGTATGACTATTTAATTGAACACACAATCTGTTGTGTTGAAACATCAATATATCTAAAAAAAGGAGCTCTCTTCATAAAGAGAGCTCCTTTTTTTATTTCTTCTTCTTTTCTGTCGGTTGACTTTGTTTAGCGAAATTAGATGAATCATCGAAATTTGGTTGCTTTTTACCAGCATTATTACTTCTACCTTTTCCCATATGTAATACACCTCCCCTCCTCCTTACTATTCCCAATAAAAAAATCCTCTTGCATCCAGAATTTTTTTATTGTCCCTTATTCGTATGGCACTACTGTTCTCGTAGTACTTCCAACACTTTCAGTTAGAGAAGCTTCCACAGTAGTGGAAGCTTTTTCTTGTTGGGGTGTTTTACTTAAAACCATTACCCTCATCACGTTTATTCATAATGAAACTTTTTATTAGCAATCCAATAATACGTTACGAAGAGTGTCAATAAGATCCAAACTATAGTTAGTACTCCTGTAATTATTGCGTTTGAATGTACGCCCCCCGTAACTAACGTTTCCATTGCATACTTACTCATACTTGCTGGATTAAGCAAATCCATTATTGGATTCAAACCGACGATTACTCTACAGGCTAACAGGAAAACAATTGAAATTAATGCAATCATACCTTGACTGTGAAAAATAGTACTTATCATTGTTGTGAAAGATACGATAAAAAGAATCCAAATTAGATACAATAGTAATCCAGTAATTAGGTGCGCGAATGGAACAGCGCTAAAAAGAAAATTTACATATAGATAAGAAGTAACGTATCCAATTGTTACACTACAAGCTACCATTAAATAGTTGGCCATTATTTTCCCACCTACATATGAAGTAACAGTAACGGGTCTTGTTAAAATAAAAGCCAACATACCATTGGCTTTATCTGTTTGAATAGTACCCATCATAGATATCACTAGAATCATAAGTCCGAGCTGATCAAACTGGGATCCCAAAGTACTTGCTAATACTTCGCCTCCTTTTTGTGTTGCCATATTTGGATCAATGATAATTCCCTGCCCTCCACCTAATGCTTCTAGAATGGATGGTAAATAATGAGTTACTATCGGTTGTGTCGCGCCTAAAAATATAAAAACAATTGGTAGCCAAATGATCTTAAAATCACGTAACATTTGAACATATTCTTTTTTTATCAATACAATTGAGTTGTTCATTTTTGCACCACCAATTTCAAAAAAATTTCTTCTAAAGTATCGTTGCTCATTTCAAATTTAACAATGTCCACCTTATGTTCGAGTGCATTTTGCAGTAACATATTTTTATTTATTTCAATACTTTCAACCTTTACTTTGATTTTAAGCCCAACCACTTCTACGTCCTTCACATACGGTAATTTTTTTACAACTTCAATCCACTTTTGATCTTTAGCTGTTATTTCAATCATTAATTTATTTTCACTATTACGGTGTAAAAGCTCCGTAATCATTGTATCTTCTATTTTTGTTCCATCTTTTATAATGACAAATCGTTCACAGATTTCTTCTGCATCGCTTAAGATGTGGGTTGATAATAAAATGGTTGTATCTTTTTTTATTTCTTCAATCAGATTCAATACTTCTCGCCGGCCGATTGGATCTAATGCGGATACCGGTTCATCCATGACAATAAGCGAAGGTTTATGCAATAATGCTTGTGCAATACCAAGTCGTTGTTTCATTCCACCAGAAAATGTACTAACCTTTTCGTTTTCTTCCCCTTTTAGTCCAACTTTCTCTAAAATTTCTGGAATTGACTTTGACAATTCTACTTTATTCAATCCCGAAAGTTGGCCCATAAACATAAGCGTTTCTCTCGCTGTCATCCAATGAAAAAAATTAGGATATTGAGGTAGATAACCAATTTCACTTTTCATTTTTGATATTTTTATCCCATTCAATAAAACTTCACCAGCAGTTGGATTAGTAATATCCGAAATTACTTTTATTAATGTAGATTTTCCTGCTCCGTTTGGTCCAATTAATCCGACGCATTCCCCCGCTTGCAGTTCCATCGAGAAATTATTGACAGCAGTTTTTCCTTTAAATGATTTTGTTACATTTTTAATCTCTAGTTTCATAATTTCTCACTGTCCTTTCTCCCTATAACGAAGTAGAAAATAGGTCCCAATACATTAACGAAAAGAATAATGAACGTCCATACAAGTACATTTTTTCTTGTTTTTCTATGTCGGTATAAATCAATGAATGCAATAAAAACTAAAAGTGCCCCCACTGCAATAACTGGCAATATAATAGGTAGAAAAGTCATAATATCAATGTCTTTAAGATCATTCAATCCATAATGTAGTTGCATTATTGTCATTCCTCCCTAAATTCATTCTCATTATTGATAATGATAAATCATAAACGAATGAATTGCAAACATTATTCTCATTATTTATAATGAGAATAAAAATATATGATAAATAAGGTGAGCGAATGAGTAATAAAGTTGAAATTTTAATGCATCCAGTAAGAATGAAAATTTGCCAAGTGTTAATGAGAAATAAGGAAAATGGGCTAACACCATTAGAAATGGTAAAAATCATTAAAAATGTACCACAAGCTACACTATATAGACAGCTACAAACTATGGTTGATTCTGGTATCGTCCATGTAATTAAAGAAAAAAAGGTAAAATCTGTTTCTGAAAAATATTACGCAATCAATGAAGAAGATGCAAAAATTGAAGGAAGTGAATGGAAAGGCTTATCTGATGATGAAAAATTAAACTACATTTCCTATTATCAGTTATCACTTATGACACAATATCAAAGTTACCTTAAGAAATTAGAGGAACAAAACAGTCAAGAAGATACTGCTACTTTTTCTGTAGTGGAATTAAAGCTAGATGAAGAACGCTTTGGAAAATTTCAAAGCGAACTTAACGAATTAATGATTAAATACTACAATAGCCAAAATAAAGATGAAATAGAGGCTCCGGTTCGGACTGTCGCTATTACAATTATTCCAGAAACGTGAACTCACTCAACATACATAATACAAGCCGATGATTCCTTACCGTAGGAATCATCGGCTATCTTCATTTTGACTTTTGCTGTATGGCTGGCGAAAAAAACGGATCTAGAAACTGAAATGTTTTAAAATCTAGAATTCGAATGTGCTTAAAGTTGCTATCTATATTACATGAATTCTTTTCTCGTGTTAATCTCATACGATCCACACTCTCTCCAAAAACTTTTAAAAAAGAAGCATGGGTAAACTAACAAATATAAATTAGGGATCCACCAAGACATATCAAAATCTAAACGAATTGTCCAAAATGCTAGAGCTTGTAACCCTGAGCAAAAAGTTAAAATTAATGATAGAAATGCAAAGTGGCTCCAAGTATGTTTTTGTTTAGAATGCAAATACAAACTTAAAAATCCCGTTAACGAGATTAACAAATCTAGAGGCAGGAAAGACCAATTCCACGCTACTAAAATAGGATCTTCATAATCTTTAAACAAATATTCTTGCGGAATCATATGAAAAATTGTTATGAGCCAATATATAACAAACCCAAAATCAGTAATAAAGAAAAAATACTTTAATCGATTCAATGTATACGTTCCTCCACCATTTCTTTTTTCTTCGCTTCATGTGCCGTACTATTAAAATTTAATATTACGACTCCAACTAAAATAAAAAGAATTGCTAGTATCTTAATTATATTGATACTTTCTCCAAAATAAATAAAACCAATTGTTGTAATCGTTACAATTCCCATACCTGACCACACCGCATATGCTACGGACATTTCCATCCCTTTTAATGCAAATGACAGAAATGCAAAACTTACTACATAAAATACAAAAATAAGAATGCTTGGTACAAGTTTCGTTAATCCATCAGATAGTTTCATTGCAGTTGTACCTGCTACCTCAAATAAAATTGCTAAACATAAATAAATCCACTGCACTACTCTCCCACCTTCTATTTCGAATTAGAAATGCCATATAGTAACATGTCCATAATCGATTCAAGCATACTTCCCAATGTATAATCACTCTTTTCAATAAACATAGGATCATATATGCGATTCAGTGCCCCTAAATACACTTCAATAAAAAACGGAATTTGAATTTTTCTTATGCTACCTTCTCTCATTCCCTCTTCTATTAAACCAATTACAGTAGACCAGCCTTCACGTAAAAACTCATCTAATTTTAACCATTGGTAATAATGATGTTTTTTTAGTTCTACTAATAAACGTGCATCCATGAATGTAAATTGTTGTGGAATGCAAATTAAGATGAGTCTTATTTTTTCAACTATTTGTAACGTATCATCTTCAGCGATATTTTTTTCCTTTTCTTGAATACTTTCTATTACATTACGAATAACTTCATCTACTATTTCATCTTTTGAAGAAAAGTGCTCATAGATTGTCCTCTTACTGACAGCTAATTGTTTTGCTAAATCACTAATTGTAAATGTAAACCCCTTCGTTTGAATTTGATGAATGGTTTCTGTTACTATTCTTTGTTTCATAATCCGCCCCCTAAACCTTTGGTACCAATTTAGTTTTTTTGGTACCATTCCATTTTACAATATTTAACACAATGTATACAACTAACATTTCAAATTTTCTTATTTTTAACTCAAAACAGGTAAACATAAGAGCGTTGAGAATCATACCTGCATATTTAACAATCAAGTGAATGTATAAAATAACACTCATACATGAAAGTTTAACTAAAGTTAAATGCAATTGTATAAGGCTATGTTGGTAAATATTCTTTTTTAGCTTGATGGGGAGACACCCCGATCTACCTTTCACCTAATTAAAAAAGCGCCCTATAAACAGGGCGCTTTGCTCCAACCTAATGACTAATACTAGCCGTCGGATATAATGTTGTTCCTCCAATTGAAACCTTTATTTCATTTGTTAATGGAACATTTTGTTCATTAATAATGGTTCTCCACCATTCCCATGCAAGACCTGTACATTCTCTTGCTACGATTTTTATATTTTTTGAATTTGGTGGAAGAGGGATTACTGTAGAGTAATGGGCTGTTTTGTCTTTGCCACTACCTTCCCATGTTTTATGTGTTAGTACTTCTTTCCCATTTTGATCAAATGTGAATTCATCCCAAGATACATCAAATTGTGCAACGTAAGCACCGTAATGATCAAGTGTCATTTTTGCACTTGAATATTCTGTAGTTGTCGTCTCGATATAATCTGTATTGTTATGAACAGCAGCAGTTGCATTATCTTTTAAGAACGTGCTTGTATATGAAATTGGATATGCTGGATTTTTAAAACTTAATTCAGCATTATCTTTAATGATATTTCGGATTTCATTGAAATCTTTTGTAACAACCTTGTTATGCTCTTTCGCATCTCCACCTAATACGACAGCAGTAAAGGTACTTTCTTCAAAAATATCTTTGTACTGTCCACTCGTTTCGACGCTGTTATTCTTCAGTAAAGCTTTAAAAGCAGCTTGTACATCTTTACTCTTAGATGTTGTTTCTAATTTTACATAAACCGTTCTACCATAAGCTACATTTGAAACCATAACAGGTGGAGCCGAATTACTTACTCCTTTACGAGTTAGCTCATCAAAAGTAACACTATTATCAAAGAGATCAGATGGATTATTAGGTAGTTCAGCACTTACAGTATAAAATATTTGTTTATATGCCGCCACCATCACTTTCTTTTCTCCATTTGCAACTGCATTAAAGTCAATATTTAGACTGTTATCAAGATATTTAGCATTAACATTAAGAGCACTTGCGATTTGTGATTTACTATAAACCATAGATTCTGTATACTGCATTCTTGCAGGTAACGTATGTGTTGCGGAATACTTTTCATTCCAAGTAGATACTAAATCATCTACTGCTCCAGCCACATTACCATATGTCGGATTTTGGACAGTGATTGTATTTTCTTTTCTCATACCAGGTAAGTCTATACTAATATTCAAAGGCTTTCTCTTAGCCACTAATAAACTCGGTTGATTGTCTGCAAAAGCTTTATTGGCAAGTTGTACAGCTCCTGGATACGTACGATTCGCTACAGAATCAATAATCGAAATATCGACTGGTGACGTTGTAAGTGATTTTTTCTCACGTTCCACTACTACAAATTTACCATTTGAATTGATACTTTCTTTCGGAACAAAACTCTCTATTTTATCACCATTTACAGCTAAAACCTCTTGATTATTATATGTAAGATTCCCTATACCAGTATCAATGCTACTAGCATTTTTAGTTATATTAGTTGCATGACCGATTTGTGTTTCTGCGAAAGAAATAGATGAATAATTAAGAGTGCATAGACTAACTAATACACATGTAAGGAACTTTCTTTTCTTGGTATTTTTCTTAATGTTCAGAAAAATCACCCCGTTCTTTTTTTAGTAAGATATAATAATGATGGATATATGATAGCTAACGAATAAACTTACATAAACGCTTTTAAAAGTTCTTGAACTAAAGGAATTACTCCACCTAAAAATTTTAAAACTGCCATTGCGATTTCCATATTCCTTCCTCCTCTTTGCTGTATTAAGATGTGTTGTATATTTATGCTTTCATTATAATAAGCTTTTACATTTGCATCAATTCATTTTTATATGCAATATTTCATATTAGGGAAAAAGCAACTTTTTCTGTCAGGGTGATGATGCTACCACTCTTCTTGAACATATTTCAATCCTTCTAAAAATATCAGAATTTTCTACTTTTAAGAGGTTATGAACGAAACAACCTCGAATAATTGTAATACATATACATAAGGAGGTTGATCTATTTTGTTTCGTTCTTTTACTAATGGTTGCGTCGCCTTAGTGCAACGCTTCTTGCCAGAACCGTTTATTTTATCATGTTTATTAACTGTTTTCGTTATCTTCTTTGGTATGTTTGCAACGCATCAAACACCTGTGGAAATGATTAATCACTGGGGTAATGGCATTTGGGGACTTCTCGCCTTTTCTATGCAAATGGCACTTGTACTCGTGACAGGATCTGCTTTAGCAAACGCCCCTCTTATTAAAAAAGGATTAACGAAAGCGGCAAGACTACCGAAAACGAATGGACAAGGTATTATTGCCATTTCAATCGTAAGTTTACTAGGGGCGTACATAAACTGGGGATTTGGTATTGTTGTATCTGTTTTATATGCAAAAGAAGTAGCAAGACAGCTGGAAGGATTAGATTATAGACTGGCAATTGCTTCTTCTTACTCTGGATTTCTCATTTGGCATGCGGGGCTTTCTGCTTCTATCCCTCTTACGTTAGCAACAGGCGGAGAAACGTTAATTAAAACGACAGCTGGAAGTATTAAAGAAGCGATTCCAATCACTGAAACGTTATTCTCACCATACGCCCTCGTTCCAGTTATTATCTTTTTAGTTACGATGCCTCTCATTAATAAGGCGATGCATCCAGATGAAAAACATACGATTACAGTAGACCCTAGCGTGTTTCATGAAGAAGCTGCCGCTCAAGAGGTAGGGAAAAATACGTTCGCTGAGAAAATGGAAAATAGTATCATTATTACACTTTGCGTTGGATTGTTAGGTCTCATTTATATTTTCAACTACTTTTATACGAAAGGCTTTAACCTTACGCTAGACATCGTTATTTTTATGTTATTAATTGCTGGACTCGTTTTCCACCGTACTCCGATTCAATATATTCGCGCTTTTTCAGACTCTACGAAAAGCGCTTCTGGCATTCTACTTCAATTTCCGTTTTACGCAGGAATTATGGGGATGATGATTGGAGCAAATAGTGAAGGCCTTTCACTTGGAGGAGCTATTTCGAATTTCTTTATTAGCATTTCAAACGAAACGACTTTCCCGCTCTTTACTTTTTTAAGTGCTGGCATCGTTAATATTTTCGTTCCATCTGGTGGCGGTCAATGGGCTGTGCAAGCACCCATTATGATTCCAGCTGGCGCTGAACTTGGTGTACCTGCTGCAAAAACAGCAATGGCCATTGCGTGGGGCGATGCTTGGACAAATTTAATTCAACCTTTCTGGGCATTACCAGCATTAGCGATAGCTGGTTTAGGTGCTCGTGATATTATGGGATTTTGCGTTGTGAACTTACTATATGCAGGTTTTATCATTAGTCTATGTTTCTTATTTATTTAAACGAAAAGCTAGTTTTATACTAGCTTTTTTACATAATAAATCCTTTATTTCCCACGCAATTTATTATGGTCTTCCACTCTATCTCCGTAAGATGTAATGCCTCAAATGCAAAAAAATCTTCACATACTTTTTCAATTAAATGTGGATTGTTCTTAAGGAAATCCCACTGTAATGCTTTAGGAAGAAAATATGTATCATATTCTTTACTTCCCCTTACTACTTCATCCACTTCTCTTTCACAAATTCCTCTTATCAAGTAGTCATTTCTTAATTGTATTTGAATTTGCTGAAATGTTTCGCTACATTTCTTCAATTGAAGTAAACATGTAATATACGTTCGAAAAAGTTCGTTATCATACCCACAACAGTTTATAATTCGATCGATTTCATTCATAATGTACGAGCCTTTTCTTCTATTTGTAATAACCACTTTTCCCGCTTCTCTCGTTTACTCGTTTTCACAGATTGAAATACTGACCGTTTTATATTGCGAATGCCGCAAAAACGTAAGACACCTCTCTTCATTATAATCCAATCTGCTGATCGATATAATAGTGCGACGTACCATAACGGTGAATCTAGCGTATTAATCACCCACGCCTTCTTCCCTTTCAATAATCCTTTAGGCAGAGCACCTTCATATTTATAAGCAAATCCAGCAACGAAAATACGATCAATAAATCCTTTTAAAATAGCTGGCATCCCCCACCACCATATCGGATAGATGAATAGAAGCATATCCGCTTCTTCTACTAATGTCCTGTACCGAGCTGTTTCTTCTTCATTTACTAAGTCACGTCTTTTCTTCTCTTCATTAAATACAAGGACTGGATCAAATTGCTCCTTATATAAATCAAGTACGGTAACTGAATGATTTGTTTCCTGTAGTCCCTTTTGCACATGATTTAAAATTGCCGCATTAAAACTTGAAGGACTAGGATGAGCATATATAATGAGTACATTCACTACAAAACAACTCCCTCTATAAGTTAAAGTTTCCCCTTCTTTAACATCTTCTCTACAATTTGCACGTTTTTTGAACTTTGCAATAAACGATTTAATACTGTGAGTAACTCTTCCTTTTCTAAATCTTTCAGTTTCTCTTTCACCTTACTCTCACCAGCATCTTGCATATCATAAACAACTGCCGCCATATGCTTACAATAATTTTCATATGGACATTCACAATTACTTTCTGAAAAATCTTCGAGATCGATGACCACTTCATAATCCCCTGCATTTCCAGTTACAAATGCAAATACTTTATTATTATGTATTTCTACATCTTCTACATGTCCATCTTCATAATATTCATATCCTCTATCAATAATATATTTCGGAATATGCCTATATAGTTCTTTTATTAAATAAGCGTACATAACAACCCCTCTTCCTTTAATTCCCTTTTGACTTCTAAAGCCTCTGCATGTTATTCTAATAACTGTCAAATAGCAAGTCTATATG
The DNA here is from genome assembly GCF_027715825.1 of Bacillus cereus group sp. Bc061. NCBI lineage: Bacteria > Bacillati > Bacillota > Bacilli > Caryophanales > Bacillaceae > Bacillus > Bacillus cereus group sp. Bc061. The sequence goes on from NZ_JAQFTZ010000001.1 coordinate 1,711,545, forward strand.
ACAAAACGACTGACACCTATTCGGCGAAGGTGTCTCTTTTCATTTGCAGCCGATATGAAGTGCCTCTTTCAGGCACATTCAATCTTTGACACTACACACTCAACACCATTCCCTGTATCAGGCTGCTTAAGCAGTCTTTTACTCTACATACTTCAAAAAAAGAGAGCTTAGCTCCCTTTTCTCGCCTTATAAAATACCCCTTTTTCAGTATAGAGATATTCATCAGCTAATGTAATTTTCCCATCCAGTTTCAGTTCATCTAATAGTCTTGATAAATAAAATTGATGTAACATCTTTTTCGTGAATTTTCCTTCATGATGCGAAACGATATGTTCTTGAATATCTAACAATGATATCGGCTTATCTTGCTCCATCATATATTCATAAACTGTACTACGCAGTTTTACGTATTTTTCGAGTGTCACAGCAATGCGCAACCCCTTTCTTCTTAATATAAATTTTCGTAATCGGTTTTTTTGCAATAAAAAAACCTCTCCGATAAGAAGAAGTTACGTATATATCTTCGTCTTATCTCCCAGAACAAATATGTTCTGCTGGAATTAGCACCTGCATCGCGGTTGCTGGGTTTCATCGGGCCAGTCCCTCCACCTCTCTGGATAAGAAAATATTCACTTAATTCTTACTATACGTAATTTCATTTTAATTGTCAAACAAATATAACGAATTATATTTTCTTCTTTACTGTTCATACTATACATATATGAGTATGCAAGGAGGATTATGAAATGCACGAAAATGCCCGCGGATATGTCCAAGACTCTTTTCAATCATTACAAGAAGCAAAACAATGTTTAGAAGCAGCATTACAGACTGTTGAAAAAGATTTTAATCGCGCTCGTATTGAGCAATCTCTTTATGCGATCGAACAAGCTATTCAACGCTGCGATTACACCGTTCACATTTTAGAACAAGATTGAAAAAACTTCCCATCATAAGGTGGGAAGTTTTTTCAAATGGCATACTTCATAATTATTGCCGTTATGATTAAAAAATATACAGAATTCACAATTTCTAAAATCCCTACTTTTATAATAGAAATTTTTTTGCCATACAATATAATGGCTCGAATGACACTTGGTATAAAAATAAGAGAACACAACGGATTAATAGCAAATACGATGACCGTTAACATGATATGATAACCCCAAGATATATAACGATACTTCGGATTATTTTTCTCACGTATCATCGTTTTCACATAAAACGTACTTCCTAAAAAATATAAAAATGAAATAAGCGCAATAAATAATGCAGTTTTATCTATCAGTTTCATTGAAAAATAATAACTAACTAAACCACCTATACAGAAAACAATAATTGCACTAACGTCATTTAATAATGCTCTTTCATTTTTTTGACGAGCGTAATACATATTTACTATAAAGAATGGAATCATGACTATTACGAATAAAAGAATGCGCCATTCATATAATAGAGAAATCATCCCAAATATGAACGCAATAATAAAATATACAATTGAAGCATGTAAATACTCTTTTTTCCGTTTTTGTTTTATGTACATAAGAAATGGATACGTAGCTAAATAGATAAAGAACCAAGCTAAAAACAATGGAATATGATACATAGTAGGTTTCCCAAGTATGACACTTAATAGAAATGGTATAACAAGCATCGCCCATGCACCATGTTGCTTCGGAATAACTAACTTCATTAACTATACACCTCCCTTTTGAAAATAATTCTCACCTACTATTATACAAATAATTTTATATAGTAACGGATATATATTGGACTATTTTTTGACAATAAAAAATGCTCCTTACAATATGTAAGAAGCATGAAAGAGGCAAACGAATATGTAAGTCGCGACCCTACCTTATATGAGTATGCTTTTCTATACCATGTTATGCTTATCCAATATGCCATATTTCTTTTTAAATCTTGTAAGAATCGTAATCCAAGACGTACTAAATAATAGTAAGAAAACAACATTCGAAATTGCATGGCTCAAATCGAAATAAAAACTTGCGATATAATACGAAATGACTGTTTCCCACGTTGCCTCTCGTATAAAACCGAGAAGTCCCCAGAAATTCATGATCCAGCCAAATAAAAATCCAACAAACAATCCGTATAGTAGTCTTCCCCATAGCTTTTTCATTAAGAACGTATTACGTAATAATCCAGCTATAAAACCAATCATACCCCATGAAAACATTTGCCACGGCGTCCACGGACCTTGTCCTAAAAAGATATTAGACACAATCGCCGCTGTTGCCCCGATCATAAATCCAGTTTCACTTCCGAACACGATTGCAGAAACGATAATAACAAAAGAAGTCGGTTGTACACTCGGTAAAATAGAAAATGGTACGCGGCTCACTGCTGCAATTGCTGCTAACACAGCGACGAGAACAATTTCACGTGAAACAAACGCCTTTCTTTCAAAGCGGATATAGAAAGGTAACATAATAACGACTAATAAAAACAAACTACTTAACATGTAATACCCATCCATGATAAGTGTAGTAAAGAGTAATGTGCCTATTATTACTGCAAAAATACATATTATGAATGCAACATATCGTTTGGACACGCTTCGTACACATCCTCCCACGTTAATGCATATGGCAATTCTTTTCGAATGAATCGATTGATAGATGTTGTATAAAAGAAGTTGCCACTAAAAAATTCTTTCGGTGCATCATTCATAATGACTGCTCCATCAAATAACATCATACATTGATCCACGTATTTCGCTGCAAATTCAATATCATGCGTTGCCATTACAATTGTTGTACCTTCTTTTTGCAGTTTCCTAAATAACTCTCCTACTCTCTCTTTCTTCCATGGATCGAGTCCCTTTGTCGGTTCATCCAGTAATAATAAAGTCGGCTTTGATAATAACGTTGTACATAATGCAAGTAGTTGTTGCTCTCCCCCGCTACAATCATGTGGATGGCGTTCTTTAAGTGCATATAGCCAAAACTTTTTAAGCTGATGTTCTGCTATTTCGTTTCCTTGTTCTCCATATAATTCACGCGCTCGTTCATACACTTCGTCCCACACTGTATCAAATGTAAAATGATAATACGGATGCTGTGATACATACCCAATACTTTTAAATCGTTCTTTCGAATCAACTTTATGTATCACTTTCCCATTCCACTTTACTTTCCCTCTTCTCGCTTTTTGCAATCCAGCTAAAAGCGTTAACAGTGTAGACTTCCCTGTCCCATTCTTTCCAACGAGAGCTACCCATTTTCCTTTTTCAATCGATACTGTTAAATCTCGTAAAATGAGCGGACTATTTTTTTCATATTGGAATGAAATATGCTCGGCACTTAAAATGACTTCTTGCTTTTCACTTTGTGCTATTGGCTCACTTACATATGACATCGCTGAAAAATCATTCATTTTCATTTGCGCTTCTCGCACTGTAAACGGAATATCTTTCGTATTCCACTCTAAAAACAATCTTGGAATTTGCGGAATAAATGGCCGGAACTTTTCTACTTCCCACATATTTGCTACAACCGTTTTCGGACTACCGTCATACACGATTTGGCCGTTACTCATACAAATAACGCGCGTTGCAAGTGGTATTACTTCATCTAAACGATGTTCACTTAAAACGATCGTAATTCCAAGTTCTTCATTAATACGCTTTAACAATCCTAAAAACTCTTTTGCGGCAATTGGATCTAACTGCGCTGTCGGTTCATCTAATAATAATAATTTCGGTTGCATTACTAATACGGCAGCTAAATTAACAAGTTGCTTCTGTCCGCCAGATAACGTATGAACAGATTGATGCAATAAATCTTGAAATCCTAAGAAACTAATAAGCTCTGCTATTCTTTTTTGAATAATATGTGATGGTAATCCAATATTTTCTAAAGAAAACGCTAATTCTTGAATTACTGTATCCATTACGAGTTGATTTTCTGGATTTTGAAATACCATACCAATTTCTTGAGCAGATAACAAATCCGGTACATTTTCTAATAAAGTACCATCATAATATGTATCCCCAGTACGCTTACCGATTGGAAGTAATTCCTTTTTAAAATGTTTTAATAAAGTCGTCTTTCCAGATCCTGATCCTCCAGCAAGTGCAATAAACTCTCCTTTTTGAACAGAAAGAGAAATATGCTGTAACGCTTCTTCGTTTTCATCAGCATATACAAATGATAAATTGTTTATTTCTGCATGCGCCACCATATCCATTCCCTTCCTTCCATTATGATTGGTAAACTAATAAACATCGTAAATACAACAAACATCATCCCATCATATTGCTGAAATAAAATAGATTCAACTTTCGGATAAATGATTAACTTTCCCCCACCATACGTACTACATATAATAGCAACTATAAATAGAATACTTAAATAACTGAGCGTATACCAATCTCGTTTTTCCATTCTATAGCGAATATATGTCGTACGTTTCGTTACACCAAATCCACGAGCTTGCATAGAATCTGCCGTTTGCAGTGCATCTTCCAATGAACAAATTAATAATACTTGCAATAGTTGCATACCATTTTTCACACGTTCCACAATGGAACCTGCATCTACCTGTACACCTTTCGTCTTTTGGACGAGTGTTATTTTCTGTAATCTTCTCATAAACAAAGGAACAAATCTCACTGTAATCATCGTTAACAATGCTACTTTCGGTGAAATTCTAGAAAACAAATATAAAAATTTATGACTTGAAATAATATCATTATACGAAGCAAACGTAAACATAATCGCCACTAGTAATAACCCCATTACTACTCCAAACATAATTGCCTCAAGTTTAATACGGCTATCACCTAACCAAAATAACGTAGTTCGGCCTCTATGTGTTAATAGCGAATTAAATAAAATGACCATAAAAAAGAAAACGATTGTGCTCGGTAACATCTTTCTTACCTTTTCGCTATTCCCTTGCATCACATTTAAAATAACAATTAATAGTATTGCTCCAATTAAAAAAAGAGGATGAAGACACATCATACATAGTATCATCACCCCGATATAATAGAAAAAATTCACAAAAGGATGTAAAGAAGAAAAACTTATTTTCATAGTCCTTTACCGAATGCCTTTCTTATTTTAATACAAACACCCACTCGATTGTATCGCCTGGTTTTACTGTAACTACACCTGCACTATGGTTTGGAAACGCACCGTTCACACGATATTTCCATCCACTAGTAGCGGTAATATCTTTTTCATATAAATCATTAATACCTTTTACATAAACTCCATCTTTAGAGCCCATTGCATCCACATCTAATCCTGTACGCTGCAATACTTTATAAACTGTATCACCTTCTTGTACATCCACCTTTTTTGCACCTAATAAATATCCTTCATTACCTTTTACTGAGATCGTAACTTGTTTTGGTTTTGGTATTACTGGATCTGGCACTGGCGGTACTGGATCTGGTACCGGTGTTGGTGGAGTTGGTACACTATTGTTCTCTTCTGGTTTTTTCTTTTGCTCCTGTTTCGGTGTTTCCTTCGGCTGATTCACAACCTTTGCTTCTTCTTTTACTTCTTGCGCTTTCGGTTGTTGCTCTTGTTGTTTCTCTTGTTGTTTCTCTTCTTGTGCTTTTTGTTGTTCTGGTTGCTTAGTAGCGACAGGCTGTTCCTGCGTTTTTTCTTCTTTCTTTACTTCCGGTTGTGCTTGTGGCTTTTCTTCTTTCGGCTTCTCTTCTACTTTTTGCTCTTGCTTTTCTTTCTGTTCGTCTTGCTTATTTTGCTCTTGTTCAGCTTGTTTTTCCTCCGGTTTTTCTTCCGGCTTCGCTTCATCTTTTTTCTCTTCTTGTTTTGCTACTTCTTCTTGCTTCGGTTCTACTTTCTTCTCAGGCTTTACCGCTGCCTCTTCACATCCGGCAAGTAGCCCAAGTGAAAGCAGTAAAGAAATAAACCATTTCATCTTACTCATGTTGCCTCTCACCTTTCATATTAAAAATTAGGAGCAAATGATTGCTCCTAATTTTTGTTAAGCTGCTTTACGTCTCCATAATACATATGCAGAAGCAATACATAATACACCCATACCTACTTCTGTCGCTGCACTATGAGAAGATGCTCCTGTTTTTGGTAATGTGCTACCGTTTCCGGATTTTTTATTTTTAACCGGTTCGTTATCCACAACAACTTTTAAAGTGTCATCTTTCGTTTCTTGTTGCACTTGTTTTTGTTCTTCTGGTTGTTCAGTAACTTCTTTTTCCACCACAACATTTTCTGAATCTACATTTGGTTTTGGATTAATTTCAGTAACAGATTCAGTTGACCAGTCATAAATCGATTTTCCAAGGTCTCTAAACTGAAGTAAAGCTAATAATGCTTGCTCTGTTGCCATTCCGCTACCGGTTTGATCGCCTGGTAACCATTTAAATTCACCATTTGGAAGTTGATATGACAATAGATTTTGCACTGCCTTATGAAGACGGTTTTGATCTACATCTTTCACAAGGGATAATCCAATAATAGCTTGCGCAGCACTATTAGAATTCTCTTGTCCATCAGCAGAGAAACCGCCATTTTCTAGTTGTTCATTATATAAGTATGCGACAGCCTTTTGCACTGCTGGTTTCACATCTGCTCGGTCTTGATAAGGAGCTAATGCTGATAAAACCATACCTGTTACATCAACGCTACTAGCACTATCTTTACTGCTTGCGCTATCATAAGTCCAGCCGCCATCTGTATGTTGCGCGTTTAAAAGTGCATCTACTAAAGCAACTCGATTCCATTTTGAATCTACTGGAATTTCATATTTTTTCGTATCAAATGCAAGTAAAGCAAATGTATAACCTGTAACAGAATTCACTTTATCTGATTCGTACAATTTTTGAACTAAATTATGTTCGCCTACCATTTTTGGGTCTGCATTCATTGCATTCATCATAATAATCGTTCTAGCTAAATCTGTCGCTGAAAAACGATTAACGCGCTTTTCTACCTTTTCAGTTACAGCCTTAACATAATTTAATTTCGCCTCGATTGGTATATTCTTTCCAGAACGAGAAAGACCTAGCGCTACCCAATCACTTTCAATTCCACCTTGTAACATCTTTTCAGACGTCTTAGAGATCGCGTCATTTACTTGTGCTGCTGGAATTTGAATGTTCTCTTGCTTTGGTTGTTCTGGTTTTTCTTGTTTTGGATCATCCGTCTTCGGTTCTTCTGGCTTTTCTTGTTTTGGATCATCCGTTTTTGGTTCTTCTGGCTTTTCTTGTTTTGGATCATCCGTCTTTGGTTCTTCTGGTTTCTCTTGCTTTGGATCATCCGTCTTTGGTTCCTCTGGTTTTTCTTGTTTTGGATCATCTGTTTTTGGTTCTTCTACAGTTTTACAAGTACCAAATTTATCTAATGTTTGTTGTAATGTTTCTTGACTCATATTGTTCCAGTCTGAAACAAAGCGGAAAACAACAACATCTCCAGATTTTAATTTATAACTATCCGCTCCAACTTCTGCAGATTTATCATTTACATCATACAGCCAGCCACTTGTAGCCCCGGCCATTAGCCCATCAATGCCTTTTATATACGTTCCAAACGACATCGTTTCAGCTTCTACTTTGTCCCCCATGACTTTTTGTAGCAAGCTTAAAGCTGTTTCCCCATCTTTAATTTGCTCTTCTTTCGGACATAACATAATGCCCTTTTGTGATTCACCAATAATTGCAAGTTTTGCTGTATTTCCTTCAGCAAACGTAATATGTACTGTATTCGCAAAAGAAACAAATACAAGTGTAACTGCCATTAACGACGTAAGCAGCCATTTTTTTAATATTGCCATCCCAAAATTTCCTCCCTTACTACTATTCACACAAAAAAAGGCCCTTCAAGGGCGTGCAATTGACACTCTTTTTTTGTAAGTGTCGAACAAACTGTGCAACACCTCCTACCCGCATCATTCGCGGCTATATTTGTATAGGAAAAATAATTTTGTTCATGAACGTATCATTGTGATAACATTCACTTTTCTAGGCACAACTTACTTCCATTTAAGTTATCGTAAAACGATAAACCTATACATTCTGTTAATTTTAAATTTCTGTATTATTTTACTATTGACAAAGAATTTTGTCCATGCTTTATCGGATTTATTTTCTAAGAATAGTAACTTACTAACCTTTAACGATGCAAACTCTTTTCACTAATAATGACGCCATCTTCATCCACATACACATATTCATTCGGCTTCCATTCAACTTGCCCAAATTGCAATGAAATATTTCGTTCTCCTTTCCCTTCTTTTACACTTCTATTCGGCATTGTCCCTAACGCTAAAATACCTATATTTATATTCTTTAGTTCACTAGAATCACGAACGTATCCATATACAATAATTCCTGCTAGCTTTCTTTCCTCCGCAATAGCTGCCAAATTATCACCGAGTAACGCACAATTCGTAGACGCTCCCCCATCAACAACTAATACCGTTCCTTCTGGTAATGTTTGTAATCCTTCCTTCACTAGTACATTATCATCCTTCACTTTTACCGTTGCAATTTTCCCGTAGAATTTTTCTTTCTTCCCAAAAGACCGAAAAGATTGGCGACATATTTGTAATTTATTTTCAAACTCATCACATAGATCCGTAGTTTTCCACATCTTTTTCCCTCTTTTCTTTTTACTTTCTATTTAACATATTCTTGGATTATTTTCGTTTCCCTGTCTAATGTTACAAGAATTTGTATGTGCGGGAAAAGGACAGAAAAACTATTGCCTTACGAAGCCACCTTTATTATAATCTATTTCACAGATAAATTTCAGAATATTGAAAATTAACCAAGTGAAAAAGGAGGGATTTTATGCAACTACAAACCGAAGTAAAAAAACAACCTAGTAAACGAAAGTTTAAAATGCCTGACGCGTACGTACTACTATTTTTTATTGCTTTACTTTGTGCAATAGCTACTTATTTCGTTCCTGCTGGAGAATTTAAAAGAGTTACAAACGGGACTGTTACAACGACAATACCAGGAAGTTACCATTCTGTTCCGCAATCACCGGTAGGGTTTGTTTCTTTTTTTACCGCTATTGAAAAAGGAATGACACTTGCTGCTCCGATCATCTTCTTAATTTTATTTACGGGCGGAGCTATTGCTATTCTTGAAAAAACAGGTGCTCTTGACGGTTTAATCTATCATGTTATTAACAAATTTCGTAATCAGCAATTACTTTTCATATGTATTGTCGCCGCACTCTTTTCCATTCTCGGAACGACTGGCATTATCGTTAACTCAGTTATCGGCTTTATCCCCATCGGCATCATCGTTGCACGCACATTAAAATGGGACGCTATCGTCGGCGTAGCCATTATTTATTTAGGTACTTATGCTGGTTTTAATGCTACTATATTATCTCCTTCACCTTTAGGCATTTCACAAAAAATTGCAGAACTCCCAATGTTTTCAGGAATTGGTTTACGCACAGCAATTTATATCTCTTTTTTACTTGCTACCATTCTATATATTAATTGGTACGTAAAACGCTTAAAAAAATCGAATAAAGGAAGCATACTCGGCGACAACTGGTTTCCAAGTAATGCTCTTTCAAGTGGAAAAGAGGCACAGAAAACAGAAGTTCCTTGGACAATACGTCATAAATTAATTTTACTCGTTGCAGCTTTATCATTAATTGCATTTTTAATAGGCGCTTTTCGTCTACATTGGACAGACGCAGAAATGACCGCTACTTTTATTTTCATCGCAATTACAGCTGGAATAATAGGTGGTATGAAAGCAAACGATATCGCTTCTACTTTTCTAGCAGGCTGCCAAAATCTCATATACGGTGCTTTGATCGTCGGAATGGCTCGTTGTATTTCAGTCATTTTAGAACAAGGAAAATTACTTGATACAATCGTTAACCAACTCGCACAGTCTCTCGAAGGACAAAGCCCGGTATTTGGCGTTATCGGTATGTATGTAAGTAGTGCCGCATTACATTTCCTTATTTCATCCGGTACAGGTGAATCTGTTATTTTCATTCCGATATTAGCTCCGTTAGCTGATTTCATGCACATTACACGCCAAGTTACAGTACAAGCTGTTATGCTCGGCGAAGGTGTAGTGAACTGCCTCAATCCAACTTCCGGTGTTTTAATGGGCGTTCTCGCAGCGAGCGGCATTTCTTACGGAAAATGGATTCGATTTATGGCTCCTCTTGCATTCATTTGGTTTATTATTGGACTTATTTTTCTTATTGTTGGGGTTAATATTGAGTGGGGACCGTATTAAAACTATGAAACTTTCTCCCTATTATTTCACCGTTATCTTATAATAATGAAAAAAAGGATTGATTATAGTAATCAATCCTTTTCACTTGCATCTCTCAAAGCTAAATCTCTGCAGCTAATAAATTGTACTCATTGTCAAAAGAAGCATGGATTCTATGGCCACCAAATACATCTCCATCATTGTATTCACAATATATATCATTTTCTCTCATTACAATGTCCATAAGAGTAATAGATTGCTCAAATGTTTCTTTCGTCATATCATATTCTCCTGCATCTACAGCATCCCAATCTAAATGTTCATCATTCTCATCATATTCAGGCCAAAAATCATTTTTATACTCTATTAATTCTTCCGCTATAGCAAGCTTAACTTTTTTATCAAATTCCTCTAAACATACATAAAGCTTTTCTGCTCTTTTCAGCATTTCATGTACTTGTACACGCTCATTTCTAACATCCAATTCCCAATGTACTTTTCCTTCGTTTTGTTCATATGTATGTAAAGTTTCATTAAAGATAAACATTCCAATCAATTCACTATTTATTGATTTTTCCATGATTTCATTTCCTTTCTATCCCTGAAAAAGAAACTTTAATTAGTTTGATAGACATGGGACTGAACTCCTAATGCTTTATTTTTATGCTGACTTTTTTCATGAAATAAAACTCAGTTATCAGTCTAAACCATTTTTTAGATTTAACAATAATATGTGTGCATTTGTAAAATTCCAATTAAGTTTGTTAAAAATGAAAAATTCTGAAGTTAGTATTTTATTAAATTTTATTTCAACCCAATAGCATTTTTATCCTTCAAATAGCCCCTTTCATTCTAATTTCTGCATTTCTTTCAGCCGTTCTATATCCTTTTCTGAAGCCTTTTCTATTTTATACAATTCATAGCTACCCTTTATCTCATTTATCACTACAAATTCGATTTCATTCCGAACATAGCTTTTCGTTTTTCCTTTTTTATAACCAATAACATTATCTAATATAGTTTCCCCACTATCTTTTTTATATAAATTATAGCTAACAGGTGGACGACCAATTACATACTTATTATCAGAAAATCCGACTATATCATCCCTTCCTAATCCTGTCGAAGCACTCCAGACAAACATAATCTGAAATATAGAATAAACAACAATACCGCATAAGAAAAAAAATAGGATTGATTTAAAAAATAACTTTACAGGCATGCTTCTCAAAAGACATTCCCTCCAATTTCACCTCAGGATAGCAAGAACAATACGTGAATTTTGTATGCTAAGGCACCAAAGTTTTTATAATGTTCCACAGCTAGTTTAAATAGTGCATCCTTACCTCAAAAACTATCGTAGAGAGTAGCTCGGCTTATGACCTTTCTCCCAAAATAAATACATAGCTTTATTTAAAGCTTGCTCTTTATTAAAACTAATCTTTCTACCCATTAACCACACCCCCGTATTATATATTTTAGTATAAATATTTTGGAACGATAAGCCCGCAAAATATTTTAAAATTAATTCTTCCGTTAGAGGGCGCTTTAAAGGTTTATATAACTGTATTAATAATAATCAAAAACACTTGAAGTTGACGTTGGGTCATTTTATATACTGTTAAGTAGCTACTATTTCGCAATTTCATAAAAGAAATTAGAAAAATAGGAGGTTTTCATATGAAACAGGGCGATATTATTATTTATGGATGTGTCATTATAGGTGCAGGTATTGGACTGTTACTGGATCATGGATTTCCTGGTGCACTAATTGGATTAGGAGCAGGCTACTTACTTAAAAATCTTCTTAGTAAAGAAGGTTAGAAGCGAAATAAGAAAATAATCGTTAAAGATAAAATCTTAACGTACAGAAAGGTAGGTTTATCAGTTGATACACATTAATAAAGTTGCAGAACTGACAGGCGTTACAGTAAGAACACTGCGTTATTACGATAAAATCGGATTATTAAAACCAGCATCCAAAACAGAGGGTGGCCATCGCTTATATACAAATGAAGAAATAAAAAAACTTCAGCAAGTTCAATTTTTAAAAAAAGTTGGATTTCCGTTACAAGAGATTAAACATATGCTCGACTTCAATGAGTGGGATTGGTCGGATAGTTTAAAGAGCCAATTATCTTATGTAATAAATGAGCAGAAAAATTTAAAGAAAATAGAATTATCCTTACGAGAAATGATAAATGGAATTGCGTTAGAGGGAGAAGAAAGCTGGATCGCGATTCAAAAAATCATGCAATTATCCAGCAAAGATAAAGAAATACAACAGTATTATCGCGAATCTATATTTAAAGAAAAAGAAATAAAACTATTAGAAAAGGTTCCTAAGATGGCAAGTGACTGTTCTGATTCACTCGAATGGATTGCTCTCATCGGCCAGTTAAAGCGTTATATGAAGGATGGCCCAAAAGCAACGAAAGTTCAAAATATCATAAGACGAATGGAGGAAAAACGCTTAGAAGAATTTGAAGGTGAGGATGAATTTCTAAATAAGCTTTGGGAGATAAGGATGGCTCCCGAACAATCAGAGAAACTTAGTTTATATCCAATCGATCAAGATGTGCTTCAGTTTATGAATGAGGCATATGCCATTTTTATGACTAAAAAAAATAATCCTGAGCCGGAATAAGGGGGAAAGCACAATGGGTACAGAGCAACTTCTCCTAATAGGCGGATTAGCTATATTAGACACGCTAAGCCCTACTACAATAGGAGTAACAATATATCTACTTTTAACAGATAAAGAACGTCTCACGAAACGTTTATTCGTTTATTTATTGACGGTAGCAGGATTTTATTTTGCTGTTGGCGTTTCACTCATGTTAGGATTAGATTTTTTGTTTAAGTTTATTTCTGGCTTATTTTAAAACCGAATCGTAAGCTGGTCGTTCTTCATTATTGGTGTCATATTATTCATTGCAAGCTTCTATATTCCACCAAAGAAAAATTCAGAGATCCCCTCACCAAAATCAAAAAGCATTTTTTCAATGATCGCGCTAGGATTCACTACTACATTAATTGAAGTGGGTACTGCATTTCCTTATTTTGCGGCAATTGGTATACTTACTACTTCTAATCTATCCTTGATACAATGGTCTTCTATTTTAGCGGGATACAACTTGATCATGGTACTGCCCTCTCTCCTGCTGTTTCTCTTCTATCTCCTATTTGGTCGGTGGATGCAAAAACCTCTCGAGAGGCTTCGAATGAAAATTGCTAATAGTACAGGATCAGCCCTATCATGGATTATGTGTATAGTTGGCTTCCTCCTAATATTAAATAGCCTGGATTATTTATAGGGTATTTATAGAACCTACACTCAGGGGAATATGTTTGAAACTACAGAAGTACTTACACCTACCATTCCCCCACACCAGTTTGTCTTTTACAGGCAGTTACTCTCCCTTCCATCTTCCTCATATTCACCTAATTTTGATGTAAGAGTCCTACTACCTGGGATAAAATATGATGCCATCCAATTCACAATTATTTCTTCCAACTCTGGATGAAGTGGCTTTCTTGCTCCTTCTTCATAATTCTTTTTAAAATCTAATGCTTTAAACTCACCTTCAAAAACTTTCAAACTATGATCCATATTTTTTATTACATATACTTCAGAATCACCTTTCACATAATCACTGATCCGCTTAGCTCTTTCAGGGTCAGCCTGAATATCTTTATCACCAGCGATAGCTAGCACTGGACATGTTACTTGTTGTAAGTCTTTATAAATGTCATGCTGAAAATGCTCTCTAAACCATTTTGCGTTCATCGGTTTAAAACCAACTTTAATCGTATCTTTTTCTGTATTCATCATTTTCTCTTTTATTTTTTCCATCTGCTTTTCTCCACGTTTCTCCACCTTGAGAAGGCGCATTAGTTTTCCCTTTATTCCTTTTTGTTCTTTTAATTCTTTATAAGCAATTTCTCTTTGTCTTTTCGTAGCCTCTTCTAATGATTCCGCAGCTCCTGTAAGAAGGATAAGCCCATTAACTGGTGTTCTTGCGTTTACTACAGTTGCCAACATACATCCTTCACTATGACCAGCCAAAATGATATTTTCTGGATCAACAAATGATTGTTCTTTTAAATACGTAATCGTAGACTCTATATCACTAACTAAATCCCACATTCCAGTCTTCAGAAATTCTCCGTCACTCTTTCCTACTCCGCGTTTATCAAAGCGGAGCGTCACTACCCCAAGTCTCGCCATTACATGCGCTAAATCTTTATATATGTTCGCCTCAAGCTTTAGCGGTACGATCGTTCCATCACGATCAATCTCTCCAGATCCCGCGATAATGACAACAGCCGCATACTTCCCATCAGCTTTTGGTTTAGTGAGTGTACCTTGCAAAGTAAACTCACTATTGATCGCTACTTCATATTCATCAAAAGTCATCATTTTGTCCCCCTATTCTTTTATATCCAATTTAAATTTCAAACTCGCTATTATATTTTTGTACTCTCTTTCATCTTTCATCGGAGTGAAAACTGGATTCTCTGCAATACTTTGTAACATGCTTCGCTTTATAATCTCTTCATTTCTAACTGTTTTAGCGCCGAGTGGAAATTCTGCAAACCATCCGTCAATCGCATCAAAATAGGAATCACCGTGTAAATGCAGACTATTTACTGTGAAGCTTGCCGCACAAACTGCTGCATATTTCCGTAACATTTCTAATGCTCTTTCAAAATTGCCTTGCATACAATATACTTGTGCAGCAGCATAGTATACTTTTAAAGTCATATTAGGATGCAATGTTTCTATTTCATATATATCTATTAACATAAAAGCTCTATTTAAAATCACCTCTACTTTTTCAACGTTTGAGGCATTTACTACTACGTAATTTGGTATTGTCGCAACGAGTTGTATTAAATGTTGGTACATACTAATTTGCATTATTTCATTTGCCTTTTCAGCATTTCCAAGCATTTGATACGCTTGTGCGATTAGATCTTCCTCTGGAACGTTAGGACGTATCGTTCCGCCAAGTAATTGCAATACTTCATTCGGTTTATTGAGTATAAGATAGCAAGTTGCTTGAAACGATACCGCCTCTTTCACAAGAGAAACATCATCACTTTCTTCCTGAACCCTTCTAAAGAGATTCATTGCTTCTTCTAAAATTTCAATTCTTTTATCCGTGTCCTCTGTTAACATATGGTGATTAATAAAAAGTAGTCCCATTTGAAGTAATAACGGAAAACAAGAATAATATTTTTTAATTATTTCTCTGCACTCCACCATTACTTCATCAAACGGTTTTTCACTAAAAGCTTCTGCTAGTCTATGATATAAATCCCTAATATCTTCTGGTTCCATTTGCGGTGTATAACAGATTAGTTCATCTATACTTATATTAAAGTACGATGCTAACAGTGGTAAAAATGTAATATCCGGATAACTCTGCCCTGTCTCCCACTTAGAAACAGATGCCTTCGTAATACCGATATACGCCGCTAACTCTTCCTGCGTAATTCCCTTTTCTTTTCTCTTATCCGCAATTACTTTATGAATGTTTATCTCCTTCACATCATCACCTCATACTTTTATTATATGCTTTTATTTCAAACAAAATATGGATTTGAAGTCGACTTTCGTTAACAAAATCAACTGTTAGGAAACATGTCTCTAAAATCAAAGGCAGGGACATATTTGATATGTCCCTGCCTTTTTATTGTGGGGTACCGATACATAGCCATCTAGCTAAGAGTTTGAAGTGCTTCAAAATCAAACATTTCATCTCACCATAGTTTTCTATGAGATTCCAGTGAACAGCTTATTTACATAACTTTCGAAGTCGGAAGTACAAATTATCTTTTTTGATAGATACAAGAAATTAAGAACTGATCCTTATTCAAGAAAAGCACCCGTTAATTCAATAACCATCTCACATAATTTTTTTCAATACCTTTACCATAAATGGTGTCTTTAATGTCTCTTTTATTAGTGAATTTTTGTGTTTCATAAAATTATTGATCTGTTTTTTTCTATTTGGAACCATTAAAAAAGGTAATCTACTAGGATTAAACCATCCAATTTTTGCAGTTTCAGGTCCATTATTTATTGGTTCTCCTCCTAGTAATTTTCCTGAAAATATATGTTGCATATCATTGTATTCAGGCTGGTGATATTCTCCTATTTTACGTTCAATAGCAATTATATAGCCCGTTTCTTCTTCAGTTTCTCTTATAGCGCATTTATCTAACTGTTCGTTCTCTTCTAATCTTCCCCCAGGCAAATCCCAGATAGGATAATCATTTCGTTTAACTAGCAATATTTTGCCTTCATTATTATCAACAATAGTAAAGCACCCTGTGGTTTTTATAGTATTCATTATAAATATAATCTCCTTAACTTACTCAATTGCTAACAAACTTGTATTTCTCTATGTCTAATAAATTTTCCTTTTTGCTGAATTAAACTGGCCCTTTAATGGAACAACATAAGATGAATATTCTATACATGCTCGGTTAACATAACGTCTCATTAGCGGAAGTAATATATAGATAGGTGCAACAATAATTAAAAATCTTTTATATGTTTTCTAATATCTGCGGCTATTTTGGTAGGATCATCAATCTCAAAAAAGATATATTTATATTTTTCATGACCTTCTAATTCAATCATTACGAGAGGGACTCTATTTTCATAAGAGAGAAAGTACCATTCGTCAGCATATTTAAAACTTCCTTCAAAAATATTGAGAGAAGAAATTGATGTTCCAGGCATACGAAGCATCCATTGTGGAGCATCAAAATAGTCAACATAGACACTCTTGATCGTGTTATAAGGCATTTTTAATTTTAGTTTAAATGCAAGTAATCCTGTTACCCCATTTAGCTTTAGAATCACACCTTCATTATCAAACAGTATTTCTTTCCCCATAATTCCCCTACCTCCTCCTATAAAATAAAACGCCATAGCAATCCCCCATTATTTAAGAGAAGGTTTACTATTCTTTATATTTTTCTGGATCATTAATAAAGAAACGAACTTCTCCACATTTGGAACAAACATATGGAATTACCTTACTATACGTTGCATTTACAACAGCATGTTGGGATGGTTTATTCAAAATACCAACACTGCCTCCCCCAGATTTCAGAAGGGATTTTGTCAATGATATTCCGCATTGATTACAAGTCTTTTCTTTCATATAGTTTCTCCTTCATATCTAATCATTTTCCTTATTGTACCATTTGAGGTAACTGATTTGTTCATATTTTTAGATGTATATTCTATACATATCAGGTTAACATAACGTCCTATTATCAGTAGCATGAAAAAAGGAGAACCCTGCTCTCACAAGGGAACCTTCTTTTTTAGTTCTATGAATCTATACATATTCTATACATTCCTATTCTGGTATCGTTTTATGGTTCTTGTTTGTTACTCGATTAGCCAAAAAACTGTATAAAATCTTGCATACTCTTATGCGTGGGGTTTTTCAAAAATACTAGCATTACCAATATATGCTTTCTTATGGGTATTTCTTGAAAACTCATTAAAACACTCTCCAGTCCTTTTGCTATCTTTAAGGGTAACTCTTGTTTATTTAAATTCCTTGTAACGAGGCATTGTCCTCCCCCCAAAGCCAAACAAATGATTCATATTACAGTCTGTTTCAAACTGAATATTCAATATTTAATCATTTTAATATAGACATATAAATAAAAAGGATAATCAGCCCCATAATGGACTAATTATCCTATAAATGTTTATCTAAACTAGAACTTCTTTCCCTATGTATATTTATTTCGTTACCTCACCAAACTGCGCTCTCGTCACTTTCACCAAGTCATCCACTTTCAGCTCAATTTGTATACCTATTTTTCCGCCGCTTACTATCATCGTTTCAAGTAATTGGGCACTCGCATCAATACATGTAGAAAATAACTTCTTCATTCCGACTGGTGAACAGCCGCCGCGAATATATCCTGAAACTTTCGTAATATCTTTAACAGGAATCATTTCAATTTTCTTTTCACTTACTGCTTTTGCGGCAGCTTTTAAATTTAGTTCCTCATCTACCGGGATGATAAACACATGATAATTTTTACTATTCCCTTGAGCGATTAACGTTTTATATACTTCTCTCACTTCTCGTCCAATTTTCTCGGCTACTGATACGCCATCAATTTTCCCATCGTCTGGATTATATGACATCATCGAATATTCAATTTTCTCTTTATCTAATATTCGCATCGCATTTGTTTTATCTTTTTTCATAGTGATCTCCTTAAACGGTTATTTCATATTATTAAGTTTTATTATACACCCTTTTCCATTTCTCCTACATAACTTCACGTATATTTCAAAACTAAAAATATTGATAATTCAAAAATCATCTGATATAATTTGGAAAAACTTATTGTTAAGGAGAGATTTGTAATGCAAAATTTTAATATTTCTTTCCAACTTCATCATCATACGTAACGCCGTGTATCCGAAGAAAAATTTTTCTTCGTGGGTACAGGGCTTTTCCTGTTGACCCACGAAGCGTTTATAAAGCTATGTGGGTATTTTTATACCTGCATAGCTTTTTTTAATTTAAAAAGGAGTGATTATGGTGGAAATGAGAAATGTAAAAGGAACGAAAGACTATTTACCAGAGGAACAAGTACTACGAAATAAAATTAAAAGAGCGTGCGAAGACACGTTTGAACGATACGGATGTAAACCGTTAGAAACGCCGACATTAAATATGTATGAGCTTATGTCTTACAAGTACGGCGGTGGTGATGAAATATTAAAAGAAATATATACACTTCAGGATCAAGGAAAACGCGCACTTGCCTTACGTTACGATTTGACAATTCCATTCGCAAAAGTTGTGGCAATGAATCCAAACATACGCCTTCCTTTTAAACGGTATGAAATTGGGAAAGTATTTCGAGATGGCCCTATTAAACAAGGGAGATTTCGTGAGTTTATACAATGTGACGTTGATATTGTCGGTGTTGAATCTGTCATGGCAGAAGCGGAACTTATGAGCATGGCGTTTGAACTGTTCCGAACGTTAAACTTAGAAGTAACGATCCAATATAATAACCGCAAATTGTTAAATGGTATTCTTCAGGCCATTAACATCCCTACTGAATTAACAAGTGACGTCATTTTATCATTAGACAAAATCGAAAAGATTGGGATTGATGGCGTACAAAAAGATGTATTAGAGCGCGGAATTTCTGAAGAAATGGCTGATACGATATGTAATACCGTATTATCTTGTCTACAGCTTTCAATTGCTGACTTTAAAGAAGCTTTCAATAATCCACTCGTTGCCGATGGAGTAAACGAATTACAACAATTACAGCAATATTTAATCGCACTTGGAATAAATGAAAATGCTATATTTAATCCGTTTTTAGCGCGAGGACTCACAATGTATACAGGTACCGTATATGAAATCTTTTTAAAAGATGGATCAATTACATCTAGCATCGGTAGCGGTGGTCGTTACGATAATATTATTGGAGCATTCCGTGGTGATGATATGAACTATCCAACAGTCGGTATTTCATTCGGTTTAGACGTTATTTATACAGCACTATCACAGAAAGAAACGATATCATCTACAGCGGATGTATTTATCATTCCGCTTGGGACAGAATTACAATGCTTACAACTTGCCCAGCAATTACGTTCTACCACTTCCTTAAAAGTCGAACTTGAACTAGCAGGACGCAAATTAAAACGCGCCCTTAATTATGCAAATAAAGAGAATATCCCTTATGTGCTTATTATTGGGGAAGAAGAACTTAGTACAGAAACTGTTGTGCTGCGGAATATGAAGGAAGGTAGTGAAGTGAAGGTTCCGCTTTCTTCTTTAAGTAATTATTTGTAATACGAACCACCCTCGTTTGGGTGGTTTTTCTATTTTATAAATAACTCATAATTAGTTAACATAAAAAAATTACATTCTACTAAAATCTACAAATATATAATATCCAATTACCTATTATTTTTGGTAATATATAGATATGAATTATTTTAGGAGGATTCACTTTGAAAACCTACATCCAAGCACTAAAGTGGACTACAGGGATCTATCATCTTTTATTACTTCCTTGTTATTATTTATTTCTAAGTCACGTTAACCTATATGGGATACCTTTACTTTTATTGATTGTGTTACATATCACTACTATTTTATTAGCTAAAAAAGTAGACATGAATACGTACCCTCATTATATTGGCATTATCGTTACTCTAGTTGCCTTCTTTCCTTATATAGTAATCGTTCTACATATTATAGCAGCCATTTTCCTTTTATTAGATGCGGCTTCTATGAATGCAAAAGAAGTGTATGATTCATAACAGGATAAAATGAAACTTTAATCAGTAGAGTTTTGAAGTCAGTTAGCAAATTGCAAAATTTACATAATAACGTTATTGCTAACACCCAAAAAGGATTTACTTTTTAAGTAAATCCTTTTTCAAATTACCCTCCTTACCCCAGACCAATAAAAGAATATTATGTTTAATTTTTATGAATTTCTAAATATTTATAAAATATTCAAATTAACATACATTTTAGTTATATAAAAAACTAAGTGTAAAGGAGATGAATTCATGCTAAAAAAAATGATAGTAGGTGCAGTGGTAGCCATTTCATCATTAACTGTAGGGTTAGGATCAGTATCAGCTAGTACCGAAAAGGGTTATTCGATTACCTCTTTTGAATATGTAACTGTAGATGAAAAGACTGTAGATTCGTTTAACAAATTGGATGCTCCATCAAAGGAAGACATAAAAATAACTTTAGTTCTACCGAAACAAAATCAAAATGGAAACTGGTTATCTTATGGATTTTCGACCAAAGAAAGTTTAGAGTCTTTTATTAAAAAAGATAAACAAAGGTTGAATCATACAATCACTCCTCTTGGTGTCGGAGGAAGCGGACCTAATAATACAGATTTCTATGAACATGCAAATAAAGGTGGCGAGTATTTTTCTCTTAGTAGCGGTTTTAAAAATTTGCCTCTTAGTTGGCAAAATAGAATTTCTTCTGTAAGTACAGCATCCCCTACTGCTAGCTATTCAACAACGCTATGGGAACATACTTCAACTGAAGGATATGGAAAAGGTGTTGTTTTTAAACACGCTGATTGGTATGGCAAAACTGTAAACTTGCATGACTTCGCAATTTCAGCAGTTGATGTTAAAAAGTAAAAACATGAAAATAAAAGGTGTCTTCACATATGGAAAACACCTTTTATTTCTACAACTCTTTCCTATTATTTTTCGTATTCCTACTCTCCAAAACTTTCTCCATATTATGAGTCGCCCACTCCATCATTAATAGAATCATTGGGCGAAGCGATTCACCAAGCTCCGTTAACGAATATTCTACTTTTGGAGGTACTTCACGGTACACTTCACGATGTATGATGCCATCTGCTTCAAGTTCTCTCAGCTGTAATGTTAACATTCTTTGTGTGATATTAGGTTTTAATCTTTTTAATTCATTAAACCTCTTTGTCCCATCTAATAGATGATACAAAATTACCCCTTTCCATTTCCCTCCAATGACCTCAACCATCGCTTCCACTGGACAAGAATATTTATTTAAAAATGGGTAATTTACATTATTTTCGTTTGAACAATCCATAATAAATCCCTTCCCTTAACATTAGTATCTTTTTTGATACTATACCACATAAATGTGCGTACTTGTTTCTATGTTACTTTAAAAATATAATTTGGTTACAAAATAAATTAATGAAAAGAGGAACTTTTATGACAAATACAAATCAAACTACAAAAGAAAAAATTATGGATGCTTTTCATTTCAGACATGCATGTAAAGAGTTCGATCCTATGCACAAAATTTCAGAAGAAGATTTTAAATTCATTTTAGAAACAGGCAGATTATCCCCTTCTTCTTTCGGATATGAACCTTGGAAATTTGTTATCGTACAAAATAAAGAAGTAAGAGAAAAACTACAACCATATTCATGGGGCGCTGGTGGGCAACTTGCAACAGCTAGCCACTTTGTCATTGTTCTTTCAAGAAATATTAAAGATATGCATTATGATGCAGATTATATTAAACATATGATGAATGATATTATTGAATTACCTGAAGACGCGCAAAAAATTAGATATGAATTCTTCAAAAAGTTCCAGGAAACAGATTTTAACTTATTACAATCTGATCGTGCTGTATTTGATTGGGCATCTAAGCAAACTTATATTGCTTTAGGGAATATGATGACGAGCGCAGCTCAAATCGGGATTGATTCTTGTCCAATAGAAGGATTTGATAAAGAGAAAGTAGATTCTTTACTTCGTCAAGAAGGCATTATCAATGGAGATAACTTTGAAGTATCTGTTATGGTTGCCTTTGGTTACCGTAAAGAAGAGCCAAAACGTGATAAAACAAGACAGACTATGGATGCAATTGTTGAATGGATTGAATAAGATAACATGCGCTCCTTATAGCTGTATACTCATACGAAAAAAGTAGAATTTCATTTCTCTTATGTATGAAATTGGTTTTTCATGGAAAGATATATTAGTATGTATGCAGTTTAAACACTCTATTTATTAGAGTTGGACAGGAGGAGAATGAATATGTCTGATATTGAAGTTGGCGAAGTGTTTACTCTTAGTGATGAGAATAACGAAGAGCAAGAAGTAGAAGTGCTTGGAGCGATGGATGTCGAAGGCGCTGAATATATTGCAGTTGCCTTTGTTGAAGACATTCAAACAGAAACCGAGGAAGACATTGATATTTTCTTTTTAAAAGTAGAAGAAGATAGTGAATTCTCATATATTGAGAATGACGAGGAATTTGAAAAAGTATCTGCTGCGTTTGAAAAGATTTTGGATGAGCAAGAGCAAGAATAGAATGAAACACACGAGGACGGATACATATCCGCCCTCTTTTTATTTTTCACTCATCCAAAGATTTATGCAGCAATTCCAGTACATCTTTCATCACAAAAGGACCGTCTTTTTTTACATGCTCAGCAAATTCAGAAACGAGACGTAGTGTACTCACACTTTCAACCGGATGCTCTCCTGAAGCACTTTCAGCAGAAAGCATGACAGCATTCGTTCCGTCCAGTACAGCTTGAAACACATCCGTTACCTCAGCCCTTGTTGGAATAGAATGATCTACCATAGATTGAAGCATTTGTGTTGCTGTAATAACATATGTATTCGTTCGATTACATTCCTGAATCATCATTTTTTGCAAGAGCGGAATAAATTGAAACGGTAACTCAACTCCTAAATCTCCCCTTGCAATCATAATTCCATCTGCTTCTTTACATATATCTTGAAAATTTTCAATCGCTTCCATCGTTTCTATTTTGGCAATTAAATTAGGTGACGTTTCTTTATATTGTTGTATGAAATCTCGTATTTCTTTTATATGACTAGGTTTTCTTACGAAAGAACATGCGATAAAATCAACACCTTCTTCTAAAAGAAACTGAATATCTTTTTTATCTTTCTCTGTAATAGCTGGTAAACGAACGATTGCGCCTGGTAAGTTCACCCCTTTATGAGAGGAGATATTACCACCTGTTTTCACCTTCGTTTCTATTTTATCCGTACTTACTTTCTCAACGATTAACTCAACTTCACCATCATTAACTAAAATTCTACTTCCGACTTTCACATCATTCGCGATTCCTTCATAATCAACACTTGCTTCCGTACTACTCCCTGTAACTGGTTGCGTATGCAAAATAAAAGAATCTCCCGCCTGAAGTGTAATTTGTTCTCCTTTCATTTCACCTAACCTTATTTTAGGACCTTGTACATCGCCTAAAATTTTAATAGAATCATCTAACGATTTCACTAAACGAATGATATCTTTATGACTTTCATGCGTCCCATGTGATAAATTTAGCCGAACAATTTTCATACCATTGCTTATTAACTGCGCTAACGTTTCTTTATTATTACTTGCTGGCCCAATTGTACAAATTCGATCGATTGTCATTTTTATCACCATCCTTTTTCATTATGATTCCCATAAACTTTCATTACACTCTCAACATAAAAAAAGCCTACTCCCACAAGTAGGCTTTTAAAACTACGAAAGTTTTGTTAATAATTGATTTAAATCTTTTTTCGTTTTCGTCGTTAATGATTTCATTTTAGTAATATCTATCTTTTCTTTCTCCGCCCCTACAATTAACGGATACATACTTTGTCCAATTGTTTTATATTCAGCTGGGTGTGATGTTTCTAACTCTTTCTCAATTACATCCCACTTTGCATTAATTTGTTTTCCAAGTTTATTTACTGTATCCAATTTCGGATTAGCAGCTAACTGCTTATCTAAGCTATCCACTAATGCAGCAACTTCTTTCACACTCGTTTTCACAGCTACACTTTTCTTCGGATCTTTCGTTGTTTTTCCGTCTGAGTTTGTACTTGTACTTTGATCTGTTGTTTTCCCGCTAGTCGTTTGATCATTCGTCTTTCCTGTCGTCTCTTTTTCTTTTGTTTTTACATTCTCGTTTTGAGTTGACGTTTTACCGTTACTTTCTGTTCCCGATGATTCTTTCGTGTTTTTTGTATCTTTATCTGTTTTTTCATTTGAAGAAGTATTTGTTTCTTTTTCAGTATCTTTCGTTGTTTTTGACGCTTCATCTGCACTTGTCGTTTTTGATTCTCCTTCATTTTGCGCTGTTACTTGCTCTTTCTTTTCTGTTTCTTTATCTGCTGACGGACTACAAGCTGCCATAGTAAGCATTGTACCAATTGTTATCGATGCGATAGCGACCTTTTTCATTTTCATATAAATCCCCCTATGTTTACGTTTTTATCCTCCCCTTTACGATTCGATTTCCCCTTAAAAAATCCCTTTTCATACGAATTACCATCTTTCCGACAGTAATCTTCATAATAATACGTACAAAAACTGATAAATCAATTTGAATATTCGAGTTTCTTCTACTTCATTTTTCTTCTCTATAGTAAAAGAAAAAGAGTATATTGTCACATGAAGAATTACGATCTTCATATGACGATATACTCTTCTATCAAATTTTTATCTTTCTTGACATTTTATTTATACAAAAAAATAAAATTTTCTTTCGTTTTTTTGTTTCTCAACAATTGTTAACATAATATATTTATGAGTACCCACCATTCGAATGAATAACTTGCCCAGTAATCCATTTCGCTTCTTCACTTACTAAAAAAGATATTAAGCGCGCAGCATCCACCGGCTCTCCTACTTTACCTTGCGGGAACTTCCATACTAAATAATGCTTCAGCTCCTCTGTAATCCATCCTGTATTCGTCGGTCCTGGATCAACAGCATTTACTGTAATCCCCTTCTCCATCGCAACTGGTGCTACTGATTTTGTAAATGCTTCAATTGCTCCTTTCGTTGCTGCGTATGCTAATTCATCAGGCATCGGCCCTAGTGACTGTCCTGAAGTAAGGTTAATAATACTTCCACTCGCCTTGCTTGCATACTGTTTTATAAATAATGAACTTAATAACATAGTAGCCCGAACATTAACCGTATAATGTTTATCTAACTGTTCTACATTTAATTCCTCAATTCTCGTATGAGTAGCATACGCTGCATTATTAATTAAAATAGATGGATCACCTAACCGTTCTGATACCATATAAAACAAACGATTGGGCGAATACGACTGCGATAAGTTGATTTCTGCCATTTCACATCGAACACCGTAACTTTCAATCTCCTCTTTCAACAAAAAGGGCTCTTTGTCATGCATTCCCCACGGCATCGCTTTATCATACTGAGACCAGTACGTGAAAAAAATGTCTATTCCTTTTTGAGCAAGCGCCTTGCATACAACTGCACCAATTCCATTCAGACGAGTGGCCCCTGTTACAATTGCTATTTTCTTCACCTTTTCTCCTCCACCTATGGATAAATCCTCTGCACGAATACAGAGGATCTATCTTTTTATTCAATATTTGACAATATACGTTCTGCACCTAATTTTAAAATTTTAATAAAGATATAATTTACAATCGTAAACATTACAAATAAAACGATAAACATAACCCACAGTCCCACTTGAAGGAAGAAGTATAATAGACTTACTCCCGCTACAATAACTAAAGCTATTAAAATATTAGCTAAAAAATTCCACAAAGTTGTATAGCGACTCTTAAATAATTTCTGCTCTGTATCCCAATGTATATCTGCAGTTTGTGCATCCCAGCGTGTGCCGATTAAATTAATTAACAATAAACCGTTCGCACTTAATAAGAACCAAAGAACCATAAATACTGGAGAAATTCCCGCTACAACTGCCATCGTAATACCGAACACTGCTAAAATAATTACATTAATTAACCAAGCCGTGATTGCTTTTGCAAAAAAGATATCCGAAGCTTTTACTGGTAAATAACGATTCACAAACCAAGAGCTTCCATCACGTGAGAATGAAGTTGTTGCGATGACGTTACTTCCCATTAAAAATAGAGAGGCACAAAGGCCAACACCAATTGCAAGTCCTGCTGATTTTGGATTATTAATATAACTCGTAACCCATTTTAAATTTCCATCTTGCACGAATAAAATGAAGAACAACATAATCGGCATAACGAAAGTTTGTACGATACAATTTAAGAAAAATTGTGGTGTACGGAATAACGTTTTAAATTCCTTTTTCACATACGCTTTCAAATGTGAACTTTGTACCGTTGATTTTTGTAAACCTTCTGCTGAAATGACTTCTTTTTTTGCTGTACTCGTTGAAAGTCCAATAACCCCTTTTAAATATGTACGCTCTGCAATGTAATAAAACAACACAAAAAATACAAATGAAATAACTGCAAAGATTATTACGTATAAAGGACCCTTCCAATTTGCATTTTCTACTAATGCTACTGCTCCAAAATATGTAGTTGGAAAATAGTTTGTCATTTGTACTAAAAGAGAAGACTGGTTGTTTGCAAGGTAATCCGCAATTGCATCTTCAGAAAACGAACTTTTATTTTTCCACTGCAAAAATACGTTAATTCCTACAATAAATAGTATACTTACGATTCCGATAAATATATTTCCTCGGTCTTTATTTTTCGCTATATTTGTATACCTCATAATAACTGTCATGAGTAACGAAGCTAGTACTAACGGCACAATCGGGAAGAGTAAGTAAATGAAAATCATATATATGTAATATGTAATAAACGCTCCACTTTTTAATCCGTAAGTAATGAAGATTGGTAGTAAAATAAATGAACTCATTACGTATTGTGTAATTAATACCGTTAAAAATTTGGCTGAAATAATTTGCGCTGGTTTTAATGGTAATGGTAATAACATTTCAATGTCATTGCTGTAGTAAAATACAGTTAAAATGTTCGTAATACTCATTAAAAACACCCATATACTCGCAATCGCAAGTCCCATTGCGATAATCATTCCTGGATCTTGCCCTAAATGTATCATTCCCTCATACATTGCATGCGTGATAGAACCAAACAGTAAAAATCCGACAAATAAAATAGCCGCAAATGAAAATACATACGCCCATCGCTTCTTCTTATCTGTTATAAAATCTGCATAATTTAATTTCAATAATACTTTCGTTAACGTCCAAATTTTACTCATTGCCCGTCATCTCCAAGAACATTTTTTCAAGTGATTCGTTGGATTTAAAATGATCTCTCATTTCATCTAAATTCCCTTTAAACTGCAAATTCCCCTTATTAATAATCGCGACGCGGTCACATAATTTTTCTGCCACTTCTAATACGTGTGTAGAGAAGAATACAATCTTTCCTTTATCCGCATGTTCTCTCATCATTTCTTTTAAAATATATGCAGATTTCGGATCAAGCCCCGTTAACGGTTCATCTAAAATCCATACATCTGGCTCATGCACGAGCACACCAATAATAACAATCTTTTGTCTCATACCGTGCGAGTAACTTTGAATTTGATCTGATAAAGCATTATAAAGATCAAATTTCTTCGCTAAGGACTCAATTCGTTCTTGGCGTACTTCTTTCGGCACTTCATACATATCTGCCATAAAGTTTAAATATTCAATTCCCTTTAATCGTAAAAACATATCTGGACTATCTGGGACATAACCAAACGTCTTTTTCGCTTCCATCGGATTTTTCATAATATCTATACCGTTAATCGTAATCGTCCCTTTGTCCACCCCATGGATACCAGTAATCATCTTAATTGTCGTTGATTTACCGGCACCATTTGGCCCTAAAAATCCAAAGATTTCTCCGCTAGGCACAGATAAACTTAAATCTTTTACTGCATAGGTAGAACCATTATAACTTTTTGACACATTCATAATTTCAATCATTCCATCCAATCCTTTCCTTAATTACCAAATAACTATATTAACATTATAGCATACTTATATTTTTATATTTTTGTATTTTTCAGTTTTTAACCTTTAAAATAAATATACAGACCTAACCCAACGATTAAAACGACAGCTAGTATAATATAAATCATCGTAAGCCTTCTAATATTCCCCTTTGTCGCTTTACTATAATTTGCATCACCCTTTCGCCCAATTAACACCGTCGCGACTACAGTAATGACTACAAGTAATACAACGATCATGATCCAATTTAGCATACCTTCCTCCCCCTCCTTACAACCATTTTACAATATTATCCTCTTTATTTCGCAGTATATTTCCTCTTTTTACTATTATTATGAAGCAAACTAAAAAACTATTATTACCATTCCTATCCATATGTGATATATTTATAACATAACGTGATTTATTTCTAACATGATAAGGAGGAACTATCATGAAAACAACTTGGATAAAATATTTAGGATTTCTCGGTTTCTTCGGTTTTCTTGGCTTTTTTTATGAAAAAGGATTGTTCACTATGTTTTGTTTCTTCTCCTTTTTCACCTCATATAGAACGGTTCAACACGATGAACTGTTTGAACAAATCGTCAATAAATCGTGCCGCAATGCCTTTATCGTTACGTTACTAACTACCGCTATCATTATGTTCATTGAAATGTTATTTCCAAACCCGGTGCTACAAGAGATTGATATCGCTCTTATTTTCGGCACACTCATTCTTACGTTTGGTTTTTCTATGTTCTTTTACGATAAACCTGTTGACGAAATGGAAGATGCACCATGGCGTTCGTAACGAAAATAAAAGAATACCGCGCCAAATTGAATATGACGCAAGAAGATTTAGCGAAACAAGTTGGTGTACGTCGTGAAACAATTAACCATCTCGAAAAAGGAAAATATAATCCTTCCTTGCAGCTTGCTCACGATATTGCGAGGGCACTTCATAGTACGATTGATGAAGTTTTTATTTTTGAGGATAAATAAAAATACCGGCATTCTTTTCACAAAGAATACCGGTATTTTTCATTTATACAACGATCACCCATACAAAACCGCATGAAATACGCCCAACAGTAAATATTGGTCTTCTATATAATCTTCATCGTATACATTCATCTCGATGTGATACATATCTTCCTCAAGACGAATATTCCAATCTGCAATTACATAGCCTTTTCGTAATAATTTTCCCATCCCAAAAGTAGTTTTATGAACAACAAATTCTTCTCTCTTATATGTAAAGGTAAATAAGAAATTTGCATCCAATAACTTTCCGTCACAT
This sequence comes from Bacillus cereus group sp. Bc061, assembly GCF_027715825.1. Lineage (NCBI taxonomy): Bacteria > Bacillati > Bacillota > Bacilli > Caryophanales > Bacillaceae > Bacillus > Bacillus cereus group sp. Bc061. Next base: position 1,741,394 of record NZ_JAQFTZ010000001.1, read on the forward strand.
ACAAGTATTTCATGCTCTGCATCATGATTATCTTTATATGTTACTAAAATTCTTCTTTGACGCTGCCTACTTACATCCTTTGCAATGACGCGAATATTGTCCTTACTATCCTTTATTTCATAAATAATATTACTACCGACTTTCGGAATGAAATCTAGCACTCTCATCAACGTATTTTTATAATAGCCTCGTACTGTGCCTACTCTGTCACTTCCCTTGTAAACCTCAATAGGCACCGTATCCGCTTTACTATCACACAGTCGTTTGTAAGAAAGCTGCATCACCCGCTCTCCTCTTAAGTACTGATCAAACGTCACAGGATATTCTAACGCGCGCAGTTCTTTATTTAACTCATATAAATAACGCTGAACACTCTCCACTAATGCTGTAGTAGAAATACATTCCTGAACCTCAAATTGTTGCCAACTGGAAGAAACTCTCCATTGATTGTCCTCTTCATAGAAGAAACTAAGAATTGTCTCATCACGGTCAGGCGTTTCATAATTCATATGTACATTCTGCCCGTGCTGCACTTGCTCCATCCACTGCCCTAAATAAATGCCAAGCTCTGCGACCTTCATGCATGACTTTTGAAAAAGCACGCTGTCACTCACGCGAATCGTTACATCCCCTTCGATAAAGCCCTTTGAATAAGCATCATACCGCCGCTCATCTTCCTGTGGGATATTCTTGTCTAACTCAAATAAAAATGTTAACATCTTTCACTCACCTCTAGTTATTACACCGATCGTACCTATAAAATGAACGCAACTCAAATTATATCGACGATTTTGCCAATATATCTACCGTAACTTAAAATATATCAACGATTTTTTCGATATATCGACGATTCGACAAAGAATATCGACTTATCAACAAATATCGACACGATTAAAATGAAACTACCTTTTCTTCCGCCACTTCTACAAGTTCTAAAATTTGCAGCAGACTCTTCACTTCATAAGTCGGCTTAACACTTGCCTTATTCTCTTTCAAACTCGGATTATACCAACACGTATCAATGCCGTAATCTTCTCCGCCTTTCATATCAGAAGTGAGCGAATCTCCAACCATTAGTACACTTGATTTATCCGTAATCCCAAACTTTTCAAATGCATAATCAAAAATCTCACGTGCTGGTTTTTGATGACCAACCTCTTCTGAAATAATAATATGATCAAAGAAATTACATAAAGGCGAATTTCCGATTCTAGATTGTTGCACCTTCGTATATCCATTCGTAATGATGCCTAGCTTGCAATCTTGTAGATTCTCACATAATTGCACTGCACCTTCTATAAGATGTACTTCTTTCCCTAAGTTTTCAAGATATACATCACTAAATTGCTGTGCATCTACTTCTATATTATGAAGTGCAAATAATTGTCTAAATCGATCTACCGCTAATTCACTTAACGTAATCATTTTATTTTCTAAATCTCTCCATAACCCATTACTAATCTCTTTATAACTTGCAAGATAATCAGTATACCCTGTAGGCATACCAAACTGTACAAACGCATTATGTAATGCGTGTCTTTCCGTTTCAGGGAAATCTAATAATGTATCATCTACGTCGAATAATATAACTTTGTATTTCATGATGTTCTCCTTAGTTCCTATTTTAAAAGCTTCGTTCTCATTGCTTATAAGTTTTTATATATTTCTTGATGAAGCGCTTTAACCCGCTCTTTATAGAATACACCTTTATCTTTTATTTTCAAATGTGCTATAAATAAGTTTGCTAGCATGACAGCTGTATCTAGTCTATAAAATAAACTAACGATATGAGGGGTAACATTAAAGATACTATCATTCTTATATCCATCTTTAAATTCATCCCAACTAATCTCATTATTTTCAGCTATTCTCATTAACTCCAGCAATGGATGACCAATTAAAGCGTTATCCCAATCAACTATTGCTTTAACTTCTCCATTATACCCGATTAAATTGGCTGGTCGAATGTCCATATGTAATAAGCATTTTACATGATCTGCTGTACTAAGAATATGTTCAATTGTTTTTGTATCTGGAAGTTTAATTCCACAGTTCGTAATTGTATTAAACCCTTCTATCCGTTTCACAATTCTTTCTGCTATATACTTACTAATCGGCTCTTTAATATTTTTCTCGTAATGCAAACCATCAATTGGCATGCTATGAAGCTTGCTCACTAACTCTCCTATTTTGTGCGCAGAAATTGGCATATGATCAGTATACACACAATCCGAAATTAAAAAATCAAGTTCGACAGAAAGATGCAATCCGTGTATCTTTGGCACCGAAATACCTTTTGAATGACAATACTTAGAAAGCTCTGCTTCCTTTTTCAATGAAATCCGACTATTAAATAAATCTTCATTTATATTTTCTACTTCTCTTTCCCACGGCACTCGAAATGCCAAAGACCCCTTTTCTGAATCTCCTCGAAAAACAATATTTTGCACTCCCGTTCCAATCACCTTTAAATCCTGAACAGCTAATTCCTTATAATCTTGACTTAGTATTGTTGCTAGCTTTTCTCTTAACCCCTCTGCTTTTCCACGTGTATGAATCATTTTATCCCCCGATTCGTAAGTTCTTTTCATTCATTCTCTCTTCGTTGCACAACATTCTCATTAGCAAAATTATAACAACAATAAGAAAAGGAGGCTAATCCAATCAGCCTCCCTCCGCTTTATTTATCTTCTAACAATAAAACTTTCATTTGTTCTAACGACTCTTTCGTAAAGCCAAGTGCTTTTTCAGCATACGCTTCAACTGAACCATATTGCTTTTTCACTTCATCAATCGCAGCTTGTAAATACTCAGCACGTGCTTCGAACATCGCACCTAATATCGCTCTACTCTCATCGTTTTGTAGTTTTGCACCTAAAAAGGCCATCATTTTCTCGTTTAACTTTTCACGGAAACCGTTACTTAGTAAATAATCTTCCATTACTGTTTTCTCTGGTACACCTAGTAAAAGTAATAATAATGCTGATCCAAATCCAGTACGGTCTTTCCCAGCTGTACAATGGTTTACTAACGGTAAGTTTTCCGGGTTTTGCGCTAAGTTTAAGAAGCTTACGAACGCCTCGTTACCACTTACGAAATCTTGATTCATTTTCACAAGGTATTCGCCTGGTTTGCCTAACATAGAAAGGTCACCAACTTGGAAAAACTCATTTATGTTCAAGTCTTTTGCTAAGTCTTGCATAACTGGTAAACACACTTGACGAGCTCCTGTAATCTCAGGGTTTGGCTTATGCTTCACTTCAAAGTCTGTACGGTAATCGCAAATTAACTTTAAGCCAGACTTTTGTAAATACGCAATATCCCACTCTGTTAATCCTGCTAATTCTTCAGAACGATATAATTTACCCCATTTTACCTTACGGCCTTCTGTCGTTTCATATCCTCCCATATCACGGAAGTTAAACGCGCCTTGTAATGGCAGTCTACGCTCAGCTACTGTTACTGCTTGTCCATTACTACCTACTAGTCTAAAATATGGACGCTCATTTTCGCTCGGGTTTTCAATTGTATATGATGATTCTCCATTTACCGTTGCAAGTAATTCTCCATTTTCTTCAATATGATCTGGCGAAGTACTCCAGTAAATGCGAACTTCCTCTATATTATTTTCCCACTTTATTTGTAACGTATTATCTTCATTTCTTTCTACAGTTGCTTGTAACCAATGTCTTTGCTGCTCCATTCTTTCACCAACGCTTTCTCTTATAATCAAATCTTACTCTATTTTATTATAGGAATATCTAATTTGTCGTTCTCATTTTTCTTTTTATCTTACAAACAGGCAAAAAGTTCTTTTACTTGTTCATAAGTTGTACATGGATTTCCTCGAAATGAGTTCAAGAGAGTACATCGTTCATCCTCCTAAAACTTCCACACATACCGCTCAGTAGAACTAAGCAGCTGACATCCGTTATTTTCAAAAATATCCTTCATCCACTCATTTTGTACATTTGTCTCACCGATATAATAAGATGCTCCTATTTCTTTTAATACAAACATCGCTCCTGTAAAGAATGCTGCTTCGTATCCTTTATTTCGCATATTTGGAGCGACTGCGAAATACATAAGTTTTCCTTCTTCTAACGTCCCCTTTTCAATATATGGGATTACAATTCCGATCTGCTCTTCATTAATACTCGCAGTTAAACAATGTTCTTTCCATTGCTCTCCAATTTCTTGTAGCATCATATTTACAAATTGATCATAAGTGACTTGTTCTTCCGTCATCTCGTTCCAAAGTGAATAAAAAGCATCTTCTCCTACTTCTTCAATCAACTTAAAATCAATTTCACTTTCTACATCTTCCACTTCATATATATCCTTACATACAATGATGTTTTCAGTAACATATTCAAAAGAATACGCTTCGAAACATTTCTTATACACATCATAATTTGGGCTTTTTGAAGAAACTTCAAAAAGTAAGTTTTCAATTCCCTCTTTTTCAGCCTCAGCAACACAATATTGCATGATTCCCTTTAATTGCTCTTCTGTAAAAATCTCTGCATTATTTTCTTTTATCATGATAGAAGAAGCATTTCTTCTTATTTTAAAATGTTTTTCTAACTGTTCTATCGTCGTCATATTCTTCCCTCATCTATGTCATACTTGAATTTCTACTTGTTCTCCTTGCATGAGCAGGATTGTCCTTGAATATATAGAATACTAGAAAACATCGCATCTTTAAAGTGCGGAGGAGGTTCTCCATTGGATATTACAGCGCTGCAACAACAGTTAGAGCTTATACAACAAAATGACTATACGCAACTGCGATATATAGATATAAATGAATTAACGCTCCATATGCTTCAGTATATCGGAACGACTGATAGTTACGTTCGTTATCAACTTATCTATAAATGTTTTGTGCATTTTATTCATCATGAATTCCTTATGGATGATCAACTGAAATTACTGTTGCAAACTTGTTTAAGTGATGAATATTTATATTGTGACATATACTCCCCGCATTCAGATGGGGTTTTCACACGTTCTTACACTGTTTCGTTAATTGCGTTAATACTCCAATTCGCTAATTCGCACTACTTTTGTACGGAGGAGGATATTGAAGAAATAAAAAACAAACTCATTACATACACAAACTTAGAAACAGATTTCCGAGGCTATATTGAAAATAAAGGATGGGCTCATTGTCTTGCTCACGTATCTGATGCCTTTACGGAAATTGTTCATAATACGTATACAACTTTTGAATGGTACGAAGAGTTAATTCATTGCTTATTAAATAAAATCTTTATCCCATCTGACCTTTTTCATAATAACGAAGATGAACGAATTGTTACGCCATTACTAGCGATGTTGTATCATGACTTTCCGCAAGAAGAGTTAATTTCTATTATTCATAAAAAAATAAAAAGGCTTCCTCAAATTAGAAAACGCCTTTCGTTAAATGAATATTGTATTTTATGCGCCAACATTAAAACCTTTTTACGCACTTTATTTTTCAGAACGAAAGATGATCATAACTTAGCCTTTACAGCACGGAAAACAGAAAGAATGTTAAAAGAACTTCCTAATTATTATTAGCTATAAGGAGAATAACTATGGGTTATATTGAAGATATGAGAAATTTAGTAGGAAATCAGCCACTGATTTTAATAGGATCACACGCCATTATAGTAAATGAAAACAATGAAATATTGCTGCAGCTCCGCACCGACTTTAACCGCTGGGGTATTATTGGCGGCGCCTTGGAATATAACGAAACGTTAGAAGACGCTTTAAAGCGAGAAGTATATGAAGAAACTGGACTTATTATCAAAAATCCAGAACTATTCCGTACATACTCAGGACCAGATTTCTTTCAAATCTATCCAAATGGCGATCAAGTACACGGTGTACTCGTTGTTTATATTTGCCGCGAATTTCACGGTGAGCTTGTATGTGATCAAACAGAATCAAAAGAATTACGTTTCTTTCCGCTTGATGAATTACCTAGTACTCTTCATCCAGTTATTGAGGGGATTCTTCGCGATTTTCATCACTCCAATTAAAGATAAAAATAAAACAGCCTCATCTCCCGTCATGATAATGCGAAATGAGGTTGTTCATGTTAGATCGTTATCTCAATCTGATTTCCTTCAGGATCACTTACTACACTTTCATAGTAACCATCCCCTGTAGTTCGTGGGCCGTTTAACACAGGGTATCCTGCTTCTCTTAATGTATTCGTTAATTCGTTCACCTTTTCTTTACTACCTACAGAAAAAGCAATATGTGCATATCCTATTGTTTCTGTTTGTAATGCATCCTCTCTCCCTACCCGCTTCATAAGTTCTAGACGCGCACCACCTTCAAAAGTTATAAAATAAGATTTAAATTGCTTTTTTGTATTATGATATAAGCTATTTTCTTCACCATTAAAATATTGTTTATAAAAATCACGCATTCCTACTAAATCATTCACCCAAATTGCTACATGTTCAATTTTCATAATCGACACCTTTTCTTTTATGTTATTCAACTGGCAATTGGATGCTTCATTGCCAGCACATTTAATTTTCGTTATTTGTTCTCGTAATCATAAGATCAAGTCCTAAACTTTTTAATCCATATAAATAATCTTCTTTCCAATTGCTCACTGTTATTTTCGGAATATGTTCCGCCGGAATGTACTGCGGACAAGTTTTTACAATTTGATCTATTACAAATTGATTCACTTCATCATCACAGAAGATAAAGGCATGCGGGTTAATAATAGCTATACATGTAGCGATTAAACGAGTAATAGCATCTATATTATATTCCTCTGGATTATTCGAATCTTCACTTCTCAAAGCTTGCAAGAAATTTTTATTATTATACTGCGGGACGAAAGATATCTCTCCTGAGAAAAATGTGCTTCCGCGTACGACATCTCCATTTACCATAATACCTGCACCTGGACCATTTTGACCGGAATACAAATATACAAGAGAGGAATTGTCATAGTTTCCAGTGTTTTTATAATAACCAAGCACAGCAGCATTCATATCGTTTTCTATTACTACTGGTATAGAAAACTGTTCCTCCAAATGACTTTTCAAATTAAAATTTTGGAACTTTTCATATCCAGGAATATAAAAAATACGACCATTATCAACCGAACCAGGCACACCAATTGATATAGAGCTTATTTTCGGGAATGTAGCGATAAGACCTTCAATATGTTTAGATAATACATTTACGCCCGTATCAATTAACATACTTGAAGTACTCCCCTGTTCTTTTACTTCCCCTAAACAGTTAAAAATTGTATAGTTTGTTTCATTTTTTTCTAAAAATATCGCTAAACCTAACATATATTCTGGATTATATTCATATCGTTTCGCTCTTCTTCCACCACTTGAATCATCTAAACCAGCTAAAGTGACTTCACCGTCTTGTTTCATTTTTTCTATAAATTTACTTATCGTTGGAAAACTAATTTCTAATGTATTACTAAGCTCAACTTTCGTTGCACTACCTCGCTCTAAAAGAACTTTACGAATGCCACGAAGGATTGTCTCTTTAATCGATTTTTGAGTAACAAACTGTTCACTCAAATCGCTCACCACCTTAATCAACATACTTATTAAACCTTTTTAATAAGTTGCGTTGACAATATATCATACATCATTTTCTAAAGCAATAAAGAAGATATATTTCTACTAGCAGTATTCCAAATGCTTCCCCTAGTATACTTAAAAATTGTGTATAACCTATGATAGAAACTTACAGCAAACGAGAAAACCAGCAAAACAAATAAGAAAAAGATCGTTTCAAGAAGTAAGTAATGTCTTCGTACGATTTTCCGCACTATTTTTCTTTATATGAAACACCTTTCACATTTTCTATACGATACAACATCTGTTTATTCATGCACTCATAAAAAACGATTTCTATAAGTCTATCGTTTTAATAACTTTAGCTGGGTTACCACCAACCACTACATTATTGGGTACATCTTTTGTCACAACTGCCCCTGAAGCAATTACAGCGTTATCTCCAATTGAAATACCAGGGTTAATAATAGCTCCCCCACCTACCCAAACATTGTTACCAATCTTTACAGGCTTTCCATATTCTTTACCAGAATTCCGCTCTACCGGGTGTAAAGGATGAGTAGCAGTATAAATGTGAACACCAGGTGCAAACATACAATTATCCCCAATTCGCACTTCACAAACGTCTAAAATCACACAATTGAAATTGGAGAAAAAATTCTTTCCAATATGGATATTGTAACCATAATCACAACGAAAAGTAGGTTTAATATGTGATGCCCCGTCAGCTGAAGAACCTAAAAGCTGATTTAATAATGTAAAACGCCTCTCATCTCCTGTCTCCATCGCCTCGTTATAAAGACGTGTTAAACGTTTTGCCTCCACCCTATCAGCTACTAATTCTTCGTCATCCGCAATATACATTTCTCCCGCTAACATCTTTTCTTTTTCTGTTTTCATACAATCATCTCCTTCGTAATCAAATGAACCCTACTTATTAAATATCTTTAATAAGTATTCCTATGGTAGCATACTTTTTAACATATACAACTAAAAAGTTTCAAAAAGAAATGTGAACTCCTTACTTCACCTAATGATATTACTCGGTGGCATTTAACTAAAATAATGCACTATACATTTATGAATGAGCACACCAATATGGAATTCAATTGTTAATAAAAAAGAGATTGACCCAAAAATAGCTGAATAGCTACTTGGGTTAACCTCTTTTATTTATTATCCCTATTTAACTCTTGTACGATATCCCTTTTTCCTATTCTATTAGCAAAAGGTATAAAAATAATAAGGACTATTCCAAACATCCCCGCTATTACCGTTACGATAAGTTTGAAATCAAAAAATAAAGGTGTACGATCTATCATACTTACCATATAGGTTAATAATGCTCCTATAACAGCCCCTAGTACGATTCCAATAAGTACATATAAATTAACTTGCGTCAAAATAATTTGTACAATCCCTTTTTTCTTAACTGTTATTGCTCGTAAAATAGCAAACTCTTTTCTTTTAGATTGAATATTATTTATAAGTGTATTACATACCCCTAATGTCACACTAAACAAAATCACTACAATAACAACGATGAAAATAGACCACCTTTGCTGAAACATTAAATTAGATTGTTTTAATGATTGAGTATAACTACTTATTTTTAATTGTGGATATTGATCTTTCACTTTCTTTAATTGCTTCAACGTCTCTCTCTCATTATTTGAACTAATAAATGCACGCTCAAAAACTGTATAATCTTGTTTATATGTTACATTACTCCAATCCATAAGCACCGAAGGCGAATTCGGTAGCTCATTAACAATTAATCCGATTTCTACCTTACTAGTCGGTCTAACCTTTTGTTCCTGTTCTGAAAATAGCCCTAATTGAACGATATCACCTACATGAAGTTTATATCGCCCCGCTAACTCTTCTGTAACAATTATACTATTCTCCAAGTTTGCAGGTAGTTTTGGCAGTAATCCTTGCTTTTCCATTTCCTTTACATCACCTAAATTATAGTCAAAAGTAATATATTTTTCACCTTGCTTTAATTCTGCCAGTGAGTTCGTACTAATCGTACTAGCTCCTTTTACACTACTTATTTCTTTAAATATATTTTGTATATGAGGTGAGGAAATTGTTGAATCATTATTCAAACGATTTTCCACAACAATATGTGTTGGAAATTCTCGTTGTAAATATCTTTCATTATTTTTTTGCATCGTTTTAAATATAGTGGACCCGAAGACAACTATCACCATCATTGTACTTATCATTAAGATAACAAATGTATTTTTTCTTACTTGCGGAATTACATTTTTAATAGCAACAAATGTATTCCTTCCAAATATTTTTTTCATTATAGGTAGACATGCTATTAATATCGAAGAGAGATAAGTCGGAAATAAAATATATACTCCTAAAACGAAAAATATAGCTCCTATTAATATCACTATTGCCTGCGTATCTCCCGTATTTGCTACAAACCCACCTAAAACAGTTAAAAATAAGCTACTCATTAAAAGGAATTTCCCCATAATACTGCGTATTTTCTTATTAGAAAAATCGGATTCTTCATTCTCCCGCATAAGCTTTACTGGCAATATTTTCGAACTTCTGTATGACGGATATAACATAAACAGTTCAATAAAAAAGATACTAAAAATCACTGTTACAATTGCTATTTTATAGTCAAAATTCATTGAATTAATTTGAAAAGCAAATACATGCTCTAGCCCACTTTGTAAAAAACGGTTACTTATTACAGCTAGTAACAAACCTAATATTCCACCAAAGAAATTGATTACACTACATTGAATAAATATAACTTTAAACATTTGTTTCGTTGTTGCTCCCATTGATCGCATAATAGCAAATTGACTTTTATATTTATATAAAAACACTTCAAAATTAGACACCAACAATAACGCAGTAATAATAAGCATTAATGTAGATAAAACGATTATAAAAATATGTAATGACGCTAAGTTACTTTTTAAAAACTCGTCTTCCTCCGCAATATCGATTCTTAATTCTTTGTCTATTTTATGAATTTCACTAGACAATGCTAGTACATCTGCATTCTCTTTTGCTTTTATTAACAAATAAGTAGCTTCATTGTGCTTACCCGTTTTTTCATATATGTGCTGTTTCACCGCACCTTCAGATAAAATAAGTATATCTGGAGCTGAACCTCCAGCTTCTATATCAGGCAACACTTCTTTTACTACATATGATTTATTTTCGATTTCAATCTTTTCCCCAACTTTTACTTGTAAAGTTTCTGCTAATCCATCATTTAATGTTACTTCCTCATTTGATAGATTTTTAGAAAAGTGATATCGACTTTTAGATAATGAATCGTTTTGAACACCTACTGTATAAATAGCTGTATTCAATTTATTTACTTGCAAATGATTTACTAATACTTTTGACATGTATTCAACATTTTCTTGTTCCTTAATATTTTGCAGTAAAGATTTATCCATCAACTTATTTTGATCAGGGTTATATCCAACAGATAAATCCATATCTCCGTATACATTTTTCACTTCATTTATAACAGACTGTTTCGCATGACTCGAAAATACAATCATCGTAACAATTAGAGAAACAGCCAACATAACGCTAACTATAGAGGAAATAGCAGTGAATTTATTCGTCTTAAAAAAGCGTAAACTTAATCCTCGTACTGATTTTATCATTTTGATTTCTCCATTAATTTTTTGAATTTATCTAAAATAATATTCATATCATTTACTCCATGAGAACACGTATAATCATCAACAACTTCTCCATTATGAAAGAAGAGAACCCGATCTGCATAGGTAGCAATGTGGGGATCATGAGTAACAAGAATCATACTTTGATTAAATTTTTGTTTCATATCGACTAGTACTCTTAAAATATCATTAGACGTATTGAAATCTAAATTTCCAGTAGGTTCATCTGCAAGAACAATTGGAGGAGATGTTATTAACGCTCTACCAATTGCAACACGTTGTTGTTGTCCCCCAGAAAGCTGCACTGGTCGATGATTTTTCCAATTTACTAAACCTAGAACATCTAATATTTTATTTGTTTTTTCTCGTATCTCCTCTTCTGAATCAGCTGATAATATGAGGGGTAACGCAATATTTTCTTCTACAGATAAATCCTTTAATAAATGAAATGACTGGAATATAAATCCTATGTTATCCCTTCTGTACTCTGTCGCATACGGTTCAATGAACATATTTTCAGGTACTTCACCATTTACATAGATAATCCCCTCATCAGGCTTATCTAGAGCACCAAGAATATTTAGTAATGTACTCTTTCCAGATCCACTCGTTCCCATTATGGCAATGAGTTCTCCTTTATTTAACTCCAAAGATACATTTTGTAAGGCTCTAACATTTGTATCTACACTCTCATATGTCTTACTTAAACCTTGAACTGCTAACACAATTTCACTCATCTTTATTCACCTCAACATGATTAAATGTTATTTCCTCCATTAGATTAACTTGAATTAAAATTTTTTCTTTTAGATTACTAGGTGGTACAATTTCTGTTCCTATTTGAACTAGCAACATTTTTAATTCGAGAATTGTAACCATTTTTTATCCCTCCTCACTCTATATTGGTAACAATTTGAAATTTCGTTCGATTTTTTTGTAAAAAAATAAGGGAACGCTCAGCGCCCCCTCTCAAATCCAATCCGTTTTTTAATTTCCGCTAAATTTACTTTCGCAATAGCCCGTGCCTTCTCAGCCCCCTTTTCTAACGCTTCATATAATAAATTTGGCTCATCCATATACATAGCATATTTCTCACGAGGTCCAGCTAACTCACGGTCTACAACGCGAAACAACTCTTTTTTCACATCGCCCCATCCAATGCCAGTTTCATATTTTTCACGCATTGACTGCATTTCATCTTCCGTTGCAAATTCTTTATAAATTGTAAATAACGTTTCTAGTTCTTTCGCTTCATTTGGAAGTGAAGAATCGGTTTTGATTTTAAATATTAATTTTCGTAGTTTTTCTTGCTCTGCAAATAATGGGATCACATTCCCGTAGCTTTTACTCATCTTTCTTCCATCAAGCCCTGGTAATATTGCAGCCTCTTCTTGTATGACATACTCCGGAAGTGTAAATGTCCTGCCAAAAGTATGATTAAAATACGTCGCAATATCACGCGCGATTTCAATATGCTGAATTTGGTCTTTTCCGACTGGCACATGCGTAGCCTGAAATAGCAATATGTCGGCTGCCATTAAGATCGGATACGTATATAATCCCATATTCACTCCTGCATCGACCTCTAAACCCGCTTCTTTATTTTGCTCCACCTTCGCTTTATACGCATGAGCACGGTTCATAAGCCCTTTCGGAGTTAGGCAAGCTAATATCCAAGCTAATTCTAGAATCTCCGGCACTTCTGTTTGCCTGTAAAAAATAACATCTTCTTCAAGTCCAAGTGATAACCAAGTAGCTGCTACCTCTTTCGTATAACTACTGAACTTCTCCGGATCATGCACAGCATTTAACGCATGATAATCAGCTATAAAGTACAATGCTCTTCCTTCATTCTTCTTTGACATTTGCAACGCAGGTTTTATAGCGCCAATATAATTTCCTAAATGCGGATAACCTGTCGGCTTAATCCCAGTTAACATTATTTTCTCACTCATCCTAACTCCTCCTTTCTCAAAATAAAAAGAGCCCCTCATCCTTAAAAAAGGACGAGAGACTCCCGCGGTACCACCTTAATTAGCTATTGTTAGCTCACTTCAACTTCTTAACGTGAAGCAACCGTCTTTACCTACTCATTTCAGTTAGAAGCTCCAGAGCCCATTCCATATTCATCCCTTACTGATTCCCACCACACATCAGCTCTCTGAAAAGGTTCGAATATGTACTCTTCTCTTTCATCGCTTTTCGTTATTTTTTACAGTTTATCACATTTCACCTCTAAACAAACCAAAATTTTCTATTTTATATAGCAGGAATTTCCACTTCAATTGCCTAATATTATATAGGTTTGCAGAAATACTCGAAACAACTTTGGAGGTTTTTTCATGGTAAAATATATATCCATTTTAGGTTCAACAGGATCTATCGGCACATCTGCATTAGATGTCGTTTCAGCTCATCCCGAATATTTTAAAATCGTCGGTTTAACCGCAAATTATAATATCGAGCTTCTTGAGCAACAAATCAAAAGGTTTCAACCTCGCATTGTAAGCGTCGCGACAAAAGAATTAGCAGACACGCTTCGTACGCGTATTTCAACCAACGTAAAAATTACATACGGAACAGATGGCTTAATTGCGGTAGCTACTCACCCTGATTCAAATCTTGTATTAAGTTCCGTCGTTGGTGTTTCAGGATTACTCCCAACAATTGAAGCATTAAAAGCGAAGAAAGATATTGCCATCGCTAATAAAGAAACGTTAGTTGCAGCTGGTCATATTGTAACTGAACTGGCCAAACAAAACGGATGTCGTTTAATTCCAGTCGATAGCGAACATTCAGCTATTTTCCAATGTTTAAACGGAGAAAATAATAAAGAAATTGACAAATTAATCGTTACAGCTTCTGGCGGTGCATTCCGTGATAAAACACGTGAAGAAATGAAAACTCTACAAGCAAAAGATGCTTTAAAGCACCCAAACTGGTTAATGGGGGCAAAATTAACGATTGATTCTGCCACATTAATGAATAAAGGATTCGAAGTAATGGAAGCAAGATGGCTATTTGATATTCCTTATAAAAAAATTGATGTAATGATTCATAAAGAAAGTATTATTCATTCTTTAGTAGAGTTTATTGATGGATCAGTTATAGCGCAGCTCGGTGCTCCTGATATGAGAATGCCGATTCAATATGCGTTTCACTACCCTACTCGGCTACCTTCTTCCTATGAAAAATTAAATTTATTAGAAATCGGTAGTTTACATTTTGAAAAACCAGATTTAGAGAAGTTTCCTTGTCTACAATACGCATATGAATGTGGCAAAATTGGTGGTACTACTCCTGCTGTATTAAACGCAGCAAATGAAATTGCGAATGCACTATTCTTAAAAAATGAAATTGCCTTTTTCGATATTGAAAAAACAATTTACAAAACAGTTGAAGCCCATCATAACGTAAAAAATCCTTCACTAGATGCTATATTAGAAGCGGATCAATGGGCACGCCAATATGCACATCAATTGTTAATAAAAAAGAGCTAAAACAGATAATACTGTTTTAGCTCTTTTTCCTACGTATTCAACTTAACAAATCGATAACCATGCGTTACTAACACCTTTAATATCGCATACCCTGGAATTGCTAAAATAATCCCCATAATTCCAAATAAATTTCCGGCAGTTAAAATAATAAAAATGATAGTAATCGGGTGAATATCTAGCTTTTTCCCCATGACTTGCGGAGAAATAAATTTACCTTCTGCTAATTGTACAACCATCATTACAATAATTACCTTTAAAACCATCCCCGGCGAATCAATAAACGCAATAATTAACGCTGGTGTAATTGCGATAATTGGTCCTACGTACGGAACGATATTTACAATCATCGCTAAAATAGCGAGTAGTACTGCATATTTAATACCGATAATAAGGTAACCAATTAATAGCATAATACCGATAAATAAGCTAACGATAATTTGTCCTCTAATATACGAGCTAATCGCATAATGCATATCGTCTAGTATTCTCATCGCTGCTGGTCGTCTTTGTTCTGAAATAAACTTTAAAAAGTGATTTGGTAATTGCTCACCATCTTTTAAAAGATAGAACAATATAAACGGAACCATTACAAACGTTAAAACGACCTCTGTAATAGTACTTAAAAATCCAGTTACATTTCCTGTTACTGATGATAAAGATTTCGTAAAATCAACTGTATAGTCCTTTACCATACTCGCTACATCAATATTTAAATTCTCCTGAATTTTTCCTAGTAAATTACTTTCCCCAAATCTACGTGCTGCTCGTTCAATTTCATGACCGAAATACGGTAAGTTATCTATTAATGCATCAATTTGATCTTTAATAATTGGAATAACCGTTAAAACTAAAAACACAAATAATCCAATTACGATTAAGTATATCGAGGCTATTGATACGATTCTTGAAACACCTTTCTTTTCTAAAAGCGAAACGAATGGATGCAAAATGTAAAATAGTACGCCCGCTAATAATACTGGGAAGAAAATTGTTTTTAAAAAGACGATAAACGGCGTAAAAA
The DNA here is from genome assembly GCF_027715825.1 of Bacillus cereus group sp. Bc061. Taxonomy (NCBI): domain Bacteria; kingdom Bacillati; phylum Bacillota; class Bacilli; order Caryophanales; family Bacillaceae; genus Bacillus; species Bacillus cereus group sp. Bc061. The sequence goes on from NZ_JAQFTZ010000001.1 coordinate 1,757,157, forward strand.
CAAATGATATTTTTGTTAGTAATAAAATATTAATGAACAATAGTGCAAACCCAAGTAACACTGCTAAATAATTGTGTTCTCTAAAAAATTTTTTCAACTTATCTCGTTTTCTTAAACTTACTTTCTCCAATAAAACCACCTCTTCGAATGATGAAAAGCCCTTATATAGGGCTTTTTATCATAATATAACTCTTTATTTCCTTGCAGATTTCACTACAAATGATACAATAAGAACGAGAACAATTGATCCTAATAAAGCTGGTACAATATGAATACCACCTAGTGATGGACCCCAATCTCCAAATAATTTACCGCCTAACCAAGCTCCTAATAAACCAGCAATTATATTTCCAAACATGCCAGCAGGAAAGTCTTTACCTGTAATAGAACCTGCAATTGCACCTATAATAGCACCAACTATTAATGTGATAATCCACCCCATCTTTAGTCCTCCATTTCTATTATAGTGTAATTCAATTTAGCTACTAACTTATTGTGTAACTATGTAATTATTATATCCAAAAAAGAAAAATCTTGTCAAATCTATGAAAATACAGCCAACAAGGAGGTTTCTATTCTATGATTCAAAAATTAATAACAACTTCTCACAAAACTGCAACTTCTATTTTAAGCATTCAAATACCCGCTTATGAAATTGAGGCGAAATATATAAATAGTACAGCTATCCCTCGACTTTATGATACTGTAGCCGATATTCAATCTTGTGATGAAATTTTTTACGGCTATTTTTTTGAAGATACACTTGCTGGTTTTATTTCTTTTAAAATAGATGAAGAAGAAGTGGATATTCATCGTTTAGTAGTATCCCCTGATCATTTTCATAAAGGGATTGCAACAAAACTACTACTTTATGTATTTGATATGTTCTCCCCTTCCAAAACATATATTGTACAAACAGGGAAAGAAAATACACCTGCTTTGTCTTTATATAAAAAACATGGCTTTATTGAAGTAAAGGAGATCATATTACCCGATGGAGTGGTTTTAACTTCACTCGAAAAATCAGAAAACAACAAATAGTTTGACTCATTAATTTATTTATGTTATCTTTTACTTTATAAAACCTTTTGCTGAGTCCAAAATTTGGAGCGGGGGAACCATTTTTGTAGCTTTGCTACTTGGGGCGAATCTTATTTAAGTAGGGAACTCTCACTTCCCGAGTCCGACAGCTAACCTCGTAAGCGTAATGGGAGAGGAAGGTGCTTTTTGCCTATGTTACACATTTTGCCTCCTTAATAATAAATATGGGATCGATACCAAATAAGTCACCTATATTTATAGAAAAGGAGAAATGCACTATGTTACGTTTATCTGATCACGCAATCAAAATGATGGAGCAAAGACTTCGACTCGAGCAACATCGCACATATCAAGCAAATAAAATTGTAGATAACTTACATCACAAATACTTCTTTCAACATATTTTTCAACCGAAAAGATAAAGAGATAGTTCATTTAACATCAAAAACACAAGGTGTGTCTAAAAGACATTCCTTGTGTTTTTTATTTTTCTTATAAAATTCTCACTACATTTAAACTTGCTGTAATTGCACCTGCTATGGTCGTTACATGCCCTACACCTAATGGACCATTTTGTAATACTAACGTTGAATTAGCACTCGTTACATTCACAAGAAGCGTATTTGAAATGGCTGGTTCAATTACTACAGTTGATGTCGTTACGTTTTGTATAAAACTCCCTGCTACTTGTGTTCCGTTTAATAGTAATCTCACAGACACCGTTTCATTCCCACCAGTTGCATCCCCTTGAAAATAATAACTTACTAAATATATTCCTGGCGTCGCTACTGTGACTGTCGTAGCACTAGTTAAAGATACACCAGTTCCATATACAGTGGATCCTGAATTAATTGGAATGTTGGCATTTGCTGCAATTGTACTTGTTGAGGTCGAAAAGAAATAGCCACCACCTGTTGATATAGCAGAAGATCCTGTTGCTCCAGTTAAGCCGGTTGGACCCGTTGCTCCGGTTGGGCCTGTTACTCCCGTTCCACCTGTTGCTCCGGTGATTCCTTGTATCCCTTGGATTCCTGTCGGTCCTGTTGCTCCTGTCACTCCAGTCGCTCCGGTTGCTCCGGTTGCTCCGGTCACACCCTGTGGACCTTGGATTCCTTGTGGACCGGTTGGACCCGTCGCTCCCGTCGGGCCGGTTGCACCAGTTGAACCTGTTATCCCTTGTGGTCCTTGGATTCCTTGTGGACCTTGTGAGCCCGTTGCTCCTGTCTCTCCAGTTGCTCCCGTCTGCCCTGTTACTCCTTGTGGTCCTTGAATTCCTTGTGGACCTTGAGGACCCGTTACTCCCGCCTGCCCTGTTGCTCCAGTTGCTCCGGTTGGTCCCGTCGAACCGGTTATCCCTTGAATTCCTTGCGGTCCAGTTGGGCCGATTGGACCTATAGGCCCTTGGATTCCTTGGATTCCTTGAATGCCCTGTGGACCGGTTGGGCCTTGTAGACCTTGTATGCCTTGAATTCCTTGTGGGCCGGTTGCCCCTGTTGGACCAGTTGGACCCTCTGGACCTTGCACTCCTTGGATTCCAGTCGAACCGGTTGGACCTATATTTCCTTGAGGTCCCTGTATGCCTTGAATTCCTTGTGGACCGGTTGGGCCTGTTATGCCGCTCAGCCCTTGTACTCCTTGGATTCCTTGGGGTCCAGTTGGTCCCTGTATGCCTTGAATCCCTTGTAACCCCTGTAAACCAGTTGGACCCGTTGCTCCCCTTACGCCTTGCTCACCTTGTATGCCTTGAATTCCTTGTGGTCCTGCCTGCCCGATTGGCCCCTGTGCCCCTTGCACACCTTGCGGGCCGGTTGGACCGGTTGCTCCTACTGGTCCCTGTATCCCTTGTAAACCTTGTAGACCGGTTGGACCTGTTACTCCCATTACACCTTGAGGTCCTTGAATACCTTGATCACCCGTTGGACCAGTTGCCCCCATTGGTCCCTGCACTCCTTGCAACCCAGTTAAACCTGTTGCTCCCGTTGGTCCCTGTACTCCTTGCACTCCTTGAATTCCAGTCGCTCCCGTTGCTCCGGTCGCCCCGGTTGCACCAGTTGCTCCCGTCGGGCCTGTTGGACCTCCTGGTGATCCTGCTGGACCTGTTGGACCGGTCGGACCTCCTGGCGGTCCGGTTGGGCCGGTTGCTCCCGTTGGACCTGTTGCAGATCCTGTTGGACCAGTTACTCCTGTTGGACCAGTCGGGCCTGTTGGACCTGGATCTCCTTGCAAGCCTGTTAGGCCAGTTGGTCCTATTACACCTTGCACTCCTTGAATTCCTTGAGATCCTGTTGGACCGGTTAGCCCCATCTCACCTTGTGGACCTTGTAAACCTTGGACGCCAGTTGCCCCTGTTGGTCCCATTGGCCCTTGTTCTCCTTGAATTCCTTGAGATCCCGTTGGACCAGTCGGGCCAATTGGCCCCTGAATACCTTGTATACCTGTTACACCTTGTAAACCACTATTCCCTAAATCCCCTTGAACACCTTGTATACCCGTATTTCCTGTTGGACCGGTTGGACCGATTTCTCCCTGCACTCCTTGTATACCTTGTATTCCTGTTGGGCCTGTTGGACCGATTTCTCCTTGCACTCCTTGTACGCCCTGTATTCCTGTTGGACCGGTTGGACCGATTGGGCCAGGAATTCCTTGTATTCCTTGAATACCTGTTGGACCCGTTGGACCTCTTTCTCCTTGTATTCCTTGAACACCTTGTATTCCCTGTGGGCCTCGTTCTCCCATAGGTCCTTGATTACCTTGAGAACCTTGTGGTCCAGTTAAACCAGTTGGGCCAGTTGGACCATTTTCTCCCTGCACCCCTTGCACTCCTTGTATTCCTGTCGGACCCGTTGGACCAATTGGCCCTTGTACGCCTTGTATTCCTTGTGGTCCTGTTGGTCCACCTAAAGAACCTGTCGGACCCGTTGGACCTGTTGGTCCCGTAATACCTGACGCCGGAAAAGGAATAGGTGCTTGAAACTTACTACACTTATCTTGATCCTTCACAAGCATCTCCCCCGTTATAACTAACGTATCAAACTATTTTTAATACATTTAAACTAGCTGTTATCACACCAGATAATGTCGTTACATGGCCGATAGCTAATGGACCATTTTGTAAAGACAAAGTTGCATTTGAAGCAGTAACTTCAATAACCATCGTATTCGAAACTGCTGGTTCTAATATAAAAGTACCTCCTGTAACATAAAAAATAAAACTCCCTGCGACTTGTGTTCCATTTAAAGTAAGCCTCACTGAAATTGTTTCATTTCCAGCAGTTGGATCGCCTTGAAAATAATAGCTTACTAAATAGATTCCCGGCGTACTTAACGTTACAGTTGTTGCATTTGTTAAACTGACACCAGAACCAAAAACTGTAGATCCGGAATTAATTGGTATTAACGCATTCGCTGCAATTGCACTCGTTGAAGTAGAAAAGAAATAACCACCCCCGCTTGGTAAACCAGTCGCTCCAGTCGCTCCCGCTATTCCCAAGAAACCTATTGAACCTGCACTACCAGTGGCTCCGGTAGGTCCCACAGCTCCAATAGGTCCTTGACTACCTTGCGCTCCGGCCGGTCCTACACTACCGCTAACCCCTGTCGCTCCCCTTGCTCCAGTTGGTCCTTGTGGGCCTTGTATTCCTTGAGAACCTTGTATCCCGGTTACTCCCGTTGCTCCCGTTGGTCCGATCATTCCTGTACTTCCTTGTATCCCCATAATCCCTTGAACGCCTTGTATTCCTTGTGCTCCTGTCGCCCCTACTTCTCCTGTCGCTCCTGTTTCTCCAGTTACACCCGTAGCCCCAATATTTCCTTGTGGTCCCTCGGGTCCCTCAATACCTTGTGCACCTTGCACCCCTTGAGGACCTGTTATCCCGTTTTCTCCTAGATTCCCTTGGGGACCTCTAATTCCTTGCGCACCTGTCGGACCTGTTATTCCTTGTATGCCTTGCATTCCTTGAGAGCCTTGCGCTCCTGTTGGGCCTACTATACCTTGTATTCCTTGAGGTCCTTGGGAACCAATAGCTCCAGTCGGCCCTATTATTCCTTGCACTCCTTGAGGACCTTGTGCGCCTTGAGGACCGGTCAATCCCATTATCCCTTGTATCCCTTGAACTCCTTGGATTCCTTGTACTCCAGCTGCCCCTGTTTCTCCTCGGATTCCTTGTGCACCTTGTATGCCTTGTGCTCCAGCTGGCCCAGTTGCGCCTTGTATGCCTTGTGCACCTTGAGCTCCTGCAGCTCCTGCCACTCCTGTTGGACCTTGTATACCTTGTAACCCTTGCATTCCTTGTGCTCCTGTTGGACCTGTTACTCCTTGTATACCTTGCACTCCTTTAGGACCTTCTGCACCCGTTGGACCGATTTCTCCCTGCGGCCCTTGTATGCCTTGTGGACCTTCTACACCAGTTGCTCCTGTTATTCCTTGTAACCCTTGGGGCCCCTGTGCTCCTTGAAATCCAATCGCTCCAACTACACCTCGAGCTCCTTGCGCTCCTCTTACACCTTGAGGACCAGTTGGACCAGTTATTCCTTGTAACCCTTGTGCTCCTATCGCACCAGTTCCCCCTGGTCCACCCCGCGCACCAGTTGCTCCCGTTGGACCTGTTGGCCCCCCAGGTGGACCGGGTGGACCAGCTGGACCAGTCACTCCACTTGACGGACCAACTGGACCGGTAACTCCTGTTGGCCCTCCAGGTGGACCTTCTGCACCTTGTGTACCGGTAGGTCCGGTTGCTCCTGTTATCCCTCGTACTCCTTTTGCTCCTTGAAAACCTGTGGATCCGTTTATTCCTTGTATTCCTTGAATACCTGATGGACCTTGAGGACCTATTACACCTGTTATTCCCTTTATTCCACTTATACCTTGAGGGCCTTGCGGACCAGTAGAACCGGTTGGGCCTACTACACCTTGTATCCCTTGATCACCTTGGTGTCCTTGCTCTCCAGTAATTCCTTGTATTCCTTGTGGACCTTCTTCTCCTTGTATACCTGTAGTTCCATCCTCCCCTTGTATTCCTTGTGCTCCTTGAGAACCTTGGGGACCTGTTACACCTGTAATACCAGCTTCACCTATCACACCTTGCATTCCTTGTGCTCCTGTTTGTCCTCGCTCACCTATCTCTCCTTGTATTCCTTGTGGACCTTGTATACCTTGACTACCAGTAGGGCCTGTAATTCCTTGTATTCCTTCTGGGCCTTGTACTCCAATATCACCAATTAGACCTTGGTTTCCGATTAATCCTTGAGCACCTTGGAGACCAGTTGGGCCAGTTATACCTTGCTCTCCTGTATCACCAATAGCTCCTTGTATTCCTTGTGCTCCTGTTGTCCCTCGGGGACCTTGTATTCCCCTGATACCTTGAGGACCTTGAGGTCCAGTTGCTCCCGTCGGTCCAGTCACCCCTGTAGGACCAACAGGACCTTCATGCCCTCCAGTTGGACCGATTGGACCACTATTACCTGTTGGACCAGTTGCTCCTATAAGCGGAAGAGGCAGTGCCACTCCAAATTTTTTGCACTTTCTATGATGACGCACAACAATCCCCCTTCCCCAAAATAATTACACCTTTTATATGAAATGCATTTTTATAAGAAAAGTACACCTTTGACCTCATTTTTTTAAAAATAAAGAAGCCTATCATTTCATTTATTTGAAATGATAGGCTTCTTTTTATAAAACACTTTACTTTCTCGCCTTAATAATAAAAGTAGTCGGCACCATTCTAGCTTTATATAAAGAATAATATTTCGTAGACGGCTCAGCTAGTTCTTCATCAAACAAGCTCGATGGTTCAGGCTCTTCTATTCTCTCAATTGTAAATCCTGCTCTATTTAACTCATTTATGTATGTACTCATTTTTCGTTTATATAATGTCGCTTGTACATCTTCCCCTTTAAATGTTTCAAACGTAATAGGAGTTTCTTCATGATAAGACGAGCTGAAAGCAATCTCCTCTGTTCCATACATTAAGTTTGAATATACGGGATGCTCCCAGCTAAAAATAAAGCTTCCTCCTGGCTTTACATACGAATAAATCAATTCCAACGTTTTTCTTAAATCTGAAGTCCAACCTAATGCATAAATGGAATATACAATATCAAAATACCCTTTCGGAATATCCACTTCCTCTTCCATTGCTCCACATATTAACTTCGGATTCCACGACTGTAACGTTTTATGTGCCGTTTCAATTTGTGTGCTCGAAAGATCAAGTCCCCACAATTCTTCTGCGCCATGTTCCGCCATATATTGCAACGAATGCCCACTTCCACATCCAATATCAAGAACCTTTTTATTTCTAATTGAACCGAACAAATGAATCTCCTCTTCAGATGCTGTATACGGACCATATTTCGGCAAACAATCTACTTGAAAGAAATAAGGTGCAACTGTATCCCAACACTTTTTATTTAATGCTATCATTTGTGTACCTTTCATATGCTACATTCCCCCATCCATTTTTCTTCCCCTAATAGTAATTACACATTATAACCCGTTCTTCCTTTTCTCTTCGCGCGGTAATTTTTCACTTTTGCAATTGTACCGCATGCTCTGCCTCCTTCTTCACCAGCATACATACCGCACCATCTTTTGCTTCCATTTCGCGAATGATCGTAAAATACCCAACGGCAATCTGGACATGCTTTTAACCTTCCCCACAAATTTTCTTGAATCGAGATAAACACAATGCTTAATATTTTTGTATACACATTCTCTTCGTATACTGGTTCATATGTAATACCTTTCATATCTTCCTTTATATGTACATGAAATGGGTATTTCTCTAACCATTTTTGCAATGATCCTTCACCTTCAATTGCCGCCCGAATATCTTCTCGAAAACTTTTTAATTCCTCTATCGTATGAAATAGAAGCTCTTCATGAAAAGATTCTTTCATAAATTTCTTTATATCCTCTTCTGTTTGCAGCAAATCAATTGGCTCTCTCGTATCGTTTGGTATTCTCCATGTATTTAAAAATTCTCGAATATACTCTAATTCGTTTGGTGCGTTTTGACTCAACTCTATTCACCTTCTTCTTAAAATTTACTTTTTTCTGACTTTATGTATAATTATAATATAAAATAGTTAACCACTAAAAAATTTTACTGGTTACAATATTAGGAGGAGTTCTGTGAAAAGTTTCTCAACACCGATACGTTTCATGCTTATTTCTTCATTTTTTATGTCTTTTGGTTATTTTGCAGTATACGCATTTTTAGCTATTTATCTATTAACCTTTCTCCATTTTTCAGCTTTTCAAGTAGGAACAGTGTTGACGGTTATAATAATTACATCACGAGTTATCCCTTTATTCTCAGGATTAATTGCTGACAAAATAGGCTATATCATTATGATGATAGCCGGATTATTTTTGAGAGGAATCGGATTTATCGCTTTAGGAATATGCTCTGATTTCTATACAATTTCTATTTCTTCTGCACTTATTGGCTTCGGAACTGCATTTTACGAACCTGCCGCTCGCGCTATATTTGGCTCACAGCCAGCTCATTTGAGAAAAAATTTATTTACATATTTAAACCTTAGCTTTAATTGCGGTGCAATAATCGGACCAATTGCAGGAGGGTTTTTACTCTTACTCGATCCAATCTATGCTTTCTCTCTAACAGGATCTCTTATGCTGATATTTGCTTTAATCTTTTACTTACTTAAAAATCACTTCCAAGTCACTACTGAAAACACGTCTATTACATTAGGAATACAGGCCATCTTACAAAACAAGTCTTTTCTTCTGTTTTCCTTTATCATGATCTTCTTCTATATTATGTTTACTCAGCTTACTGTCGCACTTCCACTTCATATGAAAAACATTAGTAATAGCAATCAACTTGCTACACTCGTTATTACGATAAATGCAATAACAGGCGTCATATTTATGGTATTATTCCGAAAATTATTCCACAAATACAACACACTTTCGATTATTAAATACGGTGTTTTATTAATGAGTATTTCCTTTTTACTCATTCCTTTATTTCAACACCCATATTGGCTCTTTATTTGTGTAATTTTATTTACAATCGGTGAAACACTCGTATTACCTAACGCTGATATCGCTATTGCAAATTACAGTAATGAATCATATACAGCCACTTTCTTTGGATTTTATCAACTATCACTCGCATTTGGTTTTATCATCGGTAATTATACTGGTACATCTTTTACATCCAACTTAAGCGGAGTGTATACACCATGGCTTATTTTTGGCGGAATAGGACTTATTGGTTTTATTTCATTACATATTTTAAATACGAAAAAGGATTTCCTAAAGAAGATATATGACTACTGTAAAAATACTAATTTACAGCAATAAGTAAACTTTCAATCTCCTTTAAATTGGATATACAGCCTGCATCATTTTACATATTATGGTATAATCAAAAAGAATGCTCACTAAACGTTTACATAAAACACTAGCAATCTAACAATGCCAAAATCAGAAATCACATAGAATCGGAGGAATGTTATGAAAAGGAAATTACTTGTTCTTCTATTCACCGGAATCATACTATCAGGATGTTCAACTATAGCAGAAAATTCTTTAGAAACCGGAAACGCCAGTATGGAACTATTAACACCAACGATTACAACAAAAGATAATGAATTAGAAATTAAGACTGAAGGTATTGATGAAAATAAAGTGACTTTTATTTATGTTGCTAATAAAAAAGTGTTGGAACAAAAGCTAAAGAATGGTGAATCTTACAAGCTTAACATTAAAGATATCGAACACGCTCATCGGACAGACTACAAACCAAAAGTTCAACTTTTGCAAACGAAAGATAATAATGATGATGGAGAAATAGTCACCTTCAAACAAGTTAGATATACAGTTAAAAACTAATTTTAAAGTTGTTTCATTATAAATGTAATGAACGAAAATATACTTTTAACAGTAGATACATGTAAGGGGTGCTAACATGAAAAAACGATGGATTTCTTGGTGGATTGGTAACCTATTTTGGATTATCGTTTTTGGAATATGGGCAGCTATTATTTGGCTACGAGATGTTGATGGTGCTGGTGTCATTCAAACACCCGAAATTAAATCCATATCACTTATCGTTATATTAATCGCGTTTATCATACCTGTATTTTTTCAAGTTATATGGCTAATCATTAATTTGAGGATGAGTAAAAAAAATAATTATACGATTTAGTTTTTCAATTAACAATAAAAAAGAGAGGAATCTATTTTAATGTAGATTCCTCTCTTTTACATATGGGAACTTTTAAAACGGCACTACTCCCTTTTCTTTACGATGCATGATGATCTTTCTTCTTCATTAACGCTCTTTTCTTCATCGCCTTCGTTAAATATCCGCCTTTAAATGAACGAATTTCATAAGAAGACATAAACGCTTTCGGTGCAATTTCATTAATGATTTCTAATAGTTCTTTTTCTCTAGAACGTTTTGCAACGATATCTAAGCGATAACGTATCGAATTAATACCTTCGCCTTCAAATACAGTAACGCCAAATCCAGAGTGACGTAATTCATCTACTAATTCATTACAACGGTCTAGTAAACTAACTTGATACGTAATATAACCAATTGCTAATTTATTCTCTATATAACCGCCTAATAACAGTCCCGCACTAAAGCCAATGACATAGGCAACGATGTTCATCCAATTTGATAAATCTTGAAACACAATACCTAAACTGACAATGTAAATAGCTCCTTCTAACAATCCAACAGCAGCAGCGGATCTTGTTTGATTCTTTACAAGCAAAATCGTACGGATTGTTAAAATGGGAACGTAAATAATTTGAAGCACAAAAATAAGTAGCGCTTGTAACATTGGTATCCACCTCTTTCAAAAAGTCTTTTGTCATGATAACATACATAACCTTTAGAAATCGATGGGTTTTTAAATTTTTTTTTATTATTTTTCATACTATTGAAAAACGCAAAAAAGAAGCGTATTATATTTGTCGTTAATTTAATTACTTGTATCATATCGCTAAACTAAAAAAGGAACCCCATTAGGTCCCTCTCATCATAGCTCTATGTTTTTCGAAGCATGTTCCCTTTTCTTCTCTTCTTCTTTCACTACCTGCATATTTGCATAAGCTAAATTCGCAATCATTAAAAAGTGACCACCTAAAATGCCTGTACCAAATGCCCACATTTCCATTTCATGCTCAATTTCATACATGATAATAGCTCCTAAAATGGCCGCTGCAAATCGGTTTAGAACTCCTAATCCCGGAGCCTTTTCCTTCATTACAATACTTTTCCCAAGTTTCTCCACTCTGCGAGCTAATAACCAAAGGCAATATGCACTTACAGCTAATCCGATCCCAAACCCTGTTACTTGTTTTCCAAACGGAGTAATCGTCCACATAAGTAGTAAACCACTAAAGATCACATACAATTGTAATCGATATACACGTAAGGCTACTTGAATCAAAATATCCGCTCCTAATTTCTCATTTTTTATACTTTAGAAGAAAAGCAGCAACTTACACAGTTGCTGCTTTCTCTTCTTCTTGTTCTTGTTCCATCTTACGAATTTCAACACGTTTAATTTGGTAAGCGTCTTTTTCTAACACTTTAAATTCATAACCTTCCGCCTCAACGTGTTGTCCTTCTTCGATTTCATGATTTTGCATCATAATCCATCCACCGATTGTATCCACATCATCTTCTTCAATGTGTAATCCAAATAAATCTTTCACTTCTGAGATAAGCACTTTTCCATCAACAATGATATGTTGCTCGTTCACATGTTGAATTGGTGGTGCTTCATCTTCATCATATTCGTCACGAATTTCGCCGACGATTTCCTCCAAGATGTCCTCAAGCGTTACAATTCCAGCTGTGCCTCCGTACTCATCATATAAAACAGCCATCGGAATTCGCTTCTTCTGCATTTGAAGTAATAAATCGTGAATTGGAGTCGTTTCCATCACTTCAATAATCGGACGCATATACGAGCGAATGGATGATAAATCTTTTTGATCCTCGGTCATATATCGAATAAAGAAATCTTTTACGTTGACCATACCGATAATATCATCTTTATCTTCTCCAAAAATCGGATAACGTGTGTATCGCTCATTTTGGATTACTTTCATGTGTTCTTCTACTGAATCTTCCAGGTAGAAACCAACGATTTCTGTTCGCGGTACCATAATTTCTTTTGCAATACGATTATCAAATTCAAAAATGTTATTTACATACTTGTATTCAGCTTGATTAATTTCGCCACTTTCATAGCTATCTGAAAGGATAAGGCGTAATTCTTCCTCTGTATGAGCTACTTCATGTTCTGAAGCTGGTTTTAAACCGAATAAGCCAGTTACAACACGCGCTGAACCGTTCAATACCCAAATAAATGGATACATTACTTTGTAGAACATCATTAATGGACCTGCCAATAATAACGTTACCTTTTCAGCCTTTTGAATTGCCATCGTTTTCGGAGCTAATTCTCCTACTACAACGTGTAAATACGTCATAATCATAAAAGCAAGACCAAATGTTAATACTGATGAAATAGAAGGGTTTAAGTTCCATTTCTCAAATAACGGGTGTAATAACTTTTCAATTGTCGGTTCACCTAACCAACCTAATCCCATAGCTGTAACTGTAATACCTAATTGACAAGCAGATAAATATTCATCTAAATTTGTTGTTACTTTTTTCGCTGCTAAAGCACCGCGTTTTCCTTCTGCAACAAGCTGATCAATACGACTTGAACGTACTTTTACAATCGCAAACTCAGCTGCTACGAAAAATCCAGTAAATGCGATTAAAATCGCAACCATGACTAAATTAAATATTTCCAATGAATCCCCTTAGTTAAAAAACTAAGGTGTCCACCTCCTGTATACTATAATGTTTTCTTATTTCTTTCTTAGAAAACATAGCCCGATACAAAAATTAAAGAGGTCGGATTTCACTTGTTCTATAATAATAGAGCAAGTGTCTGTATTAAAGCTGTCGTTTGACCAGATAAAGATTTCGATATTTTTTCACGTTGTGAATCAGTCAATCCATCTAAAAGCGGCTTTAATTCCGTTAGCTCTACTTCTAATCGATGAATATGGTCTGTCACTTCATTCACTTGTTTCGAAACGTGTTCATTGATACCGAGCAGCTTCTTCTTCTCCTCGATTTTCTCTTTAATCTCACAAAGCGGCATATGCATTTCTTTGCACTTCTCAATAAATTGTAATGTCTCAAATGCTGTTTCGTCGTAATAGCGATAATTAGATTGAGATCGCTCCGCTTTTAAGATACCTAGATTCGTATAATAATCAATCGTTCGTTTCGACACGTGAGCCATGAGAGCCAACTGTCCGATTCGATACACCTTCCCAACGATCTTCCCCCCTTGTTTATATTACTAACATCATACAATACATAAACTGTACAGTCAAACGTGACGGTTTATTATTCATAATTTATACACAATTCCACTTACCATTTTATCATTTTGTAAATTAACAATACATTACTTAATTCTTATAATCGAATTATTTTTCCCATACTACATTACTATGAAAATATCATCATAGAATCGCATATTCCTTTCAACCTTTTTTAATACAAAACATATGATAATAATATTTAATTAAAATTATTATTCATGCTATTGGAGGAGATTGAAATTACTAAAACTATTATCTCTCACTTTTATAACGAGGAGTATTTATTACCATGGTGGCTTATGCATCATACAAAAATATTTGATCACGGTATATTAATTAATAGAGGTTCTACAGATCGTTCCGTTGAAATTTGTAAATTATTTGCTCCCCACTGGGAAGTACGAGATTCAAGATTCCTTGAATTCGATCCCACTAATACTGATATTGAGGTAATGGAAATTGAAAGAGAAGTTTCAGGTTGGAAGATGGTATTAAATACTACAGAATTTCTTTGCTGTAACAATGTAGAAGAATTTTTCTCATCACTTCATACGTTAGGTCAAAATATGTATGCGATTAGAATGATTGTCATGATTGATAAGCATGATTACAATTATTCAAAACTAAGATATTCCATTCCTTTAGTAGAACAACGATATCATGGGCTTTTTCCTTATAACCCAGAAATCGGCTGTGCCTGGAGATTTATACACAACCATCTTGATGGCGCATATTTACCTGGTAGACATTTTACCCGGCATCAACATGTCGTTTATAACTCCCCTTCATTCATTGTTAAATTTTACTTTAGTCCTTGGAACGAACATACAAAGGCAAGAAAATTACAAATTACACCCACCCTTTCAAAAAAAGGCGTTCGAATGGGACTTCAAACACATTATGGTCAGTCCTCTGATCAACTCGAAACTCGATTTTTAGAGCTTAGTAGCATAACCCAAGATCTTCGTAACCACCCTGAATATCAACAATTATTCCCTAAATTTAAACCTTAATATTTCTCACACCATCATTTTCCACACATTTTTACGCACTTAGTCAAAAACAAAACCATTTGCATACAATATGAATACTGTATATATTATAAATTTTTATTTTAGGAGGAAAAAATGAAAGCTGTTATTCTTGCTGGTGGATACGGGACAAGGATTGGGGAAGAAACACATTTAAAACCGAAACCTATGATTGAAATTGGAACAAAACCTATTCTATGGCACATTATGAGTTTGTATAGCCATTACGGCATTACAGAGTTTATTATTTGCTTAGGGTATAAAGGATATGCAATTAAAGAGTTCTTTCTAAATTACAACTTACACATGTCAGATTTCACGATACATTTAAGCGATAATACAATTACTAGCCATTCTCAACGTGTAGAACCGTGGAAAGTTACACTAATCGATACTGGTGTAAATACCGAAACGGGAGGACGAGTGAAAAAGATTCAAAATTTTGTTGGCGACGAACCTTTCTGCCTCACTTATGGCGATGGATTAAGCAACGTAAATATAAAAGAACTTATTGCATTTCATAAAAAACATGGAAAAATGGCAACTGTTACCGCCGTACAACCTCCTGGTAGATTCGGTTCTCTCATATTAAATAAACAGTCTGTAACATCTTTTCAAGAGAAGCCACTCGGGGATGGCGGATGGGTTAACGGTGGATTTTTCGTTTTAAACCCTGAAGTTTTCAATTACATTAGTGGAGATAAGTCTGTTTTTGAAACAGACACTTTAGTTCAGTTAGTAAACAAAAACGAACTATCAGCATATCAACATACTGGTTTTTGGCATCCGATGGATACATTGCGCGATAAAAATAAATTAGTCGAGCTATGGGAAAGTAATAACGCTCCGTGGAAGGTTTGGTAATATGGCTTCTTCATCTTTTTGGAATAAGAAAAAAGTATTTATTACGGGACATACTGGATTTAAAGGCTCTTGGCTCACCCTTTTCTTAACTTCTTTAGGTGCAGAAGTAGTTGGCTTTTCTTCTCATCCCCCATCGATTCCTAATCTTTTTGAACAATGTAACGTAGCAAAAGAGTGCATAACAATTAAAGGCGACATTACAGATTACGATTCTTTATTACACGCCCTAAAACATCATAACCCTGACATACTATTTCATTTAGCTGCCCAGCCAATCGTCACCACTTCATACAAAGATCCTATCGAAACATTTAAAACGAATGTTTTAGGCACTGTTCACGTATTGGAAGCTGCAAAACATACAGAAAGTATACGTGGCATCATTAATGTTACAAGTGATAAATGTTATGAAAATGACGGGAGCGGTAACCGGGCATTCGTGGAAATTGACCGGCTAGGAGGTATCGACCCTTATAGTGCTAGTAAAGCTTGCGCTGAAATAGTGGCAACATCCTATCAAAAATCATTCTTCCACACTAATACTCAGAAACTCGCCTCAGTAAGAGCAGGTAACGTCATCGGTGGTGGGGATTGGGCAGAAGACCGATTATTCCCAGATGTCATTCGTGCATATTTACAAGATGGTACATTAACGATTAGAAACAAAAAGGCTATTCGCCCGTGGCAACACGTATTAGATCCTTTACACGGCTATATCCTTTTAGCTGAAAAACTTTGGACAGACGCTGCATATGCAGAAGCATGGAATTTCGGCCCGTTGAACGAACCTAACAGAACCGTTCATGATGTCATTCAATCTGTAATAAAATTATGGAATAAACAACTAACAATCACTTCCCCCTCTACAAACACTCCTTATGAATCGCCTGTTTTAACACTCGATAGTACAAAAGCAGTAACTAAACTCGGCTGGACTCCTAAGTTATCAACAGATAAGGCTATCACTTGGACTGTTGATTGGTACAAAAAATATGCATCTGGTGAAAATATCGAATCTTTCACGCGGCAACAAATCGATGCATTCAAAAATTTATAAGGGGGCTATAAAATGGAACAGAAAAAATGCCGTTTTTGCCACTCATTACTCAGCAACACTTTTTTAGATTTAGGTGTTTCTCCTCTCGCTAACTCATTTGTTTCTCCAGAAAACTCATATAAAATGGAACCATTTTATCCATTGCACACATTTGTTTGTCACTCTTGTTTACTCGTACAATTAGATGAATTTGAATCTCCGCACAATATTTTTCATGACTATTTATACTTTAGCTCTTACTCATCAAGCTGGCTACTGCATGCTAAACAATATGTAGAAATGGCGATTAAGCGCTTCCGCTTAAAGAAACATTCAAAGGTGGTTGAAATCGCGAGTAACGATGGGTACTTATTACAATACTTTCAAAAAGAACATATTGAAACGTTAGGAATTGAACCAGCAAAAAATGTAGCAGAAATCGCTATCCAAAAAGGAATTCCTACTGAAGTGAATTTTTTCAGCAACGACTTAGCAAAAAAATTACCGCAAGCAGATTTAATCATTGCTAATAACGTATTAGCACACGTTCCGAACTTACATGATTTTGTGGCAGGTTTAAAAACGTTATTAAAACAAGACGGAACAATAACAATTGAATTCCCGCACTTATTAAATCTCATATCCTTTAAACAGTTTGATACGATATACCATGAGCACTTCTCCTATTTCTCACTTATAAGCCTGCAAAAAGTTTTATCTCACCATCATTTACAAATTGTCGATGTAGAAGAACTTGCAACGCACGGTGGTTCCTTACGTATTTTTGTAAAACATCATAGTGACGAATCAACTATCCATTCTAGTGTTACAAAATTAATTCAAAAAGAAGTGGATCACGGGCTAAATACATTAGACTGTTATCTCCTTTTTTCTAAACGCATCGAACAATTGAAAATAAATATTTTACAGTTTTTTATCGAAGCGAAAGCTTTAAACAAACAAATTATCGGTTACGGTGCGCCAGCTAAAGGAAACACCCTTTTAAATTATTGCGGGATAGGAAAAGAATTTCTAGCTTATACAGTAGATAAAAACCCTCATAAACAAAATCTCCTTCTACCAGGAACCCGCATTCCAATAAAATCTCCAGAAGAAATAAAACGTACAAAACCTGATTACATTCTTATACTTCCTTGGAATTTAAAAGACGAGATTATGAAAGAATGCTCTTTCATTCGTGAGTGGGGCGGCAAATTTTTAGTAACAATACCAGAAGTTGAGGTAATTGAGCCATGAAAAAAATCCTTGTAACAGGCGGTAGCGGATGGATTGGTAAATATGTTGTACATTCTCTTATTCAAAAGGGCTATGAAGTGCACGCCACTTACAATACAAATAAGCCTTCCCATCTTTCTTGCCATTGGCATAAAGTCAACTTACTTTGCGATGAAGAAGTAAAAAAACTCATTTACGACATGAAGCCTAGTCATCTCATTCATTTAGCTTGGGAAGCAGTGCCGCCAGCGTGTTATGTATCTATCAATAATTACTATTGGCTTACGTCTAGTATCTCATTGATTCAACACTTCACAACATGCGGCGGAAAGCGAGTCGTCGTTGCCGGTACTGGCGCAGAGTATGAATGGTTTAACGGTGTATTGTTTGAAGATTCACCGCTTCTTTCTTATAAAACCCCGTATTCATTATGTAAAAATGCACTACACTCCTGGCTCCAAACGTACGCTGAGCAATCAGGCCTCAGCATGTGTTGGGGCCGCATTTTTCATATGTATGGCCCTCACGAACAAGGGAATCGACTCGTTTCTAACATCATCACTTCTTTATTAAAAAATGAGGAAGCACTATGTACACATGGAAAACAATCAAGAGATTTCCTCCATGTGAGCGACGTCGCTGATGCTCTCATAACAGTATTAGAACATGGCGTTACAGACACAATCAATATCGCTTCTGGTCAATCTGTACAAATTAAAGAGTTAGCTTCTATCATCGCTAAAAAGATAGGAAAAGAACATCTAATTAAACTGGGTGCAATACCTTTCTCTAAAGATGAACCTTTATTTGTCGGCGTTCATGTAGAGCGTTTAAAAACTGAAGTAAACTGGAAACCGACATACGATCTAAATACAGGAATCGAAGAAACAATTTCATGGTGGGAATCATTTATACAAAAACATAACGGTACGCATCACTAAAACGTAAATCCTTCGTTCCTCTCGCTAATTCCTTATACCATTCTTCTAATCTTTCCGGCGTAATAATATGATGCGTCCCCATTCCCCCATGCTTACTAGCTTCAGAAAGAGTCGGACCAATTTGTAACTTTCTCTTTCTCATCGCATCGTTCCACGGACTAAATCCAAACCATAATATACAAGCAAGAGGCGGATAAATCATAGATTCATGCGCGGATAAATGTCTTCCAACTGTATAACTTCCGTGTTCATGATTATGAATAAATCTACCTCTTCTCCACAACGGCCAATCTTCTGGTAAATAACCATGAAATCGCTGTTTCATTAAAGGGAGTCCAAAGTTAAGGTCCGGATAACTGTAGTTAGGATCATCAACCATAATAAGCCCTTCTAGCCAATACATCCTCCCTCCCAATTCATTTAGTGATTTCCAAAACTGATTTTTATCTTGCACACAAAGAAACTCAGTCGTATTTAAAATCATTTTCCATCCTTGTATTTCTTGTTCTACCCTCATCACTTCATGATCCGTCGCATATGCATCAAACTCTGGATTTACAGAATTTCGCACTTCCCAATGCGGTGCGAATTTCTTACAAATCTCCACCGAACGATCTGTTGAGCCTTTATTAATTAAAATACCATGATCAAACAGTTTCGTATGATGAGCAAGCCACCACGGTAATAAATACTCTTCATTATAAAAATGAGAAATAACGGTTGTAGTTATAATAATCTCCTCTTTCTCTATTAATCTATTTTTCATCCTACAACCAATATACTCATAAACTAAAAATATGTTTCCTATATTAATAACCAAATCGTATTACTAATATTTTTGTAAGTTTTCCTTTGGTACCCAGCCATCCTCACCACCTGTTTTTTCACACCAAACCCATCCATTCAATTCTTCTAACCCAATCAATCTTTCTCCAATACTTACATTTAATTCTTTGGCAGTATATTGTTTCGTAATGATTCCTACATCAGTTATATTTTTCATTATAATTTGCTCCGGAACCCACCCTTTCCGGTCATATTTCTCTTCGTGACAAAACATCCAGTTTTCCCAATTTTCAGGACCATCGTAACTCTCTATCATTTTCACTACATCCCCCTCTTCTAAGCGAATTGGATCAGGATAATTGCTAACATGTGATTTTATAACGATATATTTCATAACAACCTCCAATAATCAGAAAATTAAGTTATAATATCATTATAACTTAAGAAGGAGGAATACACATGTACTACAACACTTCATTCGAAAACGATCAACCTGTAGGCCGTCTATAAACTAAGACGGGCATTCATATAACACGTGCACTATGCCTCGTCTTAGGGAACTCATCATACCCTAAAAATAGACG
This sequence comes from Bacillus cereus group sp. Bc061, assembly GCF_027715825.1. Taxonomy (NCBI): domain Bacteria; kingdom Bacillati; phylum Bacillota; class Bacilli; order Caryophanales; family Bacillaceae; genus Bacillus; species Bacillus cereus group sp. Bc061. The sequence goes on from NZ_JAQFTZ010000001.1 coordinate 1,777,082, forward strand.
GAGGTACTTTACATGAAACAAACCATTTTAGGAGCTATATGTTTATCACTAGCAGCTAGTATATGGGGCGGTATGTATGTTGTTAGCAAATATGTACTCGACTTTATCCCACCACTCACACTCGTTTGGCTACGCTTTATCATTGCTTTTGTTGTTTTGTATATGATTTTAAAAATTACTGAGAAAAAGCAAAAGAAAACAGTAACCATTCGTAAAAAAGATTGGCTATTATTCGCTTGGATTGGATTTATCGGATATTTCATTTCGATCACTTGTCAATTTATCGGAACAAAATTATCCGACGCTCATACAGGATCTTTAGTAACATCAGCTACACCTGCATTTATGGTTATATTTGCAGCGATCATTTTAAAAGAAAAACTAACCGCTCGTAGATTACTATCTACCATCATAGCGACAATCGGTGTCATTATCGTAATCGGATGGGATATTGAAATTGGCTCCTATTTTATCGGTACAATCATATTAGTCGGGGCAGCTATTACGTGGGCTTTACTATCTATTTATGTAAAAATTGCTTCAGCTCGATTTTCATCTTTAGTGATTACAACGTACGCTATATTCTTTTCACTCTTTTTTATTACACCTTTTATGGTATGGGAATTTCAATCAAACCCTATTGAACATATGAACCTATATGTAGTATTAGGCGTACTTTATTTAGGAATCGTCTCAACGGCAGGTGCCTTTTTCCTTTGGAATAAAGGATTAGAATTAATGGACGCTAGCATCGGTTCGTTATTTTTCTTCTTCCAACCTATCGTCGGATCGTTGCTTGGTTGGTTACTCTTAAACGAAACATTGAGTAGTAACTTTTTTATTGGTGGTATTCTTATTATATGTAGTGTTTTTATTACTACTTTTGAAAAGAAATGAAAAATAGGCAGAGATACTTAATCTCTGCCTGTTCGTATACACTCTTTACACACTCCAATGCGATGGACGAGACAATAATTTCGGTAATTTCGTATGTTTGTCCCCTCTTGCCGCATTAACTTGAACTTGCGTCAGAAAAATACTATTTGTAAAATCAGCCCCACGAATATCTGCATCTCGTAAATCTGCTCCAATGAGATCCGCCCCTCGTAAGTCTGCACCATTTAAGTTTGCCGCAATTAAATATGCTCCTCTTAAATTCGCCCCTTGTAAATTTTTCTTTTTCAGGTTTGCTCCCATAAGATCTGCGCCGCGGTGTATGATTCGTTTCCTACGCGCAGTATTCATTTCTTTCCATACTAGTTCGCTCGTTTCTAAAAGTAAAATATTCACATCTGCACGATGTAATGGGATATTTACTTTCATTAACTCGTCCGCATTTAAATTCGAAAGTCGCTCCGTCTCTTCAATTGCTTTACTTAATTCTTTATGGATCGATTGTGTCGCCTTTAATAAAATAGCCTCATTTAAATACCAAAGCATTTCATAGAGCTGATGCATAACTGGAAAAGCATCATACATTTTTCTCGCATGCTTAGCATCTTTCCGCCAATCCATCCCGTTAAAAGTAACTTGAGAAATTTTCTGTCCAGCGCCAAAACATTCAAATACTGTACAGCCTTTATAACCTTTTCCTCTAAGATTTTTATGTATACTGCATTTAAAATCTGATTGTAAATTGGAACATGGTTTACCACCATCTTTATTCACTGCAAAATCTACCGATGCTGCAAACGGTAACGCCACACAACATAAACCGAAGCATTTTTCGCAGTTTGCTTTTAAATGATTCATATCTTTTTCTCCAAACAAATCAAATTCCCCCTGTTATACTGACTTAAACATTATCCTCATACACCAATTAATATGTATCATACTGTTTCCCAAAACATTTTAAAAAGAGTCTTTCCAATTTTCTCAGTTCTAGCAATTACATATATTACTCTTTGCTTTTTAAAATCGCAAATTGGTTTTGCTAACAACGGTAAATGACCAATGTGTTCTGAAATTGTTCTTGGTACAATTGTAACTCCAGCCCCAGAAGCAACCATACCAAGAATAAAATCTCTAAATGAGACTTCAGTACTAATATTAGGCTTTACTTTCCATTTCTCATACTCCTCAATTATCACTCTGCGTATATCACATCCAGCAGGATACATTACTAGCCGTTCAAGCAATAATTGATTCATGAAAACAATATCTTGTTGATGAAATGAATGTTCCTTTTGAAAAACTACATCATATGATTCTTTGAATAATTCTTTATTCCAATAATTTTTAGGCACCCACTTTTCATCTACTAAACCAGCATCTATTTTCCCGCTCAATAGATCTTCCATTATCTCCTTTGACATATCATACACATTCGTATTTATTTTTACATTTTCATCCTTATAATTAACAAGTTTTTGAGGTAGATAAAATGCTGCAAGACTAGGAAGTAACCCCAATGTTATATCCACTCTTTCTCCAAACTTGTTCATATCTTTTTTTATACTTTCCCAGTCCTCAAGGAGTGAAGTAGTTCTTTTTTGAAACTGAATACCCGCTTCTGTCAATTGTATTCCTTGCGGTGATCTATGTAATAATTCTACACCTAACTCGTCCTCCAACTTTCTAATTTGCTTACTTACTGCTGGTTGTGTCATATGAAGATGTTCTGCCACTTTCGAAAAACTTTTATACTCCGCACAAATTAGAAAACAACGTAACCAATCAATATCCACGTTCCACATCCCCTTGTTAAAACTTTTTATTATACCCTTCAAAAATAATAGAAATTCTCACTCTTTATAATACATAGTATCCTTTCAATATAACAATAAATCACACCTATAAAGGAGAATGAAAATGGAACAAATATCTGAAAATACCGCACTTATTTTAGTTGATGTTCAAAAAGGATTCAACGATTCATATTGGGGAAATCGTAACAATCCTCATGCTGAATCAAATATGAAACTCATTCTACAAACATGGCGAGATACCACTCGACCTGTTATTCATATACAGCACATTTCAAATAAAGAAAATCATCCTTTAAGAGAAGATTTCATCGGTAGTGAATTTCAAGAATTTGCTATTCCACTTATAAATGAACCCGTATTCAAAAAGAGGGTGAACAGTGCTTTTATTGGAACCGAATTAGAATCCTATTTACGAAAACACAATTATGAAACTATCGTAATTATAGGTTTAACAACTGATTATTGTGTTTCTACAACAGTCCGAATGGCTGGTAATTTAGGTTTTTCTACCTATGTAATTTCTGATGCTACCGCTACATTTGATAGAATTGCATACGATGGGAAATATTATTGCGCTAACGATATCCACAAATTTGCTTTACTAAGCCTTCACGAAATGTTTGCAACAGTTTTAACGACCAATGATCTATTAAATATAACAACGCGCAGATCTTCATTCTTATAAATTTTCAAATGAAAAATTTAATATAAAATAAAGTTACAAATGACAGTCAATAAACAATAATAACTTTCATTTTAAATTGCAGTTTCCACCATTAAACATTATCATTAAATTATAAAAATTCAAACAAAAAGGAGCAATACTATGGCACTACAAATGAAAACAAACTGTCAAATTTGCGATCAATCGCTGGAGCAAGATTCTGAAGCATACATTTGCGTATATGAATGTACATTTTGCGCACCATGTACAGAAGAAAGACATAACGTTTGCCCAAACTGCGGCGGCGAGTTAGTACGTAGACCGAAAAAGAAACAGTAAAAAGCAAAGCGATATCGCTTTGCTTTTTTTAGGCATATGAAATTATATCAACGATTTTTTCAAATATATCGAACACAAATTCAAATATATCAACGATTTTTTTAATATATCGACGTTTCGACAAAGGATATCGACTTACCGACAAATAACGACACCTCTGCATGCATTCAGCTTCAACACAACTTAAGCATTTAAAAACTTCACACAAACAGGCTCTGGCACAGCAACGTCAGATTGTAAAAGTGTTAACTTCCCTGTCGTTTCATTTCTTGAAAATAATACAAGATTATGCGACTTTTCATTTGAAGCAATAAGGAACTTTTCAGTAGGATCTAATACAAAGTCTCTTGGCCAATTTCCTTCTGTAGATGTGTGTTCCACAAATGTAAGCTCACCTGAGTTTTGATCCACACTGAAAACAGCGATACTATTATGACCACGATTGCCTGCATATACAAACTGGCCGTCAGAAGAAATATGAATCGCACTTCCTTGATTATTTTCATCAAACGCGGCAGGAATAGTAGAAATATACTGTACTTCTGTAAAAGCTCCTTCTGCCGGATTATATGTTAACACAATAACCTCTGAACTAAGCTCCGTCATCACATACGCATACTTTCCATTTGGATGAAAAGTAATATGTCTCGGACCACTTCCTGGATTTACAGCCAAGCTATTCACTTCTTTTAATACACTATCTTTTATTTCATACGTAATTATTTTATCTATCCCTAAATCAACACCTACCACATATTTTTCATCAGGCGTATATCCTGCGTAATGCGCATGTGGTTTCTCTTGTTTTTCTTTATTCAGACCTGAACCTTTATGCGTTATAATAGAGGTCGCAGGATTTACAGATCCATCTTCTTCATTTACTGCGAAAGACTCAATCGTTCCTTTATGATAATTTGCTGTAACTACCGTGTGAGTCCCACTATCAACACTCACATGACAAGGAGAAGCCCCTTCTACCACTTGTCTATTTTTCTCCTTTAGCTCTCCAGTTTTACTATCAATCGAATGCGCAGCTACACCACCAGATTCTCCTTCCTTAACAACGGAATAGAGATATTCATTCTTTCGGTTAATCGTTACATATGTAGGATTATCCAGCTTGGCCGCAAGTGTTACATTACTAATTTTCTTTGCTTCCGTGTCTAAAATAAACTTATATATTCCTGCACTTTTTTCTTTCGTGTAAGTTCCAACATATCCAATAAACTCTTTATTATCCTTCATTTTCATAACCCTCTCTCCCTATATTTTTCATTCATCTTACTTCCTATAATGTTTTATGTTGAAAGAGTATCCTAAAAAATTAGAGTACCTCTTTATACGTTACCATATTTTCTTGTTAAATAGCTTTTAAACCCACTTTTTTTGGTACGCTGCTATACTTTCATATTCTTCCTCCAATTGACGGGACAGACGAATATAAATCGGTGTTAAATCTTTATATTTTTCCACACTTTCCATGTTTGGTTCATGGTGGAAATTCGCACCTACCATTTCAGATACTACGCATAATGTATCTATTTCACCTAAACTATATAAACCGAGGATTGCAGCTCCTAGGCAAGAGCTTTCGAAACTTTCTGGAACATATACGTCTTGATGGAAAATATCCGCCATCATCTGTCTCCAAAGTTCCGATCTTGCAAAACCACCTGTCGCTTGAATTTTTTTCGGTTCACCAATGAGTTCTTTTAAAGCGAGAAGAACGGTGTATAAATTATAAATTACTCCTTCTAAAACAGCACGGATAAGATGTTCTTTCTTATGATGCAATCCAAGTCCGAAGAAAGATCCTCGTGCATTTGCATTCCATAAAGGAGCTCTTTCTCCTGCTAAATACGGATGAAATAATAAACCGTCGGACCCCGGACTCACTTTTGCTGCTATTTCAGTAAGCACTTCATATGGATCTTTTCCTAAACGCTTCGCAAGCTCAATCTCTGAAGTACCTAATTGATCACGAGCCCATCTGAAAATCATACCACCGTTATTAACCGGTCCACCAATTACCCAATGGTCTTCAGTTAAGGCGTAACAAAAAATTCTACCTTTTGGATCTGTTACAGGACGATTTGTTACAGCACGTATCGCACCGCTTGTACCAATTGTCACAGCAACAACGCCAGGATCTATTGCATTTACACCTAAATTGGATAGGACTCCATCACTCGCTCCTACTACAAATGGAGTAGAAACAAGTACATTCATTTCTTTGGCAAGCTCCTCATCTAATCCTGTTAAGCTGTGCGTCGTTGGAACAAGTTTAGAAAGCTTATCATCTGTAATGCCCGCTACACGTAAAGCCTCTTCATCCCATTTTAAAGATTTCAAATTGAACATTCCTGTCGCTGATGCTATAGAATAATCAATTACATACTCCTTATATAACTTATAAAAAACATACTCTTTAATAGAAATAAATTTATAAGTTTTTGCGAACAATTCTGCCTGTTCATTCTGTAACCAAACTAATTTCGAAAGTGGTGACATCGGATGAATTGGTGTCCCAGTCCGCAAATAAATTTCATGACCATTCATATCATTCTTTATTTTCTCTGCCCAGCTTGCACTTCTATTATCTGCCCAAGTAATACATCTCGTTAACGGCTTTCCCTTCTCATCTACAGCAATGATACTATGCATTGCCGAACTAAAAGAAACACAAAGAATATCATGCGGCTGTACACTACTTGACTGTACAGTTTCTTTAATCGTATGTATTACTGCACGAAAAATTTCTTCTGGGTCTTGTTCTGCTGTTTCCGGCGTAGGAGAATATAAAGGATATTCAATTCCATGACTTGCAATAACAGATCCATCCGTAGAAAATAGAACTGATTTTGTACTAGTTGTCCCAATGTCTACACCAATCATATATTTTGAACTCACCATTTCTTCCTCCTAACAAAAAATTACTACAGTATCCCACTATAAAAACATCCTTATTTTAAACAAACATATCGAGTAGTAAAACTCCTCCAAAAGCGATAAATGAAAGTAATGTTTCTAATACCGTCCATGTTTTAAATGTTTCTTTCACTGTTAAACCTAGGTATTCTTTTACCATCCAGAACCCAGCATCGTTTACGTGAGAAAACATTAATGCTCCTGCACCCGTTGCAATGACGAGTAATTCTAAATTCACACCTGTCGTATTTTCAACGATTGGCGAAACGATACCCGCTGCTGTTGTTAAGGCGACTGTCGCTGACCCTGTCGCAATTCGAATTAATCCAGCTACCATAAATGCTAATATAATTGGAGATAGTGCTAAATGCTCAGACATTTGAGCAATAGCATTCCCTACACCACTATCGATAAGAATTTGCTTAAATCCCCCGCCGGCACCAATAATCGCAACGATTGAACCGATTGGTAATAAGCTATCTTCTGTTACCTTCTTAATAGCCTTTTTATCGATACCTTGACGAAATCCAAGAAAATAAAACGCTGCAAAACATGCAATCAAAAGTGCAATGATAGGACTACCGATTAAGGTGACCATCTTCATCAAAGTAGTAGAAAGCGGAACATAAGGAGCTGCTGCCGCTAACACCATTAACATTACAGGTAACAATATAACTAAAAACGAAACTCCTATTCCTGGTAATTTCGTTGATTTTGTATTTACACGAATCAATTCTGGCTCATTTTCAGGAATTACACGTTTGTGAATCCATTTAGCGAATATAGGACCTGCAATAATCGCTGCAAAAAATGTAATAATGAGTGAATACAATAATACCTTCCCAAGATTCGCTTTATAAATACCTATTGCAACGATTGCCCCTGGATGCGGAGGAACAAGGCCGTGTACGACAGATAACCCAGCAATTGCTGGTAATGCTATCAATAAAATATTTTGTTTCGTTGTTTTATGAATAGAAATTACTAACGGCAATAATATTAAAATACCTACTTCAAAAAACACCGGAATTCCAATAATAAAACCCGCAATTAACATCGCCCATGGTAAGTTTTTTATTCCGAAGGATTTAATAAAGAACTCTGCCACCTGCATTCCAGCACCTGACTCTGCCATCATTTTCCCTAAAATTGTACCTAATACTAAAATACCTACTAAATGCCCAAGAACACTTCCGACTCCCGTTTCATAAGCACTCACTATTTTATCCATTGGCATTCCAGACATAATTGCTAAAAATAAACTTGCAATCGTTAAACTAATAAACGCGTGCCATCTCCACCACGATACCCCTAAAATAACAATTACAATTGATAATAATGTAATCATTAAAAGGTACATATTCATACGCAATTCCACCCCTTTATGTAAACCCTTTCAAAAATGATATACAATGAAAAGAACCTATATAGTTCTTTTTTGAGTAAAAATTTATATATCGATATACAACTCATCTTCACAACATAATAATTTATATAAAAAGAATCTCCCTTATCAGAGATATACTTTAACTCATCTCTCTGATAAGGGGATTTCTCTTTCATAATTGTAATGTTATTGTGATAAACGCTTCGCGTAAGCAAATTTTCCTTTTTTAAAAGTTAATGACGCTTTCTTCTCTTGCTGTTTTCACATAGTAAGACTACAAACTCGGGATCCCGTTTAAACGATGAAGTTACTTAGGATTTGTCCTCTCATGAAAAGCAATTTTCGGAAAGTTCCTTCACTTTTATGCATTATAATTTAGGAGCTTTCGCCCAGTCCGCAGCAAACTTCTCAATACCTTGATCTGTTAATGGGTGCATAGCAAGTTGTTCAATTACTTTATAAGGGATTGTTGCAATGTGAGCACCTGCCATCGCTACACGAGTTACATGATCTGGATGTCTAACAGAAGCCGCAATAATTTGTGTATCTAATTGGTGAACATCGAATAATTCAGCAATTTTAGCAACTAATAATACGCCATCTTCAGAAATATCATCTAAACGTCCTAAAAATGGAGAAACATACGTTGCACCTGCTCTGGCAGCTAAAAGTGCTTGGTTCACAGTGAAAATAAGTGTAACGTTCGTTTTCACACCTTTTTCAGTAAGATAGCGACAAGCTTCTAATCCTGCTAGCGTCATTGGAAGTTTTATTGTAACTTTCTCATCGCCGCCGTTAATCTTAATCAACTCTTCTGCTTGAGCAATCATTTCTTCAGCCGTCACAGCATCTGGCGTTACTTCTGCCGAAACAGATTCAACTTTAGGAACTGCCTGACAAATTTCTGCGATACGGTCTTCAAATTTAATGCCCTCTTTTGCTACTAAAGAAGGATTCGTTGTAACACCAGCTAAAACTCCAAGTTTATATGCTTTTTTTATGTCCTCAAGATTTGCAGTATCAATAAAAAATTTCATGATTAATTCCCTCCATTTTTTAAACGTCAATGAGTTAAATTTTTAAGATGTTTATTTCTTTTCTACTGCATGTCCGCCAAATTCATTGCGCAGAGCTGCTACTACTTTTCCTGTAAATGTATCATTGTCTAATGAGCGGTAGCGCATTAATAACGACATTGCGATAACAGGAGTTGCTGTTTGAAGGTCTAATGCTGTTTCTACTGTCCATTTTCCTTCACCAGAAGAATGCATAACACCCTTAATTTCATCTAGTTTTGCATCTTTAGAAAATGCATTTTCTGTTAATTCCATTAACCATGAACGGATTACTGAACCGTTGTTCCATACTCTTGATACTTTTTCATAATCATAGTCAAATTCACTTTTCTCTAGAATCTCAAATCCTTCACCAATAGCAGCCATCATACCGTATTCAATTCCGTTGTGAACCATTTTTAAGAAGTGACCACTACCAGCTTTTCCAGCATATAAGAATCCATTTTCTACAGCAGTATCTCGGAAGATAGGTTCAACGATATCCCAAGCTTCTTGATCTCCTCCGATCATATAACAAGCACCATTACGAGCGCCTTCCATTCCGCCAGAAGTTCCTGCATCCATAAAGTGAATACCATCTTTCTTTAGTTGCTCATATCGGCGAATAGACTCTTTATAATGTGAATTACCCGCTTCAATTAAAATGTCTCCTTTTGATAAAAGTGGTGTAACCTCATCGATAACAGAATCTACAACAGCGTGTGGTACCATAACCCAAAGAACTCTTGGTGATTGTAATGACTGAACAAGTTCATTTAAACTAGATACACCTGTTGCCCCGTACTCTTTCATTTCTTCCACTGCACTTGCATTCAAGTCAAATGCTGCTACTTCATGTTTATGATCGATTAAATTTTTCCCTAAGTTTAATCCCATTTTACCTAAGCCAATTAATCCTACTTGCATAATATAATTCCTCCTCAAATCATCTTTTATTAAAAATTCATATCACTACAATCTGGAATACCTTGCAGCACTGATATGTACGGAAAGGTATTCACAGTCATAGCTTAAGAATTCAATACATTTTTTGTAATTTGAACAACATTTTCTGTCGTAAATCCAAATAGATTCATGACTTCAGCACCAGTTCCTGAAGCTCCAAATGTTTCAATTGATAGTACTTTTCCTTCTTGTCCTACATAACGCTCCCACCCGAGAGATACACCCATCTCAAGAGATACTCGTTTCGTTACAGAAGACGGAAGAACGGATTCTTTATATTCATTCGATTGACGATCGAATAACTCCCAACTTGGCATTGCAACGATGCGAACAGAGACATTGTCTTCTTCTAGTTTCGCTTTTGCACTAGCAGCTAAGGATACTTCAGAACCTGTCGCAATTAAAATTACATCCGGATTTTCATTCGTTTGTGTTAATACGTAAGCCCCTTTAGAAAGATTCTCTATGTTTGCTTTCGTTTCATGAAACACCGGTAAATTTTGACGGCTCAGTACTAAAACGACTGGACCATCCGTTTGCTGTAAAGCATACGCCCACGCACTTGCTGTTTCATTTGCATCTGACGGACGGATAACTGTTAAACCAGGAATTGCCCGAAGAGCTGCTAAATGTTCAATAGGTTCATGCGTTGGACCATCTTCTCCTACAGCAATCGAATCATGTGTAAATACGTACGTAACAGGTAACTTTTGCAATGCAGCCAGTCGAATAGATGGACGAAGATAGTCATTAAATACAAAGAATGTACTCACGAACGGTTTTACTCCTCCATGAAGAGCCAGTCCATTCGCTGCTGCGCCCATTGCATGTTCACGTACACCGAAGTATATATTTCGGCCAGCATACGATTCTACCGCATACACTGCTTCACCTTTTATATCTGTCATCGTAGAATGAGAAAGATCTGCACTTCCACCGAAAATAGAAGGAATCGATTTCACATAATGATTAATAGCTTCCCCACTTGCAACACGAGTTGAAATCGTTTTTTCAGTATCGAAGGATAAAATGTCTTTCGCTTCGATTAAAACTTCACCTGTAATCGCTTTTTCTAATTCATCTGCTAGTGCAGGGTTTGACTCTCTGTATAAGTTGAACTGCTCATTCCAGCCATTTTCTTTTTCAATACCTTTTTGTTTCAGTTCATTAAAATGAGCTGTTACTTCTTCAGGTACAAAGAAGTCTTCTTCATAATGCCAACCATACACTTGTTTTGTCGCTGTCGCTTCTTCTACTCCAAGCGGGTTACCATGTGCTTTGTTCGTTCCAGCAACTTTTGGACTTCCGTAACCTATAATGGTTCTAATTTCTATAAGAGTAGGTTGGTCCGTATTATCTTTCGCTAATTGAATCGCTTTTGTAATCGCATCAACATCGTTTCCATCTTCAACTCTTACATATTGCCAATGTGCAGATTCTACTCTTTTCTGCATATCTTCAGAGAAAGCAATGTTTAATTCACCATCAAGTGAAATTTCATTTGAATCATACAGCACAATTAACTTGCCAAGTTTCATATGTCCTGCCATTGACATCGCTTCATAAGCGACACCTTCCATTAAATCACCGTCTCCAACTAAAGCGTACGTATTGTGATCAATAATAGAGTGACCATCCTTATTGAACTTCGCCGCTAAATGCGCTTCTGCCATTGCCATTCCGACAGCATTCGCAATCCCTTGTCCTAACGGTCCTGTCGTCGCTTCAACTCCAGAAGTGTGACCAAACTCAGGATGACCTGGTGTTTTACTATTTAACTTTCTGAAGTTTTTCAAGTCATCAATTGAAACGTCATATCCAGCTAAATGAAGTAGGCTATATAATAAGCTAGATCCATGTCCCGCCGATAAAACGAAGCGATCACGGTTAAACCATTTTGGATGATTAGGATTATGATTTAAATGATTCGCCCATAATGCATAAGCCATTGGCGCTGCTCCCATCGGAAGACCTGGATGACCTGAATTTGCCGCATTAATAGCATCAATTGATAACGTACGAATTGTATTCACTGCTAATTGATTTATGTTTTGTGTCATAGTAATCGTCCCCCTACATGCTTTCATGAAAGAAAGTACTTATTTTTTCGTTTCTTGATCTAACCACCATTTAAATCCACTTTCTTGCAATAATTCATTAGATGCCTCTGGACCATATGAACCAGACTCATATTCATGAAGTGGTAATAAGTTTTCCTCGAATGCTTCAAGAATTGGTTGTACCCATTCCCATGACAATTCAACTTCTCTCCAATGTGCAAAGAATGTAGCGTCTCCACTCACAGCATCGTGAATGAGTCTTTCATACGCTTCAGGTACTCCCACATCCGCTTGCTCACAAGTAAAGTTAATACGGATCGGTTCAATTTCTCCATTTTTCAATGGATTTTTACTATTTAACTGTAATGAAACGTTCTCACCTGGGCTAATTTCAATTATTAACAAGTTAGGTGCTGCATTTGGATTACTATCTTGATATTGCTGTTTTAACGTATTTTTAAATTCGATTACAATACGAGTAGACTTTTCTTTCATTCGTTTGCCTGTTCGTATATAAAAGGGAACGCCAGTCCAAAATGGATTATCGATCCACAAGCGAGCAGCAACAAATGTGTCTATATTAGAAGAAGGATTTACTCCTGGCTCCTCTTTATATGCTACAACTTGCCCGCCATTTATCTCACCTGCACCATATTGTCCGCGAATGATATGGTTTTGAACGTCTTCTTTTTTCACTTTACGAAGCGCCTCCATTACCTTTCGCTTTTCCTCTCGAATTTCACATGCATTAACCTTTTCCGGCAAATTCATAGCAGTCATCATTAATATTTGTAACATATGATTTTGAACCATATCTCGAATGGCTCCTGCCTGATCATAATATCCTGCCCTTTCTTCAACCCCAACTGTTTCACTCGCTGTGATTTGTACATTTGCTATATGTTCTTTATTCCAAATCGATTGTAAAACAGGATTTGCAAACTCTAGTGCTTCAAGGTTTTGAATCATCGGCTTACCTAAATAATGATCAATACGATATATCTCGTCTTCTTCAAACGTGCGACTAAGCTTATCATTCAGCTCACGAGCAGATGTAAGGTCGTGCCCGAACGGTTTCTCAATCATTAGGCGTTTCCATCCATCCGTTTTATCAAGTCCGCTTTCCTTAATATTTAAAGCGATTGTCTCAAAAAATTCAGGAGCAACGGAAAGATAGAACATTCTATTCCCTTTTATATGTAGTTCTTCTTCCCTTTCACGAACGACTTGTAATAATCTCTCATAGTCTTCCGGCTTACTCACATCTAATGGACAATAGCGAAAATTATCTAAAAAACCTTCGAGTTCTGGAGTACCTTCTTCTCTATGACGAGAAAACGTCTCTATTGATTCTTTTATTCTTTTTTGAAAATCTACATGAGATACTTCACGTCTCCCAAGCCCGATAACGGATATTTGCTTTGGAAGCTTTTGATCTCTATATAAGTTATATAGTGCGGGGTAAATTTTGCGTTTCGCTAGGTCCCCTGTCGCTCCAAATAAAACAAAGGTCATTGATTCCAATTTCAGTCCCCCTCTTGTTGTATAATCCTGGTCAATATATTAAAAATGAATTGTACAGAAGCTCATGTTTTTATAAAAAACAAAGAGTTATCAAATTCCAATTCTTTTTATACCTTTCGCTTTCTAATTGTCCCCAATATTAATAGTAGCAATTCAAAGCGTTTCTACCACGACTTACTTATTTATAATACTTTACGAAATAACATATATTTAATTACTTTTAGTAATTAAATAATCTTATGTCTAGTATATTAACCACATATATTATTATCGTCAATAAAAATGTCTTAAATTACATACTATTTATTTCGTAATACTTTTCTAAGTTTATCCTTAGTTACCACTCATTTTCAAAGATAATGATCGATATAAAAAATATCAGTTTCATCAAAATCTTCAATTAATTTTTCGTTAAACTCGTGAGCAGACGTTACATGATGACCAAAAGGCTTCTCTATAATAAGACGGTTCAATCCTTTTGTAGCCCACAATCCACTTTCCTTAATATTTAAAGCAATGACATCAAATACTTCTGGTATAACAGATAGGTAAAACATGCGGTCTTCAGGAATGTTCAATTCTGTTTCACGTCTCTTTACAAGACTCAACAAATCTTGATAGTCCTCTATATTCGCTGTATTTAATTGACAATAACGAAATGTGCTAATAAATTCTTCTACTCCTAATTCGTCATCAGTAGATCTTCTAGAAAATGTAGCAAGGGATTGTTCTACCTTTGTTTGAAATTCCACATCTGACATTACCCTTCTACCAATACCGATAATAGAAATAGATTGCGGTATATTCCCATTACTAAATAATTTGTATAAAGCAGGGTAAATTTTGCGTTTCGCTAAATCCCCTGTCGCTCCAAATAAAAGAAATGTCATTGAATCCATTTGTTCTCTCCCTTTTAAAACAATTGCTAGAATAGAATATATAAACTCATTTGCTACTTAGCACAATACTGTCTCTAAAACCTCATACTTTACCAATGTTTCTTCAATACTATTTTGCCACGAGCACGCTCTGACTCACTTATGTGGTGTGCTTTTTTTACACCTTCTACATGTAAAGGCAACACATGCGTTACAACGGGTTTAATCTTCCCGTCCTCAATTAATTCTGTAATAAGAGAAAGTTCATATCCGTTAGGTTCAGTAAATATATGGTCACTCTCAATATTTTTCTCTCTTGATATCTCGGTTTGCGGAATTTCCATACCTTTCGGACCATAAATAGACGCTAACTTTCCATTTGGTGCAAGCACTTTATAACTATCCTTTAGTACATCTCCGCCTAACACATCAAAAACAATATTGTAATTATGCAAAAGCGAAGAAAAGTCTTCTGTTTTGTAATCGACGACAGTATCAGCGCCTAGATCCTTTACAAACTGCATGTTTTTCGTACTAGTCGTAGTTGCAACATGTGCACCGAAACTTTTCGCTAGCTGAATAGCAAACGTACCAATTCCGCCAGATCCAGCATGAATTAAAACCTTATTACCTTTTTGAACATTTGCGAACTTCACTAAGCTTTGCCAACTTGTCAAACCTACAAGAGGGATTGATGCCGCCTCTTCAAAAGATAAATTCCTCGGTTTTTTCGCCACATATTTCTCATCTACAGCCACGTACTCTGCATAAGCACCGTTTCGTTCAATATCCGGACGACTATATACTTCATCCCCCACTTTACATGCTGTTACGTTTGGCCCTATAGCAGCAACTACACCTGCAACATCCCATCCTAAAACGAGCGGGAAGTCATAAGAAATTACGTCTTGCAGTAAACCTTCACGTATTTTCCAATCCACGGGATTTATACCAGCTGCATATACTTCAATTAGTACATCGGTGTCTCCTAATAGCGGTGTCTGCATTTCAATCTCTTGTAGTACGCTTTTATCTCCATATTGCATAAGTCCTATCGCTTTCATTCTTTTCACTCCTTTACAATGCTGGGAAATGAGGTAGTACTTCTTCTCCTAGCTCATCCAATACTTCGTCAGCTGGACGTTGACCATCAAATAGAGCAAGGAATAAATGATTCACACCAATACTTTTATATATATCAAGTAATTCAATTAGTGCCTTACGCCCTGTACGGTAACCTAAACGTATCGGTGTAGGACGTTCATTTGGATCTTCAGATAAGTCTAAATGCATCGGTTGGATAAATGGTTTAAATACATCTGGATGATAATCCTCTACTAGTTCTCTCCATTGTCCAATTGCTGCTGCCTGATGCACTGGACTACGTGGGTAGTACATCCATCCATCACCATGTTCAGCGAACCAATCCATATTTTGCTGACTAAAACCTGTAATAAAGGTTGGAACACGTTTAGACGGTTTTGGAACCAAATTCGCTCCATTCACTTCTCCTAGTGTCGACTGGATAGACGGGAAGTTTTTATACAAAATCTCTTCCAAGTAAGCAAACGCTTCTCTAAACTTTTCACCTCGTGTTTCATGACTAACACCTAGCGCTTTGAAATCGGCACGTCTGTCACCGGATGAAACGCCAAGCATAATTCTTTCTGGAAATAGTTGATCTAATGTAGCAATTTCTTTTGCTACACGCAATGGATGACGAAGTGACAATACGGTTGCCGACGTTCCAAATGCGATTTTCTCTGTTTTACTTGCTAAATACGTTAAATAAATCATCATATCGTAAATTTGACCTGTTGCAGGATCACCAAAGTCAGGGTCTTGCAGTAAAACATCGCGAAGCCATACACCTGTAAAACCATATTGTTCTGCTTTTTGTACTAACTCTACTTGTTTTTCCATCGTTGGAGCATGAAACTGATAATTTTCAATCGGAATGTGAACTCCTAATGTAAGCTGATCTTTCGCAAACATACGATTATATCCAAAATGATTCGCAAACTTTTCCATTTGTTTCACTCACTTTCCTTTATTTATATAAATCTATACTTTTCATATTTCTTCTCAAAATTCATAAGCAATACTGTAGCACCACATTGTTGCCGATTGTCATCGTCATAACTTTCTTTGTGCTACGAGTGTTATTATAAATCGGCCATAACATGAATAACAGTACGTACTTTAAAGTGATGTAGGCACTTAAAAGTACCTATACTAAGTAAGTAGTAATAAACATAATGAATAAATCGTGCTGCAAAAATAACATCTATCCTTTCTTCAAAAAACTTTACTGTTGCTTTTGCAAGTACGTTACATGATTTCACGTACTTTCCCCTTCTCTATATAAAATTCTCACTAACCAAATTCAAAATATTATACTTATTTTTCGTACTTTGCTATGCTATAACCATAAACAGGAGGTATAAACTATGAAAGCACAAATTATCCATTCTTTTGGGGATTCATCTGTATTTCAATTAGAAGAAGTTTCAAAACCAAAACTTTTACCAGGTCATGTTCTAATCGATGTAAAAGCAACAAGTGTAAATCCAATCGATACGAAAATGCGTAGTGGTGCCGTTTCAGCAGTCGCTCCTGAGTTTCCAGCTATATTACATGGCGATGTAGCTGGTATTGTTATTGAAGTAGGAGAAGGTGTTTCGAAATTCAAAGCTGGCGATGAAGTATACGGATGTGCCGGAGGTTTTAAAGAAACTGGTGGTGCACTTGCAGAGTTTATGCTTGCTGATACGCGATTAATTGCTCACAAACCTAACAATATAACAATGGAAGAAGCAGCTGCTCTACCATTAGTGGCAATTACAGCTTGGGAATCTTTATTTGATCGTGCAAATATTAAACCTGGTCAAAATGTTCTCATTCATGGAGCTACTGGTGGCGTAGGACACGTAGCCATTCAACTAGCTAAATGGGCTGGTGCTAAAGTTTTTACAACCGCTTCTCAGCAAAGCAAAATAGAA
This sequence comes from Bacillus cereus group sp. Bc061, assembly GCF_027715825.1. Taxonomy (NCBI): domain Bacteria; kingdom Bacillati; phylum Bacillota; class Bacilli; order Caryophanales; family Bacillaceae; genus Bacillus; species Bacillus cereus group sp. Bc061. The sequence continues at coordinate 1,794,593 of NZ_JAQFTZ010000001.1, forward strand.
ATAGCCCATCGTCTCGGAGCTGACGTAGCTATTAACTATAAAGAAGAATCTGTTCAAGAATATGTGCAAAAACATACGAATGGCAACGGATTTGAAGTTATATTTGATACAGTAGGTGGCAAAAATCTCGATAACTCTTTCGAAGCTGCTGCAATCAACGGAACTGTCGTAACAATTGCAGCTCGTTCAACCCATGACCTCTCTCCTTTACACGCAAAAGGACTCTCTCTGCACGTTACTTTTATGGCGTTAAAAATATTACATACAGATAAACGTGACGCTTGTGGGGAAATTTTAAATAAACTAACGCAAATAGTAGAAGAAGGAAAACTTCGCCCATTGCTAGATTCGAAAACTTTTACGTTTGATGAAATTGCACAAGCACATGAATATTTGGAATCAAATAAAGCAATAGGGAAAATAGTGTTGAAAAACGTTTGGTAACTTTCACTAAATAATACAAATAACAGCAGGATCACTTCGCCTTATCTTTGTCTTAAGAGGCGTGCCACAACCTTAAAAGCTTCCCATCCTTTACACCAAATAAAAAAATAACAGCCGAATTTTTCTTATAGTAGAAAATCCGGCTGTTTTCATATCACAATTTGCTTTATATATATTTCTGTTAATAAGTAAAATACAACTCATTTGCCTTACCATCTTTACCTTCAACAGCATATTATATTGTTTTAAATTTATTAAAATACACTACGTACTAATCCCCCGTCTATTCGCAACGCGGAACCATTAATCGCTGAAGATAGTGGGCTGCTTAAGAAAGTGACAAGATTGGCAATTTCTTCTGGTCGAATAAGTCTTTGAATAATAGAGGTTGGTCGATTTTCTTTCATAAATCGCTTCTCAGCTTCTTCTATTGTCAATTGCTCATTAGGATAAAGACTATTTAACATAGTCTCCACTCCTTCCGTTAAAGTCGAACCAGGCATGATAGTATTAACAGTCACATTCGTTCCTGTCGTCAGCTCAGCTAAACTACGAGAAAGTGAGAGTTGCATCGTTTTAGTCGCACTATAATGAGCCATTTCTTGAGATGGCATAATAGCTGCTTCGCTAGCAATAAAGATAACTCTTCCTTCTTTTCTTTCAATCATTTTTTTCAAGTACGAGCGAGTAAGTCGAACACCACTCATAATATTGACTTCAAACAATTTAAACCAATCTTCATCACGGATATCAAAATATTCTACAGGTTCAAAAATTCCTAAGTTGTTAATAAGAATGTCTACTTCAGGGTACTTTTCAATCACATTTTGGCACCCTTGTTCTGTTCCTAAATCAGCTACTACAGGTTGAAGAATGGCATCAGGATACTGCGCTCGAATTTCGTTTATCGTTTGATTAACATTTTCTTCACGGCGTCCATTAATAAGTACAGTAGCTCCTTCCGCTACTAATGAAGTGGCAATTGCTTTTCCAATGCCTGCCGTAGATCCAGTAACCAGTGCTGTTTTCCCTTTTAATTGCATATGCATATAGATCCCTCCAAATTCATGTGCTACATGATTGACTTACGTTGGAATAAATAATTACGTTTATATTGTGGTTCATTTCTCTTATCTTTAACAGAAAATAAGCTGATCCACCCTTTTTTCAAAAGAGTATAAACGAAAATTATGTAGCTATTGCACTCTGTACGGAATTAAAAAATCACATCAACAGCAGAGTAAAGCTAAAACCAACTAATAAATACCATTATGATATATATTAACGATAAAGAAAATTACGCACTTTAAAGTTCCATAGGAACAAAAAAGTGCCCTATAAACTATAATTTCTAACTCTTTATATTTGCTAAAGTAGTATCTTTTTTATCATAGAAAAGGTTGTAAAATCACACATTCTTACATACAGTTATAGGATTATTTTTATCCTAATTAACTAAAAACCATCATACTCCTTTATCACTTTCAAACATGAACAAAAAAACACGAAGACTTTAAAGTCTTCGTGTTTTTTAATATACATATTGCTACATTTGTGATGGAATTCATAACTAGGATCTTTTTACTCATTCCTTATGAATAACGTTTATTACTTATGAAATTTCACACGCTCTTCAAGCGGTTGGAATTCTTTTTCTCCTGGTGCAGCTGTTGGATTACCAAATGGCATTTGTGCAATTAGTTTCCAATTAGAAGGAACATTCCATTCTTGTTTTACCTCATCGTCGATTAATGGATTATAATGTTGTAAAGATGCCCCTAACCCCTCTGCTTCTAAACCTGTCCACACGACTAATTGGTGCATACCTGATGCTTGGTGTGACCAAATTGGGAAGTTTTCAGCATATGCAGCAAATTTTTCTTGAAGCGATTTAACAATAGCTTCATCTTCAAAGAATAGTACTGTTCCATAACCAGCTTTAAAAGAGTCCATTTTTTGTTGCGTTCCTGAAAAATCTCCATCTCCAACTACTTTTCTTAATGTTTCAGTTGTAATATCCCATAATTTATTATGAGCTTCACCAAATAATACAACTAATCGCGCAGTTTGAGAATTGAAAGCGGATGGAGTATATTTCACAGCAAACTCCACGATTTCTTTAATTTTTTCATCTGATACTTGTACCTCTTTATTAATCCCATAGTAAGTACGTCTTTCTTTCAATGCAGTATAGAAATCTTTTGTCATAATTCAATTCCTCCTAAGTTTTAATATTCTTCAAAATGTTACATTGCGAAGATAATATGAGTTGAAATGAGTTCATTTTTGAACCATTGAACTCCATAACACCAATTGCCAGTCATTCTGAATCTAAACCACTGCTTATTGCTTCAGTTTACCTAAAAAAATTCTTATAGCATCATTGATACAATCTAGTGATCATTCGGTATTATTTTACCCATTCTCTATTCATGTATCCTGCTTGTTTCATATTTACACAAATATGAAAATAACCTTAAATTGATAGTCAAAAAGCCAGGTAACACGAATAACGCATTACCTAGCTTTTTACATTTTCAAATTCAATTCAAATAACCATACTTAATGAATAGTTGTAAAAATTATACTCATTACTTATTTAATAATTAACATCTCATAAGGGTGTTGTTCCATAAATCTGTTCTCCCATGGAATATCTAATGACGTCCAATTTGAACCCCCATCTACCGACTTATAAACCCCTTTATTACTAAATAAATAGAACGTTCCATCACTTGTTGCCTTTAATACTGGTATGATTGTGCCCTTAGGAGTTGGTAAACCTGCATTCATTTCTGTCCAAGGCTGATCTTTTTCTTTCTTATAAATATATGATTCACAATTTCCATTATTGTAATCGTGTGCTACGTGTGGATTTGAAGATGTCGCAATAATAATATTTTCCGGATCATTTGGATTAACTGCCATTTGATATGCGTAATGATGCTTTAGCCCACTACACATATAGTTCCACGTCTTACCTCCATCATTACTCTCCGCATACTCTTGACCTGGTTCTTTCAAGAATGAATCACCTAACACCCCGTATAAACGATTTGGAGCATTGCGATGTGATGTAAGAATGTGAATATCTTGAGGGTAGTTCCCCTCTTTTTCCTCAGTCCACGTCTTACCTCCATCTACACTTTTAATTAATCCCCCAACCTCAATCGTTGTATATATAGTTTCTGGATTATTAGCATCAATTTCAATATGTTTTACGTGGTGCGTATATGTTCTTTGAGGAAAGAACCATGATGAATACGATGGCATTTGTCGATAATCCGTTAGCAATTCAAAACTGTCTCCTCCATTTTTGGATACAAACATGGCGCTCGGTTCAGTTCCTACATATACGATCCCGTTACCGTCATCACCCTTCGCTGGAGATACAGAAACTGCTGTAATGGCTCTCATATGAATAGCATTAGCTGGGAACACTTCACCGAAGGAAGGTAAAGTTCCAATCGCTTCCCATGAACTTCCTCCATCTTTACTTCTCCATAATCCTCTATCAAAAGTACCACAATACATTCTTTCTGAATCGTATGGATCTAAAGCTAACGCAACTGGATTCGCACCTACAAACTGTGATTGGACACTCCATGTTGAGTCTTTTTTTTCTGCAATTACAAGCTCTCTATCAAACGCTAATATAAATTTTTCCATAAGTAAAATCTCCTCGTTTCATAATATATCTACTGTATTATTTAAATTTTCGCCATTACAATTTAAGAGGCGAATTTTATATGCTATAGCATATAAAAGATAAAATTTATAATCAATATGTGATTAAAAACTTACATTATATATTTTGTTAATTTCACATCAGTGCGATGAACAAGATACCCTGTTCACTCATATAAGTCCATATGCCACCTCCAAATAACTTGCAATATACATGCTATAGCATACATATTATAGAATGCATGATTACATATCAAACTTTAATACTATCTTAGAGTAAGTTCTCTACATAGCCAAAAGCAATTTAACAGCCATAATATAAACGCTAATCAAATAAACAGAAACATTTTATTGAATAGAAAATAAAAAAGAGTGCAACTTTGCACTCTTTTTACTCATTCTTTAATCTTAGAAATCAAAGTTATCAGGATCTGGACCAACGCGGTGATTTTGGTTTAACGCATCGATTTTTTCCATATCTTCTTTCGTTAATTCAAAGTTAAATACATCAGCGTTTGCAATAATACGGTGTTCTTTCGTTGATTTTGGAATTGTAATTACTCCATTTTGAAGATCCCAACGTAAAATCACTTGTGCTGTTGTTTTACCGTATTTCTCAGCAATCTCTTGTAATGTTTCGTTATCTAATAATTGACCTTGCATTAGTGGTGACCATGCTTCCATTTGAATACCTTGTTCTTTACAGAAAGCTTGTAACTCTTTTTGCGTTAAACGAGGGTGGTATTCTACTTGGTTGATCATTGGCTTAATTTCTGCATCTTTTATTACATCTTGCAGATGATGGATTTGGAAGTTACTTACGCCAATTGCACGTACACGCTTTTCTTTATAAAGTGTTTCTAACGCTCTCCACGTATCTTTATATTTCCCTTCTACAGGCCAGTGAACAAGGTATAAATCTAAATAATCTAGTTTTAATTTTTTTAAGCTCTCTTCATATGCAGCAATCGTTTCTTCATATCCTTGATCTGCGTTCCATACTTTTGAAGTGATAAATAATTCTTCTCTTGAAATTCCAGTCGCTTCAATACCAGCGCGAATTCCTTCACCTACAGCTGCTTCATTTCCATAAATCGCAGCTGTATCGATGCTGCGGTATCCTGCTTTAATCGCTGATTTTACAGCTTCTACAAGTTCTGGTCCTTCTTCTACTTTAAATACACCTAAACCGAACCAAGGCATTTCT